>JAEKKJ010000038.1 GCA_019510435.1 Caulobacterales bacterium | reverse complement strand
GGGCGGCGAGACGAACACAAGCCTTGCAGACGGCGCCCCCATCGCCACCCGCGGAACGAGGTCGGGCGCAAGCATCACGGCCGGGATCTCATGCAGCGCCACCGTGAAGGTCCGGCGAGTGGTCGCCGGCTCGAAATCCACCGCGGGCCCGAGCATCTCGTCGATCAGCCCGAGCACCTTGGCGAGGACGGGCTGAAGCGCCAGCGCCCGTGGCGTGGCGACTACGCCCCGCCCATCCGGCGAAGGCACGAACAGCCGGTCCTCGAACACCTCGCGCAGGCGGGCGAGCCGCGCGGACATGGCGGACTGGCGTACGCCGAGGCGCTGTGCGGCGCGCGTGACGTTCGACTCAGTCAGCAGCGCGTCGAGCGCGAGCAGCAGGTCGGCGTCGAGCCGTCGTAGCTGGTCGAGGTGCATGGGGTCCCTTAGCCCGAAGTCTCGAAAGCCTACATCAGGGCCAGCGATCCGGACGGTGACTGCAGGCATATTTTCCGCACAGGGCAAGCATACGACGCCGGTCCGGTTTGTTTTGGCCCGCGCGTGGACCGCCCCAGGGCGGATAAGATCGGCCGACCCTGCTCGAGCGCTTCCGAATGCCTTGTTCCTGGAGTGTCCCAAGGTCGGCTCATGGCGCCACGCGAACGCGAGGCTTAGCCGATCAGACGCCGGACGGATCTGTCGGAGGCTATGCCTCCTTCGCCTTCCGTGCATAGTCGGCAAGCGCTATGCCCGGGGGGAGCAGATGCCGCAGTATTTCGCGTCGACGACGCTGAACATCGCCGCGCGTACGGGGTTTGAGGACGCCTACGCATACAGGGTGACGACCGGTGATTTCACCGGGGACGGCAAGCTGGACTTCATCGTCACCTATTCGCTGAGCCCGCTTCAGGACCTCGCCGTGCCGTTCCGCGTGATGGCGGGCGACGGCGCAGGCGGCTTCGCCGACCAGACCGCAGCGCTCTTCGGGAGCAGCCCGCCCCAGACGGTGCATCCGCGCGACCTGACCGTCGGCGACTTCAACCGCGACGGCCGCCCAGACCTGTTCGTCGCCGACCAGGGCCTGGACGCGCCGCCGTTCCCGGGCGGGCACAACGCGCTCGTGTTGTCGAGCGGAGCCGCCGGCTTGACCAACGCCTCGACCCAGCTGCCCGTCGCCCAGGTCTTCACCCATTCGGCCGAGGCGGCAGACATCGACGGGGACGGAGACCTCGACATCTATGTCGGCGTCGAGGCGAACCCAGCGCCCTATTTCCTGATCAACGACGGAACCGGCCACTTCACGATGGCTGCGGACCGGCTTCCCGCATCGGTGGGCGGCTCGGGGAACCTGATCTTCACCACTGAGGCCTTCTTCGACGCCGACGGGGATGGGGACAAGGACCTTTTCCTGGGCCCGTCGCGGCAAAGCGGCGTCTCCAAGCTGCTGCTGAACGACGGGACAGGGCATTTCGCCGAGACGACGGCGACCCTGCCGTTGCCCGCCGGTTGGGTGGCCGGGTCGGACGCCATTGACGCCCAGTCGATCGACCTCAACGGCGATGGCCGCCAGGACCTGGTGGTCGTCTACACGCTGGGGGCCAATGGGGCGAAGGACTACGTCCAGACGCTGATCAACCAGGGCGGCGGGGTGTTCGTCGACGAGACGGCCCAGAGGGTCCCGGCCAGCTTCGAAAGCGTCTCGACGAGCCGCGGCGGCGTGGTGCTGGTCGACGTCAATGGCGATGGGTTCAAGGACCTCTTGTACCCGGACGGCACGGCCACACCCTTGGCCTTGAACGACGGGACAGGGCGCTTCGTGCGGATGCCGGCGGGGTTCCTGCCGGGCGGCGTGGGCGACTCCTATGGCGTCGGCGACGTCAACGGTGATGGGCGCATGGACCTGGTCTCGTGGTACGGCCACGGCAGCGGCCAGGAGTTCATGCGCGTCGATCTGGCGCGCGACCCGGGGACCACCCAGGTGGGGACGTCGGCTGACGACGGGCTGATCGGCGACAGCCGCAACGACACGATCAACGGCGGGGCCGGCAACGACGCGATCTTCGGCGGGGCTGGGACCAACTATCTGCGGGGCGACGACGGCGACGACATCATCGTCGGCGGGACGGGCTTCGACGACATCAACGGCAATATGGGCAACGACACCTGCCTGTCGGGGGGCGGCGACGACTGGGTGGTGGGCGGCAAGGACAACGACAGCCTGGTGGGCTCGGACGGCCAGAATCTGGTCTACGGCAACATCGGCAACGACACCTGCGACGGCGGGGCCGGCAACGACATCGTCCGCGGCGGCCAGAACAACGACCTGGTCATGGGCGGCGCCGGGGACGACTTCGTTTCGGGCGACAAGGGCGACGACACTATGGTCGGCGGGGCCGGCGCCGACATCTTCCACACGTTCGGCGATGCGGGCCTCGACCGGGTGACCGACTTCCACGTCTCGGAGGGCGATCGAGTGCAACTGGATCCCGGTTCCCAGTACACCGTCGCTCAGGTGGGATCGGACACGGTCATCAGCATTACAGGGGGCGCCCAGATGATCCTGGTTGGCGTGCTGATGAGCTCGCTGCCGGGCGGCTGGATCTTCGGGGCCTGACCCCGTCCACAAATGAGGCGCGAAGATCGCCCAACGCAGCTGGGCGGGAAGCCAGCCTTGTGGCGGTGGAGTGTCGGCAGGGTCCGAGGATCCGGACGCCCGGGTCCCTAGGTCCGCTTCCCTCGCGTGGCGGTCAGTCCTTGCGGCGCCAGCGGCTCACGCCGAGCCGATCATGCGGCGCGGAGCCTCCGGGAACCGGCGACGCCCAGCTCAAGCCGTCGCCGGCTCCAGCGGCCGCCCCACCGCCGCTCGCCCCGCCCCGGCGAACGGGCTGGGGCGGAGCCAGGCGCTGACGTGGCGGGTGAGGGCGGGGGCGCCTTCGATGGTGAGGTCGCCGGACTGGACGGCTTCGCGGTAGGTGCGGTCGCCGATCCACACCTGGGTCATGGTGCGGACCGTGGTGATGAAGAACACGTCCACGTCGCGGCCAGGCGGGGTGATGCAGATCTCGACGCGGCCGTCGCGGACCACCAGCCACCAGTCGTGCTGGTCCGGCACGTCGTGGAACTTGAACTGGATCACCGCCTCGTTTCCCGGCAGCTGGGCCGGGTCCACGCTGCGCTCGAGGTAGAGCATCAGGAACTCGACATCGAGGTCGTCGGAGGAGATCGTCTGGCGCGCCCAGCACATGCCCCATTCGCCCAGGGCGATGATCACCGGCCTCAGTGCCTCGCAGGCGGGGGTGGGCAAGTATTCAAAGCCCCGCTGCCCGCTCAGGCGCCGCCGGACGACCAGGCCGCCGGCCTCGAAGGCCTTCAGGCGGGCGGCCAGCAGGGCGGGGGAGATGGCGCCCAGGCCCCGCTCCAGCTCGCTGAAGCGGCGCGCGCCCACCAGCAGTTCGCGCAGGATCAGGAAGGTCCAGCGCTCGCCGAGGATCTCGGTGGCCTTGGCGATCGGGCAGAACTGGCCGTACTTCATCGGGCCTCCTGGTGGGTCCCTGGTTGGTTGCAGCGGGACCATAGGTTTAGCCCGCCGGCCGATCTACTTCAGAAGTTGTAGTCCAATCCTACAGTCCGTGAAGTGGAGGGCTGGGGGCGCCATGCCTTAGAGCCGCGGGTCCCGCCGGAACGGTCCGGCGCCTTAGCAATGGAGCACTCCCCATGCCTCTCGTGACGATCGATGTGATCAAGGACGTTTTCACGCCCGACCAGAAGAAGACGATGATCGAAAAGGTCACCAACGCCATGCTCGCCGTCGAGGGCGAAGCGATGCGGCAGGTGACCTGGGTGAAGATCAACGAGATCGCCCAGAACGACTGGGCGGTCGGCGGGCAGCTGGTCGACGCGGCCGCGATCCACGCCTTGCAGCGGGCGCGCAAGGCGGCGTGATGGTGGGGGAGGCCGGTTCGGCGGGCCGCTTTTGGGGCCCTGTCCGGCCTTGGCTTCCCCACCCGTCTCGCTTCGCTCGCCACCCTCCCCATGAAGGGGAGGGATGAAAAAAGGGCGGCTCCTTGCGGGGCCGCCCTTTGACGTTTCGGGTGGCGCGAGGCCGCCTTACTTCTGCGTGGTCTGCGGGGGCTTCACCTCGGCGACCTTGGCCTTGGAGACGATCTCGGCCAGGCGGGCGGTGGGCTTTGGCAGCTTGGGCGTGGCGGCGACGGAGCCGAAGTGCAGCACGTCCTCGGCGCGGGCGACCTGGAAGTCCTTCTTCTCGTCGAAGGTTTCCGGCGGCGCCTCGGCGGGCTCGTGGGCGCCCTTGCGCACCTTGCCCTCGTCGGCGTTCAGCGCGTTGCGGAAGCTGGC
>JAEKKJ010000003.1 GCA_019510435.1 Caulobacterales bacterium | reverse complement strand
GCGTCGGCGCCTCGTCGCCCAGTAGGCGCCACAGCAGGGCGTAGAACTGCGGTTCGATGGCGCCGATGGAGACGTAGCGGCCGTCGCTGCACTCATAGCACCGGTAATAGTGGGCCGAGCCGTCCAGGAAGTTCTCGCCACGCCGGGCGTTCATCAGGCCCATGGCCTGCAGCCCGCTGAAGATCGCCATCAATGACGCCGCGCCGTCGACGATGGCTGCGTCGATGACCTGGCCCTCACCCGAGCGCTGGGTCTCCAGCAGGGCGGCGACGATGCCTAGGGCCAGGTACAGCGAACCCCCGCCGAAATCGCCGACGAGGTTCAACGGCGGCGCCGGAGGCCCAGCGGCCGGCCCGATACCGGCCAAGGCGCCGGTCAGCGCGATATAGTTGATGTCGTGGCCGGCGGCGCTCGCCCAGGGACCGTCCTGGCCCCAGCCGGTCATGCGCCCGTAGACCAGCCGGCGGCTATCGGACAGGGCGACCTCGGGGCCGAGCCCCAGACGCTCCATGACGCCAGGGCGAAACCCCTCGATGACCACGTCCGCGCGTGACATCAGCTGGCGGGCGAGGTCGACGTCCTGGGAAGCCTTCAGGTCCAGCGCGAGCGAGCGGCGACCGCGCGAGACCACCTCCGCGGGATGGGCCCCAGCCACGCCCTTGCGGTCGATCCGCAGCACGTCGGCGCCGAGGTCGGACAGCAGCATGGCGCAAAACGGCCCCGGCCCGATCCCGGCGAATTCCAGCACCTTGATGCCGACAAGTGGTCCGCTTCCCAAGACAACGCCTCCTGATCCATCGCGCGAACGACCCGCAATTCGCCTCTCAAAGTCCCTTGATTCTACCGTCCGGTCGATCTAAACATAAGACCGCCGCCTCCTTTGAGGTTGGCGTTTCCTTCCCGAACTCTTGGGGGCGCCGCCTGTCGAGCCGGCGTCCCCAAGCTTTCTTCCCGACAGGGCGCCTCTCATGATCGCCGAATGCGGACGCTTGCCTGTAGGTGAAGCTCCACCCGAACCCCGTCACGCGACCGGGCTTGGCGTCTCCCGTCGCGCGCGCGGCAGCGGCGCCATGGACGCGGGTCGCCATGCAGCCTGACCTGGTGATCAGGGGCGGGACACTCGCAGACGGCGACGGCGGCCCCCTCCACGAGGCCGATGTCTCCATCGTGGGCGACCGCATCTGGCAGGTGGGAAAGGTCCCCGACGCCGGGCGCAAGGAAATCGATGCGCGCGGCCTCTTGGTGACGCCCGGATGGGTGGACATCCACACCCACTATGACGGGCAGGTGACCTGGGACAGCCAGGTCACGCCCTCCTCGATCCACGGGACCACCACGGTGCTGATGGGCAATTGCGGGGTCGGCTTCGCACCGGTGAAACCCGAGGACCAGGCGCGGCTCATCCGGCTGATGGAAGGGGTCGAGGACATCCCCGGCGCAGCCCTCCACGCCGGGCTGGACTGGTCCTGGCGGAGCTTCGGCGAATATCTGGACGCGATCGACTCCCGGCCCCACGACATCAATATCGCCACCCAGATCCCGCACGGCGCCGTGCGGCTCTTCGTCATGGGCGAGCGGGGCGCGCGACGCGAGCCGGCTACATCCCTGGAGATCGCCCGCATGCGGGCGATCGTGCGCGACGGCGTCCGACAGGGGGCGCTGGGGTTCTCGACGACACGCACGATGGTGCACCTGACCGCGGACGGCGAGCCCACTCCGACACTCGGCGCCGCCGACGCCGAAATGCTGGCGATCGCCGATGGCCTGCGCGAGGCGGGCGCCGGCGTCCTCCAGTGGGTGAGCGACTTTACCGATCTCGATCACGAGTTCGGCTTGCTCGAACGCCTGATCGAGACGTCCGGCCGGCCGTTGAGCTTCTCACTGGTGGAATCGGAGCGTGCGCCGGACCAATGGCGCGCGCTGCTGGCGCGCCTCGAAGCCGCCGCGGAGCGCGGACTGCCGATCAAGGGGCAGGTCCAGGGCCGCCCCGTCGGCCTGATGATCGGGTTGCAGGGTTCGGTTCATCCCTACGTCGGGCGCCCCGCCTACGAAGCCATCAGCCAACGCCCGCTGGCGGAGCGCGTCCGGATCATGCGCACGCCCGAAGTTCGCGCAGCCCTGCTGGCCGAAGCCCCAGCAACCGAGACGTTCTTCGCCTCGGCGATCGCCGGCGCCTATCACAAGATGTTCGAACTCGGCGACCCGCCGAACTACGAGCCGGCGCCGGACGACAGCGTGGGCGCCCAGGCGCTGCGCAAGGAGCGCGATCCCGAAGACCTGGTGTTCGACCTGCTGACGGCCGACGGGGGCAAGGGCTTCCTGTTCTTCCCGCTCCTCAACTACACGGGTTTCGACCTGGAAAACGCCCGTGGCATGATGCTGAGCCCACATACGGTGTTCGGCCTCTCCGACGGCGGCGCCCACGTCGGGGCCATCTGCGACGTCAGCGTGCCCACCTTCATGCTCACCCATTGGTGCCGCGACCGCACCCGCGGCGAACGGCTCGATCCGGCGTTCGTGATCAGGAGCCAGACGCGCGACACGGCCGAGGCCGTCGGGCTCCTGGACCGCGGCCGCATCGCGCGGGGCTACCGGGCCGACCTCAACGTCATCGACTACGCGCGCCTCAGGCTGAAGCCCCCGCACATGGTCTACGATTTGCCGGCGGGGGCCCGGCGGCTCATGCAGGAAGCCGAGGGCTATGTCGCCACCATCGTCGGCGGCGAAGTCATCTACCGCGAGGGCCAGCCCACCGGCGCCCTGCCCGGCCAGCTGATCCGCGGGCATCAGCCGCGGCCTTGGCCGTAGGCGAGGCCGACTGGGCGGCGTGAGCGGCCGTTCGATTGCCGGAGCGACGGATGCGCGCCCGGCGGCCAGCGGGGCCGCCGGAGCCGATCTACGTCGTGCGGGCGAGATAGGCGGCCTCTGCCGCAGCCTTCGCGTCTTCCAAACGGGCGCGGATGGCGGGATTCAGTCGCGAGATGTCCATCGGGAAGCCGTGCACCAGCATGTTCTGCATATGGCAGATCTGATGCATGGCGAAGGCCACGCTCATGCCCTGCTTGCGGCCCATCGCATCCTGGCAGGCGTTGACCGACTCTTTGATCATCTTCAGTGCGAAGCGGTCCTTGTCGGCGATCCTCTTGGCCATTTGCAGGGTGAAGGCGGAAAGTTCCGCGCGCGGCACGACCTGGTTGACCATGCCGCGCCGTTCGGCCTCCTGGGCCGAAAGCCAGTCGGCCGTGAACAGCCATTCCTTGGCCTTGCGGACCCCGACCTCGTAGGGGTGATGGAAGAATTCCGCGCCGGACATGGCCATGTCCGGGGTGCTGTCCTTGAACCGCGCATCATCGGCGCAGACGATCAGATCGCAGAACCAGGCGAGCATCAGGCCGCCGGCGATGCAGCTGCCCTGGACCTCGGCGATCGTCGGCTTGGGCGCGTTGCGCCAGCGCTCGCAGATGTCGAGGTAGGTCTCCTTCTCGCGCGAGAAGTGTCCCTCCCATCCCGGCCCGCCGTACTGGCCCCACAGGCCCAGGCTCTGCTCCCCGGTCGGAAAGATCGGCTCGGTTCCGGACAGGTCGTGGCCCGAATTGAAGTGATCCCCGACGGCGGCCAGAATGATCACGCTGATGTCGTCGTCATGACAGGCCCGATGGAGCGCCTGGTCGAGCTCGTAGGTCATTACCAGCCCCTGAGCGTTACGCTTGTCCGGGCGGTTCATGACGATCCGCGCCACCTTCGGCGCAGGCGACTCGCAGATCAGCTGAGAAAACGTCGCGTCGGCGAACGACTGGGTCATCGCATCCTCCTCGCCGCGAACCTGCGCGCGGCTTTCCGCTTATGTTACCGGCCGGACGGTAATCTCACAAGGCGCCAAAAATTCCTGTGATCTGCGTTGCGTCTCGCTGGGGCACGGGTAATATTTCCGTCCGTGCGGTAGAATTGTTTGGGGAGATGAACGTGACGCCAGTGCCTTTAGGCCACATCCCGACGCTCCAGGCGACCCGCCGCGGGGCCTCGACCTGGTGCGTGAAGCACGGCGACGAAGTCCTCAGCTGGGGAGAGCTGTCACGGCGGGCGAACCGCCGCGCCCATGCGCTGACGGCCAGAGGCGTGGGGCGTAACGACCTGGTCATCCTGTCGCTCCCCAACAGCGCGGCGCTTTACGAACTCACCTTCGCGATCTGGAAGCTGGGCGCCGTGCCCTCCGTCGTCTCCTGGCGCCTGCCGTTGCAGGAGTTCCGTGCGATCCTGGAGGTCGCCCGCCCCAAGGCGGTTATCGTTTCCGATCCGGCGATCGCCGCGGCGGTCGATGCCTTGCCCGTCGACTTCGGCCTGGCTGAAGGACGCGACGACGAACTCGATTCGGTGGTCGGCGACCACTGGAAGGCCATGACCAGCGGTGGGTCGACCGGTCGCCCGAAGGTCATCGTGGACCACGCGCCGGGCGAGGTCGATCTCGATACAGAAGTGATGCTGATGCCCCGCGACGGGACGATCCTCAATCCGGGGCCCTGCTATCACAACGCGCCGTTCACGATGACGCACAATGCGCTGTTTCGCGGCAGCGCCGTCGTTGGCATGGCGAAGTTTGACCCCGAGGAGGCCCTGCGGCTGATCGACGAGAACCGCATCGGTTGGGTCAATTTCGTGCCGACCATGATGAACCGGATCTGGCGGCTGCCACAGGAAGTTCGCCGCCGCTACGACATTAGTTGCCTGCAGGCGGTCTGGCACATGGCCGCGCCCATGCCCGCATGGCTCAAGGAGCATTGGATCGACTGGCTGGGTCCTGAGAAGATTTGGGAGATGTACGGGGGGACCGAGCGTCAGGGCCTCACCATCATCAACGGCGTAGAATGGCTGCAACACCGCGGCTCGGTGGGCCTGCCGGTGGCTTGCGACATCCGCATCCTGGACGAGAACGGCCAGGAGCTGACGCATGGCGAAGTCGGCGAGATCTTCCTGCGGCCTCATTCCGGCGCCGGCAGCACCTATCACTACCTCGGCGCGACGCCGAAGGCCGTGGGCGACGGCTTCGAGACCATCGGCGACTTCGGCTCGGTGGATGCCGACGGCTATCTCTACCTGGCCGACCGGCGCACCGATCTCATTCTTTCCGGCGGGGCCAACATCTACCCGGCGGAGGTGGAGGGGGCGCTCCTGGAACATCCCGGCGTCGAGGCCGCCGTGGTGATCGGATTGCCGGACGAGGACATGGGCGCGGTGACGCACGCGATCGTGCGGCGAGATCCGGCGTCCGACCCCGTCACGCCCGAGGCGCTGCTCGCGTTCCTGTCGGAGCGGCTCGTGCGCTACAAGCTGCCCCGCAGCATCGAGTTCACCGAGGAGGTGCTGCGCGACGACGCCGGCAAGGTCCGCCGGGGCCAGTTGCGCGAAGCCCGCATCGCGCGCGGCCGCATGGAGGCGGTCTGAGCGGCGGTGACTGAAGGACTCGGCGATAGGCTGGCGCTGGTCACCGGCGGCGCGTCGGGCATTGGGCTCGCGACGACCCGCCACCTTGCGGTCGCGGGCGCCCGGGTCGTTCTGAGCGACATCAGCGCGCGACGGGGCGAGGCCGCCGCCGCAGACCTGAGACGACTTGGACTGGATGTCGTGTTCCGCCATCACGACGCCGGCGACCCGCAGAGTTGGTCGGCCCTCGGCGGCCACCTGAAGGCCGAGGGCCGCCCCCTACGGGTGCTGGTGAACAACGCCTACAGCGGACGTGCCGGCACGGCGCTCAGCCTCACGCCGGAGCAGCTGCGCGAATGCATGCGCGTCAATGTCGAAGGCGCGCTGTTGGGCATCCAGATGGCCGCGGAACTCATGTCCGAGGGCGGCGCGATCGTGAACCTCTCCAGCATCGCGGCCCTGCGCCCGGCGCCGCAAAACCTCGGCTATGCGATCGCCAAGATGGCGGTCATCCAGCTGACCCAGGCGGCCGCGATCACCTTCGCTCAAGCCGGCGTGCCCATTCGCGTCAACGCCGTGGCGCCGGGCGCGGTGGACACCCATGCCCTGCGCTCCACACTGCGCGTCTTGCGGCCAGAGGGCGACGGCGACACAGAGGCCCTCGCCGCCATGGCCGCGGCCACGCCGATGGGCCGCATCGCTCAGCCGACGGAGATCGCCGAGATCATCGGCCTCCTGGCGTCGGATGCATCGGGCGCCCTCTCAGGCCACTGCGTGATCGCCGACGGCGGCGCCCTTCTCGTCCCCTAGTCCAGTAAGAGCCGGAATTCCCGGCCCTCGGCCAGCCAGGCCAGCCGTTCCGCCCGCAGCGCCGAGCGGCGGACCTTGCCGGCGTCGTCGCGCAGCGGGGACGAGGCGAATTCGAAGCTCTCCGGAAGCTTGTAGCGGGCTAGGCGCTGGCCTGCGAACGCCCGCAAGGCCTGTAGGTCCAGCTTCATGCCGTCCCGCGGCTGCACGATGGCGTGCACGCGATGGCCGAGTTCGGGACAGGGCAGGCTGATGACGACGGACGAGGCGACCTGATCGTTCGCGTCCAACGCAGCCTCGACCTCCGCCGGATAGATGTTGGCCCCGCCGCGGATGATCAGGTCGGTTCGCCGGTCGGCGAGGAACACGTAGCCGTCTTCGTCCACCGAGCCCAGGTCGCCGAGCGACTTCCAGCCCTCGGCATCCTGCCGGAACTCGGCGCCCAGATAGTGCGAGGGCGCCGGGTCGGGCGGCAGGAAGAAGAGTTCGCCGATTTCCCCGGGCGCGCAGAGCCGGCCGTCCTCGGCCGCGACCTTCAAGGTGGTCCAGGACGTCGGGCGGCCCACCGAGCCGCGCTTCTGCAGCCATTCGCGGCCATTGATCTCGGTGCCGCCGATGCCCTCGGTGCCGCCGTAGAGTTCCCAGATGCGATCGGGGCCGAGCCAGTCGATCCAGCGCTCCTTCAGCCAGACCGGGCAGGCCGCCGCCATGTGCCAGATGATCCGCAGGGAGGAGAGGTCGTACCGATCGCGAACCGACGCGGGAAGGGCCATGATCCGATGCATCATGGTCGGCACGAAGGTCACCCAGTTCACGGCGTGCTCTTCGATCAGGCGCAGCGACTCCTCAGCATCGAAGCGGGTCATGCCGACCACCTTGCAGCCGACGAAAAGCCCCAGCTCGGTGAAGAGGAATGGGCCGTTGTGATGCAGCGGCCCGGGATTGAGGATCACCATGCCCGGCGCGATGCGCAGGTGCTGGTAGAGCGCCGATTGGGACGGGTCCAGGTCGACCTCGGCTGGCGTGTTGTCGACGATGACCTTTGGGCGGCCGGTGGATCCGCCGCTGGTCATCGCCTTCCAGTGCGCGTGCACCTGGGAATCGATGGGCGCGGCTGAGTAGGCGGTCGTGTCGGCGTCGGCAGCGATGCATGGCCGGCCGAGATCCGGGGCCGGGACCTCGGTGATCACGACCTTAGGCCGCACCAGCTCTACGATCGCCTTAAGCTCGTGCGCCGGAAGCCGCGACGAGACCACATTGGGGCAGGCGCCGAGTTTCCAGAGAGCGAACGTCGCCTCATAGAACAAGGCGCTGTTGCCGACGGCGAGGGTGACGAAATCACCTTTCGCCACGCCGCGCGCCCCGAGCATCCGCGCCCGCTGGCTCGCGCGGTGCTCGAGCTGCGCCCAGGTCAGGGTGGCGTCCGGATAGATCAAGGCCGGCAGATCCGGCGTTCGCGCGGCATAGATGCGCGGGATGTCACCCAAGGGGACTACCGACACGTCATAACTCCACGAATTGGCGCAGAGACCGGCGCCTTAGATCGACCCCATGCCGCCGCCGCAGATGACCACCTGGCCCGAGACGTAGTCGGACTCCGGAATGCAGAAGAGGTAGACCGACCCTGCGGCCTCCTCCGGCGTCCCGCCGCGGCCAAGTGGGATCATCTGGTCCATCGCCGCCAGGGTCGCCCCTTGCAGACCGACCTGGATTTCGCGGCCTTCAATGGTCATATCCGCCAACGTCTCGGTGAGCCGGGTGCGGATCCAGCCGAACGCGACGCAGTTCACCGCCACCTTGTAGCGGCCCCATTCGCGCGACAGCGTCTTGGTCAGGCCGATGAGGCCCGCCTTCGCCGACGCATAATTGGCCTGCCCGGGGTTGCCGCCTGCGGCGATGGACGAGATGTTCACCACCTTGCGGATCACCTCGCGGCCTTCCGCCGCCTCGCGCTTCGCCAGGAGCCGGATGGGCTCGGCGGCGGCGCGCAGGATCCGGAACGGCGCCACGAGATGCAGGTCCAGCATGGCCTGGAACTGCTCGTCGCTCATCTTCTGGACGACGTTGTCCCAGGTGTAGCCGGCGTTGTTGACGATGATGTGGACGTCGCCCCAGGCGTCCATGGCTGCGCCGACGAAGCGTTCGCCGAAGCCCTCCGCCGTCACCGACCCCGCCACCACCAGGGCCTCCCCGCCGCCGGCCCGGATCAGCTGCGCGACCTCGCTCGCGGGCGCTTCATCGAGGTCGTTGACCACGACGCGGGCGCCCTCCGACGCCAGTTTCAGCGCGACGGCGCGGCCGATGCCCCGGCCCCCGCCGGTCACCAAGGCGACCTTGCCCTCCAGTTTCCGCATCGCCGCGGTCACGCGCGGCGGTACATCGTGACGACGCAGGCGCCGCCAAGGCCGATGTTGTGCTGCAGAGCGTGGGTGACGCCTTCGACCTGGCGCGCCTCCGCCGTGGCGCGCAACTGCCCGACGAGTTCGTAGCACTGGGCGAGGCCCGTCGCGCCCAAGGGGTGGCCCTTGGAAAGCAGCCCGCCCGAAGGGTTCACCACCACCCGGCCGCCATAGGTGTTGTCGCCGTCCTCGATGAACTGCTCCGCCCCGCCCTCCGGGCACAGCCCGAGGGATTCGTAAGTGATCAGCTCGGCGGCGGTGAAGCAGTCGTGTAGCTCCACGACCTGCACGTCTTGCGGCCCGACGCCGGCCTGTTCGTAGACCTGCCGTGAGGCTTCCTGGGCCAGGTCGTAGCCCACCACCTTCATCATGCTCGGCGGATCGAAGGTCGAAGCGCGATCGGTGGTCATCGCCTGGCCGGCGACTTCCACCAGTCCGCTCAAGCCCTTACGCCTGGCGTAGTCCGCCGAGACGATCACCGCGGCGGCGGCGCCGCAGGTGGGCGGGCAGCACTGGTAGCGGGTCAGCGGACCGTAGATATGCGGCGACTGCAGAACATCGTGCAGGCTGAGGGGATCGCGGAAGATCGCGAACGGATTGTTCGCGGCGTGCTTGCGCGCCTTCACCGAGATCTGGGCGAAGGTCTCGGTCTTGGTGCCGAACCGCTTCTGGTGCTCGAGCCCCGCCCCGCCGAAGAGCTGGCCCGCCCAGGGCGCCTGCGGATCCGGCGTCTGGCAGGCGAGGATGCTTTCGGTGAACTTCGACATCACCGGCTTGCGGTCCGGGAACACCGCGCCCAGAGCGCCCGGTTTCATCTGCTCGAATCCCAGCGCCAGGGCGACATCCACCACGCCGGCCTCCACCGCCTGGCGCGCCATGAAGAGCGCTGTCGAGCCGGTGGAACAGTTGTTGTTGACGTTGACGATCGGGACGCCGCTCAGGCCGACCTCGTAGAGAGCGGACTGGCCGGCGGTGGAGTCGCCATAGACGTAGCCGACATAGGCTTGGCCCACGTCATCGTAGGCGATGCCGGCGTCGTCCAATGCTGCACGCGCCGCGGCTGCGCCCATGACATCCCAGGACTCGCTCTTTCCGGGCTTGGCGAACGGGATCATGCCGACACCGGCGATCAAGGGCTTGGGGGACATTGGAACCTCGGCAGGTCAACAGGTCGACTTCACGACGGACTGGGCAAAATATTATCGACCGGTCGGTAGATTGCAAGCGCGATTTCCTGTCGGCCTTCGCCGCGTCACGTGATACCGTCCGGCCGCCCTTTTCCGCTGAGGCGTTGGGCGCCGCGCAACCACCAGGACGCGCATTCAGGAAGGTTAGAGCCGAGGATTGATGGACGACGCCAACCCCACACCGTGGACCCGCAAACGCAAGCCGCGCGACACGCAGTACAAAGACAAGCGCGAAGCGGTTCTGGAGCGCGCGGCGGCCTTGTTCGCGGACAAGGGCTACGGGTCGGTCTCACTCAGCGAACTGGCCGAAAGCCTGAACATCACCAAGCCGACGCTCTACTATTACTTTTCGTCCAAAGACGATCTCCTGCTGGAGATTCAGCGTCGCGCACAGGACGCCGTCATCGAGGGGCTGCAGGAAGCCGAACGCCTGAAGGGCACAGGCCGCGAACGACTGGAACTCTTCCTGAAGCAATATATCGCCGTGACCTCCAGCAACGACTGTCGCTGCCTCATCACCGTCAGTTCGCGCGACCTGACGCCAAAGAGCCGGAACAAGATCCAGGTCCGCGCGCGAGATGTCGAAGCTCGAATCCAGGCGTTCATCGAGGAAGGCATCGACGACGGATCCTTCCGCGCTCAGGACATCAGGATCGCGTACCAGGCGATGATCGGGATGCTGAACTCGATCGCGGTTTGGTATAAAGACCGCGGCCCCATAAAGCGGGAAGAAATGACGCAGCAGATCATTCAGCTTATTTTTCAAGGGCTGTAATCATCGCGAGCGCCGGGTGAACATGCCACCATATATTTCATGTGCTCTCGCGCCGACAGCACTGCGCCGCTCGCGGGGCTCGAACGCCGGAGCGTCAGCGAAGCACTCGACGCGGCCGCGCTGCGGGGCGGCTTCACAAGGTCGCTACCGACTGGTTGGTTTATCACGGAGGTCGGCTGCGCCGGGCGGATCTGAATAGGCGGCGGGCCGCAACCTCAGCGTTCTAACCGCGAATCGTCGACGCGGCGCCAGAGCTGCTTTGAGTCAGCCTCGCGCGCCGCGCCTCGAGATTGCCGAAGGCGCGCATTGGGCAAATGGTAGTCAAATCCAGGCCTCCCTCGGATTCGAAGATCAAGGAGCGGTTTGAGGACGCCGAGGCCCTGCTCTTCGCCTCGTCGCAAACCCTGATCACCGTGTTGCGCGCGCGCAGCTTCAGCGAAGCAGCCCGCGTTTTGGGCGTTCGCCAGTCCACGATCAGCCGACAGGTTCGATCGCTGGAGGATCGCCTTGGCGTCTCGCTGTTCGAGCGATGTGCCGCCGGAACTCGGGCGACGGATGCCGGCCTAAGGGTCGCCGCGCGGCTCGAACAAATCTCAGCGTTGGCCCGGCGGGCGGTACAGGAAGCGCGTGATCTAGGCGAAGCCCGTTCGGGCCGGCTGCGCCTTGGCTTCGTGGGTTCGTTCGCGACTTCGCCAGCGGCCGACATCCTCGCCCGGTACCGCCGCCTGCAGCCGGGCGTCCGACTCCAGCTTACTGAGCTTGGTGCAACTGAACTCAGCCGACAGGTCATCAATCGCGAACTCGACTGCGCCTGGGTCGCCAGCTGGCGCTCTCCCAGCCCCGACCTGGTTTGCGAGGTCCTCTGGAAGGAACCGCTCTATCTTGCAGTGCCGACGACACGGCGCACGGCCGAAACTGTGCTTTGGTCGGAACTTTCGAACCAGGTACTGCTGGCTCGGCCAGGGGCAGAGCTCGACCTGCTTTATTCGGCGCTTCAGCAGGCGGGGGTCGCACGACCAGATGTTCAGTTCCATGACTGCTCGCGCGAGAGCCTGATGGCTCTGGTCGCACAGGGCGACGGCGTGGCCATCATGACTGAAAGTTTCGCCCGCCTTGGCCGATCAGGCGTGCGGTTTGCGCGAATTGATGAGCCCGGGGCAGAAGTCGCGATGTGCGTCATGTACCGACGCGACCGGGACAATCCGCCGCTCCGGAGACTGCTTGCAATCACGCGGGGATGGTTGGGAGAGAACCACGATAAGCTTCCGCCGCTGGTGCTCTAGAGTAATGTCCGGCTCCGTGCTGGTTGCGGCAAGTGCGCTATCCGATCGATCTTGCACCTCGGGATGCATAGATGCGGCGACCTCGTCGCTCGCGATTGCTTTTTCTGTTTGAATCGCAGCGCTAACTCCATCTCGCCTTCCAGCACTTGTTGAACCCGCGATCCGTCGCCATGAACGGGGCGAGCATCGGCGCGACGAGCCGGTTCGGCGCGACGGGCTGGCCGGTCTCCCGCGCCAGCGCCTCGGCGTAAGCCACGAGCATCCGGTGGGTGTCGGCCGGCAGGTCGATGGCAATTCGGACTGGCTTGTCGTCAAGGATGGCGGAGAGTTTGAGCTTAGCCATGCCTCAGTTCCAGACGGGCTCGAGCACCAGGTCCCGCGTCAGCTGGACGCGCACCGGGAAGCCCGGCCGGACCGTGAGCGTCGGCTGCACGTCGAGGCTCTTGGCGACCACCTGCTGACCGGCCTGGCTGACGGAGTTCGCCGCACCCTGCCGGAGCGCGCGGACAATGTCGCTGTCGCCGCTGCCGGAGCCGAGTTCCGCGCCAACACCGAGCAGGGTTGAGAGCATGGCGGCCGAAGCCAGCTGCTTCCAATGCCGGTCGACACGATCCTCGAGGCCGGCGAAGCCCTGCGGATCGCCCGCTGGCTGACGATCCAGCACGATGGAGCGGCCGCCCGGCAGGATCAGGCGCGTCCACGCCAGCAGCACCCGGTTCTGGCCGAACTCGATCTGACTGTCGTAGAGCCCGACCAGCTTCGAGCCCTGCGGGATGAGGAGAATCCGGCCGGTGGGGCTGTCATAGACAAGGGCGAGACCGGCGCCTCCAATCGATGACTGCTCGCGGTCTGCAAGTCGGTGGCCGCGGCCAGGAAGCCTTGCTTGTGGTCGGTAGATGTCGGCGCGGCGGCCTGTCCGGATGATGGAAGCGAAAGGGCCGGAACGGCGCCACCCTCCCCTCCTCCAGTTGCCCCAGCTTGTTCGTTGGCCGCGAACAACCGGCTGGTGCGCGCCGCTTGCCGCTCCTGAACCCTCTGCTGGCGCACCGGGTCCGGCGGCGCGGTCGCGGTCGTCACCGGGCCGGCGACTGCCGGGACGTCGGCGCCGCCCGCGCCCTGGGCGCTGAGGATCGGACGTCCCAGGTCGCCCGGCAGCGGCGGCCCGAGCTTGGGGGCGCCCTTCGGCAGGCCGGCATAGTCTTTCGGCAAGGCGGCGAGGGCGTCGGCCGGCGGCTTGGAGTCCGTGGCGAAGACTTCGGTCTTCGGCCCCTTGCCAGGGTGGTCGTGCATGGCGATCGCAACGGCGCCGGCGATCGCCGCCGCGGCGCCCGCGCTCAACACCATCAGCGCCTTTCGGGAGAGGCGCGTGACCCTCGGCGGGTCTCCCCGCAGGCGCAGCTCGGCCGCGACGGCCTTCTCGGAGTCATGGTCCTGGGTCATTGGCGGCTACCGGCTTTCGGCGTGGACGATGCGCACGCGGTGCTCGTCGCCCTTGCCACCCAGCCGCAGCTCGGCGGCGGCGAACAGCCGGTCGACGATCATCCGGCGGCCGCGGACGCGATAATTCACGAGATCGGCTTGGCCGCCCTTGGGGCCCAGGATGAAGAGCGGCGGCATCTCCCCCTGGCCGATCTGCGGCGGGAACTCGATGAACACCTGCTGGCCGTCATCGAACACCCGCACCGGCCGCCACGGGGCCTTGCCTTCGATGCGGTAGCCGAAGTTCAGCCGATCGAGGTCGACGCCCTGGGCGACAGGCGCGGCCTCCGCACCCGCCTGCACCGCCGCCTTCAGCGCGATCAGCTCGTCCTGCGGATAGCGCCAGGACACCGAGGCCATGTAGGTCTCCGGCGTTGCCCGCAGTTCCGCGGCGCCCTCGCCGCTTTCCGTGTCGCCGATGATCCAGCGCACCGTGTCGCCGGCGGCCACCGGCCCCGAGCCCGCGAGCTGCTCGCCGGCCTGCAGGGTGATGTCGGTCACCCGGCCCGGCGACGCATAGACCTGGTAGAGCGCGCCCTCGGACCAGGGATAGACCTGCACGGCGTTGACGTAGCCGGCCTGGCTGGGCTCCACCCGCGCTGCCGCGTTCGCCGCGGCCACGCGCAAGGCTGGGACGCGGGGATCCGGCGGCACGGTCGGGACAGGGGGCAGCGGCTTGAGCTGGCCCGGCAACGGGAGGAGCTTGGGGATCGCCACGATCACCGCGGGCCGTGGCGGATCAGGCTGCAGCACCGCCGGGATCTCGGCGGCGAGCGTGGGTTTCGGATGCAGCGCCGCACAAGCTGTCAAACCTGAGAGGGCCACGGAGGCGAGAAGCAGGGAATACGAGCGGCGCATCAGCTGAGCTCCTTTGACCAGTCGAGGGCGTGGACGAAGACGCCGAGCGGGTTCTTGCGCAGGCCGTCGGCGTCGTGAGGGGGTTGCAGGACGATGGTGAGGATGGCGGTCCAGCGCTCGGTGGCGGCCAGGGCGCCGTCCTCGTAGCGGCGCTCGGTCCAGGCCACCCGGAAGCTGGTGGGCGAGGCGCGGATGACGCTGGAGACATCGACCGCGACCTGGATGCGGCCGATCTTGCCGAACGGGTCGGCCGCCCGCGCATAGTCGTTGAGCGCCTGGGCTCCCTTGTCGGTGGTGTAGTCGTAGGCGCGCAGCCAGTCCTGGCGCAGCACCACCGGGTCGGCCGGGATCCCGCGCACATCCTGGATGAACTGGGCCAGGTGCCAGGCGATCTGCGGATCAGCGGGGCGATAGCCATAGGCGGCCGGCTCCACCGCCTGGGCGCGGCCCAGCCGATCGACCTGCACCACCCAGGGCGTCACCGTGCCGCGCGCCGATTGCCAGAGCAGCCCGCCGGTCGTGGCGCTAGCCAGGGCCAGGCAGCCGAACGCGATCAGCCGCCAGTTCCGGGCCTGGACGCGGGCTAAACCGATGCGCTCGTCCCAGGCCTGGCCGGCGCGCTGATAGGGCGTCTCGGGTTGCGGCGTGCGCCCGTAGCGCACGTCATTTCGCTTGAACGGGATCATGGTTTTTCCTCGGACAGGGAGACGGAGGTCGATCCTCCGCCGTGATCGCCGGAGCGCACGGCGTGGGCGGCGGTCCCGACCCCGTGGGTCGCGGCTCGCAGCGCCTCCAGGCGCCGCGCCCAGGCTGGGACCTCGCCTTCACCGGCGGTGTCAGGTTGGGAGGCGCCGCCACCTGAGGGCGTTCCACCACCACCCGGAGGACGCGGCGCGCCGCCAGACGCTCCACCGGCCGATGAGCCTGCGCCGCCCGAACCACCTGATGGTCCGCCAGGCGGCGGCGGGCGCTGGCCGCCTCCGCCCGAACCGCTTGGGCCCGGGCGCATGGCCGAAGCGCCGGCCGCGGCAGCCCGGACAGAGCCTGCCGCCCCGACCACCGCTCGCGCACCCATCACCCCGGCCATGCCCAGGCCGCCGACGGTCAGCGCCGTGCCGACCGCGGCGCCGGCGCCCAGTTGCGGCGCGCCGGAGACCAAGCCTGTGGCGATGCCGGGCCCGAAGATGCCGAGGCCGAGGAGGCAGATGGCGGCCAGCGCGGTGGCCAACACCTGCTCGAGGCTGGGCTGGGTTCCGGCGAAGGCCTGTACGAACTGGCTGAACAGTGTCGAGCCGATACCGACGATGATGGCCAGCACCAGCACCTTGACGCCGGACGCCACGACGTTACCCAGCACCCGCTCGGCCAGGAAGGCGGTCCGGCCGAAGAGGCCGAAGGGCACCAGCACAAAGCCGGCCAGTGTGGTGAGCTTGAACTCGATCAGGGTGACGAACAGCTGCACCGCCAGGATGAAGAAGGCGATCAGCACGATCACGAAAGCCAGCAGCAGCACGGCGATCTGGATGAAGTTCTCGAAGAACCCCGGAAACCCTGCGAGCTGCCCGGCGGCCTCGAGCATCGGCTTGCCGGCGTCGATGCCGGCCTGGGCGATCTTGCCCGGGTGGAGGAAGTCGCCCGCCGACATCCCCGCGCCAGCCGCCTTCAGGCCGAGGCCCGAGAAGCTCAGATAGACGATCTTAGCCAGGCGATTGAAGTTGCCGATCAGGAAGGCGAAGAAGCCCACATAGAGGACCTTCTTGACCAGCCGGGCCAGGATGTCCTCGCCCGGCGCCCAGGCCCAGAAGAGGGCGGCCAGGATCACGTCGATGGCCACCAGGACCTGGGCCAGCGCGCCGACGTCGCCGCCGATCAGCCCGAAGCCGGAGTCGATGTAGCGGGTGAAGACCGCCAGGAATTGATCGACGACACCGGTGTCGTTCATGGCCGGGCCTCCGGCGACACGCCGAGGAACCGCTCGCGGCTCATCCGCCACGCCTCACGACACAGGCGGTCGTCCTGTGCCGCCGCGCCGATGGCCCGGCAGCGGTCCAGCTCGGTCGACAGTGACGTCGCGGCCGCCACCGGCGGTGTGGCTCCGGCAGGCGGGCCGTGCCGGCCGATGGCCAGCGCCGCCGCCAGGACGGCGGAAATGGCCAGGGCGATGGCGCCGAGGCGCGCCAGCTTGGGTGGATCGAGCGGGCTCACGGGTAGAACATCTGCACGGGCTGCGACTGGTAGGTCTGGCCGGTCCCGAGGAAGCGGCGCAGGCGTTCCTTGGCCTCGGCGGCGCTCTCGGCCTGACGGGCCTGCTCCAGGGCGTCGGCCCGACCCTGCGCGGCCATCAGCGCGGTCAGGTCGGCCAGTTGCTTGGACTGCAGCGCCAGGAGCTGATTGCCGGCCTGGGTCGCTTGAAGCGCTCCCACCGCGCCCTGACTCTGGCCGACCAGGGCGCCGGCCTGGTCCTGGGTGGAGGACAGGGTCCCGACCACGCCGGCCTCGACGTCGAGCACGTGCTGGAAGGCTTCGATCGAATTGAGCCAGCGCGCCTGGGCCGAGGCGGTGAGGGACTGGTCGGTGGCGCTGGCGCTGAACGTCGTTGGATAGTTCTGCTGGAACTCGCGCTTGATCGCCTGGACGTCGTAGGCGACGCGGGTCGCCTGGCCGAGGAGCCCGGTGATCTGGCTCATGTCCTGCTGCAGGGCCTGCAGGGCCGAGAACGGCAGCTGCTGGAGGTTCTTGGCCTCGTTGAGCAGACTTGTGGCTTCGTTCTGCAGCGAGCGGATCTGGTTCTGGATCTGCTCCAGAGCTCGCGCCGCCTGCAGCAGGTTCTGCGCATAGTTGGTGGGGTCATAGACAATGCCCCCCAGCGCCATGGCCGGTGGCGCGGCGACGGCCAGGGAGAGGACGGCGACGGCGGCCAGGAGGACGCGGCGAAAGGGGCGATGGGTCACGGCTGAAGCTCCAGGGAGGGATCGGAGGGTTGAGGCGGTGTCGTGTGGGCCAGCAGGTCCGCGCCCCAGGGCAGGCCTCGCCGGCGCAGCCAGGCCGCCGCGAAGCCCGCCGCGCCGTGCTCGGCCAGCGTGGTCGCAATAGCGGACTGATCGGTCTTGGCGGAGGCGGCGCAGAAGGCGAGCGCCACGGGGCCGAGGCCCAGCTCGAACAGGCGGTTGCCGCGGCGGGACTGACAGTAGTAGTCGCGCTTGGGCGTGGCCCGGCTGAGGATCTCGATCTGCCGGTCGTTCAATCCGAAGCGCCGGTAGATGGCCGCGATCTGCGGCTCCAGCGCCCGTTCGTTCGGCAAGAAGAGCCGGGTCGGGCAGCTTTCGATGATGGCCGGCGCGATGGCGCTGGCCTCGATGTCGGCCAGGGACTGGGTGGCGAAGATCACCGAGGCGTTCTTCTTGCGCAGGGTCTTCAGCCACTCGCGCAGCTGGGCGCCGAAGGTGGCGTCATCCAGCGCCAGCCAGCCCTCGTCGACGATGACCAGACTGGGCCGGCCGGTCAGCCGGCCCTCAATGCGATGGAAGAGATAGGCCAGCACGGCCGGCGCGGCGGCCGAGCCGATCAGGCCCTCGGTCTCGAAGGCCTGCACATCGGCCGCGCCGACCCGCTCGACCTCGGCGTCGAGCAGCCGGCCCCAAGGCCCGGCCACCGTGTAGGGCTGCAGGGCGCGCTTCAGCGCCACCGACTGCAGCAGCACCGACAGGCCAGTGAGCGTCCGTTCCGGCGCCGGCGCCGAGGCCAGGCTGCCCAGCGCCGACCACAGATGGTCCTTGACCTCAGGCGTGACCGCCACGCCCTCGCGCGCCAGCACGGCGGCCAGCCATTCGGCCGCCCAATTGCGCTCCGCGGGATCGTCGATCCGCGCCAGCGGCTGCAGCGCGACGCCGGCTTCGTCCTGGTCGGACAGCGTACCGCCGAGGTCATGAAAGTCGCCGCCCATGGCCAGGGCCGCGGCGCGGATCGAGCCGCCAAAGTCAAAGGCGAACACCTGGGCGGCTGGATAGCGCCGGAACTGCAGCGCCATCAGCGCCAGCAGCACGCTCTTGCCGGCGCCGGTGGGACCGACCACCAGGGTGTGGCCCACATCGCCGACGTGGGTGGACAGCCGGAACGGCGTCGAGCCCTCGGTTCGCCCGTGGAGCAGCGGAGGCCCGCCCAGGTGGTCATTGCGCTCCGGCCCCGCCCAGACCGCCGAAAGCGGGATCATGTGGGCGAGGTTCAGCGTCGAGATCGGCGGCTGGCGGACATTGGCGTAGGCGTGGCCCGGCAGGGAGCCCAGCCAGGCGTCCACGGCGTTCACCGTCTCCACCATGCAGGTGAAGTCGCGCCCCTGGATCACCTTCTCCACCAAGCGCAGCTTGGCGTCGGCGGTGGCGGCGACCTCGTCCCAGACCACTACGGTGGCCGTCACATAGGCATGGCCGACCAGATCGGAGCCCAGGTCCTGCAGGGCCGCGTCGGCATCGAGCGCCTTGTTCTCGGCGTCGGTGTCGAGCAGCGCCGAGGCCTCGTTGGTCAGCACCTCCTTGAGGATGGCGGCGATCGACTTGCGCTTAGAAAACCACTGCCGGCGGATCCTGCCGACCAGCTTGGCGGCGTCGGTCTTGTCCAGGCAGATCGCCCGGGTCGACCAGCGATAGGGAAAGGCCAGGCGATTGAGCTCATCCAGCAGGCCCGGCCAGGTCTCGGTCGGAAAGCCGCTGATGGTCAGCACCCGCAAATGGGCGCGCCCAAGCCTCGGCTCCAGGCCGCCGGCCAGCGCCTGGTCGGCCAGCAGGACGTCGAGATGCATCGGCGTCTCGGGGACGCGCACCTGCTGGCGGTTGGTCGAGATCGTGGCGTGCAGGTAGCTCAGGGTTTCGGCGTCGGAGAGCCAGGCTGCCTCGGCGGCGAAGCCTTCGACCAGCGCCAGGACGCGGTCCGTGCGGTCGGCGAAGCCCCGCAACACCTCGCGCCAGTCGACTTGCCGCCCCTCCCCGCCTTCGTAGAGCCAACGCTCGGCCGTGGCGGTGCGCTCGGCTGGCGGCAGGTAGAGGAAGGTCAGGAAGTAGCGGCTTTCGAAGTGGGCGCCGGCCTCCTCGAACTGGGCCCGGCGTTCCTCGTCCACCAGCTGTGACACCGGATCGGGAAACTGGCCCGGCGGATAGGTCTCGGCCGCCGTGCGCTGGGCCTCGACGAACACCGACCAGCCGGAGCCCAACCGGCGGAAGGCATTGTTGAGCCGGGCCGCAGCGGCGACCAGCTCGGCGGCCGTGGCGGAGTCCAGGTCCGGTCCCCGGAAACGCGCCGTGCGCTGGAAGCTGCCGTCCTTGTTGAGGACCACGCCTTCGGCGACCAGCGCCGCCCAGGGCAGGAAATCGGCGAGGACGGCGACTTTGCGGCGGTATTCGCGAAGATCGAACATGGCGGGCTCAGAGCGAGAGGTGGGAGGGGAGCCGCACGTGGCGGCGGGCGACCTCGATGAAGTGCGGATCGCGGCGGGCCGCCCAGACCGCGGCGGCGTGGCCGACCAGCCAGACGGCGAGGCCCACCAGCCAGAGCCGCAGGCCCAGGCCCACGGCGGCGGCCAGGGTGCCGTTGAGGATCGCCACCGACCTTGGCGCGCCGGCCAGCAGGATCGGCTCCGTGAGCGCCCGGTGGACCGGTGCGGTGAAGCCGGGGACGTCCGCGGTGGCGTCCATCAGACCAGCGCCCCCCCGCCGAAGGAGAAGAACGACAGGAAGAAGCTCGAGGCCGCGAAGGCGATCGACAGCCCGAAGACGATCTGGATCAGCCGGCGGAAGCCGCCGGAGGTGTCGCCGAAGGCCAGGGTCAGGCCGGTGACGATGATGATGATCACCGCGATGATCTTGCTGACCGGGCCCTCGATCGAATTGAGGATCTGCTGCAGCGGCGCCTCCCAGGGCATGGAGGAGCCGGAGGCATAGGCCGGCGCTGTCATCAGCGCGCTGAGCGCTGCGGCAGCGAGCGCGACGCGCGAGGCGGTGGAACGCAGGGACATCAGAGTTCTCCAGTGAGGTCAGGGTTGGTGGGGATGGCGGGACAGAGGCGGTAGTCGCCGGAGGGCTCCAGGCCCTCGACGGTCGTGAGTTCGGCCAGGCGGCGCTCGGCGCCACGACCGGCCAGGACGGCGATCACGTCGATGGTCTCGGCGATCAGCGCGCGCGGGACGGTGACGACGGCTTCCTGGATCAGTTGCTCAAGCCGCCGCAGCGCGCCCAGAGCCGAGCCGGCATGCAGCGTTCCAACCCCGCCGGGGTGGCCGGTGCCCCAGGCCTTCAGCAGATCGAGCGCTTCGGCGCCCCTCACCTCCCCGATCGGAATGCGATCCGGGCGCAGACGCAGGGCCGAGCGGACCAGATCAGAGAGGGTGGCGACGCCGTCCTTGGTGCGCAGCGCCACCAGGTTGGGTGCGGCGCATTGCAGCTCGCGGGTGTCCTCAATGAGGATGATCCGATCGCCCGTCGCGGCGACCTCGGCCAGGAGCGCATTGACCAGCGTGGTCTTGCCGGTGGAGGTGCCGCCCGCTACCAGGATATTGCGCCGCTCGGCCACGGCGCGGGCGAGCACCGACGCCTCGCCCGCCGTCATGATTTCGGCCGCGGCGTAGTCGGCGAGGGTGAAGACGGCCACCGCCGGTTTGCGGATGGCGAAGGCTGGCGCGCTGACGATTGGCGGCAACAGGCCCTCGAAGCGCTCACCCGTCGCCGGTAGTTCGGCGGAAACCCGCGGGCTGCCGGGATGGACCTCGGCGCCAACATGGTGGGCGACCAGCCGGATGATGCGCTCGCCATCCGCCGGGCTCATCCGCTGGCCGGTGTCGGCCAGTCCGCCCGCCAGGCGATCGACCCAGAGCCGGCCGTCAGGATTGAGCATCACCTCGACGACGGTGGCCTCTCCGAGCCACGCCGCGATGTCGGCGCCCAACGCGGTGCGCAGCATGCGCGCGCCGCGGCTGGTTCCTTCAGCTTGGAGGGGGACGACGCTCACGGGATGTCTCCGGGGGTTGCGGAGACAAGGAGAAAGAGCCGGATCGGGTCGGGATCAACAAGCTAGTGGCAGGCGTAGGGCGCCGGCGTGGAGAGGCAGGCGGTCGGCGGGATGGCGTAGTCGCTCAGCCCCCGCCGCAGCCGCCGAGTTCGACTAATCAGATAGAAGATCGTCGCCAACGCGCCACCTCCGGACGTTGGGGCCGCGGCCGAAAGCGGACTTAAGCTCGCATCCCGAAGGCATGCATTTCGCTCATCAGATCGGCGCGGCGCCGATTTGTTGTAACAGCCCTAACAAGTCGGGCTGCCCGCGTTCGCCGATGATCTGTCCGTTGGACCAGTGATAGAAGTTCATCGCCTGGACCGCGATTTTCTTTCCGGTGGGCGGCACGCCGAGGAAGTTCCCCTGATGCGTGCCCCTCATGGTGAAACGTGCCGCAACATTGTCGCCTTCGGCGATCACCTCCTCGAGCGTCCACTGGATGTCGGGAAAGCCGCTGCGCATCATTCCGATGATCTCGAGATACCCAGCGGGCCCAGTGACGGGCTCGGGACGGCCTGGAACGTGAAATATGGCTTGGGGCGAGATCAGCTCGTCGGCGAGCTCCTCGCTGGCGGTGTTGATGAACTGGACGAACCGCTTCATCCGACCTTTGTTTTCTTCCATTTCCGTCTCCCCACTTTCCGTTTCACTCGACCAAAGTTCGGCCATGCCTGGCGATCACACCGCAGCCGAGGTCAGTGCTGGCGGTGGTGGCCCCAGATGCTCGTCTTGTCGTGCCGCACGACACGCCAGCCCTCCTGGATCTCGCGGGCGCCCCAGCCGTACTCGACCTCGAAGCCCGAAGGCGTGCGGGCATAGAAGGACACCATGTGATCGTTGGTGTGCTTCCCCAGGGTGTTGGTCAGCGGGACCTTCGCGGCGAACACCCGGTCCAGCGCGAACCCCACGTCGTCAAGGCTCGCCGCCTGCAGCATGAAGTGGTGCAGCCGCTTGGGCGCCGGCGCCGGCACGAGCGCCAAGGTGTGATGCCGGGGATTGCAGTGGTAGAATTCCAGGTCGAGCCCGAACTCCGGCGATACCTGCATACGGATGATGTCCGAGAGCTGGAAGCCGAGGACCTCGCTATAGAAGCGGCGGGTCGCGGCGATGTCCTTCGCTGACAGGACGATATGCCCGATCCCCTGGTCTCCGGTGACAAAGCCGCTCACCGCCGCCGGAGAGACGAACGGATCCTCACGCCGCTCGGTCGCGCCGTAGTAGATCTCGACCTGCAGCCCTTCAGGATCGTGGCAGGTGAGGAGATCGGCGACGCCACGGAGTTTCAGAAGGTCCGGATCGGCATTGCCGATGGCCATCCCCGCGCCTGCGAGACGCTCGCCCATGGCGGCGAACTCCGCCGGACCGGCGACCTCGAAGCCGGCGTAGGCGATGTCGTCCTCCTCACCGGGCTCCACGGCGATACGCCAGGCCTGGGCGTCCACGCGAAAGCGCAGGGTGCCCTCGGGCGCGGGAGCGGCCATCAGCCCCAGCGTCTCGGTCACGAAATCCGACCACGCCTCCAGGCTGCTCGCCTTGAAGCCGATGTAGCCCAGCGATGCGATCGTCATCGTGCTTCTCCCCTGCTCCTGTTCGCGCTCACCCGCCGAAGCCCGTCTTCTTGGTCGGCGCCGGCACGTCGTGGTCCAGGAAATTCAGCACCAGCCGCTGGAACTCGGCGGCATGCTCGACCTGGGCCCAGTGGCCACATCTGTTCAGGATCACGGCTCGGGCGTTCGGGATCAGGGCGGCGGTGCGAAGGGTGATCTCCATCGGCACGGTGCGATCGTCCCGGCCGTGGATCATGAGCGTCGGGACCCTGCAGTGGGCGAGCTTGCCCAGCAGCTCCTCGACGCCGCCATAGGGTCCCTTCGGATGGCCCATCGGCCACTTCAGCCAATTCACCAGGTGTTCGGGTTGCGCCAGCGCCGTCTTCGACCGCTGCTGGGTGAGTTCGTCGGTAACGAAGGACGAATCGTAGACCATCACCTCCACCAGGCGCCGGAAATTCTCGGGCGTGGGGTTGCGATAGGTATCGACGATCACCCTCAGCCCCGGCGACAGCCCCGCGGGGCTGAAGATGTTGGGCAGCGCAAACACGCCCGCGCCCATGGTGACGGCGTGCGAGATGCGGTCCGGATAGGCGGCCATGAACTCCAGCGTGGCGCCGCCGCCCATGGAGTTGCCGACGAGCGCGGCCTTCTCGAGCCCCAGTTCGTCCATCAGCAGCTTGACGGCCTCGGCATTGGCCCCGTTGCGGGACTCCCCAGTGCAATCGAACGCGTCCGAGCGCCCCCAGCCGGGAGAATCCAGGACGATGACACGATGGGTCCGGGAGAGCGCCGGCACGTTCTGGTGGAAGTTGCTCCAGCCGGTGGCCCCCGGCCCGGTGCCGTGCAGCATGATGATCGGATGGCCGGAGCCGACCTCGTTGTAGTGGAGCTTCCACCGCTTGGTCTGGACGAAATGGCTCGTCGACTCTTCGGTGATCCGGGCAGGGGCTTCGGCGACGGACATAGCTGTTTCCTCCGATGGGATTTGTGTTCGCGCGGCGTGGGCCGGGCCTGTCATGCGGTTTCGAGACGCGCTTTCAGATCGAGGGCGACGTCCACGATCATGTCTTCCTGGCCGCCGACCATGCGCCTGCGTCCGAGCTCGATGAGGATGCTGCGAACGTCGAGCCCGTAGGTGTCTGCGGCCTTCTCGGCGTGACGCAGGAAGCTCGAATAGACGCCGGCGTAGCCGAGGCTCAGCGTCTCGCGATCCACCCGCACCGGCCGGTCCTGCAGCGGGCGCACCAGGTCCTCCGCGGCATCCATCAGGGCGAAGAGGTCGGTCCTGTGCTCCCAGCCGTAGACGTCGGCGGCGGCGATGAAGACCTCGAGCGGCGCGTTGCCGGCGCCGGCGCCCATACCGGCCAGCGAGGCGTCGACGCGGATCGCGCCGTTTTGCACCGCGGCGATGGAATTGGCGACGCCCAGCGAAAGGTTGTGGTGGGCGTGGATGCCCCGCTCGGTGTCCGGCTTCAGCACCCGATCATAGGCCTGCAGACGCGCGGCCACGTCGTCCATGGTCATCGCGCCGCCGCTGTCGGTGACGTAGACGCAGTGGGCCCCGTAGCTCTCCATCAGCTTCGCCTGCTCGGCGAGCGCCTTGGGCGGGGCCATGTGGCTCATCATCAGAAACCCCGAGACGTCCATGCCGAGCGCCCGCGCCGCCTCGATGTGCTGCCTGGAGATGTCGGCCTCGGTGCAGTGCGTGGCCACGCGCACCGACCGGACCCCCAGCTCGAAAGCCCGCTTCAGGTCATGGATCGTGCCGATGCCGGGCAGCAGGAGCGTCGTGAGCTTCGCGTGCCGCAGTTCCTCGCCCACGGCGGCGATCCAGTCCCAGTCGGTGTGCGCGCCAAAGCCATAGTTGAAGGACGAACCGGAGAGGCCGTCGCCGTGCGCGACCTCGATGGCGTCGACTCTCGCGTCATCCAGCGCCCGGGCGATCGCCCGAACCTGATCGAGGGAATACCGGTGACGGATGGCGTGCATGCCATCGCGCAGGGTCACGTCCTGGATGTAGAGCTTGTGGGCGGGGCCGTTCATGCGAAGACCCTTCCGCGCTCGGCGATCCGCTCAGCCGTGCGCAGCGCCGCCGAGGTCATGATGTCGAGGTTGCCAGCGTAGGCGGGCAGGTAGTGGGCCGCGCCCTCGACCTCCAGGAACACCGAGACCTTCAGGCCGGCGAAGGCCTCGCCCATCTCGGGGATCAGCAGGCGGTCGTTGTGGCCGATGCGCTCGAACTGGACCTTCTGCTTCAGCCGGTAACCCGGTACATATGACTGTACCTCGGCCACCATCGCCTCGACCGAAACCCGGATGGCGTCCTCGTCGCCGCCTTCGCAGAGGCAGTAGACCGTGTCGCGCATGATCAGCGGCGGCTCGGCCGGGTTGAGGACGATGATCGCCTTGCCGCGCCGGGCGCCGCCGACCGCCTCGATGGCCCTGGACGTGGTCTCGGTGAACTCGTCGATGTTGGCGCGCGTCCCCGGGCCCGCCGACTTCGACGCGATAGAGGCGACGATCTCGCCGTAGATGACAGGGCTGACCCGGTTCACGGCCGCCACGATCGGGATGGTCGCCTGGCCGCCGCAGGTGACCATGTTGACGTTCGGCGCATCCAGGTGGGCGTCGCCGTTGACCGGTGGGACGACGTAGGGACCGAGCGCCGCGGGGGTGAGGTCGATGATCCGCTTGCCGTGCCGCCGCAGGATCTCGTCGTGCCGCGCGTGGGCGCCGGCCGAAGTGGCGTCGAAAACGATCCCGATCTCGTTGAAGCTGGGCATTCTGAGGAGCCCGTCGATGCCCTCGGCCGTGGCCGGAACGCCGAGCCGCTGCGCCCGTGCAAGCCCGTCGGAGGCCGGATCAACCCCCACCAAGGCACCCATCTCAAGGGTCTTCGAAAGCCGCAGGACCTTCATCATCAGGTCCGTGCCGATGTTCCCCGAGCCGATGATCGCGACCTTGCTCCTCACGACGTCGCCCGCAGCCAAAGGGTGGGAAAGCCCTCGATCTCGATGAAGTAGTCCCCGGGGAGGAGAGGAACCATCGGGCCCAGGGCGCCCGAGAGCACCACCTCGCCGGCCCGCAACGGCGAACCGAGGTCGATCGACGTGTCCGCGAGCCAGGCCAGGGCCTCGATCGGATGGCCTAAGCTGGCCGCCCCTGTTCCACGGGACACCTCGTGCTCGCCCCGCAGCAACCGCATCGCGCGGCCAGGCAGGTCCATGTCGGGCGTGAAAGGCTGCCAGGGGCCCACGACAAAGCCGCCCGACGAGGCGTTGTCGGCGACGGTGTCGACGATGTCGATGTCCCAGGACGCGATGGCGCTGTCGACGATCTCGGCGGAGGCGGCGATCGCTTCAACCTGGGACGCGAGCTCGTCTCGCGTCATGTTCTTGCGCTCGATATCGCGGCCGAGCAGGAAGGCCATCTCCGCCTCGATGCGAGGGGCGATCAGTCCGCTGATCGAGACCTCCGCGCCCAGGCCGCCGAAGTTCATGAAGTCGAAGAGGACGCCGAAGTCCGGCTGATCCACGCCGAGCTGCTGCTGCACGGCCTTGGAGGTGAGGCCGATCTTGCGGCCCACGCGTCGGGCGCCCTCCGCCTCTAGCTGGCGAACGTTGAGCTGCTGCACCGCATAGGCGGCGGCGATGTCCTTGGGCGGCAGGTCCGCGCGAACCGGAGCGATGGGCTGGTTCGTCTTCCGCGCCGCCATGATCCGCCCTGCGACCATCCCGATGGCGTCCAGGGTCAAGGTGCTCACGCCGCGCCCTCCAGATCGGCGGGCTTCGCCGGCCAAGCGGCCCTCGCGGCCGCCACCGACCGAAACATCGCCGTGGCCGGCGCATTCAACGCGGCGGCCTCGAACTCGGCCGGGTTGGTCGCGGCCATGGCCGCCATGCCGCGGATGTCGCCCTCGGCCACGATCACATCGGGAAGATTCATCTCGATCGCCTCGATCACGGCGGGGCCGATGGCCTCGACAGGGCAAGCGCCCAAGCCGTCGGGGGAGACCCCGTACTTCCGCTTGAGCTCCTCGAAGAGCCCCGCGCCGTCGATGAATCCGGGACAGACGACGGAGGCGCTCACCGTCCAGCCGGAGGCCTGCGCCGTCATCCGCAGCGCCCGCGTCAGACCGACGAGCCCGAACTTCGTCGCGCTGTAGGGCTCGTTGAAGGGGACTGCGAGCACGCCCGCCACTGAGGCGATGTTGACGATGTGCCCCCGGCCTCGGGCCAACATGCCTGGCAGGAGGGCGCGGGTCAGCAGCATCGGTCCGGTAAGGTTCACCGCAACGGTGTCGGCGATCTCCACGGGCTCGCGTTCGTCGAACCGCAAGGTGGACTCGACGCCGGCGTTGTTCACCAGCACGTCCACGGCGCACAGGCCGTTCACCCGATCCGCGAGATCCTGGACCGACGCGGCGCTGCCGAGATCCGCCGTGAGCGTGCGCACCGTTCGACCGGACACCCGCAACTCGGCCGCGACCTGCTGCAGGGCGTCCGCCGAACGCGCCACGAGCACGAGGTCGAGGCCGCGCGCGGCGAGGCTGCGGGCGATCTCGACCCCGAGCCCGCGCGAGGCTCCAGTGACCAGGGCCGTCTGGCCGTCAGCGAGTTTCATGGCGGACCCTCCGGAGCGCGCGGACCGGTGAGAACGGGACGGCGCCCAGCGCAGATGGTTCATCGCCACGCCGCCGCCGACGCCAGCGGGCCGGCGTCTCGCCGAACTCGCGCTGGAAGGCGCGCACGAAGGCGGCCGCGGAGCTGTAGCCCGCGTCTTCGGCGGCGGCCTCGACGCTCAGCGACTCCGCAGCGAGACGCCGCGCCGTCGCCGTGAGCCGCAGCCGCGAAATGATGCGGGCGGGCGTGTGGCCCGTCGCGAGCCGGAATTCCTCGGCGAAGCGGGTGCGCGACATGCCTCCGGCCTTGGCGAGGTCAGCCAACGTCCAGACCCGTTCCGGCGCGCGGAAGAAGGCGTCGATCGCCAACATGACCGGGCGGCTCGCCGGCCCCGCGGCCTCACCGTCGGACGCCTTGCGGCCGTCGAAGAGCCGCCGGGCCATGTTGATCAGCATGATCTCGGCGAGCCTGCGGATCACCAGGTTTCGGTCGATCCAGGACGCATGGAAGTATTCGTCCTCAAGCATGTCGACGGCCGCCCAAAGCCGGCGCGAAAGGTCAGGATGCTCGGCGGCGCGGACAATGATGGGGCCCATCATCAACGAGGCGAGCGCAAGCGATTCATTGGGCGCGACACCCAGGACCAGATCGACCTCGCCCCCCGGGACGACCTCCGTCATCGGCCGCCGCTCGAACCGGCCCGGCGGGTCAGAGCCCTGGGCGTCGAGCGAACGGAAGGTGTGAGGCGCAAGTCCGCTCACCGCGACCGCGTCGCCGGGCCCGAGGTCGGCCGTCAGGGTCAACGGAAAGTCCGTCTCCAGCCGCAAGCGTCCCGACCTGACCATGAGGCAGTAGGAAAAGTCACCCGGATCGAGCGCCTTCACGAACGGACCATCGGCCGAAATGCGGCAGAAGAAGACGCCGTCCATGCGCACATCATGCTGCGCGACGTCTGTGAGGGGCGGAACGGACGCCACGGCGCTCAAGCCTCGGCGGGCGCGAGGGCCCGTCCATACTTCGCCCCGAGGGCGCCCCCGGCCGAGGTGCGACCGATCCCGCGCACGGCGATCCCGGTGTCCAGCTTCAGGACCCCGCCGGTTGCAGGCGCGCTGTCGCCGCGCGACGCCAGGAAGACGTATCCGCCAGCGTACTCCGACGCGCCCGGGACCCTGCCCAACGGAACGTTTGGACCCGCGAGCGCCGCCAGCCCGATGCTGCCGATGGATTTCTCGCCCTGGCCGAGCGCGGCGGGGCCACGAAGGTCGGTCTCGATCGGACCGGGGGCGACCCCGTTCACCCGCACCAGCGGCGCGAATTCGAAGGCGAGCTGGCGGATCAAGCCCACGACCGCGTGCTTGGACGCGGTGTAGAGCGGCCCGCCGCCAGCGGGATCGAAGCCCGCATTGGAGACGGTGAAGATCAGCGAGCCCGACGAACGGACCAGGTCCGGCAGCGCCGCCTTGGCCAGGT
>JAEKKJ010000058.1 GCA_019510435.1 Caulobacterales bacterium | reverse complement strand
GCGAACACGCCGCCCGACATCAGCGCGTCGCTCGTGTTGGTGGGAAATTCGGTGGTCTCGCCGGTGGGCACCTTCAGGCCGGCCGTGCCCATCTCGAGGGCGCGCAGCATCAGGCCGAAGCCCGGCAGGATCAGGCCGCCCAGGAAGCGGCCGTCGGCGTCCAGCGCGTCGATCGTGACCGCCGTGCCCACCATCACCACCAGCGCCGGCCGCGGCGGGTGGCCGGTGGCGGCGGCCTCGGCCGTCATGCGCGCGCGGGCGCCCACGAGGGCGACCCAGCGGTCGGCACCCAGGCGCGCCGGGTGGTCGTAGCCGTTGCTGACGCCGGCCTCGGCCGGCCGGGGCACCACCCAGCGCGGGACGACGTCCCACAGCTCCATCTGTTCCTCGACGCGGCGGCGCACCGCATCGCCGGCCACCACGCAGCCCAGCATGCGGTCGGGCGGGGCCAGGTCGGCCCACTCCACCTCGGCCAGGTCGTCGATGGTCTCCAGGAAGACGGCGCCGTGGCGCACGGGCGGCTGGCCGGGAAGGGCTTGCGCGAACAGCGCCCATTTCAGGCGCGTGTTGCCGATGTCGATGGCGAGGAAGCTCACAGTGCGCGAGCGTATCAGCCCACCCCCTGCCGGCGACCGGGTCGTGGGCAGTGGAAACCCAAAGGTGTGTCGGGAAGGTCACACTCGGGTCTGCGCCGGCTTGCCATCCGGGCGGAAATTGACGTTTACGTAAACGTCAATTCACCCGATACTTGCATCCCTGTCGTCCAACCCCGTCCGACACCCGACTGCCATGACCGACCTCTCCGCAGAATTCAAGGCCCTCGCCGCGTACAAGCCCGCCCACAAGGTGCGCTTCGTGACCGCCGCCAGCCTGTTCGACGGCCACGATGCCGCCATCAACATCATGCGCCGCATCCTGCAGGGCATGGGCGCCGAGGTGATCCACCTGGGCCACAACCGCTCGGTCGACGAGGTCGTCACCGCCGCGCTGCAGGAAGACGTGCAGGGCATCGCCGTCAGCAGCTACC
>JAEKKJ010000013.1 GCA_019510435.1 Caulobacterales bacterium | reverse complement strand
GCTTCCTGGATCGCGATCGCTTCCTTGTTGGTGTCGATCACGAACATCAGGTCGGGAATGCCGCCCATGTCCTTGATGCCGCCGAGGCTCAGCTCCAGCTTGTCGCGCTCGCGGGTCAGCTGCAGCAGCTCCTTCTTGGAGCGGCCGCCGGTCTCGCCGCCGATCACGGTGTCCAGCTCGCGCAGGCGGGCGATCGAGCCCGACACGGTGCGCCAGTTGGTGAGCGTGCCGCCCAGCCAGCGGTGGTTGACGTAGTACTGGGCGCAGCGCTTCGCCGCCGTGGCGATCGGCTCCGACGCCTGGCGCTTGGTGCCGACGAACAGGATGCGGCCGCCGCCGGCCGCGACTTCGCGCACCTTCACCAGCGCCTGGTGCAGCAGCGGGATCGACTGCGACAGGTCGATGATGTGGATGTTGGAGCGCGAGCCGAAGATGTACTTGTCCATCTTCGGGTTCCACCGGTGCGTCTGGTGGCCGAAGTGGGCGCCGGCTTCCAGGAGCTGGCGCATGGAGAATTCAGGCAGAGCCATAGTCTGTGTCTCGTCTTTCTTCCGGTTGGACCTCCGCAGACAACCTTCCCGAGGGAAGACCGGAACGCCGAGACGGGATGTCTCCCCGCCGTCGCCGCACGCCTGCGTGTGGATTGGAGCGGCGCATGTAGTGGGAAAGCGCCGGAAAAGCAAGCGCGTGGCGGGCGGGGCCCCTCGCCCCCTGGGCCTCAGTAGACCATGTTCAGCGCCACCGCCGGTGTGACCGAGCTTCGATGGCCGTCCATGGGAGGGATGACCCGCAGGCCGACCAGCGCCCCGACCCGTGGCGAGAAGTTGTATTCGACCGCCGGCGCCAGGGCGAGGCTGTCGTGAGCGGCGGCGCGTAGCTGAACCAGGCCGCCATCCGCGCCGACGCCGCTCACCCGGGTGGCGGTGTCGTGGCGCCAGACCAGGTCCATCGCCAGCACCCAGTTCTGGGTGGCGCTGTATTCGAACGCCGCGTCGACCATCAGGTCGGTCCCGGGCTTGGCGCGGCCGCGGAAGCCTGCGGCCGTGCCATAGACGCTGTCGCCGGTCACCCGGGTCGCGCCCGAGACCGTGGCCGACCCGTTCAGCCGCAGGCGCACGACCCGCCCGTTGGGGGCCCAGGCATAGGTCTGGGCGTAAAGCGCGACCATGGTGGCGTAGGCGCCGCCGCCGAAGCCGTTCGCGGCGCGGCCGTGCAGCCGATCGTAGGTCCCGGTCGGCAGGGTCTCCTGCACCACGATCGAGGTCGTGGGGGTCCAGTGGCCGGGCCGGAAGCGGGTCAGCCGGTACTGGCCGCTGAGCGTCAGGTCGCCGATCCCGATCCGCGAGCTGTCGCGCCCGGCGTCCGGGCGATTGTAGGCGAAGGTCGGGATCGCGCCGACGGTGAACCGGTCGGTGAGGCCGTAGAGGATGTAGGTGAGCGAGCCCAGCGTGTCGCCGTCCCGGCCGCGGACGTCGAACAGGTAGGGCTCGATCAGCCAGTGGCCGTGCGGCAGCGTGCCGGCCCCCGACGCCAGCATCGGCCCGGTCCACCAGGCCTCGTCCAGCGCCTCCCGCGGCGGGGGCGCGGCCGGCTCGGAGGGCGCGCACCCGTCCTGACTGGCGAAGTCGTCGATCGCCTTGGCGGCCGCGGGGGTGGCCGTCATCGACGCGGCGAGCAAGCCCGCAAGGCAGGCGCGGGACAGGATGGGCATGGGCTTGCGGGTTTTTCGTCTGGCCTCCAAGCCGCCTGGATCGCGGGCTCGGAAGCGTTTCGCGGGAGCGATCTTATGCCCGGTGGGCCGCCGGCCCAGCAATCGCCGCGGCGCCAGGGCTTGGCGGAAACCGGACCTCTATGGGATGGGCCGACAGAGGGGTCGCCTGGCGCCGCATCGCCCGCCGGCAGTTGGGCGGATGAGGCCGAGCCGGTCCGCGGTCAGTGGTGGTGCTGGCAGGCGTTGACGTAGACGCTGAGCTCGCAGGGCCTCGCGCCCTGGGCCGGCGGCCGCGGGGATTCATAGACCGAGCCCATCTTGGGCGGCTCGTAGGGCTTGAAGGGCTTCGGTTCCGGGAAGCTGGGCGCCGGCGGAATGTGGCCGATGTTGCTGCGCGGGGCCCCGTTGGACGGCATCCCGTTCTGGGGCATGCCCGGCATGGGCGGGGGGCCGAACCCGGGCGCGGCCGGAATATGGCTCTCGTGCCCGAACGTCCCCTGGGCGGCGGCCGCCCCGCTCGCGAGCGCGCCGGCCAGGATCGCCGCGGTGAGAAATTGCAACTTCATCAAACTCCCCCTTCAGGTTGTATTCAAGCTCGACAATAAGCGCGGCCTTGGCAAGCCCGCGCGTCTCCGCGTCTCAAAGGTCTTCGACGAACACCACGCCCGGCGCGGTCTTCAGGGCGCCGCGCACGGCCCCGTCCAGGGTGAAGCGCCCCGGCAGCCGCAGCTCCACCTCGCGCCCGCCCTCCAGCCCGGCGACGAGCACGATCTCCCCGCCGCGGCTGTTGGCGACGCCCTCCAGCCGGCGCTTCAGGGCCTCGATCTCGGCGCTGCGAGGCGCCACGTGCACCCGCAGTCCCGCCACGACGTTCTCGACCGCCTTCTCGACCGGCTCCACATTGTCGCCGAAGAACCGCACCTCGCCCTCGCTGGCCTTGGCGCGCACGGTGATCGAGACCGCCCGCCCCGGCTCCAGCTGGTCGCGGTGCTTGCGCAGGGATTCCGGCGGGAACAGCACCTCGTACTCACCCGTGGGGTCGGAGAAGGTCACGAAGGCAAACTTCTCCCCGCTGCGCGACGGCCGCTCCTGCTTGCGGCGCACGACGCCCGCCATGCGCAGGGCCTCCGCGCCCGCCACGGCCTTGGCGATGGCGTCGGTGAGCAGGTCGGTGCGCTTGCGCCGCAGCGCCTCCACCATGTCGTCCAGCGGGTGGCCGGAGAGGTAAAAGCCCACCGCCGCCAGCTCCTCATCCAGCCGCTCGGTCGGCGTCCAGGCCTCGGTCTTGGGCAGCCGCGGCCGCGCCGCCTCCGCCTGGTCGCCGCCGAACAGCGAGGCCTGCGAGGAGGCGCGGTCGGCCGCCACGCTCTGGCCATAGGCGACGAGGGCGTCGGCGGCGTCCATCAGCTGGGCGCGGTTGGGATGGATGGAATCAAAGGCGCCGGCCCGGGCCAGGGTCTCGAACGTGCGCTTGTTCACCTGCCGCGGATCGATGCGCTCCACGAAGTCGAAGATGTCGGTGAACGGCCCGCCCTCGCGACGCACCTGGACCAGGTGCTGCATGGCCTGCAGGCCGACGTTGCGGATGGCGCCCAGGGCGTAGAGCACCTCGCCCGCCTCCACCTCGAAGTCCGCCCCCGAGCGGTTCACGCACGGCGGGCGGATCTTCACGCCGAACCGCTTGGCGTCCTGGTAGAACACCGAGAGCTTGTCGGTGTTGGCGATGTCGAGGCTCATCGAGGCGGCGAAGAACTCGACCGGGTGGTTCGCCTTGAGCCAGGCCGTCTGGTAGCTGACCACGGCGTAGGCGGCGGCGTGGGACTTGTTGAAGCCGTAGCCCGCGAACTTGTCCACCAGGTCGAAGATCGCGCCCGCCTGGGCGGCCGAGACACCCTTCTCGGCGGCGCCGGAGATGAAGCGCGCCCGCTGCTGCTCCATCTCCTCCTTCTTCTTCTTGCCCATCGCCCGGCGCAGCAGGTCCGCCTCGCCCAGGCTGTAGCCCGCCAGGATCTGGGCGATCTGCATCACCTGTTCCTGGTAGACGATGATGCCGTAGGTCTCCTTCAGCACCGCTTCCAGCGTGGGATGCAGCACGTCGATGGGCTTGCGGCCGAACTTGCAGTCGATGAAGGCCGGGATGTTGTCCATCGGCCCCGGGCGGTAGAGGGCGCCGATGGCGGTGACCTCTTCGATGGTGCCCGGCCGCAGCTGGCGCAGGGCGTCGCGCATGCCCTGGCCTTCGAACTGGAACACCCCGATGGTCAGGGCATTGCTCATCAGCTCGTAGCTCTTGGGGTCGTCCAGCGGCAGCGCCGCCATGTCCACCGCCGCGCCGCGCTGCTCCAGGTATTTCACCGCCCGGTCGATGACGGTCAGGGTCTTCAGGCCCAGGAAGTCGAACTTCACCAGGCCGGCGCTCTCGACCCACTTCATGTTGAACTGGGTGGCCGGCAGGTCCGAGCGCGGATCGCGGTAGAGCGGCGTCAGCTGGGTCAGCGGGCGGTCGCCGATCACCACGCCGGCGGCGTGGGTGGAGGCGTTGCGGTAAAGGCCCTCCAGCTGCAGCGAGATGTCCAGCAGCCGCGCCACCGCCTCGTCGCGCTTGCGCTCCTCCTTCAGCCGCGGCTCGATCTCGATCGCCTGGGCCAGGGTCACGGGATTGGCCGGGTTGGCCGGCACCATCTTGGCCAGGCGGTCCACCTGGCCCAGCGGCAGCTGCATCACCCGGCCCACGTCGCGCAGCACGGCGCGCGCCTGCAGGGTGCCGAAGGTGATGATCTGGGCGACCTTGTCGCGCCCGTACCGCTGCTGGACGTAGCTGATCACCTCTTCCCGCCGCTCCTGGCAGAAGTCGATGTCGAAGTCGGGCATCGACACCCGCTCCGGGTTCAGGAAGCGCTCGAAGAGCAGGCCGTACTGCAGGGGATCGAGGTCGGTGATGGTCAGGGAATAGGCCACCAGCGAGCCGGCGCCCGAGCCGCGGCCCGGCCCCACCGGAATGCCGCGCGCCTTGGCCCATTTGATGAAGTCCGAAACGATCAGGAAGTAGCCCGGGAACCCCATCTGGGTGATCACCTGGATCTCGCGCTCCAGGCGGGCTTCGTAGTCGGCGAGCGGGTAGACGTTGGCGCGGCCGGCGGCCATTCGCGCCTTCAGCCCCTCGCGCGCCTGGTGCGCCAGCTCGTCGGCCTCGGAGCGGCCGTCGTCGGTGAAGCGCGGCAGCAGCGGGTCGCGCTTGGCCACCATGAAGGCGCAGCGCCGGGCGATATCCAGGGTGTTGTCGCAGGCCTCCGGCAGGTCGGCGAAGAGGGCCCGCATCTCGGCGGCGGACTTGAAATAGTGCTCCGAGGTCACCCGCCGCCGCTCGTCCTGGCCCACGAAGGCGCCGTCGGCGATGCAGATCAGGACGTCGTGGGCCGCATGGGTCTTGGCGTCCTTGAAATAGACGTCGTTGGTGGCGACGAGGGGCACGTCCTCTTCGTAGGCGAAGGCCACCAGCTCCGGCTCCGCCGCCGCCTCGGCCGCCGTCCCGTGCCGCTGCAGCTCCACATAGAAGCGCTCGCCGAATGCGGCCTTCATCTCGGCGAGTGCGGCGCGGCCTTCCTTGACCTTGCCGGCCGCCAGCAGCGGGTCCACCGGCCCGTCCGGGCCGCCGGAGAGCAGGATCAGCCCCTCGGCGTGCTCGCACACCCGGCTCCACGGAACGTGCGGCTCGTCGCTGGGCTCGATGTCCAGATAGGCGAAGGACGAGAGTTCGCAGAGGTTGAGGTAGCCCCGCTCGTTCTGGGCCAGCAGCACGACCGTCGGGGTCTTGGCCCAGCGGTCCGACCCGCGCTCCCCGATCCCGCTGACCGGCAGGGCGCAGGCGACGATGGGCTGCACGCCGTCACCCTTGGTGGCGACGGAAAACTCCAGGGCGCCGAACAGGTTAGCCCGATCCGCCAGCGCCACCGCCGGCATGCCGCCGGCCTTGGCCAGGGCGCCGATCTTGTCGGCCTTGATGGCGCCTTCCAGCAGCGAATAGGCCGAGCGGACCCGGAGGTGAACGAAGCCTTCGTCGCCGCCGTCCGCCAATGCCGCCTCCCCCATTCGCATGGCGGTCAGCTCACATGGCTCGCGACCGCGCAGACCATCCAGACAAAGCTCGCCACCGACACAAACGCCAGCGATTCCCGGGCCAGACGAACCATTCTCGCATCCTTCCTGTGAGGCCCCTGTGGACAGGCGCCGACGCGTTCCGGATTCGTTCTTATTCCACTTTTGTTCTCATGGTCAAGCCGCCCGTGTTTCAGCGCGGCTTGGCGCTGCACAGCAGGTTTCGGGCACATGCGGCCGGCCCTATGATGGCGCGATGAAGTTCCACGTTCATTGGCGAGGCCCTGCCGGCGACGCAGTGTGGACTGGCCCGCATTCACTCGATAACGCGATTGATCTCGCGGTAGATCAGCAGCAGCTCGGCCAACTCCTCTACATTACCGACGACACAGGGCGACGCCTTACGCTCAAGGCAGCGGAGCAGTTGAAGGTGCGGAAGCAGCAGAAAAGCTCCTAGTGTCGAGCTGCTTTCGACGGGCTGTCGAACCGCGCTGTTGGCAGGATGATCCGCCGGCGGAAGAACCGGCGGACAGAGGTGGGCGCCACAGCGCAGATGGCGCGGTGAACACGGAGCGGGTCAAGCCGCCTTCGCTGAGGCCAGAGCGGCCCTCATCGTGCGGAAGAATCCAGCCCGGTCGGCGCGCTTGATGACCCGGGCGTTGGGCGGGCGGCGGGTCAGGCTGGGGTCGGCCAGCTCAGCGTCGGGCAGGATCGGATGGGAGACGCTGAGGTAGCCGCGGGTGAGCTCGCCCTTGGTCTCGACATCTACCGTGCAGGCGTCCGCCTCCACGACCAGGCCCTCATCCAGCATCAGGGCGCAGGTCAGGGCGTCGGGGTGAAGACTTCCCGCGAGCCCCTGCGTCATGCGGGAGAAGTCCAGCGAGGCGCGGTTCACCACCGTGAAGAACCGCGACCGCGGCGTGTCCAACGCGTCGAGCTCCGCCAACTGCGCCTCGGTCAGGAGGCCGTCCTGCAGGGTCAGGGTCCAGGTGACGATGGAGATGTCGAAGCCGGCCGCCAGCACGATCTTGGCCGCCTCCGGGTCGACATAGAAGTTGTACTCGGCGGCCGGGGTGACGTTGCCGACCCCGTTGTCCGTGCCGCCCATGATCCAGAGGCGCTTGCAGGCCTGGGCGATCTGCGGCGCCTGCATCACCGCCAGCGCCAGGTTGGTCAGCGGCGCCTGGGCCAGGATCGTGATCTCGCCCGGCGCGGCCAGGATCCGCCGCACGATCTCGTCCGCCGCTTCGCCGGCCGCAGGGCGCTGCGCGGTCGCCGGAAAGCCTGCGTCGCTCATCCCGTCGGCCCCGAAGACATAGGCCGCATCCAGCGGCTCGCGCGACAGCGGCCGCTCGGCGCCGAGGTAGACCGGGACCTCGCCCGCCCGCCCGCACACCTCGAGGGTCTTCAGGGCATTCTCGGCGTGCTGGGCGAAGCCGACGTTGCCGTGGGCGATGGTGATCGCCTCCACCGTCACCCCGGGCCGGGTCAGGGCGATCATCAGCGAGAAGACGTCGTCGCCGGCGGTGTCGGTGTCGATGATCAGGCGCATCAGCGCGCGTGGGGCTCCAGGTGCCCGTCCTTCAGGGCGAACACCCGGTCCATGTGCCGGGCGAGCTCCAGGTTGTGGGTCGCGACGACAGCCGCCACCCCCTGCTTGCGGGCCAGGGCGTAGAGGGCGTCGAACACCGTGGTCGAGGTGCCGGGATCGAGGTTGCCGGTGGGCTCGTCGGCGAGCAGCAGGCGGGGCGAATTGGCCAAGGCCCGCGCGATCGCCACCCGCTGCTGCTCGCCGCCGGAGAGCTGCGCCGGCTGGTGCTCCACCCGCTCGGCCAGGCCGAGCTCGGTGAGCAGCGCCCGCGCCCGCGCCTGGGCCGCCTTCTTCGGCTGGCCGGCGATCAGCAGCGGCAGGGCCACGTTGTCGAGGGCGCTGAACTCTGGCAGCAGATGGTGGAACTGGTAGACGAAGCCGATCGTCGCCAGGCGCACCCGCGTGCGCTCCCGCTCGCCGAGGTTGGAGCAGTCGGTTCCCAGGATCGAGATGCGCCCGCCATTGGGATGCTCCAGCAGGCCGGCCGCGTGCAGCAGGCTGGACTTGCCCGAACCTGACGGCCCGATCAGGCCGACGATCTCGCCCGGCTGCACGTCCAGGTCCACGCCGCGCAGCACCGGCAGCTGGCCCGCCGCGGTGACATAGGTGCGCTGGAGCCCGCGGATCGACAGGACGGGCTCATTCATACCGCAGCGCCTCCACCGGATCGAGGCGCGAGGCCCGCCACGCCGGCGGCAGGGTCCAGAGGCACGACATGGCCAGGGCGAAGGCCGCGATGGCCGCCACCTCCGTCCAGTCCACCTTCGCCGGGATGCGCGAGAGGTAATAGACGTCAGAGGCGAACACCGGCGTGCCCGTCGCCCACTCCACGAAGGACTGGATCGGGTCGATGTAGAGGGCGAACAGCGTGCCCAGCAGCACCCCGGCGAGGGTGCCCAGCCCGCCGATGCTGGCGCCGGCCATGAAGAAGATACGCATCACCGCCCCCTGCCCCGCCCCCATGGTCCGCAGGATGGCGATGTCGCGGGTCTTGTTCTTCACCAGCATCACCAGGCCGGAGATGATGTTGAGGGCGGCGATCACGATTAGCATGCCGAGGATCAGCCGCATGGTGGTGCGCTCGACGTTGAGGGCGCCCCAGAAGGAGGAGTCGCGCTGCGTCCAGTCGCTGACCACGGCGGCCGGCCCGGCGGCGCGGGCGACGGCGGCCTTCATGCGCGGCGCCTCGTCCGGCTTGACCACCTTGATCTCGATGGCGTCGGCGGTGTCTTCGCGGCCGAAGAACAGCTGGGCCTGGCTGAGCGGCATGTAGATATAGGCCTGGTCGTACTGGCTCATGCCCACGCTGAAGGTCGCCGCGATCGTATAGGTCTTCTGCAGGGGCGTGCCCCCGAAGGCGGTGGCGCCCCCGGAGGGAGAGACCAGGGTCAGGGTGTCGCCGACCTTCAGGCCCAGCTGTTCCGCCAGCCGCTGGCCCACCACGATCTCATCGCCGCCGTACTCGCCCTGGCCGAAGGTCTTCAGCGAGCCCTTGGCGATGTTCTTGGCCACCAGGTCGGTGGCGGTGAGGTCCTGCGGCCGCACCCCCCGCACGATGGCCCCGGTGATCTGGCTGGGGCCGAGCGCCAGGGCCTGGGCCTCGACGATCGGCTGGGCCTGGGTCACGCCGGGGACCTTCAGGATCCGCTGCACGGCCAGGTCCCGCTCGGGCCCGTCCAGCACGCCGCCGGTGACGAAGAGGTGGCCCTGGAAGCCCAGGATCCGGTCCAGCAGCTGGGCGCGGAACCCGTTCATCACCGACATGGTGCCGATCAGCACCGCCACCGCCAGCATGATCCCGAAGAACGAGATGATCGAGATCAGCGCCACCCCGCCCTGGCTGCGCTTGGCGCGCAGGTAGCGCGCGGCGAGCGTGCGCTCCCAAAGCCCGAACGGCGGCGCACGGCCGCCGATGACGGCGCGGGCGTCGGTCACCCGGTGATGGCCTTCAGGGCGGCGTCGAGGGGCAGGCTCTGGCGTTCGCCGGTGGCGCGGCGCTTCAGTTCCACCACGCCGTCGGCCAGGCCCTTGGGACCGACCACCAGCTGCCAGGGGATGCCGACGAGGTCGGTGGCCGCGAACTTGGCGCCGGGCCGGTCGTCGCGGTCGTCGTACAGCGGGTCGACGCCGGCCGCGGTCAGGGCCTTGTACGCCTGCTCGCACGCGGCGTCGCAGCCCGCATCGCCCACGCGCAGGTTCAGGATGGCGGCGCCGAACGGGGCCACGCTGTCCGGCCAGACGATGCCGGCGTCGTCGTGGCTGGCCTCGATGATCGCGGCCACCAGGCGCGAGACGCCCACGCCGTAGGAGCCCATCTGCACGGGGACGTCCTTGCCGTCCGGCCCGGTGACCAGGGCCTTCATCGGCTTGGAGTACTTCTCCCCGAAGTAGAAGATATGGCCCACCTCGATGCCGCGGGCGGTCATGCGGTCGCCCTCGGCCGCCTCGGCCTCGAAGCGGGCCTGGTCATGCATCTCGTCGCTGGCGGCATAGAGGCGCGTGCGCTGCTCCACCAGGGGCTGCAGGTCGCCGTCCCAGTCGATGTCGGGACCGGGTGCGCCCATTTCCACGAGGTCGCGGTGCGCGAAGACCTCGCTCTCGCCGGTCTCGGCCAGGATGATGAACTCGTGGGAAAGGTCGCCGCCGATGGGGCCGGTGTCGGCCCGCACCGGGATCGCCTTCAGGCCCAGCCGCGCATAGACGTTGAGGTATGCCAGGAACATGCGGTTGTACGAGCGCCGGGCGCTGGCCTCGTCGATGTCGAACGAATATGCGTCCTTCATCAGGAACTCGCGCCCGCGCATCACCCCGAAGCGGGGGCGGCGCTCATCGCGGAACTTCCACTGGATGTTGTAAAGATTCTTCGGCAAGTCCTTGTAGGACTTGATGTAACTTCGGAAGATGTCGGTGACGACCTCCTCCGCGGTCGGGCCGTACAGCAGGTCCCGCTCGTGGCGGTCCTTGATCCGCAGCATCTCCTCGCCGTAGTCGTCATAGCGGCCGCTCTCGCGCCACAGGTCGGCCAGCTGCAGGGTCGGCATCAGGATCTCGACGGCGCCGGCGCGGTTCATCTCCTCGCGCACCACCTGCTCGATCTTCTTCAGGACCTTCAGGCCCAGGGGCAGCCAGGCGTAGATGCCCGCGGCCTCCTGCCGGATCAGCCCGGCCCGCAGCATCAGCTGGTGCGAGACGATCTGGGCGTCGGCGGGCGCCTCGCGAAGCGTCGGCATGAAATATCGCGAAAGGCGCATGGGACTCCCGGAGGCGTTACGGCGGACCGCCCTGATAGCCCTGCCACGAAGACCTTGGCAACGATGAGGCGACGCGGCTGGCCGGATCAGGGCCGAAACCCAAGGCCGCGAAGCGGCGCGGTCATTCAATCAACCACGAACCACACGAACCACACGAACGGCAAACATCCGCAGGCCGCCGCGCGCCTGGTTCGTGTGCTTCGTGTGGTTCGTGGTTCAAATTGCCGAGCCTCCGCTGCCGCGGAGTCTCCAGAAAACCCGCCCTACAGTCCGCTGGGCAGATGGGGCAGTTTGAGGTGAGCGAAGGTCAGCACCGCATAGAGCACAGCGAACACCACGGCCGCGATCCAGGTGGTGGTGAAGAACTTCTTCTTCAGCTTCGGGTCCACCGGCGCGCCCGGATCGCCCCCGTCGCCCTTGTCGATCCCCGCCTCGGCATGGCTGGTGACGCCGAACGGCAGCACGGCGAACAGCACCGTCCACCAGATGGTGGCGTAGATGGCGAAGGCGGTGAAGGGCGTCAGTTGCATCAGTGGCTGGCCTTGGGGGTCTCCATTAACTCCACTAGCACGCCGCCCATGTTCTTGGGATGCACGAAGATCACCGGCACGCCGTGGGCGCCGATCCGCGGGGTCCCGTTGTTGAGCACGGTGGCGCCCTTGGCCACCATGTCGTCCCGCGCCGCCTCGATGTTCTCCACCTCGAAGCAGATGTGGTGCTGGCCGCCGGCCGGGTTCTTGGCCAGGAAGCCGTGGATCGGCGAGGACTCGCCATACGGCTCGATCAGTTCGATCTGGCTGTTGGGCACGTCGACGAAACAGACCCACACGCCCTGTTCGGGCATGGCGAACTTCTCGCCGATCTTCGTGGCGCCCAGCAGGTCGCGGTAGAGCGCCACGGACTTCTCGATGGAGGGCGTTGCGACGCCCACGTGGTTCAGACGGCCGATCATGCGGGCGGTATAGCGCCGGCCGCGCACTGGCGCGAGATCACCCTGGGTCACACCCCGCGGGAGCTACTGAGCGGCGACGGCGACGCCTGCGCCGCCGAACACCGCCCCGCTGGCGAACAGCGCCGCGATCCGTTCCGGTGGGACGCCATAGCCCTCCAGGACCTGGCGCGAATGCTCGCCGAGGTCGGGCGTGGGGTGGTGGAAACCGCTGGGGGTGCGGGCGAAGTCGGCGAAGCCCCTGGCGCTGACGGTCGGGCCCAGGCGCGGATGGCGCCACTGCTCCATGAAGCCGTTTTCCCAGAGCCAGGGGTCGGCGAGCGCCTCCGCGCCGCGCAGCGCTGGCGCCGCGGCGACACCAGCGGCCAGCAGCGCCTCCAGCAAGGGCCCGCGCGGACGCTCCGCCAGGGCCGCCGCGATCCGCGTCGCCACCTCGCCCTGCGCCGGCGCCGCCAGCGCCGCACCGTCCAGCTCGAGCCCGAGGGTTCGGCCCAGCGCCTCAACCTCGCCGGCCGTTGAACAGGCCACGCCGATCCAGCCGTCGGCGCAGGCGTAGTAGCGATGCACGGCTGAGACGCCCACGCAGTCCAGCACCCCCTGAGGGTTCGGCGGGCGGCCAGGGTAGTCCACCACCTCGCCCAGCTGGAACAGCAGGCTCTGCGCCAGGAGGCTGGAGAGGATTTCCTGGCCTTCGCCGGTCCGCGCACGGGCGTTCAGCGCCGCGATCACCGAGGCCGCCACGACGCCGGCGGTGGCCACGTCGTTCACCGCGATGGTGTAGAGCGTGGGCGTCTCCGCCCCGCCCTGGCCGGCCATCATCCCGCCCTCGGCCTGCAGCAGCGGATCGAAACCCGGTCGCGCGGCCCGCGGCCCGGTGTCGCCATAGGCGTTGATCGAGCAGGAGATGATCCGCGGGTTGATGCCCCGCAGCGCCGGGTAGTCGATGCCCAGCCGGGCGCGCACGCCCAGGCGGTAGTTGTCGATCACCACGTCGGCGTCGCGGACGAGGTCCAGGAACAGCTCGCGCGCGGCGGTCTGCTTCAGGTCGAGGCCCAGGCCCCGCGAGCCGTGGTTGTAGCCCACGAACTGCGCGCCATCGGAGCGGAACGGGTCGGCCTCCCGGCTCTCGATCTTGACCACCTCGGCCCCGAAGTTAGCCAGGATCGTGCCGGCGTAGGCGCCGGCGATGACCGTGCCCAGGTTCAGCACCTTGACGCCGGCGAGCGGCCCGCCAGCCGGCGTGGCCATCGCCGGGCCCGCCGCCCGCGGCGTCCAGCGCGGCGGCTCGGCGATCCGCTGCGGCAGGGTGCGGACCTCGGCCGGGGTGGCCGAGAGGCGCGCGGGCGGGGCCGGCATGGCGACCTCCCCCAAAGTGGGGTGCGGCAGTGTCAGCCGCAGGCCCGCCTCCCGCACGATCTCGCCCGCGAACCAGTCCTCGCGCAGCTTCACCGGCGCACAGGGCACGTCATTGGCCTGCAGTTCGGCCAGCCATTCGTCGCGCCTGCGAGTGAGGAAGATCCCCTCCAGCAGGTCGCGCGCGGCGACCATATCCAGCTCCAGCGCCTCGAAGGCGTCCTCCAGGCCGAGCGTCGCGAAGGCCTTGCGGTAGAAGCCCGTGAACAGCGTGCCCAGGAAAAACCACTCCCCGTCGGCGCATTGGTAGAGCCGGTAGCGCGGGTTAGCGCCGGGCGGCGTGCCGCGTGGGATCGGCTCGGCCTCCAGGATCCGCTGCAGGCCCGACACCTCGGCCGCCCCGTGGATCCCGCTCACCGTCAGGGCCTGGCCGCGCCCGCTGCGGCTGCGCTCGTAAAGCGCCGCGCCGATGGCGCCCGCGGTCATCACCGCCTGGCCATACCAGGCGATGGGTAGGGTCAGGTGGATCGGTTGGTCGGCGTAGGCGCCCTGCCGGAACGCCGTGGAGGTCAGGCCGGTCAGGAGGCTGTGGTGCGGTGGAAGTTGGCTCCAGGCGCCGCTGACGCCATAGGGCGGCATCCAGGCGTGGACCAGCGCAGGGTGCGCGGCGGTCAGCGTCGGCCCATCCAGGCCCAGGGCCTCCAGCCGGCCGGGCGCATAGTCGAACAGCGCCACGTCGGCGCCCGCCACCAGCTCGCGCGCCGCCGCGACGCCAGCGGCGCTCTCCAGGTCCAGCGTGACGACCTGCTTGTTGCGGTTCCAGGCCAGGTAGCCGGGATGGTCCTGCAGCCGATCGCCGCCGGGCGGTTCGACCTTCACCACCTCGGCCGCGAAGTCGCCCAGCAGCATGGCCGCCATCGGTCCGGCGACGCCCTGGCTGAAGTCGGCGATGCGGACGCCTTGGTAGGCGGTCATGGCGGGCGGGCCTCCCTAGCTTTTCCTGCATGATCCCCGGCCGCGCGGGTTGGGGCAAGCGTGCTACCGTGCCGAAAATTCGAAGGGGAGACGCCATGAGGACGGCCACACTGGGCCCGCTGGGCGAGGTCAGTCGCCTGACCCTGGGCGGCGGCATCGGCCAGATTTGGGGCGAGACCAGCCATGAGGAGGCGCTGGCCACGGTCCGCGCCGCCGTCAACGCCGGGATCAGCCTGATCGACGCGGCGCCCATGTACCGCAACGCCGAGGCCTTCCTGGGCGAGGCGTTCGAGGGCCGGCCGCCGAGCCACCTGCGCTTCACCACCAAGTGCCAGCTGGGCTCGCCGGAGCCGCAGGACGTGGCGGGCCTCCTCACCGCGTCGCTGGAGGCCAGCCTCGCCGCCATGCGCCTGCCGCACGTGGACGTCTTCTTCCTGCACTCCAACATCCACGCCGACGGCTACGACTACGCCCACGGCAATGCGAGCCGGGACCGCTTCTCCACCGGCTGGTCGCTCTATGTGGACGAGGTGGTTCCGGCGATGGAACGGCTTAAGGCGCAGGGCCGAATCCGCGCCTGGGGGATCACCGGCATCGGGGTGCCGACCCCAGTGCTGGCGGCTATCGACCACACGCCCCGCCCCGACGTGGTGCAGGCGATCGCCAACCTGATGGACAGCCCCGGGGCGCTGAAGCGCTATGCCGAGCCGGCGCGGCCGCGAGACGTGGCCGGCGCCGCCAAGGCCGCGGGCTGCGGTGTCATGGGCATCCGCGCCGTCCAGGCCGGCGCACTCACCGTCGCGGTGGACCGCGAGCTGTCCCCCAACAGCCCGGACCGCGGCGACTACGACCGCGCGGCGCCGTTCCGAGCGCTATGCGCGCGCTGGGGCGAGGACCCGGCCTATGTGGCCCACCGCTATGCGCTGTCGATGCCCAACCACGACACCGTGGTGCTGGGGGTGAAGAACCGGACGGAGCTGGCGATGTGCGTCGCGGCCGAGGCGGCGGGCGCCTATTCCGCGGAGCAGATGGCGGAGATCAATGGGCTGGGCTTGGCGGGCTGAGAGCCCCCAAGCGCCCCCAAGCGGACCCGGCGCCTCAGACCCGCAGCACCGTGGTCTCCACCACCGGCCGCCGGCCCCAGATGCGCTGGCTGGCCTTCTTCACGCCGCGGGAGATGGCCTTCTCGATGGCCTCGTCCAGCTCCAGGTCATCGCCCTTGAGGCGCTTCAGCGCCGCCTCCGCCTCGTCGGCCAGGTCGTCCAGCACGTCGTCCAGGTGGTCCTCGTCCTCGGTCGGCAGGCCCAGGGCGCGGACCTGCGGGCCGCTGACGATCTTGCCGCGGCCGTCCAGCACGACGGACACGGCCACCACGCCGTTGAACGCCGCATGTCGCCGCTCACGCAGGGCGTCGCCGTTCTCGGGCACCACCATGCCGGCGTCCACGTAGAGCCGGCCGGCGACCACCTCGTCGATGATCTCGGCACGGCCCGGCGCCAGGCGCACCATGTCGCCGTTGCGCGGCGTCACCTGCTGCGGCACCTGCAGGTCGCGGGCGAAGGCGGCGTGCTCCATCAGGTGGCGCCGCTCGCCGTGGGTCGGCACGGCGATGGTCGGGCGCGCCCAGCGATACATCTCGGCCAGCTCGTCGCGGCACGGGTGGCCGGAGACGTGGATGCCGGGGTGGTCGCGCTCGGTGTAGAGCCGCACGCCGCGCTCGGTCAGCTTGTTCTGCAGGTTGCGGATCGGGATCTCGTTGCCGGGGATCACCCGGCTGGAGAAGACGCAGGCGTCCCCTGCCCCCAGGTTCACGTGCGGGTGGGTGCCGTCGGCGATGCGCGACAGGGCCGCACGCGGCTCGCCCTGGCTGCCGGTGCACAGATACAGCACGGCATTGGGCGGCAGGTGCTTGGCCTCGGTGTCGTCCAGGAACGGCTTGATGTCCTGCATCAGGCCCACGGACTTGGCGGCGGCCGCCATGCGGATCATCGAGCGGCCCACCAGACAGACGCGCCGCCCATTGGCCTCGGCGGCGCGGATCACGCTGTCCATCCGGGCCACGTTGGAGGCGAAGCAGGCGACCGCCACCTTGCCCTTCAGGCCCCCGATCAGCGGGATCAGGGCGTCGCGCACCTCAGCTTCCGACCCGGCGTGGCCGTCCACGAAGACATTGGTGGAATCGCACACCATGGCCAGGACGCCCTCGTCGCCCAGCCGGCGGATGGCGTCCTCGTCGGTGACCCCACCGAGCAGCGGGTCCGGGTCGATCTTCCAGTCGCCGGTGTGCAGGATCGTGCCCAGGGGCGTGCGGATCGCCAGGCCATTGGGCTCCGGGATCGAGTGGGTCAGGGTGATCAGGTCCAGCTTGAACGGGCCCAGCTCGATGGAGCCGCCCAGCGGCACCTCGGTGATCTCCACCTCGTCCAGGAGATCGGCCTCGCGCAGCTTCTCGCGCAGCAGGAAGGCGGTGAAGGGCGTGGCGTACAGCGGCGCCTTCAGCCGCGGCCACAGCCAGGCGACGGCGCCGATATGGTCCTCGTGGGCGTGGGTCAGCACGATGCCCAGGATGCGGTGGGCGTGCTCCTCGATGAACGTCGGGTCGGGCAGGATCACCTCGACGCCGGGCGTGGTCTGGTCGCCGAACGTCACGCCCAGGTCGACGACGATCCACTTGCGGTCGTGCGCCGGCCCGAAGCCGTAGAGGTTGAAGTTCATGCCGATCTCGTTCGACCCGCCCAGGGGCAGGAAGACGAGCTCGTCGTCGCGTGCGCGGGCCATCAGACGGCGGCCCGGTTGCGGCGCCAGATTTCCAGCATGCCCCGGATGGTCAGGTCCGGGTCGAAATGGTCGATACTCAAGGTCGCTCCATGGAACAGCGAGGCCACGCCGCCGGTGGCGATCACCGTCAGCTTCTCGCTCCGTTCGGCCTTGATGCGCGCCACCAGGCCCTCGATCAGGGCGATGTAGCCCCAGAATACGCCCGATTGCATGGCGCCCACGGTGTCGGTCCCCACCACCCGCTGCGGTTTCTGGATGGCGACCCTGGGCAGTTTGGCCGCCGCATTGTGCAAAGCCTCCATCGACAGGTTGATCCCGGGCGCGATCACGCCGCCCTCGAACCCGCCGTCGGCGCCGATGACGTCGAAGGTGGTGGCGGTGCCGCTGTCGATCACGATCAGGGGCCCGTCATAGACCACATGGGCCCCGATGGCGTTCACCAGGCGGTCGGCGCCGGCCTCGCTGGGCTTGTCGATCCGCACCGGGATGCCGAGGTCGACGTTCTCGCCAATCACCAGCGGCTCCACATGCAGGTAGCGCCGCGCCAGGTTGCGCAGGTTGAAGATCGACTGCGGCACCACGCTGGAGATGATGCAGCCGTCGAAGGCGCCGAGCGCCAGGCCCGCCATGCCCAGCAGCTGCGACAGCCAGACCGCGTATTCGTCGGCGGTCCGCGTGGAGTCGGTGCCCGCCCGCCATTGCGCGGTCCAGCGCTCGCCGTCATGGACCGCGAAGAGGGTGTTGGTGTTGCCCTGCTCGATCGCCAGCAGCATCTCACGCCCCTCCGAAGAACACGTCGCCGGCCGTTATGCGCTCAAGGGCGCCGTCGTCCAGCCGAAGCCGCAGGGCGCCGTCCGGATCCAACCCTTCCGCCACGCCCGCGAGCGTCCGGCTGGGCAGGCGCGCCTCGCAGCGCTGGCCAAGGCCGGTGGCGCGCTCGGACCAGCCTGCGGCGATCGGGGCGAATCCCTGGATGACCCAGGCCAGCCGCCAGCGCTCGAACGCGGCCGCCAGGACCTCCAGGGCGTCGCGCGGCGCAGGCGGCGGGCTGGCCATATGGTCCGCGAAGGCGGTCGCGGGGCGCTCCACGTCCTGCGGCGCGTGCGCCAGGTTCACCCCGACGCCGACCGCCAGCCACAGCCGCCCGTCCGGCCGGCTGCCGGACTCCACCAGGATGCCGACGGCCTTCCTGCCGTGCACCAGCACGTCGTTGGGCCACTTGAGCCGCGCCGCGCCAGGGCCCAGGCAGGTGTCTGCCAGGTCGCATGCCGCCAGCGCCGCCACGAACGACAGCTGCGCCGCCTCCGCGGGCGGGCGGTCGATGGTGGTCAGCAGCGTCGCCGCGAGGTTGCCGCGCTTGGTCGACCAGGCGCGGCCACGCCGGCCTCGCCCGGCCGTCTGCACGGCGGCCGTGATCCAGACCGGGCCCGCTTCCCCAGCCTCGGCGCGCCTACGCGCCTCAGCGTTGGTGGAGTCGAGCTCGTCATAGGCCTCGATAGGCGGATGCGCCGTCATGCGGGCTGACCCCGCCGGCCGCGAAGCGGCGCCGCCCCTTCAAAGGACCACGAACCACACGAACCACACGAACGGCGGGCCATGCTCCGGGCGTGCCGGTGCGGCCAGGTTTCTTGTTCGTGTGGTTCGTGTGGTCCGTGGTTCAAAATGACAGAGCCCCCGCATTCGCGGAGGCTCCGGAAGAGGCGCGTTCCGTCGTGCCCTTCGATGATCCTCGTGACCACCAACCCCTACGCCAGCCCGAAGGCGTGGGCGGCGCGGCCGGCCAGGATGTCGAGACCGCCCAGGGCCAGCATCACGACCGGGAAGGTGAAGATCGCCAGCACGACCGCGATGGCGTGCGCCTCGAAGGGCGGCTTGTCGGTGGCGCCGGCGCTGCCGTCGAACCACATCGATTTGATCAGCTTCAGGTAATAGAACGCCGCCACCACGGAGCCCACCAGCCCGAGGACGGCCGGAACCAGCAGGCCCGCGTCCAGCGCCGCCTTGAAGACGTAGAACTTGGCCCAGAAGCCGGAGAACGGCGGCAGGCCCAGGGCCGACAGCGAGAAGACGGTCATGGCCAGGGCGATGCCGGGCCGCTCGCGGAACAGGCCCGCCATGTCGTCGATGGTCTCCATCGCCCGGCCCTCGCGCGACAGCGCCGCCAGGCAGGCGAAGAAGCCGGTCACGTCGACCATGTAGAGGACCATGAAGACCAGCATCGACTGGACGCCCTCGGCCGTGCCGGACGCCAGGCCCAGCAGGGCGTAGCCGATGTTGGCGATCGAGGAATAGGCCCAGAGGCGCTTCAGGTTCTTCTGCACCAGCCCCGCAAATGCGCCGACCGCCACCGAGATCAGGCCCAGAGCCACCAGCACCTGCTGCCACTCGCCTGCCGCATGGGTGAAGCCATTGGCCAGGACCCGGGCGAACAGCACCATGGCGGCCAGCTTGGGCGCCGCGGCGAAGAACGCCACAACGGGGGTCGGGGCGCCCTCGTAGACGTCCGGTGTCCACATGTGGAACGGCGCGGCCGAGACCTTGAAGGCGATGCCGCACATCAGGAAGACCAGGCCGAATAGCAGGCCGGTGTTGCCCGCCCCGCCCGCCACCAGGGCGATCTGGCTGAACAGGGTGGAGCCCGCGAAGCCGTAGATCAGGCTGGCGCCATAGAGCAGCAGGCCCGACGACAGGGCGCCCAGCACGAAGTACTTCAGCCCGGCCTCGGAGGCCTTGGCGTTGTCGCGGTGCATAGCGGCCAGGACGTAGAGCGCCAGGCTGTGCAGCTCGACGCCGACATAGAGCGAGATCAGGTCGCCCGAGGCGGCCATCATGCCCATGCCCAGCGCGGCCAGCAGCACCAGCACCGGGAACTCGAAGTTCTTGACGCCGCGCCGCTCGAACCACGGCTGGCCCAGGGGGATCGCCACGGCCGAGGCGACGTAGATCGCCACCTGGGCGAAGACCGCGCCGGCGTCGCTGATCAGCCCGCCGCCGAAGGCCACGCCGAACGGCTGCACCGCCGCCGCCGCGGCTGCGGCCAGCAGCAGGATCACGCCGCCCGCGCCTACGAGGGTGGTCTGCTTCGGCGCAAAGGCGCCCAGCACCAGGAGCGCCATGGCCCCGACGCCCAGGATGGCCAGCGGATAGGCGTACGCCAGGTTGGCGGAGATGGTCATCTAACGGCCCCTCACCCGCCGATGGCCGCCTGGTAGACCCGCACGAGCTGGTCGACCGAGGCCGAGGTCAGGTTGAACACGGAGTTGGGCTGCACGCCCAGGTAAAGCGTCGAGATCAGCAGCGGGGCGAAGATCGCCACCTCGCGCCAGTCCAGGTCGGTGATCGTGGCCAGCTTCGGGTTCTCGATCGTGCCGAACACCACGCGCCGGTACAGGGTCAGCATATAGACCGCCGACAGGATCACACCGGTGGCGGCCAGGATCGCCGTCCAGGTGGAGGCTCGGTAGGTCCCGGTCATCGACAGGATCTCCCCCACGAAGCCGGAGGTGCCCGGCAGGCCCACATTGCCCATGCTGAACAGCATGAAGACCGCGGCGTACCAGGGCATGCGGTTCACCAGCCCGCCGTAGAAGGCGATCTCGCGGGTGTGCATGCGGTCGTAGATCACGCCGACGCAGAGGAAGAGCGCCCCGGAGATCACCCCGTGGCTCAGCATCTGGTAGATGGCGCCCTGCTCGCCCACGGCGTTGCCGGAGAAGATGCCCATGGTGACGAGGCCCATGTGCGCCACCGACGAATAGGCGATCAGCTTCTTGACGTCGGTCTGCCGGAAGGCGACCAGCGAGGTGTAGATCACCGCCACCACGCTCAGCGCGAAGATCAGCGGCGTGAACAGCTGCGAGGCGTTGGGGAACATCGGCAGCGAGAAGCGCAGGAAGCCGTACCCGCCCATCTTCAGGAGAATGCCGGCCAGGATCACCGAGCCCGCGGTCGGGGCCTCCACGTGGGCGTCCGGAAGCCAGGTGTGCACCGGCCACATGGGCATCTTCACCGCGAAGGAGGCGAAGAAGGCCAGCCATAGCCAGGTCTGCACCGCCGGGTCGAAGTGGTGCGCCATCAGCTCGGGGATCGAGGAGGTGTGGGTGGTCCCGATCATGTAGAGGATCGCGGCCAGCATCAGCACCGAACCCAGCAGGGTGTAGAGGAAGAACTTGAAGGCCGCGTAGACCCGCCGCGCGCCGCCCCAGATGCCGATGATCAGGAACATCGGCACCAGGCCGAACTCGAAGAAGATGTAGAAGACGATCAGGTCCAGGGCGCAGAACACGCCGGTGACCAGGGTCTCCAGCATCAGGAAGGCGATCAGATATTCCAGCACCCGGCTGGTGATCGATTTCCAGGACGCCACGATGCACAGCGGCATCAGGAAGGCGTTCAGCAGCACGAACAGCACCGAGATGCCGTCCACGCCCATGCGGTAGTTCAGGCCCGCGAACCACGGCGCCTCTTCCACGAACTGGAAGCCCGGGTCGTTCGGGTTGAACTGGACCACCAGCAGGATCGCCAGCGCCAGGTCCGCGAGAGTCGCGGTCAGCGCGATCCACTTGGCGGCGTTGACCGTCTTGGGATCGTCGGCCTTGCCGAACAGGCGCAGCGCCAGGATGCCGGCGACGCCGACCAGCGGGGCGAAGGTGACGAGGGAAAGCAGCATCGCAGTCGTTCCCCTCAGGCGTTCCAGGCCACCAGGGCGTAGGTCAGAAGACCCGCCACCCCGAGCAGCATGACAAAGGCGTAGTGGTAGACGTAGCCGGACTGCAGCTTGCCGGCGCCCTTGCCGACCTCGACCGAGACCGCCGAAACGCCGTCCGGCCCCAGGCCGTCGATGATCCGCTGGTCGCCGCCCTTCCAGAAGAGGTCGCCCAGGAACTTCGCCGCGCGGACGAAGGTGGCCTGGTACAGCTCGTCGAAGAACCACTTGTTGTAGAAGAAGACATAGAGGGGCCCGCCGCGGGCGGCGATCCGCGCGCCCATGCCTTCGCGCCGGATGTAGACGTACCAGGCGGCGAAGAGGCCGATCAGCGTCACGATCAGCGGCATCCACAGCACCAGGGTCGGCGGCTCGCCGCTCAGCGCGTGGTTGCTGGGCAGGTTGAAGATCGCCCCGCGCCAGAAGTCCGCCCGGCCCTCGCCGATGAACTGCTCGTGGAAGAAGAAGCCCGAGGCCACGGCGCCGATCGACAGCAGGATCAGCGGCAGGCGCATGGTCCAGGGGCTCTCGTGGGGCAGGTGGTGGTGCTCGGCGCTTTCCGGCTCGCTGTGGGTCTCGATCTGCGCGGCGCTGGCGTGGTCGTCGTGCGCATGGCCATCGGCATGGGCGTCGTCGTGACCATGGTCGCGATTGTGCCAGTGGTGCTCGAGGTCCTCGCTGGTCCAGCGGGCGTGGCCGTTGAAGGTGAAGAACGCCAGGCGCCAGGAGTAGAAGCTGGTCAGGCCTGCCACCAGGACCCCGATCACGAAGGCGAAATAGGCCATTGGATTGCCGGCCGAGCCGATGCGCCAGGCCGACTCGATGATCGAGTCCTTCGAGTAGAAGCCGGCGAAGCCCAGCTCCAGCCCGGGGATGCCCAGGCCGGTGATGGCGATGGTGCCGATGACCATCACCGTGGCGGTGATCGGCAGGTACTTTCCGAGGGCGCCATAGCGGCGCATGTCCTGCTCGTGGGCCATGCCATGGATCACCGAGCCGGCGCCCAGGAACAGCAGGGCCTTGAAGAAGGCGTGGGTGAACAGGTGGAACATCCCCGCCTGGTAGGCGCCCACGCCCGCGGCCATGAACATGTAGCCCAGCTGCGAGCAGGTGGAGTAGGCGATCACCCGCTTGATGTCGTTCTGGGTCATGCCGACCGTGGCGGCGAACAGGGCGGTCACGGCTCCGATCCCGGTCACGATGCCCTTGGCCACCGGGGCGTATTCGAACATCGGCGACAGCAGGCAGACCATGTAGACGCCCGCGGTCACCATGGTCGCGGCGTGGATCAGGGCCGAGACCGGGGTCGGGCCCTCCATGGCGTCCGGCAGCCAGGTGTGCAGGAAGAACTGGGCCGACTTGCCCATGGCGCCCACGAACAGCAGCGCGCAGGCCAGGTCCACCAGGGCGAAGTGCCAGGACCCGAAGTCCCAGCCGTGGCCCACCGAACCCGCGATCATCGGGAACAGCGGGGCGAACTGGATGGTCCCGTAGGCCCAGAACACCGTCATGATGCCCAGGGCGAAGCCGAAGTCACCCACCCGGTTGACCACGAAGGCCTTGATCGCCGCCGAGTTGGCGGTGGGCTTGTGGAACCAGAAGCCGATCAGCAGGTAGCTGGCCAGGCCCACGCCTTCCCAGCCGAAGAACAGCTGCATGAAGTCCGCCGCGCTGATCAGGCTCAGCATGGCGAAGGTGAACAGCGACAGGTAGGCGAAGAACCGCGGCTTGCTGGGATCGTCCGCCATGTACCCCCAGGAGTAGAGGTGCACGAGGCTGGAGACGGTGGTCACCACCACCAGCATCACCGCCGAGAGGCCATCGAGACGGAACGACCAGTCGGAGACGAAATTGCCCACGTGGATGAACGGCGCATAGGTCAGGGTGAAGGGCTGGAGGCCACCCCAGGTCCACTGGCTGAACACCACCCACGACAGGATCGCCGACAGGAACAGGAAGCCCGTGGTGACGCCGCGGCTGAGGTTGTCGCCCAGCCGGCGGCCGAACAGGCCCGCCGTGGCCGCGCCGATCAGCGGCCCGAACAGGATGACGGTGACGAGGAGCTTGGGATCCACGTGCCTTAGCCCTTCATCACGGAAGCGTCGTCCACGGCGATGTCGCCGCGGTTGCGGAAGAAGGTGACCAGGATCGCCAGGCCCACGGCGGCTTCCGCGGCCGCCACGGTGAGCACGAACATGGCGAAGATCTGCCCGGTCACGTTGCCCAGGAAGACCGAGAACGCCACCAGGTTGATGTTCACGGCGAGCAGCATCAGCTCCACCGACATCAGGATGACGATGATGTTCTTGCGGTTCACGAAGATGCCGAAGACCCCGATGGTGAACAGGATCGCGGCGACCGCCAGATAGTGCGACAGGCCGATCATGCGTCGATCCCCTCCCCGACCTTGGGATTGACCAGCGTCATGCCGCTCTTCGGCGTCCGCAGCACCTGGTTCATGATGATCTGGCGGCGCACGCCCGGCTTGTGGCGCAGGGTCAGGACGATCGCGCCGATCATCGCCACCAGCAGCACCAGGCCCGCCGCCTGGAAGAAGTAGACGTAGTCGGTGTAGAGCACCCGACCGATCGCCTCGGCGTTGGTCACGCCGGAATGGGCCGCCGCCATCGGCGCGTCGTTGCCCTTGGCCGCCCCGCGGCTGGCGACCGCGGTCGAGACCATCACCATCTCGGCGGCCAGGAACATGGCCACCAGCAGCCCCAGGGGCATGTAGCGGGCGAAGCCTTGCCGGAGGGCCGCGAAGTCCACGTCCAGCATCATCACCACGAACAGGAACAGCACCGCGACGGCGCCGACGTAGACCACCACCAGCAGCATCGCCAGGAACTCGGCCCCCAGCAGCACGAAGAGCCCCGCCGCCGAGAAGAAGCTCAGGATCAGCCACAGCACCGAGTGCACCGGATTGCGGGCCGAGACCACGCAGAATCCGGCGATCACGGTCGCCGCCGCCATGACGTAGAATGCGATCGCCTGCAGGGCCATTCGGCTCTCTAAAGTCCCTCGAATTACGCTTCAGAAGCGGGGCGGTGAATCGCGCCGCCCCTCCTATCGGTACGGCGCGTCCAGTTCCAGATTCTTCGCGATCTCCCGCTCCCAGCGGTCGCCGTTATCCAGCAGGCGCTCCTTGTCGTAGTAGAGCTCCTCGCGGGTCTCGACGGCGAACTCCAGGTTCGGGCCCTCCACGATCGCGTCCACCGGGCAGGCCTCCTGGCACAGGCCGCAGTAGATGCACTTGACCATGTCGATGTCGTAGCGCGTCGTGCGGCGGCTGCCGTCGGCGCGCGGCTCGGCCTCGATGGTGATCGCCTGGGCCGGGCAGATCGCCTCGCACAGCTTGCAGGCGATGCAGCGCTCTTCGCCGTTGGGATAGCGGCGCAGCGCATGCTCGCCGCGGAAACGCGGGCTCTGCGGGTTGCGCTCGTGGGGGTACTGCACGGTCTTCTTGGGCGCGACCATGTACTTCATGCCCAGCCCGAAGGCCTCGGCGAAGTCCGCCAGCATCGCGCCTTTCAGCGCCTGTCCGATCCGATTGAACATCACTTCTTCTCGCAGGCGTAGTCTTCGAGGTACTGCGGATCGCCGTTCCTCTGGAGGCGCAGCTGCCCGCCCTTGGCGGCGCAGGTGGCGGTGGCGGCCTTCAGGTCGTCGTAGGTGGCGATGCCGCCGTTGTGGCCTGAGCCCACGCCGCTCATGGTCGAGCAGGCGCCGAGCACTGCGGCTGCGGCCAGGATCACGCTTAGCCGCCTCATGCGCCGACCCGGGTGTAGATCAGCCAGCCGGACACCACGAACACCGCCACCAGCGAGGTGGGCAGGAACACCTTCCAGCCCAGCCGCATCAGCTGGTCGTAGCGGTAGCGCGGCACGATCGAGCGGACCATGGCGTTCATGAAGAACACGGCGAAGGTCTTCAGCGCGTAGAAGACGAGGCCATGCAGGCTGGCCAGCCAGTTCGGCCAGCTGGCCAGGTAGCCCTCGGGCCACGGCGCGTGCCAGCCGCCCAGGAACAGCACCGCCATCAGGCCGCTCATCAGGACGATGTTGGCGGTCTCGGCCAGGTAGAACAGCATGTAGGGCGTGGAACCGTATTCCACCGCATAGCCCGCCACGAGTTCGGACTCGGCTTCCGGCAGGTCGAATGGCGGGCGGTTGGTCTCCGCCAGGCCCGAGATGAAGAAGATCACCCCCATCGGGAACATGATCAGGATGAGCGGCAGGTTGTGCGGGAAGCCGCCGCCGAACATGTTCCAGTTCCAGAAGCCGCCGGCCTGTTTCTCGGTGATGACGTTGAGGTTCATCGACCCGGCCAGCAGGATCACGGTGATGATCACGAAGCCGATGGAGACCTCGTAGCTGACCATCTGCGCCGCCGAGCGCAGGGCGCCGAGGAACGGGTACTTCGAGTTCGACGCCCAGCCGCCCATGATGATGCCGTAGACGCCCAGGGAGCTCACGGCGAACAGGTAGAGGATGCCGACGTTGATGTTGGACACGCTCCAGCCGGGCGCGATCGGCATCACCGCCCAGGCGCCGAGCGCCAAGGTGACCGAGATGATCGGGGCCAGGAGGTAGACCGCCTTGTCGGCGCCCGCCGGGATGATCAGCTCCTTGATCAGGAACTTGCCGAGGTCGGCGAAGGACTGCAGCAGGCCGAACGGGCCCACCACATTGGGGCCCTTCCGCGCCTGGACGCCCGCGAAGATCTTGCGGTCGCCGTAGATGATGAAGGCGATGGTCAGGAGCAGGACGACGGTGATCGCCAGGATGTGGGCGACCGTCAGCAGGGTCCAGATGACAGCTTCCGGCATCGCCTACTCCGCCGCGATCTTGGCCGCGCCCGAGGCGACCTGGGCGCATTCGGCCATGGTCACGCTGGCCCGCGCGATGGGATTGTTGAGATAGAAATTGCGCACCGCGCCCATGAACGGGGCGTCGGAGAGCTCGCCCTTGCGGCCCAGCGCGCCGAGATCCAGCGCCGCCGGCTCGGACGGGACGTAGTCGATGCGGCCGAAGGTGGGATGGTCGGCGAACAGCCGCGCGCGCAGCTGGTCAAGAGTGTCGTAGGGCAGGGTCGCGCCCAGCCGTTCGGACAGGGCCCGCAGGATCGCCCAGTCCTCCTTGGCCTCGCCCTTCGGGAAGACCGAGCGGAAGCCCATCTGCACCCGGCCCTCGGTGTTCACATAGAGGCCGTTCTTCTCGGTGTAGGCCGCGCCCGGCAGGATCACGTCGGCGCGGTGCGCGCCGGCGTCCCCATGCGTGCCCAGATAGACCACGAAGGCGCCGCTCTTGGAGAGGTCGACCTCGTCGGCGCCCAGCAGGAACAGCAGGTCCGCCCCGCCCTTCCCGGCCAGTTCGGCGGCGGTCTTGCCGCCCTCGGCCGGCACGAAGCCCAGGTCCAGCCCGCCGACACGGCTGGCCGCCGTGTGCAGCACGTTCCAGGTCATGCCGAACGCCTTGGCGACGCCCGCCGCGGCCTGCAGCACCGCGGGGCTGTCCGGCCGGGTGAGCGCGCCGGCGCCGACGATGATGGCGGGCTTCTTCGCGCCCTTCAGGGGGGTCATGAAGTCCGACTTCGACTTGGCCAGGCCCGAAAGAGAGGCCGGGCCTGCGCCCAGGTGGTCATAGCTGTAGGTCAGGTCCGCCGCCTCGCCGACCACGCCCACGCGGGCCGCCCCGGCCAGCCAGCGCTTGCGGATGCGGGCGTTGAGCACCGGCGCCTCCAGCCGCGGGTTGGAGCCCACCAGCAGGATTACGTCTGCGTCTTCAAGGCCTTGGATCGTCGAGTTGAAGAGCCAGCTCTCGCGCGGTCCGGCCCCCAGCACCATGCCGTCCTGGCGGCAGTCCAGGCTCTTGACGCCCAGGCCGCCGAACAGGTCCAGCGCCGCCTTCATGGACTCCGCGTCCTGCAGGTCGCCGGCGATCACGCCCATGCGCTCGGGCGCCGTGGCCTTGATCCGGGCCGCCACGGCCGACAACGCCTCGCCCCAGGTGGCGGCGCGCAGCTTGCCGTTCTCGCGGATGAAGGGCCGGTCCAGCCGCTGGCGCGACAGCCCGTCGACGGCGTAGCGGGTCTTGTCGGAGATCCACTCCTCGTTCACCGCCTCGTTGATCCGCGGCAGGACGCGCAGCACGGCCGGGCCGCGCGCGTCCACCCGGATCGCCGAGCCCAGGGCGTCCATCACGTCCACGCTCTCGGTCTTCTTCAGCTCCCAGGGCCGGGCGTTGAAGGCGTAGGGCTTGGAGGTCAGGGCGCCCACCGGGCACAGGTCGATCACGTTGGCGGACAGTTCCGAGGCGATCGCCTTGTCCAGATAGGTCGTGATTTCAACGTCTTCGCCGCGAGAGATGAGACCGATCTCCGGCACGCCCGCCACCTCGGTGATGAACCGGACGCAGCGCGTGCACTGGATGCAGCGGGTCATGACCGTCTTGATCAACGGCCCCATGAACTTTTCTTCGACGGCCCGCTTGTTCTCGGCGTAGCGGCTGTCGTCGCGGCCATAGCCCATGGCCTGGTCCTGCAGGTCGCACTCGCCGCCCTGGTCGCAGATCGGGCAGTCCAGCGGGTGGTTGATGAGCAGGAACTCCATCACCCCGTGGCGGGCCTTCTTCACCATCGGCGTGTCGGTGAAGATCTCCATGTTCTCGGCGGCCGGCAGGGCGCAGCTGGCCTGCGGCTTCGGCGGGCCAGGCTTCACCTCCACCAGGCACATGCGGCAGTTGCCGGCGATGCTGAGGCGCTCGTGGTAGCAGAACCGGGGGATCTCCTTGCCGGCCAGCTCCGCCACCTGCAGGACGTTCATCCCCGGCTCGAACTCGACCTCGACCCCATCGACCTTGGCTTTGGGCATACCGTTACTCCGCCGCGATCGAGGCGCCGGCGTAGCTGCCCTTGCGCGCGCGGTAGGTGTTGATGCGCTCCTCCACCTCATGGCGGAAGTGGCGGAACAGGCCCTGGATCGGCCAGGCGGCCGCGTCACCCAGGCCGCAGATCGTGTGGCCCTCGACCTGGCTGGCGACGTCGAGCAGGAGGTCGATCTCGGCCATCTCGGCCTCGCCGGTCACCATCCGCTCCATCACCCGCCACATCCAGCCGGTCCCCTCACGGCACGGGGTGCACTGGCCGCAACTCTCGTGCTTGTAGAAGTAGGCCGCGCGGGCGATGGCCTTCACCAAGTCCGCGTCCTTGTCGAACACGATCATGGTGCCGGTGCCCAGGCCCGAGCCCCGCGCCTGCAGGTCCTCGTAGGTCATGATCGCTTCGTCGCACTGCTCGGCGGGGATCATGCGCACCGAGATCCCGCCGGGGATCACCGCCTTCAGGTTGCCCCAGCCGCCGCGCACGCCGCCGAAGTGGTCCTCGATCAGCTGCTTGACGCTGATGCCGACCGCGTCCTCGACCACGCAGGGCTTGTTGAGGTGGCCGGAGCCGGCGAACAGCTTGGTGCCCGTCGACTTCTCGGTGCCGAAGGCCGAGAACCACTCTGCGCCGCGGCGCAGGATCGTGCCCACGACGGCGATGGTCTCGACGTTGTTCACCGTGGTCGGGCAGCCGTAGATGCCGGCGCCCGCGGGGAACGGCGGCTTCAGGCGCGGCTGGCCCTTCTTGCCCTCGAAGCTCTCCATCAGGGCGGTCTCGTCGCCGCAGATGTAGGCCCCACCCCCATGCTGCAGGCGCACGTCGACGTCGTAGCCGAGGATGCTGCCCGGGCCGAGCAGCCCCGCGTCATACGCCTGCTTGATCGCCGCGGTCAGCCGCTCGCGTTCGTGCACGTACTCGCCGCGGATGTAGATGTAGGCGGTGTGCGAGCGCATGGCCCGGCAGGCGATCACGCAGCCCTCGATCAGGAGGTGCGGGTCGTTGCGCAGGATGTCGCGGTCCTTGCAGGCGCCGGGCTCGGATTCGTCGGCGTTGACCAAGAGGTAGTGCGGTCGCTCGCTCTCCTGCTTGGGCATGAAGGTCCACTTCAGACCGGTGGCGAAACCCGCCCCGCCGCGCCCGCGCAGGCCGGAGGCCTTCACCTGGTCGCAGATCCACTCCGGGGTCTGGGCGACGATGTCCGCCGTCCCGTTCCATGCGCCGCGCGCCTTCGCTCCCTCCAGGCCCCAGTCACGCTGGCCATAGATGTTGAGGAAGATGCGGTCCTTGTCGGCCAGGATGCCAACCACGCCTAGACTCCCTTCCGCGGGCCGCGCAGGCCCGCGATGAACCAGATCTGCGCGCCGAAGCCCACGACGAGGGCTCCCACGAACACCGCCAGCGCCCAGTCCTGGGCGAATTGGAAATAGCCCAGCGCGCCGATCAGCGCCCCGAGGGCGGCCAGCACATTGGCGCCCACCATGATGGCGCGCCGGCGCTTGAAGGCGGCTGCGTCGAACGTCATGCCGGCGCCTTCGCGGTCTTCGGCGCCTTGGGCGGCAGGTTGGGGATCTTGATCTTCTTGCCCAGCGAGCCGTCGTAGAGCTTCGGATCGGTCAGGGTCAGGGCCCCGCCCTCGGGCGCGGAGCCCTGGCGGCCGGTCATGGAGCCCGGCTTGGGCTTCTTGCCCGCCGCGAAGTCGTCGATCAGCTTCTCGAAGCTCTCCGGCGTCAGGTCCTCGTAGTAGTAGTCGTTGATGGCGGCCATCGGCGCGTTGGCGCAGGCTCCCATGCACTCGACTTCCTGCCAGTAGAGCTTGCCGTCGGCGCTCTTGTGGTTCTGCGGCCCGATCTTACGCTTGCAGACCGCCATCAGGGCCTCGGAGCCGCGGGTCTGGCACGGCGTGGTGCCGCACACCTGCACCAGGGCGTGCGTGCCCACCGGCTCCAGCATGAACATGGTGTAGAAGGTGGCCACCTCCAGCACCCGGATCACGGGCACACCCAGCAACTCGGCCACGGCGCGGATGGCAGGTTCGGAGACCCAGCCCTCCTGCTTCTGGACCAGCCACAGGATCGGCACCATGGCCGACTGCTGGCGGCCGGCCGGGAAGTTGGCCATCCAGGCCTTGGCGGCCTTCAGCGTCGCCGGCGTGAAGGCGAAGCTCTCGGGCTGGATCTGGGCCAGGCGGCGGACGCTCAACGGTCGATCTCCCCGAACACGATGTCCAGCGAGCCCAGGATCGCGGAGACGTCCGCCAGCATGTGGCCGCGGTTCATCCAGTCCATGGCCTGCAGGTGCGGATAGCCCGGCGCGCGCAGCTTAGCGCGGTAGGGCTTGTTGGTGCCGTCGCTCACCAGGAACACGCCGAACTCGCCCTTCGGCGCCTCGACGGCGGCATAGACCTCGCCGGGCGGGGTCCGGTAGCCCTCGGTGAAGATCTTGAAGTGGTGGATCAGGGCTTCCATCGACCGCTTCATCTCACCCCGGCGGGGCGCGGCGATCTTGTGGTCGTCGATCAGCACCGGGCCAGGCGTCTTCAGGAGGCGCTCGCAGCACTGCTTCATGATCTTGGTGGACTCCCGCATTTCCTGCATGCGGCAGAGGTAGCGGTCGTAGCAGTCGCCGTTCACGCCCAGCGGAATGTCGAATTCCATCTCGTTGTAGCAGGCGTAGGGCTGGGCGCGGCGCAGGTCCCAGGCGATGCCCGAGCCACGCACCATCACGCCGGAGAAGGATCGCGCGATGGCCTCTTCCTTGCTGACCACGCCGATGTCGACGTTGCGCTGCTTGAAGATGCGGTTGTTGCCGAACAGCCCCTCCAGGTCGTCGCAGACCTTGGGGAAGTGGTCGCACCAGTCGGAGATGTCGCGCACCAGCGCCTCCGGAAGGTCCTGGCGCACGCCGCCGACGCGATAGTAGTTGGCGTGCATCCGGGCGCCCGACGCGCGCTCGTAGAACACCATCAGCTTCTCGCGCTCCTCGAAGCCCCACAGCGGCGGGGTGAGCGCGCCCACGTCCATGGCCTGGGTGGTGACGTTCAGGAGGTGGTTCAGGATCCGGCCGATCTCGTCATAGAGCGTGCGGATCAGAAGGCCCCGGTACGGCGCCTCGATGCCCAGCAGCTTCTCGATGGCCAGGCAGTAAGCGTGCTCCTGGTTCATGGGCGCCACATAGTCGAGGCGGTCCATGTACGGGATGGTCTGCTGATAGGGCCGCGCCTCCATCAGCTTCTCGGTGCCGCGGTGCAGGAGGCCGATGTGCGGGTCCACCCGCTCGACCACCTCGCCGTCCAGCTCCAGCACCAGGCGCAGCACGCCGTGGGCCGCCGGGTGCTGCGGGCCGAAGTTGATGTTGAACTTGCGGATCTTGGTCTCGCCCGGATGTTCCGGGGCGAAGAAGTCGGTGGCTTCCGCAGGGGCGTTGGCGCCGGTCATTTGCTCTCGCCCTTCTCGTCGCCGGGCAGCAGGGTGGCGAAGCCCTTCTCGGCGCCCTCCCAGGGGCTGAGGAAGTCCCAATTGCGCCACTCGACCGACTTCACCGGCTCATAGACCACCCGGCCCAGCTCGGGGTCGTAGCGGACCTCCACATAGCCGGTCATCGGGAAGTCCTTGCGCAGCGGGTGCCCATGGAACCCGTAGTCGGTGAGGATGCGGCGCAGGTCCGGGTGCCCGTCGAAGAAGACGCCGTACATGTCGAACGCCTCGCGCTCGTACCAGTCGGCGGCCGGGAAGACGCTCACGACGGACGGCACCGCCGTGTCCTCGTCGGTCTGCACCTTCAGGCGCAGCCGCAGGTTTCGGGTCATGGACAGCAGGTGGTAGACCACGTCGAAGCGCCGCTCGCGCTCGGGGTAGTCCACGCCGGCCAGGTCCACCAGCTGGTGGAAGCCCTGGACCTCCTTCAGATAGGTCAGCGCCTGCACCACCCGGTTCGCCGGGCCCATGAGGTTGAGCTCGCCGAACGCGACCTCGGCGGCGACGATGCCGCCGGTCGAGTTGGCGACGATCTCCTGGCCGAGCGCGTGCAGCTCGGCGTCCGTGGCCGGCCAGCTCATCGCTCGATCGTCCCCGTGCGGCGGATCTTCTTCTGCAGCTGCAGCACGCCGTAGACCAGCGCCTCGGCGGTCGGCGGGCAGCCGGGCACATAGACGTCCACCGGCACGATCCGGTCGCAGCCGCGTACGGTCGAATAGCTGAAGTAGTAGTAGCCGCCGCCGTTGGCGCAGCTGCCCATGCTGATCACGTAGCGCGGGTCCGGCATCTGGTCGTAGACCTTGCGCAGGGCCGGAGCCATCTTGTTGACCAGGGTGCCGGCCACGATCATCACGTCGCTCTGGCGCGGGCTGGCGCGCGGGGCGAAGCCGTAGCGCTCCAGGTCGTAGCGCGGCATCGAGGCCTGCATCATCTCGACCGCGCAGCACGCCAGGCCGAAGGTCATCCACATCAGCGAGCCGGTGCGCGCCCAGGTGATCAGGTCGTCGACACCGGCGGTCACGAAGCCCTTGTCGGCCAGCCGCTGGGAGACGCCGTCGAAGAACGGGTCGTGCTTCTTGGGGTCGTAGCCCTCGACCGACGTTCGACCGGCGGTCCCGGCGGGCGTCACGAGCGAATTCTGGCCCGGCGGAACGATCACTCCCATTCCAGGGCTCCCTTTTTCCATTCGTAGATGAAGCCCACCGTCAGCACGCCCAGGAAGGTCATCATCGACCAGAAGGCGAACTTGGCCGCGTCCGGCGGCATCTTCATCAGCGCCACCGCCCACGGGAACAGGAACGCCACCTCCAGGTCGAAGATGATGAAGAGGATCGACACCAGGTAGAACCGGACGTCGAACTTCATGCGCGCATCGTCGAAGGCGTTGAAGCCGCACTCGTAGGACGACAGCTTCTCAGCGTCAGGCGCCTTGGGCGCGAGCACTGTGGCGGCCAGGATGAACACGATGCCCAGGACCGCCGCGATTCCGAGGAAGATCGCGATCGGCAGGTACTGCAGCAGGAAGGCGGTCATGGAGTCTCCGGCGGGAGTCGCGGCGCCCTTCTAGACCGATCATTCCGGCGTTTCAAACGCCGCTTGTGCGTCGCGAAACCGGCAATTCATCGCACCAGGAAATCTGGGGGTCGAACAGGCCGCAGGACTCTCCCGTTGACACGATTCCCCCCCGCCCATATGAGAGCCGCCTTCGCACGGCCGGACGGCCTACGCGGGTGTAGCTCAGTTGGTTAGAGCGCCGGCCTGTCACGCCGGAGGTCGCGGGTTCGAGTCCCGTCACTCGCGCCACGTCCGGTGGCGACATTCCCACCTTGCCGTTCTATCCGAAGCCGCAACGCTCTCCGGGGCGGCCCTTCCGGCACGAGACAGCCCATGCCCTTCCCCGCCACGCACCCCGCGCTGGCCCGCGCCCTGACCGCCCAGGGCTACGCCGAGCCCACGCCCGTCCAGGCCGCCGTCCTGGAGGCGCCGCCCGAGCGCGACCTGCTGGTCTCCGCCCAGACCGGCTCCGGCAAGACCGTGGCCTTCGGCCTCGCCGCCGCGCGGCCGCTGCTGGGCGAGGCCGAGCGCTTCGACCGCGCCACAGCGCCCCTGGCCCTGGTGATCGCCCCGACCCGCGAGCTGGCCCTGCAGGTCAGCCGCGAGCTCTCCTGGCTCTACGCCGAGGCCGGCGCGCGAATCGCCACCTGCGTCGGCGGCATGGACGCCCGCGCCGAGCAGCGCACCCTGGCGGGCGGCGCCCACATCGTGGTCGGCACGCCGGGTCGCCTGCGCGACCACCTGGAGCGCGGCAACCTCGACCTCTCCGCCCTGGCCGTGGTCGTCCTCGACGAGGCCGACGAGATGCTGGACATGGGCTTCCGCGAGGACCTCGAGGAGATCCTCGACTCGGCGCCAGCCGAACGCCGGACCTTCCTGTTCTCGGCCACCATCGCCAAGGACATCGCCGCCCTCGCCCGCCGCTACCAGAAGGACGCGGTGCGCATCGACACCCTGCGCCGCGACGAGGCCCACGGCGATATCGCCTATCGCGCGGTCCGGGTGGCCCCGAACGAGGTGGAGAACGCGGTGGTCAACCTGCTGCGCTACTTCGAGAGCCCCGGCGCCCTGATCTTCTGCGCCACCCGCGAGCGGGTCCGCCACCTCTACGGGGCCCTGCGCGAGCGCGGCTTCTCGGTGGTGCAGCTCTCCGGCGAGCTCTCCCAGAAGGAGCGCGCCGACGCGCTCCAGGCCCTGCGCGACGGCCACGCCCGCGCCTGCATCGCCACCGATGTGGCGGCCCGCGGCCTGGACCTGCCCGACCTGGGCCTGGTGATCCACGCGGACCTGCCGGCCAACACCGCAGGGCTGCTCCACCGCTCTGGCCGGACCGGCCGCGCCGGCAAGAAGGGCGTCTCGGTGGTAGTCGTCCCCTACACCAAACGCCGCCAGGCCGAGCGCCTGCTGCAGGTGGCCGGCGTCGAGGCCGAGTGGTCGGGGCCGCCGCTCGCCGAGGAGATCCGCGAGCGCGACCAGGTCCGGCTGCTGGAGGATCCGCTGCTCAACGAGGCCGCCTCGCCGGAGGACCTGGAGCTCGGCCGACGCCTGCTGGAGGGCCGCAGCCCCGAGGCGGTGGCCGCCGCCCTGATCCGCCTGCATCGCGCCCGCCTGCCGGAGCCGGAGGACATGTTCGACGACGCCCGGGATCGGACGCCCGACACCCGCCCGCCCCGTCCCGAGCGCGGGCCGCGCGAGACGCACGACGCCGGCTCCGGCGCGCCCTGGTTCCGCCTGCCGGTGGGCCGCAGCAAGAACGCCGACCCGAAGTGGCTGGTGCCGCTGATCTGTCGGCTGGGTCACGTGACCAAGAAGGAGATCGGGCTGATCCGCATCCTGGATCACGAGACCCGGTTCGAGATCAGTCCTGAGGTCGACGCGCGCTTCCGCCAGGCCATCCGCGCCGCTGCCGACGCCGGAGAGATCCGCATCAACCCCTCGGCCCCGCCCGGCGCCCCGGGCCCTCGTCCGCAAGGCCCCCGCCCGCAAGGCCCTCGTCCGCAAGGCGCACGTCCGCAAGGCGCACGTCCCAGCGGCCCAGGTCCGCAAGGCGGGCGTCCACAAGGCCCGCCCGATCAGGGCCCTCGCCCGGACCGACCGCCGCCCAAACGCCCGAAGAAGAATCCCCGCAAGGCGAACGGCTGACGGCGACGCCGGTCAGGCCGCGGCGGCCTGCGCGCCCAGTTCGCCGCTGAGGGCCTGGTCCAGGACCGCATAGAGCGCGGCGACATCCACCGGCTTGGCCACGTGGGCGTCCATGCCGGCGAGCCGGTAGCCCTCCAGCTGGTGGCTCATGACATTGGCGGTCATGGCGACGATGGGCGTGCGGCTGCGGCCACTGGCGGCTTCCAGGGCGCGGATGGCGCGGGTGGCGTCGACGCCGTTCAGCTCCGGCATCTGGACATCCATCAGGATCAGGTCGAAGGCCTGGGCCTCGAACGCGTCCACAGCCTCGCGGCCATCGCCCACCAGCGTCAGTTCCAGGTCCAGCGGCTCCAGGAGGGCGCGCAGCACATATTGGTTGGTGAGGTTGTCCTCCGCGGCCAGCACCCGCGGCGGGCCGCCCGACGACGGCCGCGCCTTGGGCGCAGCCACCGGCGCCTGCTCGTCCGCCGCAGGCGCATGGGCCCGGCGCAGCGGCAAGGCCAGGGTGAAGCACGACCCCTGACCCGGCTGGCTCGACACCGCGATGTCGCCGCCCATCAGCCGCAGCAGGCCGCGGGTGATCGACAGGCCGAGACCCGCGCCGCCGTGCCGGCGCGTCAGGGTCGGGTCCACCTGGGAGAACTTCTCGAACAGCTCCGGGATCTTGCTCGCGTCGAGCCCGACGCCCGTGTCGCTCACCGCGAACACCAGGCCCTCCGGCATGCGCATGACCGACAGGCTCACCGAGCCGTCGCCGGTGAACTTGACGGCGTTGGAGACCAGGTTCGAGAGCATCTGGCGAATGCGCAGGGCGTCGCCCATCCAGATCCCCCGGGCGGCCGGATCGACCTCCAGGCGCAGCTGCAGGTCCTTGGCGGCCGCCATGCCCTCGAAGGTGCTGCAGACCTTCTGCGCCAGTTCCGCCGCGTCAAAGGGCCCTTCGATCAGGGTCAGGCGGCCCGCCTCGATCTTCGAGAAATCGAGCACGTCGTTGAGGATGCTGAGCAGGCTGGAGCCCGAATCGCGGATCACGCCCAGGCGCTGGCGTTGCTCGACGCTGAGCTCGTCGCCGGACATCACCTGGGCCATGCCCAGCACGCCGTTGAGGGGCGTGCGGATCTCGTGGCTCATGTTGGCGATGAATTCGGACTTGGCCCGATCGCCGGCCTCGGCCCGGTCGCGCGCGGCGGTGACCTCCCGCGCCAGCCGGCGCAGGCGCATCACCAGAAGCACGACCGCTCCGACCACGCACAAGGCCGCGCCGAGGATCTGCCAGCGGGCGGCCAGCATCGCCCCCTGCCCCGGCTGTTGCGGCCGCCAGGTCAGCGCGCCCAAGCGCCGGCCTTCCAGGTCCAGCAGCGGCGCGGACGGCCGGGCATGCGCGCCGTCGGCGACCAGGCGCACGTCCATCAGGCCGAACGCCGTATGGAAGTCCTGCAACATCTGCGGGCCAACGACTCTGGCCGACACCACGACGGCCTCCGCCGTGATCGGGCCGCGATAGCCCGGCTCCGGTACGATGCTCGAGGCGCCTGCCAGATAGAGGCGCGAGCCCGCCCGCAAGGCGCCCGACCTCACGCCCTGGCGGGCCTGCCCCTCGGCCCGGGGATTGGCCGCCAGCAGACGCCGCGATTCGGCGCGGACTGCGGCCAGCAGCGGCCGTGAGGCCCGCACGAAGTCCGGGTCGGCGTCGGTCGGGACCATGCGTCCGTCCACGGCGAGATAGATCGCGCGGTCGGCGCCGTCGAAGATCACGGTGCGATGGTGCTGGCGGACATCGTGCAGGCTGGTGCCGAAATTGGCGTGGGTCCATTCGGGATCGAACCGCAGCGCCGTGCGCTCGTAGGCTTCCGTCCAGATGCCCTCGGCGACCACGTCCTCGGTGACGTCGGCCACCTCGCGGTCGATGACCTGGCGCATCAGCTCGGCCTCGTGGACCAGGGTGATGTGATCGATGGCGTTGTCGGCATAGACCAGCAGGGCCGCGCAGGCGCCCAGCACGATCAGCGCCGCCGCCACCGCCAACGCCATCACGGCATTGGGCGATCCCCAGCTGCGCCTCGCAGTGCGAACGGCTTGCATTCCCATCCCCGCGGCCGACTCGCGCCACCGATCCAGCCAGAGAACGCTGATCGCATTGCGTCCGCGTTGACGGATGTTGCCCTGCGCGCCCGTCGCGGCGACATGCCGCAGGGTGCGGGGCCTATTCCCCCGGGTGGTAAGACCGCTCGGTGTGGCCGTTCAACTGGTCCGGGTAGAAATAGACCTCCCGCAGGTTTCCAGAGGCGTAGCGCTGGGCCTGGTCGTCGAAGTGCGGGCTGTCCGGATGGCCGCTCTCGCCGCCCGCGGTCACCGCCACGGCCCTGACCTTGGAGCCGAACTCCACGACAGCCACGAAGCTGTTGCCGCTGGTCCCGTAGTAGCGCTTCGTTCCCGGATAGCGCTTGGCGCCGAACGAGGCCAGCGAGCCCCACTGGGCGGAGGTGAACGGCACCGGGATCGAGGGCTGGTCGTCGTGGAAGGTCTGGACGATGTCGTCGTTCAGCCGCTGGAAGCGGTTGATCTCGCCCCAAGGCGTCTTCCAGGTCCCGAAGTCCTGGGTCAGCCGGTCCGACGCCTCGGCCAGCGCCGCCAGCTTGTCGGCGGCCGGGCTCCTTTCGGCCATGTAGTCCCAGGGGCTCATGCGCGCCGCCTTCGCCGCCGGCGCGGCCTTGGCCCACAGCGCCTCGCCCCAGAACACCGCCAGCGAGGTTTCCGGCGAGCTGGCCGACCAGCGGTCGTCCCAGCCGCGCAGGGCGGCGACCTCGTCCTTCAGCCGCGCCTTCTGGGGCGCGCCGGCCGGCAGGGCGTCGTAGGCCGCCACCAGGCCGGGGATCAGGCGCGCGAACGCCGGCAGGTAGGGATCGAACGCCGCCTTCAGCAGGCCCTCGCGGGTGAAGTCCTTGCGCCCGCTCAGCACCCGGATGGCATGCGGCCCGCGCGGGTTCTCGCCGGCCTGGTCCATGTACTTCGGGAAGGCCGACGCCTTGGGGCTGTCCGCGCCGGCGGCCGTCCAGGGCGCGTTATTGCTGTTGTAGACCCAGCCGATCTTCGGATTGATCACCCGCGGCGCCTGGGCCGTGGGCGTCAGGTCCTTCCAGTCGGCGGCCGGGTTCGATCCGTCCACCGGGCGCGTGTAGTCGAACCGGTCGTCGCGCCGCGGGATGAACTGCGGGTGCAGATAGGCGGTCTCGCCCTTGTCGTCGGCAAAGAGGGTGTTGTTCGAGGAATTGGCCTTCAGCTCCGCCACCTTGGAGAAGGAGGCGAAGTCCGTCGCCTTGGTGCGCAGGAACGACTGCTGTAGCGCCTCCACCGGCTTGTACATCATGGCAAAGGCGATCCACCGCTCGCCCGCGGCCCGCACGATCGGCCCATGGTGGGTGCGGTAGACCGTGAAGCTGCGGCTGCGCAGGCTGCCGTCCGCGGCCTTGTAGGACACGACGACCGTGGAGGCGGTGACCGGTCGCAGGTCCTTACCGTAGCGATAGAACGGCCTGCCATCCTTCTTGACGATCGTCTCGGCGAACTCGTCCACCACGTCGACGCCGCTGGAGGTGTGCATCCAGCCGGCGTGGGGATTGAAGCCCTGGTAGACGAAGAACTGCCCCCAGGTGACCGCGCCATAGGCGTCCAGCCCCTCGTCACTGCTCATCTGCAGCTCGGAGCGGAAGAAGAACGAGGTGTGCGGGTTGATCAGCAGCAGCGCATGGCCGTCCTTGGTGATGGAGGGGCCGATGGCGATGCCGTTCGAGCCGGACGGCTCGCGGAAGGCGAAGCGCTCGGCCTTGGCCATCTGCATCTCCCGGGCCAGGGAAGCGCTCCTCGCGCCGCCGTAGAAGGCCTGCAGCTCCGGCAGCGAGATCCGCTCGATGTCGCCCCCGATGCTGCCTTCGGTGAAGCTGAGGGCCATCCAGGGCTCGAAGTGGCCGATCACCTTCGGCGTCACCTGCGGATGGGTCGCCAGGTAGAAGTTCAGCCCATCCGCCCACCCGTCCATCAGCGCCCTCAGCCAGGCGGGGCTGGCCGCATATTTGGCCTGCAGGTCGGCCGGATCGACGTACAGCTTCTGGCGCAGGTCCTGCCAGATGGCCTTCTCACCCTCCGCCTCTGCCACGCGCCCCAGGTTGGTGAGGTAGTTCATCTCCACCCGGTTGAAGTCGTCCTCCGCCTGGGCGTAGGCCATGCCGAACACCGCCTCGGCGTCGGTGTGGCCGTGTACGTGGGCGATCCCCCAGTCGTCGCGGACGATCTGGACGTTGGCCGCTTCCGCCTTCAGGCGCGCCAGGTCGTCGGCCGCATGCGCGGCGCTCGCCACCCCCAACGCCAGGCCCAGCGCCAGCCCCAAACCCTGCAACCGCACCGCCGCCTCCCGGACTCAACCGGCGCCACCTCGCCAGCCCCACCGGGCCTTGTCCAGCCTGCGACGCCCTGTCTCGACAGCCTCGCTTGGCGAAAACCTTGGACTCACGTTCTTTTCCGCCTGGGGCCCAGTTGGGAGAAGCCCATGCCAGACGCCACCTACGTCGCCTTCGTGCCGAGCGAGATGACCGCCAAGCTGCGCTCGGTGCTGCAGTCCGAGGACACGGGCGCCATCACCTGGCGTGAGCGCCGCGTGCTGTTCGGCAGCGAGTTCTACTTCTCCGGCCCGCCGAAGCTGGCCCGGGCGACGCACGCCTATGTCAGCCAGTGGGTGGTGCGGCACTAGCCAGCACGCTCACCAGATCGGCGAGACATAGTCCGCCGGCAGGTCCGCCGCCCGCGCCGCGATCCGCGTTGTCGACGCCCGGTCCAGGCCGAAGCCGAACGAAATCGGCTGCAGATCCGGGCTCACCGCCCGCACCACGCGAAATGGTGTCATGGCGAGATCGGCGGAGGTCACGTCCGCCAGCCAAACCCGGACGCCCGCCGCCTCCAGCGCCCCGACACAGCCCTCCAGGGTCCGCGGCGGACCGGCCCACAGATCGCGCCACGAGAGCCCTGGCCCGCCGCCGCGCAGGTCGTCGAACGCCGCCGCGCGCCGCGGATCGAAGTAGAAGACGGCGTGGTCCATCATCTCGCACACCGCCTCCGGCCCCTCGGGGATGGCCGCCCCCTGGCGCATCAGCCGGCGCAGGTACGGCCCCGTCTGCCCTAGCTCCAGCACCGCCTGGCGGATCGCCAGGCGCGCGTCCGGATCGGCGCCGAGGCCCAGGGTGACGCCTGGCCAGTCCCGCCCGTCGCCGAACGCCAGGGCCATCGCCACCGGATAGCCGCAGGCCGAGGGCAGCAGCGAGACCTCCACCGCCGCGCCCAGGCGCTCCAGGCCCTGCAGGACGCCCAGAAGGTCCTCGTCCCAGGCTGCGTCCACGGTCACCGCCTGCCCGGGCGAGCGCGTCCGCCAGGCGGCCATGACGGCGTCGCGCTCCACCAGCTCGAGCAGGGCGCGCACGGCCGCGTCCGCGACGCGCGTCCCTGTCGCCAAGCCATTGGACGTGCCGCCGCAGAAGGCCTGAGGGCGCGAATAGGTGAAGTCGAGGAAGGTGAAGGCCGCCGGGATCCAGGCGGGCGCACCGGTGGCGGGGCGCCAGCCGCGAACCCAGGGATGGGCGATCTGCAGATCGAAGGGCGGAAACGGGAAGCCGGGCCGGGCGTATTGCGCGGCGTCGTACAGCGGGAAGAGGCGCGGGTCGGCGACCTCACCGTCGGGCAACTCGTCCAGCCGCGCCCAGATCACCCGCCGCGGGTCCGGCAACGAGGCCGCATAGCGCTCCAGAGCCTCTCCGGCCGCCCCGATCATTGCCGTCGCAGGCGTCAAGCCCTTGCCCCAGCCCACCGGCATCGGGGTCGGCGGCTGGGCGCCGTCGGGCGCGCAGGCGGTCACGGCGGTGCTCACGATCGGCGCATCCAGCCCCAGGGCCTCGCCGGATTCGATCACCACGGCGTTGATGACGCCGGTGCGGCCATCCACCAGGTCGGCGAGCGCGCGCAGGGTTTCGACCTCCGACCCGGGCGGCTCGGCGGCGTCAGTCCCGTGATGGACCGGCGGCCCGCCGCAGACCCCGCACCGCGGCGCCGGCAGCACCCGATGCCGCGACACGGCGCCCGTGACGCCATCGACCCGGAGCAGATGCTGCGCCAGGCCATGCGCCGACGGTCCCGCCGCCAGGGCCTCGAGCGCCGCCGTGGCCGCCATCCGGCCTGCCCGCGCGGGATTGCCGGCGCGCGCCTCGCCGGGGTCCAGGAACGGCATGTTGGCCTGCAGCCGCAGGGCGGCGCAGTTCCAGCAGCCGGCCTTGCCGGGCCAGGTCAGCGGGCCGAGTGTGAACCCGTCCCCGCACACCAGGACGGCGAGCGCAAAGCTCCCCATCCCGCTGACCGTCAGCACCAGATCCGGGCCGTCGCTGTCGCCAACTACGAGCTCGACGTCGGACGCGCCCCGGCCCCGCAGCTCGGCGGCGCAGGCCTCCGCCACCACGGCGTCGCCGCAGAGCCGGAAGCTTGCGCCCGCCAGGCTACGCTGTCGTTCAGCCGCAGGCCCGGCGACGGACGCCGGGCCGTCGAGGGTTGCGGTCAGGCGCCGACCGTCTGGGCGCCCAGTTCCTTGGCGTTGGCCTTGAGCGCGCCCAGCACGGCGTGGGTCGCCTTCACCTGGGCCTCGATGGCCCCGAGCTCAGCCTCCACGACCCGGAACACCGCCGGCGTGGTGATGCCCTTCAGGATCTCCCAGAAGCGCAGCCGCTCGTCGGGCGTGCCGCCCAGAAGCTTGATGAGGGATTCGAAATCGCGCTCGAGCGCGTTGACCCGCAGGTCGCCCATAGGTTCCTCCTGATCGCTGGATTGCGAAGCAAACGACGCGAACTCACACGGAACTGCCGCGACGATTGCACACTCAGGCCAAGGTTGCGACCAAAAGTAGTGGCATCACCAATTTTTAGTTGAGTACGCGCCCTACTCTGCCGTCCAGCCGCCATCGATGCTGAGGTTGGCGCCGGTGATCTGGCTGGCCGCATCCGAACAGAGATAGACCGCCAGCGAGGCGACCTGGTCCGACGTCACGAACTGCTTGGTCGGCTGGGACTCCAGCAGGACGTCGTTGATCACCTGCTCGCGGGTCAGGCCGCGGGCCTTCATGGTGTCGGGGATCTGGTTCTCCACCAGCGGCGTCCAGACGTAGCCGGGGCTGATGCAGTTCACGGTCACGCCGAAGGTGGCGAGTTCCAGGGCGGCGGTCTTGGTCAGGCCCGCGATCCCGTGCTTGGCCGCCACATAGGCCGACTTGAACGGCGAGGCGACCAGGCTGTGGGCCGAGGCGGTGGAGATGATCCGGCCCCACTTGCGGGCCTTCATGCCGGGCGCGGCGGCGCGGATGGCGTGGAACGCGGCGGAGAGGTTGATCGCGAGGATCTGGTTCCACTTCTCCACCGGGAACTCCTCGATCGGGGCCACGTGCTGGATGCCCGCGTTGTTCACCAGCACGTCCACCGAGCCGAACGCCTGCTCGGCCTTGGCGACCATCGCCGCGATCGCTGCGCCGTCGGTCATGTCGGCGCCGTCGTAGGCGCACTTCACGCCGAACTCGGTCTCGATCTTGGCGCGCTCGGTCTCGATGGCCGCCGCGTCGCCGAAGCCGTTGATCACCACGTTGGCGCCCTGGGCCGCCAGGGCCCGCGCGATGGCCAGGCCAATGCCGCTGGTCGAGCCGGTGACGAGGGCGGTCTTGGAAGCGAGCGACATGGGCAACTCCAGGAGGGCGTGGAAGGTCAGGAAATGGCGGGCCGGCCGTCGCCGGTGAGGTCGTAGGTCACCGTGCCGTCGGTGAGCGGCCGGTTCAGCCAGGCCGGGTGGTTCAGGGTGGTGGTGACGTCGGCGCGGCCGGCCGCCCAGTGCTCCTGCATGGTCACGCGGCTGAACTCGTAGTCCTTCGAGTTCCCCTCGTAGATCTTGCTGCGGTAGATCAGCTGCACGACGGTGACCGCCCGTTCGTGGGCGAAGTCGCGCAGCAGCTGCAGCCCGTCGAAACCGGCGAACTCGTTGGGCAGCCGCTCCAGCAGCGCGCTGAGCGCCGCGCGCGTGCGGTGCAGCTTCAGGTTCAGATCGGTGTTGAGGCGGGTCCGGCTGGAGAAGCGGATGTCCTTCTCCCGCTCGGCGGCCTCCAGCAGCGTCTTGGGCAGCTCGCCGCGGGCGCTGAACAGGTCCACCTGGAAGATCAGCAGGTCTGCGGGCGTCTCTTCGTCCAGAACGTACTGAAGCGGCGTGTTGGAGACGATGCCCCCGTCCCAGTAGTGCTCGCCGTCGATCTCGATGGGCGGGAATCCCGGCGGCAGGGCCCCCGAGGCCATGATGTGCTGGGGACCGATCTTCTGCTTGGCGTTGTCGAAATAGGCGAAGTTGCCGGTGCGCACATTGACCGCGCCCACCGAGAGCCGGGTCTCGCCGGCGTTGATCCGGTCGAAGTCGACCAACTCCTCCAGTGTCGCCCGTAGGGGCGAGGTGTCGTAGACGCTGAGCGCCTGGGCCGCGCCGGGCGGATACATCACCGCCGGGGGGATCCGCGGCTTGAACATCCCAGGCACGCCGAAGGCGGCGATCCAGCCGGCCGAGACCTCGTTCCAGATCGCGCGCAAGGTGTCGGTGGGCGCGGCCTCGGTCACCGGCACCGCCGAGGAGACCCGGTCCCAGAAGGCCTGCATCCGCTCCAGCCGCCGTTCGGGCGGATTGCCGGCGATCAGGGCCGCATTGATCGCGCCGATCGAGATGCCGGCCACCCAGCCGGGGCGCAGGCCGGCGGCGTCCAGGGCCTCGAACACCCCGCCCTGATAGGACCCCAGCGCGCCTCCGCCCTGCAGCACCAGCACCCGTTCGCTCTCGGCGGCGGCGGTCGTCTTCGGCACCTTGGGGCTCTTCCTGGTCGCGCGGCGCGGGGAAAAGAGACCTTCCGGGCCGCCAGGGCAAGCATTTTGCTGCAGTGCAGCAGCAATATTGCGCCGCGTCAGCGGACGGCGACGATCTCCACTTCGGCGCCATTCACCATGACCAGGTCGCCGGTCGCCTTGCCCAGCACGGCGCGCGCCAGGGGCGAGACGTAGGAGACGCTGCCGGCCTTGGGATCGGCCTCGTCCTCGCCGACGATGCGGAACGCCTGACGCCGCCCGTCCTCGCGCTCGATCTCCACCGTGCGGCCGAACAGCACCTTGTCCGGGTCGCCTTCCGGCTCGGTCAGTTGCGCCGTGCCGCGGCGGGTCGACCAGTAGCGCAGGTCGCGGGTGGCCCGCGCCATCGCCGTCCGGTCGGCGGCGACTCCGCCCTCGGCCTGGGCCGCCGCATGGGCCGTTCGCGCCGCGGCCAACGCGGCGTCGATAGCCGAAAGGCCACTGGCGGTGACAAGGTTGGGATGCGCTGAGACCGGCCGATCCGGCAGGTCCGCCGCCTGGGCCTCGTAGTCCTCTTCCCGCGTGAATGCGACCGCCATGGGTCTGGACCTCCGTCCCGCCCTAGCGGAACGCGAAACTCAGCTTCGCGCCCACGAAGCGGCCGGTCGGGTCATAGCCGTGGGCCGCGGCGGCGCCATACTTGTCGGCGCCCGGCTGCAGGCCGCACAGGAAGCCCAGGGAGCCGGTCGCGCCATCGTCGAGCTTGCGGTCGATGGCGGTGCGCGCCACGCCGGGGATGCGCACGGTGTCCGCCTCAGCGGCCTTCAGCGGGATCGTCGAATGGGGCGCGACCTCCATCGCGGACCGCGGCGCCAGCACCGCAGCGGCCAGGCGCTGGGCGTCCGCGGCCGTTCCGGCGTGGGCGACGCCGCCCAGCGAGAGCAGGACGCCAAGCGTCAGGAGTCCGGTCGTGGCGCGCATCTTCGTCTCCGTCGCAGGCCTACAGTGTACGATCCAAAGCCGAACATGGACCAATGTTAAGGTGAGCACCTGCATCCGCAGGTCGGGCGGCAACGAATAGCCCACATGGCTTACGCCGCATTCACCTTGTCCGACTCCGCCTGGCGCCTCCCGGCCTGGGCCTTCCGCGCCTGGCGTGCGGAGGGCGATCCGGCCGGCCTGCGCACCGTCCCGCGTCCCGCCTCCGTCGAGCCGCCCTCCCCTCATCGGCTCGCGCTGCTGGCCCATCTGGTGCCGGCGGATTGAACGGCAGCGAATAACGGTAGTCTTGACTATCTAATCGAGATCACCCATCCCTGCGCCGACAGACGGAGCAGGTGATGGCGGCGTGGAGCAATTGGTCGGGCAGCGTGAAGGCCACGCCGGCCCAGGTCGCCCGGCCCAAGACCTACGCCGAGCTGCAGGCGATGGTGGCCGCCGCGGCCAAGGTGCGGGTGGTCGGCGCCGGCCATTCCTTCATGCCGCTCTGCGAGACCGACGGCCTGCTGCTCAACCTTGAGGATCTCGAGGGCCGCATCGTCGTGGCCGCCGACCGCCGCACGGTCACCGCGCCGGCGGGTTGGAGCCTGAAGCGCCTCACCCAGGCGCTCTGGGACGAGGGGCTTTCGCTGCCCAACCAGGGCGACGTGAACCCGCAATCGCTGGCGGGCGCCATCGGCACCGGCACCCATGGCACCGGCCGCGACCTCGGCAGCCTCTCCACCATGGCGCAGGGCTTCCGCCTGGTCGGACCGGACGGCGTCCTCGTGGACTGCGACCGCGTCCAGCGGCGCGAGCTCTTCGAGGCCCAGCGCCTGGGTCTGGGGCTGTTCGGCGTCGCCACCGAGATCACCATCGACGTCCTGCCGGCCTATCGCCTGGAGGAGCGGATCGAGAAGCGGCCGCTGGCCGAGATGATGGAGGGCTTCGAGGAGATCGCCGCGCGCCATCGCCATGCGGAGTTCTTCGTCTTCCCCTATTCCGACCAGGTGATCCTGAAGACCCTGCATCCCACCGACGCCCCGGACACCTACGAGCGCACCACCGATGTGGACGAGCGCCCGTTCCGGATCGTCAACGAGATCGCCACGGCGGTCCCGGCCCTGATCCCGCCGCTCCACCGGTTGATGATGACGGCGCTGGGCGCCAGCGGACGCGTCGGCCCCGCCTACCAGGTCTTCCCCTCGGACCGCACGATCCGCTTCGAGGAGATGGAATACGAGCTGCCCCGCGCCAATGGCCTGCCGGCGCTGATGGAGGTGATCCGGTGGATCCGCAAGGGTCGCAAGCCGGTCGCCTTCCCGTTCGAGTTCCGGCTGTGCGCGGCCGACGACATCTGGCTCAGCCCCTTCAACCTGGGGCCGGGCGCCTCGATCTCCATGCACCAGTACGCCAGGATGGCCTGGCGCGACCTCTTCGCCGAGGCCGAGACCATCTTCCAGGGCTTCGGCGGCCGCCCGCACTGGGCCAAGCGCCACACCCTGACCCGCGCCGACGTTGACCGGCTGTATCCGATGGCCGAACGCTTCCGCGACATCCGCCGCGCGGCCGACCCGGGCGGCAAGTTCCTCAACCCGCATCTCGAAGCGCTGTTCGCCTAAGGAGTCCCATGGACCTCGCCATCTCCGACGACCAGCGCCTCCACGGCCACCTGATCGGCCGCCAGGGCTCGCGCGCCGACCTCAATACGCCGGTCCTGGTGGTGGAGGCTGACGCCCTGGACCGCAACATCGCCCGCATGGCCGCCCTGGCGGCTCAGAAGGGCGTGCGCCTGCGTCCCCACGCCAAGACCCACAAGAGCGTCGAGATCGCCCGCCGCCAGCTCGCCGCCGGCGCCGTGGGCGTCTGCTGCGCCAAGCTGGGCGAGGCCGAGGCCCTGGCCGCCGGTGGCATCGCCGGCCTGCACATCACCTCGCCGGTGGTCGCGGCGCCCGGCCTCGCCCGGTTGGCGGCGCTGAACGCGCTCAGCGAACGGCTGTCGGTGGTCTGCGACGACCCGGCGAACCTGGCGCAGCTGGCCGAGGCCGGCGCCGGCGTGCGGCCGCTGGGGGTGTTCATCGACGTCGACCCCGGCATCCACCGCACGGGAGTCGCCTCGCCCGAGGCTGCCGCAGAGCTGGCCCGGATCATCCTCAGCCAGCCCAGCCTGCGCTACGAAGGCGTGCAGATGTACTGCGGCCGCGAGCAGCACATCGAGGACTTCGCCGAGCGCCGCGCCGCCATCGCTGAGCGCACCGACTACCTGCGCACCGTGATCGCGGCGTTGGAGGCCGTCGGCGCCCCGCCGCCGGTGATCACGGGCGGCGGCACCGGCACCCATCGCATCGACCTGGAGCTCGGCGTCTTCACCGAGCTGCAGGTGGGCTCGTACATCTTCATGGATGACCAGTACGCCGCGTGCGACCTCACCGGCGCCGGCGCCGACGACCTGCCGTTCGAGCGCAGCCTGTTCGTCGAGACCCGCGTGGTCAGCGCCAACGCCACGGGGCTGGTCACTCTCGACGGGGGCTTCAAGGCCTTCGCCACCGAAGGCAAGCCGCCGACGCCGGCGGCCGGTGCGCCCGACGGCGCCTTCTGCGTCTTCATGGGCGACGAGCACACCGCCCTGATCGGCAAGGGCGTGGAGACGCACCTGCGCCCGGGCGCCATGGTGCGCCTCAACCCGCCCCACTGCGACCCGACCGTGGAGCACTACGAGAGCTACCACCTGCTGCGCGGCGACACCCTGGTGGACATCTGGCCGGTCAGCGCACGCGGCCGGGCGCGCTGAGATAAAAGCGGCATCACGGCGAAAGAATAGCGTTGATTATCGAATAGCGTCAGCTACCGTTTGTGTCGGATCCGTGATGGGGACTGCGCATGCGAACGACGCTGATGGGGGCCGCGGCCCTTTCCGCCCTGGGCCTGGCCGGCGCCGCGCAGGCGGCCGACACGCCGACGAACACGCTGGAGGAGCTGGTCGTCACCTCGCAGAAGCGGGCCGAGAACGTCCAGTCGGTGCCGATCGCGATCACCGCGCTCTCGGCCAGCCAGCTGAAGGACCAGCACGTCACCAGCATCCTGGACCTGAACGGCCTCTCCCCGTCGCTCTCGATTAAGACCGACGACAACGCCGCCAACCCGAAGATCTTCATCCGCGGCGTCGGCCTGAACGACTTCAACCCCAATACGGCGACGCCCGTCGCGATCTATGTGGACGGCGTCTACATCGGCTCGCCCCTGGCGCAGCTGGGCCAGTTCTTCGACCTGGAACGGATCGAGGTGCTGCGTGGACCGCAGGGCACGCTGTATGGCCGCAACACTACGGGCGGGGCGATCAACGTCATCAGCCGCAAGCCCACCCAGAGCTACACGGCGGACGCCTCGGCCGAATATGGCAACTATAACAGCTGGACCGTCGAGGGCGGTGTGGGCGGGCCGATCGTCAAGGACGTGCTGGCCTTCCGCCTGGCCGGGACCGGCGCCTGGGACAAGGGCTACACGCTCAACACCACCAACGGCCATCACGGCAACGACCAGGACCGCTGGACGATGCGCGGCTCGCTCCTCTGGACGCCGACCCCCGACATCGACGTCCTGGCCCAGGCCCGCTATGGCGAATCCAAGGGCGGCTCGATCTGGGCCTATAAGCGCTCGCTGGTACCGCAGACCGCGGCCGCGACCGGCCCCGGCGGCTTCTGCGCCCCCGGCTTCTACGCCACCGCCCAGTGCGCAGACGTGCTCGGCGTGCCGAACACGGACTCCGACCTCTACCACGGCCAGTTCCACCTGGAGGGCAAGGACAAGGTCCGCACCCTCGGCGCCTCGCTCACCGCCAACTGGAACCTGGGCAAGGTGCAGCTGGTCTCCGTGACCGGCTTCGACACCGCCCACCGCAACGATGTGGAAGACACCGACGCCGGCCCGGACGACGTCATCACCGCCAACTACATCGCCCGCCAGAACGTGCTCAGCGAAGAGCTGCGCCTGCAGTCCACGGGCGATGGGCCCGCCAAGTGGGTGGTCGGCGTCTATGGCGCGCGCGACAAGCTCAACACCAGTTCCTACTACGACATCCTGCGCGCGGCCCGGAACCCGACGCCGGCCAACCCGTCTGGCGCGGACCCGGCCAACTCCATCGGCATCTTCGGCTGGCCCTATAGCCAGAAGACCGACAGCTACGCAGTCTTCGGCCAGCTGGACTATTCGGTGACGCCGCAGCTCGTGGCCACGGTCGGCCTGCGCTATTCGGCGGACAAGAAGTACTTCGACTACACCTCGACCGCCGAGACCGTCGGGCCGCTCTTCACGATCGACGATTCGAAGAAGTTCTCGTCCGTCTCCGGCAAGGCGGGCCTGCAGTACAAGATCAGCGACACCGCCAACGTCTACGCCACCTACAACCGCGGCTATAAGAGCGGCGGCTTCTTCGGCGGCCAGGCCACCGATCCGGCGCTGCTGAAGCCGTACCGGGACGAGAAGGTCAACGCCTACGAGGGTGGCGCCAAGACCGAGTGGTTCGACCGGCGCCTGCGCCTGAACCTGTCGGCGTTCTACTACGACTACCAGGACCTGCAGGTGTACGACATCGTGCTGGTTGGCGCGATCAGCGAGCAGGTCTTCACCAACGCCTCCAACGCCCACATCTACGGCGCCGAGGCCGAACTGACGGCCACGCCGGTCCAGGGCCTCACGCTGCAGGCCGGCGCCTCGGCCCTGCACGCCACCTACCAGGACTTCGTCACCGACGCCGGCGACTACTCCGGCAACACCCTGCCCAACGCGCCCAAGCTCAGCCTGAACGGCAGCGCGGAATACAAGTGGCCGGTGATGGGCGGGTCGATGCGGGTGGCCGGCGACGTGCAGTACCGGTCCAAGATCTGGTACGACAGCCGCAACATCCAGCGGCTCTCCGACAAGGGCCGCGCCTTCGTCAACGTGCGGCTGGGCTGGACCGACCCATCGCAGCACTACGAGGTCGGCGTCTGGGGCCGCAACATCTTCGACACCACCAACATCTCCGACATCATCCCGATCGAAGGTCTGGGCTTCGACCTCTTCTCCATGGCCAAGCCGCGCACCTACGGCGTCTATCTGCGCGTGAACTATTGAGCCGGGAGGCGGCCATCCTGTCGGCGGACGCCGCGCCGCGCGGCGGCTGGATCGGCGCGGCGCCGAGCGCGCTGCAGAGCGTCTCGGCGATGTTCGTGGGCATCGTGGGCGTGATGATCGCGGGCCTGCAGCCGCAGCTCCTGGGCGCCCTGGCCGAGGAGGGTCGGCTCGACCCCACCCAGCTGGGCCACGCCGCGACCGCCGAGCTCTTGGCCATGGGCCTGGCCGCCGGCGCGGCGGGCGCCTGGCTGAAGCCGCGGCGGATGGGGTTGATCGGCCTCGTCGCCGGCCTCGTCCTGGCGCTGGTCGACCTGCTGACCACGCGGCTGACGGGCGAGGCGATCACCGCCGCCCGCGCCGCCGCCGGCGTCCCCAGCGGCGTCCTGATGTGGATCACCCTTTGCCTGATCGCCCGCGCGCCTCGGCCCGAACGCTGGTCGGGGATCTACCTCACCCTGCAGACCCTGGCCCAGTTCGTGGTGGCCACGCTGCTCACCGCCTTCGTGATCGGCCGCGTCGGCGCTGCGGGCGGATGGGTGACGCTGGCGGCCCTGAGCGTCCTGGCCGGCGTCGCCGCCCTGGCCGGCCCGCAGCAGCTGACCGACCTCAGTCACGCCAGCGAAGGACCCGGCGGCCTGCCGCCGCCGCGGGGCCTCGCGGCCCTGGGCGCCTGCTTCCTGTTCCTCGCCTTCATCGTTGGCGTCTGGGTCTATGCCGAGCCGCTGTCCAAACAGGCCGGGCACGCGCCCTCCGTCGTCGGCGCGGCGGTCTCGATCTCCCTGGCCTGCCAGGTGGCGGGCGGGGCCGCGGCCACGGTGCTGGCGGGGCGGCTGCCCTGGTTCTGGACCCTGCTGGCCTGCACGGCAGCCGACCTTGGCCTGCTGGCCTTGATGGGCAGCCTGCCGCCTGCCCCCCTGTTCCTGCTGGCCTCGGGCCTGTTCGGCTTCGTCTGGCTGTTCCTGATGCCCTTCCTGGTGCCGCTGGTGATCGAGGCCGATCCCAGCCGCCGCGCGGCCGTGGTCATGGGGGGCGTCAACCTCCTGGGCGGCAGCCTGGGCCCCTTGATGGCTTCCCTGGTGGTGACCGAGGCGGACGCCCGCGGCGCCCTGGTCTTCGGGGCGGGGTGCCTCGTGGCGGCCATGCTGGTGGTGACCGCGCTGCACCTGCGACCGGCCCGCGCCGCGGCGCCGGTTTGACCGCGGCGGAAATCTAAGGTCTTCAAATCCCATGGCCCGCTCCACAGCCAAGGTTCCGTCTCCCGCGACACCCGCCAGGCGTCCCACGCCCCGGCAGGATCGGGCGGTGCAGACCTATGAGCGCCTGCTGGACGTGGCCGGCGAGCTGCTGGCCGAGGTGGGGGTCGAGCGCATCTCCACCAACCTGATCTGCGCGCGCGCCGGCATGACCCCGCCGGCCCTCTACCGCTACTTCAAGGACAAGTACGCGGTGCTGGAGGCGCTGGGCCGCCGCCTCATGGACCGCCAGAACGCCGAGCTGTTCGCCTGGCTGGACCGCCACGCCCCGGACGGGCTGGAGGCGCTGTCGGCCGCCGTGGAGGAGCTGCTGCGCGCCACGGCCCGCGTCACCGCCTCCGAGCCCGGCGCGATCTGGACGCTTCGCGCCCTGCACGCCGTGCCCCAGCTCGCGCACGTGCGGCTGGAATCGCACCGCCTGGTCACGGACCGGATGTGCGAGGCCTACGCCCCGCTCCTGCCGCACATGGACCGCGACGTGCTGTGGCGGCGGCTGCGCATTTCCGTCGAGCTGGGCTTCGCCGTCGACGAGATGCTGACCGAGGAGGACCGCATCGCCCGCGACGACCTCTTCGCGGACGCCGCCGCCCTCCTGCGCCACGCCCTGTTGCTCTGAGCGATGCGCCGGATGGGCGTCGGACGGACGATCGGCGAAAGATCATCCCTGCTCGGCAGAAGCTCGGTCGCGTTTGGGCGGCCAGGCCGCTACCACCCCGCCAGTCAGTGGCGTGGACAGGATTCGAGCGATGAGCGATCCGGTGGATATCATGGTGGGGCGGCGGTTGCGGCGCCGGCGGCGGTTGCTGGGCATGACCCAGCAGGACCTGGCCGACGTCTGCGGCGTCAGCTTCCAGCAGGTGCAGAAGTACGAGTGCGCTTACAACCGCATGTCGGTGGCCATGCTGTGGAAGCTGGCCTGCGCCCTGCGGGTGGATGTCGCCTATTTCTTCGAGGGCCTCGCGCCCGAGCTCGACGTCCGGACGCACGCGGACTGCGCCGCCGAGGCGGCGTAGGGCGCTGCCCTATCTGACCGCGATCCAGACCACTTGGCGCGCGCCCTTGCCGCCGCTGCGGGCGCGGACCGGCACGGCTTCCACCGCGAAGCCGGCGCCGCGGAGCCGTCGCGTGAAACCCTCGTCGCCGACCGATGACCAGACGGCGAGGACCCCGCCGGGCTGGAGCGCCCGCCAGGCCTCGGCCAGGCCCACTGTCGAATAGAGACCGTCGTTGGCGGCGCGGCTGAGGCCGCCGGGTCCGTTGTCCACGTCCAGCAGGATGGCGTCCCAGGGGCCCTCCGCCATCGCGAGCCGCACATCACCCACCCAGACACGGCTGCGCGGGTCGGCCAGGGCGCCGGCGAAGATGTGCGCCATCGGCTCCCGGGCCCATTCCGCCACCGCGGCCACCAGCTCGGCGGTCACCACCTGCGCGTCCGCCGGCAGGGCGGCCAGGGCGGCGCGCAGGGTGAAGCCCATGCCCAGACCGCCGATCAGCACCCTCGGCGCGACCCGCCCGTCCAGTTTGGCCACCGCCAGATCCGCCAGCGCCGCCTCGGAGCCGCTCAGGCGGCTGTTCATCAGCTCCACGGCCCCGGAGGGGCCGCCATGGGCCATGATCGAATACTCGGTTCCCCGCCGCATCAGGCGCAGCTCGCCGCCGCCGGGCACGGGCGCGCTGGCCAGCTGCTCCCAGGGGATCATGACGCCGCCGCGCCGGTGCTCACTTCTGCACCGGCCGCAGCCGCGCGGTCTTCGGCGGCTCTAAGGCGTCGCCGGCCATCTGCGCCGCCTCGTCCAGGAGTTCGCGGACGAAGCCCGGCAGCCAGGGATTGCGCCCCGGCTTCATCCGCTCGGCGCGGTAGATGTGCACCAGGTCGGCATAGGCGCGGTCGAAGTTCTTGTTCACGATCACATAGTCGTAGCTGGCCCAGTGGGCGATCTCCTCGCGGCCGAGCTCCAGGCGCGCAGCCATCACCGCTTCGGAGTCCTGGGCCCTGGCCCGCAGCCGGCGCTCCAGGTCGCCCCAGACCGGCGGCAGGATGAAGAGGCGCACGCTGTCGTCCGGCGCCTGTTCGGCGATCTGCTTGGCGCCCTGCCAGTCGATGTCGAACAGCACGTCGTGGCCGCCTTCCAGGGCCTTCATCACCGGCGCCTTGGGCGTGCCGTAGTAGTTGCCGTTGACCACCGCCCATTCCAGGAAGTCGTCGGCGGCGATCATCGCCTCGAACTCTGCGCGGGTCTTGAAGTGGTACTCGCGGCCGTCCTGCTCCCCGGGCCGCGGGTCGCGGGTGGTGGCCGAGATCGAGAGGGAAAGGTCCCCGTAGTCGGCCACCAGGCGGCGGGTCAGCGAGGTCTTGCCCGCGCCCGCCGGGCTCGACACCAACAGCAGCAGGCCCCGCCGCACGGTCTCCCAGGGCTTGGCGTGGTCGTCCGTGCTCACGCGTTCAGCTCCCGGGCCGGCGTCTGCGGCGTCGATTGACCACGAACCACACGAACCACACGAACGGCAGGGCCAGCGGCGGCGGCGAAGCCGCGATTCGATCCACCGACCTGAGTCGGCTTGGCGGGGCTTCGCCCCAAGCTGGGCCCGTTCGTGTGGTTCGTGTGGTTCGTGGTCGACTTAAATGGGCGCCGACGCGCCGCAGCGGCTGTCATCTGGCGTGCTCACTCCACATTCTGCACCTGCTCGCGGAACTGCTCGATGGTGGCTTTGAGGTCGAGGCCCACGGCCGTCAAGGCGGCAAGCTGCGACTTCGAGCACAGGGTGTTGGCCTCGCGCATGAATTCCTGGGTCAGGAAGTCCAGCCGCCGCCCCACGGCGGCATCAGCCGCGAGCAGGCCGCGCGCGGCGTCGACGTGGCCCGCCAGCCGGTCCAGTTCCTCGCGGACGTCGGCCTTCACGCCCATGGCCGCGGCTTCCTGGACGATGCGCTCCTCGCTGGCCGCCTCGCCCGCCAGCTCCTTCAGCCGCGCCTCGAAACGCGCCTTGATGGCGGCGGGCTGGCCGGCGGCGACGCCCCGCGCCTGCTCCGACAGTTCGGCGATCCGGTCCACCTGGCCGGCCAGGACGGGCGTCAGCGCCGCGCCCTCCCCCCGCCGCGCCGCGAGCAACTCGTCCAGCGCCGCGGCGATGGAGGCGCCAATGGCGCCCTCCAGTCCGGCCTGGGTCTCGGGATCGAGGCCCGCGTCGTCCGCCTCCACCACCCCGCGCAGGGCCAGCAGGCCGTCCAGCCTGGGCGGCGCCGCGCGCCCGTCCGCCACATAGGGCGCGCCAAAGGCGAGGTAGCGCTCCAGCTGCTCCGCATTGATCCGCACGGCCCCGACGCCCTCGGCCCGGCGGGCCTGCACGCCCACGGTCACCTGGCCCCGCTGGAACCGCGCCTGGGCCCCCTCGCGGGCGGCGCGTTCCAGCCCGTCCAGCCCCGGAGGTCCCCGGAAGCGCACTTCGAGGTTGCGGCCGTTCACGCTGCGGGCCTCGACCGCCCAGCTCCAGCCGGCATGCTCGCCCTCGGCCCGCCCGAACCCGGTCATCCCCGATATCGGCATCAGCGCTCTCCGGCCGCCCGTTGCTTCTCGATCTCCCGCCACCGCGCCACGTTCTTGGCGTGCTCGTCCAGGGTCGCGGCGAACGCGTGGCCGCCCGTTCCGTTGGCCACGAAATAGAGGTCGCCGGTCTTCGGCGGGTGCAGGACCGCCATCAACGCGGCCTTGCCCGGATTGGCGATGGGCGTCGGGGGCAGGCCAGGCGCCTTGTACGAGTTGTAGGGCGACGGCGCCGCCAGCTCCGAGGCGCGGATGCCGCGGCCCAGCGGGCGGCCCTTGGTCAGGCTGTAGATGATGGTCGGATCGCTCTGCAGCGGTATGCCGGCCCGCAGCCGGTTGACGAAGATCGCCGCCACGTGCGGCCGCTCGTCCGGCACGCCCGTCTCCTTCTCGACGATGGAGGCCAGGGTCACCGCCTCCTCCGGGTCCTTGAGCGGCAGCCCTGGCTGGCGATTGGCCCACAGCTGGGCCAGCAGCTTGTCGCGCGCCGCACGCATGCGGGCGATCACCTCGGCCCGGTCCTCGCCCCGCTGCACCTCGTAGGTGTCCGGCAGGATCGAGCCTTCGGGCGGCTCCTCGGCGGTTCCCACCAGCACGTCCGAAGCGTTGACTGCATCCAGCGCCATGCCGCTGGTCCAGCCCTCGGGGATCGAGATCAGGTGGCGCACCATCCGCCCGGCGCGGATGTCGTCCAGGATCTGGGCCATGCTCTCGCCCGAGCGGATGGCGTATTCGCCCGCCTTCAGGTGCGAGGCGGCGCCGGTGAGCCGCGCCGCCACAGCGAACAGGCCCGAGGACGAGATCACCCCGGCCCGGCGCAGGCTCTCGCCGATCTGGCGCACGCCGGCGCCGCGGGGCAGAATCACGGTGGTCGTGGCCGCGCCGTCGCGCGCCTTGGGTCCGGCCCCCTCGAAGCTCCACACGGCGGCCAGCGCCAGCAGGATCGCCAGGCCCGCGGCGACCAGCGCGCCGGCCCCGGCGCTCCGGCGCAGGCGCCGCGTCACGCGTATTTCTTGAAGATCACTGCGGCGTTGGTGCCGCCGAAGCCGAAGCTGTTCGACATGACGATGTCGATCTTCATCGGCTTGGCCTTGTGCGGGACGAGGTCGAGCACCGTCTCCACGTCGGGATTGTCGAGGTTGATCGTGGGCGGCGCCACCTGGTCGCGGATCGCCAGGATCGAGAACGCCGCCTCCAGCGCGCCGGCCGCGCCCAGCAGGTGGCCGGTCATCGACTTGGTGGACGACATGGTCTTGCCCGGCGCGGCGTTGCCCAGCAGGCGCTCGACGGCGCCCAGCTCGATGCCGTCGGCCATGGTCGAGGTGCCGTGGGCGTTGACGTAGTCGATGTCGCCGGCCGAGATCCCGGCGTCCTTCACGGCCGCCGTCATGGCGCGGAAGCCGCCGTCACCGTCCTCGGAGGGGGCGGTGATGTGGTAGGCGTCGCCCGAGAGGCCGTAGCCGATCACCTCGGCGTAGATCTTCGCGCCGCGGGCCTTGGCGTGCTCCAGCTCCTCGAGCACCAGGGCGGCCGCGCCTTCGCCCATGACGAAGCCGTCGCGGTCCTTGTCGTACGGACGGCTGGCCTTGGACGGCTCGTCGTTGAAGCTGGTGGCCATGGCGCGGCAGGCGATGAAGCCGGCGATGCCCACCGGCACCACGCTGGCCTCCGCCCCGCCGCAGACCATGACGTCGGCGTCGCCGTACTTGATCAGCCGCGCCGCGTCGCCGATGGCGTGGGCGCCGGTGGCGCAGGCCGTGACCACGGCGTGGTTCGGGCCCTTGAAGCCGTAGCGGATCGAGATCTGCCCGCTGATCAGGTTGATGAGCGCCGAGGGGATGAAGAACGGGCTGACGCGGCGCGGGCCCTTCTCGTGCAGCTCGATGGCGGTGTTGGCGATGGTGCCGAGGCCGCCGATGCCCGAGCCCATCATCACGCCCGTGCGCTCGCGGCTCTCCTCGTCCTCGGGCGTCCAGCCTGCGTCGCGGACCGCCTCGTCTGCGGCGGCGATGCCATAGAGGATGAAGTCGTCTACGCGCCGCAGCTCGCGGCCGTTCAGGGTCCTCTCCGGATCGAAACTGCCCTCGACGTCCGGCCCCCCGCCGCCACGCCCGTCGACCCGCGGCACTTCGCAGGCGACCTTACAGGCGTAGTCCTCGGTGTCGAACGCCGTGATCGGGCCGGCCCCGGACTGGCCGTCCAGGATCCGCTTCCAGGTCAGCTCCGTCCCCTGCCCGAGCGGGGAAAGGAGCCCGATGCCGGTGACGACGACTCGACGCATGTGCTGGCCTCGAAAACGAAACCGCCGCGCCTGAGGGTCGATCCCCAGTGACGCGGCGGCCCTTGATCCTAGTCGCTCGGTCGCGGCCTCAGCCGCCCAGGCGCTCTGCGATGAACTTCACGGCGTCGCCGACCGTCTGGATGTGTTCGGCGGCGTCGTCCGGGATCTCGATGTCGAACTCCTCTTCGAACGCCATCACCAGCTCGACGTTGTCGAGGCTGTCGGCGCCGAGGTCGTCGAGTCCCTCAGGGCTTAGTCAGGTCTTTGCATCGACGACGGGGACCACGAAGTCAACCGCCGCTTTGGTGTTCAAATCCGGGGGGCGCGTAGCATGTTCCCTCCGGGCTGGCGAGTGTCAGATCATGGCCATGCCGCCATTGACGTGCAGCGTCTGGCCGGTGACGTAGCCGGCCTCGTTGGACACCAGATAGGCGCACGCGGCGGCCACGTCAGCCCCCGCCCCCAGCCGGCCGGTCGGGATCGTGCCCAGGATGGCCGCCTTCTGCGCCTCGGTGAGGGCGTCGGTCATCGGGCTTTCGATCATCCCGGGGGCGACGCAATTGACGGTGATGCCGCGGGTGGCGACCTCCTGGGCCAGGGCCTTGGAGAAGCCGATCATCCCGGCCTTGGAGGCGGCGTAGTTGGCCTGGCCCGGATTGCCGGTGACGCCGACCACCGAGGTGATTCCCACGATCCGGCCGAAGCGCCGGCGCATCATGCCCTTCACCGCCGCGCGGCTGAGGCGGAAATAGCTCTCCAGATTGACCTTGAGCACCTGCTCCCAGTCGTCGTCCTTCATCCGTAGGAGGAGGCCGTCCTTGGTGATGCCGGCATTGGCCACCAGGATGTCGATCGGCTGGCCGGCCGCCGCCTCCGAGGCCTCGATCAGGCCGTCCACGGCCGCGGAGTCGGAGAGATTGGCCGCCACCGCCGAGGTGCGCTCGCCCAGCTGCTGGGCCAGCTCCTGCAGCACCGCCTCACGGGTGCCGGACAGCACCACATGCGCGCCCTGCGCATGCAGGGCCTTGGCGATCTCCGCGCCAATGCCTCCGGTCGCGCCGGTGACGAGGGCGGTCTTGCCGGTCAGGTCGAACATCTTGGGCCCTCCTCAGAGCGACTTCGCGAAGGCTTCCAGGTCGGCCGGACCATTCAGCGGGACCGCCTCGGCGTCGGGTGCGATGCGCTTGGCCATCCCCGACAGCACCTTGCCGGCGCCGGCTTCGGCGAAGCGGGTGACGCCCCCATCGGTGGCCATCCAGGTGACACTCTCGCGCCAGCGCACCCGGCCGGTGATCTGCTCGACCAGCAGGCGGCGGATCAGCTCCGGATCGTTGGTGGCCTCGGCGGTGACGTTGGCCACGATCGGCGCGCGCGGCGCCAGGATCACGGCGCTCGCCAGGGCCTCGGCCATCTCGTCGGCCGCCGGCTGCATCAGCGGGCAGTGGAAGGGCGCCGAGACGTTCAGCGGGATGGCCCGCGCGCCCAGTTCCTTGGCCTTCTCGATGGCCTTGTCGACCGCCGCCTTGGCGCCGGAGATGACCACATTGCCCTGGTTGTTGTCATTGGCGACCACGCAGACGCCGAGCTCCGAGCCGGCCTTCGCCGCCTCTTCCGCCAGGGCGATGTCGGTCTTGGGCCCGATCAGCGAGGCCATGGCGCCCTGCCCCACCGGAACCGCCCGCTGCATCGCCTGGCCGCGCAGCTTGAGCAGCCGCGCCGTGTCCGAGAGGCTGATCGCCCCGGTCGCCGCCAGGGCCGAATATTCGCCCAGGCTGTGACCGGCCACGAAGGCGGCCTTCTCCACCCCAACGCCGAACTCGCTGGCCAGGGTCCGCATCACCGCCACGCTGACCGCCATCAGGGCCGGCTGGGCGTTCTCGGTGAGGGTCAGCTGGTCCTCGGGGCCGTCGCGCATCAGGGCCGACAGCTTCTGGCCCAGGGCGTCGTCGACCTCCTGGAACACCTCGCGCGCCGCGGCGAAGGCGGCGGCCAGGTCCTGGCCCATGCCGACGGCCTGGCTGCCCTGTCCGGGGAAGAGGAAGGCGAGGCTCATGAAGCGCTCCCTGTTGATTCCGAGGCGCGAGGGTTAGGGGATAGAAACCGTTGGGACAAGAATGGCGTCGCAGTACGCCACGATCGGGAGTGAACGCATGAGGGCCGTGGTTCGCCGCAACAAGCAGCTGGTCTGCGACGAGATCGCCGAGTTGGAGCCGGCGGCGGGGCAGGTTCTGGTCAAGACCCTGGCCTGCGGGATCTGCGGTTCGGACCTGCATGCCCTCCACCACATGGAGCACATGATCGACCTGTCGCGCCGAGCCGGCGCGCCGGACAACGGCTTCGATCCCACCGCCGACACCGTGTTCGGCCACGAGTTCTGCGCCGAGATCCTGGACCATGGCCCCGGGTCGACCAGGGCGCTGAAGCCGGGGACCCGGGTGGTCAGCATGCCGATCACCCTGGACGGCCTGTCGATGGAGGCCCTGGGGTTCTCCAACCGCCTGCCCGGCGGCTTTGCCGAGCGGATGATCCTGTCCGAACAGCTGATCCTGCCGGTGCCCAATGGCCTGGAGACGGACCACGCCGCCCTGACCGAGCCCTTCGCGGTGGGCGCCCACGCGGTGGCCAAGGCGCGGCTGGAGCCGAAATCGGTGTCGCTGGTGGTGGGCTGCGGGCCCGTCGGCCTGGCGGTCATCGCCGCGCTCAAGGCCAAGGGCCACGGCCCCGTCATCGCCGCCGATTTCTCCCCGCGGCGGCGAGCGGCGGCCGAGCGGCTGGGCGCCGACATCGTCATCGACCCCGCCGTGGAGAGCCCGCACGAGCGCTGGGAGGGGCTGGGCGTGCCGAAGACTCGCGCCGCCCAGGGCATGATGCGGATGATGGGCAATCCCATCGCCCAGCCAGTGGTGTTCGAATGCGTCGGCTCGCCCGGGGTGCTGGAAGCGCTGATCGAGGCCGCGCCGGCGGGCGCCCAGATCGTGGTGGCGGGGGTCTGCATGGAGACCGACCGCATCGAGCCCTCCATCGCCATCACCAAGGAGATCGAGCTCACCTTCGTGTTCGGCTACACGCCGGAGGAGTTCGCCGCGACCCTGGGCCAGATCGCCGAGGGCGTCATCGACGTCTCGCACCTGGTCACCGGCAAGGTCGGCCTGGAGGGCGTCGCGGGCGCCTTCACCGCCCTGGGCGACCCGGAGGCCCACGTGAAGGTGCTGGTGCGCCCGAACGACTAGGTGGCCCGCCTTCGACTCATACGGTCGTCTGCGCCCGCTCCGCGTGGGCGATGGCGATTTCGTCGAGCAGCGACCGCACCTTGGCGCTGTGTCCTGTGAGCGCGAGCGTGTGGGCGGCGCCCCGCGGGATCTCCCGATTGCGGAAGTGCAGGGCCGCGATCCGCGCGTGCTCCGCCATGAGTTCGGCCTCCTGCGCAATCTGGTCGAGTCGCCGCGCTTGCTGGTCCTGCGCCGAGAGGCCCGCCTCGGGGTCGCTCATGTCCCTCTCCCGTCCTGCCTTCTGCGTCAGTCGGCGCCAGCTTGGCCGAAGCCTCCGCCGGGCGGCAAGCGCCTCACCCTAGTGCGTGGGCGCCGCTGGGTGCTCGCGCAGGTAAGCGGCGGTGGCGGCCCGCAGCGCGGGCGAGGTCCGCCCGTCCACTGGGCCGACAAAATAGCCCTGCCGCGCCAGTAGCGCCTGGGTCTCCGCCACCGTGGTCGCCGGCGGGATCACCACGGCCAGGGTCGGCGTCGGGGAGCCCGGCTGGAAGGCCGCGGCCTCGTGGTCCAGGCCGGCGCGCTCTGCCGCCGCCAGCCTGGCCTGCAGGTCCACCTGTTTCTCGCGAGCCGCCAGGTCCCCGGCGTTGGCGGCGATGGCGAACCAGCGGTAGGCCTCGCCCAGGTTCCGCTCCACGCCGCGGCCGGCCTCGTACATCAGGCCCAGGTTGAACTGCGAATCCACCACGCCCCGATCCGCCGCGCGGTGGAACCAGTTCGCGGCCTGGGCCACGTCGGCCGGACCGCCCTCGCCCTGCGCCAGGAAGAGCGCCAGGTTGTGCATGGCCAAGCGGTCGCCGCCCCGCGCGGCCCGCTCGGTCCAGGCGCGGGCGGCGGCGGGGTCTCGCGCCACCCCGGAGGCGCCCGCCTCATAGAGACCCGCCAGATAGCGCTCCGCTGCGGTGTCCCCGGCCGTCGCAAGGCCGGTAAGCCGCGCCAGCGCCGTCGCTTCGCCGCGGTCCAGGGCCGCCACGGCCTCGGCGTAGGTGCCCTGCGGGTGCTCCGTTGCCGCAGTGCGCGTCGGCGGCGGCGGGACGGGCTGCCGAGGGCTGGCGACCTCGGCCCGCCCGGCCTCCGCGAGGCCCGGACGGAGGGCCAGAGCCGCGGGAGCCTCGATGAGCGCCAGGCGCCGCGGCGCCGGCGGATTCGCCAGGAGCGTGGCCACGGCGCCCATGACCGCCACCGCAGCCGCGCCATTAGCGAGCGACAGGATCAGCCGGATCGGCGCGGGATGTCGCCGCGGCGCCGCGGCCGCCAGCGTGGCCAGGGCCGCCTCCAGCTGCGCGCCCATCTGCGCCTCGAGCCCGGCCCGCGCGTCCGCCTCGGCGTCCAACCGCGCCGCAAGGCTCTTGAGCGCGCCCGACACGCGGCCGTAGCGCGCGGCGCTGGTCTCCTCCAGGCGTGACAGTTGCCGGCCGAGCGCCTCGACTGCCCGTGCGAGGGCTTCGGCGGACTGCGGTTGCAGCGCCGCGGACGCCGGCGCGCCGAGACGCGCCTCGAGGTCGGCCACCGTGGCGCGCAGCTGGTCGACCGCGCGGTGCGCCCGCGCGTCGCCCACTGCACCCGGATCCGTCGGCCCGGCCCCGTCCGCCGCCATGCTTCCCCCCGCCGCCCTGCAAGGCCGCGCCGCCAGCCTACACCATCGCCGGAGTCGGGCGAAAACCACGGCGGCCGCGGACGGATCGTCGCAGACCGCGGCGGACTGACGCCAGGGCCACCGCCGCTATCGGCCGCCGCCCAGGTCCGCTGAACTGTGGCCGCGCCCGGCGTCAGCACAACCTGAAGTCCGCTCAACAGCCAAGCCGCACCGACGCGCCGGCTCAAGATTTCGCAGGCATTCGCCGCCGCGGCCTGCGCCAGGACTCCTGATGGCGACCGGCCAGCTCTGCGATGGAGCTCCCGTTCAACCAGCGACCCGCGACAAAGTATTTGAGCAAGTTGAGTCGCCAATATCTGAAGTTGTGAATGTTCATTGCGAAGTCACCCCAACTTGACAGTTGGAGAACGCGGTTCTACAGCCTTGGATGGCTAACAAGACGTAAATGCGAGTCCTGCAACCCAAGGCGTCATTGATTTCGAGAATTCCCCTGCGACGGGAATATTGAGCAAGCGCAAGGGCATGCGGGCCGTAACAAAGCATTTAGCGTCAATGAAACGTGACTAGGGGGCGCTCCATATGAAGCTTCGCATCGCACTCGCCGCGGCCGCCGCGGGCATGGCCATGGCCTCGGGCGCCACCGCCGCGCCGGCCAGCGCCAACACCACGGCCCAGGCCAATATCGTCGCGCCGGGTCAGCTCAGCGCCACCCGCGACCTGGAGTTCGGCACGATCGCCAAGCCCACGACAGGGACGACGACCGTCACCGTGGCCTCGGCCGCGACCGCGACGGCCACGCCGCAGGTCAGCGGCGGGAACGCCTTCGTGCCGACCTCGGGCCTGGCCCACGCGGCGGTGTTCCACCTGGTGGGCGCCAACGCCCAGACCTACACCGTCTCGGCCAACAGCCTCAGCTTCACCGGCGCGGCCGGCAACCTGGGGTCCGTCGGCTCCGAAAGCCCGGTGGCGGCCAGCGGCACGCTGAACACCCTGCCGGCCTCGGGCACGGACGACCTCTACATCGGCGGCCATTTCGACATCACCCCGACGACGACCGTGCAAAGCTATGCCGGCACGCTGAGCCTGACGGTCAACTTCAACTGATCCTGCCCGGCGGCGAGCGGCCTATCGCGCGCGTCGCCGGCGGGGCAAGGTTCGCCGCATGACCCGAGCCGCGCGCATCGTCGGAACCGCCATCGTCGCGCCGACCTTGGCGCTGGCCTTGGGGCTGGCCCTGGCGCTGCCGGCCGTAGCGGCCGTGGCGCGGGCCGCCGCACAGGCCAATGTCGTGGAGGCGACCGGCGTGCGCGTGAACTGGCCCATGGCCATGCCCACCGTCCAGGGCGGCGCTTCCGGGGCCAGCTTCGTGGGCAACATGCCGTCCATGGGCATGGCCATGATGCTGATGCCGCGCAATTCAGGCTTAATGGTTCGCCGCGAGGATGCGACGGGGGCGCCGGTCACCGCGCCGAACAGCTTCCAGGTCGTGGGCAACCAGGGGGACGGAGCCTTGATCGTGAAGACCGGAGCCAATGCGGAGATCCGCATCGGCCAGGACGGCGCCATCGCGGGCGGGGCGCTCGTGGGCGGCTCTGCGGCCAGCATCGCCGTGGCGCGCGGCGTGGCCATGCGGGTCGGCGACCGCGGCACGGGGCCGGTGTCCACCGACACCCTGGTGATCGTGGTTCAGTACAACTGATGCGCCAGGCCTGGCTTTCCATCGTCGCGCTGGCGGCCGCCGGCGTGCTGCCCGCCGCACAGGCGGCCGCCCAGGGCGTAGCGCCGCCGGCGCCCGCCGCCGCGCCCACCACCGTCAACGCCTTCCTCAACATCACGCCCAAGCGCCTGACCTTCGATCGCCAGCGCCGGAACGGGACCGTCTTCCTGCTCAACCAGGGCGCCGATCCGGTCACGGTGGACATCACCCTGGTCGACCGCGTGATGCTGCCGGACGGCCAGATCTTCGCCGTCGAGGACGCGGCCAAGCGCCCCGACGGCCAGGGCCCCTCGGCCCAGCTGAAATCGGCCAAGGACCTGGTGCAGGTCTCGCCGCGCCGGGTGGTGCTGCAACCGGGCCGCCCGCAGACGGTGCGCGTGCGCCTGGCCTCCCTGCCGGAGGGCGCCGACGGCGAGCATCGCAGCCACTTGACGGTCACCACCCTGCCCCCGCGCGAAGCCGGCGCCACGGCCGAGGCCGCCGCCGCCAATCCCGCCGGCAACCAGCTGAGCTTCCAGATCACTGCGGTCTATGGCCTCTCGATCCCCGTGATCGTCCGGCCGGGCGATGTGGACGTCCGCGCCACGATCGAAGGCGCGCATGTGGAATACCCACAGGTCTCGGCCGATGGGCGCACGCCCCCCCGTCCCACGCCGGTGGTGGCCTTCGACCTCGTCCGCGGCGGCCCCAGCTCGGTCTACGGCAACTTCGAGGTCCGGGTCGCGGGCGAGCGCAAGGGCGCCGAGCCGCTCGGCGCGGCCCGGGGCGTCGGCGTCTATCCGGAGATCGCCCGCCGGGCGGTGCGCATCCCGCTGTCGCGGGCCCCCGCCGCCGGCGAGAAGCTGGAGGTGACCTTCACGGACGACGACACGTCACCGGGGAAGGTCCTTGCGAAAGCCGCCTTCTAGATGGCGGACATGGGTGTTCGCCGCGGCGTTCGCGCTCCTGCCGTCGGCGCGTGCAGCCGCCGCTGAGCCCACCGCGCCGCCCGGGGTTTCGGCCGCCGCGGAGGCCAGCGCCGACGCTGCCCTGGACCCGTCCGGCCTGCTGCTGTTCTCGGTCACCCTCGACGACCTGACCCTCTCCGAAGGCCTGGGCGCCTACGGCGCGCCGGACGACCCCCTCGTGCCGTTCGGCGAGCTGACGCGGCTGCTCGAGGCGGACGTCGACGTCTTCCCGGCCGAGCGGCGGATCGTGGGCCGCCTGGGGCCCGCGCGGCGCTCGCTGCTGGTCGATCTGAAGGCCGGCGTCGCCCGGGTGGCGGCCCAGGAGGTGCGGCTCTCGCCCCAGGATGCGGTGGTCACGCCCACCGAGATCTACCTGCGCGTCTCCCTGATCCAGAAGCTGCTGCCCGTGAAGATCGAGGTGGCGTCGGACGAGCTGGTGCTGCGGCTGCGCGCCAGCGAGAAGTTCCCGGTCCAGGGCCGCCTGCAGCGCCAGGCCAGCCGCCCCGACGGTGGGCCCGGCGTCGGCGCGGATCAGGAGACCCTGAAGGTTCCCCAGCCCTACGTCCTCGTCTCGCCGCCGGGGTTCGACGTGGTGCTGGATGGCGGGCTGGAGTCGGGCGGGCGCAATCGCGACTTCCGCTACGACGTGCGCATGGCCGGGGATCTCCTCTGGACCAACGTCCAGGGCTACCTCGGCTCCGACGAGGTCGGCCGGCCGGCCAACGCCCGCATCCTGCTGCAGCGCCGCTCGCTGGAGGGCAATCTGCTGGGCCCGCTGCACGTCCGCGACATCAGCGCCGGCGACGTCTACACGCCCGCCCTGGCCATGGGTCCGCGCAGCGTCGCCGGACGGGGCCTGACCTTCTCCACCGCGCCGCTGGAGCAGACCAACGTCTTCAACCGCATCGACCTGCGCGGCGAGCTGCCGCCGGGCTACGACGTCGAGCTCTATGTGAACGACGTGCTCAAGGGCAGCACCAACCAGGCGGTGAACGGGCGGTTCGAGTTCCTGGCCATCCCGCTGTCGCCGGGGGTGAACATCCTGCGCGTGGTCACCTATGGCCCCCGCGGCGAGCGCAACGAGGAGGTCAATGTCGTCAACGTCGGCGCCGGGCTGCTGCGCCCGGGCGAGGCGCAGCTCGCCTTCGGGATCGTCGACCAGGACCAGCCGCTGATCCGCCTGCGCAACCTCGACGGCGTCGCCCTGGGCGACCCGGGCCTGTTCGCGAGCTCCGGCCTGCGCACCGTGGCCGCCTTGAACTATGGGGTCACCAACCTGCTCAGCGTCAGCGCAGGGGTGGCGCGCGTCCCCCTCGCCAACGGCGGCCATACCGGGATCTACACGGCCGGCGCGCGGACCTCGCTGATGGGGATCGCCACTCAGCTGGACGGCGCCTGGGACAGCCACGGCGGGTCCGGCGCCACGGTGGGCTTCGCCGGGCAGTTCCGCGACGTGTCGGCCGTGCTGCGGCACGCCGAGTACCGCGACGGCTTCGTCGACGAGAACAACCTCGGCTTCAACTCGCGCCTGTCGATGCAGCGGCGCACCGAGCTGACCGCCGACGCCAACCTGAACCTGCGCGGCCGGATCGTCCCGGTCTCGATCCGCGCCATCGAGAACGAGTACGCCGGCGGCTCACACGACCTGGCCATCGGCGCCCGCGGCTCCACCAGCCTCTCGACGATCCTGTTCTCCGCCGGGTGGGAATACCAGCGCCAAGTCTACCGCCCCGCCAAGGTGGTGGAGACCCTGAACGGCTACATCGCCGCCTCCACCTACCGCAGCTACAGCTGGCAGATCCGTTCCACCCTGGACTACCAGCTGGAGCCGGACGTGAAGGCCAAGTTCCTCACCGTCACCGTCGACCATCGGCTGAGCGACGCCTGGTCGCTGCGGTTCGGGCTGGGCCAGCCGCTGGACCGGTTCAGCGGCTGGAACGTGCTGATGTCGTCCACCCTGGCCACCCACTACGGCGACCTGGCCCTGACCGGCCAGTACAACAACGTCGGCCATGACTGGCGGCTGGCCGCCCAGTGGAACTTCGGCCTCGGCTACGACCCTGCGCGCGACGGCTACGACCTGACCCGCACCGGGCCGGGCTCCGGTGGCTCGGTGCTGTTCGACGCCTTCATCGATCAGAACGGCGACGGGATCCGCCAGGCGGGCGAAGCGCCCGCGCCCAATGTCGGCCTCGACGGCGGCCCGCGGCGGGGCGCGGCGACTGGCCCCGACGGGCGCATCCTCATCACCGGTCTCGGGGCGGGGCCCACCGCCCACATGGACGTCAACCTGGAGCGCCTGGCCAATTCCTCGGTCTCCGCCCCGCCCCAGCGGCTGGACCTGCAGCCGCGCCCGGGCAGCGTGGCGCGGGTGAACTATCCCCTGCGTCCGACCGGAGGGGTGCGGATCAAGGTGGAGCTGCTGCGCGACGATGGCCAGCGCGTCGGCCTGGCCTCGGTGCGGCTCCAGCTCGCCCCCGCGGCGGGGCCGCCGGTGGAGGGGGTGACCGAGTTCGACGGCTCGGCGGTGTTCGACGCGGTCCCGATCGGGACCTACCGCCTGCAGCTGGAGCCCCGCCAGGCGGCCCGGCTGCGCATGCGCCTGGTCCAGCAGCCCAGCGTGGCGATCAAGGATGACAGCGACGCCCCCGACATGGCGGTCCAGGTCCGCTTCGATCCGCCGCCGGCCGACGCTTCGCCCCCCAAGGATGGTTCGCCCGCGAAGGATGCTTCGCCCGAGACGGGGGGCGGCTGAGATGGCGCAGAACCGGTCGCGGCTGCTATGCCATGGGGCGATGCGACCGATCGCCGGCCTCCTTGGGTGCGTTGTCCTGGCGCTCGCCGCGCCGGCGGCCGCAGGCACCTATGCCGTCACCATCCTGGGCCCCATGGACCTGGGTACGGTGGTCACCGCCGCGACCGGGGACACCATCTTCCGGATCGACGCCGGGACCGGATCGGCCATCGTGCAGAGCGGCTCGGGCCGGCGCGTCTCCACCGCCTCCGCCCGCAGCCAGGTGCAGATCAGCTGCCGGCCGGACCGGGTGGGCGACACCAGCTGCGACACCGACAAGGTGCCGGTTCGTATCGGCGCGATCGGCGCGCTCACCGGCCGCGCCCGCACGCTGCGCAACTTCACCGCGGGGATCAACGGGGCCACCATGGCCGGCCCGCCCAGCGGCTCGGCGCCGCTCAGCTTCAAGCTGGGGCCCATCGGCGGCAGCGGCAGCACCACGCTCTCCATCGGCGCCGATTTCGCGGTGGCCGGCGACGACTCCGGCCTGCCAAGCGGCGACGGGGCCAACAGCTTCTATGTCGACGTCACCGACAACAGCGGCCAGCACCAGCTCGCCGGCGACACCAACAACGGCAAGGTCCGCGCCCTGCGCGCGCTGGCCATCGCCAAGATGACGGACCTCAACTTCGGCCGCATCCAGCGGCCGACGAACGGCGCCAGCACCGTCACCCTGAGCGCCGCCACGGGCGCGCGCTCGGTCAGCGGCAACGGCGCCGGCTTCGCCACCCCCGCGCCCACGGTCGCCGCCTTCACGGTCTCCGGCGAGGGCGGCCAGCAGGTCTCGCTGACCGTCCCGACGCAATTCAACCTGACCGGCCCGGCGACGCTGTCGGTGACGGTCAACACCACGGCCTCCGCGACGCCGACGCTCAGCGGGACGCTGGGGAGCGGAGGGACTTACGGCTTCAGCGTCGGGGGCGCCTTCGCGATCACCAACGCCACCCCGGTCGGCGCCTACGCCGGCGTGCTGGCGGTCAGCGTGGACTACAACTGAAGATCGGCGGCCGATGAACCGCCCCGCCCCTTGCGCGCATAGAAGCAGGGGTATTCAACTGTCGCGCCTTCCGGCCTGGGGAATTTTGAAGATCATGATGCGCCTCGTTCTCGCCGCCTCCGCCGCCGCCCTCCTCGCCACGCCGGCGCTCGCCGCGCTGAAGGCCGGCGACAAGGCCCCGGCCTTCGCCACCCAGGGCTACATGGCGGGCGAGCCCATCAACCTGTCCCTCAGCGAAGCGCTGAAGAAGGGCCCGGTGGTGCTCTACTTCTTCCCGGCCGCCCACACCTCCGGCTGCAACCTCGAGGCCCACCTGTTCTCGTCGGCGATCGACGACTTCAAGGCGCAGAAGGCGACGGTGATCGGCATCACCGCCGGCAACGTCGACCAGCTGGCCGCCTTCTCCAAGGAGACCGAGCACTGCGCGGGCAAGTTCCCGGTGGCGGCCGACCCGGGCGCCAAGATCGCCAAGTCCTACGACAGCGTCCTGACCATGAAGCCCGACTGGTCGGACCGCACCTCCTACGTCATCGCGCCCAACGGCACGATCCTGCACGCCTACTCCAAGCTCGACCCCAGCCAGCACGTGGCCGAGACCCTGGGCGCGGTGAAGGCGTTCAACGCCAAGAAGTAGCGGGCCTCCCGTCACGGGAGCGACTGGAAAACCCTTGCCCCAGCTCGGGTTTTCCACTATCTGCGCGCCTCCTTACGGAAGGCGGTCCCTCGCGAAATCACTCGCGGCCCGGGATCCATCGTAGCCAGCGGACTTCCGCCGCCGGCCGCGCCGCCTTCCACAACGGAAGAAGGAAAACATGGCGCTCTACGAGCACGTCGTCATTTCGCGGCAGGATATCTCGCCGCAGCAGGCCGAAGCCCTCAACGATCAGCTGAAGCACCTCATCGAGGAAGGCGGCGGCAACGTCGCCAAGATCGAGTACTGGGGCCTGCGCAACCTCACCTACCGGATCAAGAAGAACCGCAAGGGTCACTATTCCCTGCTGGCGATCGACGCCCCGGCCGACATCGTCAAGGAAATGGAACGCCAGCTGTCGATCAATGAAGACGTGCTGCGCTACATGACCGTGCGCGTGGATGAACTCGACCTCGAGCTCTCCCCGATCCTCGCCCGCCGCGATCGCGACCGCGAACGCCGCGACGACGTCCCGCAATTCTAGGAAAGGGGGGAATTCAGATGACTGACGAAACCTCCACGGCCCCGGCCGCAGCTCCCGCCGCCGGCGGGGCGCGCCGCCCGTTCTTCCGCCGCCGCAAGGTGTGCCCGTTCTCCGGCGCCAACGCCCCGAAGATCGACTACAAGGACGTGAAGCTGCTCCAGCGCTACGTGTCCGAGCGCGGCAAGATCGTGCCGTCGCGCATCACCGCGGTCTCCGCCAAGAAGCAACGCGAGCTGGCCAAGGCCATCAAGCGCGCCCGCTTCCTGGCGCTGCTCCCCTACGTCGTGAAGTAAGGGAGAGGCACAGATGAAAGTCATTCTGCTCGAACGGCTGGAAGGCTGGGGCGGCCTCGGCGACGTGGTCACCGTCAAGGACGGCTTCGCCCGTAACTTCCTGCTGCCGCGCCAAAAGGCCCTGCGCGCCAACGCCGGCAACCTCAAGGTCTTCGAAGCCCAGCGCGCCGAGATCGAAGTCCGCAACGCCAAGGCCAAGGACGCCGCGGCCAAGGCGGGCGAGAAGCTGGACGGCGCGTCCTACATCATGATCCGCCAGGCCGGCGAATCCGGCCAGCTCTATGGCTCGGTCAACGGCCGCGACGTGGCCGATGCGGTCAACGCCGAAGGCGGCAAGATCGAGCGCGCCATGGTCGTGCTGGACAAGCCGATCAAGACGCTGGGCCTGCACGAGGTGAAGGTCCGCCTGCACGCCGAGGTGACGGTCACCGTCACCCTCAACATCGCGCGCAGCCAGGACGAAGCCGAGCGCCAAGCCCGCGGCGAGAACGTGATCAACGCCCAGTTCGAAGAGGAACGCATCGCCGCCGACCAGGCCGCCGCGGACCTGCTCGAAGGCGGCGCGGGCCAGATCGCCCAGGAGTTCGGCGCCGAGGCCTGAGCTTCCGGCGTCACGCCTGCCTGAAAAAGCAGCCCGGAAGCCCAGCTTCCGGGCTGTTCTTTTGACGCTGTTGCATATTTATCATTTCAGTCAAAAGCCTAGCTCCCTAGCTTCCCCCCAGAACCACGGCCGAGACCGGGACCCACCCGGCTGGCCCTGAGGGGAACTCCATGCATCATCGACACATCCTGTTCGCCGCCGCTTCGGCCCTGACCCTGATCGCCGGGGACGCCCTGGCGCAGACCAAGCAGGCGGCCACCGCGGAGACCTCGGTCGAGGAGCTGGTCGTCACCGGCACCCGCACCGCCGGCCGCTCGCGCCTCGATACCCTGGCGCCGGTGGACGTCATCAACGCCGAATCGCTGCAGCGCCAGGGCACCGCCACCGAACTGGCCACCGCCCTGTCGTCGCTGACCCCGGCGCTGGACTTCCCGCGCCCGGCCATCACCGACGGCACCGACGCGGTGCGCCCGGCCACCCTGCGCGGCCTCGCCCCCGACCAGACCCTGGTGCTGGTCAACGGCATGCGCGGCCACGTCTCGGCCCTGGTGAACGTCAACGGCTCCATCGGCCGCGGCTCCACCGCCTTCGACCTCAACACCATCCCCACGGTGGCCATCGACCAGGTGGAGGTGCTGCGCGACGGCGCCTCGGCCCAGTACGGCGCCGACGCCATCGCCGGCGTCATCAACCTGCGCCTCCGCAAGGCCCGCTCGGGCGGCAGCCTGACCGCCAACTACGGGATCTACGACACCAGCGTCGACAATGTGCGGGGCAGCCGCCACGCCCATGACGGCCTGACCGAGTCCCTCGCCGGCTGGCAGGGCCTGCCGCTGGGCGACAAGGGCTTCCTGACGGTGTCCGGCGAGTATGTCATCCGCCACCCGACCAACCGCTCGGACTACGTCGACCTCAACACCCTGCCCGCCTATGGCCGCGAGATCGTGCTCGGCCGCTACGGCGACCCGGGCGTGCGCAGCCTGGCCTTCTACGGCAACGCCGGCCTGCCGCTGAACGACACGTGGGAGCTCTACGGCTACGCCGGCTGGCAGCACCGCGACACCGACTCGGCCGCCACCGCCCGCGCCTACAACAACGCCAACAACGTCGCGGCCCTGACGCCGGGCGGCTTCCTGCCGCGCATCGACACCGACCTCGACGACTACAGCGTACAGGGCGGCATCCGCGGCGAGGTGGCCGGCTGGAAGACCGACCTGGGCGCCAGCTTCGGCCGCAACACCCTGGACTACTACACGGTGAACTCGGTCAACGCGTCGTTTGGGGCGGCTTCGCAGCGGAACTTCTACTCCGGCTCGCTGGGCTACGACCAGGCGCTGGTGGACTTCAACGTCTCCCGCGGCTTCGAGGTCGGGCTGGTGGCGCCGCTGAACGTCGCCGGCGGCATCGAGTACCGCCACGAGGGCTTCTGGATCGATCCGGGCGAGCCGGCGTCCTACACTCTGGGCCCGATCACCAACAAGGCGGGCAACAGCCAGGGCTTCCCGGGCTTCCGGCCCTCGAACTCGGTGGACGTCAGCCGCCACAACTGGAGCGCCTATGCCGACGTGGAAGGCAAGCTGACCGACAAGCTCGGCTTCGACGTGGCCGGCCGCTACGAGGACTATTCGGACTTCGGGTCGAAGTGGACCGGCAAGGTCTCGGGCCGCTACGACTTCAACGAAGCCTTCGCGATCCGCGGCTCGGCCTCCAAGGGCTTCAAGGCCCCGGCTCTGCAGCAGCAGTATTTCACCTACACCTCCACCAACAACACCCTGGTGGGCAACACCTTCCAGCTGATCGAGGTGGGCACCTTCCCGGTGTCGAGTTCGGTGGCCAAGGCTCTCGGCGCCAAGCCGCTGGAGCCGGAAACCTCCACCAACTTCTCGCTGGGCACGGTCTTCCGGACGGGCAACTTCGAGCTGACCATCGACGCCTACCACATCAAGATCAAGAACCGGATCGTGCTGTCGGAGAATCTGCCGAACACCAACACGCCGGCGGCGACGGCGGCGGTGATCAACTCGATCCTGCAGCCCCTGGGCATCAGCGCCGCGCGCTTCTTCATCAACGGCGTCGACACCACCACCAAGGGCGTCGACATCGTGGCGCGCTATCGCCTGCCCACCGACACCATGGGCCGGTTCGACTTCACGGCCGCGGCCAACCTGAACAAGACCAACGTCGACAAGACCCCGGCCCTGCCGGCGATCTCCAACCTGCCGCAGCCGCCGTTCCTGTTCGACCGGGGCAACGTCCTCTCCTACGAGGAAGGCACGCCGGAATCGAAGCTGGTCGGCACCGTCGACTGGTCCATGGGCGACCTGGGCGGGACCCTGAAGGTCACGCACTACGACAGCGTCCTGGTCCCCAACAACAACCCGACCTTCGACTACACCACCGGTCAGGCGACGCTGGTGGACCTGGAGGCCCGCTACCAGTTCCCGCACGGGGTGGGCGCGGCGCTGGGCGTCAACAACCTGTTCGACAAGTACCCGAACAACACCCCGGGCAACATCAGCAGCCCGACCGGCTCGATCGGCTTCCCGAGCTACTCGCCCTACGGCTTCAACGGCCGCTTCCTGTACGGCCGGGTGAGCGTGAAGTGGTAAGGCCTATGGCCTGACCCGAGGAGAGCGGCGCGGGCCTTTCGGTCCGCGCCGTTTTCGTTTGGAGCGGGCGCCGCTAAAGCGGTCGGACCACCGGGAGACTCCTCCATGACGCCGAGCGGCCTTTCGCGCCCCATCGACCGGCGCACGCTCGGCCTTCGGTTCCTGCAGCTGGCGGCGGCGCTTGCGGTCCCGACCGCAGCGTTCGCCATGCCAGCCGATGGGCCGCATCAGGTCGTGGTCCGCCGGGACGTGATGGTCGCCATGCGCGACAAGGTCCGCCTGGCCACCGACGTCTACCTGCCGGCGGATGGCGACCAGCCGCTGGCGGGACGCTTCCCGGTGATCCTGGAGCGCACGCCCTACGGCAAGTCCCAGGAGGGGACGCGACACGCCAGCGCGGCGGTGGCCCACATGCTGGCCAGCCATGGCTATGCGGTGGTGTTCCAGGACGTGCGCGGACGCGGCGGCTCGGAGGGCGACTACGTCAAGTATCTGAGCGATGGCGACGACGGCTTCGACTGCTGCGCCTGGATCCTGGCCCAGCCGTGGAGCGACGGCCGCATCGGCGCCCAGGGCCTTTCCTACGGCGCGCACACCACGGCCGCCTTGGCCAGCGCCGGCGCGCCCGGGATCAAGGCGCTGTTCCTGGACTCCGGCGGCTTCGCCAACGCCTTCCAGGGCGGCATCCGCCAGGGCGGCGCCTTCGAATTGAAGCAGGTCACCTGGGCCTTCAATGCCGCGCTGGAGTCGCCTCAGGTGCGCGGCGACCCGGCCCGGCTCGCTGCGTTGCAGACCGTGGATCTCAAGGCCTGGTTCAAGCGCTGGCCCTGGACACGCGGGAACTCGCCGCTCAGCGGTGCGCCCGACTACGAGGCCTATGTCTTCGACCAGTGGGAGCACGGCGCGTTCGACGGCTTCTGGAAGCAGCTCGGCATCTATGCCGAGGGCTTCTACGACCGCTTCAGCGACGCCCCCATGGTCTGGATGTCGTCCTGGTACGATCCCTATCCGCGCACCGCGACCCAGAACTATGTCGAGCTCTCCCGGCGCAAGCGCAGCCCCGTGCGGCTGATCCTCGGGCCCTGGACCCACGGCAACAACCACCAGAGCTTCGCCGGCGACGTGGACTTCGGTCCGTCCGCCACCCTGGCCGGCAATCTCGCCCCCGACCTCGTCACCCTGCGCAAGCGCTGGTTCGACCACCACCTGAAGGGCGAGATGAACGGCGTCGACGCCGAGCCGAAGGTGCGGATCTTCGTCATGGGCGGCGGGTCGGGGCGCAAGACCGCGGAGGGCCGGCTGGACCACGGCGGCCGCTGGCGCGCCGAGGCCGACTGGCCCCTGCCCCGCGCGTTCGCCGTCCCCTACTACCTCCAGCCCGACGGCGGCCTGGGCCCCGCCGCCCCCCACGCGGACGGTGCGCGCAGCCTGACCTACGACCCGCGCCACCCGACGCCCTCCATCGGCGGCACGATCACCTCCGGCCAGCCGATCATGGTGGGCGGCGCCTTCGACCAGCGCGAGGGCCCGGCCTTCTTCGGCAGCGAGGTGGACGGGCGGCCCCTGTCCGAGCGTCCGGACGTGCTCAGCTTCCAGACCGCGCCCTTGGCCGAGGACGTGGAGGTCACCGGACCGATCGAGGCCGAGTTGTGGCTCGCATCCGACTGCCCGGACACCGACGTCACCATCAAGCTGGTGGACGTCTATCCGCCCAGCGCGGACTATCCGCACGGCTACGCCATGAACCTCACCGACGGCATCCTGCGCTGCCGCTACCGCGACAGCTGGGAGCATCCCCAGTTGATGACGCCCGGTCAGGTCTACCGCCTGCGCGTCGAGGCCTTCCCGACCTCCAACCTGTTCAAGGCCGGTCACCGCATCCGCCTGGACATCGGCGCCAGCAACTTCCCGCACTTCGACCTGAACCCGAACACCGGCGAGCCCGAGGGCCGGTGGCGGCAGATGCGCACGGCTGCCAACACCCTCCACATGAGCGCGACGCGGCCCAGCCATGTCCGCCTGCCGATCGCTCCGCAGCCTGGCGCGGAGAGCTAGCGTCCGGATCTGCGGCGGATCGCTGCTGCGTCCGCATCTGACGCAGGAGCGGCATCTCCTCCCGCCATGTCCGTCACCGCCGGCATCACCGAACCCCGCCCCCGCGGCGACACGCGAAACGGCCGCCTGACAAGCCCCAAGCTTGGCTTTTCCACAGTCGGAAAATGTGTGTGGACAGGGCCTCGCGGCGTGCGTGTCGCAGTCCCGGCGGCGACCACCTTCATATATCCGTAACGCATGGCTCTCGTTCCGGCGCTCGACCTCCGCCCCGTCTCCAACGACCTCCAGGTCGCCCACGTGATGCCCTCGAACATCGAGGCCGAACAGGCGCTGCTGGGCGCGCTGCTCTACGACAACGCCGCCTTCGAGCGGCTGGGCGACCACCTGCAGGCCCGCCACTTCTTCGAGCCGTTCCACCAGCGGCTGTATGCGGCCATCGAGACCAATGTCCGCAAGGGCCAGCTGGCCGAGCCGATCCTGCTGGCCGAGCAGTTCAACCGCGACCCGGCGTTCGCCGAGCTGGGCGGCATCCGCTACCTGGCCGCCCTGGTCGACCGCGCCCCGCCGGCGGCCAACGCCCCGGACTACGCCCGTTCGGTCTACGACCTGGCCCTGCGCCGCGACCTGATCCGCATCGGCGGCGAGATCTCGACCCAGGCCCAGCAGGGCGACGCCGAGCTCGACGCCCGCGACCAGATCGAACAGGCCGAGCAGCAGCTGTACCAGCTGGCCGAGACCGGCGGGGTCTCCTCCGGCTTCGTGAACTTCTCCGACGCCCTGCAAGGCGCCGTAGCCATGGCCGCGGAGGCCCACGCCCGCGACGGGGGCCTGGCGGGCCTCTCCACCGGCCTGATCGACCTGGACCAGAAGATCGGCGGCATGCACCCTTCGGACCTGATCATCCTGGCCGCCCGCCCCTCCATGGGTAAGACCTCGCTCGCCTGTAACGTCGCCTTCGACGTCGCCCGCCACTACGCCTGGGAGCCGCAGCCGGATGGGTCGAAGAAGACCGTCTCCGGCGGCGTCGTGGCCTTCTTCTCGCTGGAAATGTCGGCCGAGCAGCTGGCCATGCGCCTCCTGGCCGAGGTGTCGGGCGTCTCCGGCGACCGCCTGCGCAAGGGCGAGATCGACGCCAGCGAGTTCGGCCGGGTGCGCGACGCGGCCCTCGAGATCCAGGAGGCCCCGCTCTACATCGACGCCACGGGCGGCATCACCCTGGCCAAGCTGACCGCCCGCGCGCGGCGCCTGAAGCGGATGGTGGGCCTGGACCTGGTGGTGGTGGACTACCTGCAGCTGATCACAACCGGCGCCGGCGGGCCGGAGAACCGGGTGCAGGAGGTCTCCATGATCACCCAGGGCCTCAAGGCGCTGGCCAAGGAGCTGTCCGTCCCGGTGATGGCCCTCTCCCAGCTGAGCCGCCAGGTGGAGAATCGCGAAGACAAGAAGCCCCAGCTCTCGGACCTGCGGGAATCCGGCTCCATCGAGCAGGACGCCGACATGGTCATGTTCGTCTATCGCGAGAGCTACTACCTCAGCCGCCTCGAGCCCCAGCCCAACACGCCGGAGCACTTCGAGTGGCAGGAGAAGATGGACAAGGTCATGGGCCTGGCCGAGATCATCATCGGCAAGCAGCGTCACGGTCCGATCGGCACCGTGCGGCTCTCGTTCAACGAGGACCTGACCAAGTTCGGCAATCTGGCTCGTGACAGCGCCCGCTACGACCAGCACTAAGCAGGCATGAGCCTTGCCGACCGCGCGCGACTGACCATCGACCTCGACGCGCTGGCGCATAACCGCGCGGTCGTCGCTGCCGAAGCGGCCGGCGCCGAGGTGGCCGCCGTGGTCAAGGCCGACGCCTATGGCCTGGGCGCCGGGCCCATCGGGCGGCGGCTCTGGGCCGAGGGGACCCGCAGCTTCTTCGTGGCCCGCACGGCCGAGGGCGAGGCCCTGCGCGCGGCGTTGGGCGAGCGGAAGGCGACGATCTATGTGCTGGACGGCCTGTTGCCCGGCGCAGCCGAGCGGCTGGCGGCGGCGCGGCTGACCCCGGTCCTCTCCACCCTGCCCCAGGCCATGGCGGCCCTGGCTCTGGCGGCGGCGAACGGGCGCTACGAGGCCGCGCTGCAGGTGGACACGGGGATGAACCGCCAGGGCCTGACCCTCGACGCCGCCCAGGCCCTGCTCGCAGCGCCAGGGGCCCTGCGCACCCTGCACGTGCCCTTGATCGTCAGCCACCTGGGCTCGGCCACCGACCCCGCGGAGCCGCGCAACGCCGAGCAGCTGGCCCGCTTCCGCGATGTCCGCGCCCTGCTGCCGGAAGCGCGCGCCAGCTTCGCGGCCTCCGCGGGCGCCTTCCTGGGCCCCGACTTCCGCTACGACCAGGTCCGGGCTGGCGTCAGCCTGTTCGGCGGCGGGCCCTTCGAGCGGCCGGACCCGCGGCTGAAGGCGGTCGCCACCCTGGAGGCCCCGATCCTCGACATCCGCAACCTGCGCCCCGGCGACCGCGTCGGCTATGGCCAGAGCTTCACCGCCCCAGCCCCGATGCGGGTGGCGGTGGTGGCGGCCGGCTACGCCGATGGCGTCATCCGCGCCGCCATGGGCCGCGGCCACGCCTGGGCGGGCGGAGGCCTGCGGCGGTTGCTGGCCGTGACCATGGACCTGACCGTCATCGACCTCGGCGAGGCGGCGGCCAGCGTCGGTGACATGGTGGAGATGGTGGGCCCCAACGCGCTTCTGGATGATCTCGCCGCCGCCGCCGGCACGGTGGCGCACGAGGTGCTGGTGCGGCTCAGCCCGCGCGCCGAGCGGATCTACCTGCGCGGGGCATAGGAGGCCGAGAGCGGGCCGCCCAGCTCCGCCGCCTTGGCCACCGCCATCCCGCGCGCCACCCCCAGCACCGCCAGGGCCAGCAGCACCACGGCGAAGGCCACCAGGCGCCGCTCCTCCGGGATGGCCATCAGCTTCGCGAGGCCCAGGTAGAGCGCATAAAGGCTCCAGAGCGCCGCCAGCACGCCCAGCGGCAGGCCGAGGTTGGGGTAGAGCTCCGCCAGGCCCGCCACCCAGACCGCCGTGGCCGAATAGGCCACCGCCCGCATCGCCCGATCGCGGCTGCGCACCCCCCCGAACCATGGGGCGGTGAGCTCCACGAAGAGGCCCAGGCCATAGACCGCCGCGAGCGTCAGCAGATAGCCGACCGCGGCCTCCAGGATGAGGCCCACCACGCTCATGTGGATGCCGACGTTGTAGACGTTGAAGCCGAAGATCAGCGGTCCGATGACGCCGCAGACGGCCGGGATCGCCGCCAGCGGCGCGACATAGCGGCGGAACAGGCCCCGCAGGTCGCCGGATTCCTCGCCCACGCGATCGAACGTGCGGTCGGGGCGGGCCAGCATGGCCACGGCCCGTTTCGCGACGCCGAACCCACGCGGCGTTTCCATCCCAGCCTCCACGCCCTACCCGCCCTGGTTAGCACAAGCCGCCGGGGCGCAAAGGGTGCGTGGCGACGCGGCCTCAGCTGGCCTTGGCGAAGCCTTCCAGCCGCGAGACCGGGATCGCGCCCACCGCGGCCTTCAGCTCGTCCATGCTGACGCCGTCGCCGGTGGCCTGGACCATGAACCGGTCAGCGACCATCACGCCATATTCGCCGTGGTGCGAGGCGCTGTCGTAACTCTCCTGGGTCAGGCGGCCGTCGACCTTGCCGACCTTCTCGTAGCCAGTGGCGCTCTCCTTGGTGGACTTCACGTTGAACGCCCCGGCCATGCCGGCCAGCGCGCCCATGGCGCCCATGTCGGTCACCTCCAGGCGGATGCGCGCATCGCCCTTGGCGTAGCTGCCGTCGGCGCTGGAGCCCTGCACGCCGCCGGCCCCGCCGCTGGCGGCGTTGACCTCGCTGCGCGTGAAGCCCCCCAGCGAGGCCGGAAGCAGGCCCTTCAGCAGCTCGGGATCGGTCGCCGCCGGCGCATTGCCCGACTGCATCTGCTTGGACGCCGCCTCCGCGCGCGCCGCCGCGGCCTGCAGCTGGCCCAGGTCGACGCTGCCCTTGCCGGGCACATTGACCACGCCCGAGACGTGGCCCGCGTCGGACATGCCGCCGAGCCGCGCCGCGCCCATGCCCATGCCGCCGATGGCCGAGGTCGCGATGCCGATGACCAGGCCGATCACGATCGCCACCACCAGGACCACGACGAAGTACGGCCCGGCCTTGTCATCCGGCGCCTTCATCAGGCGCGGCAGGCCCTTGTAGAGCGTGAACAGCGAATAGAGCCCGCCCAGCACGCCGACGATGGCCAGGGCGGGGTAGAGGCTGAAGACCCCCGCCACCCACGACGCGGTCGGCGCATAGGCCGCCAGCTTGAGGGCCTGGGTCTGGTTCTTGGTGGCGTTGAAGGTCGGCGCCAGGCCGTCGATCACCAGGGACAGGACGTAGACCATGGCCAGGCTCAGCACGAACCCCACGATGGTCTGGACCGCCAGCCAGATGATCGACGGATGATACGAGAACCCGAAGGCCCCGACCCCGAACACCGCCAGGCCGATGAAACTGCAGATGTGCGGGATCGCCGCCAGCGGGATCACATAGCTGCGGTAGAGCCCGCCGATGTCGGCCGGCTCGGTGTCGATGACGTCCCACGTCGCCGTCGGCTGGGTCAGGATCGCTTTGACGCGCGCGACAAGCCCCGACGGCGCCACGCCAGGTTCCACAATGCTCATTAGGTCAGCCCTCTTCTTGACCGGCGTTCCCCGAACCTTGAGCCTATCCCAAGCTGCAGGTACGGCAAGCGGCCACACAGACCGGCGCGGCGGCGCGCGCTAGACTGGGGTTCCATCCGAATCAGGAGACCCCATGGCCCGCGACGGCGCCGTCTACGCCTGCCAGTCCTGCGGGGCCGTGCAGACGCGCTGGTCCGGCCAGTGCCCGGCCTGCGGCGCCTGGAACACCCTGGTCGAGGAGCTGACCAGCCGCCCGCCGGGCGCTTTGAAGGCCACCAAGCCTACCCGCCGCCTGGGCCTGGCGTTCGAGGGCCTGGACGCCGAGACTCCGGCCCCGCCGCGCATCGCCACCGGCGTCGGCGAATGGGACCGCGTGTGCGGCGGCGGCGTGGTGCCCGGCTCGGCGATCCTGGTGGGCGGCGACCCGGGCGTCGGCAAGTCCACCCTGCTGCTGCAGGTGGCGGCCAGCGCGGCGCGCGCCGGGGCCCGCTGCGCCTACATCTCGGGCGAAGAGGCCGTGGAGCAGGTGCGCGCCCGCGCCCAGCGCATGGGCCTGGCCGACGCGCCGGTGAAGCTGGCGGCCGAGACCAGCCTGCGCACCATCGTGGACGGCCTGAAGGCCGAGCCGTTCGACCTGGTGGTGATCGATTCCATCCAGACCATGTGGAGCGACGCGCACGAGGCGGGGCCGGGATCCGTCACCCAGGTGCGTGCGGCCGCCGGCGAACTGGTGCGCCTGGCCAAGAAGCGCGGGGTCGCCGTGGTTCTGGTCGGCCACGTGACCAAGGAGGGCGCCATCGCCGGGCCCCGGGTGGTGGAGCACATGGTCGACGCCGTCTTCGCCTTCGAGGGCGAGCGCGGCTATCCCTTCCGGATCCTGCGCGGCGCGAAGAACCGCTTCGGCGCCACCGACGAGATCGGGGTCTTCGAGATGGGCGACGCCGGCCTGGCCGAGGTGAAAAACCCCTCGGCCCTGTTCCTGAACACGGCGGGGGCGCGTGCGGCCGGGGCGGCCGTGTTCGCCGGCATCGAGGGCTCGCGCCCGGTGCTGGTGGAGATCCAGGCCCTGGTGGCGCCCTCGGCCTACGGCACGCCGCGGCGGGCCGTTGTGGGCTGGGACTCCGGGCGCCTGGCCATGATCCTGGCGGTGCTGGAAGCCCGCTGCGGCCTTCATTTCGGCGACCGCGATGTCTATCTCAACGTGGCGGGGGGCCTGCGGATTTCCGAACCTGCCGCCGATCTCGCCGCCGCCGCCGCCCTCGCCTCCTCCGCCTTCGACCAGGCCCTGCCGCAGGATTGCGTCGTGTTCGGCGAGATCAGCCTCTCCGGCGAGGTGCGCCCCGTGAGCCGGATGGACGGCCGCCTGAAGGAAGCCGCCAAGCTGGGCTTCCGCCAGGCCCTGGGTCCGCGCGAGGCCGAGCCGCCGGAGGGCATGGGCCTGACCCGCGCCTCGCGGCTGGCCGACGCCATCCAGCGCGTCCACGACGCCGAGTGGGACGCCTCATGACCCAGTTCGACATCATCGTCCTGGTGCTGCTGGCGATCTCCGCCGCGGTGGGCTTCGCCCGGGGCGCGGTGCGCGAAGTGGTGGCGCTGCTGGCCTTGTTCCTGGCCGCTGGCCTGGCGATCTTCGGCCTGCCGGCCTTCGCCCCGATGTTCCGGCATGTGGTCCATCCTGGGTGGCTGGCGACCCTCGCGGCTCTGGTAGTGGTGTTCGGCGTGGCCTTCGTGGCCCTGCGGCTGATCGGCGCGGGGATCGCACGGGCGGTTCAGAGCACCCAGATGCTGGGCTTCCTGGATCGCTCCCTGGGCCTGCTCATCGGCCTGGGCCGCGGCCTGATCGTGCTGGGCGCCCTGTTCCTGATGTTCAACGCCGCTACGCCCGAGGACCTGCGCCCGCACTGGATCACCGGGGCGCGCACCTGGCCGCTGGCCAGCAACATGGGCCGGCTGCTGCAATCGCTGGCGCCCCAGGGCCTGGACCTTGCGGGGCGGCTCAAACCCGCCTTCGACCGCGTCGTGCACGACGCATCAGGTGACAGAACGACGACAGACGGGTACGAGGCCCGCCAACCGACCCACCCCAGACCCCCGGAGCGCTCCCGATGACCGAGCCGCATGCGCTGCATCGCGATCCGGACGACGACACGCCGCGGCTGGAATGCGGGGTGTTCGGCATCTATGACGTCGAGGCGGCGTCGGGGATCACGGCGCTGGGCCTGCACGCCCTGCAACACCGCGGCCAGGAGGCCTGCGGCATCGCCAGCTTCGACGGCCAGCGGTTCCACACCGAGCGGCACATGGGCTACGTCGGCGACGCCTTCGGCGGCGGCGACCTTTCGGAGCGCCTGCCGGGCGGCTGCGCCATCGGCCACACCCGCTACTCCACCGCCGGCGGCAGCTTCATCCGCAACGTCCAGCCGATGTTCGCCGACCTCGAGGCGGGCGGCATCGCCCTGGCCCACAACGGCAACCTGACCAACTTCCTGACCCTGCGCGAGCAGCTGGTGCAGGAAGGGGCGATCTTCCAGTCGACCTCGGACTCCGAGGCGATCCTGCACCTGATCGCCCGTTCCCGGCGCGCCAAGTTCCTGGACCGCTTCACCGAGGCGCTGCAGCAGATCGAGGGCGGCTACGCCCTGGTGGCCCTGACCAACAAGAAGCTGGTCGGCGTGCGCGACCCGCTGGGGATCCGGCCGCTGGTGCTGGGCGAGCTGAACGGCAAATCGGTGCTGGCGTCCGAGACCTGCGCCCTCGACATGATCGGCGCCACCTTCGTGCGCGACATCGAGCATGGCGAGATGGTGGTGATCGACGAGAAGGGCCTGCGCAGCTTCTGCCCCTTCCCGGCCCAGCGCGCGCGGCCCTGCATCTTCGAATATGTCTATTTCGCCCGCCCCGACTCCGTCGTGAACGGCCTGTCGGTCTACGAGGTGCGCAAGCGCATGGGCCGGCGCCTGGCGCAGGAGGCGCCCGCGGACTGCGACGTGGTGGTGCCGGTGCCGGACTCGGGGGTGCCCGCCGCGCTCGGCTTCGCCCAGGAGGCCGGCGTGCCCTTCGAGATGGGCATCATCCGCAACCACTATGTGGGCCGCACCTTCATCCAGCCCACCCAGGGCGAGCGCGAGCTGGGCGTGCGCATGAAGCTGGCGCCCAACCGGTCCGTGCTGGCGGGCAAGAAGGTGCTGCTGGTGGACGATTCCATCGTGCGCGGCACCAATTCGGTGCGGGTGGTGCGCATGGTGCGCGAGGCGGGCGCCAAGGAAGTGCACCTGCGCTCGGCCAGCCCGCCGATCCAGTGGCCCGACTACTACGGCATCGACATGCCCGACCGCGACAAGCTGCTGGCCGCCAACCACAGCGTCGAGGAGATCGCCAAGATCCTGAACGTGGACTCCATGGGCTATCTCTCGGTCGACGGCCTCTACTGGGCCATGGGCGCCGAGCGCGATCCCAAGCAGCCGCAGTTCACCGACCACTATTTCACCGGCGACTACCCCACGCGCCTCCTGGACCGCGAGATCGCCCTGGGCCGCAATGAGCTGGTGGAGCGGCAGCTGTCGTTCCTGGTCGACGCGTGAGCCCAGCGCGCGGCGGGCTGCTCAGCCGCCTGCGGCCCGACTGGTACCTCGTCCTGATCATCCTGATGGCGGTGGCCGCCTCCGTGGCGCCGGCGCGCGGAGAGGCCGCTGTGGCGTTCGGCTGGGCCACCAAGGTCGCCATCGCCCTGGTCTTCTTCCTGCATGGGGCGCGCCTGTCGCGGGAGGCGGTGATCCGCGGGCTCTCCCACTGGCGCCTGCACCTGCTGGTGCTCGGCTCGACGTTCCTGCTGTTCCCGGCCCTGTGCCTGGGGATCGTGGCCCTGCCCGCCTGGATCAGCCCGCCGGCGCTGGCCTCCGGCATCGTCTTCCTGGGTTGCCTGCCGTCCACCATCCAGAGCTCCATCGCCTTCGTGGGGATCGCCCGCGGCGACGTGCCGGCGGCGGTCGCCTCCGCCTCGGCGTCGAACCTGCTGGGCGTGTTCCTGACGCCGCTCCTGGCGGGCTTGCTGCTGCACGCCCAGGGCGGCGGCGCGGTCAGCCCCTCGTCGTTCTGGTCGATCGTGGCCCAGCTGCTGCTGCCCTTTGCAGCCGGCCAGGCGCTGCGGCCCTGGATCGGCGGCTGGGTGCAGGCGCGGGCCAAGGCGCTGTCCCGGTTCGACCGCGGCTCGATCCTGCTGGTGGTCTACACCGCCTTCTCCGGCGCGGTGGTGGGGGGCGTCTGGCAGCGGCTGGGCGCGCTGGACCTGGTGCGCCTGCTGGCCATCTGCCTGGCGCTGCTGGGCGCGGTGCTGCTGATCACCCGGCTCGCGGCCCAGGCCCTGGGCTTCAGCAAGGAAGACGAGATCGCCATCGTCTTCTGCGGCTCGAAGAAGTCCCTCGCCAGCGGCGCGCCTATGGCCGCCGCCCTGTTCGCCCCGGCCCTGGCGGGCGTGGCCCTCATCCCGCTGATGATCTTCCACCAGGTGCAGCTGATGGCCTGCGCCGCCATCGCCCAGCGCTATGCGGAGCGCGCGGCCACGCCCGCGACTGACATGGCCGCCGAAACCGGCTAGAGCCGGCGCCGCATGTCCGACACGCCCCTCAAAGACACCATCGCCCTCGTCACCGGCGCCAGCCGCGGCATCGGCCGCGCCGCCGCCCTGGCCCTCGCCGCCGCCGGCGCGCACGTCGTCGCCGTGGCCCGCACCCAGGGGGCCCTGGAGGAGCTGGACGACGCCATCCGCGCCGCCACGGGCCAGTCCGCCACTCTCGTGCCGATGGACATCGCCGAGGGCGACAACTGCGACCACCTGGCCCTGGCCATCCACCAGCGCTTCGGCCGCCTGGACGTGCTGGTCCACGCCGCCGCCATCCTGGGCCCCCTGACCCCGGTAGCGCATATCGAGCCCAAGCACTGGGAGCGGGTGCTGGCCGTCAACCTGACCGCCTCCTACCGCCTGATCCGCGCCGTCGAGCCGCTGCTGCGGGCGTCGGAGCGCCCGCGGGCGATCTTCCTGACCAGCGGCCGGGCGGCGCGTCCCAAGGCCTTCTGGGGCCCCTACGGCGCCACCAAGGCGGCGCTCGAGAACCTGGTCCGCACCTGGGCCGACGAGCTGGAGCCGACCAAGATCCGCGCCGTCCTGCTGGACCCGAACATCATGCGCACCCGCATGCGCGCCGAGGCCATGCCGGGCGAGGATCCGGCCGCCCTGCCCGATCCCTCAGAGATCGGGCCGCTGGTGGTGGAGCTGGCGCAGGCGGACCTGGGCCTGCCGACCGCTAGCGTGGCCTTTTCGGATTGGAAGACGGCCGGGACGCTCGCTTCGGCTTGACCCCGGGCCGGGCCAGCTTGGCCGCGCGTCCGCGGGGATTTCCGGGCTTCTTGGCCGCCTTCGTCCGCGCCGGCCGGGGACCCGCCTCGGCGCCGGCCTTGGCCTTGGCCGCGGCGGCGCGACGGATCTTCGCGGCCAGGCCCGTCTTGCCCTCGGGCTGGCGCTCGCGGGACAGGCCCGAACCGCTCTTCTCCTCGCCCTCGGCGAAGGGGTTCTTGTTCGACTTGACCGTCAGGCGGATCGGCACGCCCGGCAGGTCGAAGCTCTCGCGGATCGAATTGATCAGGTAGCGCTTGTAGTGGTCCGGCAACTGGTCGGCGCGGCTGGCGAACAGCACGAACGTCGGCGGCCGGGCCTTGGTCTGGGCCATGTACTTCGGCTTCACCCGGCGACCGCCGACGGCCGGCGGCGGGTGGCGCTCGACGGCCATCTTCAGCCAGTCGTTGAGGTCGCGGGTCTTCACCTTGGTGGACCAGTCGGCGTGGGCCTTGAAGACCGCCGGCATCAGCCGGTCCAGCCCGCGGCCGGTCTCGGCCGACAGCGCCACCACCGGCGAGCCCTTCAGCTGCGGCAGGGCGCGGGTCGCCTCTTCCACCAGCTCGGCCAGGCGCGCCTGCGGATCCTCCACCAGGTCCCATTTGGCCAGCACGAACACCAGCGCCCGGCCCTCGCGCTCCACCAGGTCGGCGATCTGCAGGTCCTGGATCTCGAGCGGATGGGTGGCGTCCATCACCAGGATCACCACCTCGGCGAAGGTGATCGCCCGGATGGAGTCCCCGGTCGACAGTTTCTCCAGCTTTTCCTGGACCTTGGCCTTGCGTCTTAAACCCGCGGTGTCGACCAGCCGGATCGCGCGGCCGTCCCATTCCCAGTCCACCGGGATCGCGTCGCGGGTGATGCCGGCCTCAGGACCGGTCAGCAGGCGATCTTCGCCGATCAGGCGGTTCACCAGGGTGGACTTGCCCGCGTTCGGCCGCCCCACGATGGCGATGGAGACCGGCTTGTCCGCCGCCTCGGCCTCCTCGTCGTCGTCCTCGTCGGTGGAGAGCGCGGCGACGGCGGCATAGAGGTCGGCCATGCCCTCGCCATGCTCTGCCGAGATCGGGATCGGCTCGCCCAGGCCCAGGCCGAAGGCTTCCAGCACCCCCGATTCCGAGGCCTTGCTCTCGGACTTGTTGGCCGCGACGATCACCGGCTTGCCCTTGCGGCGCAGCACGTCGGCGAAGATCTCGTCGCCCGGCGTGATCCCCTCGCGCGCATCGACTACGAACAGCGCCAGGTCCGCCTCGTCGACGGCGAGCTCGGTCTGGGCCCGCATCCGGGCCTCCAGGCTCTCGTCGGTGACGTCCTCGAAGCCGGCGGTGTCGATCAGCTCCAGGTCCAGGTCGCCCAGCCGGCCGACGCCGAAGCGCCGGTCGCGCGTGACCCCGGGCTGGTCGTCGACGATGGCGAGCTTCTTGCCCGCCAGCCGGTTGAACAGCGTGGACTTGCCGACATTCGGCCGCCCGACGATCGCAATTTTCAGCGCCATGGCGGCAGTCTAGCGGTCAGATCAGCGGATAGCGACGAGGTCGGCGTCCTGGGTCACCACATAGACGGTGTCGCCCATGGCGATCGGGGCGATGGTCGAGGCCCCCTTGATCTCCAGCCGCTTGAGGGTCTCGCCGGTCTTGGCGTTCAACGCCACCAGCTCGCCGGTCTGGCCCACCATCAGCAGCCGGTCGCGGGCCAGCAGCGGCCCGGACCAGATCGGGCGGTTCATCTTCTGCCCGCCGATGCCGAACACCCCGCCCTTCTTCTTGGTCTTGAAGCCCTCGTTGAGGTTCTTGATCCAGTAGATCTGGCCGTTCTCGCGGCTGGCGCAGATCACCTGGCCGTCCTTGGAGACCGCATAGACCACGTCGGCGGCGGGCAGCGGCGAGGTGACGCCCACCACCGGCAGGCTCCAGCGCGCCTCGCCGGTGCGCAGGTCGGTCGCCGCGAAGACGCCGGAGTGGCTGATGGCGAAGACGTCGCCGCCGTAGATCACCGGCCGGCCGGGGATGTCGCGGATCTCGGACAGGGCGCTGGTGCGGCTGGCGCGCGACAGGGCCTCGTTCCAGAGATCGTTGCCGTTCTCGGCGCGCAGGGCCACCAGCTCGCCCGAGCCGAAGGCGGCCACCACGGTGTCGCCGGAGACCGCGGGCGACGAGGCCGCCAGGATCCGCGCCGACTCCGACAGGGCCTGATAGGTCCAGCTCGGCGCGCCGGTGGCGGCGTTGAAGCTGAGCAGGGTGTTGTCCAGCGCCACCACCAGGAGCCGGCCGTTGACCACGGTCGGGGCGCCATGGATGGGCTCGCCGGTCTTGGTGCGCCAGCCGACGGCGCCGGTCTTGGCGTCCATCTGCATCACGTCGCGGAAGCCGGACGCGGCGTAGATCTTGCCGTCGGCGTAGGCCACGCCGCCGCCGAAGCCCAGCTTGTCGCGCTTGTTGTCGCCGGGGTTGGTGGAGGTGCGCCAGAGTTCGCGGCCCGAGGCGGCGTCCACGGCCACCACGCGGCCGTCGGCGTCCATCAGGAACACCTTGCCCTCGGCCGCCACCGGCGGGGCGGTGACGTAGCGCCCGCGCTTGGTCCCCTGGCCGAAGCTCTTGCGCCAGGCGATGGAGAGGTTAGGGGCGGCGTCGACATTGCCCACCGACTGCTCGGGCGTGCCCCCCGGCAGCGGCCATTCGGCGATCGGCGAGACGGGCGGCAGGGCGAAGTCCACGCCCTTCAGCGCCGCCGCCGGCTCCAGCCGCTGGTCCGCGGGGATGATCGAGATGCGCTGGCCCTCGCCGGCCAGCTCGGCCGGCTTGTCCTTGCCATGGAACGGATTGATCCGGCTGACAGTCGAGCAGCTGGAAGCGCCCAGCGCCGCGGCCAACAGGGCGGCGGCGATCAGAGGTCTACGGTTCATTGCGGGGCGTTCGCTTGAGGTTGGGCTTGGCCGGCCAGGGCGCCGGCGATGTCGGCCGGCAGGCCGGGCATGGGCGGCGGCAGGCTCGCTGCGGTCTTCACCACCGCGGGGACGGCCTTGGCCGAGCCCGAATCGATGAGGCCGATGGCGGCCTGGGCGCGGGCCTGGGCGCCCTGCGGCGCATCCAGGGCCTGGGAGATCAGCACGAAGTCGCCGCGGGCCCCCTTCAGGTCGCCCGCGTTCAGCTTGGCGAAGGCCAGGGCCTCGCGGGCCTGGATGCGGTACGGACGGCCGTCGTCCATCAGCGGCTTCAAACGCCCCTCCAACTCGGTCAATGGGGCGGTGTCGAGGAGCGCGAAGGCGGATTTGAGGCGGGCGGCGTCGCCGATCACCGGATCGGGGGCCTCCTTGGCGGCCTGGTCCAGCAGCTTCACCGCATCGGCCGGCTTCTTCTCGTCCAGGGCGAAGGCGGCCAGGTGCATCAGCGACAGCGAGCGGTAGCCCGCGGACGGCGACTTCGCCACCTGGGTCCACAGTTCGCGCGCCTTCTGCGGGTCATTGGCCTGCAGCGCGTCCAGCGCGCCGGCATAGGCCTCGGAGGCCGCGGCCGTCTGCCGGCTGCGATAGCTGTCATAGCCCCAGTAGCCCAGCGTCAGGATCAGGGCGGCCGCGGCGAATCCCAGGAGCCACGGCAGCGCCCGCTGAGCGAACTGCCGGTACTGGTCGGAGCGAAGCTGCTCTTCGACCTCTTCGAATAGATCCGTCACTTCAGGGGGGCTCCGGGGCGCGACATGTCGCTTAACGAGGGGCGGAACCTATAGCGGCGCGCCCGCTGCCTCAAGCCTGGGTCGGCAGGCGCGGCAAAGGCGACGGCGGCAGGCGGCGATATAGGGCCTCACGACACGCCCGAGCCTACTTTGGGAAGGTCAGCCGCACGTCCAGGCCGTCGGGCTCGAACTTGATCTCGGCCTTGCCTTGCAGGCTGTGGGTGGTCTCGCGCTCGACCAGGGTGAGGCCGAAGCCGCGCCGCGGACGGCCCGAGATTTCCGGCCCGTTCCGCTCGCGCCAGGAGAGGTCGAATTCCGCGCCGGACTCGCCGCCGGGCCGCTCCGCCCACCCGATCTCCAGGTCGCCCTCCTGGCGGCTGAGCGCGCCGTACTTGCTGGCGTTGGTGGCCAGCTCGTGGATGATCATCCCCAGCGACAGGGACTGCTTGGGCTTCAGCCGCACCGGCGGGCCGCCAAAGCGCACCCGCTCCGGCCCGAATGGATCCAGGTGCGGCCGGATCAGCTCCTCCACCGAGGCGTCGGTCCAGTGCTGGCGCGAGAGCAGTTCGTACGACCGCGCCATGCTGTGCACGCGGTCGATGAAACGGGTCTTGAACGCGGCCAGGTCGGGGCTGGTGCGGATGGTCTGCTCGGCCACGCCGATGACCACCGTCAGCATGTTCTTCACCCGATGGTTCAGCTCGTCGATCAGCAGCTTCTCCTGCGCCTCGGCCTGGGTCAGGGAGGTGACGTCCACCAGCGTCAGGACCACGCCCTCCAGCGTCTGGTCGGTGTCCAGGTACGGCACCAGCCGCAGCAGGTAGTGGGCCTTGCCGTGGTCGTGATCCAGCGTGCGCTCGATGGTCTTGCCGGTCTCGATGACGCGGCGGGCGTCGGCGGCCAGCGACGGCATCTCGACCTGGCTGACCAGGTCGGTCAGGGGCCGGCCCCGGTCGCTGGGCAGGATGTTGAAGATCTGGGAGACCGCCGGCGTATAGCTGCGGATCGCCAGCTTCCGGTCGAGGAACACCGTGGCCACACGGGTGCTCTCGAACAGGTTGGTGAGGTCGCTGTTGGCCCGGTCCAGCTGCTCCACCTTGCCCTGCAGCTCGGCATTGACGGTGTGCAGCTCCTCGTTGAGGGACTGCAGCTCCTCCTTGGAGGCCTCCAGCTCCTCGTTGGTGGACTGAAGCTCCTCGTTCACCGAGACGAGCTCCTCGTTGGACGACTTCAGCTCCTCCAGGGCCGTCTCGTATTCCTCGATCAGCGACTGCAGCCGGTCGCGCGTCTCGCGCAGCTCGCGGTCGAGCTGCAGGGCGATCTCGTCGGGCGGCCCGGCGACGCCGGCCTCCTCGCGCCGGACCACAGGGCCGACGTCGGCGAACACGATCAGGAACAGGCGCTCGTCGCCCGGCTCCCCAATGGGCTCGACCGAGAGGTTGAGCCGCTGGACCCGGTTGTCGTCAGCCTCGACGATGAGGCCTTCGCGGACCACCCGGCGGTCGGTCTCGATGGCCTCCCGCAGCGCCGTACGCAGGTCAAGGCGCAGGCCGCGGCGCGCCATGGACAGGATCTGGCGGCTCGGCGCACCCGGCGTCGCTTCCAGATATTTCCCCGTCCGGCCCGAATAATAGACCACGTCACCGTCACGGCTTACCGCCACGTGGGCCGGCGTATAGCGGTGCAGGACGTGGGCCTCGATGGTCTGGCTGAGGTGCAGGCCGGCCACCCGCCGGGTGCGGTCCACGATCGGCGGCGCGAAGGGCGTGGGCCGCGCTGGGCCGACGATCACCGGCAGGCGCACGCTGGCCCGGGCGTCGTCGCGGGCCCGGAAGATGCGCTGCTTCTTGTCGACGGGCGTGAAGAGGTCGGCGAACTGGCTGGCGTTCTCGGACGTGCCCAGGAACAGGTAGCCGCCGGGCCGCAGCGAATAGTGGAAGGTCGGGAGCACCTGGTTCTGCGCATCGGCCCCGAAGTAGATCAAGAGGTTGCGGCACGAGATCAGGTCCAGCCGCGAGAACGGCGGGTCGCGCAGCACGCTATGGGGTGAGAAGACGCACAGGTCGCGGACGTCCTTGGTCAGCTGGTAGCTGCCGTCCTCATGGCTGAAGAACCTCTGGCGCCGCGCGTCGGACACGCTGTCGAGCAAGGCCTCCGGGTAGCGCGCCGCCCGGGCCACGGCCAGGGCGGGCTCATCGATGTCGGTGGCGAAGATCTGGACGCGCGGCGGGGCCGGCAGCGTGTCCATGTGCTCGCGCATGAGGATGGCGATCGAGAACACCTCCTCGCCGGTGGCGCAGCCCGGGATCCAGACCCTGACCGTGTCGTCGGCGCCGCGGCCCGCGAACAGCTTAGGCACCACCGTGGTCTCCAGGGCCTTGAAGGCGTCGGCGTCCCTGAAGAAGTTGGTGACGTTGATCAGCAGGTCGCGGAACAGGGCGCTGACCTCCTTGGGGTCCTGGCGCAGCCGCTCCACGTAGTTGTCCAGTTCGTCGATGCGATTCACCTGCATCCGTCGCTGCACGCGTCGCAGGAAGGTCTTTTCCTTGTAGCCGGAGAAATCGTGGCCCAGCTGGTTGCGCATGATCGCGTAGATCTGCTGGCGTGCGGCCTTCAGCCGGCGTTCGCTGTCCAGCCGCTGGGAATCCTGGGCGATGTTCTCGAAGAGGGCGAGGCTGGCGGCGAACTCGGCGAGCCGGGCGCCCATGTCCTTCGCCGGAATGGCCAGGTCGACCATACCGCTGGCGATGGCGCTGTCCGGCATGTCCGGATGCTGCGGCGGGTGACCGTCGGCGATCTGGGCTAAGGTCAGGCCGCCGCGTTCCTTGATGGCCTTGATCCCCAGGGTGCCATCGGTGTCGCCGCCCGACAACACGACTCCGACGGCGCGCTCCCCCTTATCCAGCGCCAGGGCGCTGAAGAAGATGTCGATCGGCCGGCGCTCGCGGCGGGCCTGGCCGACGGGTACGACCTTCAGACGCCCGCCCTCGATATCCAGGCGCGCGTCGGTCTGCAGAACATGGACCTGGTTGGGGCCCAGCTCGGCCCCGTCCTCGGCCACCCGGACATCCATGTCGGTGTAGCGGGCGATGATCTCCGGAAGGAGGCTGCGGCGGTCGTGGCCCAGGTGGGTGACCACCACGAAGGCGCACCCCGGGTTCGGCGGAACGCTGCGGAACAGCGCCTCCAGCGCCTCGACCCCGCCCGCGGAAGCGCCGACGCCGACGATCGGAAAGGGCGTCGCGCGCGCCGTCATCCGCCTATTCTCCTTGCCCCCGTTCACGCCACCCTATCGCGGCGGCGCCCGAAATGATCGGGCGAAAGTCACCCGCAGCGCACTGCGCCCCGTCACCTTGCCTGACGACCTACCTCAGCAGGGCGAAGGTCCTGGCCAAGCTGGTCCTCGCTTCCTCGAAGCCCGCCGTCAGTTCGGCCTGCAACTGGCGGCTGCGCGACAGGCTGGCCAGGACCCGGCTGCGCAGCACATCCTGCCCGTGCGGCGTCGGCCGCGCCGGAGGCGCCAGGATTTCTGCGAATGGCAGCACCTGGATCAGCCGGCCCTTGGCGTCGCAGATCTCGAACCGGTAACCGGCCGGATCGCCACCCTGGCGAACGGAGTCGTGGCTGATCTCCATCGCCGCCTGGCGCGCGTCCAGGTAGGCGACCTCGGCGCTGGCGCAATCGCTGCCGATCTCGTCGCGCTCCAGGCCGGCCGGAGTCGCGAGATGGAAGTGGAAGCGGGGCATGCGATCTCCACGCGTGGCGCCTCCAACAAAGCGTTCCGATGCGCCGGGTTGCACTGGTTGAGATCACAGCGCTCGATAAGTGTCTATGATATTTGAGAATCTCGGCTTCGAAAAAGGGCGCTGAGACCGCCTCCGGCCAGCACCGATCCCTCCCCGGTTGTCGTCCCCCTTGCCAAGCCGCCGGCAGCGGCACAGCTTCGCCATGGACGCGGAAATTGGGGGGATGGCCATGGCGACGGCGGAGATCGGGCGCAGGCCCGCAGAGGTGGGCCGGGTCTTCTACCTCGGCTGGGCGCTCAGTATGGTGGCGGCGTTCGTCGCGGGCTTTTCACAGACCGTGCCGGGTGACTTCGCCCCGACGCCAGGCCTGCCCCTGCTGCTGCACGTGCACGGCGCCGTCTTCACGCTGTGGGTGGCGCTGCTGATCGTCCAGCCGTCGCTGGTGGTGGCGGGCGACGTGCGGCGGCATCGGCAGCTGGGCGTGGCCGGCGCCGGGCTGGCGGCCGCCATGGTGGTCATGGGCCTGACCGCCACGCTGTTCTCGATCAGCCACCACCGCGTGCCCAGCTTCTTCCCGCCGGGCATCTTCCTGGTGATGAACGGCCTCGGCATCGTGGTTTTCGGCGGCCTGGTCGCCGCGGCCGTAGTCCAGCGCGGCAAGCCGGAATGGCACAAGCGGCTGATGCTCTGCGCGACCGCCGCGATCCTGGGTCCCGGCCTCGGGCGCTTCCTGCCGATGGACTCGTTCGGAGCCGCCGCGCCGCTGGTGATGTTCGCGGTGAACGACGCGATCCTGCTGGCCGGGCCGGCGGCCGACCTGGTGGTCCGCCGCCGTATCCATCCGGCCTACCTCTGGGGCGTGGCGGTGGTGTTGCTGATGCAGGCGCTGATCGGGCCGCTGGCCTTCTCGCCCCCCGCCCAGGCCGCCGTCCACGCGCTCCAGGGCCGCTGACCGCCCGTTACGGCATGCGGTACAGGCCGCACAGCTTGTTGCCGTCCGGATCGCGAAGATAGGCGAGGTAGAGCTTGCCAGTGGGGCCTTCGCGCACGCCCGGCGGGTCCTCGCAGGCGGTCCCGCCGCTGGCCAGGCCGGCGGCGTGCCAGGCGTCCGCCTGGTCGCTGGAGGTGCAGGCAAAGCCGATGGTGCTGCCATTGCCGATCGTCGCCGGCTCGCCATCGATCGGCAGCGACACCGAGAAGATGCCGGTCGAGGTCATGTAGAACACCCGGTGCCGGTCCACCCGGCCGGGCGGCACGCCCAGCGTGCCCAGCACGGTGTCGTAAAAGCCCTTGGCCCGGTCCAGGTCGTTGGTCCCGACCATGATGTGCGAAAACATCGCCGCTCCTCCCGTTCGAATGGTGAAGCCGGTTCAGTAGGCCAAGCCGCGCCGCGCCTCAACGCTGCCGCAAGGTCAGTCCAGCGCGGTCATCCGGCCTTGGCGAAATAGATCTCGGCAGGGCCGGGGAACTTGCGTTCGCGCACATCGTCGGCGTAGGCGGCGACCGCGCGGCCGATCTCGCCGCGCAGGTCGGCGTAGCGGCGCACGAACTTGGGCGTCCAGTCGAACAGGCCCAGCATGTCGTCGGTGACCAGGATCTGCCCGTCGCAACCAGCGGACGCGCCGATGCCGATGGTGGGCACGTCGACTGCCGCGGTGATCTCCCGCGCCAGCCCTTCGGCCACGCCCTCGACCACCACGGCGAAGGCGCCGGCTTCGGCGGCGGCGCGCGCCTCGTCCAGGATGCGCCGGCGCTCGTGGTCGGCCTTGCCCTTGGCCTTGAAGCGGCCCTCCACCATCACGGCCTGCGGGCGCAGGCCCACATGGCCCATCACCGGGATGCCGCGCTGGACCAGGTAGGCGATGTTGTCGGCGATCGCAGGCCCGGCCTCGACCTTCACGGCGCTGCAGCCGGTCTCCTTCATCACCCGCGCAGCGTTGGCGTGGGCGGCTTCGGGCGCGCCCTCATAGGCGCCGAACGGCAGGTCGACCACCACCATGGCCCGGCGCGATCCGCGCATCACCGCCTGGCCGTGCAGGATCATCATCTCCAGGGTGACGCCGACGGTGTTGGGCAGGCCATGGACCACCATGCCGACGCTGTCGCCCACCAGCAGCAGGTCGCAGTGCGCATCCAGCAGCTCGGCCATCGGGGCGGTGTAGGCGGTCAGGCAGACGATGGGCTGGCCGCCCTTGCGTGCGGCGATCTCCGGCGCGGCGATGCGCCGGACGGCTTCCTCACGATGACTCGACACGACTCAGATCTCCTCGATCACCCGCGAGACGGCGAAGCCGAGCGTGACAACGGCCAGCCCCACGGCGATCCACATCCCATAGCCGCCCGAAAGCGCCGAAACCATGTCGGTCGTCGAGGAGACGTGGCTGAGGCCCTGCCCCAGCACCTTGGCGGAGTGCTGGGCGGTCTCGAACCGCTGGAACAGGTTGGACATCAGGAGCTGGCTGGCGCCGATCACCCCGCCGGCCAGGCCCGCGGCCCCGATCAGCCAGCGGCGGGCGGTCCAGCCGCGGTTCAGCCGGCGCTCCACGCGCTCCACGAAAGCCTGTGAGTCCGGGAAGTTCGGCGGCTCGGCGAACAGCCGCTCCAGGCGGCGCTCGAAATCGACCTCAGCCATTCCCGCGCCTCCCTTCAAGCGCCGTCCCGTCGGACGGCGCCAGCCGCGTTCTGAGTTTATCCAGACCACGTTTGACATGTGACTTGACCGTTCCGAGCGGCAGATTCAAGGCGTCCGCCGCCTCACCGTGGGACAGGCCCGCGCCGTAACACATGGAGACGCACAACCGCTCCGCCGCGGAGAGGCCCTTCAGCGCCTCGTCCAGGTCGATGCGGTGGTCGGCGTCGCCGGCCGCGGGGTCGGCCTCCTCTGCCCCTTCGTCCGCGCTCAGTGCGCTCAGCCGCCGGTCGCGTTGCAGGCGGCGCAGGTACTGCCGCGCCGCGATCCGCTTCACCCAGCCCGCGAAGGTCCCCTCCCCCCGGAACTCGGCGATACGCTCGAACGCCGCCAGGAAGGCGTCCTGGGCCACGTCGTCGGCTTCGGCGGCCTGCGCGCCCATCCGGCGCAGCAGTCCCCGTACGGCCGAGCCGTGCCGGCGCACCAGCTCCCCGAAGGCGCGCCGCTCACCCGTCGCCGCGAGCGTGGACAGCTCGACGTCGTGCAGGCTTGCGATACTCGTTTGGATGACGCCCGACATGGGCAGGGTCCCCCGCTCTGAGCGGCTTACGGCTTCGTGCGGTTCAGGAGCCCGAGGGCGATGAAGGCCGCGCCGATGAAGATCGGCAGGGCGGCGATCCCCAGCATGGGATACAGCGCATCGGCGTCCTCGAAGCTGACCGCCGCGCCGAAACAGGCGAAGCCCACCCCGATCCCCAGCCAGATGATGCCAGTGCGCAGGTCGCGCTGCGGCGATGGCGGCAGGCCGGCGGGACGCACGTTGGACGACATGGCCTCGATCACTTCCGTCGGCAGGGGCTGGCCCTTCTCGATGGCCGCGCGCAGGGCCTCGGCCATCTTCTGCCGCTCGACGCTCTTGAAGTAGCGCGGCACGATGAACAGCGAGGCGATCGATCCGAATATGATCAGGACGATCAGGACCGGTGTCATGGGCTGGTTCTCCTCTCCAGATGGGCGGGCGCAACCGCCCGTCTCTGGTGGTGAGAGACCCGGCGGCTGCGCTTCAGATGCAAGCGCCCGGATGAAACCTTAGTCATGATTCAGGCGCAAAGACCCCGCCCAGCCGGCCTTCGAGCAGGGCCACCACGGCGCCCGCCAGCGCCAGGGCGCCGGCGACGGGCGCCAGATTCTGGCCCGCGGCCGCCAGCAGCGGCTGCAGGCCGGGCCACAGGGCCCACAGCACCAGGCCGCCCACCGCGGCGGCCGCAGCCAGCCACGCCACGTCCTGGGCCAACCGCCGCCGCTCCAGGCGATGGGCCACGGCGGCCACGAAGGCCGGATCGCGCGCGGGGGGCTCATCCTCGGCGAACAACGCCCGCAGGCGCGCGTCGGCGTCAGTCATGGGATCCTCCCAGCACATCCAGGAGCCGCGCACGGCCCCGGGTCACATGGCTCTTCACGGTGCCCAGCGGCAGGCCCAGGGCCTCGGCCGCCTCGGCATGGCTGAAATCCGCCGCCAGGCAGAGGGCGACGCAGGCGCGCTGGTCGTCCGGCAGGGTGCGCAGCACCGCCTCCAGGGCCAGGCGGTCCTCGGTGAGGGCGGCGGTGGTGGTGGGGCGTTCGGCCTCCCAGGCCGCGTCGCGCGTCCTGGCTCGGCCGGCGCTCCGGCGCAGGGTCAGGTGCTTGCGGTGGCCGATGCCGCACAGCCAGGCCCGGACGCTGGCCCCGGCCTGCAGGGCGCCGATCCTGGACCAGGCGGTGATGAGCGTCTCCTGCGCCAGGTCGTCGGCCAAGGCCCAGTCGCCGCAGATGCGCCGCAGGAAGGCCCGCAGCGCCTGCTGGTGGCGCTCCACCAGCCGCGCGAAGGCCGCGGCGGACCCGCCCTGCGCCGCCGCCACCAGGGCCGCGTCGGGCGAGGCCGCCACCGCGGGCGGCGCAGGGCGGCGCAGGCCCAGGAACGCCCCCAGGCCTGGCCGCGCCGGGGCGCTGTCCAGGCTCTTGCCGCTCATCGGTTTCGGAAGGTCGTGGCGAACAGGGCGGTGACCAGGTTGGCGGCGAAGATGATGCTCATGATGATCGCCACCAGGCGGAACGGCCAGTCCGCGCCGGGGACGTCCCCGTAGTAGGCGGCGAACCAGAACCCGCCCGCGACGGCGCCCGTCACGATCGCGCTGCGCCAGGCTCCGTAGGGCGTGTAGCGCCAGGCGTGCCGATGGTAGCGGCGATAGGCGCGGCGGCTGTCGCGGTCGTAGGGGTCATAGGCGGGCGGCGGCGGAACGTCCTCGAGGTCGCCGCCCTGCAGCGCGCGGATCAGCTCCGGCGGCGGGTCCTTGCCCTGCTGGGTGTAGGTGCGCAGCAGGTCCAGCCGGTCCTGGCTGCGCCGATAGGCCAGCCAGCGGTCCCAGGCGCCGAAGATGAAGAAGCCGATCGGGAAGATCAGCCACCAGAAGCTGAAGAAGAAGCCGTGCATCGCAGGTGCTCCAGGGCGACGCGGCGGCCCTCCGCAGCGTCTGTCGCTCCTTAGTCGCCGCCGCCCGCACGATTGGATGCAGGCCGCGGGTCAGTTGGCCAGTTCGGCGTAGGTCTCCGGCCGGAACCCCACGATCAGTCGGCCATCCACCGCCAGGACGGGCCGCTTGATCATCGACGGCTGGGCCAGCATCAGGGCGATGGCCTTCTCCGCGTCGAGGCCCTGCTTGTCGGCCTCGGGCAGCTTCCTGAACGTCGTGCCGGAGCGGTTCAGCAGCACCTCCCAGCCCAGCTGGCGCACCCAACCCTCCAGCGTGGGCCGGTCGATCCCGGCCTTCTTGTAGTCGTGGAAATCGTAGGCGACCCCCGCCTGGTCCAGCCAGGTCCAGGCCTTCTTCATCGTGTCGCAGTTCCTGATGCCGTAGAGCGTCGCGGCCATCGTGGCTCCCATACCCAAGATCGGACCATGCCGAACATCGAACTTCCCAAGCCGACCCGGGACGCGCTGACCCGGGCCCTGAGCAAGCACCTGAAGGACGAGCTCGACCTGGAGGTGACGGGATTCGACGCCGTCTTCCTCCTGGACTTCCTCATCGAGACGCTCGGGCCGCACTTCTACAACCAGGGGCTGGCCGACGCCCAGGCCCTCCTGGCCAGGAAGCTGGAGGAGCTCGGCGAGTCGATCTGGCAGTTGGAGCAGCCGGCCAAGCTCTCCTGAGCCGAATCGATCCGCCTACGGCCGCAGCGGCCAGCGCCCCAGCACCTCGCTGCGCCCACCGCCGCTGCGCACCAGGACAAAGTCGCGGACCCACCAGCTGACCGGCGCGACGATGCGCTCGGGGATCGCATCGGCCTCGCGGGCCAGCGTCATGTGCGGGCAAATCGTCCGCGGCGGCCCCGCCCTGAGCGCCGCCTCCAGCGCCTCGTGCAGCCATTCGGCGCCGATGACGCCCTCGTCCCCCCACAGCACCACCGGCCGCACGCCCTCGCCCCGGCCCCAGGCGCCGATCCGGTTGAAGGCGATGCGGAACGGGCGGGCCCGCACCCGTTCCGCCGCGGCCAAGACTTCGGGATCGGGGCCCGCCACCCCCAGCAGCGAGACGTGCAGCCGCGCCAGAGGCACAGGCCTCGTCGGCCGGCATGGCGCGGCCGCCCTGGCCAACACCGCCTGCGCAGCTCGCCCGATGTCCGGCGGAGGCCGCAAGGCGAAATACATCACGTCCTCGCCGCCACGCACCACAAGCTCCAGCACTCGCATGACGATCAGAACGTATCAGGAACAACCAGATATGCAACGCCAGCGTGTCCTGTGCGCGCCTTGCACAACCGCCGAGCCCTCCCGATCTTCCGCCGACGCCTGGAGCTTTACGATGACCGATCTTTCCACCTTCCCGATCACCCGCCGCTGGCCCGCACGCCATCCGGACCGGGTGCAGCTCTATTCGCTGCCCACGCCGAACGGCGTGAAGGCCTCGATCATTCTGGAAGAGATCGGCCTGCCCTACGAGCCGCACCTGGTGGACTTCGCCACCGACGACCAGAAGACCCCGGAGTTCCTGTCGCTGAACCCCAACGGCAAGATCCCGGCGCTGATCGATCCCAACGGGCCTGGCGGACGGCCCATAGGGCTCTTCGAGTCCGGCGCCATCCTGCTCTATCTGGCCGAGAAGACGGGCCAGCTGCTGCCGGCGGATCCCATCGGGCGCTACGAGACGATCGCCTGGGTGTTCTGGCAGATGGGCGGCGTTGGGCCGATGTTTGGACAGGTCGGCTTCTTCCACAAGTTCGCGGGCCGCGAGTTCGAGGACAAGCGGCCCCTGCAGCGCTACGTCGACGAGTCCCGCCGGCTGCTCGGCGTCCTGGAGGCGCGCCTGGCCGACCGCACCTGGATCATGGGCGAGGCGTACACCATCGCCGACATCTCGCTGCTGGGCTGGGTGCGCAACCTGATCGGCTTCTATGAGGCCGCTGAGCTTGTGGCCTTCGACCAGTTGAAGGCGGTCCCGGCCTGGCTGGAGCGGGGCCTCGCGCGCCCCGCCGTCCAGCGCGGCCTGACGATCCCCAGCCGGGGCTAGGGCACGCCGAGCCGCTCGGCGTCGGCCTCCAGCAGTCGCAGGGTCTTGCGCAGGGCCACCAGGGTGACCGGCCGCGGCTGCGCCAGCCCGGCCTCGAAGCGCAGCACGGTGCGCTCCGCCAGGCCGGCGCGCCGCGCCAGCTCCGCCCCCGTCAACCGCAGCGCCTCACGACGGCGCTGGCACTCCGATGGAGTCATCGGCAGCCCTGTTCCCCTCGTCACGCCACACAGAAACATCGCTACACGATGACTTCAAGCCTTCGGGGCAAATATCGTCTTACGATCCAATTGCGCTTGCGCTAGGTTGGGGCAGGTCGTTCTAGGCCGACCTGCGCGGCGCCGTGTTTCGCCCCCCGGGACCAGCGCCGCGCCACCCCCTCTATCCGGCGAGCGACTGCCCCCGCGAGCGGGCATGAGCCGCCCTGGAGGTCCTTATTGGCCAACGACCGCGAGGCGCCTGCGCACCCCGAAACCGCGGACAAACCCCGCGATCCGATCACGCCTTATGCGCCCCTCAACGTGCTGAAGCCGGTGGCGCCCGACGTATGGATGGTCGATGGGCCCACCGTCCGCTTCGGCCCCGGGCGCGGGGCGCCCTTCACCACCCGCATGACGGTGATCCGCGTCGGGCCGGACGGACTGCTGGTCCACTCCCCCACCCTACTCACGCCCGAGCTGAAGGTCGCCCTGGCGAGGATCGGAGCCGTTCGCTGGGTGGTCGCCCCCAACCGGATCCACCACATCTGGCTCGAGGCCTGGCTGCAGGCCTTCCCCCACGCCGTCGGCTATGCCGCCCACGGCGTCCGGCGACCCGTGAGCATCGCCGCCAGTCGGCTCCTGCCGCTGGACCATGGCGGCGGATATCCTTGGGACGGGCCGGTCGCCACCTTGCCGATCCGGGGTCGCTACATGACCGAGGTGGAGTTCTTCCACTGGCCCAGCCGCACCCTCGTCCTGACCGACCTGATCGAGAACTTCGAGGTGCACCGACTGGCGTCACCGGTCATGCGGTGGCTGGTCAGGCTGGGCGGGGTCGCCGCGCCCCACGGCGGCCTTCCGCTGGACCTGCGGATGACCTTCCCGACACGAACATTGCGGTCCGCGGTCCTGCAGATGCTGGATTGGCGACCCGAGCGGATCCTCATCGCCCACGGCCGGTGGTTCGAACACGACGGCGAAGCCGAACTGCGGCGGGTCTTCCGTTGGCTGCTGCGCTGAGCCACGGCCGCGTGCGGGTTGATCTTTCGACGCGGGGCCGCGATTGCTTGCGGCAGGCCGAAACCATGGATGGAGCGCCTGAGTGAGCGTCGAGCGGAGCCGGCCGCAGCGATCCCGCCGTCGCCTCACCGAGGCGGACTATCACGCCCTGGGCGCCTTCCGGCATGCCCTGCGCCGGTTCCTGGCGTTCAGCGAGACCGGGGCGGTCGCCCTGGGCCTGACGCCGCAGCAGCACCAGGCGCTGCTGGTGGTGCGCGCCCACGCGGGCCGCGCGCCCATCAGCGTCGGCGAACTGGCGGAGAGCCTTCTGATCAAGAACCACAGCGCCCTGGGCCTGGTGCACCGCCTGGTGGCGCGCGGCCTGCTCAGCCGGGCGCCCGCGGCGGAGGATCGGCGGCGCGTGGCCCTGACCCTGACGCCGGAGGGGCGGCGGGTGCTGGAGTCGATCTCCCGCGACAACCTGGGCCAGCTGAAGAGCACCCTGCCGATCTTCACGGACCTGATCGAGGCGCTGCAGCGGCTGGACGCCCCGCCGTCGGACAAGGCCTGAGCGCACACGCCAAGGCCGAGGCTTGCGGCCGAGGCGCCCGCGGCCCATATTATATCGTGCTACGATGTTCTAAGGCGAGGATTGCCATGGACGCGAAACCGGACACCCATTCAACTGAAACGCCGACACCGGAAATCCCCGATCGGGGCGAGTCGCTGCGCCGGCAGGCTGAGGCCAACGCCGCCCATCTGGTGGAGCTGGCGCGGCACCTGCGGACGTTTTCGCAAAAGGCTGGGGTCGAGCGCGGCGAGGAGCACTGGACACCGGCCCTGCCGTTCGAAGCCAAGCCCGACTAGAGCCTGGCCCGCTTTGATGGAACCATCAAATCGGGAAGAACCGGCTCGCCACCTTTCGTCGACGAGCACGATTCAGACTCTTGTCGATTCCGACAAAAGTCATCGTGCTCTAGGCTCAGCCGACGTTCAGGCCGCGGGCCAGGATGGCGGCGCGCCGGGCTTCCCGCTCAGCTTCGCGGACGTCCTCGGCATCGGCCAGGTCGGCCCACACCTGGGCGGCCCGTTCATGTTTGGCGCGCACCTCAGCCAGTCCGGCCGCTCCGCCCGCCAGCCGCTCCGCGTCCGCCCGCTCACGATATTCGGTGGCTCGCGCCGCGTGGTCGGTCATGGCCGCTTCCTCTCCCGCCGGCGGCGCGCCGCAGGCGTTTCGATCTTCGCTGTGAAATCGTGGGGCGATACTAGCGCCCAAGGCGCCCAGGCGCCTAACGCCTTTCGGCGTCGAACCGCTAGATGCGGAGTTCGATGAAGACATCGCCCCCACCGGCGGTATGGGCCAGCATGACGGCGCGCAGTTCGGATCCGTCTTCCAGGACCAGCACGCCTTCGCCTGCGCGGAACGCCTCCGCGGCGGTTTCGGCCGCCATGGTCAGCGAGCCACGAAGCCGGGCCGTGCCGCGTCGCAGCCGGGCGGGGTCGCCTTGGATGGCGTATTGCACCGGACCTTCATGACCGGAGAAGCGGACGAGGCCTGGTCCGGCGAAAATCGGCAGGCTCTTTCGGATCACGCAAACTCTCCAGCCCAGGGAACGCGGTGCTGAAACGCGCGGGCGCCGATTTCGGCCCCGCGCAGCCTCGGACCGGCCGGGCCGACCCCACGCGGGGCCGCCCCGAACCGGCGCAGGGTCTTAGGCCGCCTGAAGCTGGCCAGCCGACATCTTGCCGCTGCGCTTGTCGCGCTCGAGCTCGAAGCTGACCTTCTGGCCTTCGCTGAGCGAAGTCATGCCGGCGCGTTCAACGGCGGAAATGTGCACGAAGACGTCGTTGCCGCCGTCGTCAGGTTGGATGAAGCCGAAGCCCTTTTGGCCGTTGAACCACTTCACGGTGCCAGTTTGCATATTCGTCCCTTTCGGACATGAGTTCTCGCGCCCGAGATGGGCTTGGAGATCAAATTTTCGGAGAGGGTCGATAACGAATCCGACATGAAATACTTGATTCCAGATCGGAGTTCAGGCGAGCCAAAACGATATTTGACCGGGTAGAGATGATCCTCTTCCGCTCGCTTTGCAAGAAACATTTCGAAAAAACTTCGGCCAAGGTCGGGGTCGTGCTAGGCAACCCAATGCGAATGGTTCCAGATCGGGCGGTGTTGACCGTCACACGACACGAGGGTGTTTGGCGGGTGGAGTACGAGGGCGAGCACTTCGGCCATTCCCGCGATAAAGAGATCGCCAAGGCGGCCGCCAATCGCCAGGCGCGCCAGATCATGGACGGCGGAAAGTCCTGCGAAGTCCGCATTTCCGGCGAACACGGCTTCTGGGCGGCTTGAGCATGGCCAAGCCCCCGCCCGCACCCCGCCCGCCCGGCTCGCCGGACAGCCGTTTCCGGACCCAGATCGAAGCCGCCCTCGCCGAGGGCGTGGCGCGTGAGGATATGACCCTGCGCCTGACGCTGCGCGATGCGACGCTCCTGTCGCGCGACCCGGCGACGCCGGTGGCGGACATCAGCTACGCCGGCGGCGCGATGCGCTTCCTGGGCGTGAAGATCGAGAAGGGCGGCGTTCCCGACAGCGTCCTGGACCGCGGCGCGAGCTGACCGCTGGGCCCCGCTCAACCGAGCGGCTTCTGATAGATTTCGTCGCCGTCTTCGACCTCGAAGGCGTCATCGTCGTCATCGAGCAGTTCGTCGGCCGCCTCGATCATGGCGTCCAGCTGCTCCGGCGAGGCGACGAACTCCGCGGCGGTTCCGCCTTCGCCTTCCAGGCGTAGCAGGAAGTCCTCGCCCCTCGGCGAGATCTCGAACTTGGTCAGGTTCTGCATCGCATCCTCCTGGCCAGGAGAACCCGTGAGGCCGCCGACGGTTCAGCGCGGCCGTTCGCCAGAATGCAGATGACGCCGACGCCGGCCGAACCCCCTTCGCTCAGCCCGCGAAGGTGGCCAGCGGCAGGCCCGTCACGCCCGGCTCGAAGGCGAACAGCGCCCCCGCCAGCGGCTGGCGCCCCAGGGCCGTCTCGGAGAGCCCATCCCGGGCGCTGGTGACGAACAGGGTCGCCAGGTCCGACCCGCCGAAGGCGCAGCTGGTCGGCTGGTCCACAGGGACCTCCACAATCCGGTCGACCCGTCCGTCCGGCGCATAGCGCACGAGCCGCGCCGCGCCCCACTGGGCGTTCCACAGGAAACCCTCAGCGTCCAAGGCCGAGCCGTCGGGAGCGACATCGCCGTCGGTGGTCGCCAGCACCCGGCGCCGGGAGAGGTCGGCGGTATCGCAGGCCCAGAGCGTCTGGCGGCCGCTGTCGGCCAGGTAGAGGGTGGCGCCGTCCGCGCTGACCGTCAGGGTGTTGGCGATGTGGACGTCGTCCAGGACCTTTTCAGTGCGCCCGTCGGCTTCGGTGACGAAGACGGCGCCCGGCCGCACGCCGCCATTGTCGTCCATGGTGCTCCACCAGAATCTGCCCTGGGGGTCGATGCCGCCGTCGTTGGTGCGGAACCCCGCCGGCAGGGCCATGCGCCGCACCACCTCGACCGCCTGCGTGCCGGGATCGAAGACCGCCAACCCGATGTCCGTGGCCAGGAACAGGCCACCGGCGGTCCGCGGCGCGGCGGCGCTGGCCCGCATCGACAGGACGACCTCTCCCGCCTCCCCGCTCTGCGGCGCATGCCAGTGCAGCCGGCGACGCTTGATATCGAACCAGTAGAGGCGCCCTTCCGACGCCGCCCAGACCGGGCCCTCACCCAGGACGTCCGCCGCCTCGACCACCACGCGCATCGCCAACTCCGGTCCTTCCTGCCGTCGCCCCGATATAGGGCGCGAACGCCGGCCGGGCCTAGCTGGATCGGACCAGGGCGCTACGGCCCCGCCGGGGCGGCGGCGATTGCGCCCACCGCCTCGCAGAACCAGCAGTCCTCGCCGATCGGCGCCCCTGGCGGCGGCTTGGTCGGGGCCTGGCGGCCGGTGGCCAGCAGGGCGAGGCGCTCCGGATCCTGCTCGACCAGCACCTTGCCGAGATACTGCGCCTGCAGCGCCTCGGCGTCCGACCCGGCCGGCAGCGCGGCCAGCTGCTCGCCCATCCGGCGCAGCGCGCCTCTCACCTCGCCCGCCGCGGTCGGCGACAGCGCCTTGTCCTCCAGCGCATCGACCATGTCGCCGATGAAGCGCGTGCGCTCTCGCCGGCGGATCTCCGCATAGCGGCCCTCGCCGCCCGGCGCACCCGGCGCCAGGGCCTGGCTCACCTGCGTCAGCATCTCGCCGACACCGAGCTGGCTGGGATCGCGGCGCTGCTGCTCCACCATGCGGTTGAGGCGCTGCGGGTCCAGCATCGCCGACAGCGTCATGTCGGCCGCCAGGGTGGCGACGCCGGGCAGGTCGAACACCGGCCCGCCGATGGTCGGGAACACCTCGATCTCGAACTGCCGGTCCGGCGTGCCCGATGTGGCGCTCGACAAGAGGTCGATGAGGTCGTCGCGCAGGTCCAGCTCGGCCGGCGACAGGGTCTTCAGCAGCGCCGCCAGCGCACGTCGCTGGGCGGCCGGTGCGATCGGATGGGCCGCCTCATGCCCGTCGCCGCGTACCGCATAGTCGTAGTCGACCCCGCCCAGCGCCTTGGCCGTGGCGTCCACCTGGTAGCGGTGGAACAGGTAGATGGGGACCAGCACCCGCCGCAGCTCGGCCACCGGCGCGCCCGGCGCGATGTTGCGCAGGCCGAACTTCGCCAGGGCGAGCCGGCGCACGGCCATGACCTTGTCCAGCTCGGCGACCGGATCGGTCCCGTTGTCCCACTGGGTGCTGAAGGGGTGCTCGTCGTCGGCGATGAACCGCATCCCCTGGTCCTCCGCCGCCTTGGCCATGGCGTCCAAGGCCTTGCGGGCGTCGACCCCCTTCGGAAACTGCGAATAGAGCCATTTGACGCTGAAGCGGTCCCAGTCACCGGGGCCGGTCACATAGGCGTCCTGGAAGTCGAGCTGGCCATTCTTCACCCGCACCAGGGGCGCCGGATAGTCCATGGTCGAGGCGCGGCCGCCGAAGCTGCTGCCGGCGAAGTTGTGCGAGAAGCCCAGGGCGTGGCCGGTCTCGTGCATGGCCAGCTGGCGGATGCGCGCCAGGGACAGCTGGACCGGATCGTTCGGCCCGCCCTTGCCGGTGCCGTCCGCGCCCACCAGGCCCTCGAAGATCAGCCGGTCCTGGCGGATGCGCAGCGACCCCAGCTGCACGACACCCCGCACGATCTCGCCGGTCCGCGGATCCACGACGGTCTGGCCGGTGGACCAGCCGCGGGTCTGGCGGTGCACCCAGTTGATCACGTTGTAGCGGGCGTCCATCGGGCTGACGCCCGCCGGCAGCACCTCCACCCGGAAGGCGTCCACGAAGCCGGCGGCGTCGAACGCCTTGCCCCACCAGCTGGCGCCCTCCACCAGCGCGCTGCGGATCGGCTCGGGCGCGGCGCGGTCCACATAGAAGACGATCGGCTTCTTGACCGGCGAGCGGGCCGCGTTCGGGTCGGTCTTCTCCAGCCGGAACCGCCGGGCCAGGCGGTAGACGATCGGCTGGTCCAAGGGCGCGGCGTAGTTGTTGACCAGCACCTGCACCGAGGTGCCGGTGCGCGGGTCGTAGTGTCGGGGCTCGAAGCCCGGGTCCGGCAGCTTGGCGAAGGTGTGGTGCACCGTGAGCGTGATGGACCGCGGATCGGGCGCCACAGCCCGAACCTCCGGCCCCGGCTCGTCCGAGGTGAAGGTCTCCACCGCCTCCAGTTCGATATTGGTGGGGAAGACCCCGGCGCCGCCCGCATCGACGTAGGACAGGGCCGGCGCCTGGCGATAGGTCCCCTGCTTGCGCTGCCGCAGCACGCCGGCCACGTCCAGCGCGTCGCGGGTCAGGAAGCTGCTGATGTCCACCAGCACGGCGCCGTCCGGCCCCTCGGCCTCCACGTCGCCCGCCCAGAGGTTGGAGACCGCGAAGGAATCGCGCACCGCCCGCTTCTCCTCGGGCGTGCCGCCGTCGGCGCGGAAGCCGTAGTTCTCCGCCTGCAGGATCACCTTGCGTCCGATCCGGCGGAACACCACCACCTGCGAGCGGCCGGTCTCGGCCCGGTCCAGGCCGATCGGGGTCGAGCCGAGGCCGGTGGTGAGGCTGGCCTGGTAGATGAAGCGGCCCAGCACGCCGTCCACGTCCGCCGCCGGCAGAGCCAGCAGAACGCGCCCCGCGGTCTTGTCCACATAGACCGGCAGCAGGCCCGCGCGGCGCTCCAGCCGCGCGGTGGCCTTTTCGAACGCGGCGGGGGCGTCGGCCGCCGCGGGCTTGAGGGTTGGCGCCTGGGCGGCGGCCGGCGAGGCCAGCAACGCCACGGCAGCCGCGGCCGCAGCCATCGCCCAGCCGGTTCGGCGATTTGCGCGCGCCATGGTCGTCGTCTCCTGGATCATGGGTGGCCTGCGCCGGCGCGATAGGCCTTCAGGGGCAGGCAGAGGACGGTGAGGCTCACCAGGGCGCAGGCGGCGACGTAATAGCTGGGCGCGATGGCCGAGCCGGTCTGGCGCACCAGCATGGTGGCGATGAACGGCGCGAAACCGCCGAACAGCATGACGGCGCCGTTGTAGCCGACCGAGAGCGCCGTGTAGCGGACCTGGGTGGGGAAAAGGGCGCACAGCAGGCCCGGCGCGGCGCCGTTGTACAGCCCCAGGAGCAGGCCCCCGACCACCGCCACCACCACCAGGGCGCCGAAGGTCTGCTCGGTTGCGGCAAAGCGGAACAGCGGGATCGAGAGCAGCAGGAGGCCCGACGCCGAGACCAACAGCGGCCAGCGCCCGAAGCGGTCGGACAGCAGGCCCGAGATCGGCACCACCAGGCTGTTGGCCAGCGAGCCGAGGATCGTCGCGGTCAGGGCCGTGCGGGCCGCCATGCCCAGGGTCTGGGTGGCGTAGGTGGGCAGGAAGGTGACGTAGATGTAGGTGGCGACGGTCCACACCATCGTCAGGCCCAGGCAGGTCAGCACCGCGGCGCGGTGGGCGGTCAGGGCCAGCACCAGGGGCGAGCGGGCGACCGCGCCCGCCTCGACTGTCCGCACGAACTCCGGCGACTCGGCGACCCGGGCGCGCAGGTAGTAGCCGATCGGCGCCAGCACGAAGCCCAGGAGGAAGGGCAGTCGCCAGCCCCAGGCGTCCAGGTCCGCGGGCGCGAGCCGGCTGTTGAGCAGCAGCGCGCTGCCGATCGCGCAGAGCTGGGCCAGGCCGGTGCTGAGCTGCTGCAGGCTGCCGAACAGCCCGCGCCGGCCGGGCGGGGCGTACTCCACCAGGAACGCGGTGGCCCCGCCCCACTCGCCGCCCGTGGAGAACCCCTGCAGCAGGCGGCAGACCAGCAGCATCAAAGGCGCCCAGATCCCCGCCTGCGCATAGGAGGGCGTCAGGCCCGTGAAACCGGTGGCCAGCGCCATCAGGGTGATGGTGAGCGCCAACGCCGCCTTGCGTCCGCGCCGGTCGCCAAAGCTGCCGAGCACGGCCGCGCCCACGGGCCGCATCAGGAAGCCGACGCCATAGGTGGCGAAGCTGGCCAGGATCGACACCACCGGATCGTGCGAGGGAAAGATGGCGCGCCCGATCTGGACCGCGAAGTAGCCGTAGACGCCGAAGTCGAAGAGCTCGAACAGGTTGCCGAGCAGGCAGGCGACGATGGCCCGTCGGCGCGTCGCCCCCGAAAGGCCTGGCGCTGCGTCCTCGCTCATGGCCGCGCCGTCCATCGCCCTCTCAGACCTGGTACTGGAAGCCGTCGACGACGAAGTCCTGGCCGGTGATGAAGCAGGGCTCGCTGGTCGCCAGGAACACCACCAGCTGGGCCACGTCGTCCGGGCAGCCCACCCGGCGCAGGGCAATGCCCCGCTCGGCGATCTCCGCCCCGCGTTCGCGGATGACGGCGTTGCCGCCCAGCTCGGTGCGGATCAGCCCGGGGCAGATGGCGTTGACCAGGATGTCCGGCCCCAGCTCCTTCGCCAGCGCCCGCGTGAGGCCCAGGATGCCGGCCTTGGCCGCCGCATAGGCGAAGCGGCTCACCGCGGCCGTGACGCCGCCGGAGTGGGCGTTCAACGACGACATGTTGACGATCCGCCCTCCTCCCTGCGCGAGCATCACCGGCGCCGCGGCGTGGGCGTAGTTGAAGCAGCTCTTCAGATTGATCGCGAGGGTGGCGTCGAACTCCGCCTCGGTGATCTCCAGTATGCCCTTGGGCATGGGCCGGCCGGCGTTGTTCAGCAGGAAATCGAGTCGCCCCCAGCGCGCCACCACCTGCTCCACGGCCCGGTGCGCGGGTTCGAACTGGGAGACGTCGGCGACCAGGGTCTGGACCTCGACGCCCAGCGCCTGGATCTCGCCGGCCGTGGCGGTCATCTCCGGCTCCAGAACATCGAGCAGCGCGATCGCATAGCCGGCGCGGGCCAGTCCCAGGGCGCAGGCCCGGCCGATCCCACGCGCCCCGCCGGTGACGAGCGCCACGCGCGAGCTTCCCGACCTGTCCATGCCGCCCCGTTGCCCCGCACCCTTTGGTGGACACGGTAGTTTCTGGAAAATGAGCCGATTTCAACGGACTAATTCGACAATTTCCTAGATCACCTGAAGTGTTCGATATGATCAGTCAGGCAAATGAGCGCCCCGGCATGAATTGCCGCCGCAACAACCGTGCGTGCGTGGCGGAAAATCCGCAGCCCTTCGTTGATGGGGTATGGCGTACCTGATCCTCGATCAGATGATCGTCGCGCGCCATCCCGGCGCAAGCGTGGGTTGCGACCGGCGCGGGCGCCCCCTGGCCAGTTCGCAGGCGCCGGTCCATGTTCGCATTGCTGAACGACATTCCGATTGATGAACGCGAATATTTGGGTCTAGGCTCAACCATCACGGCCCTAACACCCAGCCGCTGAGGCCCATGACCCTCGAACAACTGCGCATTTTCGTCTGTGTCGCCGATCGGCTGAACATGACCCGCGCGGCGGAGGCGCTGCACATCACCCAGTCGGGCGTCAGCGCCTCGATCAGCGCGCTCGAGAACACCTACGGAACCCCCCTGTTCGACCGCATCGGCCGGCGCATCGAGCTCAGCGCGGCGGGCCAGGCCTTCCTGGTGGAGGCCGAGAAGGTGCTGCGCCAGGTCAACTGCGCCCAGCGGGCGCTGTCGGATCTCAGCAATCTGCGGCGCGGATCGGTGACGGTGGGCGCCAGCCAGACCGCCGGGAACTACCTGCTGCCGCGGGTGATCGCCCAATTCCAGTCCGCCTGGCCCAGCCTCGCGGCCAAGCTGCAGGTGGGCAACACCGCCGGCGTCATGCGCATGGTGCTGGAGGGCGAGGCCGAGATCGGCATCGTCGAAGGCGCCTGCAGCGATCCCCTGCTGCGCAGTTTCGACATCGAAGGCGACCGCATCTGCATCTTCGTGCCGCCCAGCCATCGGTGGGCGGGAGCGCGGGTCGAGCCGGATCAGCTGCTGGCCGAGGGCTGGGTGCTGCGCGAGGAGGGCTCGGGCACGCGCTCGGAGTTCATCCGGGCGCTTCAGGCCCTGGGGCTGCCTACCGAGGCGCTCGACATCCGGCTGGAGCTGCCCACCAACGAAGCGGTGCGCTCCGCCGTGCTGGCGGGCGCCGGCCCAGGCGCGCTCTCCGGCCTGGTGGTGGCCGAGGCCCTGGCGGCCGGCGCCCTGGCCCGGGTCGAGGTGGACTTCCCGCAGCGGCCCTTCCGGGTGATCCGCCACGCCGAGCGCAAGCTTAGCCGTGCGGCCGAGATGTTCATCAAGGCCCTGCCCGGCTGCGACGTCGAGCCGAAGAACGTGCGCCCGCTGCGCCGGGTCAACGCCGCCTGATCCTCATCCAGGCCGAGCCGGGCCACGCTCCGAGGGGATCGCGAGCGTGGCCCGTCCGCGCGCCGTCCGTCAGTGGACGGGCGCGGCCTGGGAGTCGGGCCGGCGGGTGTCGGCCGCGCCGTAGAACAGGCCGTCCGGCCCGATCATGATCGACTGGGTGCTGCCGATGATCTGCGAGCGCTCGACCTTGTGGCCCTTGGCCTCGAGACCCGCCACCAGGTCCTGCGGGATCGACTCCTCCAGCTGGATCGGCCCGTCGGCGCCGGCCTGGTAGATGCGCGGCCGCTCGGCCGCCTCGGCGACGTTCAGCTTGAAGTCGATCACATTGACCAGCATCTGCACCATGGTGCCGAGGATGGTGCCGCCGCCCGGCGTACCGCTGGCCAGCCACGGCTTGTCGTCCTTGAACACGATGAGCGGCGAGATGGTCGACTGCGCCCGCTTGCCCGGCTCGATCTTGTTGCCGAGGCTGGTGGGCGGCTGGTTCCAGTCGAAATTGCCCAGCGAATTGTTGAGCAGGAAGCCGGTGCCCGGCGCCACCACGTGCGCGCCGAAGGAGTCGGTGAGCGTGTAGGTGTTGGAGACCACATTGCCATACTTGTCGGCGATAGTGAACTGGGTGGTGTCGCGACCCTCATAGGGCGTCGGGTCCAGCTTCGGCAGAGTCTTGCCGTCGAGCGAAGAGTCCATGGAGATCAGCTTGGCCCGCTCCTTGGCGAAATCCTTGCTGGCCATGCCGGTGGCCGGCGTGTGCCACTGGGGCGTGCCGCCGGAATAGCGGCGGTCCACGGTGACGATCTTCATGGTCTCGGCGATCAGGTGCATCTCGGCGACGCCGCCCTGCCCCATCGAGGCCACGGGGAACTGCTCCAGGATGTTCATCGCCTCGGCCACCGAGGAGGCCGCGGACGTCGGCGGCATGTAGGCGATCTTCAGCCCGCGGTAGCTGGACCAGATCGGGTCCTTCACATTGGCGCGGTAGCCGGCGAGGTCGGCCAGGCTGATGATGCCGCCGCCGGCCTTGATCCCCGCCACCAGCTTCTCGGCCACCGGGCCCTTGTAGAAGCCGTCCGCGCCGCGCGCCTGGATCTGCTTCAGCGTCCAGGCCAGCTCGGGGTTCTTGAACACCTTGCCGGCCTTGTAGGCGACGCCCCCGGGCTTGAAGAACAGCTTGTAGGCGCCGCCCGGATCCTTGGCCATCTGGGCCTTGCGCCCGGCCAGGGTGGTGGCCTCGTCATCGCTGAGGATCACGCCCTTGGTGGCCAGGTCGATGGTGGGTTGGATCAGCTGGGCCCAGGGCAGCTTGCCGAACCGCTTGTGAGCCTCCCAGAGGCCCGCGACCGTGCCCGGCACCGTCACGCCCTTGAACGACAGCACCTTGGCGCGATCGACCTTGCCGTTGGCGCCCAGCAGGAAGTCCGGCGTCACCGCCATCGGCGCCTGGCCGTAGTACTCGATCGCCGTCGTCTTATGGTCGGCGGCGTTGTAGACCAGCATGTAGCCGCCGCCGCCCAGGTTGCCGGCCCGCGGCAGGGTCAGGGCCTGGGCGATGCCTACGGCCACCGCCGCGTCCACCGCATTGCCGCCCTTGCGCAGGATCTCCGCGCCGATCTGGGCGCCGATCTTGTTCTGCGACACGACCATGCCGTCGCGCCCGATCACCGGGTGGTGGATCGAGCTGTAGCCGACGAGGTCGCCGCCGGTGACGCGCGCCGCGCCCGGAGCTTCCTCGACCTCCTGCGCGCTCGCCGCCAGCGGTGTCAGCGCCAGGCCGACCGCCAGGGTCACGCCGACATAGGCGCGCACGAAATCGAACCGCGTCGCGCGGGTGCGAAGGGCCATCGCCGTCTCCAAAATCTGGCCCCGCCCGACCAGGCGGGCGGGACCTGTCCAGGGCCTAGAAGGTCTTCTTGACGTCCACGTACCAGTAGCGGGCGTAGGGGTTGTAGATCGCGCCCGTGTAGCCGCCCGACACCAGCGGCGGCTTCTTGTCGAAGAGGTTGCGCGCGCCCACCCGCAGCGTCAGGCCTTCCAGCCGGCCGTCCTCGAAGGAGTACGAGACCGAGGCGTTGTGCATGTAGGTGTGCGGCACGTGGTAGAACGAGCCGTCGGGGTTGGTCAGGGCCGTGGAGTAGAACTTGCCCGTGTAGGTCGTGAACCAGTCGGCCGCGAACGGCCCCTTGCGCCAGGTTATCGTGCCCGACCCGCGCCACCCCGGGACCCCGTTCTGGCCGATCAGGTCGGCGGAGCCGGTGATCACCGTGCCGGCGTTGATCTGGCCGGCGCTGCGGGCGTCGAGCAGCGCCTGGATGCCCGGCGTCGGCGATTGGTAGAGCTTGGTCTGGTGGGTGACGTTCACGTTGACGCCGAAGTCGCCGAAGCGGTCGGTGCTGAGGCGCCAGATGGCGCCCACGTCGACGCCCTGGGCCTGCTGCGGCAGCTGGTTCACGTACTTGTCGTCCACGAACAGGATCGTGCCGGCGGGGGTCAGGCCGGTGCCCTGGAAGGCGGCGATCTGGTCCGGCGTCGGATCGGCGCGGTGCACGGCCGGATTGGTCGTCCCCATCAGCCGGTCGTAGTAGTCGACGATGACCGCGTTGCCCTCGCCAAACACCCCGATGATGTTGCGCTGCTTGATCTTCCAGACGTCGGCCGTGACCGTCAGGTGGCCGAACTGCGCCGGGATAAACTCCGGCTCCAGCACGATGCCGTAGGAGAGTGACTTCGACGTTTCAGGCACGAGGTCGGGGTTGCCGGCCCGCCGCGCCTGGACCGCCTGGGTGCGGGTGCAGGTGTTGAAGCTGGTGATCCGCTTGGCGCGCAGGTCGGCCTCGCAGGCGACGTAGTCCGTGCGGGTGTTGCTGCGGCTGACCTGGGTGACGTTGATCTGCTCCAGGTTCGGCGCGCGGAAGCCCTCCGAATAGGAGCCGCGGAAGCGCACGCCGCGGATCACGTCCCAGGAGGCGGCGATCTTGGGCTTGGCCACGTCGCCGACGTCGCTGTAGTGCTCGGCCCGGCCCGCCAGCTGCATGTCCACGCGGTAGACCAGCGGGATGTGCATTTCCGGCGAGACGATCGGGACCTGCAGCTCGGCGTAGGCGGAGCTGACGGTGCGCTTGCCGTGGACGTCGGGCGAGTTGCTGGTGCCCACCACGTCGGTCGGGAAGATCTGGCCGGTGACCGGGTTTGTGTAGCCGATCGTGCCGTCGATGCGGTCGTCGCGGTTGTCCGTATAGGTCTCGTGGCGCACCTCGACCCCGGCGGCGATGCCCACGTCCCCGCCCCAGATCGAGATCACGTCCGGGCGGCTGACCTTGAAGTCCCACAGCGCCAGGCTGGTGCGGTCCTTGCGGTAGATCGGCACCGTGATGGCCGCGATGGCGGCCGGGCTGGAGGGCGTGCAGTCGCCGTAGCTGGGGTTGGCCAGGCAGCCGCCGTTGAAGGGGTTGTAGGCGTCCGGCGTGCTGAGCGCGAGCTGGGCGGCCAGCTTGGTGGCGCTGATCGCGTACGACCGGTCGTTGACGGTCGCCCAGTTGTAGAGCGCGGCGCTGTCCCAGTTCCAGCCCCAGAGCTTGCCGCGCAGGCCGCCCAGGAAGCGGTACTGGTTGTTCGTCACCTTCACGTCGCTCGAGCCGACGTCGACGAAGTTGTACGTCGAGATCGTCACCGGCACGCCCGCGGCCGGGATGTTGAGCCCGGGCAGGCGGTTGGGGTTCGGCTGGCCGTTGGGCAGCAGCGCCGCGCCGAAGGGGTTGTAGTAGGCCGTCGCCGGCACGGTCAGGGTGGTGGAGGTGTTGGCCGTGAAGCCCTGCGAGGGGACCGAGCCGTGGGTCACGGCGTTGTACCAGCCCACCTCGGTGTAGGCGGTGATGTCCGGCGTGACCTCATAGTTGCCGGTCAGGAAGAAGTTGTAGCGCACCACCTCGGGCACGACGGTCAGCTTGAACTGCGCCTGCTCCACCCGCATCTCGCGGTCGGTGGTGGTGTTGACGCTGCCCGCGTCGAGGCAGAGCCCCGGAACCGTCGGCGAGATCACGCCGCAGGTGGGGAAGCCCTGGGGCGCGGTGTGGAAGATACCCGTGGAGCCGGTCACCGCCACGCCGTTGGAGCGGATCGTGCCGTTCGCGGTGGGGGTGGCGAAGGTCCCGAACGGCGTGGTCGTGACGCGCATGTCCAGGCTGGTCGCCGTGGCGAACGGCGTGCCGGCGAACAGCGGCCGCTCGTCGGAGAAGGCCGTGAAGTCCTGGTCGGACGCCAGCAGCGCCGAGCGGCGCAGGGTGCTCGCGAAGAGCGTGATGTTGCCCCGCCCGCCTTGCAGATCGCGGCCGAACAGGCCGGTCAGCTGGCCCTCGCGCAGGCTGGTCCCCTCGGCGAAGCCGTACTGGGCCTCCAGCGAGCCGCCGTTGTAGTGGTCCTGCAGCACGGTGTTGATCACGCCGGCCACGGCGTCGGAGCCGTAGATGGCCGAGGCCCCGTCGCGCAGCACCTCGATGCGCTTCAGGCCCGCCACGGGGATCGCGTTGGTGTTGTAGCTGAACACCGGCACCAGGGACTCCGCCTGGGTGGTGGGGTGAACGACGGTGCGGCGGCCGTTCAGCAGCACCAGGGTGTTGCCCGACCCGATGTTGCGCAGGCTGACCGAGTTGACGTCGCCCCGCGCCGAGTTGCTGCTGCCCGGCAGGAAGCTGGAGTTGAAGTTGACGTTGCCCGCCTCGGGGATGGTGCGGAAAAGTTCATCGCCGGACACCGCCGCGGAGGCCTGGATCTGCTGCTCGCCGACCACCGTCACCGGCAGGGCCGCATTGACCTTGGCGCCCTGGATCTGGGAGCCGACGACGACGATCTCGTCGACCGTGGTGTCCTTGCCGCCCGCGGCCGCCTGCTGCGACAAGGCCGGCGAGGCGAGCCCGGCCATCGCGCAGAACGCCGTCGAAGCCATCATGACGGCCCGCCGGCGACGTCGAACGTCGTCCATGATTATCCCCACTTACCCCCGAAGCCTCGCAAACGGCTTCATGCTGCAAATCTGTCGTGATTGGCCCCGCACGTCCAACAACTGGTGTTGGACCTTTCCATCAGGGCGAGTGGTGAATGGTCCCGCCCCGGCCCGCCGGCTCAGCTGCAGGCGCGCGCCGGGGGCCGGTAGTAGAGCCCGTTGAACAGGAACTTGAACGCCGCGTGCGACTGGGCCCGCTGGTTCACCTCCGGACCCATCAGCAGCAGGTGACCGCCATCGACACAGGCGTCGACGATGGCGTCGGCGCCCTTCAGGTGCTCCTGGCCAAACGCCCAGCCGCTCATCAGCGGCGCGGCCGTCGTGAAGCTGGCCACGGCCCGCACGCCCTTGGCGTCCGCGGGCACGCTGAAGACCGGGCTTGAATCGAAGAAGAGCGGCACGGTCGCCGGCACGCCATAGGCCAGCGGATGGCTCTGGTCGACCTGCGCCCTGAGGATCGAGCCGGGGATGTAGAACCTGGTGTTCGGCAGCGGCCGCGTCTTGCCGTCCGCCGTCTCCACCAGCGGGTCGGCCACCGGGACCTTCAGCATGTCGGCGATGCCCGTGGAATCGCCCACGGCGATGACGACGCCGCCCGCCTTGAGGAACGCCGCCAGCTGCGGGGCGGTCTTGTCGGCGGTGACGGAACCCAGCCAGCCCCGATATTCCGCCGGGATCTCCTCGGGCTTCGGCTGGCCCGGACCGCGGCGCACCAGCTTCTGGCCGTGGGACGGAATGCCCAGGCTGTCGGGCAGCAGCACCACGTCGAAGTCCTTGCGCAGCTGGCCCGCGTCCAGGCGCTGGGGATAGACCACGGTGTACGGGAACTCGAATTGCTCCAGGAGCCACCGGTCCCAGCCGGACGGCATGCTGCCGCCATAGACGTCCACCAGGGCGATCCGCGGCGCCTTCAGGCGGGTCAGCGGCCCCTTGGGCGCCGTGTCGGCCGCATAGGCGGTGACGCCGAGGTCGCCGGCAGCGCGGGCGACGATGGCTCGGGCGGCCGGGTTCGCCGGGACCCACAGGGCGCCGCGCCCCAGGTCGTGGCCGCCTGCCTGGCTGGGGCCATCGACCCAATAGGCCGCGACGCCCGCCTTGGTCAGCCGGTTGGCCAGCACGAAAGCGTCGTTGATCTGGTGGCTCACCAGCCAGCCCGCCTTGCCGGAACCGACGACCTTGGCCGCCGGCGGCGCGATCAGGCCCTCGACCGGCTGAAACGGGCCACTGAAGCCCTCCAGCACCCGGTCGAACGTCACGCCCATCTGGTAGGCCAGGGTGTAGCCGGTGGTGTCGTAGGGCCGCACCGGCGGGCCGCCCGGATATTCGAAGTCCTGCGGGTGGTCCTGCGGCTCGAACATGTCCAGCACCTGCGGCCGGTAGGCCTGGGCCGCCAGCACCACATAGGATCCGGCCGGATAGCTGTGCCCGCCCACCTTGAACGGCGCGGTGGCCTTCTGGACCGTCACCCCGGTCTTGATCAGGGCGTTGAGGAACTTCACCGCCGTGGGGAAGTCCGGCTGGTCGGCGGACAGGATGTAGCCCCGCGGATCGCGCTTGGCCGGATCACGCAGGACCGCGTCATACAACGCCGGGTCGATCCCGCCCTGCGGCGGCGCGGCCTTGCCCTTGGCGGCGGCTTCCAGCTGCTCGATGTCGTGGCTGGTGACGGTCCAGCTGTCGGTCGAGCCGCGGGCGATGGAGTCCGCGCCCATCTTGTAGATGTTGAACAGCAGCCGCTCGCGGTTGCGGCTGGCGTAGTCCAGCAGGCTGCGGTTCATCGACATCGAATAGTCGATCGACTGGCGCAGATGCCACGTCTGCGGCGCCACCGGCATCGGCAGGTCGTTGTGCGGCAGCTGGTTCCGGGCCACCAGCGGCACCGGCATCGGGGTCGGGTTGCCGATGATCTCGGTCAGGATGCCGATGGAATTGTGGAAGTAGGAGATCGTTCGCAGGCTGCCGTTGAACCAGGTGGAATAGGCCGCGCCGCTGCGCATGGTGGAACCCGGCTTGTCCTCGCCCACCAGCCGGCTGTGCATGGCCGCCCCGGCTTCGCTCAGCTCGGTCATGATCAGCGGGTCGTAGTTGTAGTTGAAGGGATCGCGGAACGGCGGCATGAACACGATCGCGCCCTGCGGTCCCGTCTGGTGGTGATTGTAGATAATCTGCGGGAACCACTCGCGGAAATTCACCCGATTGATGTTGGTGCTTTCCGGCTGCGTCGACATGTAGAAGTCGCGGTTGTTATCGTGACCGATATACTTGTGATATAGCTGCGGCGTATTGGCCAGCGGGCTCGGAACCGTCGAGACGCCGCCCACCCGCTTCGTCGGGTCCGGATTGCGCATGTACCAGTTGGCCAGCAGCTCCTGGCCATCCGGGTTGTCCTGGGCGAACAGGATGATGGTGTCGTCCAGGATGCGCATCCACTCCGGATCGTTGTCGGTCAGCGCCTTGTAGACCGCCAGCATCAGCGCCTGGGCCGGCTCCACCTCGGAGGCGTGCAGGCCGCCGTCGATCCACACCACCGCCTTGCCGTCCTTGGCCAGGGCGTGGGCTTCTTCGGCGCTGAGCCCCTGCGCCTTGGCCAGCCGCGCGGCGATCGCCTTGTAGCGGTCCAGCTGCTTCATGTTGGCGGGCGAGGAGACGATCATCATGTACTGCGGCCGGCCCTCGGCGGTCTTGCCGATCTCCACCAGCTTGGCCCGGTCCGACTGGCTGGCCAGGGTCTTCCAGTAGGTCTCCAGCTGGCTGTAGCTGGCCAGGAAGTAGTCCTCGCCCAGCTCATGGCCCAGCGCCTCCTTGGGCGTGGTGATGTGGTCGGCCCCGGCGGCGGCGAACGGCCAGCAGACGGCGGCGACCGCGCCCATGAGAACAAGTCTACGCATCACGAACTCCCCGCCCGGAAAGGCCCGCGGGATTGAACCGCGGCAAGCCTGAGTCCGTCCAACAAGAACCTGTTGGAGTCAGCACAAGCCCAGGTTGGAGACCGGCGCGGGCGTCCGATGCCCTCGGCGAACAAGGGTCTCGACAGGCGGGCCGCGCCACAGGACAACGTTTGGCGCGGGGCCTCTTCCGCACCGGCGGCCCATTGACCGGACCGGGGCCGGACGTGACAATGCGTTCAAGCCTGGAAATGAAATTCACATATATGACCGAAAATGTACGATCCGCCGCCCGCGTGCTCGAGCTCGTGGAGTTCCTCGCCGGCGCGGACAGCGGCGCATCGCTCAGTGAGGCCACGGGCAGCCTGAGCGCGCCCAAGAGCAGCACCCTGATGCTCCTGCGTACGCTGGTGAACCGCGGCTACGCCTATCGCGACAACGACAACGACCGGTATTTCCTCAGCCCCGACTTCCGCGCCGGCGCCTTCGGCTGGGTCGCCCAGCCCTATGCGCGGCTGACGGCGGTGGCCCGGCCGGTCATGGAGGCGCTGAGCGAAGAGGTGGGCGAGACCACCACCCTCGGCGTCTTCGGCCAGCGCGGCCAGGCGCGCCACCTCGCCAAGGTCGTGGCCAACCTCGACGTCCGCTACGACACCGACACCAACCGGCCGATCCCGCTCTATTGCACGGCCATCGGCCGGACCCTGATCTCCGGGCGGCCCGAGGCGGACTGGCTGGAGCTGCTGGGCGATGGCCCCTACCCGGCCCTGACGCCGCACACCATCACCGATCGCGACCGCATCCTGGCGATGATCGGCCAGGCCCGGCGGGAGGGCTATGCGATCGTCATGGAGGAGTTCGCCCTGGGCGGAACGGGCCTGGCGACGCCGGTCCGGGACGCGGCGGGCGCAGCAATCGCGGTGCTCAACGTGGGCTGCGTGACCAATCGCTTCCACGACAAGCGCGAGATCGTCATCGCCGCGGTCCAGCGCGCCGCGGGCGCCATCTCCAAGGCGCTTGGCGCCGGCCCGTCGTGACGGGGCCGCGATGAGCGCGCCCGGCGGCCGGGTGGTCGCTGTCAGCGGCGCGGCGATCGGCTTCGGCCGCGCCATCGCCGAGCGCTTCGTCGCGAGCGGCGACCGCGTGTTCGGCTGCGATATCCGCGCCGAGGCCCTGGCCGAGCTCGGCCGCGCCACCGCCATCTCGACGCAGGTGGCCGACCTGACGGACCGCGCCGCGGGCGCCGCCTGGATCGCCGCGGTCGAGCAGCAGGCCGGCCAGGCGGTGGACGTCCTGGTCAACAACGCCGGCGGCGTGGCCGGGCAGAGCTTCCAGCCCATCGAGGCGGTCACGGACGCGGCCTGGGACCAGGTGGTGGCGGTGAACCTGGGCGCGGCCATGGCCCTCAGCCGCGCCGTGGCGCCGGCGATGAAGGCCGCCGGCCGCGGGGCGGTGGTGAACATCGCGTCGGGCGCGGCCCTCCGCGCCTCGCTCACCGGGGTGCAGGCCTACTGCGCCGCCAAGCACGCGCTGGTGGGCCTGACCCGCCAGCTGGCGCATGAGCTGGGGCCCTTCGGCATCCGGGTGAACGCCGTGGCGCCGGGCTTCGTGCGCACCAACCAGAGCACCGAGGCCCAGTGGGCGGCCTTCACGCCCGAGCGCCAGCGCGCCCTGCTGGAGGGCATTGCGCTGCGCCGCTTCGGCACGCCGCAGGACATCGCCAACGCGGTGTTCTTCCTGGCGTCCGACGAGGCCAGCTTCATCAGCGGCGAGATCCTGTCGGTCAACGGAGGTCACTAGCGTCATGGCCGAAGAGCCCGACCTGCAGCCGTGGCAATGGCCGGAGGCGACCTGGCGCGCGCTGGTGGATCGCGTGCGCGCGGGCCGCCGCCTCGCCCCCACGGCCTGGCCCGGCGGCGCGCCGTTCGCCATCGCCCTCTCCTTCGACAGCGACCATGAGACCAACGACCTGCGCGAAGGCGGCCGCTCCATCAGCCGCCAGAGCTGGGGCCAGTTCGGAAGCCGCCGCGGGGTGCCGCGCATCCTGGAGATCCTGGCCCGTGACGCCACGCCGGCCAGCTTCTTCGTCCCCGCGGTCTCGGCCCTGCTGCACCCCGACGAGCAGCGACGGGTGGTGGCCGAGGGCCATGAGATCGGCATCCACGGCTGGATCCATGAGCTGAACTCCACCCTGCCCTACGAGGCCGAGCGCGACCTGATGCTGCGCGCCGCCGAGGTGCTGGAGCAGGTCAGCGGACAGCGGCCCATGGGCCTGCGCACGCCGTCCTGGGACTTCAGCCCTCACACCCTGCGGATCGTCTGCGAGATGGGCCTGGCCTACGACAGCTCGCTCATGGCCGACGACGACTGCTACGAGCTGCTCATGGACGGAGAGCCGACCGGCGTGGTCGAGCTGCCGGTGGAGTGGATCCGCGACGACGCCGTCTACTTCGGCATGAACCGGTTCTCGGGCCTGCCCCCCTACACGCCGCCGGCGCAGGTCTTCGACATCTTCCGCCGCGAGCTGGAGGCCGCCGCCGCCGAGGGCGGCCTCTTCCAGCTGACCCTGCACCCGCACATCATCGGCGCCCGCTCGCGCATCTGGATCCTGGAGGAGCTGATCCGCCTGGGCCGCGCCAAGGGCGCCTGGTTCGCCACCCATGCGCAGGTGGTCGAGCACGTGAAGGCTCAGGCGACGACCTGACCGACGCGATCGGCCAGCAATAGGCTCCACAGCCTCCCCGTATCAATAACCTTTCGGCATGAGCGCCCGCGGGGGCTCGCAGGTACCTCTCAGCTCGACCGGCAGTTCGGTCGCGTCGCGACGGCGGCGGCACTGGGAGGACGCTCAATTGAAAACCAGAACCCTGAACCTGAGAGCCCTCGCCGCCGCGTTCGCGATCGCGCTGCCGGTGACCGTGGCGGGCCACCCGGCCCTGGCCGCCAAGCCCGAGATCTACACCCCGCCGCTGACCCGGCTGGCGCTCGAGGGCTACGACCCCGTCAGCTACTTCGGCGGCCAGCCCGCCAAGGGCGACCCTCAGTTCACGACCACCTACAAAGGCGCGGAATACCGCTTCGCCTCCGCCCAGAACCTCGCCCGGTTCAAGGCCGGCCCGGAAGCCTTCCTGCCGCAGTACGGCGGCTATTGCGCCTGGGCGGTGGCCCACAACTACACGGCCAAGGGCGACCCGCTCGCCTGGAAGGTCGTGGGCGGCAGGCTCTACCTGAATTACGACCGCAAGATTCAGGAGCGCTGGGCGGCCGACATCCCCGGAAACATCGCCAAGGGCGATCACAACTGGCCGCAGGTGCTCAAATGACTCTCGCCTCTCGCGCTCGCGGGCTGCTCCCGCATGGGCTGGCCCTCTTCATGTCGGCCGTCTTCATCGACAGCCTGCGCTACAAGTTCACCGACCATCCCAAGACCCAGGTGATCTTCGGCCTGCTGAACGGCTGGGCGACCGACATCGGCCTGCCGGGCCTCTTCGCCCACACCGGGCTGTTCTCGCAGTACGTCATCGGCTCCATCGAGCTCTTGGCCTCGGGACTGCTGGTCGTCGGCATCGCGCCGCGGCTGCGGCACCTGCAGGCGGCCGGCGCCCTCGCCGGCTTCCTGGTGATGGCGGGGGCGGTCAGCTTCCACATCTTCACGCCGCTCGGCACGGACCCCAACCACGACGGCGGCGGGCTGTTCGTCGCCGCCTGCATCAACCTGGGCGCCTCGGTGCTGATGCTGGGCGTCTTCCGCCGCCGCGAGTTCGGCGAGTTCCTGGCGCGGGTGGCGGCGATCTTCGCCCCCGCCAAGCCGGCCCTGGTCCGGTCATGAGCGACACGCCATGGACCTCCGATGTCGCGCTGCGTGGCCGCACGCTCACGGTCAGGAAGACCGGGGCGGTGATCCCGCTGGACCGGGCGCTGGCCACCGAGGCCGCCAACTGGTTCGGCCTCTACCTGGCGATCCGCGGCCGCATGCTGTTCAACCGCCTGCGCCGGCCGGGCCCCAAGGTCTGGTTCGAACCGGACCGGCCGCGTCCGTGGTACCTGATCTGGGCCGCGGCCGCCTGGAACGGGGTGGGCATCGCCCGCGCGCCGCAGGACGCCACCGCCAGTTTCTACTTCGAGGACGCCACCTGCGGACGGCCGCCGGCCCACTGGCATTTGCGCGCCTTCAACTACGGCTGCGTCGACATCTCCAAGAGCCACGTCGCCCGTGTGTTCGAGCAGGTGTTCGGCTACCAGCTCTCCGTGGACCCGGCGCTGGGCGTCGGCCCGGCGGTGGAAAAGGGCGAGGCCAACGGCGTCCATGACGGGCGCCTGGTCAGCCTGCCCATACCGCCGCGCCCGGGGCGCACCTACCAGCGCCTGATCGACAATGTCGAAGACGGCCTGGCGGTGGACCTGCGCACGCCGATCGTCGGCGGCAAGCCTGTGCTGGTGTTCGTCAAGCGGCGGCCGGCGCAGGACCGCTTCGCCAACCACAACTCGAGCGCCAGCCTCGCGCGGCCACGGGACGTGTTCTCGGACGCGGAGATCGACAAGCTGGGCGCCTTTGCGCGGGCCATGGGGCTCGACTGGGGCGGCCTCGACGTCCTGCGCGATCGCGTCTCGGGGCTGATCTACGTCGTGGACGTCAACAAGACCGACATGGGCCCGCCGATCGCCCTGCCCTTCCTCGACAAGATCGCCGCCGTGGCCCGCCTGGGCCGCGCGCTCCGCCAGCTCGTCACGGAGTCACCCAGATGATCCCCTTCGTCCGTGAGTTCGCCTTCGCCTACGGCCAGGCCGGACAGGTCAGCCCGCTGATCCGCCGGGTGGTGGCCCACAACCCCGGCCCTTTCACCTTCACCGGCACCGGCGCCCACATCGTGGGGCGCGGCGAGGTGGCGGTGATCGATCCCGGCCCCGACGATCCGCGCCAGGTCGAGGCGATCCTGAACGCCACCCTGGGCGAGCAGATCACCCACATCTTCGTCACCCACAGCCACCTGGACCACTCGCCTGCCGCGCGTCCGCTCGCCGAGGCCACCGGCGCGGTGATCTACGCGGGCGGCCAACCCTGCCGCGCCAGCCAGGGGGACGATCGCCTGGAGGCGGGCGACGACCTTTCGTTCCGCCCCGATGTCGCGCTCTGCGACGGCCAGGTCTTCCGCGGTCCTGGCTGGACCCTCGAGGCCGTGGCGACCCCGGGCCACACCTCGAACCACTACGCCTTCGCGCTCGCCGAGGAGAACGCCCTGTTCCCGGGCGATTGCGTCATGGGCTGGTCGACCAGCGTGGTCAGCCCGCCCGACGGCGACATGGGCGCCTACATGCGCAGCCTGCTGAAGATCCGCGCCCGCCGCTTCGACGCCCTGTTCCCGGCGCACGGGCCGCCGATCCACCAGGTGGACGCGTTCCTGGCCGGCTACATCGAGCACCGGCGGGACCGCGAGACCCAGATCGTCATGGCGCTGGCCGACGCCGGGGAATGCACGGTCCGCCAGCTGGTGTCGCAGCTCTACGCAGACACCGACCGCCGCCTGCACCCGGCCGCCGCCCACTCGGTGCTGGCGCACCTGCTCGACCTCTATCGCCGCGGCGTGGTCGAGCTGGACGGCCCGCTCGACATGACCGGGGTCTGGCGGCCGCTGCTCATGCGCCGAGCGGCCTGACTCCATGCGGTCCCGGCATTTCACGCCGGGCCGTCCATCCCACAACGTGACCCTCCAAGATCAGGACCCCACCCCATGAGCATGACCGCCACCAAGTCCGCCACCACCGTCCATCGCCCGCTGGAAGGAAGGGTGGCCATCGTCACCGGCTCCACCAGCGGCATCGGGCTCGGCATCGCCGAGAGCCTGGCCGAACAGGGCGCGACCCTGGTGCTGAACGGCTTCGGCGATCCCGCCGAGATCGAACGCACCCGCCAGACGCTCGCGACCCTCAACGGCGTCGCCGTGCACTATTCCCCCGCCGACCTCTCCATGCCCGACAAGATCTGCGAGATGATCGCCTTCGCGCGCGACGTCGCCGGCCCCATCGACATCCTGGTCAACAACGCCGGCATCCAGCACGTGGCGCCGATCGGCGAATTCCCCACCGCCAAGTGGGACGCCATCCTGGCCGTGAACCTCTCCTCGGCCTTCCACGCCATCAAGGCGGTCCTGCCGCAGATGGCCGAGCGCGGCTACGGCCGGATCATCAACGTCGCCTCCGCCCACGGCCTGGTCGCCTCGCCGTTCAAGTCGGCCTATGTGGCCGCCAAGCACGGGGTCATCGGCCTGACCAAGACGGTCGCCCTGGAGTCGGCGCGAACCGGCGTCACCTGCAACGCCATCTGCCCGGGCTATGTCTGGACGCCGCTGGTGGAGAAGCAGATCGCCGACCAGGCGCGGGCGCACAACATGACCGAGGAAAAGGTCATCACCGACGTGCTGCTGACCAGCCAGCCGAACCGGCGGTTCGCCTCGGTCGAGGAGATCGGCGCCCTGGCCTCGTTCCTCTGCGGCCCGGGCGGCGCGTCGATCACCGGCGCGTCCCTGACGGTCGACGGCGGCTGGACCGCCCAATGACCGCCGCCGGCAAGCGGGTGGTGATCGTCGGCGCCGGCTTCGGCGGGCTCTCCGCCGCGGCGGCGCTGGCCAAGACCGACGCCGACGTGACCCTGGTCGACCGGCGCAACCACCACCTGTTCCAGCCCCTGCTCTACCAGGTGGCCACGGCCGGCCTCGCCCCGACGCAGATCGCCAGCCCGGTCCGGCTGATCCTGGGCCGCAAGCGCAACATCCACATCGAGCTGGACGAGGTGAGCGGGGTGGACCTCGCCGCCCGCCAGGTGGAGCTGGGCCAGCGCACCATCGAATACGACCAGCTGGTGATCGCCACCGGCGCGACCCACGCCTATTTCGGCCGCGACGAGTGGGCGACCCACGCGCCGGGCCTGAAGTCCCTGGAAGACGCGCTGTCGCTGCGCAGCCGCGTGCTGCTGGCCCTGGAGTCGGCCGAGCTGGACATGAGCCCGGATGCGCGCGAGCGGCTGCTGACCTTCGTGGTGATCGGCGCCGGGCCCACCGGCGTCGAGCTGGCCGGCGCCATCGCCGAGCTGACCCGCCGCGCCCTGGCCTGCGACTTCCGCCGGATCCGCGGCCAGCGGGCCAAGATCATCCTGATCGACTCCGGCGAGCGCGTGCTCGCCACCTTCTGCCCCGGCCTCTCCGCCTACGCCAAGGGCGCGCTGGAGAAGCTGGGCGTGGAGGTGCGCCTGGAGCAGCGCGTGGTGCGCTGCGACGCCGGCGGCGTCGATCTCGACGGCGAGCGCATCGAGGCGCAGACGGTGATCTGGGCGGCGGGCGTACAGGCCTCCCCGGCCGGCCGCTGGCTGGGCGCCGAGACGGACCGCGCTGGCCGGGTCTTCGTGAACGCCGACCTGTCGCTGCCCGGCCACCCCGAGGTGTTCGTCATCGGCGACAGCGCCCATGTCCGCCAGCCCACCGGCCGGCCGGTCCCCGGCGTCGCGCCCGCGGCCAAGCAGGCCGGCGAATATGTCGCCAAGGTCGTCGCGGCCCGCATCGCCGGCCGCCCCGCCCCACGCGCCTTCCGCTACGCCGACTTCGGCAGCCTCGCCACCATCGGCCGCAAGGCGGCGGTCGCCGACCTCGGCGCGATCAAGCTCTCGGGCTTCCTGGCCTGGGTGTTCTGGTGCGCGGCGCACGTCTGGTTCCTGATCGGCTTTCGCAACCGCGTGCAGGTCGTGCTGGACTGGGCCTGGTCGTATCTGACGTTCGAACGCGGCGCGCGCCTCGTCTTCGAGGCGGTGACCCGTGGGCGCGACGCCCCAATGCGTGTAGCTTCACCGCCGGCTGAGGCGCGTATCGCTTCGTAACCGGCGCTTCCTGACGATCCGGGGGATCCCTCATGGAAATGCAGCAAGTCCGCTACTTCCTCGCGCTGGCGAAGACCTTGAACTTCACCCGCGCGGCGGAGGCGTCCAACGTCAGCCAGCCCGCCCTGACCCGCGCCATCCAGCAGCTGGAGCACGAGCTGGGCGGGCCGCTGTTCCACCGCGAGCGGCAGAACACGCACCTGTCCGAGCTGGGCCGGATGATGCTGCCCTACCTGGAGCTGATCCAGACCCAGGCCGAGGCCGCCCGCGCCCAGGCCAAGGCGGTCAAGAAGCTCGACAACGTCACCCTGAAGATCGGCGTGATGTGCACGATCGGCCCGGCCATGATCGCCGACCTCATCGTCAAGTTCCGCGCCGCCTACCCGAACGTGGACCTGGAGGTCTCCGACGAGGGCTCGTCCGAGTTGCTCGAGATGCTTTCCAAGGGCGACCTGAACCTGGCCCTGTTCGGCCTTCCCGAGGGCCCGGACGTCCGCTTCCATGGCCTGCCGCTGTTCCAGGAGCGCTTCGTGCTCGCCGTCCCGCCGGACCACCCTCTGGCGGAGAAGAACGTGGTGTCCTGCTGCGACACCGACGGCCACACCTACGTCAACCGCGCCAACTGCGAGGCCTTCGACCACGTGCGCAAGCACCTGCGCGAGAACGGCGTGCGCTGGAAGCAGGTGTTCTCCTCCGAGCGCGACGACTGGGTGCAGGGCATGATCAAGGCCGGCCTGGGCTTCGGCTTCTTCCCCGAACTCTCGGTCACCGATCCGGGCCTCGTCACGCGCCGCCTCATCGACCCGGAGTTCGTGCGCACCATCATGCTGGTCAGCGTCCGCGGGCGGCCGCATTCGCCGGCCGTCGGCGCCTTCGTCCAGCAGGCCCGGGCCTTCAAGTGGCCGCAGGGCACGCTGGAGCCGATGCCGTATCTGGGCGACCTCGATACGGAACTCGAACCGGCGCAATGACGCCGCCTCTCCCCCCGCGCCAGGCGCGGGGGGAGCCAACCCCAAGCTCAAGCCGCCTGCACCGCCAGCTGCGCCCGCGAACCCGCCGTGGCCGGGCGCAGGGTGGCCGCCAGGCCCGCAGCGGCCATCAGGGATGCTCCGACCACGCCCACGGCCGGCGGCCAGCCGAAGCGGTCGTAGATCTGGCCGATCACCGCGGCGCCGGCGAGGCCGCCCAGATAGTAGCTGGCCAGGTAGATCCCGCTGGCCGCGGCGCGATCGGTCTTGGCGGCGCGTCCCACGAAGCCGGTGGCGGTCGCCTGGGCGAAGAACGTGCCGACGCCCACCAGCACCAGGCCGCCGACCACTGGGACCACCGATCCGGCCAGCAGCAGCGGCAGGCCGACCAGCGCCAGGCCCAGCGAGGCGAAGAAGGTCGGGCGCGGACCGAACCGGCTCGCCACGCGGCCTGCCAGGGGCGTGGTGACCATGGCCGGCAGGAAGACGAAATAGACCAGGCCCAGCGCCGTCGACTTCAGCGACAGCGGCGGCGCGGCCAGGACGAAGTTCACGTAGGTGAAGGTCCCCAGGAAGGCGAACAGCACCAGGAACCCGATGCCGAACGTGGCCACCAGGCAGCTGTTGCGGAAGTGCGCCGCGATGCGCTCGACGGCGGTCCGCCGCATCTCCTGCGCGGCCACCGCCATGGCAGGGCTGAGGGCGAAGAACACCAGGGCCGCGCCGGCGAGGTTCAGGCCGGCGAAGACGTAGAAGTTGACCGCGACGCCGGCGGCCGACGCGACTGAGGACGAGATCAGGCGTCCGACCAGGTTCGAGGCAACATTGCCGGTGATGTAGGCGGCCAGGGCGCCGGCCGTGGCCGCGCCGGAATTCTGTTCCGACAGATAGGCCATGGTCAGGGTGAAAGCCGCCGACATGAAGAGGCCCTGGACGATCCGCAAGGCGGTGAACGTGGCCAGGTCCGGCGCGTGGGCCAGGAGGGTCGTCGGGATCGCGAGCAGCGCCAGGCTGACCCAGATCCCGCCCCGGCGCGGCAGCCGGTGGCTCAGCAGCGCGACCAGCAGGCCGGAGATGGCCATGCCGATCGTCGAGGCGTTGACCGCCACGCCCATGGACGAGGGCGGGACGCGGTACATAGCCGCCAGGGTGGGCAGGATGGCCTGGGCGGCGAACAGGTCGACCAGGGTGAGGAAGCCGATCAGTCCGACAAGGATGCGGCGCGGCAGGGCGTGGGGTTCGGCGCTCGAGGCGGCCATGACAGTCTCCGGGGTTCTGGAACAGCAAAAAGGCGTGCGGCGGCCGGGGCATCCGGGCGCCGCACGCCTCAGCAACGAGGCCTGGTTCGGGGATGGGCCTCGGGCTCTTCGCGGCGCGCCAGCGGGGCGTGGCGGCGCCGCGAACAGGGTCACATCATGTCGGCGACCGAGGGGGCCTGGCCGTCGTTCTTGATGTCGGCGGCGATGATCACCGCGGCGGTCTTGCCGGTGTTCTTCCACCAGTGGCTGACGCCCTTCTTCTCGGCCGTCACGTCGCCGGCCTTGTGGACGATCCCGACGGCGCAGCTGTTGCGGTATTCGGTGACCTCGCCGGAGAGCGTCATCAGCAGCGCCGGACGGTCGGTGTGGCTGTGCCACGGCACCACGCCGCCGGGCTGGATCACCAGGCGGCGCATGCGCAGGCGGCGGTTATCGAGACCGCTGATCTCGCCGCCCAGGGCGACGGTGTTCAGCTCGGTGTCGGTGACCTTGGAGGGCATGGTCTCGCCGGAGGTGCGGGCGTCGGGCCGCATCTGGCCGGCCGGGCAGACGGCGTCGGGGGCGCCGGCCGCGTAGGCGGCGGGGGCGAGCGACAGAAGGCCGGTCGAGGCGACGGCGGCCAGGAAAAGGGTGGATTTCATTGGGGGGCTCTTTCACGAGGTTGTTCGATGCCCGGAACCTAGATGCCCGCCGCCTGCGCCTGAATTCGCTTTAGGTTATGACCATGATGCACGCGGGTTGCGCGCGGCCTTTGCTGTCGAATCCTTCGCGGGCGCGCGAGGACGCTTCATCTATGCAGCTGGCGCATGGTCTGAAGACCCAACCGACATTTCTCGCGGCCCGCCGCAGCTGACACAACGGCGGCATGAAATCCGCCGGTCCCAAACAAGCCCATTCCCTCGACAAGGCCGTCCTCGGCCAGGTCGTGCTCGTCTTCCAGGGCGGCGGCGCCCTGGGCGCCTACCAGGCCGGGGTCTACCAGGCCTTGCAGGAAGCCGGCGTCGAGCCCGACTGGGTGATCGGCACCTCGATCGGCGCCATCAACGCCAGCCTGATCGCGGGCAATCCGCCGGCCGACCGCCTCGACCGCCTGCGCGAGTTCTGGCGCCGCGTCACCCATTCGCGCACGACCCAGTTTTTCGGCTCCCTGCCCAGCTTCGGGGCCGCGGCGGCCAACGCCATGACGGTCGCCAACGGCCTCGAGGCGTTCTTCAAGCCCAACCCCTGGGCTTTCCTGGGCCAGCAGGTCCCGCTCGGCCCCGAGCTGGCCGGCTACTATTCCTGCGACCCGCTGGAGAAGACGCTGGGCGACCTCCTCGACCCGACGCTGCTGAACGCCGGACGCCCGCGGCTCACCGTGGGCGCCGCCAACGTCCAGACCGGCCAGATGCGCTACTTCGACAGCCGCGACGACGCGCTCACCGTGCGCCACGTCATGGCCTCGGGCGCCCTGCCCCCCGCCTTCCCGGCGGTGCGCCTGGACGGCGAGCTCTACTGGGACGGCGGGATCCTTTCCAACACCCCCGTCGAGGCGGTGTTCGACGACCGGCCGCGCCGCTCCGGCGTGGTGTTCGCGGTCCACGTCTGGGCCCCCAACGGGCCGGAGCCGGCGAGCATCCAGGCCGTGATGTCGCGCCAGAAGGACCTGCAGTATTCCAGCCGCGCCTACAGCCACATCGCGCGCCAGAAGCAGATCCATAAGCTGCGCCACGTGATCGCCGGTCTGGCCGCCAAGCTGCCGCCGGAGCTGCGCGAGACCGAGGAGGTCCGCGAGCTGGCCGCCTACGGCTGCGGCACCCAGATGCACGTGATCCGGCTGCTGGCCGAGCCGCTGGCCGGCGAGGACCACTCCAAGGACATCGACTTCAGCCCCGGCGGCATCAAGGCCCGCTGGGACGCCGGCTACGCCGACACCGCCCGCGTGCTGGACACCTCGCCCTGGACCCACTGCGTCGACCCCATGGAGGGGATCATCCTCCACGAGGCGCCGTCGGGCCATGTCACCCCCGACCCCGAACCGATCAAGGAAACCGCCCCATGACCTACACCGCCCGCCACGCCCTGATGGCCCTCGCCGCCGGCGTCTCCATCGCGCTCTGCGCCAGCGCCGCCTCCGCCGTCGCTGACCCGGCGACGCCGGCCGCCCAGCCCACCGCCCAGGGCGTCGTGCGCATCGCCAGCGCCTATGCCTTCGACGACACCGTCAGCCGCATCCGCGCCGACATCGCCGGCAAGGGCATCCGCTTCTTCACCGAGATCGACCAGCAGGCGCTGGCCAAGGGCGCCCAGATCGACCTGCGCCCCTCCAAGCTGCTGCTGTTCGGCAACCCGCCGCTTGGCGCCCAGTTCCTGACCTCCAACCCCTATGCGGGCCTGGACTGGCCGGTGCGCATCCTCGTGACCCAGGACGCGACCGGGAAGGTCTGGGTGGCCTACACCGACTTCAACTACCTGGCCGCCCGCTACGACATCGAGGACCGCCCGGCCCAGGTGAAGATGGCCTCGGAAGTCGCCGCCTCCATCGCCGGCAGCGTCGCCGCCAAGGCCAACTGAGCCTGGCGGGGCCAACCCGGATCCGGCGAGGTCTCAGCCTCGCCGATGCGACGTCAGGCGATGACGCCGCCGTCCACCGCGATTTCCGCGCCCGTGATGAAGCTGCTTTCATCCGACGCCAGGAAGAGGATCGCCGAGGCCACGTCATCGGACGTGCCAACGCGGCCCAGGGGCGTGTTCGTGGCGCCGAACTCGGCGACGTTCAGGGTGGGCACGGCGTCGGTCAGCATCGCCGTGTCGATGATGCCCGGGAAGATGGTGTTCACCCGGATCTTGGCCGGCGCGAGTTCAAGCGCCGCGGCCCGGGTGAGGCCGCGCACCGCCCATTTGGTGCTGGTGTAGGCGATGAACTGCGGCTGGGCTTTGACGGCTGCGATCGACGAGATGTTGATGATCGAGCCGCCGCCGCCGGCCTTCATCAGCTCGGCGCCGTGTTTGATCCCGAGGAACGTCCCCAGCTGATTGACGCGGACCGTCCGTTCGAACAGCTCCGCATCCGTGTCACCCAGGCCGGCCCTGACCGCGATCCCGGCGTTGTTGATGAGGACGTCGAGCCGGCCGTGGCGATCCTTGATTGCGGCGATCACGCTCCGCCACGCTGCGTCGGAGCTGACGTCGTGCGACAGGTAGGAGGCCGCCGGCCCGAGAGACGCGGCAAGCGCCTCGCCTTCGCTGTCCCTGATGTCGGTGATGACGACCTGCGCCCCCGCCTCGCAGAGCCGTCGCGCGTGCGCCGCGCCCTGCCCCCGCGCAGCCCCGGTCACCAGGGCGATCTTGCCGGCGACTCGTCCCATGGATCTGTTCCTCTTGAGGTCGTCGTTGGACAGCGCGGCGGCTCCAGCCCGCGCGGCCGGTCGTCGAAGCCGCGGGCTCAGGGCTCCCGCAACGGGCTCCACCAGTCGGCCGTCACGACGGGGATCATCTCCGCGTAGCGCCGCACCAGCTCGTCGGCCTCCGCGGGGACCGCTTGCGGCCGCGTCGTCGGCAGTGGCGAGGCGCCCTGCACGGGGTCGATCCATTCCAGGCGCAGATCGGCGATGTCGTCCATCAAGGGGGCGGCCGCAGCTTCGTGGTGCGGACTGGACTGATGCGCCATGAAGCCGAGGAAATTCTCGAACGCGAGCAGGCAGTAATATTCTCCGGCCTGTTGGCTTCTCCAGTATTCGTATCGATTTAGAGCGGGCTCGTTGCCATGCGAGGCGGCAAACATTGCTTTCGCCGTTTGCTCGAATGACGACTCACAGCCGGGCTTCACTCGGATATGCGCCAGGATCGTCGCCATTTTACCTCCCGCGTCAAAGTTGTCGTTTGACCGATCTCCGCCGGCCGCTTATGTTTCATGCAGCACTGCTGCTTGGCAAGCGGTTTTGACGCGACAAGAAAATTGAGGAGCCGAGGAAATTGACCGAACCGGACCTGTTCAGCCCTGAGGCCCACAAGGCCTGGTATCAGACCTATCGCGAGCTCCAGGAGCTGGCGCCGGTCTACAAGGTCCCCGACCTGAACATGTACGTGCTGACCCGCTACGAGGACATCGCAGCCGTCGTGCGCGACTCCGACACCTTTTCCAACGAGCGCGAAAAGTACGACGGCGAGCCCCTGCTGCTCCACGCCGAGGCCCGTAGCATCTACACCGAGCGCGGTTGGCCGAAGCTCTTCCCGCTGGCCGTGGATCCGCCGGACCACAAGAAGTTCCGCGCCCTGGTCGACCACTTCTTCCTCGGCGAGGCGCTGGAACGGGCGCGCCCGCTGGTCGAGAAGGTGGTGGGTGACCTCATCGACAGCTTCGAGGCGGCTGGCGAGGTCGATTTCATCGGCGCCTTCGCCGAGCCGTTGCCGACCACGGTGATCACCGCCCTGCTCGGCCTGCCGCTGGAGGACATGCCGCAGCTCAAGGCCTGGTCGACCGCCTGGGCAGCCCCGTTCGCGCGCGGCCTGACCAAGGAGCAGGAGATCTGGGTGGCGGAGGAAGGGGTCGCCTTCCAGGCCTATCTTAAATCCCACATCGACGACCGCCGGCGCGCGCCAAAGGACGACATCATCAGCCACCTGGCCAGCGCCAGGCTGGACGGCGGACGCCTGCTGGAAGACGCCGAGATCATCTCGATGCTCGACCACCTCTACATCGGGGGCAACGAGACGACGACGTTCTCGCTCACCTCCGGCATGTGGCTGATGCTGCGCGAGCCGCAGATCTACGATCGCCTGCGCGCGGAGCCGAACAAGATCCGGGTCTTCGTGGAGGAGGTCCTGCGCCTGGAGTCTCCCACCCAGGGCCTCTACCGCACCGTGACCCGCGACACGGAGATCCGCGGGTGTCCGGTGCCGAAGGGCGCGACGCTGCACCTGCGGTTCGCCGCCGCCAACCGCGACGAGACGGTGTTCAAGGATGCCGAGCGGCTCAACCTCGACCGCACCAACGCGATCCGCCACATGGCCTTCAGCCAGGGCGAGCACCATTGCCCGGGGGCCGGCCTGTCGCGCCTCGAGCAGAACATCGCATTCCCGGCGCTGATCCAGCGTCTGCCCAACCTGCGGCTGACGCCTGGCAAGAACACCTTCGAGCACATCCCGGGCTTCGTGCTGCGGGCGCTGGGCTCGCTCAGCCTGTCGTTCGATCCGGTGAAATAGGTAAGGGTCGAAGGGCGCCCGCGTCCGCGGCGCCCTTCGACGGTCGGCCGTCTCAGCCCCTGACGAGCAGCGACTCCTGCGCCCAGGGCGCCACGACCTGGTCGGCGGGCGCCTGGTAACCCTCCGGCAGGTCCTCCGTCATACTCCACGCCGCCGACAGCCGGCCGAAGCCGATGAAGAAGGCGATGAACACGCCCAGCTCGACGATCTCCGCCTCCGTGAAATGGACGCGCAGGCCGTCGAAGGCGGCCTCGTCGATCGAGAAGTGGTCGTTCGCCGACAGGTCGGCGTAGCGCAGGGCGGCCTTCTCGGCGTCGCTGAGATCGGCGGCCTCCTGCGGCTTCTCCAGGGAGCAGACGGCGCCTTCCGTGAGCCCGTCGTCGACGGCCGACCGGTAGCGCAGCGCCATGCAGCTGCGGCACTGGTTGTGGAAGGCGATGCGCAGGCGCACCAGCTCCACCAGCCGCCGCGACAGCGTGCGATCGCCGAAGACGCCGGCGCCGAACGCCGCCACAGCCTTCGCGAAGGCGGGCTTGTGCGCCAGGACGCGATACATCCCCTGCTCGACCGAGGTGGCCTCGTCGGCCGCCACCAGGGCCCTGAGCTCGGGGTCCCATTCGGCGACGGGCACCTTGCTGATCCGGGTCATTGTTCCTCCTGAGGGGGTTGGCCGTTCGGGCGCCGGGGCTAGGCCGTCACGAACAGCGGATGTGCGGGATCGAGGTCGTCGGCCTTCAGCATTCCCGCCAGGGCGGGGCTTTCCCGATAGGCTTCGCTGACCGCGCCATGCAGCAGGTAGCGGCGCGAGGCGATGCGCCATTCCCCTCCCCGTCGCTCGAGGCGATCCAGGTATCGGCCGATGAACAGGTGCGACATCAGGCTCGCATCGGCGGCGCCGCTGAGGGCGTGGGTGATCGAGCAGCATTGGGCGAAGGCGACATCGCCCTCAAGCCGCAGGCTGACACTGGTGGTCATGTGGCAGCGCCGCCGGGACTGGCCGGCGTTGGCCATCAGGAAGGCGGGCGTATCGGAGCCCTTGCCCTTGAAAACCCCGAGATCCACCTCGGCGTCGGGCCAGAAGATGGTGTCGAGGCTCGCGCGGTCGCGCCAGTCAACCGCCGGCCCATAGCGCATCAGCAGCGCCCTGCAGTCGGCCTCGTCCAGCAGCCTTCGCAGCGCTTCGGCTTCCACAGCGTTTCCTCGCGCCCTGCCTTTCCTCGTGGATGACAGGATCAAGCAGCACTGATGCATGAAATGCCTTCGGACTCAAGCTGCGACGACCCCAGGTCGGGCTTCTGCACGACAAAAACAATCACGCGGGATTGTTATAGGCTAGCCTGCCTGTTATTGCTTTGGCGAGAGAAGACCGCCCCCAGGCGGCTCGCCGCAAAGCTGGACAGGAGGAACGCCATGGGACGCCTTGAGGGCAAGTCGGCCGTCGTGCTGGGCGCCGCCGGCGCCGGCAATATGGGCCAGGTGATCGCAAGGCGGCTCGCCGACGAAGGCGCCCGGGTCCTCGTCGCCGGCCGCCACCGTGCGGACCTCGAGAGCTTCGCCGCGGAGATCGGTGGCGTGGCTGCGGTCTGCGACATCACCCAACGCGCCGACATGATGAGCCTCGCAGAGACCGCGAAGGCCGAGTTGGGCGGGCTGGACATCGCCGTCAACGCCACGGGCTGGGGCTATCTGTCCCCGTTCCTCGACATGACCGAGGCGGACCTGCGCAAGATCACCGACCTGCAGTTCGTCGGGCCGGTCTTCTTCTATCAGGCGATGGTGGCGGCCATGGCGGAGAGCGGCGGCGGAAGCCTGATCCAGATCAGCTCGGCGACCGCCACGATCATGCTGAACGACCACGCCGCCTACATGGGCTCGAAGGCGGGGACCGACCACATCATCCGCTGCATCGCCCATGAGTTCGGCGCGCAGGGCGTGCGCGCCAACTCCATCTCGCCAGGGCTGACCAGCACGCCGATGACGGCGGCGGCGGCAGCAGTCCCCGGCCTCTTCGACGCCTTCCTCCCCTGCTATCCCTTGGGCCGCATCGGGACCTCCGAAGACATCGCCGCGGCCGCCGTGTTCCTGGCCTCGGACGAGTGCTTCATGACCGGCCAGAACCTGCAGGTGAACGGAGGCCTGACGCTGCGGCGCAATCCCACGCGCGACGAGATCGGCGCCGCCGTCGCCCGCGCCGCCGCCAACGCGTAGTCCGAGACCGCCCTCAGGAATAGGCCAGCGCCGCCCGCGCCGCGGCTTCGATCCGCGCCGACGTGGGCAGGTAGGCGTCCTCCAGGGACGGCGCGAACGGGACCGGCGTGTGCGGGCAGGTCACCCGCTTGATCGGCGCCTTCAACGACCGGAACCCCTGGTCCGCGACCAGGCCCGCAATGTCGCCGGCCATCGAGCAGCGGGGCGGGCTCTCGTCGACCACGACCAGGCGGCCGGTTTTCTCGACGCTTTCCAGGATCGCATCCTCGTCCAGCGGGGACGTGGTGCGCGGGTCGAGCACCTCGGCCTGCAGGCCGTCCTTGGCCAGGGCCTCGGCCGCGGCCAGGGCGCGCGGCACCATGGCGCCGAACGCGACGAGGGTGACGTCCCGCCCTTCCCGCGCCACGTTCGCCTCGCCGAACGGCACGCGATAGGCCTCGTCCGGCACCTCGCCCTCCATGCCGAACAGGAACTTCTGCTCGAGGAAGATCACCGGGTCGTCGTCGCGGATCGCCTGGATGAGCAGGCCCTTGGCGTCATAGGGGTTGGACGGCATCACCACCTTCAGGCCCGGGACCGCCGTGAACAGCGGGTGCAGCGTCTGGCTGTGCTGGGCGGCGGCGCGGAAGCCGGCGCCGGCGGTGGCGCGGATCACCAGCGGGGTCTTGGCGTGGCCGCCGAACATGTACCGGAACTTGGCGATCTGGTTGTAGATCTGGTCGAAGCAGACGCCGACGAAGTCCACGAACATGATCTCGGCGATGGGTCGCAGGCCGGTCAGGGCCGCGCCGCCCGCCGCGCCGATGATGGCGCTCTCGGAGATCGGGGTGTCGAACACCCGGTCGGGGCCGAACTCGTTGAAGAGGCCCTTCATCTGGCCGAACACGCTGCCGACGCCGCCGGGCTCGCCCGACGATTGCTGGCCGCCGGCCACGTCCTCGCCCAGCACGATGACGCGCGGGTCGCGCTGCATCTCCTGGCGCACGGCCTCGTTGATCGCCTGCAGGTAGGTCTTGCGGGACATGGCTGCCGTTCCTTCAGGCGTACTTGAGATAGACGTCGCGGGTCAGGTCGCGGTCGGGATCGGGCATCGGCGCCGCGACGCCCGCAACCGCCGCCTCCTCGACGATCGCCAGCACCTCGGCCTCGATGGCGTCCAGGTCCTCGTCGGTCAGCAAGCTGGCGCCGGTCACCGCGGCGCGGAACCGCGGCAGGGCGTCGGCGGCGCGGGCCTCGGCCAGTTCCTGCGGCGTCCGATAGGCCTGGGGATCGCCTACGAAGTGCCCCAGGAAGCGCTTGCAGACCGTTTCCAGTGCATAGGGTCCCTTGCCGTTGCGGGCATGCTCCAGCGCCCGGCCCATGGCCTCGCGCACAGCGAAGAAGTCCATGCCGTCGACGACCTCGCACGGCAGTCCGAAGCTGCGCACCCGCTCGGCCAGGGACGGGGCGCCGACCGCGTAGCTCGCCGCCGTGTGCTCGCCGTAGCCATTGTTCTCGAACACGAAGATCGCCGGCACGCCCAGGACCACGGCCATGTTCAGGGCCTCGAAGGTGGTGCCCTGGTTCGAGGCGCCGTCGCCCGAGAACGCCACGGCCACCTTGCCCGTCTTGTTGAGCTTTTGCGTCAGGGCCGCGCCCACGGCGATCGGGGGACTGCCGCCGACGATGGCGTTGGCGCCCAGCATGCCCTTGTTCATGTCGGCGATATGCATGGACCCGCCCTTGCCGCCGCAAATGCCGCCGGCCTTGCCCATGATCTCCAGCATCATGCCCTTCACATCGACGCCCTTGGCGATGCAGTGGCCATGGCCGCGGTGGGTCGAGCCGATGTAGTCGTCGTCGGCGAGGTCGAAGCAGACGCCGACGCCGGAGGCCTCCTGCCCCAGGTAGACGTGGGCGAAACCCGGGATGTTGCCCTCAGCGAACTCCTTCTCCACCCGCTCCTCGAAGGCGCGGATAGTGAACATGGACCTGTAGGCGCGCTTCAGGTCGTCGCGGCTGAGCTGCATCCGACAGTTCCCTCCCAAACGTCCCCTCGCCCGCGGATCGAGCCGCAGGCGGCAGGGCGACGGCGGATCGATCGGGTCCAGCCGGCGCCTGGCGCGAAAACATCACCTGCGTCGAATAAAGTCAATATTGACGGTTACAATCACAATTGGCTGTTTTTGATGGGGCGAAGGCGCCTTACTGCCAGGACTGAAGACGCGGCGGCCCTCAAAAACCGTCGGCCTTGACGGCGATTGAACCGGCGGCATGTTCTGGCCGACCCACCGCGTAGAGGAACCGCAGCATGGACAGTCGGGCGCGCTTCTTGGCCGACTTCGAGCCCGAAGATCTGGCCCCGGAAGGTCCCGGCTGGCAGCAGCGCAAGAGCGCCCAGACGCGGGCCGGCATCCTGGAGGCGGCGATCGATTGCCTGGCCCTGCACGGCTACGCGCGCACGACCACGCAGATGATTGCCGAGACTGCCGGCGTCTCGCGCGGCGCCATGCTGCACCACTACCCGACCAAGTCCGACCTGATCCGATCGATCATCGCCTATTCGTTCTACAAGCGCTCGCTGATGATGGTCGAAGGCGTGAAGCGGATCTCCGAATCCAGCCGCGTCGAGGAATTCAGCGGCATCAAGATCCTCTGGGACAGCTTTTCGACCCGCGACTTCAAGGCCTATCTGGAGCTCAATATCGCCTCGCGCACGGACGCCGAGGTCCGCGAGGTCTTCATCCCCCAGGCGCGGCGCTTCGGCCAGGCCTGGCGCGAGGAAGGCGGCGAGCTGTTCCCCGAATGGGCGGACTTTCCCGAGCGCCTCAGCCTCGCCAACGACCTGGTCGAGGCGATCATGGAGGGTCTGGCGCTGAACGTGGAGGTCTGGGAGGGCCCCGACCGGATCGACCGGATGATCGAATTCCTGAAGCAGGTGGTGGCGAAGATCTTCACCGGCGAGTTCGACAGCGCCCCCGGCAACGGGCAGGCCAGCCCCAAGCGGCGCGCGACGGCCCGCAAGCCCGCCTGAACGGCGTTGCCATCGTCGTCGCAAGGGTGGTATCCAAAACCATCACGATTGACTTTTTTATCTGACGGTCGCGCCCAATGTCCCTAGCTGCGCAGCGCAAGGCGCGACAAAGCCCCGACGCCGTCGCCCTCGCCGACGAGCGCACCGCGCTCAGTTGGGCCGAGCTGGACCTCCTCATCAACCGGGCGGCCAACGGCGTGTCGGGTGCGATGGCGGACAAGCCGGGGCGCATCGGGGTGTTCGCGCCGAACAGCGCCGAGACGGTGATCGCGTACCTGGCCGGGCTGCATGCGGGCGTGTCCCCGGTTCCGATCAGCTTCCACCTGACCCCCGGCGAGGTCGCGTACATCCTGCAGGATGGCGAGGTGGGCATGCTGTTCGTGGGCCCCGAGACCGCTGAGGTCGGCCTGGCCGCGGCTCGTCAGGCAGGCGTCGAGACGGTGATCGGCTGGCGCTGTCCGCCGATGGACGGCCTCACGCCGTGGGAGGCCTGGCTGGCCGGCGCCTCGCCCGACGAGCCGCGCACGGACCGGACGCCGCAGCCCTTCTTGCACTACACGTCGGGGACCACCGGCCGCCCCAAGGGCGCGGAAACGCCGCCGACCATGTTCCCGCGCACGCCGACGCTGGTCGAGTTCTTCGACGCCATGCGCGTGCAGGCCGAGGCGCAGCCGGCCGGGCCCGGGCTTGCCGTGGGGCCGCTCTACCACACCGGGCCCCTGGGCTCCGTCCGGCAGCTGGCTGGCGGCAAGCCGCTGGTGGTCCTGGAGCGCTTCGACGCCGAGCGGGTGCTGGAGGCCATCCAGCGCCACGGGGTCAGCACCACGGTGATGGTGCCGACCCACTTCCAGCGGCTCCTCGCCCTGCCGCCGGAGACGCGCGCGCGCTTCGATGTGTCCAGCCTGCGGACCGTCGCCCATACCGGCGCGGCCTGTCCGCCTGACGTCAAGCGTCAGATGATCGACTGGTTCGGCCCGGTGCTGCTGGAGGCCTACGGCGGCACCGAGGCCGGAACGACCAACATGATCACGTCCGAGGATTGGCTGCGCAAACCGGGCTCGGTGGGCAAGACCGTGGCGCCGTTCGAGCTGGTGGTGGTGGACGACGACGACCGGCCCCTCGGCGTTGGCGAGGTGGGCCGGCTCTATTTCCGCGACACCAGCGGGCGCGGCGTCATCTACCACAACGACCCGGAGAAGACCCGGGCCGCGCACCTGCAGCCGGGCGTCTTCACCCTGGGCGAGATCGGCTACGTAGACGAGGACGGCTACGTCTTCATCACCGACCGCGTCTCGGACATGATCGTCAGCGGCGGGGTCAACATCTATCCGGCCGAGATCGAGCAGGTGCTGATCCAGCACCCCGATGTGGCGGACGTGGCGGTCATCGGCGTGCCGAACCCCGTCATGGGCGAGGACGTCAAGGCGCTGGTGATCCCGTCCGACGCGACCCAGCCGCCGAGCAGCGAGGCTCTGACCGCGTTCTGCCGCGAACACCTGGCCGGCTTCAAATGCCCCCGCTCGTTCGACCTGGTGGACGACCTCGGCCGCAACGCCATGGGCAAGGTCAACAAGCGCGCGCTGAGGCGGCCCTATTGGCCGACCGACCGCACGATCGGCGGCTGAGCCCGCCTACCGGGTCGCCTCGACCAGCAGCGCGTTCACCTCGCCCGATCGTTCGAGGTGCGGCAGGTGGCCGGCGCCCTCGATCACGACGACCCTGAAGCCCGCCGGCAGGTCCGCTGGGTCGACCTGTCCGACGATCTGGTCCCGGTCCGACGTGATCACCAGGGCCGCCGGGATCGCAGCGAGGTCGGCCCGCAGGGTCGCCGCGTCGGCGCCCTCCACCAGCCGGTCGCGCAGGATCGACAGCGCCTCCTCCACGCCGTCCAGGCGTTTGAACTTGAGCATGTCGTCGACCATGTCCCGGGTCACCAGGCCCGGGTCGGCCGGCAGCATTTCCAGGACCGGCTTCAGGTCCTTCGCGCGTTGCGCGTCGATGACGCCGGTGAGGAACGGTTCGGAGACACCGCCCGCGGCGAGGCCGGCCGGCGAGATCAGGGTCAGCGAGCGGACGCGGTCCGGGCTGTCGATCGCCGCCCGCGCCGCGACCGCCGCGCCCAGCGAATGGCCCACCAGGTGCGCCTCGCCCACGTCCAGGGCCGAAAGGGTCTCCAGCACCGCCGCCGCGAGGCTCGAAAGCGAGCCGTCGCCGACGTCCTTGGACGAGCCGCCATGTCCGGGAAGGTCGAGCGCGATCACCGGCCGATCGGCGATGAGGGGCTCGAGGTTGAACAGCCAGCCGTTCAGGTCGCCGGAGTAGCCGTGGATCAGCACGACGGGCACGCCCTCCGACGGCCCTCCCCGACCGACGCGGATGGAAACGCCGCCGGCTTGCACGGTGGACAGGCGCAGGACCTCGGCGCCGTCTGCGTCGTCGTCGGCCGGCGTGAAGCTCGATTGGAACTCGGCGATGAAGGCCTCGACCTCCGCGTCCGCCGTCGAGGGCTCGGCCAGCACCGCGATCAGGGCGCCCACCGGCAAGGTCTCGCCCGACTGGGCCACGATCCGGCGCAGGACGCCCGAGGCAGGACTCTCGAACGTGTTGTTGATCTTGGCGGTCTCGATGTCGACCAGGTCCTCGCCCTCGACGATGGCGTCTCCCTCGCCCTTCCACCAGTCGACGATCGCGCCTTCCTGCATGGAGAGGCCCCACTTGGGCATGCGGACCGGGGTGACTGACATGGGATCCTTCCTGTGCGCGCACGCCGGGATGTCCCTCCCGGGCCGCCGCGCCAAACGCTAGCATTCCCGGCTAATACCAACAATCATGATTGTTTCTTTTGGGCCGCGCCAACGCTATGTGGCTGCAAGGCGCAAGCGGCGCCAAGGTGGCGAGGCTCGCCGCGGCCCTTCGGGAGAAAGCTCGTGTCCAAGGACTCCATCGAAGACCGCCTGGCCATCCGCGAGCGCATCGAGGCCTACAGCGACGCAGTGTTCCGGCGCGACGCCACGGACTGGATCGCCAATTGGAGCGACGAAGCGGTGTGGCGCCTCCCCGGCCTCGAGGTCTCCGGCAAGCCGCAGATCCTCGCGGCCTGGACCCAGGCCATGGACGGCTTCGACCTCGCGGGGTTCTTCGCGACCCCCGGCATGATCGAGGTGGACGGCGCCACGGCCCGGGCGCGGGTCTACACCCAGGAGGTGCTGGTCGGCCGCGACGGCAAGGTGCTGCGGATCGTCGGCGTCTATGACGACCGCCTGGACAAGACGGGCGGCGCCTGGCTGTTCACCGAGCGGAGCTACACGGTCCTTCACGCCCAGTAGCGCCTGCGGCGTGCCGCCCGGCGAGGAAGCCGAACACCATCCCCGGCGCGATGGTGCCGCCCGGCCCCCCGTAGGTCATGCCCAGCGGCGAGGCCATGACGTTGCCGGCCGCATAGAGTCCGCCGATCGGCTGACCGTCCAGGTCGAGGACGTTGGCGTTCTCGTCCGTGCTTGGTCCGCCTCTCGTGCCGAGCGCCCCGCTCTTCACCTCCACGGCGAAAAACGGGCCCTTCTCCAGCCGTCCCAGCGTCGCGCGCACGTCGCCGCGATAGGCAGGATCGCCCCACCAGAGGTCGTGGGCGCCCTGCCCCCGGCGAAAGTCCGCGTCGTGGCCGGCGTCGACCTGGGCGTTCCAGCGCTCGACGCTGGCTTGCAGCTGGTCCGCCGGGATCCCGAGCCGCGAGGCCAGCTCCGCCAGGGTCGGCGCTGCCGTCACCCACTGCGGCGGCGGCGCGCCGGGCGCGCCCCGGATGGCGCCGAACCCGTAGAGGTCGACGTAGCCCTGATCGAACAGCAGCCAGCACGGAAGGTTGCGGTACTCGAAGGCCGATACGTCCTGCTCGTGGAAGGCGGCTCCGAAGGCGTTGTAGTTGGCGGCCTCGTTGGTGAAGCGGCGACCCTCGCGGTTGACCATGATGCTGCGCGGCAGCGAGCGCTGGCCCGCCATGATGTTGACGCCGGTCGAGACCTCCTCGCGCGGGACCTCGATGACCGGCATCCACCAGGCCTCACGCATGTTGCCGAGGCTGGCGCCGGCCCGCATGGCCATGCGCAGGCCGTCGCCCGTGTTGGTCTGGATCGAGATGGGATGGGTCATCGGCCCGCGCAGGAAGGCGCGGCGGAAGGCCTCGCTCCACTCGAAGCCGCCGGTCGCCAGGATGACGGCGTCCGCCCGCACCTCTGCGGGGCCATCCGGCGTCTCCAGCCGCACGCCCTTCACCACGCCGTCTTCGAGGATCAGGTCGGTGGCCCGGCGCCCGGTCTTCGGCTCCACGCCGCGGTCCAGGCAGGCGCGCAGCAGGCGTCCGATCAGCGCCTGGCCGGAACCCCGCTCGTCGTTCGCCGCGCGCCGCTCCATCTCGGCCATGTTCGGCGGCTGCGGCCGGGCTTGACCGATATTGCTGTCGTAGATCGACAGGTGCGGGCTTGGAGAATAGGGCGAGCGGATGACGCGGTCGGCCCAAGGCCCCAGCTCGTGGAACGAGAACAGCGGACAGTCCAGCGACCGGCCGCCGCCGGGCAGGCCGCCGGGATGTTCGGCATGGTAGTCCGGGAAGTCGGGGATGGGACGGAAGCGGACGGGCGTGTTCTCCTCCAGATAGCGGACCATCATGGGGCCCCCGTCCAGGAAGGCTTCCGCCAGCTTCGGCTCGATCATGTCGTGGGACAACGACATGAGGTACTCGAGCGCCGCCTCGCGGCTGTCCTCGACGCCAAGCGCCTGTTCGTGATGGTTGTTCGGGATCCAGATCATGCCGCCCGACCACGCGGTCGTGCCCCCGATCAGGTCGTGCTTCTCGAACACCTGGACCCGCGCGCCCGCATCGGCCGCGGCGATGGCCGCCGTGAGGCCCGAGCCCCCGGAGCCCAGGATGACGACGTCGCGGCGGTTGTCGGGCCCGGGCGCCTCGGTCATATCAAACATCCTCCGCAATTTATTATGCAATGATTGTTGCATATAAAGCGCCGCCTGGAGACCACCGTCAATGCCGGCCATCGTTGATCACGACGCGCGCCGCGCCGCCCTGGCCCGGATCGCCGCCGACCTGATCGCCGAGGAAGGGGTTGAGGCCGCCACGGTTCGGGCGATCGCCAGGGCCGCGGGCTTCAGCACCAAGGTCGTCAGCCACTACTTCCAGGACAAGCGCGCCCTGCTGCTGATGACCTACCGCTTCGCCGCCCAGGATTCGGTGCTGGCCGCGTCCGATGCGGCCCGGCGAAGCGACGGCGAGACCTACGCACTCTCGCTCCTGCCGACCCAACCCGGCATGGTCCGCAATTGGAAGGTGTGGCTGGCCTTCTGGGGCTTTGCGATCTCGGACGCCGCGTTCGCGGAAGAGCAGCGCAACCAGGCGCTGGCCGCCGCCGCCCAGCTCGCAGCGATCCTGGCGCGGGACCCGCGGTTCGGCCACCTGGACGAGACGGCGCGAGGGGCCGCGGCGCGGAACCTCATCACCACCGTCATCGGCGTGGCCGTCCAGGCGGCGTTCGATCCGAAGACCTGGACCCCCGAGGTCCAGGCCGAAACGGTCCTCGCCCGTCTCGCCGAATGGTCGTCCCCGGCCTAGCTCTTTAGGTAAAGGGCGATCATCTGGTGGAGCTTGCGGATGCGCAGTTCCGTGTAGCGGCTGAAGTGCACGGTCCCCGTCCCCGAGGCGTGCAGCCCCTCCTGGACGTAGGGCAGGTTGCCCATGTCCTGTTCGAAGATCCCGATCAGGCCGCCGAGCTCCGGCGCGTCGCTCCAGGGATCGTCGATCCCCAGTTCGTGCACGGGGACCGGCGCCGGACGCGGGCCCGCCTTGGGAACGCGCTTCAGGATCATGACGTCCATGATCGAGCTCTCGGGGTCCAGGCCGTTCGGACGCCAGCGATAGACCAGAGTCGGCGAATAGCCCGCCCAGAAGCTCATGTGCGGCCAGACATTGTAGAGCAGCGAGTCGACCATCTCCGCATCGGAGGCGCCGGCGTAGTCCCAGCCATCCTCCGCCCCCAGGACCTGGCGCGCCTGCTCGGCGGCGTAGGCGCGGGCGGTGACGCCCTCCGGCACCTCCACTGCATCGCCGGAGAGGCCCCCTCGCCGCGTGCGGTCGCTCACGCCCCGCATCGCCTGGATGATCTCGGCGGGCGAGTAGTTGCGGTCGGCGACGAACGGGCTGGGCACCCCGCTGGCCGAGAACTGGCGGGACACGAAGTCGGACAGCAGGTCGTACTGGCTGTTGGCGTCGGCCAGGAACGGCAGGATCTGGGGGTGCGTGGCGATCGAGTGGTGGCTCTCCATGAAGGCCTCGGCCGCGACCTTCCAGTTGCAGCGCACGATCTTGGCCACATGGACGGCCTTGTAGCGGTTGGCGTAGTCGTAGCCCTCGAAGTGCTGGGCCAGGGGCGCCAGGACCGACGCCAGCGGCGGCGCATCGGGGTCCATGTTGATGAAGACGAAGCCGCCCCAGGTCTCGACCCGGGCCTGCGGCAGGCTCATGTCGCGGTCCCGCCACTGCGGGAAGTCCCAGGCGATCGGGTTGTCCTTGAAGGTGCCGTCGGCGTTCCAGGCGATGCCGTGGAAAGGACAGCGGAACTCGTTCTTGCACCCGTTCAGCGTGACCAGCTTGCGACCGCGATGCAGGCAGGAATTGTAGAACGCCTTGATCTCGTCGGCCGCCGACCGCACGACGATGAAGGACTTCCCGACGATCTCGTAGATCTGGTAGTCGCCGACGTTGGGGATGTCCTCCTCGCGGCAGGCCATCTGCCAGACCTTCGGCCAGAGCTTCTCGGTCTCCTTGGCGAAGAGTTCGGCGCTGAAATAGTTGGCCGCGGGGACCGGATCGACGCCGATGTCGGGCGTCGGGCCCTGGCGCAGGAACGCCGGCACCGGCCGCGTGTCGCGGTTCAGGATGTCGTCGTAGGACTCCGACGGATGCCGGTCGGGGCGATAGTCGGGGGCGGTTCCGTCCATCCGTCAGGCTCCCAGGTTCGTGACTGCGGCAAGGCCCTGATCCGGGCCGCCGGGGCTGCGCGCGCAGCGATGGAGGCGCGCGCCGGCGATGTGAACGTTCGTCATCCTGCCGCGTCCTTGAGCTCGATCGACCGGTCCAGGGCCGGCGCCTTGGCCCACGCCAGGCCGCGCCGCAGGAGGTCGTAGAACACCGGCAAGGCCCAGGCGCCCTTCTCCGGCTCCGGATAGAAGTCGATCAGCGGCTGCATGTCGTAGTGGCCGCGGCAGTGGCCGAGGGTGAGGTAGAGGACCGAGCCCTCGCCGACGGGATGCAGGTAGAAGACCGGATGCCGTCCCTTCGGCCATCGGGCCTCGACGAAGCCCGTCGCCTCCCCCTCGAACTCGGTGTCGAGCAGCACATGCAGCGGGCCGTAGGTCTCGACCAGATAGTGCTCGTCGGTGGCCTCGAAGGGCTCGACCCCGGCCACCAGCGGGTGTTTCGGGTCGGCGACCTCGACCCTGTAGGGCGCGATCGGCGGGTGGGCGATGAACATAGAGCCCAAGGTCTCCATGAAGTGCGGAGCCCAGCGCGGACTGTCGACTGACCCGTTCGCGAGGAACCGCAGGATCGAGTTGGTGCCATGCAGCGCATACCAGCGCCCGCCGCGCTCGACGAAGCGGCGCAGGGCCTCCTGCCCCTCCAGGCTCGGAATGACGTCGCAGGTGTAGCTGACCAGGAAGTCGGCCGCGGCGATGGCCTCGAGGTTCGCATAGTCCTCGAACACCCGGACGCGGACCCGATCGTCCTCGGCCAGGATCTTCAGCAGCTCCAGGCGCGCGAAGTCGATGTCGTGGTACTTGCCGCCTGCGATGAGGACGCAGTTCAGCCGCTTGTTGGGGCCCTCAGCCATGGGGCCCGCTCAGTACTGGACGCGTTTGGTGAGGCCGCCGTCGATCACCACATTGGTTCCGGTCATGTACGGACAGGCGGGCGAGGCGACGAAGGCGATGGCCCTGGCCACTTCCTCGGGATTACCTAGCCGGCCCATCGGGATGGAGCCCAGCGTGCGCTCATAGATGGCCGGCATGTGGGTCTTGATCAGATCCCACGAGCCGCCGTCCACGAAGGTCGGCCCCGGGGAGACGGTGTTGACCTTGATGCCCTTGCCGGCCAGCGCCTGTGACAGGCCCGAGGCATAGTTGATCACCGCGGCCTTCAGGGCGTTATAGGCCTGCGGGCCGTAGAACTCCTCCAGGGCCGAGGTGGTCCCCAGGGCCACGATCGCGCCGGACCGGGACTTCTCCAGATAGGGCAAGGCGGCCTCCACGCCGCGGAAGGTCGCGAGCACGTCGAGGTCGAACACCGCCTTCCAGCTGGCCTCGGTGGCCGGCCCGCCGCCGGCCGAGCCGAACGGAATGAAGATGTCGCAGCCGCCGAGGGCTTCGGCCGCGCGGCCGACCCAGGCGCGGTAGGCCTCGCCATCGGCCATGTCGACGGCGGCTCCGATGGCGTTGACGCCCTTGGCCTTCAGCGACGCCACCGCCGCATCGACCGCCTCCTGTCCCCGGGCGCAGATCGCCACGTCGCAGCCCTCCGCCGCCAGCACCTCGGCGGTGGCGCGACCGATGCCCTTGCTCGCGCCGGCCAGGACGGCCTTCAGCCCCTTCAGACCCAGATCCACGGCGTTCTCCCTATGAAAAACCGGACAGCTTGTTTTCTTTTTATGTACCGTGTTAGAGCGAGACGTCCAAGTGAAAAACCGCCGCTCCCGCGGCCATCGGCCCACTGGGAGGCGCGCCATGGACCCGCTGGCGAAACTGGTCGCGATCGAGGAGATCAAGCGGCTCAAGGCCCGCTACTTCCGCTGTGTGGACACCAAGGACTGGGTCGGGCTTGCGACCGTCTTCACCCCCGACGCGATCTTCGATCTGCGCGCGGTGAACAGCGTCCCCAACCCGCTCACGGGCGCCGTAGAGCCGCCGATCTCCCAGTCGGACGCCGATGTCTATCGCGGCCGTTACGCCGTGCTGGCGATGATCCACGCGGCCGTCGAGACCCTGGTGACGGTCCACCACGGCCACACGCCGGAGATCGAGATCACGAGCGAGACGACCGCCGCCGGCGTCTGGGCCATGGAAGACGTGATCCGCAACGCCCCGGACGCGCCGCCGCTGAGCATCGACGGCTATGGCCACTATCACGAGACCTACGAACGCCTCGACGGGGTCTGGGCGATCAAGACCACGCGCATCACCCGCCTCTACGTCCGTCGCGGCTAGGGCGCGCCTCTAGGTCGGGGCGGCGGGGCCCTGGCCAGAGAGGATACGCCTGGCCTCCTCCGGCAGGGACGCCGCGCTCGGCATCTGGGCCGCGCCCACGGCGCCGCCGCGGATCACCGCCGGTCGCTCGGCCATGGTGCGGAACCACCGCTCCAGGGCGGGAAAGGCGGTAAGATCCTGGCCTTGCATCTCGTAGTACGAGATCCAGCCCCAGCAGGCGATGTCCGCGATGCTGTAGTCGCCGGCGATCCAGTGCCGATCCTGGAGCCGCCTCTCGAGCACGCCGTAGAGTCGGGCGACCTCGGCGGTGTAGCGCTCGATCGCATAGGGAACCTGCTCGGCAGCGAAGCGGAGGAAATGGTGGGCCTGCCCGGCCATGGGGCCGAGCCCTCCGACCTGCCAGAACAGCCACTCCAGGACTTCCGCCCGCGCAGCGCCGGCCGCGGGCAGAAAACGGCCCGTCTTCTCGGCCAGGTAGACCAGTATCGCGCCGGACTCGAAGATCGATATGCGCCCCTCCGGCCCATCGGGATCGACGATGGCGGGGACCTTGTTGTTCGGGCTGATGGCCAGGAACTGCGGCGAGAACTGCTCGCCCGCGCCGATGTTCACCGGAACGACGGCGTACGGAAGACCGCACTCCTCCAGCATGATGCTGACCTTCCAGGTGTTCGGCGTCGGGAAGTAGTAGAGCTGGATCATCGTCCGATCGCCCTTGCGACGAACATGACGATGCCGCCGACGCCGCCCGCCAGGATCACGAAGGCGGTCATCTGGATGCCGGTCGTGCGGGCGGGATTGATCACCTGCTTCATGTACATGCCCCAGACGTGGAGCAGCCTGGCGACCAGCAGCAGGGCGCCCAGCCCATGGATCGCGAGCGGGGGCGCGCCATTGATCTCCAGCAGCCCGATGAGGATCAGCGCGTGCGGCACGTATTCGGTGAAGTTGCCGTGGACCCGCTGGGCCTTCTGCACGGTCGCGTCGTCGATGCGTCCCAGCGTGCGGCGGACATAGGTCTTGAGCACGTTCTCGGCGAGAACGACGTGGAGCACGCCCAGGACCCCGGCATAGAAGAGCGTGATCATCGCCATGCGGCGGCGCCCATGATCAGCGCCACGACACCGCTCGCCGCCAGCGCCGCGGCGGCCGCCTGGAAGCGCCCCATCACCGCTGCGAACGTCCCGGCCCCGCCCGCCATCGCTTCGCGGCGCAGCGTCCCGCCGGGCCGACCGAACGCCCAGAAGATCAGGCCGGCATGGGTCAGGCTGGCGATCGCGTAGGTGAGCAACACCGCCGCCAGGCTCACCTGGCCACCTCAAGCGAATGGTCGAACACCGTCCTCTCCTCCCGCGCGTCATCACCGGTCTGCGCCGGATGCCCAGCACCTATCAAGCAGCACTGCTGCCATCGCAAGTCAAAAGCTGCTACGACGTGAGCCTGGGCGGCGGCGTGGCCCCTCAGCCTCAGCCTTGCCCGGGGCTCCGCCTGGCCCTATCCCAGCTTGAATCGTCGTGCGAACGCCCCGAGAACACCATGGCGGAACTTCAAAACGGCCTCAGGGTCGCAGGTGTCGGAAGAATGAAATCCAAGACCGGCAAGATTCGCAGCGGCGCGCGCTCGTATTCAGCTCGCGCCGGCGCCGACGCCCCGCGGGAACCCACGGCCGCGCCGAGCAGCGAGAGCGGGCCCCTGGACGCGGACGGTAACGACGACGTCCGGCGCCACGTCCTCGAGGCGACGCTCGCCTGCTTCAGCGAGTACGGCTGGGGCGGCACCAACATGTCGGTGATCGCCCGCCATGCGCAGGTCACCCGGGGCCGCATCCAGTACTACTTCCCGACGCTCGATCATTTGCTTCGCGCCGCGATCGACCATCTCAATGAGGAGTGGCGGAAGAAGTACTTCCCGATCCTCGAGTCCATCGCCGACGCGCCGCAGCGGTTCGAAGCCGGGTTGGACGTCCTTTGGCGGCTGATGCAGGACCCCCTGCACGTCGCCAAGCAGGAGCTTGAGGCCAGCGCCCGAACCAATCCGCAACTCGCCGCCCTGATGCAGCAAGCCGCCGAGGTGGACAGCGAGATGAACCTGTCGGCCGCCCGCGTCGCCTACCCCACCCTGGCGGAAAAGGGCGACGAGGCGATCCAGGTTGCGCGCGATTTCACGCTCATCTTCATGGAGGGCCTGTCGCTCTATCGGTTCAGCCGCGACGAAGACGCCCAGCGCGCACGCCAACTCGCCCTCCTGAAGACCCTGCTGGTGGCCTACTGGAACATGCAGGGCGTCGAGATCGGGAGCGACGATGAGCCTGCGCCCGCACGCGTGGCCTTGTCGCCACCCGCCAAGGCCGAGCCCGATCCCAGCCGCCAGCGCGCCCTGCAGCTGATCCTCGAAGCCGCCGCGGTCCTGGCCGGCCCGGGCAACGACGCCGGAGCGAGCTGACCCCGCTCGCCTAGCGGCTGCGCCCCGGTGAAGGCTTGGCCGCGGGGCCCGGCCCGAACACCAGCATGACATTGCCGGGCATCTTGCCGGCGAAGCCATATCCCGAGGGGACGATGACGGTCCCGTGGTAGGCGATGGGCGCCACGCCCCCGCCGATCGAGCCCCCGGCGGCCTGGCCGCCACCCACGGTCGTGACCTTGCGGGTCGTATCGTAGGTCCAGAGCACCTTGCCCGTGGTGACATCGTAGACGCGCAGCCAGCCATCGCTCGCGCCGGTGAGCACCAGGGTGGGCGTAGCGGTGATGGCGGAGGCGATGCCCGGAACGCAGAAGGGCCGGCCGTTGCAGGTCTTCCCGGCGTCCGGGGCGGCCCACAGGGTCTTGCCGGTGCGCAGGTCGAGGCCGTAGAGCCCCGGTCGCGCGCTTTCGTCATAGTGCCGGGCGTCCGGCGCATCGGTCACCGGCGTCACGAGCGTGCGTCCTGAGACCGCCATGCCGAAGTAGACGCCGGCGAGGATGCCGCCGCGTCCCACCTTGTTGCGCCAGACGAGGCGGCCGCTGTCCGGATCGATGCCGTAGACGTCGCCGGACTTCTGCCCGGCCAGCAGGATATCGTGGCCGCCGCCCAGGGCCGCGAGGATCGGCGGCGCGCCGAAGTCGTAGTCCGGTCCGTCCTCGTCGGGGCACAGGGTTCGGTCCTTGGCCGTGCAGCCGCCGTTCCACGCATCCTTGCCCAGCGCCTGGTGAACCCACCTCACCTTCCCCGTCGCCAGGTCCATGGCGATGATCGCGTCGCTCATGCCAGTGGTCGGCGAGGAATAGTTGTCGCCTGTGGCGACGTAGAGCTGGCCGCGCGCTTCGTCGATCGTCGGCGAGCTCCAGATGGCGGCCCCGGACGGCCCGAAGCGGGCCCCGCCGGCGGCGTTGCGCCCCTGCGCCACAGGCGGCGGCCCCGTATAGCTCTGCCACAAGCGGTCGCCGCCCCGCGCCTCATAGGCGATGACCGATCCGCGGAAGGTGCAGCAGGGATAGGCGGGGTCGATATTCGCTTCCTCGAGCGAGGACACGGCCACATAGAGCTTGCCGTGGGACAGCGCCGGCGCGCCGGTGATGGTGGTGCTGGGATGCGCGTCGGCGTGGTCGCGCCAGACCGGCGCCCCGGTCCGCGCGTCCAGCGCATAGACGTTGCCCACCAGGTCGCCGAAGTAGATCAGCGGTCGCGCGTGCTTGTCCCCGGCCTTCCAGGGGGACACGACGATCCCGGTGCGGACTTCGGCCACGGCCCGGAACGCCCAGCGCTGGCAGCCCGTGGCGCGATCCAGGGCGTAGACGGTTCCATCGTTGCTGCCGACATAGATGGCGCCGCCGGCCAGCATCGGGTGCGAACGGACCTGGACCGCCCCAGGAAAGCCGATCGCCCACTTCAGGCGCAGTCCGGGCAGGTCCTTCGCGGTCAGTCCAGCCGTCTGCGCCGGGATCGAGCGGCCGTTGCCGCGGCTGAGCCCCCAGCCGTCGAACGCCGGCGGCTCGCCCACATCGAAGGCCGCGGCCCGCCCCACGCAACGGGGCGGCGCCAGTCGGGCATCGACGTCCGTGATCTTCCCGCCGGTGAGGTACTCCGCCACCAGGGTCTTGTCGGCGTCGGAGAGGCCCTGCGCCTGGGCCGCCATCGGGCCGGTGGTGAGAACCTGCCGGATCGCCGAGGGCAGCATCATCCGCAGGATGCTCACCGGCGGCGCATGGCCGATGCCGCCTTCGTGGCAGGCCGCGCACCTGGCCTTGAAGATGTCGGCGCCCGGAGCGTCCGCCAGCGGCGGTTGCGAGGTCTGTGGCGGGGCGGCGAAGGCGTGAGCCCGCGCCGGCGCAACCACCGACATTCCCAGCAGACCAATGGCCAATATCCGGGCGACCCCTGCAACGAGGCCGCCCCTGTCGCCGAGCCGTCCCATGGCTTCCCTTCCCTGCAGCCCGGAGGCGCCCTCGCCCAAGCCTAGAACTTGACCGACGCCTGCACGTAGACCTTACGGCCGTCGCTCAGGTTCAGGATGATGTCATCGCCGGTGGGAGACAGGAACGGCCGCGGCCCGCTGGTGGTGACGGTCCGCTTGTCGGTCAGGTTCGTCCCGATCAGCGACACCTTCCAGCGGCCCGTCTCGGGACCGATGGAGGCCGCCAGGTCGATCAGCGCGGTCGAGCCCTGCACATAGTCGTCCGGCGCGCCGTTGCGGGTGTAGTAGCTGCTCCGGTATTGCAGGTTGCCGGTGAGATCGAGCTCGTAGCCGCTCCCCACGGGCCGGCGGAAGTCAGCCGCCACGTTGCCCGACCACTTGGGCGCCCCCAGCGAGGCGCGGCCCTTCAGGTCGATCAGGGGCGCCGCGACAGGATCCGGCCGGAAGGACTTGCTGAACTTCGCGTCGGTATAGGCGGCCGAGCCAAAGATGCTCAGACCCGGGAGGCCCGGCAGCCATTGGAAGTCGAGGTCCGCCCCCTTGCTCGTCAGCTGGCCGGCGTTGGTGGTGCGGAACTGGATCGCCTTGGCGTCGAAGATCTGCACCTGCAGGTCCTTGAACACATAGTCGTAGATCGAGGCATTGAGCGTGAGGGTGCGCCCGAACCATTGCGACTTGACGCCAACCTCGCCGCCCTTGGCGGTTTCCGAATTGTAGACCAGAGCCGCCGCGGTCTGGGCCCTGACCACCGGATCGGCGCTGGAGAGGCCCTTCAGCGCGTTGGACGGCAGGGCGCTGTTGTCGATGCCGCCCGATTTGAACCCGGTCTTGTACGCGGCGTAGAGGTTGACGTCGTCCGCAGCCTGGTAGCTGAGCGAGACCTCCGGCGAGACGTTGCTGTCGTCGAAATGGATGGGCTGGGCCACGAAGCCGCTGGGCGCGAACCCCAGGGCGCTGCTCAGGATGATGTTGTCGAAGGGGATCTTGATGTCCTGGACCTTCTTCTCCTTGGTCCAGCGGACCCCGCCGGCAAGCTTCAGCTTGTCGGTGATGGCGTATTGCAGGCTGCCGAAGGCGGAATAGGCGTCGGTATGGGTCGAGTGGGTCTTGTACCAGTCGAAGGTGTTTCCCGTGATCGCGTCCGGCCCCGCGAGCAGGGCGATGTTGACCGCATTCTGCGAGGTGTCGAACTCGATGTGACGCCGCTCGTAGAACGCGCCGACCATGAAGTTCAGCGGCCCGTCGAAGCTGGTGGTCAGCCTGACCTCCTGGCCGAACTGACGCAGGTTGTTGTCCGCGATGGCGGCGCCGACGCCCAGGCTCTTGCCGTTGTAGTTGACGCCGCCGATGACCGTGGTGGGACCGCCGACCCCGGCATAGCTGAAGGCGTCGAAGTCCGTGGCCTTCTGGTCGAGGAGGCCGGTCACCGAGGACAGGCTCAGCTTGTCAGTGATCTGCCAGTCGAATTTCAGCCGGCCGAAGTAGATGTCGGACGAGGCGTACGGCACGCCGCCGTTGGTGTCCCCGCCAAACGGGGCCTTGAGCGCCAGGGGCGGCGCCACGTCCGGCAGGCTGTAGCGGTCGCCGCCGATGTCGCAGTTGTAGCCGCCGGGGATCAGCAAGGCGCCGCCGGACAGGCTGACGGGGTCGGCCACGCCGTTGGCCCCGCAGTAAAGGACCGAGTTGCGGATCGCCCCGTCGGCCTTGCGACCGACGTAGTTGAGCTTCAGGTTCGCCGAGAACGATGAGGACGGGTTGAACTGCAGCGTCGCGCGAAGATTGGTGTTCGTCTCGCCGCGATCCGGATGCCCCACCCCCGGAATGGAGTTGTGGAGCACCTCGTCGATCTTGTTGTACTTGGCCGCGATGCGCAGGCCGACCGTGTCCGAGAGCGGGCCGGAGGCATAGGCCTCGGCGGTGTAGCCGCGCTGCTCGAACTCGTACGAGCCCTTGGCGCCATATTCCCAGTGGTCCGTCGGATCGGCGGACTTGAACGACATCACGCCGGCCGAGGCGCTCTTGCCGAAGTAGAGCGACTGCGGGCCCTTCAGGACCTCCACCTGCCGCACGTCGAAGAAGCCCGACTGCAGGACGCGCATGCTGCTGACGACGACGCCGTCGAAGTCGAGCGCCACGGCCGAGTCGAAGGCTGCGGAAAGATAGGAGGAGCCGACCCCGCGCAGGCTGACCTGGGCGCCGGAGCCTGAACCGCAGCACGAGACGCTCAAGGTCGGAATGCGGCTCATCACCCCTTCCGGCTTGTCGTACTGGAACCTGGCCAGATCGGCGCCCGAGACGGCGGTGACCGCAAGCGGCACCTTCTGCAGGCTTTCGGACTGTTTGCGGGCCGTGACGACGACCTCTTCGATCGTGGCGGCGCCGCCGGCGTCGGCGGCCCGGGCGGCCGCGCCGAGGTTCAGGAGCACGAAGCTCCCGAGCGCCGTGACCATCGATACGCGGTTGAGATGACGAGCCATGGTAGTCCCCCCTTGTCGCGCCGGCGGTTGTCCCGTCCGGCTTATGGTTGTTGGGTTGTGTGCGAACGCTGCTGCGGCCTGCGGGCCCCGAGCGGCGCCCACCGATCGGCCACCGCAGCCGGGATTATCCCGGCGCAGGGCCGCACCGCCGCATCCGTGTCGGTCGCCACGTCCATCAGGGGCGCCGACACCGCCTCGAGGTCCGCGGTTGACTGATTCGCCACGGGTCTGGCCAAATCATTGGACACCGGACAACGACCGACTACGCGATCATTTCGCGCCGTGAAGTATTCGGGGCGAAACCAACCGCGCGCCTGTGCATGCGACGACACGCGAATTGCTCGCGCCGCTTTCTTAGCCGGGCAGCCACGGCCAGCATTGACTCGGATATGGGCGCTGCTCGTCGCCATTTTACCTCCCTCGTCAAAGCTGTCGCTTGGCCGATCTGCGCCGGCCCCTCATGTTTCATGCAGCAGTGCTGCTTGACAAGCGATTTCGGAGCCCTGCGACAAAAAGTTTTAAGCCGTTGAAAAACAGCAGGATCAGCCCCCGGCCCGGCGCGTCCGCTCCGCCGGCCAGCTGAAGGCGCGATCCGACGCCACGCGGCGCCGTTGGACCGAGAGCCGTTCTTCGCAATGGAGATCGAGAGCGGCGCCCTACGGCGAGGCGAGCGACGCCGAGATGAACTGTGAGGCCGTCGTCTCGAAAGAGCGCCGGGCGGCCTCATCGAGCGGTCGCCGCCTTTGCTCCGCCGCAATGATCTCCACGCCGAACGGTCCGTCGTAGCCGGCGCCGCGCACAGCGGCGATGAAGCCGCCAATGTCGAACTCGCCCTCGCCGCAAAGCCGGCGCCGGTCGAGCGTGTCCTCGATGGGCGAGCCGACCGGATCGGCCGTGCCGTCGTCCAGCTCCGCGCAGGCGATCCACTCGCTGGGGAGCCGTGCGATGGCCGAGAACGTCATCCCCGCGCGGGTCACATGCCAGATGTCGAGCATCAGCCCCGCGCCGCGTCCCGCCGCGTCGCCGAGAACGCCGATCGCCGTCTCGAGGTCGGGGATCTGGGAGAAGGCGATCGGCTCCAGCGCGATGACCGTGCCGGCGTCGCGGGCTTCGGCGGCCAGCTGCTGCAACGCCTCGGTCATCTGCTCGCGGGCCGGAGCGCTGCCGACAAAGGCGCCCGCCGCCTTCACGTGGCGCGCGCCCAGCTTCTCAGCCGCCGTCAGCAGATCGAGGCGCATGCGGTCGGAGCGCTGCCGGGCTTCGCCATCCATGTACCAGTCGAACAAGGCTTCGAGTTCGAGATGGCGGATTCCGTTGTCGGCGAGGATGGCGCGGACGCCATCGTAGCCGTAGCGCCCCAGCGTCAGCATCAGGTCGGCGTGCTTCAGGCCAAAGCCCGCATAGCCCGCGCGCGCCGCCGCCTCGACCCGGTCGCGGAAGTCCCAGGGGCTCTGGTCATGCTCGCCGAACTGGTAGGCCCCGCCCAGCGTCCAGTAACAGGCGATCAGGTCTACGGTCATCGCCTGCCACCCTCGCTCACAGGCTGAACAGCCCGCCCGGTTCGGGCTCCATCAGCTCGACGATATTGCCGTCGGGATCACGCGCGTAGGTCGCGGTGCAGAGGCCGGGGGCGTGTTGGGGCGGGCAGTGGAACCGTACGCCGGCCGCCAGCAGCCGCTCGTACTCGGCCTGGATGCCCGTGACGGCGAGGCAGATATGGGTCAGGCCCTGATCGCAGACCGGGCGGTTCGGGTCGCCGGCCTTGCCCACCGGATGACGGAACTCGAACAGCTCCAGAAAGCCGTTGGGCATGCGCAACATCGCCATTCGGACGCTTGTGTCCGTGAGCCCGTAGATGGCGTCGGCGGCCTGGTTCCCAGCCTCCCAGGAACTCTCCATCACCAGCTGGAACCCCAGCAGGTCGCGATAGAACCGCACCAGCCGGTCGAGGTCGCCGGTCGTGATGCTGGCGTGATGTACGGCGCTGATCATTTGCCAGGCCCGCAGATGTAGCGGTCGATGCTGGCGTGATGGTGCTGGTTGCCCCATTCGTTGCGCCCGAACACCATGTTCTTGAACGCGCCGGACTCCAGGCCCTTCTGGATCCGGAACCCCAGCTCGAAGTCCTCGGTGGTGACGACCGTGCGGTAGAAGTCCGCCGTGCTCTGGTACGCGGCGCGCTCTTCGTCGGTCGTCGGCGCCTTCGGAAAGATGATGTGCTGATAGGCTGTCGTCTTCTGGGGCGTCGCGCCCGGAATGATCTGGGTCCAGGTGCCGCCGACCGTCGGCGCGACCGAAAAGGCGACATTGGGAAAGACGAAGCGGACGAAGCCAAAATAGGCGCCCTCCTGCTTGTACATCTCCGCCTCGGGCGTGCCGCGCATCTCCCCGATCGTGTGGCGCGGGAAGCCCACCCGCTGATGCGGCCCGAAGAAGTCATAGGTCATGACGTTCGACATCGTTGACAGATGGATCGTGTCCGGATGGGCGGCGGCGAAGTGGTAGCCTTCGACGAAGCCGTCCGTGACGACCTTCCAGCAGGCGCCCTCGATCTCGTGGACGCAGTGGTGATACCAGCCCTCGAGCCCCAGCCAGGCCAGATCCGGCAGAAACCCGGCCAGGAACGCCTCGAGATCGAAGGCGGCGTCGGGCGTCAGGCTCGCGAAGATCATCCCCGCCTGCTCGGCGCAGGGAAGCTGCACCAGGCCGAGCTCGGAGGTGTCGACCTCGCCGAACTTCTGCCGATCGGCCACGCCCATCAGCTTGCCGTCCGCGCTGTAGGTCCAGCCGTGATAGGGGCAGGTGAACCGGCTGGCATGGCCGCAGCCTGCGGGCGCCAGGACGGCCTGGCGGTGGGAGCAGACGTTCAGGAACGCCCGGACCACCCCATCCTTGGCGCGTGTCAGGAGAACGGGTTTTCCGGCGACCTCCAGGGTCTTGAACGCGCCGGGCCCGGGCAACTCGATGCTCAGGGCCAGCATCAGCGGCTGTCGCCGGAAGATCTCCTCCATCTCCCGCTGCCAGCGATCGGCGTTGATGTAGTCGTCCACCGCCACACGGCGAACCTCGGGCGCCCAGTCCGTGGTGCCGTTCTCGACGTGAGCCAGCATGCGCGCGGCCGCCCGGCTGAACTCCTGCTCGACGCCCATGAGGCCCTCCCGGATCTGCTGTGTCCCCAGCGTGGGGGCAGCCTTTCACGACCTCCCTCTGACCACAAGAAAAAACAACGCGTTTTCCTTTCGGGGAGAATGCGCATGTCTGAGGGCGAGGTGTTGAACCGGGCCGGGCCCTATCCTAAGAAAACCCGTGCACCGCGGAGCTCAGGCGATTGGCGACCCTTGCGGAAAAGCAGCTGCGTCGGCGCCAGGCGGTCCTGGCCGCCGCGCGGGAACTGCTCTCGGAACACGGTTACGAAGGCGTCACCATGCGCCGCCTGGCGAGCCAATGTGGGGTCTCCACCAAGTTCCTCTACGACACCTATCAAAACAAGGATGACCTGCTGGCCAAGGCCATCGGGGAGCGGCTGGAGCTCGTCTACGAGCGCATCGAGACCCGGAACCGCGACGCCGGCGCGGCGCACCTGGCCAACCTTTGCGAGGGCATCGCCGAGGCGATGCTGGAGTTCCCCAGCTTTGCCCACGCCTTCGCCTCGACGGTTCTCTCCGAGAAGACCCTCGTGGTGCGCGACGCCGGCTCCGTCGCCATCGTGCGACGGTGCGTGGAAGACATCAGGTCTGCCGGCGAGCTCGTGGGCCCCATCGACGTCGATCTCGTCTGCCAGATGATCCAGCTGCAGATCACCCTGGTCATCTGGCAGTGGCACCTCGGGACGATCTCGGACGCCAACCTGAGCCATGTCCTGAAGCTGTGCGCCGGCCACGTGCTGAAGACGCTGACGACCGGACAGGCGCAGGCATTCTTCCTCAGCCTCGAACGGGACGCCTACAGCGAGATCGGCAGCCGCCTCGGGGCGTGACTGGCGGACCGCAACGCCGAGTCCTCATCCCAATTTCCGGAGCGGATCCGAGCCGTCCCAGCCGCGGTGCGCCTCGCGCATCATGGCGAAGAAGGCGTGCGAACCCGGCCCCGGCTTGAGGATCTCGACCATGGTCCCAGGCCCGCCGCCGACGTCCACGAAGATCACCTCCCCGCCGCCTGGGAGCTTGCCTTCCTGCTCGACGCTCGCGCCCGCCGCCGCGCAGGTCGCCCGGGCGATGTCCATGTCCTCCGTGAGCAGGCAGACGTGGTGAAGGCCCTCATGGCCGGCGTCGCGCCAGGCCCTGTAGATCGAGGGCGCCTCATTGTGCTGGCGGATCAGCTCGATCTGCAGGTCGCCCCAGTAGCCGAGCACCATGGAGAAATCGATCTGCGCCGGCTGGCCACGGTAGCGGAGGTCCTCCAGGACCACGTGGTCGATCGCGAAGAACGGACCGGCGCCCATCTTCAGCCAATGGGCCAGGGCGCCGTCGAAATCGGCCGGCACATAGGCCAGCTGCATGATTTCGCCCAGCCCGGCGATGGGGTTCACGGGTTCAGCTCCTCGGGCTTCCGCCCCTCGGGGGCGCTACCCGCCGCTTGGCGCATGTACGGGGCCTTATCCAGGAAGACGAGCGTCTCGCTCCTGATGTTCGCGGCCAGCACCTGGGCGATCGCCGGAAACCTCGCATGCCGGCTCAGGGCCTGCAGGCCGCGCGCATAGTGGTTGTAGTCGTCCAGCTCCCACAGATCGATGATGGTCTGCAGCCGACCGGACCGCTGCTGGAAGGCGCCGGCGAGGCGCCAGCCTTCCGCTTCCAGGATGCCGACCATCTCCGCCAGCACCGCGAGCAGTTGGGGCAGCCCCTCCGGGTTCGGCTCGATCGTGGCTTGCATATGGATGCTCATCCGGCGCCCTCCGGTCCGGGTCTCGCCGTCATCGCCATGGCGTTTTTCCTCCACGCGGGGGCTTGCGCGCCTCCGTCACGCGAAACACTTTAGGGTCAAATAAAAAACCAGCAATCCTGCTTTTTATAGACGAGGAAATGATGACGAAGCTGCGGGGCAAGACTGCGGTGGTCCTTGGGGCGGCAGGCCTGGGCAATATGGGCCAGACGCTCGCCCGCCGCTTCGCGGCCGAGGGCGCGAAGGTGCTGGTGGCAGGCCGCCATGAGGCCGAGCTTTCAAGCCTCGCCCAGGAGATCGGCGGCGCCCACGCGGTATGCGACATCACCTCCGAAGCCGACATGCGGTCGCTTGGGCGCGCCGCGCTGGACTGGACCGGACGGCTGGACGTGGCGGTCAACGCCACCGGCTGGGGCCTGTTGAAACCGTTCCTGGAGACCACCCGCCAAGAGCTCGAACAGATGGCCGCCCTGCAGTTCATCGGGCCGTTCCTGTGGATGCAGAGCACCGCGGCGGCCATGATCGAGGCGGGCCACGGCGGCTCGATCATCCAGATCAGCTCGGCCACCGCGACCATCATGCTCAACGACCATGCCGCCTACATGGGAACCAAGGCCGGGACCGATCACGTGGTCCGCTGCGTCGCCAACGAGTTCGGGGCACGCGGAATCCGCGCCAACTCCATCTCGCCGGGCCTGACCGAGACGCCCATGACGGCGGGGGCGACAGGCACCCCTGGCCTCATGGAGGCGTTCACGCCCTGCTACCCGCTTGGCCGGATCGGGACGCAGGAGGACATCGCCGACGCCGCCACATGGCTGGCCTCCGACGCGTGCTTCATGACCGGCCAGAACCTGCAGGTGAACGGCGGCCTGACCCTGCGCCGCAACCCCACCCGCGCCGAAATCACCGACGCCGTCGTCGCAGCGACCAGCCTCACGGCGCTATGAACTCGGTCCCGCTGACCCCGTCCAAAGCGCCCTGCCCTCTGCTACCCCGCTACTCCCACTCTATGGTGCTCTAGGAGCGTACACCATTGATTTTTCTCCGGAATTGGCGTTCCGACCGCGCTTTTCCCGAACGGCCCACCGACTATTCCGAACCCTTTTGTTTTTATTGAAGAATTAGCCGCGAAATTTGTTTCGCCTTATCGCTATCTATCGGCGTCAATCGCTCAATTCAGTACGGCTGGCAGAGGCGTTGAGCCACGTTTCAACTAGCGCCTTTGGCGTTGCTAGCCAACCGCGCAAACCGTCACGAACCACTCGGACAGCGTCCGCGGCAGGCGTGGCCCGAGCCCGGTGGCTGCCGCCGGAAGCTCCCCGGCGCGTCGCGCGGCGACGAACACCTCCACCACCAGCCGCATGGCCGTGATCGCCGCCACGGAATTGAGGATCGTCGCCGCCATCACCACACCATGCTCGGTGAAGGCCCACGGACGCTTCGGGGTCCCACCGCGCCCGGCGTTTGATATCGCAATTTGCGACATCAAATCCGCCAGTTCCACTCCGTCAGCTGAAATGCGTACCCGTCGAACCGGGACAGATCGCGCCGCAGCTGCTCGTTCAGCCGCGGGGTCTCAACCGTACGTCCAGGTGCGCGACCTGCGGCCTGTGATGCGGGACTGAATTGAGTCTCAGCCATGTCTCCGCGACTCGCGACGGGAGCAACCCGGATCCGACGTCAGGAGGTGGAGGTCCGACCCGCCCTGCCGGCCGGCCGGGGCGCCGCATCGAGGCAGAGGTGGACCACGCTGATCGGGCCCTCGAGACCGGCCACCCCCACCGCCTGCTCGTAGTTCCGGTCAGTGGGATTCTCGAACAGCACATGCCCGGTCCCCGCCTCCCCGACGAAGGTCGTCGCGCTGCGCAACGCCGGCGTCGGCGACGCCAGCCCGCGAAGGGTCGCCTGGACCGTCTCCTTGAGGAGTTCGTCGACCGTGACCGACCAGTCGTCCTCGCCGCCTCGGGTGGCTGGGCGACCCTCGGCGCCGGTCGCCATCAACGCGAGCAGCCGACCCAGGGTTAGCCCGACGTCGCCGTTGGCGGCGTCCAGGGACCAGCCGCCCGGGCGCAAGCTGATCGTGGCGCGGCGGCCCGGATTGTCGGCCGCCATTTCGCCGCGCAGGTCCCGCGGCGATTCGGCGTAGCCTCGCCTGCGAAACCGGAACGCCGGCCAGGTGTCGTACAGGTCGCGCAACGCGCACGCCCCGGCCTCGGGAGGACCACCGACCGCCTCGGCCTGCAGCCCGGCGCGGATCAGGAGGGCCGTCCGGCCGGCGAAGGTCGGGCGGAGATCGTCGACGATCATCATCAGGTCGGCGAGCGGACCCCGGCGTGGCTTACCCGCGGGGTCCGACACCTCGATCTGCGGCGCGCCGAAGGAGAAGGCGCCGACGAGACGCGCGCGCACCCCAAGCCTGGACATCAGGGGGCGCCACGCCTCGACTGCGGTGGGGAGCGCCGAGGACACGGTCATGCCGACGGCCTCCAACCGGTTCTGGGCCGGCGGCGCGTCGCGCTGGCCCATCAGGGTGGCGCCCACCTCGCGATCGGTCAGTTCCGCCAGCTCCCACAGCGCCCTGCGATTGAGCTTCAGCATGGCGTGACGGGCCGGCGGGCCTGGCGTTCCGCCCGCAGGTCCGCGAGAAGGGTGGCGGCGATCTCGGCCGTCTGCTTGCGCAGGTCGGGGACGGCGACGCTCTCCCAGCGCGCGCCGCGGACGAGCGGGCCCACCGCGTAGAGACCGGCGACAGGCGCGCCATCGGTGTCCCGAACCCGGAATGCGTCGTCGACGTCGATGCCGAGCTTCAGGGGATCCGGGCGCAGACGTCCCTGCCCGGCCAGGTCTCGCAGCAGCGGCGCGCCGAGGATGTCCGCCGAGAGGCCCGTGCAGTTGACCGCGGCCGCGAAGGTCCGCGTCTCGGCGGAACGCAGGCCCCGCCGTCGCAGCCGGGCGACGAGGCCCTCCGCCGCGGGTTCGAGGCTCTCCAGGCGCGCCGCGAGGACACTCAGGCGGCCTTCGTCCGCCAGGCGCTGCATCCGCTCGGCGATGCGCGGCGCCATCCGGTGGCGGTGGACGTCCCACCAGGCCCGACCATGGCGCAGGAAGCGCCGCCGCTCGGCGAGGGACCATCCGCGCCAGATCGCCGGGGTCAGCGGCCGCAGGCTGTCGACGGCTGAACGCCAGCCGACCACGGCGGCATGCGCCCGCAGGCTCCTCAGCGTCTCGCGCGGCGTCGTCAGCGGTCCGTCCGGGAGCGGCGCCACGGCGGCCGGACCGTGCGATCGGGGGAGCAGCCCGTGGCGAGAGACGACCGTGAACCGCCGATCCGGCCGGTCGAGCTGCGAGGCCACGTCGACCATGGTCAGGCCCGACCCGATCAGCAGGATGTCGCCGGCCGGCGCGGTCGCGGGATCGAGGCTCCAGGGATCGGCGAAATAGGCCGGCGCTCCGATGCCTTCGCACGCCGCGCCCGGCGCGGCGGCGGGCAGCCCCAGTCCGGTCGCCAACACCACGGCGTCGGCGGTCAGGCTGCGTCCCAGTGCGAGGCGCACGCTCGGTCGAGTTCCGTTCAGGTCGAGGGCCACAGCCTCATCCCGCTCCAGCAGCAGGCGCCCGGGGTGCCCGCCCTCGCCCAGGGCGCCGCGCAGCAGGGCCTGCAGGTACTCGCCGTAGACGCCGCGCCTAACGAAGCCGTCTCCGGTCCCGTCGCGCGCCTGCAGCCAGTCCAGGAAATGGTCGGGACGGTCCGGGAAGGCGCTCATGTTCGAGGCGCGGACATTGAGCAGGTGCTGGCCGTTCGCCGACCCATAGGCGCGACCGCCGCCGAAGGTCTCAGACTTCTCCAGCAGCCGCACGATCACCTGCCGATCGTTGTCCAGCAGGTGGATCGCGGTCAGCAGGCCGCTGAAACCGCCGCCGACGACGACCACTGTCGGCGCCGCGTGCGAGGCCGATCCGTCCGTCACGCGCTGAGCTTCATCGGCTGATCCTCCGGCTGGAGATCGAGCACCGCGGCGTTCATCAGTTCCCCGAGTCGAGCGATCGTCGGGTGTGGGCTGGCGCGGGTGTGGCGGACGTAGGCGACGTTCGGAAGGTTCGGAAGGCTGGCCGCCGCCTGCGCGTCGAGAACCCGGTCCGAAAAGATGCGTGTGCGGCAGGTGAGCGCCAGGCCGGAATCCACGGCGGCCCGGAGCACGGAGAGACTCGGCGTTTCCAGGACCACCCGGTAGGAACGGCCCGCCGCGTCCAGCGCGGCCAGGGCGGCGTCGCGGAACCGGCACGGCCGCTCCAGGATGGCCAGTGGCAACGCCTCGCTGTCGGCAAGCCGGCTCTCGCCCATCCAGATCATCGGCGCCACCCGGATCGCCGCCGCGTCGTCCGCCGCCCCCATGCAGAGCACCACGTCCAGGCGGTCGGCCTCGAGCTCTTCCAGCAAGGCCGGAGAGCCGCCCACGCGAATCTGCAGCTGGGCGTCAGGATTCAGGTGCGCGAACCGGGCCAGGACGCCGGACAACAGGGTCTCGGCGAAGTCCTGGACCAGGCCCACCCGCGCGGGGCCGGCCAGGGCGTCGCCGTTCAGGGCCGAGACCGCCCGGTCGTTGGTGGCCAGGATCTCGCGCGCGTAGGTCAGCAGCGTCTGGCCGGCCGGGGTCAAGGCCAGGCGGCGACCCTCGCGCTGGAACAGCGACGACTGCACCGTTTCCTCCAGCCGCTTCATCTGCAGGCTCAGCGCCGACTGGGTGACGAACACCCGCTCCGTCGCGCGCAGCATGGATCCGGAATCCACGATCGCAGCGAAGCTGCGCAGCAGTTCGGTGGGGAGGTTCACCGCCATGCCGCCCTTGGACCTATGAGCATTGCTAATGACCCCCTTCAGGGAAAGTCTATTGAACTGATAGGAATTAAACGGCTTTGTCGGGCAAGGCAAAGCGCAATCGGAATCGCTGCGCTTTCCGCTGGAGCCCGCCGGTGTCGTCGATCACGCTCGATAGAAAAACTTCCAGCTTCACCGTACCGAGGTTCCGCCTTCGCGGCGGACGTTGGGTCTCGCCCCTTCTGCTGCTGCTTGTGTGGGAGCTCGGATCGCGCACCGGCGTGATCCCCGAGCGCATCCTGGCGGGGCCGTCGGCGGTCGCGCTCACCTTCTGGTCCATGGTGGTCGGCGGCGAGCTGCCCGCGAACCTCGCCGTCTCCCTGGCGCGCGCCCTCGCCGGCCTGGCGTTCGGGCTGTCGGCGGGCGTGGTCCTGGCGCTGGCTGCTGGCCTCTCCCGGGGCGGCGAGACGGCCATCGACCCCTTGATGCAGCTGAAGCGAACGATCCCGGTGCTGGCGCTCACGCCACTGTTCATTGTCTGGTTCGGGATCGGCGAGACCCCGAAGATCACCCTGATCGCCGTGGCGACCGTGTTCCCGATCTACATGAACCTGTTCTCCGGCATCCGCGGCGTCGACGCGCGGCTAATCGAGGCGGGGAAGAGCTTCGGGCTCAGCCAGGCGGAGCTGATCCGCCACGTGATCCTGCCCGGCGCCCTGCCCTCCTTCCTGGTCGGCCTGCGCTATGCGCTCGGCGTGTCGCTGCTGGTCCTCGTGGTGGCCGAGCAGATCAACGCCTCGGCCGGGATCGGCCACCTGATCAACAACGCCCGCGACTTCATGCGCACCGACGTCATCGTCGTCTGCCTGGTGGTCTATGCGAGCCTCGGCCTCGCCGCCGACCAGCTCGTCCGCACGCTGGAAGCCCGGGCGCTCGCCTGGCGTCCGACCTTCATCAAATCCTGAACCGAAGAGTTCATCGCCATGGCGTCTCCCCTCGCGCGACCCTCGAACGACTGGCGGCCTTCCACAGCCGGACCGGCCGTCCAGGTCCGCAACTTCAGCCGTCGCTTCGGCGACGTCACGGTCCTGCACGATCTCGATATCCAGATCGGCCGCGGCGAGTTCGTCGCCCTGCTGGGGCGCTCCGGCTCCGGGAAGACCACCCTGCTGCGGACCCTCGCCGGGATCGATCCGGCGCCACTGGACCAGGTGCAGACGCCGACGGCCCGCGCCGTGGTGTTCCAGGACGCGCGCCTGCTGCCGTGGAAGAAGGTCTGGCGCAACGTCGCGCTCGGCCTGCGCGGCGGCGATATCCGCGCCCGCGCCGAGGCGGCCTTGACCGAGGTCGGCCTTGAGCACCGCCTGGACGTCTGGCCGGCGACGCTCTCGGGCGGCGAGGCGCAGCGGGTATCGCTGGCTCGCGCGCTGGTGCGCGACCCCGGCCTTCTGCTGCTGGACGAGCCGTTCGCGGCGCTGGACGCCCTGACGCGGCTGAAGATGCACGAGCTGGTGCTATCGCTGTGGAAGCGGCACGCGCCGGCGGTGCTACTGGTGACCCATGACGTGGACGAGGCCGTGGCGCTCGCGGACCGGGTGCTGGTGCTGGAGGATGGGCGCATTGCGGCCGAGGAGCGGATCGACCTGCCGCGGCCGCGCGCGACAGACGCCACGTTCCAGGACATCCGCGCCCGGCTGCTCGCCAAGCTGGGCGTGGACGCCGGCCAGCGCCGGCCGGTGGAAGGGGCTCTGCTGGCCTTCCCGAGCGGGGAGATCGTGGCGTGAGCGCCGCCCTGGCCCGGCCCGTCACACGGAGCCTGGACGAAATCCTGCCGAACCTCACGGAGGCCTTCGCCGCCAGCGCCGAGGGGCATGACCGCGACTCGAGCTTCCCGTTCGAGAACTTCGTCCGCCTGCGCCACGAAGGCCTGCTGGCGCTGACGGCGCCGAAGGCCCTGGGCGGCGGCGGCGCGGACCTGGCGACCACGCTGAAGGTCGTGGAGGCCGTGGCGCGTGGCGAGCCGGCGACGGCGCTGGTGCTGACCATGCAGTACCTGTTCCACGCCTCCCTGGACGGCCGGGCCGGCTGGACGGATGACCTGAAGGCCCGCGTGGTCCGCGACGCGATCGAGACCGGCGCCCTGATCAACGCGTTACGGGTCGAGCCGGAGCTCGGCACGCCCGCCCGCGGCGGCCTACCGGCCACCATCGCGCGGCGCACCGCGGACGGCTGGAGCCTGTCCGGCCGCAAGATCTACTCGACCGGATCGCCGGCGCTTACCTGGATGATCGTCTGGGCGCGGACGGACGAGCCCGAGCCGCGGGTCGGCGGCTTCCTGGTGCACCGTGATTCCCCCGGCCGCCGGATCGAAGAGACCTGGGACCACACCGGCCTGCGCGCCAGCGGCAGCCATGACGTCATCTTCGAGGACACCCCGGTTCCCGCCGAGCACGCGCTGTCGCCCAAGCCACCCGGCGCGCCGCAGCCGCCGGACCCGGCGATGGCGGTCTGGTCGCCAGTGCTGACCTCGGCGATCTACAACGCCGTGGCAGTGAGCGCCCGCGACTGGTTCGTGCGCTGGCTGACCGAGCGGGTCCCCGCCAACCTCGGCGCCCCGCTCTCCACCCTGCCCCGCTTCCAGGAGCTGGTCGGAACCATCGACGGCCTGCTGCTGCAGAACCGCGTGTTGCTGGACTCCGCGGCCGAGGGCCGGCTGGGCCCGGCGCACGGGGGATTGGTCAAGCACCTGGTCACCGAGAACGCCATCGCCGCCGTGGAGAAGGCGATCGCGGCGGCCGGCAACCCCGGCCTGTCCCGCCATAACCCCCTGCAGCGGCACTACCGCGACGTGCTCTGCGGCCGGATCCACACACCGCAGGCCGACGTGGTGCTCACCGCCGCCGGTAGGGCCGCCTTCGCCAAACTCGCCCACTGACCTCCATTTCCGGAAGCTCCCATGACCGACACGCCTCAGCTCGAAATCCTCGGCCTGATCTCCACCCAGCATCAGTCCGAGACCCACGCCGCCAAGAGCCCGTGGATCGACAAGGCCTACTTGGCCGCCCACGCCAAGGCCCACGAGTACGCCGGCTTCGACCGGGTGCTGATCGGCTACAACGCCGCCTCGCCGGACGGCTTCCAGGTGGCGGCCTATGCCGCGGCCCAGACCACGAGGCTGAAGTTCCTGCTGGCGCACCGGCCGGGGTTCACGGCCCCGACGCTCGCGGCCCGCCAGCTCGCAACCCTGGACCAGCTCAGCGACGGCCGTCTGGCCGTGCACATCATCACCGGCGGCTCGGACGAGGAGCAGCAGCGCGACGGCGACTTCCTGACCAAGGCCGAGCGCTACGCCCGCTCCGACGACTACATCACCGTCCTGCGCAAGGCCTGGACCAGCGGCAAGCCCTTCGACCACGAGGGCCCGTACTACCGTGTGAAGGGCGCGCCGGCGGCGGTGAAGACCCTGCAGCAGCCGCACCTGCCGATCTTCTTCGGAGGCGCTTCGGACGAGGCGGTCGAGGTGGCCGGGCGGCAGGCCGACGTCTACGCCCTGTTCGGCGAGACGCTGGAGCAGGCCGCCGAGCTCGTCGGCCGCGTGCGCGCTGCGGCGGCCGCGAACGGGCGGGAGATCCAGTTTTCCATGTCGCTGCGCCCGATCATCGCCCGCACCGAGGACGAGGCTTGGGCGAAGGCCGCCCGCATCCTCGACGACGCCAAGGCGCTGAAGGAGGCCCGCGGCGGCCAGAGCCGCTACGTCACCGCCCGCGGCGGCCAGCGGCTGATCGAGGCGGCCCAGGGCGGCGCGGTCCGCGACAAGCGCCTGTGGACCGAGATCGCGGCGCTGACCGGCGCGCAGGGCAACTCCACCTCGCTGGTGGGCACGCCGGACCAGGTCGTGGAGTCGCTGCTCGACTACTACGACCTGGGCATCACCAAGTTCCTGTTCCGCGGCTTCGACCCGCTGGAGGACGCCATCCAGTACGGCCACGAGCTGCTGCCCGCGCTCCGACACGCCGTGGCTGAGCGCGGGGCCCCGCGGGTCCTGGCGGCGGAATAGCCATGGGTCGCCTGGTCGTCGCCAGCCAGTTGAACGCGGCGTTCAACACCGCCTTCGCCGAGGCCCTGCCGGAGGTGGATATCCTGGCCGTCCCGCCGGGGCCACCCGCCGCCCTGCCGCACGAGGCGAAGGTCCTGATCGCCGCGCCCTTCCGTAAGGCGGGCGGCTCGTTGCCCCCTACGCCGCCGCCCGGCTGGCCGTTCGACGTGAAGTGGGTGCAGCTGGTCTCGGTCGGGATCGACTTCTACCCGCAGTGGCTGTTCGACGGCCCGGTGGTCACCTCCGCCCGTGGCAGTTCGGCCGTCGCCCTGGCTGAGTTCGCCTTGGCCGCCATCTTCGCGGCGGCCAAGCGCATCCCCGACATCTGGATCGACCGCTTCGAACAGTGGGCGCCGACGCCGATCAGCCTGGTCCAGGGCCAGACGCTGGGTCTCGTCGGCTACGGCTCGATCGGCGAGGCGCTGGCGCCGCGCGCCGCGGCCCTCGGCCTCAAGGTGCTGGCGATCCGGCGCTCGAAGACGCCGATCGACGTCCCGGGCGTCGAGCAGGTGCACGACTTCTGCGAGCTGTTCGAACGCTCCGACCACGTCGTGCTGGCCGCGCCCGCCACTCCGGAAACCTTCCGCCTGGTGAACCGCAAGCTGCTGGCCCATGCCAAGCCCGGCCTGCACCTGATCAACATCGCCCGCGGGGCCCTGATCGACGACGACGCCTTGCTGGATGCGCTGGACAACGGCCGCGTCAGCCTGGCCAGCCTGGACGTCACCCACCCCGAGCCGCTGCCGTTCAACCACCGCTACTACGGCCATCCCAGGGTGCGCCTCTCACCCCACACCTCGGTGCATACGCCCGACACGCGCCAGAACCTTGCCGCCCAGTTCGCCCAGAACCTCATCCGCTTCCGCCACGGGTCGCCGCTGGAAGGCGTCGTCGACCTGGGCCGCGGCTACTGACGGAGCCCGCCATGACCCTCGCCATCCCGCGCCCGACCGGGACCCCCGCCGCCCATCCGGCCAAGATCCAGACCGTCTTGCCCGAACGCGCTCTTGGCGCCACGGCGCCGATCCCGCAGCAGCCGACGCTCGAGCAGGAACGCCTGTTCCGCAAACAGCGCTTGGCCGCCGGCTATCGCCTGTTCGCCCGCGCCGGCTTCGACATGGGCGGGGCCGGCCACATCACCGCCCGCGACCCGGAGCGCCCCGACCACTTCTGGGTCAATCCGGCGGGGGTCCACTTCAGCCGCATCCGCGTCTCCGACCTGATGCTGGTGAGCCACGAGGGCGAGATCGTGCAGCCGCCGGCCAGGGCCAAGCCGCGCCTGAACCGGGCCGCCTTCGCCATCCACTCGGAACTGCACAAGGCGCGGCCGGACGTGGTCGCCGCGGCCCACTCCCACTCGCTCTACGGCAAGGCCTGGTCGACCCTCGGCCGGCTGCTGGACCCGCTCACCCAGGACGCGGCGGCGTTCTATGAAGATCACTCGCTGTTCAGCGAGTTCTCGGGCGTGGTGCTCGACACCAGCGAGGGCGAGAAGATCGCCGAGGCCCTGGGCCCGCGAAAGGCCGTGATCCTGCAGAACCACGGCATCCTCACCGTCGGCCAGACGGTGGAGGCCGCCGTCTGGCGCTACCTGGCGCTGGAGAATGCCTGCCAGGTGCAGCTGCTGGCGGAAGCCGCCGGCCAGACGCGGCCGATCCCGCATGACGTGGCGCGCCACACGGCCGGCCAGGTGGGCAGCGAGATCGGCGGCGTCTTCGCCTTCCAGCCCTACTGGGACATCGTCAGCGAGGAAGAGCCGGACCTCTTCGACTGATGAGCGACCTCCTTCGCCTCTCCCGCCGCGGGGTCCTGACCGGAGCCGCCGCCCTCGCCGCCTGCGCGCCGAAGCCCGCGGCCGGGACCACGACCCTGCGCGTGGCCACCTACAAGGGCGGCCTGCAGCCGCTGCTGGCCGCGGCCGGCCTGGCCGCAGCGCCCTACAAGATCGCCTGGTCCGAGTTCGCCAGCGGCAACCTGATCGCCGAGGCCATCGACGCCGACGCCATCGACATCGGCTCCATGAGCGAGATTCCGCCGATCTTCGTGGCCGGCCGTTCGAAGCGGCTGCGGCTGGTGGCCGTCCAGGCCGGCGACGTGAACGCCCAGGTGACCCTGGTCCCCAAGGACTCGCTCATCCGCTCGGCGGCGGACCTGAAGGGCAAGCGGGTGGGCTATGTCCGCGCCACGACGGCGCAGTATTTCCTGGCCCGGTTGCTGGCCGAGAAGGGCCTGACCTTCGCCGATATCCAGCCGGTGGCGCTCACGCCGCAGGACGGCTTGTCGGCGTTCACGCAGGGGTCGCTGGACGCCTGGGTGATCTATGGCGTGCAGGGCACGCTGGCTCGCGCGCGACTGGGTGCGCGGGTGCTGGCGACCGGGCTTGGCCGCCTGTCCGGCAACTATGTCCAGGCCGCACTCTCCGAGGCCCTCGCCGAGCCGGCCCGCAAGGCGGCGATCATCGACCACCTGAAGCGGGTGAAGCAGGCCTACGCCTGGGCCGACGCTCACCCCGACGCCTGGGCCGCCGCCCAGGCCGCCGCGACCGGCGCGCCGGTCGCCGCCTACCTGCAGCAACACCGCGAGCGCAGCGCGCCCACCCGCCTGGCGCCCGTGGACGAGGCCGCCATCGCCTCCCAGCAGGCTGTCGCCGACACCTTCGCCGCCCTTGGCGCCATCCCCGCCAAGGTCGACGTCCGCCCACTGTGGACCACCGAGCTGAACGCCGAGCTGGGCCATGACGGCTGAGGCCCTCACCGCGCCAAACCTGCGCCGGCTGCGCGATTTCGTCAGCGGTTTCGCGGCTCTGCTGCGCGCGACCGCAGCCGAGGCGCGCATCCTCGAGGCCGGCGGGGTCCTGCTGCGGGATCTGGTGGCCCAAGACGACTGGCTGCCGGAGGCCTGCGGTCAGGCCTGCGGCCATCGCTACCAGCAGCACCTCCTGCATTGCGACAGCCTGGAGCGGTTCTCAGTGGTGAGCTTCGTGTGGGGGCCCGGCCAGGCGACGCCGGTGCACGACCACACGGTCTGGGGCCTGATCGGCGTGCTGCGCGGAGCGGAGCTGTCGCAGACGTATGCCCGCCGGGGCGGCCGGCTGGTCCCGGACGGTCCGCCGCGCCGTCTGGATGCCGGGCAGGTGGAGCCGGTCTCGCCCCGCATTGGCGACATCCACCAAGTGTCCAACGTCCTGTCCGACCGGCCCTCGGTTAGCATCCACGTGTACGGCGGCAATATCGGCGCGATCCGGCGCACGGCCTATGACGCCGACGGCCGCCCGAACCTCTTCATTTCCGGCTACAGCAACGCGACCGTGCCCAATGTCTGGGACGCCTCGCGCCACGAGGCCCCATGATCCGAGAAACCGCCCCCGCCGACGTTCGCCTGGACCTCATCACCGGGCGCGAAATCGCGCTCATCGACCTGCGCGAAGAGGACGCCTACGCCAAGGACCATCCCCTGTTCGCGGCCAACCTGCCGCTCAGCCGGCTGGAGCTGGAGGTGTTCGACCGCATCCCCAGGCGCGACACCAAGGTGGTGATCTACGACTCCGGCGAAGGCCTCGTGCCCGCAGCCGCGGCGCGCCTCAAGGCGCTTGGCTACACCGACGTCTCGGCCCTGGCCGACGGCTTGCTGGGCTGGCGGCTGGCGAAGTACGAGCTGTTCCAGGACGTCAACTCGGCCAGCAAGGCGTTCGGCGAACTGGTGGAGGCGCGGCGGCACACACCGTCCGTCCCGGCGCCCGACGCCAAGACGCTGATCGAGAGCGAACCGAACCTGGTGGTCCTCGACGCCCGCCGGTTCGAGGAATTCCACACCATGAGCATCCCGCGCGGGGTCAGCGTCCCGGGCGCCGAGCTGGTGTTGCGGGCGCGGGCGTTGGCGCCGGACCCGTCCACCACGATCATCGTCAACTGCGCGGGCCGGACCCGCAGTATCATCGGGGCGCAATCGCTGATCAACGCCGGGGTGCCGAACCGGGTGTTGGCGCTGCGCAACGGCACCATCGGCTGGACCCTGGCCGGCCAGCCCCTCGAACACGGCCAGACCGAGCGCTATGTCGACGTCCTGCCGGCGCGTGAGGCCGAGGCCCGCGCGGCGGCGCGCGAGGTGTCCTACCGCGCCGGCGTCCGCCACATCGACGGCCGCGCGCTCGACGTCCTGGGCCGCGACGCCGCGCGCACCCTCTACCGCTTCGACGTCCGCACGCCGGAGGAATACGCCGCCGGCCACATCAAGGGCTTCCGCAGCGCGCCGGGCGGCCAGCTGGTGCAGGAGGCCGACGTCTTCGCCCCCGTGCGCGGCGCCCGCATCGTGCTCGCCGACGACCGCGGCGCACGCGCCGACATGAGCGCCTCCTGGCTCGCCCAGATGGGCTGGGAAGTCTACGTCCTGGACGGCGGTTTCGAGGGGCCGCTGGAGCTGGGGCCGGGCAAGCCGGCCTTGCCGGCGCTACCGGCCGTGTCGGCCATCTCGCCTGCGGACCTCCATCTGCGTTGGTCCTCGGACGCCGCGGTCATTATCGACCTTGCGCCCAGTCCGGCGCACCGGCGCGCGCACCTTCCGGGCGCCTGGTTCGCGGTCCGCAGCCGGCTGGCCGCGGCGCTTGCGGAGATCAAGCCGCATCCCTCCCAGGCCATCGTGCTCACTTCGCCCGACGGGGTGCTGGCGACATTCGCCGCCCGGGAGATCGAGGCGCTGACCGGCCGCGCGCCCTTGGTGCTTGAGGGGGGAACCGCAGCCTGGGTCAAGTCGGGCCTGCCCGTTGAAAGCGGCCTGCCCCTTCCTGCCTCCGAGCCGGACGACGTCTATCGCCGTCCCTACGAGGGCACGGACAACGCCGTGTCGGCGATGCAGGCCTATCTCGACTGGGAGTTCGGCTTGGTTGAGCAGCTGCGCCGCGACGGGACCCACGGCTTCTATGTGATCTGAGGGAGGTTCAACGCATGGCGCTCACGCTCTATTTCGCCGCGGGCTCCAGCTCGCTCCCCGCCCTCGTGGGGCTCGAGGAGGCCGGCGCGGACTTCGAGCCGGTGCGGCTCGTGCTGGCGAAGGGCGATCAGCGGACGCCGCAGTACCTCGCGGTCTATCCGCGCGGACGGGTGCCGCTGCTGGTGGTCGACGGCCAGACGATCGGTGAGAACGTGGCGATCCTGGCCACCATCGCCAACCTGTTCCCCCGCGCCGGCCTGCTGCCGCTCGCCGATCCGGTGGAACTCGGCCGGGCCTACGAGCTGCTCGCCTGGTTTGCCAGCAGCATTCACGTCGCCTTCGCCCAGGTCAGCCGGCCGGAGCGCTACACCCGCGATCAGGCCGCCTGGCCCGCCCTGAAGGCCGGCGGCCGCGAAAACATGCTGGCCGCCTACGCCGAGATCGAGGCCCGGCTCGCCGACGGCCGCCCCTGGCTGCTCGGCGACACCTTCAGCCTGGCCGATCCATACGCCCTGGTCTTCCACCGCTGGGCCGAGCGCCTCGATGTCGATATGGCGGCCTATCCAGCCTATTCGGCGCACGCCGCACGTGTGCGCGCCCGCCCCTCGGTGCAGCGCGCCCTGGCCCAGGAAAGCTCGCCTCGCGTCCTCGTCGGCGCCTGATTCATCAGCGAAGCTGATAGGCGGCTTGAGAACTCCTCGTGGGTCGATTCCAATTCCTACAAGTATGATCGGAATTGGGCCACGACACCTGCCAGGAGCTAATCATGCCAGTCGAGTTCATCGGGTTCATCGGAACCAACGGCGCGTCCGAGATCCATCCGAACAAGGGCTCCGTGCTCGACGTCGCCTACGTCGAGGCCATCGCCAAGGCGCATGACGCCGGCGGTTTCGACCGCGCGCTGGTCGCCTTTGGGTCCACCTCGCCCGAGAGCCAGCTCGTCGTCGCGCACGCCGCCAGCGTGACCGAGCGGCTGGGCTTCATGATCGCCCATCGGCCGGGGTTCACGGCGCCCACGGTCGCGGCCCGCCAGCTCGCCACCCTTGACCAGTTCACCGGCGGCCGTATCGCCGTGCACATCATCACCGGCGGCGCCGACGACGAGATGAAGAAGGACGGCGACCACCTGACCAAGGCCGAGCGCTATGCCCGCACCGACGAATACCTGGACATCGTCCGCCAGGAATGGACCAGCGAAAAGCCCTTCGACTACAAGGGCAGGTACTACGACGTCGTCCAGGGCTTCGGCGCGGTGAAGCCGCTGCAGAAGCCGCACATCCCAGTCTACTTCGGCGGCTCGTCGGACGAGGCCATCCCGGTGGCCGGCAAGCACGCCGACATCTATGCGCTCTGGGGCGAGACCCAGGCCCAGGTCCGTGAGGCGATCGCCCGGGTCCGCGCCGCGGCGGCCAAGCACGGCCGCCAACCAAGGTTCTCGCTGTCGCTCCGCCCGGTGCTGGCCAGCACCGAGGAGGCCGCCTGGAAACGGGCCGACGACATCGTGGCCCAGACGATCGCGCTTCGGGAGAAGGCCGGGCTCAAGACAAGCGACCATGCCCCCCCGAACGCCGGGTCGCAACGCCTGCTGGACGCCGCCAAGCTCGGCACGCGGCTGGACAAGCGCCTGTGGACCGGCGTCGCCGCCGTCACCGGCGCCTCCGGCAATTCCACCGGCCTGGTGGGCACGCCGGAGCAGGTGGCCGAGGCGCTGCTGGACTACTACGACCTGGGCGTCACGACCTTCCTGATCCGCGGTTTCGACCCGCTGGACGACGCCATCGCCTACGGCGCCGACCTGATCCCGCTGGTGCGCCGGCTGGTGGCCGAGCGCGACAGCCAGCGCCTCCGGGCCGCGAGCTAGGCCCGGGCCGTGGCGAACGCCGCCGCCTACTCGCGGGAGCCCGCGGCCTGGACCCGGCGCCCCGTCGACGAGGTCGCATTCCGCAACGGCCTGGCCAAGCTCGCCTCCGGTGTGGCGATCGTGGCCTGCTGGGCGGACGGCCAGCCGCGCGGCCTGCTGGTCAACTCCCTGACCGGGCTGTCGACCCAGCCGCCGCGGCTTCTGTTCTGCGTCCGCAAGGCGGCCGGTGCGCACGCGGCCCTGCTGAAGGCGGAGGTCATCAGCGTCTCCCTGCTGGACGAGGCCGACCGGGAAGAGGCCGAGCGCTTCGCCAGCGGCGAGCGCGCCGCCGAGCGGTTTCTGGACGAAGAATGGCGCCTCGATGCGGGCGGGCCTCCGGAACGCCGCAACGCCCTGGCGGCCTTCCATGGAGCCGTCCGCAGCCGCATGGACGGCGGCACCCACACCGTCTTCATCCTCGACGTCTCCGACGCGAAGGCTCGCGACGCCGACCCGCTGCTGTATTTCGAACGCGATTTCCGCAAGCTGGCCTGAGGCCGTCGCCTCAGGCCCGCGCGGCGCGCCACGCTACTGGGCGGCGACCGGCGCAAGCGCCCTGGCCGCCGCCAGGATCGTCTCCGCTTCCGTCCGCACCAGCCAGTCCGGGCTGACGTCCACGAAGTGGACGCGGCGGTCCTGGCCGATGACCAGCACAGTCGGCTGCGGCAGCTCCCAGGTTCCGGTCCCGGTGGTGTCGCCGATGAAGCCGCCCTTGGCGCGGCTGGCGGCCTGGCTCGCGGCGTTCGCCGTGTAGAGAATCCCCAACCGGCGGCCGAGCGCGTTGTCGTGGTCCGTCGCCACCCGGAAGCTCAGGTCGTGACGCCGCTTGATGTCCACCAGGCGTTCGGGGACCTGCGGGCTAACGGCGACGAGGGTCGCGCCCAGGTCGCGCAAGCCGGGCGCCAGCGCATGGTTGTAGTACGGCAGGGCGATGTTGCACGCCGGGCAGCCCGCATAGCGGAAGAAGACAAGGACGGCGGGCCCGGCGGCCGTCAGACCCTCCAGCGTCAGGCGCTCGCCGTTCACCTCCTCCAGCTCGAACGCCGGAGCCGCATCGCCCACCGCCAGCCAAGCCCGCGGATCGGCCGCGTGCACCAGCTCGCGCCGCTGGTCGATGTTGAGCTTGAGCGCGGCCGGATTCCACGTCCGCTCCCGCTCGGCATGCAATTCGGCCAGGAGGTCTCGGAGGCTCTTGTCGGACATGGTCGCGCCTTTCGAAAGGACGTTGGGTTGCCTCGCGATCTTCGTCAGACGGGCCGCTCAGACAAACGAGAAGTCATCAAGCCAACTATTGGGGGTGGTCATAGCCTCGCTTCAGCCCCCCGCCGCCGCAAGCGCCCGCGCCGGCGCGAAGAACTGGTTCTCCGGCCGTGGCAGGCCGAGGTTCTCGCGCAGGGTCGCGCCCTCGTACTCGGTCCGGAAAATCCCCCGCCGCTGCAGCTCCGGGACCACCTTGTCGACGAAGTCGTCCAGGCCCTCGGGCAGGTAGGGGAACATGATGTTGAAGCCGTCCGAACCTTCCTCGTCCAGCCAGCGCTGCATGCTGTCGGCGATCGTCGACGGCGTGCCGACGAAGGCCAGCCCGCCATAGCTGCCGACGCGGGCCGCCAGCTGGCGGATGGTCAGGTTCTCGCGCGCCGCCAGGGTGACGATCCGCTCGCGCCCGCTCTGGCTGGCGTTGGTGGGAGGGATCTCCGGGAGCGGGCCATCCGGGTCGAAGCCGGAGACGTCGTAGCCCAGCGTGCTGTTCAGCGAGCCGATGCCGCTGTCGTAGTGGACCAGCCTGTCCAGATGCGCCCGCTTGGCCTCCGCTTCCGCGACCGTGTCGCCGACGATCACGAGGGCGCCCGGCAGGATCTTCATGCCGTCCGGATCGCGACCGGCGGCGCGGGCCCGGCCCTTCACGTCGGCGTAGAAGGCCTTGGCCGCCTCCAGGCTGCCGCCGGCGGCGAACACCAGCTCGGCGGTCTCGGCGGCCAGCTGGCGGCCCGCCTCAGAGGCGCCGGCCTGGATGATCACCGGCCAGCCCTGGATCGGCCGGGCGATGTTCAGCGGACCGCGAACGGAGAGATGCTTGCCCTTGTGCGCCAGCACATGCATCCGCGAAGGATCGAAATAGATGCCGCTCTCCACGTCGCGGACGAAGGCGTCGTCGGCGAAGCTGTCCCAGAGGCCGGTGACCACGTCGTAGAACTCCCGCGCCCGGCGGTAGCGTTCGTCGTGGTCCACATCCTCGTCGAGACCGAAGTTCAGGGCCGCGTCCGGATTGGCGGTGGTGACGATGTTCCAGCCGGCGCGGCCGCCAGAGATGTGGTCCAGCGACGCGAACCGCCGGGCGATATGGTAGGGCTCATCGTAGGTGGTGGAGGCGGTCGCCATCAGCCCGATGTGCTCGGTCACGCTGGCCAGCGCCGACAGCAGGGTGAAGGGCTCGAACGACGTCACCGTGTGGCTGCGCTTCAGCGCGTCAACCGGCATGTTCAGCACCGCCAGGTGGTCGGCCATGAAGAAGGCGTCGAACTTGCCCGCCTCCAGCTTGTGGATGAACCGCTTCATCGCCGGGAAGTTGAAGTTGGCGTCTGGGATGGCGCCCGGATAGCGCCAGGCGCCGGTGTGGATGCTGACCGGGCGCATGAACGCCCCCAGCTTCAGTTGCTTGCGGGCGGCCATGGGAGTCCTCAGTCGAAGAAGGCGATGGTGCGGAACTCGATACTCTCGCGCGGCGGCGTGCCCGCAGGCGTCGTCGGGTCCTGGAACGCGCCGTGCGGCGCAAACCTGGCGACGGACGCGCCGGAGTCCCAGCACTTGATCAGCAGCGCCTCGTCCGGCGCGATGTCGGAGACGTAGAACCAGCGCTGCGCGGGGTTGTAGGCGAGGCCATAGATCTCGCCGGTGCGGTGCTCGAACCTCAGTTCCGAAGGGATCAAGTCACCGGGCGCGATGCTGCGCGCGTCGCCCACCGCCAGCGGCCAGTCGCGCGCCGGCCGCGCGATGGGCCGCCAGACGTTGATGATCGCGGCTCGGCCCGCCAGAAGGGCCTCGGCCTGGTCGCCCATCAGGTCGCGCACCCGTTGCGGGCCGGAGCGGACGGTCTGGTCGACGTGGACCCGGGTGGCCGGCTGGCGCGGCGCCCCCGTGGTCCGGTCCTCGGTCCCGGCCTGGCGGCGGCGCAGTGTGTGGTCGAAGACGACAACGCGCGAGGCGCCGGTCACCTCACGGACCAGGGCCGCCGCCTCGGGATGGCCGAGCGCCAGGGTCTGGGCCTCATCCCAGAAATCCATGACGGCGGTCGGTCGGGCCAGGAGCGCGAAGCCCTGGACGTCGAGCGAAAGGTCCCCCGCGATCGACCGGGCGTCGGCGATCGCGACCTGCCGCTCGTCCAGCACGATGTTGGTGCGGGGCGTGCCGGGCGGGGGCTCGGAAGCGTAGGTATAGGCCGTCTCCGAGAGGCGCCTGGTGAAGCCGAGCATGGCCTCGACGGCGGGCAGCGGCGGCAGGCCCGGTTCGCGGGAGAGGACGGCGGCGTGCGGTGACATGGCTTCACCCTTTCTGACGGGCCCCTGCCTGGCATATGGGCGGTGGCGGCGCGGGCGACAGGTGGGGATGGCCGTCGATGGCTTTGAATTTTCTGAAGTCACCTATCAGGACTTCTCATGCCTCACGGGCCCACCGCGGCGTTGAAGCTGCTGTCGAAGGCCTGGGCGAGATCCGGATTTGACGTGATCGCGCCGGCCGCGCGGAACCGGTCCAGCACCTTCTGCTCCTGGGCGACCACCGTGGCGTCGATGGGGGTCGGGATGCCTCGGTTGAGCGCCACGGTCAGCCGGGCGATCTCCTCGTCCAGGCCGGTCTCCTTGGCGAGCACCTTGGCGTAGGCGTCCTGATGGTCGCCACTCCAGCGCTGTGCTCTCGACAGTCGGTGCAGGAAGTCGGCGATCTGCGGCCGCTTCGCTGCGATCGACGCGATGCCCGCCACCTCGAAGCCGACGCCGTTCAGCACGCCCCGCCCGTCGGCCAGGATCCGCGCGCCCTCGCGGCGCGTGGCGATGAAAATGTAGGACCCCCAGGTCACCCAGGCGTCCACGGCGCCGCTGGAGAACGCGGCCTTGGCGTCGCCGGGGCTCAGAAAGACGGTCTCCACATCCACGGCCTTGAGGCCGGCGCCCTCGAGGAGGGCCAGAAGCAGGTAGTGGCCGATCGAGCCCCGGCCGGTGGCGACCTTCCTGCCCCGCAGCTCCGCGACCGTACGGATCGGCGAATCCTTGCCGACCAGCAGCGCCGTCCCCGCCCCTTCGCCCACGCCCTTCGACGCATGCACGGCGCGCACCTTGCTCCCGCTGGCATAGGCGAACAGGAACGGCGCGTCGCCGACGGCGCCGAGGTCCACCGCCCCGGCCCCGATGGCCTCCAGCAGGTGCTGGGCGGCCGGGAACTCGCTCCATTCCACCTTGTACGGCGCGCCCTCGAGGACGCCGGACGCCAGCACCAGCGCCTTGGTGCCCCCCTTCTGGCTGCCCACCTTCAGGATCGCCTGGCCGGGCTTGACCGCGTCCCCGCAGCCCGAAAGCGAGAGCCCGGCCAGGCCCAGGCCGGCAGCGAGGAAGCGACGGCGCATCATCGGCATGTCCATTCTTCAGAAGGTCCGCGAGACGCGCCCATAGTACGAGCCTCCGGTGATCCCGAACGGCGAGAAGTTGCCGAACTGCCCGGAGCCGGTGTCCGGGTTGACGATCCCGACCTTGTCCGGGTGCTGGTCGAACAGGTTGAGGGCGCCCAGCGTGAACGACGTGGCGTCGTCGAGGCGGTAGGTGACGTCGAGGTCGGTCACCCACTTGGCGCTGAACCGGCGATCGTTGACCGCCGTCGCCCCGGCCTCGGTGTAGTGGCCATAGCGGGCCTCGCGGCCGTTCACGCTCCACTTCCCGCGCGTCCAGCTGGCCGACAGGATCACCTTGTCGCGCGGCTGGGCGATGGTCAGGTCGGCTTGCTTCTGGCGGTCGATGAGCGCGTAGCCGAGATTGGCCAGCACCGTCGGCGTCGGCTGAATGCTGGTGATCGTGGTCTTGGTCCAGGCGTAGGCCGCGTTCAGCCGCAGGCCGCCCCAGTCGCCCAGCTCCAGGGAGTACTCCGCCACCGCGTCGACCCCGCGCGTCCGGGTGTCCACCGCGTTGGTGTAGTAGGAGACCGACAGGTCGCGCTGCAGGCCGTTGGCCGCCAGGATCTGGCCCACCACCGGGCCCTTGATCGTGCCGGTGTCGACGATCCGCTTGTCGATCTTGATCTCATAGGCGTCGATGGTGAAACGCAGGTGCGACACCGGCTCGGCCGTGAACCCCACGCTGTAGTTCACCGACGTCTCCGGATCGAGCGGCCGGGCGCCCAGGGCGATGGCCGCCGGGCTGAACACCGGCAGCACCTTGGTGGGCGTCGAGACGAAGGGCTGGCCCGGGATGCAGTTGGCCACCACCCCCGCGGGCGGCGGGCACTGCACCTGGGTGAAGGTCGACGACGCGAAGATCGTCTGGGCCAGCGACGGCGCGCGGAAGCCGTTGGAGACGGTGGCGCGGATGGCGTAGTGGGGCGCGAACTCCCAGCGCGTGGACAGCTTGCCGCTCAGCGTGTCGCCGACGCCTTGCGTGTAGTGTTCGTAGCGCGCCGCGGCGCCGACGTACCAGTTGGGCAGCACGTCGGCCCCCAGGTCCGCATAGGCTGCGAAGTTGTGGCGGTGGATCTTGCCGGCGTCGTCCGGCGTCGTGCCCGAGTAGGACGACAGGCCCGGCGTCGGCGGCTTGCCCGCGAACGGCTGTCCGGCCGGGATCACATAGGGCCCGATGACGTAGGACGCGAGCTCGCCGGCCTCGATCTCGAAGTGCTCGTAGCGGTGCTCGGCGCCGAAGGCTGCGGTCAGCGGCGAGGCCAGCCCCACGTCATAGGTGCGGCTGAGGTCCAGGTTGGTCGTCACCTGCGCGAAGTTCTGCTGCGACAGGCGGAAGTAGGTCGGGCTCGCCGGCCCCAGGGTGGCGTTGATCGTGCCCTCGCCGTCCAGCCGGGCGTGGTCGTAGGCCGCCGTGGTCGAGAAGTCCCAGTCCCACGCCCCGCGCTTGCCCTTGGCGCCGACGGCGACCTGCCCGTCGGTCTCGTAGATGCGGCGCAGCGCATTGAAGCCCAGCGGATAGACCTCCGGCAGCGCGGTATTGGTGTTGGGCCGGATCGGGTTGTTCGGCAGGAAACTGCCGGTGTTCTTGCGCGAGCGGCGGTAGCTCAGGGTGGAGAACGAATAAAGCGTCACATCCTCTGCGACCGGCAGTTCGGCGTTGTACGACCCCGCCAGCACCTCCTCCTGGCCGGGACCATAGCTATGGCCCCAGAAGTAACGATCCACCGTGGCGTCGCGCGGATCAGGCACGCCGGGCGCGATCGCAGGATAGATGAAGGCCGCCGCCGACGGCCGGGAGCGGGAGGCCTTGTGGCTGTCCTTCCAGTTCAGGCCGAAGTCGATGAAGCCGCCGGCCGATCCCAGCGGCCGGGCGTAGTCGGCGGCGAGGCTGTAGGTCTCCCCGTCGCTCAGATAGTTCTGCCCCACCTGGCCGGTGATCGCCCCGCCCTCGGTCTTCGACTTCAGGATGATGTTGATCACGCCGGCGATGGCGTCAGAGCCGTATTGCGCCGAGGCCCCGTCGCGCAGCACCTCGATGTGGTCGATCCCGCCGGATGGGATCAGATCCAGGTCGACGGGAACGCCGCCGCGCCCGACCCGCGCCAGGTTGTTGATCAGGGCTGTGGTGTGCCGCCGCTTGCCGTTCACCAGGAAGAGCGCCTGGTCGCCGTTGAGGCCGCGAAGGGTCACCGCGCGGACGGTCCAGGAGGTGCCGCCGCCGTTGATGCCCGGCAAGTTGAAGGAGGGCAGGAGGTTGTTCAGCGTCTCCTTCAACCCGATCTTGCCGCTCTCAGCCAGCTGCGCGCCGCTCAGCACGTCGATGGGAGCTGGGCTGTCCAGCACCGTGCGCCGCACGCTGCCGCGCGTGCCGGTGACGACCACCGCGTCGAGCTCGCTGGCGCCCGCGTCAGCGGCGTCTACGGCGGCGCCGCTCGCGGCGGCGGTCTCCCGTTCGGCGGCCCAGGCGGGCGCCCATCCTCCCACGGCGATAGCCGACGCCGTGGCGGCCAGGGTCGATGCAAGCCGGCGCGCCCGAGGCGCGCGGCCGGTCAGATGTCTCATTCAACTCTCATGGAAGCGGGCGCGGGGAGCGAACCGCCGCGCCGGGGTTCTTGGGATCTAGTGGCGGCCGCGCCCGGCGGGGAGGAAAGTGCCGGGCGCCGCCGCCCGCTCAGGCGGCAGGCCGCCTGACGCGATGGGGAATGTCGTCGCCGGCGATGAGCACGCGCTCCATCACCCGCGGATAGTCACCGTAGTCACGCACCGCGTAGTGGATCCCGGCGCGGTTATCCCAAAAGGCCACCGAGTTCTTCCGCCAGCGGAAGCGGGCGTGGTATTCGGGCCGCTTCACCTCGGTGTACAGCCGCGCCAGCAAGGCGTCGCTCTCGGCCCTATCCAGGTCGACGATGCGCGGCTTCAGGCCGAAGTTGATCCAGAGGATGTCCTCGCCCGTCTCCGGATGCGTGCGGACGATCGGATGGGCGACCAGCGGGTAGTTCACGCCGGAGCGGATGAGCGCATCCTGGTAGTCGTGGATCACATAGAGCTCGTCGATCCGCGCCTTCAGGTCGTCCGGCAGGCCGCGGTAGACCGCCGCCCCGTCGGCCCAGATGGTGTCACCACCCACCTCAGGGATATCGACCGCCCGCAGCACCGCGCCCAGGGACGGGTCGATCCGCCAGCTGGTGTCGGTGTGCCAGTGGCTCTCGCGGATGTCGTACTTCTTGAAGTTCTCGGCCGCGATCGGTTGCACCACCCGGTGGGTCTCGGTGCCGCCGGTGGGGTGGGCATAAAGCTCGCCGAAGTTGAGCGCGAAGGCCACCTGCTGGTCGCGGGTGATCTCCTGGTCGCGGAAGAACAGCACCTTGTGCTTCAGCAGCAGCGCCCGCAGTTCCCCGCGCACCTCGGCCGACAGCGGCTGGCCCAGGCCGACGCCGCCGACCTCCGCCCCGATGGCCGGATTGATCAGCTGCACCGAAAGGGTTGTCGCGGGCTCCCGCGCCTTCAATGTCGCCACGCTCATCTTGGTCTCCTGCTCATGCGGCCTCGCCGGATGGAGGCGCATACGGAGCTAAGTGAGCGCGGCTGACGACTGAGGATTTCTGACGGCTTCTTCAGCAAATACTATATCTGAATCGCAAATATAAATCGTTCGCCGCGCTCATATGTTCAGGATAGTTCACGGATAGAGGCTCCGCGTGTTCGCGATCTTTCCTCGCATCACTGCACGCGAGGCCATCACTTGAGGCTGCCTCATAGATTTTCGCGACGACCGTCCGACTTATGCCCCCCCCTGGTTCGCACCGTTTCCAGGGTGACGACGGCCTCAGGATAGCTAGAAAATCTATCGTCGTGTCGCATCGAGGCCCCCTCGCACCCCTGCACGGCCCCAAGAATTCGCATCGCTCATATTACGTATTCGCCGATCTCCATTGTCCGTACTGTTCGATCACACGCATCATTGGCGAAGGCCTGGAGCAGGAGCCGCCGCCATGACGACACGCCGACAGCTGAAGCTGGGCCATATGATCGAGGGCGCCGGGCGCACCTGGACGGACTGGCGCCATCCCGACGCCCGGCCGGGCGCCAGCACCGACTTCGCCTACTACCGCGACGCCGCCCAACTGGCCGAGCGCGGCAAGTTCGACTTCCTGTTCATCGCCGACAGCCTGTCGATCAACGAGAAGTCCAGTCCGCACTATCTCAACCGCTTCGAGCCCCTGACCATCCTGTCGGCCCTGGCCGCCGCCACCCGCAACATCGGCCTCGTGGCCACCGTGACGGTCACCTATTCCGAGCCGTTCAATGTCGCGCGGCAGTTCGCGTCGCTGGACCACATCTCCGGCGGCCGCGCCGGCTGGAACGTGGTGACCTCCTGGCTGGAAGGCTCGGCCGCCAACTTCGGCAAGGAGGAGCATCCCGCCCACGACGTCCGCTACCGCCTGGCGGCGGAGTACCTCGATGTGGTCCAGGGCCTCTGGGACAGCTGGGAGGACGACGCCCTGGTCCACGACAAGGAAAGCGGCGTCTTCTTCGATCCGGCGAAACTCAACACCCTGGACCACAAGGGCGAGTTCCTGTCGGTGAAGGGGCCGCTCAACATCGCCCGTTCGCGCCAGGGCCAGCCGGTGATCTTCCAGGCCGGCGCGTCGGAGGACGGCCGCAACTTCGCCGCCAAGCGCTCGGACGCGATCTTCGTGAACCATGGGAACATCGAGGACGCCCGGACCTACTACGCCGACGTGAAGGCCCGCGCCGCCGGCTTCGGCCGCGACCCCGACGACCTCTTCATCCTGCCCGCGGTGGCCCCCATCGTCGGCAGCACGGAAGCCGAAGCCGAGGCCCGCTGGCAGGAACGCGCCAACCTGATCTCCCTGGAGTCGGCCCTGAGCATGCTAGGCCGCAGCTTCAACGACCATGACTTCTCGGCCTACGACCCCGACGCGCCTTTCCCGGACGTCTTCCACCGCGGCTTCAACAGCTCCCAGTCCGCGACGGTGAGGATCGCCCAGGCCCTGCAGAAGGAGACGCTCACGCTCCGTCAGGTCGCCCTGCGGTTCGCCACCCCGAAGGGCGACTTCGCCGGCACGCCGGAGCAGATCGCCGACAAGTTCCAGGCCTGGCTCGAGACCCGAGCCTGCGACGGCTTCGTGGTCGGCCAGCCCCTGCCCGGCCAGTTCCAGCTGCTGGTCGAGGAGGTGATCCCGATCCTGCCGAAGCGCGGCCTCTTCCGCGAGGACTACGAAGGCCCCACCTTCCGGGACAGCCTGGGCCTCGGCGTCCCGCCGAACCGCTTCACGGTCGAGAAGGCCAGCCGGGCCGTGGCCTGACCGGCCAGGAGGATAGGAATGCCGGACGCCAACCCCGCGGGCACGCTCGCCGCCCCCACCCCGAACGGCAGCGCGCTAGTGGTCGGCGTCGGCGCGGAACAGGGCCTGGGTGCGGCGATCGCGCGACGCTTCGGCGAAGGCGGCTATCCGGTCGCCATCGCCGGCCGCAATGCCGAAAAGCTGGCGGCTACCGAAGCCGCGCTCAAGGCCAGCGGCCTCACCGTGACCAGTGTCGTCGGCGACGTCTCGGTCGCGGCCGACGCCCAGCGCTTCGTCGCCGCCGCCCAGGTCCTCGGCCCTCTTTCCATCGCCGTCCACAACGCCGGCAGCAACCGCCCGTCGCCCTTCTTGAAGCTCAGCGAAGCGGAGTTCGAGGGCCACTGGCGCGAGCACGCCCTGGGCGGCTTCCAGCTCGCCCAGGCCGCCGTGCCGCCGCTCCTCGCCCGCGCCGGCGGCAGCCTGTTCTTCACCGGCGCCAGCGGCAGCCTGCGGGGAAAGGCCAATTTCGCGCCCTTTGCCTCGGCCAAGGCGGCGCTGCGGAACCTGGCCCAGAGCATCGCCCGCGAGTTCGGCCCGCAGGGGATCCATGTCGGCCACGTGGTGATCGATGGCGGCATTGAGGGCGAACGCCTGCTGTCGCGCGTCCCCCAACTCAAGGACCAGCGCGGCCCGGACGGCCTCTTGAACATCGATGCGATCGCCGAGGCCTACTGGGTCCTGCACCACCAGCACCGCAGCGCCTGGACCCTGGAACTCGATCTGCGGCCCTGGGCTGAAGCCTTCTAAGAGGCCTGGACTGCCGAGACGACAGCGATCAAGGGCTCGTCAACGGCAACCCGCTCCGGCTGCATGTGCCTCGGGTCCAACGGGTCTGCCTGCCCGGCTGCGACGGCGCGGGCCGGAAACGGGAGGTGAAGCCTCGAATATATGACCTTTCTTGGTTCTGCAGACGCAATACTGGGTGCGGCGAACCTATCTGCTCGCGCCCTGGCGGAGCGAGTGTTACATTAACTAATCAGAATAAGTCATTGTTTTTATTATCTATTCCCACTCGATCGTGCCGGGCGGCTTGGACGTCACGTCGTAGACGACGCGGTTGACGCCGCGGACTTCGTTGATGATGCGGGTGGCGCAGCGGGCCAGGACGTCCCAGGGGAATTCGAAGAAGTCGGCGGTCATGCCGTCGGTGGAGGTCACGGCCCGCAGCGCCAGGACATCCTCGTAGGTGCGGGCATCGCCCATGACGCCGACGGTCTTCACCGGCAGCAGCACGGCGAACGCCTGCCAGATGGAGTCGTAGAGCCCCGCCTTGCGGATCTCGTCGAGGTAGATGGCGTCCGCCTGCTGCAGGACGGCCACCTTCTCGCGGGTGATCTCGCCGGGGATGCGGATGGCCAGGCCCGGGCCAGGGAACGGGTGGCGGCCGACGAAGGCCGGCGGCAGGCCCAGCTCGACGCCGAGCGCGCGCACCTCGTCCTTGAAGAGCTCGCGCAGGGGCTCCACCAGCTTCAGCTTCATATATTCCGGCAGGCCGCCGACGTTGTGGTGGCTCTTGATCACCGCCGACGGGCCGCCCCGCGCCGAGACGCTCTCGATCACGTCCGGATAGAGCGTGCCCTGGGCCAGGAAGGCCGCGCCCGCGATCTTGGCGCTCTCCTTGTCGAACACCTCGATGAAGAGGCGCCCGATGGTCTTGCGCTTGGTCTCCGGGTCGCTGATCCCGGCGAGCTGGCCGAGGAAAAGATCAGACGCATCAACATGCACCAGCGGAATATTGTAGTGGTCTCGGAACATGGTGACCACCTGGGTCGCCTCGTCCTTGCGCAGGAGGCCGGTGTCCACGAAGACGCACGTCAGCTGCTCGCCGATGGCCTCGTGGATCAGCACCGCGGCCACCGACGAATCCACCCCGCCGGAGAGGCCGCAGATCACCTTGGCCTCGCCCACCTGGGCGCGGATCTTGGCCACCTGCTCCTCGCGGTAGGAGGCCATGGTCCAGTCGCCCTTCAGCCCGGCGATGCGGTGGGTGAAGTTGCGCAGGATCAGGGCGCCGCGCGGCGTGTGGGCCACCTCCGGGTGGAACTGGATGCCGTAGAAGCGGCGGCCCTCGTCGGCGATCACCGCGAAGGGCGAGCCCTCTGAGGCCGCGACGATCTCGAAGCCCAGGGGGATGGCGGTGACCTTGTCGCCATGGCTCATCCAGACGGTTTCGCGATCGCCGACCTCGCCCAGGCCCTCCAGCAGCGGCGAAGTCCGTTCGAGCTGGATCTCGGCGCGGCCGAACTCACGGTCGTGGCCGCCTTCCACCCGCCCGCCCAGCTGGGCGCACATGGTCATCTCGCCGTAGCAGATGCCCAGCACCGGCACGCCCAGCTCGAAGATCCGCTGCGGGGCGCTGGGGCTGTCGTCCTCGTGGGCGCTGGCCGGGCCGCCTGACAGGATCACCGCCTTGGGCGCGAAGGCGTCCAGCATCGCCTCGACCTTGTCGTAGGGATGGATCTCGCAATAGACGCCGCTCTCGCGCAGCCGCCGGGCGATCAGCTGGGTCACCTGGCTGCCGAAGTCGACGATCAGGACTTTCTCATGGGCATGAGGCGCGGCGGTCATGGGACTCCGTTAGCGGGCTTTGGCGAGCACGGCGACGTAGAAGCCGTCCGTGCCGGCGCTGCGGGGCGTGAGGCGCAGGTCGCCGTCGGGGGTGAGGAAGGGCGTAAGCGCCGGATCGGCCGTGGCCGGGCGACGCACGAAGGCCGGATGGGCCGCCAGGAAGGCCGCCACACGGTCCTCGTCCTCCTCAGGCAGCACCGAGCAGGTGACGTAGACCAGGCGGCCGGCGGGCTTCAGGTAGCGGGCGGCGTCGGCCAGCACCTGGTCCTGCTCGGCCTGGCGGCGGGCCAGGGCCTCGGGGGTCAGTCGCCACTTGGTGTCGGGATGGCGCCGCCACGAGCCCGTGCCGGTGCAGGGCGCGTCGATGAACACCAGGTCCATGCGGCCTTCCAGGTCAGTCAGCGGCGCCTTGGCCAGGGGCGTGCGGACCTGCAGGTTGCGCACCCCGGCGCGCTCACCCCGGCGCACGGTGTCGGTCAGGCGCCGGGCGTCGCTGTCATAGGCGTAGATCTGCCCGGTGTTGGCCATGGCCGCGGCCAGGGCCAGGGTCTTGCCGCCGCCGCCGGCGCAGAGGTCCAGCACCTGCTCGCCCTTCACCTCGCCCGCCGCCGCCGCGGCCACCTGCGAGCCCAGGTCCTGCACCTCGAACCAGCCCTTGCCGAACTGCGGGATCGCCTCCACCGCGCCGGAGCGGGCGGCAGGATCCGGCGCGGCGATGCGCAGGGCGGTGGCCAGGAGGCCCGGCCGCACGGGGTCGAACGGCTCGAGCGCCTTCAGCGCGCGGTCAGGATCGGTCTTCAGGGTGTTGACGCGCAGGTCCACCGGGGCGCGTTCGGCGAGGGCCGCGCCCTCCTCGGCCCGCGCCTCGCCGAAAGCCCGGGCCATGGCGGCGTCCAGCCAGTCGGGATAGTCCCCGCGCACCGCCGGCGGCGCGTCCGCGAGATCGCGCGGCGCCGTCAGGGCCGCCTGTTCCGCCTCGCTCAGCGGTCCCGGGCCGTGCGCCTCATCCGCCGCGGCCTCCGCGACGCGCTCCAGCGGCCAGTCCCACAGGAATTTCAACGCGCCTAGGGCCGCGGGCCGCAGTCCCTCGTCGCCCATGCGCCAGGCGAGGGAGCGCTTGCGCCGCAGGACGTCCAGGACCAGGCCCGAGACCCAGGCGCGGTCCTTGGCCCCCGCATAACGGGCGCCGTCGCCCCAGGCCTTCAGGGCGAGGCGGACGGGCCGGTGGCGCGTCTCGATCTCGGTCAGGACCTCTATGGCCGCCGCCAGGCGTCCGCCGTCGCGCATCAGCTCACCTGAACAGGGCCAGCATCACCATGACGAGCCCCCCCATGGCCACCGCCCAGACCACCGTGCGCACCGTCGGCACGCCGGAGGCATAGAGCGGAACGTAAAGCGCCCGGCCGCCGACGTAGAGCCAGGCGCCCCAGACGGTCAGCGTCGTGCCGAGCCGCCCCGCCGCCGCGTCGGCCAACAGGGCCGCGGCGAAGAAGGGGAAGGTCTCGGCGAAGTTCCAGAACGCCCGCTCCAGGCGCGCCGCCACGCCGGTGACCGGCCGCGGCGTGTCGCGCGGGCCGGCGGCCCACTTCAGGTCCTGCTGCGCCCGCGCCGCGCCCGCGGCCCAGAGCAGCTGCACCAGCCCGAGAGCCACTGCGCCGACCAGGAGCTTGAGCTCCACCGCCACCTCGCCCGCCATCACGCCCTCCCCGCCAACGCGCTCAGCCCGCGCTCGGATAGTTCGGCGCCTCGCGGGTGATCATCACATCGTGCACGTGGCTTTCGCGCAGGCCCGCGTTGGTGATGCGGATGAACCGGGCCCGCTCGCGGAACAGCGGCAGGCTGGGCGCGCCCACATAGCCCATGGCGGCCCGAAGGCCCCCGATCATCTGGTGCAGGATCGGCGCGATGGGGCCCTTGTAGGGCACCTGGCCCTCGATGCCCTCCGGCACGAGCTTCAGCGCGTCCTTCACATCCTTCTGGAAGTAGCGGTCGGCCGAGCCCTGGCCCATGGCGCCCAGCGAGCCCATGCCGCGGTAGGACTTGTACGAGCGGCCCTGGTAGAGGAACACCTCCCCCGGCGCCTCGTCGACGCCGGCGAACACCGAGCCCATCATCGCCACCGAGGCGCCCATGGCCAGAGCCTTGGCCAGGTCGCCGGAGTACTTGATCCCGCCATCGGCGATCACCGGCACGTCGGTGCCGGCCGCCGCGCGCACGGCATCGGCGATGGCGGTCAGCTGGGGCACGCCCACGCCGGCCACGATGCGGGTGGTGCAGATCGAGCCCGGCCCGATCCCTACCTTCACCGCGTCGGCCCCCGCCTCGATCAGGGCCCTGGCCCCATCGTAGGTGGCCACGTTGCCGGCGACAATCTGGACCCGGTTGGTCTCGCGCTTCACCCGCGCCACGGCGTCGGCCACCTGGGCGTTGTGGCCGTGGGCGGTGTCGATCACCACCACGTCCACACCGGCGTCCACCAGGGCCATGGAGCGCTCGTAGCCGGTGTCGCCCACCGTCGAGGCGGCGGCGACCAGCAGGCGGCCCTGGGCGTCCTTGGCCGCGTCCGGGTGGGCCTGCGACTTCTCCATGTCCTTGACGGTGATCAGGCCGACGGCCCGGTACTCGTCGTCGACCACGATCAGGCGCTCGATCTTGTGGCGGCGCAGCAGGTCTCGCGCCTCGGCCTGGCTGACGCCCTCCTTGACCGTGACCAGGCCCTCGTGGGTCATGAGCGCCTTGGCGGGAATGTCGCCGCGGCTCTCGAAGCGCATGTCGCGGTTGGTGAGGATGCCGCACAGCCGCCCGGTCTGCGGATCCACGACCGGAAAGCCCGAGATCTTGCGCCGCGCCTTGATCGCCAGCACCTCGCTGAGCGGCGTGTCCGGGTGGATGGTCAGCGGATTGATGACCATGCCGCTTTCGTAGCGCTTCACCTCGCGCACCTGGTCGGCCTGCTCGTCGACCGTGAGATTGCGGTGCAGGACGCCGATGCCGCCGCACTGGGCCATGGCGATGGCCAGCCGGCTCTCGGTGACGGTGTCCATGGCGGCCGACACCAGCGGGATGTTCAGGCTGATCTCGCGCGTGAACCGGGTGGAGACATCCACCTGAGTGGGCATCACATCCGACGCGCCCGGTTCCAGCAAAACATCGTCGAAGGTGAGCCCTTCGCGGATCTCCATGAGACTCTCCGTTTTGCGGGACGCGTATAGGGGTTCGGCCGGCGTAGGAGCAAGGGTCCTGAAGGGGGCGTTCATGCGATTGCGGACTCCTGGAGAGCGGCGGGGCTGGCGAAGACGATGAAATCGCCGAGGGTGGACTTCTCCACCACGGCGCCGCGGGCGAGATCGGCGTCCAGGCGCGCGAAGCCCTCGTCCAGCTCCGCCTCGGTCATGTGTTCGAAGGTGGAGACGGCGCGCAGCTTCAGCCTAGCCACGGCGTCGGCCAGGTCGCCCTCGAACGGCAGCTCCATCTGCACCACCGCCTGGGTGTGGAAGCCAGCGGCCGCGAACAGGGCCTGGGTCTCGGCCACCGTCGGGAACATGGCCCGCTCCACGTCCCAGCTGCGCGGGAAGTAGCCGCGCCACCAGTGGTCGGGGATCCGTTCCTGAAAGGTGCTACGCAGCAGGAGCCGGCCACCCGGCTTCAGCACCCGGGCGATCTCCCGCGCCGCCGCCGGCTTGTCGACCACGTGGTGGTACGAGAGGAACATGAGCACGAAGTCCGCCACGCCGTCCGCCAGCGGGATCGCCTCGGCGCGGCCGGCCAGGTAGGTCACCTGCGGATGGGTCGCCTCGGCCTCGGCCGTGCGGCGCATGCCGTCCGCGGGTTCGACGCCGAAGACGGGGCCGCCGAACGCCTCGGCCAGGGCGGGGGTAAACCGTCCGGTGCCGGAGCCGAGGTCGACGCCGGCCAGCGGGCGACGGGCCGGCAGATGGGCGCCGAAGACAGCCATGTACTGCTGAACGGCGGTCGCCGGCAGGGCGCGCCCTCGGGCGTAGACCTGATGCTGGACCTGGTCGTAGTCGACCGGCGCCAGGGGCTGGGGAGGGGTGTGAGGTTCCATGGCCAGCTTGTGCGCGGATTGTCGTTTGGAGGAAATCGACTTATTCGACGCTGGATGTTCGAAAATCTCACATCGGCGCCCCTGCCCTCGCTGAACGCCCTGCGCGCGTTCGAGGCCATGGCGCGCACGGGCCGGGTCACGCTGGCGGCGGAAGAGCTCAGCGTCACCCACTCGGCCGTAAGCCGGCAGGTGAAGGCGCTGGAGCGGGCGCTGGGGGTCAGGCTCTTCGCCGGACCGAAGAACCGGCTGGAGCTGACGCCCGCGGGCCGCGAGCTGCTGGCGCCGCTGACCGAGGCCTTCGACCAGATCGCCGGAGCCGTCCGGCAGGCCCGGACCGGCGGCGAGGACCTGCACATCGCGGTCAACGCCAGCCTCTCGGTGAAGTGGCTGATCCCGCGGCTGGCGGGATTCCAGGCCCTCCACCCGGACATCCGCCTGCAGCTGTCGGAGCTGTCGCCCCACGCCACCTCGCACCGCGGCGCCCATGCGGTGCTGCGGATCGTGCCGCCCGCGCGGCTGGCGGAGCCGAACTGCACCCCGTTCATCCGCAACGCCCTGGGCGCGGTGATGTCGCCGCAGCTGGCCGAGCGCTGCAGCCACGACGTGCTGCGGGCGCCGCGGCTGGCGGCGGCGACCCACCCGGAGGGCTGGGCGATCTTCGCCGAGCACGCCGGGATCGAGCTGCCGCCGGCGCCGGAGCGGCCGTTCGCCCACGTGCACTTCGCCCTGGACGGGGCGATCGCCGGGCTCGGCGCGGCGGTGGTTTCCTGGCCGCTCTGCGCCAGCGACGTGCAGGCGGGCCGGCTGGTGGCGCCCTTAGGCTTCCGCCGCTCGGAGACCGCCTTCGCCCTGCTGGCCGCGCCCGGGGCGGAGGGTCGCGCCCTCAGCCGCTTCCGCGATTGGCTGGTGGCCGAAGGCGCCCGAACGCCGCAGCCGCCCGCGGCGGTCCAAGCTTAACAATGGCCAATACTACATTGTTTTTATTTGCTTAATTGTCGTTCCAAGTACGTCCGATTCTGACGTAGACGCAGGCCATAATGCAGATTGCCTGATCGCCGCGCGGGGTCGTTGAGCCGACCCAGCCGTCCGTGGCGCAGGCCGGATCCTGGCCATGGCCATTCACCTGCTTCCCACGGAGACGCCTTTCGCTAGCGAACCCCTGCCGCCCGTCCGTCCGGACGCGCCGCCCCGCTCGGCCCTCGACAAGGCCCTGGACCTCTGGCTCGGCCGCAGCCAGACCCTGTCGCGCATCACCTGGAACCTGGCGGCCTGCCTGCTGGCCATCGGCCTCGTCGCGGCGGCCCTCGGCCTCATCGACTGGTCGCCCGCCTTCGTGGCCCTGCTGCCCGAGCGGGCGCACGAGCTGATCAAGCTGACGCGCAAAGCCGTCGCCGCTAGCGGCCCTTGAACCCTGTCGCCACCAGGAAGACCTCGGAGCTGTCCTGGCGGCTGGCCTTAGGCTTGACGTTGCGGACCTCTCCGTAGCGGTGCTTCAGCCCGCCGATCAGGCGATCCATGCCGCCGCCCTGGAACGCCTTGGCCACGAAAGCCCCGCCGGGCTTCAGCACTTCCAGGGCGAAGTCGGAGGCCGCCTCGATCAGGCCCACGATGCGCAGGTGGTCGGTCTCGCGGTGGCCGATGGTGTTGGGCGCCATGTCGGACATGACGAGGTCCGGCGGCCCGCCCAAGAGGGCCATCAGCTGTGGCCCGCACTCGGGATCGGTGAAGTCCATCTGCAGGATGTGCGCCGGCGGCAGCGGGTCGACCGGCAACAGGTCGACGCCGACGATGTCGCGCACGCCGCGCTGGATGGCCAGCTGGGTCCAGCCGCCGGGCGCCAGGCCCAGGTCCAGCACCCGTGCGCCGGGCCGGAAGAAGTGGAAGCGGTCGTCGATCTCGGCGATCTTGAAGGCCGCGCGGCTGCGATAGCCCAGCGCACGGGCCTTGGCCGCGAACGGGTCATTGATCTGGCGCTCCAGCCAGGCCTGCTGGCTGGGCGTGCGCTCCTTGGCGGTCTTCAGGCGCGCGGGCTTGCCGCGGCCGCCTTCGATGCCGCCGGTGGGCGGCTTCACCATGCGCTTGCGCGGGGGCTCGGTCATGCGGCGGCCCTCGACGCGGTGCGGCCGCGCCGGCGCTTGCGGCGACGCCGCACGCCGCGCTCGGCCATCAGCGACAAAAGGATGCCTTCGCGCAGGCCGCGGTCGGCGACGCGCACCCGGTTGCACGGCCAGAGCTCCTGCACCGCCTGCAGGATTGCCGCCCCCGCCAGCACCAGGTCCGCGCGGTCGGGGCCGATGCAGGCCTGAGCGGCCCGCTCGGCGCTGCTCATGGCGAGCAGCCGCCCCGCCGCCGCCTCGCACTCCTCGCGATGCATCCAGATGCCGTCCACCCGGTTGCGGTCGTAGCGCGGCAGGTTGAGGTGCAGGCCGGCCAGGCTGGTGATCGCCCCGGACGTGCCCACCAGATGCGCGCGATCGGCCTCGAACACCGGCCGCATGGGGTCGGCGCGCCGGAAGGCGCCGATCTGGTCCTTCACATGGTCCACCATCTGGCGGAACCAGCCTTCGGTGGCCACTTCGCCCTCCGGAAAGCGCTCGGCCAGGGTGACGACGCCGATGGGCACCGAGAGCCAGGCCCGCACCGGAGGCTGAGCGCCCGGCTGGGCCGCCTTCAGATCCACCCAGGAGAGCTCGGTCGAGCCGCCCCCCACGTCCACCACCAGGGCGGCCTCATAGCGGTCGTCCAGCAGGTTGAGGCAGCCGGCCACCGACAGGCGCGCCTCCTCCTGCGGGCTGATGATTTGCAGCCGCACGCCGGTTTCGTTGGCGACGCGATTGACGAAGGCCTGGCCGTTGGCGGCCATGCGGCAGGCCTGGGTGGCGATGGCGCGGAACTTCACCACGCGGCGGCGGCGCACCTTCTCGCCGCTCACCTTCAGGGCCGCCAGCGCCCGCTCCATGGCCTGGTCCGAGAGCCGCCCGCTCTGGGTGAGGCCCTCCCCCAGGCGCACGATGCGCGAATAGGCCTCGACCACGCGGAAGCCGCTGGCGGACGGGGTCGCGATCAGGAGGCGGCAGTTGTTGGTGCCCAAATCCAGGGCGGCATAGCACGGGACATCGCCCGTCGATCTCTCCCGGCCGCGCGATGGCGGCCCGGGCGCACGCGGCGCCTCACTCATGGACTGTCTTCCGTCCTACGCAGACGGCGCCGCCCCATCCCGACGTTGGGGCACGCACGCCTCATTTCGAGGCGACTTTAGCAACTGAGTGGGGCGGCAGGAAGGCGACGCTTGAATGACGGTTTTCGAACGCTACGTTCACCTTCCAGTCAGACGAGAGGGTTTAGATTCGCGGTCATGAGCACGCGACTCGCCAAATTCACGATCGGCCAGGTCGTCCGGCACCGCGTGTATCCGTTCCGCGGCGTGATCTTCGACGTCGATCCGGTGTTCGCCAACACCGAGGAATACTGGCTGTCGATCCCCGAGCACATCCGGCCCCACAAGGACCAGCCGTTCTACCACCTGCTCGCCGAGAACGACGACAGCGCCTATGTGGCCTATGTCTCCGAGCAGAACCTGCTGCCCGACGACAGCGGCCAGCCCGTCGGCCACCCGCAGGCCTCGCTGATCTTCGAGAACTTCGGTGAAGGCCACTATCGGCTGCGCCCCGGCATCGGCCACTAAGGTCCGCCCATCGGCGCGCAAGATCTTGCCGCCGACCTAGCCGAAACCGGCAATCTCAGAACGGAACTTCCGCTCGAACGGGGTCATTCTCCCCGCATGAGCGCCAAGGACCTCACCCCGCCGCCCGGCGCCCGGGCCGACTGGACCATCGACCAGGGCTGGGCCGCCTACACCGAGGCCGAGCACCAGGTCTGGATCACCCTCTACGAGCGCCAGACCGCCCTGCTGCCGGGCCGCGCGTGCGACCCGTTCCTGAAGGGCCTGGACGCGCTGGACCTGCACCGCAGCGGCATTCCCGACTTCGCCCGGATCAACGAGGAGCTGAAGCGGCTCACGGGCTGGACCGTCGTGGCGGTGCCCGGCCTGGTCCCGGATGCGGTGTTCTTCGAGCACCTGGCCAACCGGCGATTCCCGGCCGGCCAGTTCATCCGGCGGCCGGAGCAGCTTGATTACCTTCAGGAACCGGACATCTTCCACGACGTCTTCGGCCACGTGCCGATGCTGACCGACCCCACCTTCGCCGACTATATGCAGGCCTATGGCGAGGGCGGCCTGCGCGCGCTGGACCTGGGCCGGCTGCACAACCTGGCGCGGCTCTACTGGTACACGGTGGAGTTCGGCCTCCTGGACACGCCGCAGGGTCTGCGGATCTACGGCGCCGGCATCGTCTCCAGCCATGCGGAATCGATCTTCGCCCTGGACGACCCCTCCCCGAACCGCCTGGGCTTCGAGCTGGAGCGGGTGATGCGCACGCCCTACCGGATCGATGACTTCCAGCAGGTCTATTTCGTGATCCCGTCGCTGCAGGCGCTGCTGGACGCGACGCTGGCCGACTTCGGCGCGCTCTACCGCCGCCTGGAGGGCCTGGACGACATCCCCATCGCGGCGATCACGCCGGCCGACCCGGTGTTCACCCGCGGCACCCAGGCCTACGCCCAGGCGGGCGGCCGTACGCGCGCGGCCTGACCAGCGCCCTCAGTAGTCCCGCCGCCAGCGCACCGCGAGCTTGTTGCCCGCCTGCTGGCCGGCGATGCGCGACAGGATCGAGAGGTTGCGCTTGATGCGCCATTCCACCTGGGCCGACGGGCCCTCGCGGCCCCCGCCGGTGAGTTCGAGGTAGACGTCCTCGGTCACGTACTTGCCGCCGGATACGGTGACGCCCGAGGCCTGGTCGCCGCCGAACGCCAGGCGGTCCAGGCGCGCGAAGCTGCGCACATTGCCGATCACGTCCAGTCCGCCGCCGCCCGCCAGCGAGGACAGGGCCGAGGCCAGTTGCGCCGCCTCCACCGCCGACAGCTGCGAGGCCGAGCGGCCGAACAGCAGCTGGGCCAGCACCTCGTCGTTGGGCAGGCTGGGCGAGGAGGTGAAGGTGATCTCCGGCTTGGCGGCGGTGCCGCGGATCCGGGCCGTGACGCTGAGGGTGGGATCGTCCCGGGTGGCGTCCAGCTGCAGGCGGATGTTCTGCGGGTGGGTGGAGAGGAACACCACGCTGGTGGTGTCGAAGTCGAAGCGCTTGCCGGCCAGGTCATAGGCGCCGCGCACCACCCGCGCCGTGCCGCTGAGGTCCGGATAGGTGGTGGTGCCGCCCACGTGGGCGTCCAGCGACAGCTCCACATCCAGCCCGCGGCCACGCAACATCACCCGCCGCGGCGCCTTCAGCTTCACGTCCAGAGCCCAGCCCTCGCCGCGGGTCTCCGCGCCCGGGAAGGCCACGGGCAGGTCGGCCGGCCGGTTGATCTCCTTGACCTCCATGGCCACCACGCCCGACGGCGTCGGCGGATTGGCGGCCACGTCGGCCCGGTCGATGGTGAGGTCGCCCGCCAGCTTCACCTTGCCGTCCGCGCCGCGGTTGACGGTGGCCTGGCCGCTGGCGGTGGCGGTCGCCTGCTCATTGTCGATCAGCCGGAAGCCCTTCAGGTCCAGGCGGAAACTGGACGCGCCCTCTGGCAGCAGGCTGATGCGGCCCTGGCCGCTCACCTGCCCGCCGCGGCCGTCGTCGCCGTGGGCCTCGCCGACGTTGACGCCCTCCTGGGTGAAGTCTGCCTTCAGGGTGACGTCGCGCAGGCTGAGGCCCGAGCCGCCGTCGTCGAACCGCCCGCGTTCCACAGCCACCTGGCCCGAGGCGTGCGGCGCGGCCAGGGTGCCGTTGAGGGTCCCTTGGGTGCGCACGAAGCCCGAGAGCGAGCGCTCGCCGCCGACCAGCAGGTCCCACAGCGGCCGCACCTCCCCCTCGGCGGCGAAACGCCCCTGCAGCGGCCGGGTCCGCGCGATCGCCACCCGGAACGGCGCCGCCGAACTCTGCGCCGGCAGCACCACGCTGGCGTTGGCCTTCAGGCCCTGAGGATTGGTGGTGGCCACGTCGAGCGCGATGGTGTCGCCCGCCAGCCGCCCGCGCAGCGTGCCGTCCATGCCCTGGTTGGCCGGCGAGCCGCGCGCCCGCGCTTGGGCGAGGTCGGCGTCCAGCGTCCCGTCCAGCCGCGCGCCGGTTCCCTGCAGGGCCAGGCTGGCGTCGATGCGGCCGGTCAAGTCCGGGTCGATAAGGCCAAGCCCCAGGTTCGCCACCTTGGCCTTCACATCGGCCGCACCGCCGCGCATCAGGGCGTCCAGGTCGATGCGCCCGCCGTCGGTTCCAGCCAGGCGCAGGCGGGCGCTCTGCTGGTCGCCGCCGAAGCGGAAGGCGGCCGTCTCGGTGGTGTGCAGCTCGCGGCCGCCCAGCTTGCCGCCGCCGGCGAAGCTCAAGGCATAGCCCGGCTGGGCGTCGGCCAGCACGCCCTTGCCGTCCAGGCTCCAAGCGCCCTCCGGCGAATTGCCCTGGGCGAGCGCGGCATAGGGCAGCCGCGCCAAGGGGCCGTCGGCCGTCAGCCGCGCGGATTTCACCGAGATCTGCGAGCCTTGCAGCCGCACGTTCTCGCCGCGCAGGTTGGCGCTGGCCCGCGCCCCGCCGGTCGCGTCGACGATCTTGATCCCCCCGGCGATGCGGCCGGCGTCAATCAGGACGCCGCGCCCGATATCGACGGTGAGGTCGGCGGCCGAAGGAGCGTTCCGCCGCAGCGACAGCGAGCCCTGGGCCTTGACGCCGCCCGCGTCGACGCCGAGGTCCGTGAGGTCGACGCCCCCGGTGGGAAAGCGGAAGGCCGAGTGCGCCTTGGCGGGGCCATAGGCGCTGGCGGCGGTGATGGCGATCACGCCGCTGGAGCCGTCCGCCAGGCGCTGGAAGGTCAGCGTCAGCCGCGCGTCCTTCAGGGGCAGGCGCGGGATATCCACCTGGTCCAGGTCGGCGATGAGGTCGAGGCGAGGCGCGCCCAGCGTTCCGGTGACGCCGCCGGAGCCGCGCGCCTTGCCGGCGATCTCCACCGGCCCGGCGGTGAAGGGGCCGCTGGCGGTCCAATCGGTCTTGAAGCTGAGGCCGCCATCCGCGCCCAACACCCCCGCCCCCGTCGCCGCCAGCGCCGCGCCGTCCAGGCTGGCCTTGGCCACCGACAGCTTGCCGGCGTCCCAGGCGGCGTCCATCTGCAACCGCGGCTTGGGGCCCAGCAGCCGATCGAGCTCCGCCAAGCCCACCGCGAAGCGGTCACCATGGGCGTCGAGCCGGAAGGTCCAGGGCGCGCCGGCCTTGGCCTGGGCGGCCTGCCAGCCGACGCTGGCCGCGCCGTTCGCACCGGCGCCGGCGGCGGCGAGGTTGGAGATGTCCGCCTGGCCCTTCAGCGTCACCGCCCCCAGCAGGCTGCGCCCGCCGCTGGCCTGCAGCTTCAGCCCACGCCCCACGCCTGTGAGGTTGCGCAGCAGCAGCTGGCCGTTGGCCAGGCGCTCGGCGTCGAGCGCCAGGGTGGGCGCCCCGCCCAGGATCGCCGCGGCATAGCCCGCGCCCCGGCCGCCGGCCGCCGCCAGCCGGGCCTTGAGCGCATAGCCGCCCTTCGCGCGGCTCAGCTCCAGCGGGCCGGAGATCCGCGCCAGGCCGTAGTCGGCCGTCTGCAGCTCCGCGAGCGCGCCCGAGCCGGCGAAGCGCCAGGCGTCCGAGGTCCCGGTCAGCGTCCCGGCGAGTTGCACGGCGCCTGCCTTGGGGCCGCCGCCCAGCAGCCGGGACAGCGACGCCGCCTGGGCCTCCAGCCGCACGCCTTGCGGCGACAGGGCCCGCTTGCCGAGGTCGCCCGGACCCCAGGCGTGCAGGCTCAGCGCATCAGAGCGGGCGCGTGCGTCCAGGGCATAGACCCCCTCGCCCGCCTTGCGGCCGCCGATCCCGAACAGCACGTCGCGCCCAAACCGCTCCGCATAGGGCGCGGTCAGGCTGGACGCGGTCAGCAGCAGCCGCCCGCCCGCCTGGCCGCCCTGCGGGTTCCAGGCCCCCTGGGCGACCAGCGGCGCGAGGGCGCCCGAGGTGGCCCGCGCGGTGAAGCGGCCCTCCGAGACCGTGCCGTCGGCGCGGATGTCCAGGGCGAACGGCTGTTTCGGCGAAAGGCCCAGCGCCCCGGCGATGGCCCCGCCCTCAGCTTCCTGCGCCTGGGCGAACAGGTGCAGCGGGCCCACCTTGGCCACGGCGAAGTCGAGGTCCAGGTGATCGCCCGGGTGCAGCAGGCTGCGGGCCGCCAGCTTGCCCTTCTGGCCGCCTCGCCGGGCGACGTCCAGGCTGAGGGCGATGTCGTAGAGGCCGCGTTCGCCGCTGAAGGCGGGTTCCAGGTCCACCCGCGTCGCCGCCCGCTTGATATGGAACGAGACCGGCAGGCCGGTGTCCTTCGACTTCGGCCCGAGGGTCGGCCGGCGCAGCAGCTTCAGGTCCTGCGCCTCGATCACGTCGGCCTGGAACCTGCGCCTGAGCAGTTGCTCGTAATGCCAGGAAAGATGGAGATTATCGGCCTCCAGCCAGACGCCCTTCTCGTCGCGCACGGTCAGCCGCCGCACCCGCAGGTCGCGCCAGATGTCGCCGGTCAGCCCTTCGATCTTCAGCCGCCCGAAGCGGCCGATCTTGAGCCCGTCGGTCCGCGCCTCGATCAACAGGCGCACCTGCGGCAGCAGCACGCCGTAGCGGGTGGTGAGGACCAGCCCCAGGACCAGCAGCAGGACACCGATCGCCACCGCCGCGATCGCCCGTGGCAGCGCCGGGCGCTTCAGGACCGCCGGCACGGCGGGCGTGTCGTCCGGCCCGCTCAAAAGCTCTGTCCGATGGAGAGGTAGGCCTGGAACGCCGGCTCGCCGCGCTTGTGGGCCACGGGCGTAGCGATATCCACGCGGATCGGGGCGAAGCCCAGGTTGTAGCGGACGCCGAACCCGGCCCCGATGGCGAAGTCGCGCAGGTCCACCGGCCCGCTGGAGCCCACGGCGCCGGCGTCCACGAACGCGGCCACGCCCCACTTGGCCGTGAGGTCATGGCGCACCTCCAGCGAGGATTCGCCCAGGAACACCCCGCCCTGCGGCGTGCCGTCGGCGAAGCGCGGCCCCACGCCCTGGTAAGAGAACCCGCGCACCGACCCGCCGCCGCCGGCGTAGAACCGCTGCGAGGCCGGGACCTGGTCCACCGTGCCGTTCAGGATCCGGCCGAGCCGCAGCCGCGCCGCGACGACCGTGCGGGCCTCGCGGTCCAGCGGCTGGTAGTAGGTCCCCTGGGCCACGGCGCGCAGGTACGGCAGGCTGGTGTCACCGAAGATATAGGTGGGCTCCAACCGCGTGCTCACGCGCCATCCCTGGGTGGGGTTCAGGGGGTCGTTGGAGCGGTCCAGCACCCAGTCGGCCAGGGCGGCCACCGTCACCAGTTGCCGGCCCAGATTGGTCAGGGTGCCGGGCTTCAGCTCCGTGGAATGGGTGCGGTCCGCGGACAGGCCCACGGTGACGTAGGAGGTCTTGCTCCAGCGCCGGGTCACATCGACGTTTGCGCCGAAGCCGGTCTCGTCATAGGCGTCGGTGGCCAGCTTGTAGACGGACGCGCCGGTCTTCAGCGTCTGGTCGGGCCGCGCCCAATCGGGCAGCGAGATCTCCGCCCCCACCCGGCTGTCGCGCACAGAGACCTGGCCATAGAGCGCCGAGGTGTCGGCCCGCCGCAGCAGGTTGTAGTGGGTCCAGCGCACGTTCACGCCGGCGCCCTCGCTGGTGGAATAGCTGGCGCCGCCCTCGATGGTGCGCGGCTTGCGCTCCGAAAGGCCCACCAGCACCGGCCGCCAGCCTTCGGGCGTCGTCTTGTCGGGCGGGGCCAGCGCCACCGTCACGACGTCGAAGACGCCGACGTCCAGCAGCCGGCGCTCCAGTTCGGCGACCTTGTCGGGATCGTAGACGTCGCCGCTGGCCCAGGGGGCGAGGCGGCGCAGCCACCGCGGATTGGTTCGCGCGGCCGGCTCCACGGTCAGGCCGTCCAGCCGCACCAGCGCGCCGGAGGCGATGCGGTAGGTGGGCCGCACGGTGTGGTCGGCGTGGTCGACGACCACCTCGCGGGTGTCGGCCTTGGCGTCGGCGTAGCCGCGCTTCTGGACGGCGGCGACGATGCGCCCCTCGGCGGCCACCACCTCGGCGGCCCGGCCTGGCGCGCCGGGGGCCAGGGCGACGGCCTTGTCGGCGGCGGCGCGGGAAGCAGGATCCGGCGGCGGGCCTTGCCAGGCCACCGTGGCGGTCCCGAGGACGAAGCGCGGCCCGGGCTCGACCTGCACGATCGGCCGCGGCGGATCGTTCTCGCTGACGTCGGGGTCGACGCGATAGGCGTAGTAGCCCTCGGAGCGCAGGGCGGCGATGGCGTCCTCGGCAGCGTCGCGGGCGCGGCGGCGGGCCTCGAAGCGGTTCTCGATGGGCCGGTCGGCGTCCCCGATGATCCGGGTCAGCTCGACGCGCAGCTCGGGATCCATCTCGCCCTGCAGCACGGCTCGCGGCTCGGCGGCCTCCGCCAGGGCCGGCGCGCACAGGGCTGCCGAAGCCGCGACGGCGTAGAGCAGTCGACCCAAGCCCGAATCCTCGCTCGCGCGCCCCTCCGCGTCTTCGTGTAGCCGCCGCCCCCGTCGCTGTCACCCGCCGCCGTCACCCGCTGGCCCGGCGATGGCGGCGCCCAATTCATAGGCGCCCACCCGCTGTGCGGTGCGAAGTCCCCGAATTTCCAGGCTGAGCTTCCGGCCGAGCCCTAAGCGTCCTACAGATTCACCTCATTAGCGGGGAAGGCGTGGATTCCATCGTGAGCGTCATGCGGGACGAACCGACGGCGGAGGCTGAGAGCCCCCTGCGGCCGTATGACGAGATGCTGACGCCCGACAGTCAGGTGCGCCCGCACTACGCCGCCCTGGACGCGCGCCTCGCGACGCTGAGCCCGGCCGAGTTGGCCGAACGCCAGCGCACCCAGGAACGCTTCTTCCTCCTGCAGGGCATCACCTTCACGGTCTATGGGGCCGAGAGCTCGACCGAGCGGATCATCCCCAGCGACATCCTCCCGCGCATCATCCCCAGCGCCGAGTGGGCGCGGATCGAGGCCGGGCTGAAGCAGCGGCTGCAGGCGCTGAACACCTTCCTGGCCGACATCTATTCCGAACAGCAGATCCTGATGGACGGGGTGGTGCCGCGCGAGCTGGTTCTGCAGGCGCCCTCGTACCGGCGGGAGATGCAGAATCTCTATGTGCCGCACAAGGCCTACGCCAACGTCTGTGGCTCGGACCTGATCCGCCAGCCCAGCGGCGAGTTCGCGGTGCTGGAGGACAATCTGCGCGTCCCCTCGGGCGTCTCCTACATGCTGGCCAACCGCGAGGCCTCGCGCCGGGTCTTCCCGGGCACCTTCCGCGGCGCGGGCGTGCGCTCCATCGACCGCTATCCCGACCTCTTGCTGAGCACGCTGAAGAGCATGGCGGCCGACTGGCGGCCCAATCCCCAGGTCGTGGTGCTGACCCCCGGGGTCTACAACTCCGCCTACTACGAGCACGCCTACCTGGCCCGCCTGATGGGCGCGCCGCTGGTCGAGGGGCGCGACCTCGTGGTGCACGACAACATGGTCTACATGCGCACCACCACGGGCCTGCGCCGGATCGACGTGATCTACCGCCGGGTGGACGACGACTTCATCGACCCCCTCACCTTCCGCCGCGACTCCTCGTTGGGCGCGGCCGGCCTCTTCAACGCCTACCGCGCCGGCAATGTGGTGATCTGCAACGCGCCCGGCACGGGCGTGGCGGACGACAAGGCGGTCTACGCCTATGTCCCGGAGATCATCCGCTACTACCTGGGCGAAGAGCCGATCCTGCCCAATATCGAGACCTTCCTCTGCCGCGAGCCAGCCCAGCTCAGCCACGTGCTGGCTAACCTCGACAAGCTGGTGGTCAAGGCGGTGGGGGCCTCCGGCGGCTACGGCATGCTGGTCGGCCCGCACGCCACGCGCGCCCAGCGGGCGGAGTTCGCCGACGCCCTGACCGCCAATCCGGAGAACTACATCGCCCAGCCCACGATCCAGCTCTCCACCGCCCCTTGCCTGATCGACGGCGAGGTCGAGCCGCGGCACGTGGACCTGCGCCCGTTCATCCTGTGCGGCGAGAAGATCGTGGTCACGCCCGGCGCCCTCACCCGCGTGGCCCTGAAGAAGGGCTCCCTGGTGGTCAACTCCAGCCAGGGCGGCGGCTCCAAGGACACCTGGGTGCTCTCGGACGGCAAGGGGGACCGCGGATGATGCTCGCCAAGTTACCTTCTGAAGGATCGCGAGCATGATGCTCGCCAAATTACCTTCTGAAGGATCGCGAGCATGATGCTCGCGAGGGTGGCCGACAGCCTCTACTGGATCGGGCGGTACGTAGAGCGCGCCGAGCACATGTGCCGGCTCTCGGACGTGATGCTCAACGCCACCCTGGACCGCTCGGAGGCGGCGACCCAGGTGGCGCGGATCGCGCTGGCCGCGGTCGGCGACCCGGACCTGGCCAAGGCGCACAATCCCTACGACGCCGCCCAGGCCCTGGCCCTGGACCGCGAGGACGACGGCTCGATCTATTCGTCCATCGCCCGGGCTCGGGAGAACGCCCGCCAGGTGCGCGACCAGATCACCACCGAGACCTGGGAGCGGCTGAACCTCATCTACCTGCGCATGAGCGGGCCGGAGGCGGCCAAGGCCTTCGCCGACGGCTCACAGCTCTTCCTGCACGACACCATCGCCGACCTGCACCTGTTCAAGGGCGCCGGCGACGCCACCATGAGCCACGGCGAGGGCTGGAGCTTCCTGCTGCTCGGCGTCTACCTGGAGCGAGCCCAGCTGATCGGCTCGCTGCTGGAGGTGGCCTTCGGCGAGGGGCGCAAACGCCGGCCGATCAGCGACCACTTCGCCCTCACCAGCGTGCTGCGCATGGGCTGCGCGCTGGAGCCCTACCTGCGCGTCTACACGGCCGAGATGCAGCGCCGCTACATCCTGAAGTTCCTGATGCTGGACGAAGATTTCCCGCGCTCGATCCGCTTCTGCACCCAGGAGATCGAGACCCACCTCACCGCCATCACCCGCCACGCCGGAATCTCTGGCCCGGCGGGCCCCGACCGCATCGCCGGCCGCCTGCGGGCGCGGCTGCAGTACGCCGACATGGCCGAGCTGGAGGCGCAGGGCGCGACGGCGTTCCTGAAGACCGTGCTGGAGGAGTGCTCGACCATCCACCGGGCGCTCTACGACGCCTTTGTGGCCTATCCGCTCGAAGACCGGCTCCCGGCCTAGAAGGACCCCTGCCCCGTGCTGCTCGAGATCCGCCACGTCACCCAGTACCAGTACGCCTTCCCGGTGCGCGAGAGCGTCATGGAGGTGTGGATGCAGCCGCAGAAGAGCGCGCGGCAGCGGCTGGTCTCGTTCGAGCTGGAGCTGGACCCGCCGGCGCAGATCTTCTCCTACGCCGACAGCTTCGGGAACGCCGTCTACCACTTCGACGTGCCGGTGCCGCACGACCGGCTGATCATCACCGCCCGCTCGGCGGTGGAGAGCCAGGCGCCCGCGCCGCTGCCCGAGAACCTGGACCTGGGCGAATGGGACCGGCTGCGTTCGGAATTCCTGCGCGGCGAGAACTTCGACTTCCTGCACCCCCACGGCTTCGCCCGCGAGACCGAGGCGCTGCGCGCCTTCATCGCCGAGCACGACATCGACAGCCTGCGCCGGTACGATCCGCTGACCGCCGTGCGCGCCCTCAACAGCGCCATCTACGCCTCGTTCGGCTACGAGGCCGGCGTCACCCGCGCCGACAGCCCGATCGACGACGTGCTGAAAGCCAAGAAGGGCGTCTGCCAGGACTTCGCCCACCTGATGATCGCCATCTGCCGCTCGTGGGGCCTGCCGGCGCGCTACGTCTCCGGCTACCTCTTCACGGATCGCAAGCACGGCGACCGGTCCGACCCTGACGCCACCCACGCCTGGGTGGAGGTGTTCCTGCCCAGCCTGCGCTGGATCGGCTTCGACCCCACCAACAACACCGGCGCGGGCGAGCGGCACATCACCTGCGCGGTGGGGCGGGACTATTCCGACGTGCCCCCCTCGCGCGGGGTCTACAAGGGCGAGGCCGAGAGCCAGCTGGCGGTGGGCGTTTCGGTGCGCAAGGCCCGCGCCGCGATCACCGAACCCGAGTTCCTGCGCGTGACGCGGCCTCCGCCCCGTGGCGCCACCGCCGCCGCGGCCCGCCGCGGGGCGGCCGCCTACGAGCAGCAGCGCCTGCACCAGATGCAACAGCAGCAACAGCAGCAGTAGCGCTGCGGCGGGAAAGCGCTCTTGCGATGACGCTCAGACCCACCGTCCGGAACGGGGCCGACGACCGGCGCGCCGGTGGGCCGTCGTAGCCCGCCGCAGCCCTTCCCATATAGCGGCGGAGCGAGCGCGCCGCACGCCGCGACCTCGCGTCGCGTGAATGTGGCCTGTTCGACAATCGCGGCGTGTGCGCACTATCGCCATCCCGGGGGGCGCGTTTGTTGGACCAACTGATCAGGCAGAGGATCGCGGCCCAGCCGCGAAACTGGGCGGCGCAGGTCGGCATCGGCCTGGCATGCGGCGTCCTGGCCACCCTGGTCCGGCTCTTCCTCGCGATCTGGGAGCCGCGCGGCATCGCCTTCGTCAGCTACTTCCCGATGCTGATCGTGGCGGGGGTGCTGGGCGGGGCCCGCGCCAGCCTGACCTGCCTCCTCGCCGGCCTGGTCATGGGCAGCTACTTCCTCGCCGAGCGCACCGGTTTCTGGACCGTGCCGCCCAGTGTCGCGCCCGCGCTGATGGCCTACCTGATCTCCGGCGGCCTGATCGTCTGGCTCCTGGAGCTGGTGAACCAGGCGTTCCGGGCCGAGGCCGAGAGCCGCCGCCAGGAGAAGCAGCTGATCCTGGAGCTGCAGCACCGGGTCAAGAACACCCTGGCCATCGTCCAGGCCATCGCCCGCCAGACCCTGCACGGCCACGCCGACCGCTCGCTGTTCGAAACCGTCTTCACCGACCGCCTCGTCGCGCTGGGGCGGGCGCACAACGTGCTCAGCGACGCGTCCTGGCGTGAGGTGACCATGCCGTCCCTGGTGCAGCGGGCGCTGGAGCCGTTCGCCGACCCCACCACGGGCCGGCTGGTGCTGGACGGCGGGCCGGTGGCCCTGGGTCCCGACCTGATCGTGGACCTGGCCCTGTGCCTGCACGAGCTGGGCGCCAACGCCACCAAGCACGGCGCCCTCTCCGGCCAGGCGGGCCGCGTCGACATCCGCTGGCGCAGCGTGGCCGACGGCCGCGTGGAGCTGGTCTGGAAGGAGACCGGAGGCCCGCCCGTCACCCCGCCGACCCGCCATGGCTTCGGCTCGCGCCTGCTGTCCCAGGGCCTCAGCCGCAAGGCGCACCCGCAGGTCCAGACCGACTACCGCCCGGAGGGCCTGATCTGGCGGGCGGAGTTCGACGTCGCGGCCGGCGCAGCCTCCACCTAGGCGCCGCGGCGAGCGAAGAGGCCGGCGACCACTTTCACGGACTCCTCGGCCTCGGCCCGGTCGGGCGCTTCGTTGTCGTCATTGAGCCCGAAGCTGTCGTCGGCGCCGGTCTTCTGCACGATCATCCCGTCGCGCCGCGCCACCGTGCCGACGCCGCGGTAGTAGAGCCCGTAGCTCACCTCCGGCTGCGGGATCAGCCAGGTCAGCTGGCCGCGCACGGGCACGATGCTCTCGTCCTTCCACAACGCCCGCGCGCCGTAGCCGGTGCAGTTGATCACCACCTTCTGCGGCAGGGCGGCGAGTTCGGCCGGGGTGTGGAACTCCATCGTCTCGATCCGGCCGCCGCCGATCAGGAAGTCGGTCATCAGGACGTGGCCGTACTCGGTGATGTTGAACATCGGCAGGCTGGCGCGGCGCACGTGCGCCACCGGGAATGGCGTGGCGCCGGCGGGGAGCTCCACCGAGTGGGGCGTCAGGTCGCGAATCCGCTCGCCGTAGCGCACGAAGCCCAGGGCGTCGGGCCCGGACTCCGGCGGCGTGTCGAAGAGGTTGTAGCGCTCGGTCCACTCCACGGGCGCGTCCGCCAGGCCCAGGTAGCGCTGGTGGACGCGGAACGAGTTGCGGGCCATCTCCTCCCACAGCGCCGCGAAGCCGGGCCCGACCTTGCTCTCCAGCCCGATGCGCGAGTCCGGCGTCCAGAGGCCGGTCGCGCGGGCCGAGCGCACCTCCGGCATCCGCTCCTTGGCGTAGATCGTCACCCGCGCGCCGGCCCGCTGGGCCAGGGTCGCGGCGGTGAGGCCCAGGGCGCCGCAGCCGATCACGGCGATGTCCTTCGCGCCGCCGGCGAGCGCGGTCTTCACCGCGATGAGGCCCGAGCCCCATGACAGCGACCAGCCGCTGCCGCCATGCCCGTAGTTGTGCACCACCAGCTTGTCGCCGACGGTCTCGGCGTCCAGCCGCGGCCCCGCCGCGCGGAACGGGCGCAGGCAGACAGTGATGTTCATGATCCGGTCGACCTCGGCACGGATCGGGGCCAGAGGCGGCGGCGTGCGCCAGCTCGGCGGCGCGGCGGAAGCAGCCGGCACGCCCGCCACGGTCGCGCAGCCGCCCAGCATCCCGAAGGCGCCCAGGGCCGCGGAGCGCTGGAGAAAGGCGCGCCGGTCGGCGCCGCTCGGAACTGATGTGCGCATGGCCCCTCCTGTCCTACCCCGGATGGCAGGAGTCCGGCGGCGGCGGAAGCGCCTACAGCTTGGGGCGGTCCTCGAGGTCCTGGCCGGTGATCTGGTAGTGCACCAGCTCGGCGATGTTGGTGGCGTGGTCGCCGATCCGCTCGAGGTTCTTGGCGATGAACAGAAGGTGGGTGGAGTCGCTGACGCTGGACGGCTCGGACACCATGCCGGCGACGATCTCGCGCAGCACGCCATCGTGGCGCTCGTCGATCTCGGTGTCCTTCAGCCAGACGGTGTAGGCGCCCTGGGCGTTGCGTTCGCGGAAGGCGTTCACCACCGCGGCCAGCCGGTCGGCGGCCATGCGGCCCAACTCGGCGATCGAGGCCGCCTGGGCCTCGCTGGCGGCGGCTTCCATGCGCCCCACCCGCTTGGCGATGTTCTTGGCCAGGTCCCCGGCGCGCTCCAGCTGCATGGCGATCTTCATCGCCGCGATCGGGCGGCGCAGGTCGTCGGCCACCGGCTGGCGCAGGGCGATGAAGCGCACGGCGTTGCGCTCGATCTCGGCGTCCTGCAGGTCCAGGGCGTCGTCGCCGCGGACCACCTTGGCCGCGTCCGCCAGGTCGTAGCGTACGAAGACGTCGATGGCGGCCTTCACCTGGGCGACGGCCAGGTCGCCCATGGCGGCCACGGCGTGGGACAGCCCGTCCAGGTCGGCGTCGATCGCCGTGATGGTATGCTGGTCCATGACGTCCCCTACCCGAACCGGCCGGTGATGTAGTCGCGCGCCCGGTCGGTGACCGGATTGGTGAAGAGCTGTTCGGTCTCGCCGAACTCCACCAGCTTGCCCAGGTACATGAAGCCGGTGTGGTCGGAGAGGCGCGCCGCCTGGCCCATGTTGTGGGTGACGATGACGATGGTGTAGTCGCTCTTCAGCTCGGCGATGGTCTCCTCGAGACGCGCCGTGGAGATCGGGTCCAGCGCAGACGCCGGCTCGTCCAGCAGCAGCACCTCCGGCTTCACGGCGATGCCGCGCGCCACGCACAGGCGCTGCTGCTGGCCGCCGGACAGGCTGAGGCCCGACTGGTGCAGCTTGTCCTTGACCTCTTCCCACAGGGCGGCGCGACGCAGGCTGTCCTCGACCCGGGCCTCGAGGTCGGCCTTGCCGATCTTCTCGTAGAGCCGCACGCCATAGGCCACGTTGTCGAAGATCGACATCGGGAACGGGGTCGGCTTCTGGAACACCATGCCGATGCGGGCGCGCAGGGCCGCCACGTTCACCCGCGGAGCCAGCACGTCCTCGCCGTCCAGCAGCACCTGGCCCGTGGCCTTCTGGCCGGGATAGAGGCTGTAGATGCGGTTCAGGGTGCGCAGCAGAGTGGACTTGCCGCAGCCGGACGGGCCGATCAGCGCCGTCACCGCATTGGCCGCGAAGGCGACCTCGACCCCGAACAGCGCCTGCTTGGACCCATAGAAGAAGTTCAGGTCCTTGATCGCCAGCTTCACCACCTCGGGTGGAAGATCCAGGATCGCAGTCTCGGGCATGGCTTCCAGCTGGGCGTTCATGAGCGGCGGGGCTCCCGGGCGAGGATACGCGCGACGACGGTCACCGTCAGCACGGTGGCGGCGATGAGCAGCGCCCCGGCCCAGGCCAGGCGGCGCCAGTCGTCGTACGCCGACAGGGCATAGTTGAAGATCACCACCGGCAGGTTGGCGGTGGGCTTGGTGAGGTCCAGGCTGAGGAACTGGTTGTTCAGCGCCGTGAACAGCAGCGGCGCGGTCTCGCCGCTGATGCGGGCGAAGGCCAGCAGGGCGCCGGTCAGCATGCCGCCCTGGGCCGACTTCCAGATCACCGACCAGATGGTCTTCCAGACCGGGGCGCCCAGCGCCACGCTGGCCTCGCGCAGGGCCGTCGGCTGCAGGCGCAGCACGTCCTCGGTGGTGCGGGTGATCACCGGGGCGGCCAGCAGCGCCAGCGCCACCGAGCCGGCGAGGCCCGAGAAGCCCTTCAGCGGCGCCACCAGGATCTCATAGACGAAGAGGCCCACCAGGATCGACGGCGCGGAGAGCAGCACGTCGTTCAGGAACCGGATCACCTTGCCGTAGCGGCTCTCGCCCGCGAACTCCGACAGCCAGGTGCCGGCCATGACGCCGATGGCCACCGCGCCGACCATGGCGACGACGCACATCATGATCGAGCCCAGGATGGCGTTCAGCAGGCCGCCCTGCGACCCGGGGGCCGGCGTGGAGCGGGTGAAGATGTCGAGGTCCAGGCCATGGCCGTCCGGCTTCAGGAAGCCGCCGAGCCCCTGCTTCAGGAGGGCGAAGAGGATGGCGGCCAGGAACAGCAGCGCCACGGCCGTCGCCGCCCAGCAGAAGATAAGGAAGGCGTATTCCGAGATGCGGCGCGAAACGCGCAGGCCCGGGGTGTTGGTCGCGGCGGTCATGCGTGCGCCTGCCGTCCGATGAGCAGGCGCGCCAGCGCCAGCACGGTGAAGGTGATGACGAACAGCACCAGCCCCAGGGCGATCAGCGAGGCGGTGTGCAGCTTGCCCGTGGCCTCGGCGAACTCGTTGGCGATGGTCGAGGCGATGGTGGATCCCGAGGCGAAGATCGAGGTCGGGAAGCCATGGGCGTTGCCGATGATGAAGGTCACCGCCATGGTCTCGCCCAGGGCGCGGCCCAGCCCCAGCATGACCGCCCCGATGGCGCCCGTGCGCACATAGGGCAGGCTGACCTTGCGGATCACCTCGAAGGTGGTCGAGCCCAGGCCGTAGGCGCTCTCGCGCACCTGGGCCGGGATGGTCAGCAGCAGCTCGCGCATGGTCGCCGAGATGAACGGCAGGATCATGATCGCCAGCACGATGGAGGCGGTCAGGATGCCGGCGCCGTTGGGCACGCCGCTGGTGATCGTCTCCCAGATCGTGCCGGGCTTGGCCGACATCATGATCGGCAGCTGGATGTGCTTGGCGAACCACGGCGCGAAGGCGAAGAGGCCCCACATGCCGTAGACGATCGAGGGGATGCCGGCGAGCAGCTCCACCGCCGTGCCGATCGGCCGGCGCAGCATCGGCGGGCAAAGCTCCACCAGGAAGATCGCCACGCCCAGGGCCAGCGGCAGGGCGAACAGCAGGGCCAGGCCCGCGCTGACCAGGGTGCCGACCACCGCGCCGGCGGCGCCGTAGATCTCCTGGACCGGGTCCCACTCGGCGCTGACGAAGAAGGTCAGGCCAAACTTGGCGAAGGCTGGCCAGCCGCCGATCACCAGCGAGACCACGAGGCCTCCAAGGGCGGCGAGCAGCAGCGTCGCCGCGCCGAAGCACAGCGCTTCGAACAGCTTGTCCAGGGCCACGCCACGCGCGGTGCGCGCGGGAGCGGTGGTTGGCGTATCGGCAAGGGCGGTCATCGAGCGGTCGATCCGATCCGGTGACCGCGGGTGTGTGTCTCGTCCAAGCCCCACCTCCGGACGTGCGCGATCTTGATGGTCCTCTACGCGGGGGCCATGACGCGTGGACGACAGTTGCGTGACACTTCGATGACGGTGCGCTACGGCCGCGCTATGGAGCCGTGGCGCGGCCCCGAACGTTGCCCACAAGAGGTCCCATGCTGAACTGGTTCCAGGCCCTGATGCCCAAGGACGGGCGCTTCTTCGACCTGTTCGAGAACCATGCGGCGACGCTGACGGCAGGCGCGCGCTCGCTGCAGGCGCTGCTGCAGGGCGGCCCGGAAACGCCCAACCACTGCGCCGAGGTCGCCCGCCACGAAGGCGTCGCCGACGAGATCACCCGCGAGGTGATGCTGGCCGTGCGCCGCACCTTCATCACCCCCTTCGACCGCGCCGACATCATCGACCTGATCACCTCGATGGACGACGCTATCGACCAGATGCACAAGACGGCCAAGGTCACCGCCCTGTTCGAACAGCGCGAGTTCCAGCCGCACATGCGCGAGCTGGGCGACATCATCGTCAAGACCGCCGACCTCACCGCCGAGGCGGTGCCCCTCCTGCGCTCGATGCGCGCCAACGCCGGCCGACTGAACAGCCTCACCGAGCAGGTCACACGCTTGGAGGAGGAATCGGATCAGCTGTACGACAAGGGGGTGGCGGCGCTGTATCGCGGCCCCGGCCGGGCCGACCCGATGGCCTATATCGTCGGCGCTGACATCTACGACCACCTGGAGAAGGTGGTGGACCGCTTCGAGGACGTGGCCAACCGGATCAGCGGCGTGCTGATCGAACACCTCTAGGCGGCAGGCTCCAGGATCATGGATTCGGGCGTCCTGCTCATCTGTCTCGTGGCCGTCGCGCTGTCGTTCGACTTCCTGAACGGCCTGCACGACGCCGCCAACTCCATCGCCACCATCGTCTCGACCCGGGTGCTGTCGGCGCGCTGGGCCGTGGTCTGGGCGGCGTTCTTCAACTTCATCGCCTTCCTGTTCTTCGGCCTGCACGTGGCCTCGACGGTGGGCAAGGGCATCATCTCGGCCAACATCATCTCGGACGCGGTGATCTTCGGCGCCCTGGGCGGCGCGATCACCTGGAACATCATCACCTGGCTGGTGGGGATCCCGTCGTCCTCTTCGCACGCCCTGATCGGCGGCCTCCTCGGCGCCGGCATCGCCAAGGCCGGCCTGAACGGCGTGGTCTGGAGCGGGGTCTGGAAGACCGTGGCCGGCATCGTGGTCTCGCCGGCGCTGGGCTTTGCCCTGGCCCTGGTGCTGGTGCTGATCGTCTCGTGGTCGTTCGTACGGGCGACCCCGGCGTTTGCCGACGCCACCTTCCGCAGGCTGCAGTTCGTCTCGGCGGCCCTGTTCTCCCTAGGCCACGGCGGCAACGACGCGCAGAAGACCATGGGGGTGATCGCCGTCCTGCTCTATGCGCACGGCCAGCTGTCGGGCCCGTTCCACGTGCCACTGTGGGTGGTGCTGAGCTGCCAGGCGGCTCTGGGGCTCGGCACGCTGATGGGCGGCTGGCGCATCGTCCACACCATGGGCTCGAAGATCACCCGCCTGTCACCGCAACAGGGGTTCTGCGCGGAGACCGGCGGGGCGCTCACCATCTTCCTGGCCACCTACATCGGCGTGCCGATCTCCACGACCCACACCATCACCGGCGCCATCGTCGGGGTCGGGGCGGCGCGGCGGACCTCGGCGGTGCGCTGGAACGTGGCTTCGAACATCGTCTGGGCCTGGGTGATCACCCTGCCCGCCTCCGCCCTGGTCGCGGCGCTGTTCTACAGCCTGGCGCGGCTCGCCGACCGGGCGCTCTGAACGCGGAATGGCCGGCCCCCGTCAGGGAGCCGGCCATCCGTCCGATCTGCGATCGAAGCGCCTACTTGTAGACGGGCTTGCCGTCCGGGCTGACCACCTTGCTCCAGGAGGCCCGCACCAGGTCCTTCACAGCGGCCGGCAGCGGGACGTAGTCCAGCTGGGCAGCGGCGGCGTCGCCGTTCTTGTAGCACCAGTCGAAGAAGGCCAGGACGTTGCGGCCCTTGGCGGCGTCTTCCTGCTTGGTGTGCACCAGGATGAAGGTGGCGGCCGTGATCGGCCAGGCGTCGGCGCCCGGCTGGTCCAGCAGCAGCAGGTAGAAGCCCGGCGCGGCCTTCCAGTTGGCGTTGGCGGCGGCCGCCTTGAAGTTCGCGGCGTCCGGCGTGACGAACTTGCCGGCCTTGTTCTGCATCAGGGCGTAGGTCATGCCGTTCTGCTTGGCGTAGGCGTACTCGACGTAGCCGATGGCGCCCGGGGTCTGCTTCACATAGGCCGCGACGCCGTCGTTGCCCTTGCCGCCCAGGCCGGTCGGCCACTTGACGCTGTCGTTGGCGCCGACCTCGCTGGCCCAGTGGGCCGCCTTCATCGAGAGGTAGGTGGTGAAGACGAAGCTGGTGCCCGAGCCGTCAGAGCGGTGCACGACGGTGATCGGCATGGCCGGCAGCTTCACGCCCGGGTTGGTCTTGGCGAGCAGCGGGTCGTCCCAGCGCTTGATCACGCCGCGATAGATGTCGGCCAGTTGCGGACCGGTCAGCTTGACCTCGCCGGCCTTGATGCCCGGCAGGTTCATCACCGGCACCACGCCGCCGATCACGGTCGGGAACATGGCCAGGCCGCCGGCGGCCAGGTCATCCGGCTTCAGCGGCTTGTCGGTGGCGCCGAAGTCGACGGTGGAGGCGCCGATCTGCTTGATCCCGCCGCCGGAGCCGATGGCCTGGTAGTTCAGGCGGTTGCCGGTCTGGGCCTGGTAGGCCTCGGCCCACTTGGCGTAGACGGGCGCCGGGAAGGTCGCGCCAGCGCCCGAGATATCGGCCGCCTGGGCGGCGCCCGCGCCAGCCAGGGAAAGGACCGCGGCGATCGCGGTCAGGTAGCGTTTGAACATGGAAACCCCCTCGTCGTGTGGCGCAGGTTCCCGCGCCGGGTCGAGGGCCGGTGTACGGAGGCCGTGCGAACTTCAAGCGACGGTTTCACCGCAGTTTTGTGACAGTGACAGCCGAACGGGCGCCGTCACAAATCTGTCTCCGCAGCTTTGCCGCACCGTCGCAATCGGAGCCTAGAGACCAGCCCCGTCGAAGTCGCCGCAACGGGCGACCCAAGAGGGGTTTCTACTATGGGGATGTCATCCAAGCGCGCGCCCGCGTGGCTGTACGCCGGGCTGTCGGGGATGCTGCTTTGCGGCGTGTCGAGCGCCGCGCTCGCCGCGCCAGGCGCGGACGCCGTGCTGGCCAAGGCCAAGGGTTCCGCGGCCGCCGCGGCCAGCGAGAGCAAGCTCCAGGCCATGCAGCGCGAACTCGACGACATGCGCGCCCAGCTGGACGCCATGAAGACCGCCGGCCACGAGGACACCAAGCTCTCGGCCATCCAGCAGCAGCTCGACGCCATGGCCGCCCAGCTGGCCGAGATGAAGACCCAGCAGGCCAGCGTCGACGCCGACATCATCACCCTGAAGTCGCCGCCGCCCCCGCCGGTCGTGGTGACCCTGCCCAACGGCAAGCCGGCCCTGGCCTCGTCCGACGGCCGCTTCACGGCCAACGTGCGCGCCATCGTGATGTTCGACGGCGGCAAGTACTTCCAGAAGCACAACCTGGGCTCGGCGGTGAGCAACCGCGACCTCAACGACGGCACCAACTTCCGCCGCGCCCGCTTCGGCATCGACGGCAAGCTGTTCAAGGACTTCGACTACGCCCTGATCTACGAGTTCGGCGGGTCGGGCACCGAGGACGCGGGCCACATCCAGGAAGCCTGGGCGCAGTACAGCGGCTTCAAGCCCTGGAAGCTGCGGGTCGGCGCCTTCGAGCCGAACATCGGCCTGGCGGCGGCGGTCTCCACCAGCCAGATGCCGCTGCTCGAGCGCCCGGCCCCGGCCGAAGTGGCGCGTAACGTCGCCGCCGGCGACAGCCGCAGCGCCGTCCAGCTGTTCGGCAACGGGATCATCGGCGAAGGCGACGCGGGCATCGCCGCACGCTGGTTCGTCTCCACGGCCCTGACCGGCAACACGGTCAGCAGCGTGAACTCGGCCGGGGGCTTCGCCACCCAGCCCAGCGACGAGCAGACCGCCTGGATCGGCCGCGTGGCCATCGCCCCGTTCGACAGCACCAACTGGCAAGCCCACTTCGGGGTGAACGCCCAGTACGTGACCCAGCCGAACGACGCCGGCGCCGCGGCCAACCCGCGCTACCCGATCCAGCTGCGTGACCGTCCGGAACTGCGCATCGACGGCACGCGCCTGGTCGACACCGGCGGCATCGACGCCCAGAACGCCTCGGTGCTCGGCGGCGAAGCCGGCGTGAGCAGCGGCCCGTTCCTCGTCGAAGGCGAGTACTTCCGCTACAAGATCGACCGTCGCAACTCCACCCTGCCCGACCCGCACTTCAAGGGCTGGTACGTGCAAGGCGTCTGGGTGCTGACCGGCGAGAACCGCCCGTACAACCCGGCCGAGGCCCGCTTCGACGCGCCGAAGATGAACTACAACTTCAACCCGGCGGCCGGCACCTGGGGCACGTGGGAAGTGGCGGCCCGCTACTCCGACCTGGACCTCAATTACAGGGAAGGCGCCCAGGGCACGACGCCGCTGGCCACCACCGGCGCGATCCGCGGCGGCGAGCAGAAGATCTACAGCGTCGGCCTCAACTGGTACCTGAACCCGTCCATGCGCCTGATGTTCGACGTCCAGCACGTCAAGATCGACCGCCTGAACGGCGCCGGCGTGCAGATCGGCCAGACCTACAACGCCATCGCCGGCCGGGCGCAGTACGCCTTCTAAGAGTTCTCCCCTCCAACTGCCAAAGCCGCCGCGGCCTCCCCCGCGGCGGCTTTTTCTTGCGCCGTCGCAGGACCGTCACCGCAGCGACATGCGCCGCGGCTAGCGTCGCGTGCGTAGACCCCTCGTATATTGCTTCAGATCGGCCACCCGAGGCCGCACGGCCGCGACCGCCCCCCGGTCGCGGCCCTCTTTTTTGGGGGATGCGGCGGTTAGGCCGGCGATCCTTTTTCGGCCGCTCAGGCGGCCAGCGGCTCCGCGAGCGGGAGCGGGACGGTCGCCAGCGCCTTACGCGCCTCCAGCCAGTCGACGATGCGCATGGTCCCGTCGAACCCCTCGACGATGGCGGTGCAGCTTTCCACCCAGTCGCCGTCGTTGAGATAGAGGACGCCCTCGATCTCGCGCATCTCGGCCTTGTGGATATGGCCGCAGATCACGCCATGCACGCCGCGCCGGCGCGCTTCCTCGGCCATGGCCCCCTCGAACTTGTCGATGAAGGCGACGGCGTTCTTCACCCGCTGCTTCAGGAAGGCCGAGAGACTCCAGTAGCCCAGGCCCAGCAGGTGGCGGGCGCGGTTGAAGTGGGTGTTGAGCGCCAGGACGGCGCGGTAGCTCCAGTCGCCCAGGAAGGCCAGCCACTTGGCGTGCTGCACCACCCCGTCGAACTCGTCGCCGTGCGTCACCAGGTAGCGCTTGCCGTCGGCCGCCTCGTGGATCGCATCGCGGGCCACCACCACGCCGCCGAAGTGGACGCCGCAGAAGTCGCGGATGCGGTCGTCGTGGTTGCCGGGGATGTAGACCACCCGCACGCCCTTGCGGGCCATGCGCAGGATCTTCTGCACCACGTCGTTGTGCCCCTGGGGCCAGAACCAGCCGGACTTCATCTTCCAGCCGTCGACGATGTCGCCCACCAGATAGAGCGTCTCGCACTCCAGCTCGCGGATGAACTCCAGCAGGAGCTCGGCCTGGCAGCCGCGCGTGCCCAGGTGGATGTCCGAGATGAAGGCCGTCCGGCAGCGGACGGCGGGCGTGGTATCCGGCATCGCAGTCCCCCAAAACGGCGTGTGCCGAAGAGCGCTAGCCGGAGTCCGTGACAGGCGGGTGACAGCGGCTGTTACGCCGCAGGCGCAGCCTTTTTTGAACCACGAACCACACGAACCACACGAACGGGCCGCAGGCCCTTGACTTCACGAGGTCGGGCGGGATGGCGCGCCAGAGGCGCGCAGAGTGCGTTCGTGTGGTTCGTGGTCCAATTCCGCACGCCGACGCACCTCGGCCTCTGAAGGAGGGGCCTACCCCTCCTGGTCCAGCGCATACCCTGCTGACCGCACGGTGCGGATCAGGTCCGGCGAACCGGGCAGTCGCAGGGCCTTGCGCAGGCGCCCGACGTGCACGTCGACGGTGCGCACCTCCACATAGGTGTTGGCGCCCCAGACCGCGTCCAGCAGGCGCTCGCGGCTGAAGACCCGACCTGGGCGCTGCATCAGGAAGTCCAGCAGCCGGTACTCCGTGGGCCCCAGGTGGATGTCCTTGCCGTCGCGGGTCACGCGGTGGCGGCCGCGGTCCAGCACGAGGTCGGCGTACTCCAGCCGCTCGTCCACCAGTTCCGGGCGGGTACGGCGCAGGAGGGCGCGGATGCGCGCCACCAGCTCGCTCATGGCGAAGGGCTTGACCACATAGTCGTCGGCGCCGGTGTCGAGGCCGCGGACCTTGTCCGCCTCCTCGCCGCGGGCCGTCAGCATCAGCACGGGCGTGCGGCGGGTCTCGGCCCCGGCACGCAACTGGCGGCAGACCTCCACCCCGGAGACCTTGGGCAGCATCCAGTCCAGGACGACCAGGTCCGGCGGCTCCTCGGCGACCCGCAGCAGGGCCTCCTCGCCATCGGCGGCCCGCTCTACGCGGAAGCCTTCCTTCATCAGGTTGTAGTCGAGCAGGGTCGCCAGCGCGTCCTCGTCCTCCACCACCAGCACATAGGGGGTCACGATGGGGTGGCCTCCGTCTCGACGCCATCGAGGCTGACGCCCACCTTGGGCCGCTCGCCGATCAGTTCCTGGCCGGTCATCTGGAAGTGCAGGATCTCGGCGATGTTGGTCGCGTGGTCGCCGATCCGCTCCAGGTTCTTGGCCACGAAGAGCAGGTGCGCGCCGGCCGCCACCAAGTCGGGCCGCGTCGCCATCAGCGCCAGCAGCTCGCGGAACAGGCTCTCGTAGTGCTCGTCCACCTCACCGTCGCGCCGCCAGACGTCCAGCGCCGGCTCGACCTCGCCGGCGGCGTAGGCGTCCAGCACCTCGCGCAGGCGCGCCGAGACCAGCCGGCCCATGCGCTCAATGCCGCCGGTGAGCGGCAGCAGCGGCTCGCCGGCCGACAGCACCAGGCTGCGCTTGGCGATGTTGCGCGCCAGGTCGCCGCAGCGCTCCAGGTTCATGGCCAGCTTGAGGGTGGAGATCGCCCGGCGCAGGTCCGCCTCGTCGGGCCGATGGCGGCCGATCAGGTCCAGCGCCCGCCGCTCCACCTCGGCCTGCAGGCTGTCGAGGCGAAGGTCGCGGACGATCAGGGCCTGGGCCAGCGGCACGTCGCGGCGCACGACCGCATCGACCGCGTCGACCACCTGGGCCTCGGCCAGGCCGCCCATGCGGATCACCTCGGCCACAAGCTGCCGCAACTCCGCTTGGGAGGTCCTCGTCATCGCCCCGTCTCCATGGCCAGCTAACTAATGCGATCTGGCGACAGTTTTGCGACAGCGCGGCCCTGCGGAGAACGGCAAAGGCTGCAGGCCCGCCTCCAGCCAGCCGCTTCGCCGCTACGCGCCGCAGGCGCCGTCTTTCAACACGAAGACCACCAAGACCACGAAGACCACCAAGAGAAGAGGACCGCCAAGACGCCAAGGACGCCAAGCGAGCGGCCCGCTGCGCCTTGGTGGTCTTCGTGGTCTTGGTGGTCTTCGTGTTCCCTCTTGGCGCTCTTGGCGTCTTGGCGGTGATCTGCCCGCGCTTCGCGCCCGGACCTGCGGTAATTTTCCGGCGCTTCGCGCCCCGACCTCAGGCTTGGGGGGCGGCGGGCAGATAGACGCTGAAGGTGCTGCCCTCGCCCTCCGCGCTCTCCACCATCAGCCCGCCGCGGTGGCGATTGACCACGTGCTTGACGATGGCCAGGCCCAGGCCCGTGCCGCCGCTGCGCTGGCCTTCCACGCGGTAGAAGCGCTCGGACAGGCGCGGCAGGTGCTGGCGCGCGATGCCCGGCCCCTCGTCGCTGATCCGCAGCACCACATAGGCATGGCTGTCGGGGGAGTCCGGCGACAGCAGCGAGAGCCCGACGCCCGGCCGGCTCGGCGCGCGAGCCGTCTCCAGGCTGGCGGCGGCCTCCAGGCTGACCCGCACCCGGCCACCACGGGGCGTATACTTCACCGCATTGTCGACGAGGTTCTGTATCACCTGCACCAGCTGGTCGCGGTCGCCGGTCACCGGCGTCACCTTCGGGTCGACCTCCACCGAGATCGTGACGGCGCGTTCGCCGGTCAGCGGCTTGATCGCGTCCGACACGTCCTGGATCGTCCGCGGCAGGTCCACCTTGCCCGACGGGGCGATGTGCTCGTTCAGCTCGATGCGGCTCAGCGACAGGAGGTCATCCACCAGGCGAGCCATGCGGGTGGCCTGCTGGGCCATGATCCCCAGGAACTTCTCCCGCGCCTCGGTGTCGTCCCGGGCGTGGGTGCGCAGGGTCTCGACGAAGCCGGCTAGCGAGGCCAGGGGCGTGCGCAGCTCGTGGCTGGCGTTGGCCAGGAAATCGGCGCGCATGCGCTCGGTGCGGCGCGCGTCGGTCTCGTCGCGCAGCATCACCACCAGCTGGCGCACGCCGCCGGCGTCCGCGTCCAGAGGCCGGGCGAAGGCGCGCCAGAATCGAGGCTGCACGCCGATGGTCTCGAAGGCCACCTCGGCGGAGGACCCCATCTCCAGCGCCGCCTCGATGGTCTCCAGCACCTCCGGCCGGCGCAGGGCCGCGCCCAGCGGCGCCCCCGCCAGCTCGATCCGGAAGACCTCGCGGGCCGCGCGGTTGCCGTAGGCGATCTCCGGGGACTCCCCTTCCCTGCCGCGCACCAGGATCACGGGCTCCGGCAGCAGCTCCAGGATGGTCTGGGCGGCGGCGCCGGCGCCCGGCTTGTCGGTGACCTCGGACATTCGTCGATCCTAACCCACCGGCACGCCGAGCTGGACGGCGGTCTGGCGCAGCGCCTGCTGGTCGGCCGGCGAGCCAGTGAAGGCGCGGCTGGCGTCGCGATAGGCCGCCGCCGCCAGGTCCGCCTGGCCCAGGACCATCCGCGCCCGGATCAGCCGCTCCCAGCCGTCGCGGTCGCGCGGGTTCTGCTTCAGCCGCTCGGCGAGGCCGCTCACCATGCCCTGGATCATCTGCTGCCGCTCAGCCGGGCTCATCGCCTGGGCGGCGGCGACCTGGTCCTGGCTGGGCCCCGGCGCGCCGGCGGGGGAGCCCATCGGGCCGGCCGCCGCCTGGGCGCTGGGCGCCGGCGGCAGGCGCCCGGAGATGTCCAGCTTGCGGTCCGCGGCCACCTTTTCCACGAAGCTGCGCACCTCGGGCGCCCACGGCGCGTCCGGCGGCGCGGACTTCAAGAGCGCGATCCAGTCGTCCATGGCCGCCTGGTGCTCGCCGCGCTGGTCCTTGGCGACGCCCAGGTAGTAGCGGGCCCGCGGGTCGCCGGGATCGGCGGCCACAGCACGCTTGAAGATCGCCTCGGCGGCCGGCGTCACCTGGCCGTTCTGCGCCAGCACCGTGGCTTCGCCCTGGGCGGAGAGGTATTCGGCGTTCTTGGGGTCCAGGGCGGCGGCGCGTCCGTAGGCGGTCGCCGCCTCGGCGTTACGTCCCGTCTGCAGATAGGACCATCCCAGCATCCGCCAGCCCTCGGCGTTGTCGGGATGCTGTTTCATCTGCGTCTCGAGCATCGCCACCATGGCTGCGACGTCGCCGTGGCCGGGCGCTTGCCCCGCCGGAGCTGCGGCGATGGCCGCCGCGGGCGGCTGGCCGGCCAGGGCCGACTGACCCGGCACGTTCGGCCGCCCGATCGCGAGGTAGAGCCCGGTGCCGGCCAGGGTGACCACCGTCACCGTGCCGAGGGCCAGATACAGCAGCGTCCGTTCCGACAGCGGCCGCGCCGGCGCTTCCTTGGTGCGGCCTTCGGCCAGCAGGCGGCGCTTGAGGTCGGACTTCAGGGCCTCGGCCTCGGGCTGGGCCAGGGCGCCGGCCTCGGCCTGGGCCTCGATCTCGGAGAGCTGACCCTTGAGCACGCCCAGCACGTCCTGCCGCCCCCCGGCCGCCGCATCGCGCCGGCGGATCAGCGGGACCGCCAGGCCGACGGCCGCCAGCACCGTCATCAGGGTGAGGACCATCCAGAGCATCAGGCCGGCCCGCCGCTCTTGAGCGTCCCGGTCTTCGGCGCGTCGGAATTCAGCAGGTGGGCCAGTTCGGCCTCCTCGTCGGCGGTGAAGGGCTCGGCCGCGAGTCGGGCGCGGCGGCGCAGGTGCAGCGCGATCCCTGCCCCGCCCAGCAGGGTCAGCGCAAGCGGCCCGAACCAGAGGATCAGCGTATCGCCCTGCACCGGCGGTTTCAGTTCCACGAAACTGCCGTAGCGGGCCACGATGTAGTCCACTGCCTGGCGGTCGGTGTCGCCGGCGGCGATCCGCTCGCGCAGGATCACCCGCAGGTCATGCGCCAGGGCCGCGTCGGAGTCGTCGATCGACTGGTTCTGGCAGACCACACAGCGCAGGGTGCGCGAGAGCTCGTGGGCGCGGGCCTCCAGCCTGGGGTCGCGCAGCTGCTCGTCGGGGTTCACCGCCGCCGCCGGGCCGGCCAGGGCCGCGAACGCCGCGGCCATGAGCAGGAGCCGCTTCACGACTCGGCCTTCAGGCGCTGCATCAGGGGCGCGATCTTGTTGGCCCAATCGTCCTGGGTGATGGCGCCCACGTGCCGGTAGCGCACCCGGCCCTGCTTATCGATCACGAAGGTCTCCGGCACGCCCGAGACCCCCATGTCGATGCCAGTCCGGCCGCTCTGGTCGTTGCCGACGCGGATGTAGGGGTCGCCGCGATCCTGCAGCCACTTGTCGCCGTCGGCCGGCGCGTCCTTCCAGTCTACGCCGTGGATGGGCACGCCCTCGGACCGCAGGCGCATCAGCATCGGATGCTCGGCGCGGCAGGCGACGCACCAGGAGGCGTAGTAGTTCAGCAGCACCGGCTCCCCGCCCAGGTCGGCGCGCGCCAGGCCCTGGTCGCCCGGACGCACCGGCGCCAGGTTGAAGGCCGGGACCGGCTTTCCGATCAGCATCGATGGCAGGATGGTCGGGTCCATCGTCAGCCCGATACCGAACGCCACGAGCAGGCCCGCGAACAGCAGGGCCGGAACCAGGAACAGGAAACGCTTCATTCCGCGGCCACGGGCTGGAGTTGCGGCGCCTTGACCAGGGCGCCCACGCGCAGGCGCCGGTCGCTGAGCGACACCGCCCCGCCCAGCGCCATGGTGAAGCCGCCGATCCAGATCCAGACCACCAGCGGATGGCTCCAGAGGCGGATCACCACCCCCTCCGCCGACTCGTCGCCCTCGGAGAGGTAGAGGTTGCCCAGCGGCGTGACGTGGATGCCGGCTTCGGTCGTCTGCTGCTGGGCCGACGGATAGAACCGCCGCTGGCTGACCAGCTCATAGGTCCCGCCCGGGCCGCGCACGGAGAACCGCGCCTGGCGCGCCTGCCAGTTGGGGCCCTGGACGTCCTCCAGGGCGGTCATGGTCAGGGTGCGGCCGGCGAAGGTGGTGGTGGCGCCTGGCCGCATGTTGAGCACCTTGTCCTGGTGCCAGGAGGTGACCCCGGTGATCCCGAGGGTCAGCAGGCCCAGGCCCGCGTGGGCGATGGCCAGGCCCACCAGGGCCCGCGGCGTCGTCAGGATCGAGCGGCCGAGATAGGCGCGGCCGGACCACCAGCGGCGGACGAGGATCGCCGCCGAGCCCGCCAGCAGCCAGGCCGCCAGCGCCAGGCCGGCCGCGGCCACCGCATGGCCCAACCCCGCGAACACCGCCACCAGCAGGAAGACCAGCGCCGCGATCCCGGCGGGGACCCGCACCCGCGCCACGGTCTTCGCCAGCTCGTCGCGTTTCCAGTTCAGCATGGGCCCGAACACCAGCAGCGCCAGCAGGGGCACGGCAAAGGGCGCGAAGACCCAGCTGTAGTACGGCGGCCCAACCGAGATCTTGTCGCCCGTCAGCTCGGCGAAGAGCGGGGTGAAGGTGCCCAGGAACACGGTGGCGCACAGCACGCAGAGGAAGAGGTTGTTGAGGATCACCCCGCCCTCGCGCGACAGGGGCTGGAACAGCGCGCCGCTGCGGATCGATGGCGCCCGCCAGCCGTAGAGGCCCAGCGCCGCGCCGGTGGTGACGCCGATGATCGCCAGGATGAACACCCCGCGCCTGGGATCGACGGCGAAGGCGTGGACGCTGGTCAGGACGCCGGAGCGGACCAGGAAGGTGCCCACCAGGCTGAGCGAGAAGGTCAGGATGGCGAGCAGGATCGTCCAGCTCACCAGGGCGCCCCGCCGCTCCAGCACCAGGGCCGAGTGCAGCAGGGCCGTGCCCAGCAGCCAGGGCATCAGCGAGGCGTTCTCCACCGGGTCCCAGAACCACCAGCCGCCCCAGCCGAGTTCGTAATAGGCCCAGAGGCTGCCCAGGGTGATGCCGATGGTCAGCGGGATCCAGGCGGCCAGCACCCACGGCCGCACCCAGCGCGCCCAGGCCGCATCCACCCGTCCCTCGATCAGCGCCGCCATGGCGAAGCTGAAGGCCACCGAGAAGCCGACATAGCCGAGGTAGAGCATGGGCGGGTGAGACACCAGGCCCGGGTCCTGCAGCAGCGGATTGAGCTCGGTCCCTTCGATCGGGGCGGGGTCCAGGCGCAGGAACGGGTTCGAGGTGAAGAGGATGAAGGCCAGGAACGCTACGCCGATCAGGCCCTGGACGCCCAGCACCCGCGCCTGCAGCGTCTCGCGCAGCGTGCGGCCGAACAGCGCCACCCCGCCGCCATAGACCGCCAGGATCAGCACCCAGAGCAGCATCGAGCCCTCGTGGCTGCCCCAGGTGGCGGCGAAGCGGTAGGGCAGCGGCTGGGCCGTGTGGCTGTGCTCGGCCACCAGGGCGAGCGAGAAGTCGCAGACCACATAGCCATAGGCGAGGCACGCGAAGGCCAGGATCACGAAGCCGGCCTGCAGCGCCGCGGCCGAGCGGCCAAGCGCCATCAGCACGCTCTCGCGGCGATGGGCGCCCCACAATGTCGCCCCCGCCTGCACCGTTGCGAGCAACAGTGCGAGGATCAGGGCGAACTGCCCGACTTCCGCCGCCATGGACTTTGTGCTCCCCTCCGACCTGCGGCGCGTGGTAGCGCGTTCCGCGTAGATCGGAAATGTTACAGTGCCAGGGCCAAATGGAGGCGTGAAGGGCTAGCCGGCGGGTCGGCGGCCATATGACCTGGGGGCGTGGGGGAGTATGTCGGAACTCTACAAGATCGCGATCGTGGGATCCGGTCCTGCCGGCATGAGCGCGGCCGCGCACGCCGCGAAGAAGGGCCTGTCGCACGTCCTTCTGGAGAAGACCGATCACCTCTCCGACACCATCTTCCGCTACCAGAAGGGCAAGCACGTGATGGCCACGCCATCGGTGCTGGTGCTCCGCGCCGATTGCCAGTTCGACGCCGGCAAGCGTGAAAAGATCCTGGCCCAGTGGAACGAGGACACCCGCACCGCCGGGGTCAATGTGAAGTTCAAGGCCGACGTGAAGTCGATCACCGGCGAACAGGGCGCCTTCACCATCGAGCTCACCCGCGGCGAGCCGGTGCGCGCCGAGAACATCATCCTGGCCATCGGCACCCAGGGAAACCCGAACCTGATGCGCTGCGACGGCGCCGGCCTGCCCCACGTGCAGTACCAGCTGGACGACCCCGGCGAGTACACCGACGAACATATCTTCGTCATCGGCTCCGGCGACGCCGGGATCGAGAACGCCCTGGGCCTGGCGGCCGACGCCGGCCAGGGCAACACCGTCACCATCGTCAACCGCTCGGCCGACTTCGCCCGCGCCAAGAAGGCCAATGTCGACAACCTGATGGCCACCCGCGACTCCGGGCGGATGACCATCATGACCGAGACGACGCCCAGCCTGGTCGAAGCCGGCTGGATCACGGTGGACACGCCCCAGGGCTCGTCCCGCTACAAGTGCGACCGGATCATCGCGCGCATGGGCGCCTCGCCGCCGCGCAAGTTCGTGGAGGCCTGCGGCGTCGCCTTCGCCAGCGATTCGCCCACCGCCTTCCCCACCCTGACGCCCACCTTCGAGAGCACCAAGCCCGGCATCTATGTGATCGGCGCCCTGGCCGGCTACCCGCTGATCAAGCACTGCATGAACCAGGGCTTCGACGTCGTCGAATACATCAGCGGCACCGACAACCTGGAGCCTGCCGACGAGCCGCTGCTCAAGGACAAGCTGAAGGGCCTGCCCGGCCAACGCTCGGTCGCCGAATGGCTGGAGTTCCTGCGCAGCCGGGTCGAGATCCTGAACGGCCTGTCGCCGCTGCAGATGCGCGAGTTCCTGCTGGACTCCGAGGTGCGGGCCTACAGCCCCGGCGATGCGATCTTCATCCGCAACGACCAGGGCTCCTCGCTGTTCGGCATCGCCGAGGGGGCGGTGGCCGTCGAGGTGGATCCCGCCAACCCGCGGATCACCGTGCCGATCGGCGCCGGGTCGATCTTCGGGGAGGTGGGCCTGATCTCGGGCCGCCGCCGCGGCTCCACCATCCGCGCCTCCGAGCCGACGATCTGCGTCGAGATCCCGCGTATGGCCGCCCTGAAGCTGATGGCCCAGGTGCCGGAGGCGCGGGACACCGTGAACCGCATCACCACCGAGCGGCAGGTGCTGCAGATCTTCAAGTCCGGCCTGACGCCCGAGGACATCAAGGACGTGCTGGCCGGCGCCGAGGTGATGGAGGTGCGCCCGGGCCAGGCGATCATCAACGAGGGCGACGTCTCGGACGACCTCTACATCATCCGCTCCGGCTCGATGATCGTGGAGAAGAACCTGGGCGGGAAGCCGGTGTTCATGTCCTACGTGCCCGCCGGCTCCTACTCCGGCGAGATGGCGATGATCGAGCGCACGCCGCGGGTCGCCACCGTCAAGGCCGCCATCCGCAGCCAGGTGGTGAAGCTGCCGGCCGAGCCGTTCCGCCAGCTGCTCGAGCGCAAGCCGGAGCTGGCCAAGCGCATGCGCAACGAGATGCAGGCGCGCCGCGAGGTCAACGCCTTCATCGAGGAGCAGAAGGAGGAGTTCGGCGGCGCTGTCGACATGTACTCCTCGGTCGCCAACTTCCTGATCAAGCAGGGCATCGGCGAGGCCACCGACGTGCTGCTGATCGACGAGAGCCTGTGCGTCGGATGCGACAACTGCGAGCGCGCCTGCGCCGACAGCCACGACGGCCTGTCGCGGCTCAACCGCGAGGCCGGCACCACCTTCGCCAACATCCACGTGCCCACCTCGTGCCGCCACTGCGAACACCCGCACTGCATGAGCGACTGCCCACCCAACGCCATCCGGCGCGGACCCGACGGGGAGGTGTTCATCTCCGACGCCTGCATCGGCTGCGGCAACTGCCAGCGGGCCTGCCCCTACGGCGTGATCCAGATGGACAAGCCGCCGCCGCCCAAGCCCAGCCTGTTCTCCTGGATGCTATTCGGCGCCGGCCCCGGCCCCGGGCAGCCCGACTACGAGTGGCGCAAGAAGGCGGCCAAGGCGGGCGGGGCCGAGAGCCCTAAGCTCGCCATCAAGTGCGACATGTGCTCGGGCAAGGCCGGGGGGCCGGCCTGCGTCAGGGCCTGTCCCACCGGGGCGGCGATCCGGGTCTCGCCCGACGCCTTCCTCTCGGTGGCGCGCATCGATAAGGGGGCCGGCTAGGCGGTGACTCAGGTCGGGGGACACACAGAGCGCGTCAGGCAGAGGACCCACGAGGGCTTCCTCCGCTACAAGGGGTTTCGCTGGGCCCAGTTCGCCACGGCGCTGTGCGTCCTGGCGATCGGCGCCTATTTCGTCACCGCCACCCGGCTGGGCCGTCCGCCCAGCGGCAACAGCTGGCTGGGCTATACGCTGGGCACGGTGAGCGCCGGGCTGATCGTCTGGCTGGCCTGCCTGGGCGTGCGCAAGCGATGGATCACCGACCACCACTATTCCCTGAAGGCCTGGGTCTCGGCCCACGTCTACCTCGGGCTGTCGCTGGTGGTGCTGGCGACCCTGCACACCGGCTTCCAGTTCGGCTGGAACATCCACACCCTGGCCTATGTCCTGATGATGCTGGTGATCGCCTCCGGCGCGGTCGGCATCTGGGCCTACGCCACCCTGCCCTCCCAGCTCAGCCACAACCGCGGGGAGACCACCCGCAAGCAGATGCTGGAGAGCCTGGAGAAGCTGGACCAGCAGATCCATGACGTGGCCCAGCCGCTGGACCGGCATGGGGCGGCGATCGCGCGCCTGTCGATCGAGCTCACCGAGATCGGCGGCGGCTTCTGGACGCGCCTGACCAACCGGCACGGCGACTGCGCCAACCGGCGCGCCCTGGAGCAGCTGCGCGCCCTGCCCTCTTCGGCCAGCGCCCGCCAGGCCGAGGCCCTGACCAAGATCGAGGAGCTGATGCAGCAGAAGGCCGAGGTGCTTGCCCTCGCCCGCCGGCAGATGCAGATCACCGCCATGCTTGAAGCTTGGCTGTTCGTGCACATCCCGGCCACCTTCGCCCTGCTGGCGGCGCTGACGGCGCACATCATCAGCGTCTTCGCGTACTGGTGACATGGCGCAGGAATTCAAGCTCAGGCTAATCACCCAGCGCGCCAGCGGCGGCGATCCGATCGTCCGCGAGCGTCACGTCGCCGAGCCCCAGGCCACCATCGGCCGCGCCCCGGACAACGACGTCGTCCTCGCCGACCTGTCGATCGACCCGCATCATGCGCGGATGCGCTTCGCCGGCCCGGGGCGGGTGGCGATCGAGTCGCTCGAGGGACAGACCTTCGAGGTCGGCGGCCGGCGGGTCTCGCGGGCGGAGGTCGACCTCGCCAGCGCTCCGGTCGCCATCTTCGGGACCTATGCGCTGGCCCTGGAGGCGGACGAGGACGGCGACGCCGTCGTCACCGTCACCCAGGACGACCACGAGCGCCACCTGACGCCGTCGGAATTCTCCCTCAAGGCCAAGATGTTCGGCCGCCGCACCATGGCCTGGACCTTCGGCCTGACCATCCTGGTGCTGTGCCTGCTCGTGCCGCTCGTCGGGGCGGAGATCTTCGCGCACATGCGCATCCATCCCGACCAGCAGTGGTCGGCGGGGCCCCTCTCCAAGGCGCACGGCTTCCTCGAGACCGACTGCAAGGCCTGCCACACCAACGCCTTCGTCTCGGTGCGCGACGCCGCCTGCAAGGCCTGCCACCAGGCCTCGCCGGACGCGGCCCTGGTGGCGCGGGCGCAGGACAATTCCCGCCGGCGCGGCAGCCCGTTCCAGCCGGTGCTGGTGGTCGATCACGGCCGGCCGGACCTGCTGCTGCAGGGCACGCCCTCCCCGCCCGACCTGGGCGGCCGGATCGCGCTGGGCTTCGCCAAGGCGTTCAACCATCCGACGGGGCGCTGCGCGAGCTGCCACATCGAGCATGCGCCGCCGCACGGCTCCGGCCCCGCCGCCGACAAGCCGCTGCGCGTCGCCGCCCAGACCTGCCAAGGCTGCCACACGGGGCTGAAGGACCGGCTGGATCATGCCGGTCACCAGATCGACTTCGGCGACGCGCCCAGCTGGGCCAAGCACCCCGCGTTCCGCGTCCAGCTGGTGGAAGAGACGGCGCCCGGTCGCTTCACGGCGATCCGCACCGCCTTCCGCCCCACCCTGCGGGAGGTTTCAGGCCTCAACTTCTCCCACCAGCAGCACCTGGACCCCCTCGGCGGCGTGACCCGCCAGGCCCTGGGCCTCGCCCGCTATCGCAAGCCGCTGGACTGCCAGGCCTGCCACCAGCCCGTGGCCGGCGGCGGCTATCGGCCGGTCGACATGCCCAAGGACTGCGGCGACTGCCACTCCCTGGCCTACGCCCGGGTCGGCGGCGAGGTGAAGGTCCTGCCGCACGGCTCGGAAAGCCTGGCCCTGGCCGCCTTCGAGCGCCTGTCCGGCGGCGGCGGCGGCAACGCGGTATGGGGCGGCAGCGACCGCCAGCGCCCAGGGACGATCGCGCCCACCGCGGGCTCAGCCCCATCCGCCTCGGCCATGGCGGCCTACCGCGCCGCCATCTCCCGCGGCGGGGTCTGCTTCGGCTGCCACGAGCTGGGCGTTCCGGCGACCGGCCAGCCGGACGTGCATCGGGTAAAGCTCAACAACAGCTACATGCCCAAGGGCGATTTCAACCACGCCATCCCGGCGCACAACGAGTTCAACGCCCAGCACGCGCCGGCCGCCAAGTGCGAGGACTGCCACGCGGCGAAGACCTCCACCCAGGCCTCCGACGTGCTGATGCCGGCCAAGGCGACCTGCGAGAAGTGCCACGCCGCCCAGCCGCAGGTGGCCAAGGAACTGGCCGGCGGGACCACCTGCGAGACCTGCCACAGCTTCCACGCTCCTGGCCGCGCCAGCCGCTCGCCCCTGATGGAGCGCCCGCTGGAGGCCCTGCGCTGGAGCGAGGCGGCGGGCAAACCGGCGGTCTGAACCCGGCAGCCCCCACAAGCGAAAGCGCCGCCCCGGAGGTCCGGGGCGGCGCTTGGCAGATCAACGATGGTCGTAAAGGTCAGACCACGCCGTAGGCCAGCATGGCGTCGGCCACCTTCTTGAAGCCCGCGATGTTCGCGCCCTTCACATAGTCGATGACCTTCGAGCCCGGCCGGCCGCCGTATTCCAGGCAGCTGGAGTGGATGCCGGCCATGATGTCGACAAGCAGGCGCTGCAGCTCCTCTTCCTTCCAGGAGATGCGGGCCGAGTTCTGGCTCATCTCCAGGCCGGAGACCGCCACACCACCGGCGTTGGCCGCCTTGCCGGGCGCATAGAGGATCTGGGCGTCCTTGAAGACGTGCACGCCCTCCAGGTTGGTCGGCATGTTGGCGCCTTCCGACACCGCAAGGCAGCCGTTCTGGACCAGGGTGCGGGCATCGTCCCCCAGCAGCTCGTTCTGGGTGGCGCACGGCAGGGCCAGCTGGCACGGCACCCCCCAGGGCGTCTTGCCCACGTGGAATTCCGAGCCCTTGAATTCCTTGGCGTACTCGGAGATCCGGCCGCGCCGCTTGGTCTTCAGGTCCTTCACCCAGTCGATCTTCTCCTGGGTCATGCCGGCCGGATCGTAGATGAAGCCCTCGGAGTCGGAGAGCGTCACCACCTTGCCGCCCAGCTGGGTCACCTTCTCGGCGGCGTGGGTGGCCACGTTGCCCGAGCCGGAGATCACCACGACCTTGCCCTTGATCTCGTCCTTCTGGGTGGCGAGCATGTTCTGCAGGAAGTAGGTCGCGCCATAGCCGGTGGCCTCGGTGCGGATCAGGCTGCCGCCATACTCCAGACCCTTGCCGGTGAGCACGCCGGTGAACTCGTTCGTCAGGCGCTTGTACTGGCCGAACATGTAGCCGATCTCGCGCGCGCCCACGCCGATGTCGCCGGCCGGGACGTCCACGTCCGCGCCCACGTAGCGGTAGAGCTCGGTCATCAGGCTCTGGCAGAAGCGCATCACCTCACCGTCCGACTTGCCCTTGGGGTTGAAGTTGGAGCCGCCCTTGCCGCCGCCCATGGGCAGGCCGGTCAGGGCGTTCTTGAAGGTCTGCTCGAAGGCCAGGAACTTCAGCACGCTCTCGGTCACCGAGGGGTGGAAGCGGATGCCGCCCTTGTAGGGGCCGATGGAGTTGTTGTTCTGCACGCGCCAGGCCCGCTGCACGCGGATGTTGCCCTGGTCGTCCTGCCAGCAGACGCGGAAGCTGATCACCCGGTCCGGCTCGGCGATGCGGCGCAGGATCTGGGCCTTGTGATAGGCCTCCTTGTCCTGGATGAAGTCGAAGATGTCCTCGGCCACTTCCTGGACCGCCTGGACGAATTCCGGCTGGCCGGGATTGCGGCGCTTAACGCCCTCGATGAATCCCGCCAGATCGACGTGGTCGCTTACCGCCATGACTGCCCCCTAATCGCCAGGACGCCCAACGCCCCGGACTTCTCGCCAGCTCAACCTTAGCTGCGAAATCGGTACGGTCTAACCTCAATTCGGGACGCAACGACGAACAACCTGCGATGGCCCCTTCACAAGTCGTTGGAATTTGCGACAACTCGTAAGTTGGATGGGGGCTGGTAAAATGACGAAGGCGTCTGATCTGTTCGTGCAGTGCCTCGAAGAAGAGGGCGTCGAGCACGTCTTCGGGGTGCCCGGCGAAGAAAATCTCGATTTCCTGGACAGCCTTTCGCGCTCCGCGAAAATCAAATTGATCCTGACCCGCCATGAGCAGGGCGCGGGATTCATGGCTGCAACCTACGGGCGCCACACCGGCAAGGCCGGGGTCTGCGTGGCCACCCTGGGCCCGGGCGCCACCAACTTCGTCACCGCCGCCGCCTACGCCCAGCTGGGCGGGATGCCGATGATGATGATCACCGGCCAGAAGCCGATCAAACGCTCCAAGCAGGGTCGGTTCCAGATCCTGGACGTGGTCGACATGATGAAGCCGATCACCAAGTACACCCACCAGCTGGCCTCGGCCGACAACATCCCCTCCCGCATCCGCGAGGCCTTCCGCCTGGCGCAGGAGGAGAAGCCGGGCGCGGTGCACCTGGAATTCCCCGAGGACGTGGCCGACGAGGAGACGGATTCGATCCCGATCCCCAAGAGCAACGCCCGCCGGCCGGTGGCCGACGAGAAGTCGATCCGCGCCGCCGCCAAGCGGATCGAACAGGCCAAGAGCCCGATCCTGGTCATCGGCGCCGGCGCCAACCGCACCATGACCAGCCGCATGCTGACCCAGTTCATCGAGAAGACGGGGATCCCCTTCGTCTCGACCCAGCTGGGCAAGGGCGTGGTGGACGAGCTCAGCCCCAAGTTCCTGGGCTGCGCCGCCCTTTCGGCGGGCGACTTCGTGCACCGGGCGATCGGCGCGGCGGACCTGATCATCAACGTCGGCCACGACGTGATCGAAAAGCCGCCCTTCTTCATGCAGGCCGGCGGCACCGAGGTGATCCACATCAACTTCCGCTCGGCGGAGGTCGATCCAGTCTACTTCCCGCAGTACGAGGTGATCGGCGACATCGGCAACGCCATCTGGCAGCTGAAGGAAGATATCCTGCCCCAGGGCGCTTGGGACTTCTCCAGGATGTTCAAGGCGCGCGAGGCCGAGGTGGCGCACACCGCCGGCCAGGTCGACGATCAGCGGTTCCCGATCTATCCGCAGTTCCTGGTCTCGCAGATCCGCGACGCCATGCCGAACGACGGGATCATCTGCCTCGACAACGGCGTCTATAAGATCTGGTTCGCCCGCAACTATCCGGCGCGGATGCCCAACACGGTGCTGCTGGACAATGCGCTGGCCACCATGGGCGCGGGCCTGCCGTCGGCCATGGGCTCGGCGATGGTCTATCCGAACCGCAAGGTGATGGCGATCTGCGGCGACGGCGGCTTCATGATGAACAGCCAGGAGATGGAGACCGCGGTCCGCCTGAAGCTGAACATCACGGTCCTGATCCTCAACGACGGCAGCTACGGCATGATCCGCTGGAAGCAGGCCAACATGGGCTTCAAGGACTGGGGGCTGACCTACGGCAACCCGGACTTCGTGGAATACGCCAAGGC
>JAEKKJ010000002.1 GCA_019510435.1 Caulobacterales bacterium | reverse complement strand
TGCGCGAGAACACCGAGGGCGAATATTCCTCGATCGGCGGCCACATGTTCCCGGGCACCGAGCGCGAGATCGTCATCCAGGAGACGGTGATGACCAGGGTCGGCGTCGACCGGGTCCTGCGCTACGCCTTCGACCTGGCGAGCCGGCGGCCGGCGGCGCACCTGACCTCCGCCACCAAGTCCAACGGCATCTCGATCACCATGCCGTTCTGGGACCAGCGGGTGGAGGCGATCGCGGCGGAGTATCCCGGCGTGCGCTGGGACAAGCAGCACATCGACATCCTGACCGCCCAGTTCGTGCTGCACCCCGACCGCTTCGACGTGGTGGTGGCCTCGAACCTGTTCGGCGACATCCTGTCCGACCTCGGCCCGGCCTGCACCGGCACCATCGGCGTAGCCCCGTCCGGCAACATCAATCCCGCCGGCACGGCGCCGTCGTTGTTCGAGCCGGTGCACGGCTCGGCGCCCGACATCGCGGGCCAGGGGATCGCCAACCCGGTCGGCCAGATCTGGTCCGCGGCCATGATGCTGGAGCACCTGGGCGAGCCCGCGGCCGCCGCGTCCATCATGACCGCCATCGAGGCGGTGCTGGCTGAGCCCGCCCTGCGCACCCGCGACCTGAAGGGCGCGGCCGACACCGAGGCCTGCGGCAAGGCCATCGCCGAGGCGATGGGGTAGCGGAGCAGATTCTGCCGTCGCCGGCGGAAAAACACGATCCCGCGCCGATGCGACCGCCACTACGGCGCTTCCCGGCCGCCGCCTGCGGCTAGCCTTCCAGCGTTCAGGAAGGCGGCTCGATGTCGATCACCAAACCGATGGCCACGCCCAACCGCTCGCTGGCGGACATCGATCGCGACCACCTGATCCACCCGGTCAGCGCCTATCGGGCCCACGAGGCGCGCGGCGTCACGATCCTGGAGTCCGGGCGCGGGATGTACCTCAAGGACGCCGAGGGGCGCGAGCTGCTGGACGCCTTCGCCGGGCTCTGGTGCGTCAACGTGGGCTACGGCCAGGAGAGCATCGTGGAGGCGGCCGCCGAGCAGATGCGCCGGCTGCCCTACGCCACCGGCTATTTCGACTTCGGCAGCGAGCCGGCGATCCGGCTGGCGCGGCGGCTGGTGGAGCTGTCGCCGCCGGCCCTGCAGCACGTCTATTTCACCCTGGGCGGGTCCGATGCGGTGGACTCCGCGATCCGCTTCATCGTCCACTATTTCAACGCCATCGGCCGCCCGACCAAGAAGCACTTCATCGCCCTGGAGCGCGGCTACCACGGCTCCTCGTCCCAGGGCGCGGGGCTGACGGCCCTGCCGGTGTTCCACCGCAACTTCGACCTGCCGCGCCCGTGGCAGCACTATATTCCGTCGCCCTATCCCTACCGCAGTCCGGTGGGCGACGATCCGCAGGCGGTGATCGACCATTCGGTGGCGGCGCTCCGGGCCAAGGTGGCCGAGCTGGGCGCGGACAATGTGGCCGCCTTCTTCTGCGAGCCGATCCAGGGCTCTGGCGGCGTGATCGTGCCGCCCGCGGGCTGGCTGCGGGCCATGCGCGCGGCCTGCACCGAACTCGACATCCTGCTGGTGGCCGACGAGGTCATCACCGGTTTTGGCCGCACCGGGCCGATGTTCGCCTGCGAGGACGAGGACGTCTCGCCCGATCTCATGACCATCGCCAAGGGCCTGACCTCGGGCTATGCGCCGATGGGGGCGGTCCTGATGTCGGACGCGGTCTACGAGGGCCTGGCGGACGGCGCCGCGCCCGACGTGCCGATCGGGCACGGCTTCACCTATTCCGGCCACCCGGTGAGCGCCGCCGTCGCGCTGGAGGTGCTGCGGCTCTACACCGAGGGCGGCATCCTGGCGAACGGGCAGTCGGTGGCGCGGCGGTTCGCGGCCGGGCTGGCGGACATGGCCGACCACCCCCTCGTCGGCGAGGCGCGCGGGCGGGGCCTGCTGGGCGCCCTGGAGCTGGTGTCGGACAAGGCTTCCAAGCGCGGCTTCGATCCCGCCCTCAAGCTGCCCGACCGGCTGTTTGCCCAGGCCTATCGCAACGGCGTGATCTTCCGCGCCTTCGGCGACGGCATCATCGGGCTGGCGCCGGCCCTCTGCTGCACGGATGGCGAGATGGACATGATCTTCGAGCGCATCCGCAAGTCTCTGGACGATCTCCTCGAAGAGTCTGACATTCGGGCCGCGGTGGCCTAGGGCGTGGCCGGCGCGACTCGCGTCGCTGCGCCCCGCGCTGAAGTGTGAAGAAGGACGACAGGCGCGGGATGATCAACGCCCCGAAGCTCGATCGCATCGACCTGAAGATCCTGTCGCAGCTCCAGGGCAGCGGCCGTATGACCAACGTCGAGCTGGCCGACGCGGTGGGCCTCTCGCCCAGCCCCTGCCTGACGCGGGTGAAGCGGCTGGAACAGGCGGGCTACATCACCGGCTACGGCGCCCAGATCAACCTGAAGAAGCTGGGCGACTTCCTGACCGTGTTCACCGAGGTGACCCTGCAGGACCACCGCAGCCCCGACTTCGCCCGCTTCGAGGCCCGCGCCCGCAACATCGACGAGATCATCGAGTGCCACCTGGTCAGCGGCGGCTACGACTATCTGCTGAAGTTCGTCACCCCCGGCGTCGGCCACTACCAGGCGATCATCGAGGAGATGCTGGAGGGCAATCTCGGGATCGAGAAATACTTCAGCTACATCGTCATCAAGACCCCCTTCATCAAGACGCACTACCCGATCCAGAAGCTGTTCGGCGACAAGGCCTGAGCATGGCGGACGGGACGCCCGAAGTGGCGGATCTGGTGGCGCCGTTGGTGGCGCTGCGGCGCGACATCCACGCCCATCCGGAGCTGGGGTTCGCCGAGCACCGCACCGCCGGGGTGGTGGCGGAGGCGCTGCGCGAACTGGGGCTGGAGGTGCACACCGGGATCGGCGGCACCGGGGTGGTGGGCGTGCTGCGCGCCGGCGGGTCGGACCGCAGCCTGGGGCTGCGCGCCGACATGGACGCCCTGCCGATCCAGGAGGACACGGGCCTGGCCTACGCCAGCCGCTCGGCCGGTGTGTTCCACGGCTGCGGCCATGACGGGCACGTGGCCATGCTGCTGGGCGCCGCCCGTCACCTGACACGTACGCGCCGCTTCGACGGCACGGTGAACTTCATCTTCCAGCCGGCGGAGGAGGGCCTGGGCGGGGCGCGGGAGATGATCGCCGACGGGCTCTTCAAGCGCTTCCCGTGCCAGCAGGTCTACGCCCTGCACAACTGGCCCGACCTGCCGGCGGGAACGGCCATGACCCGGCCCGGCCCGATCATGGCGGCGGCCGACAAGTTCGAGATCCGCCTCGAAGGCCGCGGCGGCCACGCCGCCCAGCCGCACCAGACGCCGGACGCGATCCTGGCCGCGGCGGACCTGGTCACCCAGCTGAACACCATCGTCTCGCGCCGCATCGCGCCCACCGCCTCGGCGGTGCTGTCGGTGACCCAGGTCGAGGGTGGCCGCTCGCACAATGTGCTGCCCGCCGCGGTGCGGATCGTGGGCACGGTGCGCACCTTCGACCCGGCGGTGCAGGACCGGATCGAGGATGCGCTGCGCCAGGTGGCGGCCGGGGTCGCCCTGGCCAGCGGGGTCGCCGCCAGCGTCGCCTACGACCGCTACTATCCGGCCACGATCAACGACCCGCAGGCCGCCGCGGAGGCCCTGGCCGCCGCCGAGGGTGTCTGTCGCCACGTGGCCGTCGCCCCGGACCCGGCGTTCACCTCCGAGGACTTCGCCTTCATGCTGCAGGCCTGCAAGGGCGCCTACCTCTGGCTGGGCCAGGGCAAGGGGGAGGGCGGCTCGCCGCTGCACCACCCGCACTATGACTTCAACGACGACATCATCGGCACGGGGATCGGCTGGCACGTGGCCCTGGCCGAACGCCTGCTGGCCGCCTGACCAGGGCGAAGGCTAGTAGCCGCGCGCCCGGTCGATCAGGCCCAGCATCGGCTCGCCCCGCTGGTGGCGGCGCAGGTTCTCCAGCAGCACCGGAGCGGCGGTCTGGGGCTGGGTCATGCTGGCGATGTGCGGGGTGATCGCCACCCGCGGATGGCGCCACAGCCGGTGGTCGGGCGGCAGGGGCTCGGGCTCGGTGACGTCGAGCACCGCGCGGCCGAGGTGACCGGCGTCGAGGGCGTCCAGGAGGGCTTCGGTGTCGACCACCGCGCCGCGCGCCACATTGATCAGGGACGCCCCGCGCGGCAGGCCGGCCAGCACCTGCGCGTCCACCAGGCCGCGGGTGGCCGCGGTCAGGGGCAGCAGGCAGACGAGGATGTCGCAGCCGGCGAGGAACGGGGCGAGGCCGGCGGTCCCGGCAAAGCCCTCGACGCCGTCGATGGCCTTGGGCGAGCGATTCCAGCCGCGCAGCCGGAAGCCGAAGGCGGCGAGGCGCCCCAGCACCGCCTGGCCCAGCACGCCCAGCCCCATCACGCCGATGGTGCGCGCCGCGGCGGGCCGCACCGGCCCCTCGCGCCAGGCGCCCTCAGCCTGGGCGGCCAGGTAGTCGAAGAGGTCGCGGTGCAGGGCCAGCACCGACATCGTCACATACTCGACCATGCCGTCCACGATGCCCGGCTCGACCATGCGGACGACCTGCACGTGGCCGGGGATCGCGCTGAAGTCGACATGGTCGACGCCGGCGCCGGAGGAGAAGAGCACCTTGAGGTTGGGCAGCTGCGCCAGCAGATCCGGCGGCGCCTGCCAGGCCACCAGGTATTCCACCTTCGAGAGGTCGCCCGCGTCGGGCCAGACGTGGAACGCCAGGTCCGGGGCCGCCTCCGCGAAGTGGCTCGCCCAGGCGGCGCCCCGGGCGGCGTCGGCGCGGTAAAGTATGCTCATCGCGGCCAGGATAGGCTCCGCGCCCTGCCGCGGCGTGCCGTTTGCGCGGCGCTTTCGGCAATTAATCCCCCGGCCCTCCCGCCAAAGAGCAGGTTGCGCCAATCGGCTGGGCTATCCTGGCGCTCAAGGTTCACCGCCGATCAGCCGGAGACGTCCATGCGCAAGCTCTCCCACTCCCTCGCCATCGTCGCCCTGGCCCTCGGGGTCGGCGCGAGCTCGGCCGCCAGTGCGCACGCCATCTGGTTCGCCCAGCGCGCCAAGCAGCTGGCCTTCATCTACGGCGTCGGGGCCGACGACCTGGACTCGGTGAAGCGGCTGCCGCTGGTCAACCACGTCGCCGGCTATGACGCCGCCTTCAAGCCGGTGGCGACCAAGCTCAAGGTCGACGGGCCGATGGTGATGGTCGACAGCGAGGGCTCGCCCGCCGTGGTCACCGCCGTCATGCCCTACGGGATCTGGAGCAAGCAGCCCGACGGCGAGTGGGTCAAGAAGGGCCGCGACGAGGTGCCCGGGGCCCTGATGAGCACCAAGAACTTCAAGTACGCCGTCCATATCGCCGGGCCGCTCAGTGCGCCGCTGCCGGCGCTGCCGGACCAGACGCTGCAGATCTCCCCCGTGGCGGCGGCCCTGCCCACCAAGATGGGCCAGCCGATGAAGCTGCGGGTGCTCTACAAGGGCAAGCCCATCGCCGGCGCGCGGGTGCTGGCCGACATGGTCAACGACCCGGACAGCCCGCCGCTGAAGACCGGCCCGGACGGCACGGTGACGATCAAGGTGCGCAACCAGGGCCTGAACGTCGTCAACGCCGTCTACCAGGGCCCCTCCGACGAGCCGGCCAAGGCCCAGCGCATGGAGCACGAGGCCACGCTGTCCTTCGTGCTGCCGCACGCGCCGGAATAGGGCGCCCGGGCGCGGCGTCCGCCGCGCCAGCGCCGCCACCATCGTTCAACGCCTGACCGCAACCGGGGACCCCCCATGGCCGCCGCCACGCCCAAGTTCATCACCTTCGACTGCTACGGGACCCTGACCCGGTTCCAGATGGGCGAGATGGCCCGCGAGCTGTTCCCCGACCGCATCGCGCCGGCGCAGATGGAGGCCTTCATCGAGGCGTTCCGCGCCTACCGCTACGACGAGGTCCTCGGCGACTGGAAGCCCTATTCGGAGGTGCTGGAGGGCGCGGTGCGCCGCACCTGCAAGCTGTTCGGCGTGGAATACCGGCCGGACGACGCGCGGCGGATCTACGAAGCGGTGCCCACCTGGGGCCCGCACGCCGACGTGCCCGAGCCGCTGGCCCGCGTGGCCGCAAAGATCCCGCTGGTGATCCTCTCCAACGCCTCCGACGACCAGATCCAGAGCAACGTCGACAAGCTGGGCGCGCCCTTCGCCCACGTCTTCACCGCCCAGCAGGCCCAGGCCTACAAGCCGCGCCTGCAGGCCTTCGAGTACATGTTCGACCAGCTGGGCTGCAGCCCGGCGGACGTGATGCACGTCTCGTCCAGCTTCCGCTACGACCAGATGTCGGCCTACGACCTGAAGATCGGCCGCCGCGTCTTCGTCAACCGCGGCAGCGAACCCGCGCTGCCCTTCTACGCCACCGACCAGATCCCCGACATCGGCGGGCTGCCTGGCCTGGTCGGGCTCTGAGCGCGGGGCGGGCCGAGCGCCTAGCCGGGCACACGCAGGGCGGGCCGAGCGCCGATTGGGCCTGTCTGGATCGCTTTGCCCGCCAGCCTGAGCGCGGGGCGCGGGATTTCCACCCCGCGATAGCGTGCCGTCGCGACCGCTCTGGGCAGCTCAGTCCAGCGTGATCCCGGTCACCTCCGCGAGCCGCGCGATCAGGGCGTCCTGGAAGGCGGGATCAGCCGCCTGGGCGGCCGGCGCCTCCCGGCGGAGGTGGCGCCAATAGCCGCCGCTGGTCATGGCGGCGGGCTGGTCGCTGACCGCCAGCGAGCTCTGCGTCTGCTGGCCGGTCTGCAGGTCGACGGGCGCGCCAGGGCCCCCCATCCGGGTGCGGACCCAGCCCGGGTCCACGGCGTTGCTCAACACCTCGGGCCACCGCCGCGCCAGGCCGAGCGCCAGCGCGGCCACATGGAGCTTGGTCTCCGCATAGGCCCGGCCGCCGTCCCAGGCTCGGCGGGTCCAGTCGATGTCGTCCAGCGGGCCTTCCCCGCCGCGATGCAGGCCGCTGCTCAGATAGATCAGCCGGCCGGGCCGCTGGATCCGCGCGGTCAGGATGTAGGGGGCCAGGATGTTGACCGCGACCGTCGTGGCGTGGCCTTCGGGGGTCGAGCCGCGGCTGCGCTGGTTATAGACGCCGGCGTTGTGGATGACGGCGTCCATGCGCCCGAGGGCGTTCACCTGGTCCGCGACGCCCTGCGTCTGGTCCGCGCTCTGCAGGTCGCCGATCGCGACACCCGCGGCGCGGGCCGCCAGCTCGCCCAGCGCGGCCGCACGCGCCGCCGATCGCGCATGCAGCACCACCTCATGGCCCTGCGCCAGCAGGGTCTCCGCCGCGGCCCGGCCCAGGCCCTCGGTGCTGCCGGTGATGAAGATGCGGGCCATGGGGCGGCCTCCCGTTTCGATGCCGTGGCGAGCCCCAACGCGGACCCTCCGCCTGAAGATCCTCAGGCCGTCGGCCAGCCTAGCGGTCGCGTGGCGCGCGCCCGATCAGGCCCGCATGTCCTTCGACGAGCCCAGGCTGACGTGCGAGGTGATGCTGCTCACCTGGTTCAGCGTGCCCAGGACGTCCGAATGGAAATGCTTGTAGGCGGCCAGGTCGGAGACCTCGACGCGGAGCAGGTATTCGACCGAGCCGGTGATGTTGTGGCACTCCAGCACTTCCGGGGCCTTCGCCATGGCGCGCTCGAAGGCCAGGGAGTCCCGCTTGAGCTGGCCCGACAGCCCCACCATCACGAAGACCGTCAGCCCGACGCCGAGCTGCGTCCGGTCGAGGATCGCCCGATAGCCCTTGATGACGCCGGACGCCTCCAGGGCCTGGACCCGGCGAAGGCAGGCCGACGGCGAGAGGCCGACTCGTTCGGCGAGCTCGAGATTGGTCACCCGTCCGTCGAGTTGCAGCTGACGCAATATATGATCGTCGATGGCATCCATGTGCGGAGGATATTGCGCGAATGGCGGCCTGTCCCGCCAATTCGCAATCAGGCGTCACGGATCCTCGAATAGAGTTGCGCCGGCAGATCGAGGAGTTTTCGATGGGTCTGGCGACACTGGCGGCCTATGGCGTCACCGCGGAACGCGGGTTCCTCTGCCCCTATGATGCGCCGTCGGTGGGGCTGGACGGCGACCTGGTCGAGGCGCGCGACCTGGCGCTGCGGTTGCCCGAGATCTTGCCGACGGGGGCGGTCCGCACGGTCATCGAGGCGCTGAGCGTCGTCCCGCCGGACCGGATCGCCGAGCTCGACGATGTGCAGGCCCGGATGGCGATGGTGCACTATTCGTTCCTCGCGCAGGCCTACATCTGGGGCGCCGAAGCGCCGGCCGCGCACCTGCCCGCGGCCGTGGCCGTTCCGATCGTGGCGCTGGCCGATCGGCTCGGGCAGCAGCCGCTGCTGCAGTACAGCGGCTATGTGCTGGACAACTGGGGCCTGCTGGATCCCGCCAAGGGCGTTTCGCTCGACAACATCTACATGATCCAGAAGTTCGCGGCGGGCACGGACGAGGCCTGGTTCGTCCTGGTTCACGTCGCGATCGAAGCCCGGGCGGGGGCGGCGCTGGCGCTCTTCGGGCCGCTGATCGAGGCGGCGGCGCAAGGCGATGCGGCCGAGGCGGAACGGCTGCTTGGGCGGATCGTGGCGATCTGGGCCGAGATCAACGCGCTCTTCGATCGCATGCCGGAGCAATGCGACCCCTACATCTATTTCCGCAGGGTCCGGCCCTACATCCACGGCTGGAAGGACAACCCGGCGCTGGGCGCTGGCGTCGTCTACGAGGGCGTCGCGCGGTTCGCCGGGGCGCCGCAGGCCTTCCGCGGGCAGACGGGATCGCAGTCCTCGGTCGTGCCGTCCATGGACGCCCTGCTGGGCGTCGGCCACGCGGCGGACCCGCTACGCACGTTCCTCGACGAACTGCATATCTACCGTCCTCCCGGCCACCGGCGGTTCATCGACGACGTCCGGTCGCAGAGCCATGTGCGGGCCTTCGTGGCGCGGGCGGGGCGAAGGGGCCTGACGCAGGCCTATAACGCCGCGGTGCAGGCCGTCGCGGACTTCCGTTCGCGCCACCTCGAATACGCCGCCAGCTACATCAACCGCCAGGGGCGCAAGTCAGCTGGAAACGATACAGAGATCGGGACGGGCGGCACGCCGTTCATGAAGTATCTCAAGAAGCACCGGGACGAGACGAAGGCCAATCTGCTGAGCCTCGCCTAGCCGCACCGCCACCCGCCGAGGACCGTCACACCGTCGGTGCGCCCCGTTCGCCCATCCGTCGCTCGATGCCGCTTTAGTAACGCCAGGTCCCGCGCTCTACATCTGCCTCCCCAGGTGAGGCCAGAACGATGATCGAAGGCGGATGCAACTGCGGCGCGGTCCGGTACCGGATCGAGGGCCCGCCGCTCGGCGTGGCGGCCTGCCATTGCATGCGCTGTCGCCGGCAATCGGGCAGCGCCTATTCGGTCAACCTGCTGGTCTCCCCGGCCGGGATGACCGTGACGGGCGCCCTGTCGGTGTTCGAGGATACCGACACCACCAGCGGCGCTCCGGTGTACCGCGAGTTCTGCGGTTCGTGCGGCTCGCCCATCCGGTCGGTGCTGGGCGCCAATCCGGCCATGGTCGCCGTGAAGGTGGGGACCCTGGACGATCCGGAGCCGTTCGCGCCCGGGCTGCACGTCTTCACGCGCTCGAAGATCGGCTGGGTCGAGATCCCCGCGGGCGTTCCGCAATTCGACACCACGCCGGGCTGACGAACCTGCGCCTGCCGCGCGGGGCGCCGTCGCTGTGGGCTAGCGCGTTGGCTCCAAGTCTTCTGGAATCACGAGTGTGATTGGAGACAGTGAGCCATGTCGTCGCTGACCCATATTGACCAGAGTGACGGGGCGTAGCCGTCAGCTGGGACGGCTCAGGCGTTCACATCGATCACGACGCGTCCACGGATGCGGCCGCCGAGGATCTGGTCCGCCAATCCCGGTACATCCGCCAGCCCGGCAACCTGATAGATTTCTGCGAGCCTGGCCGGATCGACGAGTTCGGCCAGGCGGGTCCAGGCGCGTGTCCGCCTCTCATTGGGCGCCAGGACGGAGTCGATGCCGCGCAGGGTGAGGCTGCGCAGGATGAACGGCATGACGGTGGTGTTGAGCGCCACGCCTCCGGTAAGGCCAGTCATGGCGACAACCCCATCATAGCGCGTCTGCGCGAGGGCGGTCGCCAGGACCTGTCCGCCCACGCAGTCCACCACGCCCGCCCAGGTCTCCGACTCCAGGGGTCGGGAATCGCGGGCCAGCTGGGAGCGCTCGATCAGGCGCGCCGCGCCCAGGCCTTCCAGGAAAGCGCGGCTCTCTTCGACGCGCCCCGTGCAGGCCACCACCTCGTGGCCCATGGCCGCAAGCAGCATGACGGCGACGGACCCGACCCCACCGGACGCCCCGGTCACCAGGATCGGCCCGTCGCCGGGTTTGACGCCATGGTCCTCCACCGCCAGCACGCACAGCATCGCGGTGTAGCCCGCCGTGCCGAGCGCCATCGCCTGTTCCAGCGAGAGCGCCTCGGGCACGCGCACCAGCCACTCAGGCTTCAACCGCGCGCGCTGGGCGAAACCGCCCCAATGCCGTTCTGACAGCCCGAACCCGTTCACCAGAACGCGGTCGCCGGGCCGCCACGCGGGATCGGCCGACTCCCGCACGGTTCCGGCCAGGTCGATCCCACAGACCATCGGCAGGACCTGCGGGATGCGGATCGGGCTCTGGGCGGAGATCGCGAGCCCGTCCTTGTAGTTCAGGGTCGAATAGGCGACGTCCACCAGCACCGGCTCAGGGGGCAGGGCGCTGTCCGTCAGCTCGACGAGGCGGGCCTGGAAGACGCCGTCGGTCTCGTCGGCGAGAATGGCTTTGTAGGTGTCGGGCACGGCGGCTTTCCTCGGTGTGGGGATCAGGCGGCGATGTAGCCGCCGTCCACGACCAGCTCGCTGCCGGTCATGTAGCTGGCGTCGTCGCTGGCCAGGAACACCAGCGGCCGGGCGATTTCCATGGGATCGGCGAGGCGGCCCATGGGGATCAGGCCCAGCACGTGCTTGGTGTAGGCCTCGGCCTCGTCAGCCGGCATGGACTCCATCAGCGAGTTCACCAGCTTGGTGACAGTGTAACCGGGGTGCAGCGAGTTCACCCGGATGGGATAGCCGCTCTGGGCGCAGTGCAGGGCGGCGGCCTTGGTGAAGATCCGTACGCCGCCCTTCGAGGCGTTGTACGCGGCCAGCAGAGGCTCGCCCACATTGCCGGCGATCGAGGCGACGTTCACGATCGATCCGCCGTGGGCCTTCATCACCTCGATCGCCTTGCGGGTGCCGAGAAAGACGCCCTCCATGTTCACCGCCATGGTCGCGCGCCAGACGTCCAGCGTGCAGTCCTCGGCCGTTCCGGCCCAGCCGACGCCGGCGTTGTTGACGAGCACGTCCAGCCGGCCGTGACGGGCGATGATCCGATCGATCACGCCGGCCCAGGCCGCCTCCTGCGTCACGTCGAGGCCCTCCGCCTCCACCGCCAGGCCGGCGGCGAGGAGGGGGGCGATGGAGGCCTGGGCGTCGGCGCGGTCGTAGTCGGTGACCACGACCCGGGCGCCTTCGCGGGCGAACAACTCGGCCGCCGCGCCGCCGATGCCGCGCGCGGCGCCGGTGAGCAGGACGACGCGTCCTTCGAAGCGCTTCATCGCCTTTCCCTCCTCAGAACCGGACGCGCGCTTCGACGCCATAGGTCCGCGGCATGCCGCGGTTCAGGTAGTCGAGGCCGAAGACGTCGATGTTGAGTCCGTAGGTGTAGTAATTCTTGTCGAAGAGGTTCTTGCCCCAGACGCTCAGCGCATAGTTGCCGCGCTCGTAGGTCAGGCGGCTGTTGACCAGCCAGTAGCCCGGGTTGCCGCAGGCGATATCGGGGCCGGCCTGCAAGATGTTGAATCCCGGAGCCGGCTTGTCACAGGGTTTCTGACCATAGTCCTTGAAGGGGTCGAAGTAGTACTTGCCCATGTAGGAGACGTCCCCCCGCAGGGTCAGCTTGCCCTTCTCGCCGTCGTAGAGGGTCCAGTCTGCGCCCGCGTTGAAGGTGGTCTCCGGGGCGTTGGGGAACGGGTTGCCGTTGACGTTGCGGGTCGGGCTGCTGGGATCGGCAGGATCCATGGCGTTGCCGCGATACTTGCTGCGCATCAGACCCAGCGCCGCGTCGAGGCGCAGGCTCTCAGAGGCCTGGACGGCCAGCTCGGCCTCGGCGCCGTAGAGCCGGCCGCTGGCGCTGCGGGTGAAGGTGGTTGCCCCCACCACCTGGGTCACCTGGTGGTTCGTGTAGTCATAGTAGAACGCCGCCAGATTCAGCTGCACGCGGCCGTCCAGGAACCGGCTCTTCAGGCCGCCTTCGATGGCGTCCACCGTCTCGGGATCGATGTAGTAGACCTGGTTGGTGCCCTGGTAGGCGAGGCCGTTGAAGCTGCCGCTCCGGTACCCGCGGCTGTAGTTCGCATAGCCCATGACGTGGTCGGCGAAGGCGTAGGCGACGTTCACGCGACCGGTCAGCCGGTTGGCCGACTGGCGCTGTTCCACGGCCGGCAGGGCCGGGTCGTAGGGGAAGCTGTAGGGGATCGTGCTGGCGACGATGGCCGTGCCGGCGAGGTTCAGCAGCGTGGTGCGCCCGTTCAGGTACTTCACCTTGTCGCGGGTGTAGCGCAGGCCCGCGCTGACGGTCAGGCGATCGGTGACCTTGAAGCTGGCGTCGCCGTAGATCGCCTCCGAGGGGCGTTCGACCGTGAAGCGCTGGTCGCCGAGGATCGGGCCGAACGGGGGCGCGCCGGCGGCGCGGCAGGCGGCCGAGATGGCGCCTCCGAAGCCGCCGCCGCCGGAGTTGCTGGCGGCGATGTCGGCCTGCAGCGCGATCAGCGAGCGGGCGTCGAGGAAGCCGTGCGGGTTGACCGTGACGGGGGCGCAGAAGCCGGGGCTGGTCGGCGTCAGCGCCGGGTTCAGCAGGAAGGCCGGCAGCACGCCGATGGAGTCGGGCGTGGCGATGGCGGCGTTGAAGAACCCTCCTGGCACGCCCGCGCCGAGCAGCAGCGGCCGCAGCACGCCGAAGAAGTCGATCTCGTTGTGCGTCCGGACCTTGTCGACGCCATAGTACAGCCCGGCGACCACGGTCAGGCGGTCGCTGCGGTAGTTCACCCGCAGGTCCTGGTTGAAGTTCTTGCTCGAGGAGAAGTAGCGCAGCGAGCAGACGTCGTTGGGCGAGCCGTCGCAGTCGAACGGTGAGTTGCGGTACTTGCCCGTGTCGTAGCCGGTGATGGAGGTGAGCGTCACGCTGTCGCTGAGCTCGTAGGCCACGTTCAGCGCCAGGCCCTTGGACGAGGTGTAGTAGTGGCCGCCGGAGTTGGCGGCGACCTCGTTGTCTTTCAGCAGCCGCCCGCCCAGCAGGGGCTGGGGATCGAACCGGGAATAGCCGAGCGCATCCTGGCGGTTGGCCAACTGGCCGCCCGCATACGGGTTTGCGGCCCAGGGGTTGTCGCGCGAGGCATAGGCCTTGAAGTTGACGTCGAGGGCGTCGGTCGGCTTCCAGCGAACGGAGATGCGGGCGGCCCGTGTGTCCGTCGTTCCCGTGTCGCGCTTCTGAAGGGGGTTGTATTGCCAGCCGTCGCCCTTCGCGAAGGTGGCGGCGATCCGGACCCCCAGCACGTCCGGGACCAGGGTCGCCTCCGCCGCGCCCTCGGCTGTCCAGGTGTTGTAGTTGCCATAGCCGACGGTCAGCTCGCCGCTGTTCCCGGCCAGTTTCGGCCGCCGGGTGAAGAAGCTGATGGCGCCGCCGGTGGTGTTGCGGCCGTAGAGCGTCCCCTGCGGCCCGCGCAGCACCTCGACCCGGTCAAGGTCGTAGAGTTGCTGGCCGTGACTGGCGCGAAAGCTCTGGTAGACCTCGTCGACGTACACGCCCACCGGCGAGGCGGTCGAGGCGCTGAATTCGTTCGCGACCGAGATCCCGCGCAGCGAGAAGTTGGGCTGGGTCCGCCCGTAGGGCGTAGTGACCTGCAGGCTGGGCACCGTGCCCATCAGGTCGGAGGTCTCGGTGACGCCGCGGGCGGCGAGCTGCGAGCCGGTGATGGCCGAGACGGCGGCCGGGACGTCCTGCAGGTTCTCCGCCCGCTTCTGGGCCGTGACCACCACCTCCTCCAGCCCGATGGCCTCGGTCGTCGCCTGGGCGTGCGCCGCCGTGGCGAGCGCCACCGACGACACGGTGGCGAGGTAGATCAGGCAGGCCGGAATGGTCCTGTGTTGAGACATTGGTTTCCCCCTCTTGTCGGTATTGTTGTGGTGTGACGGGCCGCTCAGGCCGTGAGCTGGGCGTCCCAGCTGTGGTAGCCACGCGCCGCCAGCGCCCCGAGCAGCGCACGGGCGCCGAAGGCCTTGGCCGGCGACTGGAAGCCGGTGGCCAACAACTCTCCGCCGAGGATGCGGCGACAGGCCTCTGCGGCCAGCGCGCCGGTCTGCAGATAGGGCGAGTTGCCGCGCAGGATGACCTTCACGCCGGTGGCGTTGCCGCGGCCGATGCAGGAGATCACCGAGCGGTTGCGGTTGGGATCTTCGCGGCCTGGCTCGGTGGAGACGAGCGCGGTGGCCATCTCGGTGGCCACCTCCAGGCGCTCGCCCTCCGAGAGATGCCGGGCCCGGCGCTCGAATTCCTCCAGGGCGCCAATGACGGCCCCGAACATCGCCTCGTTGCGGAAGGCCACCAGCGTCGCGCAGCTCGAAACGCGCGGATCGTCCTCGTACCAGACCGGCTCGCCGCCGCCCGACCAGGGCAGGGCGCGGTAGACGCGGTGGGAGTCGGGTGAGACCACGCCGTAGGCGGTGGCGAAGGGCCACTCGACGAGCTCGCCGTGCTCCAGATGGAACTGCGGCACGGTGCACATCCGCAGGAAAGACTGGGTGGAGGCGACGCTGGTGGCGGAGTCGGCGAGGTAGAGCACGTCCAGGGAATCCACCCCGGGCGTCTCCAGGGCGATTTCCGTGGCCAGCACGCCTGCGGCCCACATGTAGGAGGTGGCCGGCGCCAGCAACCGCCCGGCCTTCGCGAACCCGGCGGCGTAGCGGCCGCGGATCAGCCGCATCCAGTCGGCCTCGCCGGTGGTGTCGAGGTAGTGACAGCCCGCGGCGAGCGCAGCCTTCACCACCGGCTCACCGAGCTGCATGAACGGGCCGGTGACGTTGTAGACGACCTGCGCGCCCTGGAAGAGTTCGGTCAGCGCCGCCTCTTCGGGAGGGGCTTCGGCGATCCGGTAGGCGGCGCCTGCCAGTTCAGGCACCTTGGCCATCTCGGCTTCCAGGCGCGCACGGCTGCGACCGGCCGCCACGAATGGGATGCGCGCCTCCGCCAGGTGCCAGGCGATAAGCTTGCCGGTGTAGCCGCTCGCTCCATAGACGACGACGGGTTCGGTCATTTCAGGTCTCCGGCCGGGTTTTGGGTCACGGCGGACCCGGTCTTGTCGAAAAGGGCGCCGCGGCCTTCGGCCAGCATCTGCTCCAGGAAGCGCTGCTGAGGCTTTTCCGACGCGGTCTTGGGGATCTCGTCAACGAGCTGGACGAAGGTGGGAACGGAGGCGGCGCCGATGCGCGCGCGGCAGTGATCGAAGATCGACCGGGGGTCGAGCGCCCGGCCACGATGGACGACAACGGCCGCCACGATCTCCTTCTCGCCCGGCGCATTCGCAGGGGTCGCCAGGCCGTAGACGTGGACGTCCGCCACGGCGGCCAACCCGGCGATCTCGGCCTCGATCTGGGCCGCGCTGACGAAGTCGCCATTGCGGCGGATGGAGCCGCCGATGCGGTGGGCGAAATAGAGCCAGCCCTCCGCGTCCTGGAAGCCGGCGTCGCCGCTACGGAACCAGCCGTCGCGCACCTTGGCGGCCGAGGCGGCAGGGTTCTTGAGGTAGGTCACGGGCGGCGGTTCGCCCTCCACCGGGCGGAAGCAGATTTCACCGATGACGCCCGGCGCGCACTCGGCGTCGGCCTCGTCGCGCACGGTGCAGAGGCTGTCGGGCGGCGGCTTGCCGATCGAGCCGATCGGCCCCGCGCCA
>JAEKKJ010000012.1 GCA_019510435.1 Caulobacterales bacterium | reverse complement strand
CCGGCGCGGCGCGCGCTCCGCCTACGTCAAGGTCCGCGAACGGGCGAGTTATGAATATGCCCTGGTCTCCGCGGCGGCTGCGATCGAGCTGGAGGACGGCCTCATCTCCCGCGCCGCCATCGCCCTGGGATCGGTCGCCTTGAAGCCGTGGCGGCTGACGCAGGTCGAGGCCCGGCTCGCAGGCCTGCCGCCGACCCGGGAGGCGGTGCTTCCGGTGCTGAAGGACGCTTTCGGCGATGCCCGGCCCCTCGCACACAACCGCTTCAAGATCGCCATGGCCGCCGGGGCCGCGGCGCGCGCCATCGTGGAGGCCGCGGCATGAGCATTGGCCAGCCCACCCCGCGCTACGAGGCGCCGCTGAAGGTCAGCGGCGCGGCCCGCTACGCCGCGGACAACTATCCGGACGGCCTGCTCCACGGGGTGATCGTCGGCTCGCCGGTCGCCGCCGGCGTCCTGAGGCGGATCGAGGCCGAGCGCGCGCGGGCTGCCCCCGGCGTGGTGCGGGTGATCACCCGGGCCGAGATGCCGCCCCTCGGCCAGGTGGCGATGCCCGCGGCGGTGACGCATATGCCGCTGACGACGGACGAGATCCAGTGGGAGGGTCAGCCCGTCGCGATCGTGCTGGCGCAGACGCTGGAGGCCGCCGAGGCGGCGGCGGCCCTGGTCTGCGTGGAGGTCGAGGCGACCTCCCCCGCCATGCCCGGCCACGGCCAGCTGGAACGCCCCGAGGGCGGCTTCTTCCCACCGCAGGACGCCAGGGGCGACGTCGCCGGCGGCCTGGCGCGCGCCGAGGCGGTGGTCTCGCGGAGCTATTACCAGCCGACCCGCAACCACAATCCCATGGAGACCTCGGCGACGGTCGCGGCCTGGGATGGCGACGGCCTGACGCTGTGGGACGCGACCCAGATGAGCCTGCACCCGCGGGACGTGATGGCGTCGGTGTTCGGCCTGTCGCAGGACAAGGTCCGGGTGATCGCGCCGCATACGGGCGGCGGCTTCGGGTCGAAGGGCTATGTCTGGCCGCATGTCATCCTCGCCGCGGCGGCGGCGAAGGTGGCGGGCCGGCCGGTCAAGATCCAGCTGACGCGGGCGCAGCAGTACGGCCAGGTCGGCCACCAGCCGGAATGCCGCCAGACGGTGACCCTCGGCGCCAAGGCGGACGGGACGCTGCTGGCGATGCGGCACGAAGCGGTGAACACGACCGCGATCAAGGACACCCAGTTCGAGCAGCCCGCCACCGCGACGCGGACCTATTACGCCTGCGACGCCATCGAGACCGACCAGTACGTCGAGCGCATCAACCTGATCCAGTCGACCCCGATGCGCTCGCCCGTCGAGGGGCCCGGCAGCTGGGCGCTGGAAAGCGCCATGGACGAACTGGCGATCGAACTCGGGATGGACCCGCTGGACCTGCGGCTGAAGAACTTCGCCGAGGTCGATCCGTTCGACGGCAAGCCCTGGTCGTCAAACCGGCTGCGCGAGGCCTATGAGGAGGCGGCCGAGGTGTTCGGCTGGCGCCGCCGGCATGAGGCGCCGCGCCAGGACGGCGTCTGGACGCTGGGCCGCGGCATGTCGATGGCCAGCACCTTCTGCGCCCGGTTCCCCGGCCAGGCCGGCGTGCGCATCGACGCCGACGGGCAGGTGCATGTGGAGGTGAGCGCCAACGACATCGGCACGGGCAACCAGACCGTCTTCCGCCTGGTCGCGGCCGAGGCGCTCGGGACCAACCCGGACAACGTCACGATCCATTGGGGCGACACCCGCTATCCGCCAGCGGGCCCGGTCTATGGCAGCTCGCAGACCATCGGCATGGGCGGGGCCGTGCGGCTGGCCGCCCTGGACGCCCGCGCGCGGCTCGAAGGCTTCGGCGCGGCCAAGGATGGGCCGCTGGATCTGGCGGCCCTCATGCACGCCTCTCAGCAGGCGAAGATCCGGGGCCACGGCAAGTTCGATCCTGAGGGCGGCCCGATGAGCTTCAATGGCAGCGGCACGCCCTACGCCATGCAGAGCTGGGGCGCGAACTTCGTGGAGATCGGCGTCGACCGCGACCTGGGACTGATCCGGCTGCGCAGGGTGGTGGCCCGCTACTCCGCAGGACGCATCATCAATCCGCTGACGGCGCGCAGCCAGATGATTGGCTCGATCGTCTGGGAGTGGGGCAAGGCCACCATGGAGGCCTCGCTGGTCGAGCCGCGATATGGCCGGTTCCTGGCGAAGAACCTCTCGAACGTGGCCGTGCCGGTGAACGCCGACATCCCCCACGACGGCATCGACGTAGGCTTCGTCGAGGACTTCGATCCCCATGCCGGCCCGACCGGCGCGCGAGGCATCGGGGAGCTCGGCGGCACAGGCGTCGCCGCGGCGATCGCCAACGCCGTCTACGACGCGGTCGGCGTGCGGGTCCGCGAGGTCCCCATTCTCCCGCACCACATCCTCGAGGCGCTGGCCTAGGGCGCCGCGGCTACAGACCCAGGACCATCTTCGCCATGATGTTGTGCTGGATCTCGTTGGAGCCGGCGTAGATCGAGGTCTTGCGGTAGTTGAAGTAGTGCGGCGCCACGGTGGCGGCGTAGTCCGGGCCGGCGCGGAAGGTGTTGCCGCCGGGGCGCAGCATCTCCCAGGTGTCGCGCACGAAGGGCTGGGCGTAGATGCCCGCCGCCTCGAGCGCGAGCTCGGTCACCGCCTGCTGCATCTGGCTGCCTTCCAGCTTCAGCATCGAGGAGACCGCGCCCATGGCGTCGCCGTTGGCGCGGCCGGCGAAGATCCTCAGCTCGGTGGCGTTCAGCGCCTCGACCTTGATCTCCACCTCGCTGAGCTTCCTGCGGAAATCCGGGTCCGACATCATCGAGCCGCCGGTGTCCGACCGCTCCAGGCCGGCGATCTTCTTCACCTTGCGCAGCTGGGCCTGGAGGCCCGGCGCATAGGCGTTGCCGCGCTCGAACTGCAGCAGGTACTTGGCGTAGGTCCAGCCCTCGCCTTCCTTGCCGATGCGGTTGGCCACCGGCACGCGGACGTTGTCGAAGAAGGTCTCGTTGATCTCCTGCTCGCCCTCGGCGGGACCGTCCAGGGTGGGGATCGGGCGGATGGTGATGCCCGGCGTCTTCATGTCGATCAGCAGGAACGAGATGCCCTTCTGGCGGATGTCCTCGCTGGAGGTGCGCACCAGGCAGAACATCCAGTCGGCCCACTGCGCCAGGGTGGTCCAGGTCTTGGAGCCGTTCAGGACATAGTGGTCCCCGTCCCGCTCGGCCTTGAGCGCCAGCGAGGCCAGGTCCGAGCCCGAGCCCGGCTCGGAATAGCCCTGGCACCACCAGACGTCGGTGCTGAGGATCTTGGGCAGGTGCTGGGCCTTCTGCTCCGGCGTGCCGAACGCCATCACCACGGGCGCGCACATGCGCAGGCCCATGTTGGAGGTGGCCGGAGCGCCGGCCAGGGCCATCTCCATGTCGAAGACGTACTTCTTGCCTAGGCTCCAGCCCGTACCGCCGTATTCCACCGGCCAGTCGGGCGCGATCCAGCCCTTTTCGCCCAGGCGCTTCAGCCAGCGGACCTGGCTGTCCTTGTCCAGGTGGTGGTTCTTGGACTGGCCCAGCTTGGCCCGCATCTCGTCGTCGAAGTTCTCGGCGATGAAGGCGCGCACCTCCTCGCGGAAGTCGAGGTCTTCGGGGGCGAAGTCGAGGTCCATGGCGCTCAGCCCACGCCGTCGAGGTATTCGATCTCGGGCCGCCCGGCGAGCACCGCGGCGAACTTCGGGCCGGCCGCCTTGAAGTACTCGGTGCCGCCGTGATGGCTGAGAGCGTCCTGGTCCTGGTAGACCTCCAGCACCTTGTAGAGGTTGGGCTCGGTCCGGCTCTTGGTCAGGGCGTAGGCGAGGTTGCCCGGCTCGTTGGCCCGCACCTGCTTGGCCAGCTCGGTGAAGAAGGCCTCGAACTCGGCGCCCTTGCCGTCCTGGATGCGCAGGCTCGCGATCACGCCAATGGTCATGCCGTCCTCCCAACAGATGTTTGAATCGACGGTAGAGGCGCGCGGCGGGCGCGGCAAGGGCTAGCCGCGGCGATGACCCGCTAGCTGCGGTCGTTCCAGCCGTAGGCCACCCAGTGGTGGCCGCCCAGGTGGCGGGCTTCGAGGATCTCGGGGCCGCCGCGGCGACGGGCGCGGACCCGGCGGGCCCGCAGCGCCAGCGCCGAGAGGCCGAGGAGCGCGGAGGTCATCAGGGCGATGACGGCGACGGTCGCGGCGGCGAACACCGCGAGGATCGCGCCGACCACGACCGCGGCCGCGGTGGCGAGCGTGGCGCCGACGGCGGCGAGGCTGCGGAGGGCAGCGCTCGGATTCGCGGCGAAGTCTTTGACCATGGAAGTTCCCTAGAGGGCGCCTGGGCCAGACCGTGAAAGTTCTATGTCAGCCCGGCGGTTCCTGGCGTCAACTGAACTTGCGGCGAGCGGCGGAATTTAGGCGCTCATGCCGCGCCTTCCAGCCGCATCGACTTGCGCTCGCGGGTGATCTGGCCAAACGCGGCGTTGATCGCGGCAGCCTTGGCCTCGGCCACCTCGATGAACTCCGCGGGCAGGCCACGCGCGCGGGCGCGGTCCGGGTGGGCCTCGGACAGGTGCGCCTTCCAGGCCGCGCGGACTTCCTCGTCCGGCGCATCGGGCGCGACGCCCAGGATCACATAGGGGTCGTCGTTGGCCGCGCCCAGGTGGGTGGCCTTCAGCCGCCGGAAGGTGAGCGGCGACAGGCCGAACAGCTGCGCCACCCGCTCCAGGTACGCCAGCTCGTCGCCGGTCACCACGCCGTCGGAGCCGGCGATGTGGAAGAGGCCGTCCAGCACGTCCTCCAGCAGCTGCGGGCAGCCGCCGTAGCGCTTCTTCAGTCGCCGCGCATAGCCCTCGAACCCGCGCGTGGTCTGGCGCGCCAGCTGGTACAGCCGGCGCACATTGCCCTCGCTGGCCGGATCGGCCTGGAACACCAGGGAGAAGACGTCATATTCCTGGGCCTGGGCGTTGCCGTCGGCCTTGGCCAGCTTGGCGCCCAGCGCGGTCACCGCGGTGGAGAATGCCGGATCCTCGCCCGGCAGGCCGGGCGGGCAGACATCGCATTCCGCCTCATCGACCCCGCGCGCGGCGAGGCCGGCGATCTTGCGCCAGAAGCTCAACGGCGGTGTCCAGGCCTGGGGTAGAGGTTCATTTTCCCAAGCTGTTCAATGGGATGATGCAAGGTCGCGTTCCCGCGGATTTCGAGACCGCCTCGATCTGCGGGCCGACATGTCGGGCGTCTTGTACGACGGATCATGCCGAAAGGCACGGTGGCGGACAAGGAAGACAGCGGTTTTTCGGGCCGCACCCGGACGCAACGGCCGTTCCTGATGTCCGTCGCGCGGGCGAGGACCCGCGCGCGAGGGGGCCGCCGCGCCTCACCCGCGCGCCCATCCGACACGCTGTACTTGCCGTCGCAATGCGCTAAACAAGTTAGCTATTAAACGGCCGAATGGCCATTGAGGGAGGTTGCGGTGGCGGGAAGATTTTCGGGCAGGGTTGCGGTCGTCACCGGGGCCGGGCGTGGGATCGGGTTCGAGATCGCCAGGCTGATGGGGCGAGAGGGCGCGAAGATCGTCGTCAACGACCTGGGCGGCGCTTCAAGCGGCGGTGGCGGCGATTCCAGCATCGCCCAGCAGGCCGTTGACCAGCTCAAGGCGGACGGCGTCGAGGCGGTGGCCGAGACCTCCAGCGCCGACAGCTTCGAGAACGGCGCGCGCATCGTCCAGGCGGCGCTGGACGCCTTCGGCCGCGTCGACATCGTCATGAACAACGCGGGCATCGCGCGGCCTGGCGGCATCGATGAGATGACCGAGGAGGACCTGGACCTCACCCTGGCGGTGAACCTGAAGGGCTACGCCGGCACGATCCACGCGGCGGCGCCGCACTTCATGGCCCAGCGCTCGGGCGTGATCGTCAACATGTCCTCGCCGTCGGGCTTCGGCCACCGGCAGAACACGGCCTATTCGGCCGCGAAGGAGGCGGTGGTCGGGCTGTCGCGCTCGGTGGCCCGCGACCTCGGCCCCTACGGGGTGCGCTGCAATGTCGTGCGTCCGATGGCCGGCGGCTCGCGGATGGCCACGCCGCGGATGTACGAGACCCTGGCGGAGTCCGCGAAGCTGGGCATCCCCCCGCTCTGGAACCGCTGGCCGTCCGCGGACGGCTTCGCGGCCGGTCCGGAGCAGGTTGCCGCCGTGGCCGTATGGCTGTGCAGCGACGCGGCGGCGGCCGCGAACGGGCGCGAGTTCTTCATCGTCGGCCAGGAGCTGGGCATCCTGCCCGAGCCCGAGCTGCAGCGGACCAGCTTCGCGCCCGAAGGCTGGACCCTGGAGCGCCTCCTGCGCCCGGAGGTGGGCGCCTATGTGCTCGGCGCCGCCCAGAACCGCTTCGCCGGCCCGGTCAGCTAGGGCCCCTTCGCCCTCGACCCCGATCCGAAAACGACAAAGGCCCCGGTCCTCGCGGTCCGGGGCCTTTGCATGTGCGCCGTGCGCGGCTCGGTCAGCTGGCGCCGCCGAACCGGTACTTCAACCCGATGCCGAACATCCGCGGCGGGGCGAAGATGTTGGCCCGGATGCCCAGGGACGACCGCTGGGTCAGGTCGTCGTTCCCCGTGCGGTAGAGCTTGTCCGTCACATTGGTGGCGAAGACGGTGATGTCGACCGGACTGCCGTAGGCGTTGGCCCAGGTCGCGTTGAGGTCCAGCGTCGCATAGCCCTTCTCGATGGCGGCCGGGTTCAGGGCGCTGGTGTCGGTCAGGGCGATGCTGGACTGGTAGTGGTAGAGGCCGCCCACGCTGATCCGGCCGATGCTGTCGTCGAGCGGCAGGCGGTAGTCGACGGTCACAGAGACCTGGTGCTTCGGCGTGAAGGCCAGGCGGTTGTCGGTGCAGAAGCCCACGATCGAGGCGTTGGCGGGGTTGCACGGATCCTGCGGCCCGGCGGTGTTGACGTGTTTGAAGCCGGCGTCGGTGTAGGCATAGTTCAGGCCCAGCGTCAGGTCGGCCACCGGCTTCAGGGTGCCCTCGAACTCGACGCCCTTGATGGTGGCCGCGGCCACGTTGCGCACCACCTGCAGCGGGACCGGACCCGGCAGCACCACGCCCTTCTGGATGTTGGTGTAGCGGTCGCGGAAGACGGCGATGTTGGTCCGCGCCAGGACCCCGTTCCAGTTCCAGTCGGCCTTGATTCCGGCTTCGAGGGACTTGTCGTACTCGGGCTCATAGACCGGCAGCAGGTCCGGCGGCGAGGAGCCGTTGACCCCGCCCGGACGGTAGCCGCGGCTGTACTTCACATAGAACAGCTGGCCCGTCGGCAGGGCGTAGCTAGCGCCGATGTTCCAGGTCCGGGCGATGGAGCTTTCGGTATAGCTGCGGCAGGTGAAGGGGCCGAACAGGCTGGCCGTCTGCACCGTCACGCACTGGCCGAAGGGGATCGGGAAGTTGACCGTCGCGTTCGAAACGAAGGCTGCGGTCGGCGCCGGCAGGCCCAGTCCGAGCTGCAGGATCGTCGCCAGCGCCGCCTGGGCGCCGGGCGCGGCGATCGGGGCGATGTAGGTGACCGTGCTCGATTTGACCTTGTCCTTCGTATAGCGGTAGCCGCCATCCACCTTCAGGCCCGGCACGAAGTCGGAGGCGTCGTACTCGGCGTAGCCGAAGGCCGCCTTGCTCCACGACTTGCTGTACTGGACGTTGGTCCGGTGCAGGATCGCGACGTTGACGGTGTCGTTCTGGTACGCCCCGTCGGGCTTCTGCTCGTCGGCATAGCCGCCCAGCGACCAGGTGAGCTTGCCGGCCAGGAACTTGCCGGCCAGCCGGATCTCCTCGCTGTACTGCTGCTGGGTGGTGAACGGGATGTCCGAACCGTTGCCGGCCAGCGCCGCGCAGCCGGAGTGGCAGGTGGCGACCAGACCGCTGTTGTCGCCGGAGAAGTTCGAGGCCTCGCTGTCGCGGCTCCGGGTGTAGCCGACGATGTTCTTGAGGACCAGGTCGTGGCCCAGGTCCACCGTCGTGGCGTTCACGGCGTAGACGTTCTTCTGGGAGTCGAAGCTGGGCTCGCTCTGGAAGATGTCGCGCGGACCGCGGGCCTTCTGCTGCGCCAGCTGGTTCTGCAGGGTGGCGAGGTAGTTCGCCGGGGTCAGCAGGGTGGTCCCGGCCGTGAAGGGCACGACCCGGCCGATGGAGTCGATCCCATAGGCCCCGGTGAACAGCGGCAGCACCCCGGAGATGGTCGCCGTCAGGGCCGCCGGGTTGATGTCGGCCAGGACGGTCGCGGTGCCGTTGTTGTGGACGTGCTGGTAGGAGAACACGCTGTAGTTCTCGAGCCAGTCGGTGGGCCGCAGCGTCAGGCCGACGCGGAAGGCGTCGGAGGCGACGTTGTCCAGGCGCTGGCCGTTGAAGTCGTTGCGGGTGAAGCCGTGGCGGCGGTCGATCTCGAAGGCGCCGCGCAGCAGCACCTTGTCGGCCACGATCGGCACGTTGAGCGCGCCGCCGAGGTCCTTGAGGCCATAGTCGCCGACCTTGACCTCCACATTGCCTTCGAAGGCGTTGGTCGGATGCTTCGGCGTCAGCATCACGTTGCCGCCGTCGGTGACCCGGCCGAACAGCACGCCCTGCGGCCCGCGCAGCACCTGGACGTTGGCCAGGTCGTAGAAGTTGCCGGTCGCCAGGTGCGTGATCGGGACTTCGTTGAAGTAGGTGATCACTGCCGGGAACAGCGTGCCGAACGCCTGGTTCTGCCCGCGGATGCTGTAGGTGACGTTGGAGCGGTCGCCGATCGAGGCCACGACCGACAGGCCGGTGGCGAGCGACGAAAGGTCCTGCGGCTGGAACTGGCCCTTGGCCGCGATGGCCGCCGGCGTGACCACCGAGACCGCCACCGGCACCTTCTGCAGGCCTTCCTCGCTGCGGCGAGCGGTGACGACCACCTCCTCCAGCGCGGCCGGCTCCGTGGCGGCACCGGCGGCTGCGGCCGCCGCTGCGGCGCTGGCCCAGCCCAGGCTGGCGGCCGCGGCCGAAGCGAACAACAGCGCCAGGCGCGCAACGCGGCGATCAGAGCTCGAGAGCATCCATTTCCCCCTCTTTGCCGTGTCGGCAAGGGCCGACCGGATTCGGTTATAATTAGTTAGCTACGTTACCCGATCTAACTATGAGTGCAAGACCGGGAGCGTCGCCCCGCACCCCGCCACGCGCGGCCTCGTGCAAATCCGTCAACGTCGCTAAACAAGTTATTGCATTACGACGATATGTGACGCATTGTGTAGTCACCGCTTCATAAGCAGGCGGAGGGAAATGTCGGCGGGCTACGGCCCTGCGACGGGGGAGGAAATGAAGATGTCTCGCCTAGCGGGGCTGCTGTGCGGCGCAGCCATGAGCGTCATCGGAACCGCGGCCATCGCCGCCGACGCCACCAACACCGCCCAGATCGAGGAGATCGTCGTCACGGCCCGGCGCACGGAGGAAAACCTCCAGCGCACGCCCGTGGCCGTCACCGCGACGACCGGGGCCATGCTGGAGAGGGCCCAGATCACGCGGGTCGACCAGCTGCAGAACATCGCGCCCGGCCTGGTGGTCCAGCCGGCCGTGGCCCAGCCCGGCTCGGCGGCGTTCTCCCTGCGCGGCCAGGCCTCGCCCGACGGCCTGATCGCGGTCGACCAGTCGGTGGGCGTCTATGTGGACGGCGTCTATGTGGCCCGCTCGTCCGGCGCCCTTTTCAACTTCGTCGACGTGGAGCGGGTCGAGGTGCTGCGCGGGCCGCAGGGCACCCTCTTCGGCCGCAACACCACCGGCGGGGCGGTGAACCTGATCACCAAGAAGCCCAGCGGGACGTTCGAGGGCATGGTCCGCGGCCGCTATGGCAACTACGGCGCCTGGGAAACCACGGGCATGGTCAACGTGCCGCTGGCCGGCGACCAGTTCGCGGTGCGCGGGGTCTTCCAGCACACCCAGCACGACGGCTACGGCTACAACGCCGCCTTCAACCGGGACGTTGGATCCGACAAGACCGACTTCGTCCGCGGCGCTGTGCTGGCCGCCCCCGAGGGCAAGCCGTTCCGCGCCCTGCTGGAGGGCGACTACACCAACCGGCGCACGGGCGGCGAGCTGATCGGCCTGCGCTCGTTCACCGCCACCGGCACCAACGCGACCCTGGTGCGCCTGTGCTCCGGGCCCACGGCCCTGGCGGGTTGTCCCTACAAGGGCCCGGCCGGCGACAGCCTGGCGCGCTACGCCCTCTCCACCGGTGGGACGGGCGATTTCTACACCGTCTACAACAGCATGCCGGACATCTACGGCAACGCGAAGACCGGCGGCGCCAGCCTGACGCTGGACCTGGACCTGGGCGAGCACCTGGCCGTGAAGTCGATCAGCGCCTATCGCAAGATCTCGACCGCGTCGCTCTCCGACAACGACGGCACACCCTATGTCTACTCGGGCGGGCTGACGCTCTCCGACGGCAACTTCATCAAGCAGCACCAGATCTCCCAGGAGCTGCAGCTGAGCGGCAAGGCGATGGACAACCGCCTGAGCTACATCGGCGGGGTGTTCTATTTCCGCGAGTCCGGGCTGGACAAGTCCAAGTCCTATTCGGTGTTCCCGCTCAGCGCCGCGCTCGGCTACAACGAGGCGGACGTCGCCAACAAGAGCTACGCCGCCTACGGCCAGGTCACCTATTCGCTGACCGAGGCCCTGCGCTTCACGGGCGGCCTGCGCTACACCGAGGACAAGCGCTACATCACCCGCCACAACCGGGCGGAGAACCCCGGCGGCAGCGGCAAGTTCACCTGCTCGATCGCGGCCAGCACGCTCGACCCGGGCACGTTCTGCGACGCCAGCAACCAGAAGAGCTACCACTACCTGTCGTACACGGCCTCGCTGGACTATCAGGCCGCCGACTGGGCGTTCGTCTACATCAAGACCAGCCGCGCCAACCGCTCGGGCGGCTTCAACACCCGCGCCACGGTCGGCGGCCCGGCCGTGGGCTTCGATCCGGAGCGGGTCACCGACTACGAGGCCGGCGCCAAGCTCGAGTTCTTCGACCGGCGCGCCCGCTTCAACGCCGCGGCGTTCTACTCCGACTACCAGAACGTCCAGCGCAACGTGCCGGTGGTGATCCCCGGCTCCACGGTGCTGTCGTCCGGCATCCAGAACGCCGCCACCGCGCGGATCGAGGGCCTGGAACTGGAGCTCACCGCCCGCCCGATCCCGCCGCTGCAGATCATCGCCGCGGCGACCTTCCTGGATCCCAAGTACAAGAGCTTCACCATCCCGGGGGCGGCCGGCTCGGTGATCGACGTCAGCGCCACGCCGTTCAACTATGCGCCCAAGGAAGCCTTCAGCGTCTCGGCCGACTACACCGTGCCGACCCAGGTGGGCGACCTCGACCTGCACCTGGACTACGCCTACCGCGGGGTGACCTACTCGGTCGGGCCGCTGGTCGGGCCGGGCCTGTTCGGCGCCACCAACTCGACCACCAACCGGATCCCGGCCTACGGCATCCTCAACGGCCAGGTCACGCTCAAGCTCGACCACGACAAGCTGGAGCTGGGCGTCTTCGGCCGCAACATCGGCAACAAGAAGTACATCCAGCGCCTGCTCGCGCTGGAAGACACCGCACTCGGGATCACCGCCTACCTGCCGGGCGATCCGCGGACCTACGGCGTGGTGGCGACCTACCGGTTCTGAGCCGGAGCAATCCGGGGGCCCAGACCTTCCCTCCCAGGCCCCCTTCGCCCCCACGACTGTCGCCTGAGGCCGTCCTGCCCGCAGGACGGCCTCTCTTTTTTTGGAGGGGTGTGACCCGCTAGTTCAGGGTCTGGCCGGCGGCGTCGTAGGCCGCGACGTAGCCGAAGATGAACGAGGCGGCGATGCTGGCGCCCGCGCCGGGATAGCAGCGCCCCATCACCGAGGCGGTGGAGTTGCCCGTGGCCCAGAGGCCCGGGATCGAGGCGCCGTCGCTGCGCAGGACCCGGGCGTGCTCGTCGGTCAGGAGGCCGCCGAAGGTGCCGACGTCACCGGGGAACACCCGCACGGCGTAGAACGGTCCCTTCTCCAGCGCGCCCAGGCACGGATTCGGCTTCACGCTGGGGTCGCCGAACACCCGGTCGTAGGCGCGATCGCCGCGCTTGAAATCCAGGTCGCGGCCGGCGCGGGCGAAGTCGTTGAACCGGTCGACGGTCCGTCGCAAGGCTGGCGGGTTCAGCCCGCACGACACCGCCAGCGCCTCGATGGTCGGCGCGGCCTTCATATAGCCTTGCGTGAACCAGGCCTCGGGCGTCTTGCCGCCCATGGCCCCGGCCCAGGGATAGCGTTCGCGGTGCCGCGATTCCATGATCACCCAGGCCGGCACCGCGCCGTGGGCGTACATCCGCTGGCCGTTCTCCATGTAGGAGCCGGACTCGTTGGTGAAGCGCTCGCCGGACTGATCGACCATGATCAGGTGCGGCTTGGCCAGGTCCAGCACGTGGAACGCGCGGAAGCCCTGCGGCGTCACCGAGGTCACCAGCCAGACCGCCTGATCCATCAGGTCGCTGGCCGCGCCGTGCGCCATGGCCATCTCCAGCACCTCCCCGGTGTCTCCGGGGTTGGCGTTGGTCCAGTCCACGGAGGACGGCTGGGGGCCGTAGCGGCGGCGCATCTCGGCATTGCGGGCGAAGCCGCCGGCGTTGATCAGCACCCCGTCGCGGGCCTGGATGCGCCGAACCTTGCCGTCGCTCTCGGCGATCACGCCGACGATGCGGCCGTTCTCCTCGATCAACTCCCTGACCGGAGTCTCCAGCCGGATGTCGACGCCTTCGCGCAGGGCGGCCTGCAGCATCCGCCCCTGGATCGCCGCGCCCATGCCCACCAGCTGCTTGCCGCTGAGCTTCATGCCGGCCATGCGCAGGCCCAGGCGCACGGCGCCCAGGAAGCCCTCCGGCGTGCGCTTGGCCAGCATGGCCTGGCGGCTCTCCGGCCAGCGCACGGGGATGTCGAACGGGCCGCGGCGCAGCCTGGCGTTCCATTCGCCCAGCTCGCGAGCGTCGAACAGCTCCATGGCCAGGGACCGGCTGCGCGGGCAGCCGCCGGGCTCTTCGTCGTAATAGTCGGACCAGCCCTCGCAGCGGCGGAACTGCAGCCCCTTGCGGCGCAGGTAGCTCACCATCTCCGGCCCGCGGCGCAGGAAGGCGTCCTTGCGCGCCGGCGAGGTTGCGGGCCCCGCATCGCCGACCGTGGCGTTCAGATAGGCCAGGCCCTGGTCGTAGGAGTCCTGCACGCCGGCCTCGGCCTGCAAGGGATGGTTGGGCACCCACAGCACCCCGCCCGACATCGAGGTCGAGCCGCCGACCTTGTCGGTCTTCTCCAGGATCAGGGCCGACTTGCCCAGGTCGCGCATGACCAGGCCCGCGCACATCGAGCCCCCGCCGCTGCCGACCACCACCAGGTCGGCGCTTTCGTCCCAGTTCGCCACGGCTCAGTCCTCGGCCACGAAGTCGTGCAGGGCGCGGTGGAAGTTCGACACCGCCCGCTCCTGCACCGGATTGGGGCGCGAGCCCGCGAAGCCGCGAGATTTCATCCCGCGCTGGATGTCGGCCATGTTCTCGTAGTCCTGGCAGAGGATGCGGCCCCAGAAGGCCTCGTCGGCCAGGTCGTGGCTCCATTCCTGGACCACCTGCGGCTCCTGGCCGGGCGGGTAGCGCTGGAGGGAGTAGACGTCCCAGACGCAGCTGTCCGGGTCGTCGCCGTTCGGCCTCGCCCGATAGCCGAGAAGGCCGGTCGGGCTCTGCAGCATGATCTGGTTGGGGAACAGGTGCCAGTCGATGCCGGCGGCGTAGATCTCCTGCGGCGTGATCGGCGGAAAGCCGGCGCCGGAGTTGACTGCATCCTCGCGGATGAAGCCGCCAAACGCCGTCAGCACCTCGATCGGCGAGCTGCCGGGCGCCACCTCCTGCATCACCCGCCGCGCGGCGTGCACGGCGCGTACCGACGAGCCGGCGTTCAGCGTCGCCGCCATGTCCTCCATGTAGGCGAGGATGCCGGGGCGGATGTCGTCGGTCAGCGGCCCGCCGATCCGCCGCGAGCGCGAGCCCATGGGCAGCGCCTCCCAGTAGGCGAACATGGCGTGGCGGCCGTGGGTGTGGCTGACGGTGACGTCGTCCATGTACTCCAGCATCTGCCGGTGGGTGGTCTGGACGTGGTAGCCCTCGTTGAAGGCCTCCAGGGCGACCTTCCAGTTGCAAGGGAGGATCGTGGACTTGCGCCACTGGTAGCGCAGGCCCGCCAGGTCGAAGGGGTCGAGGAAGTCCTTGGCCGGGGCCAGCCATTCGGCGAGCGGCGCCGCCTCGGGGTCCATGTTGACATAGACCCACCCGCCCCAGGTCTCGATCCGCACCGGCTTCAGCGCCACGTCCGCATCGGTGAGGCAGCCGCCCCACTCCTCGCGATCGACCACCAGGGTGTTGGCGCCGTCCAGGCTCCACTGCCAGCCATGGAAGCGGCAGTGGAAGCGGGCGGTGTGCCCGCAGCCGCTGGTCAGCCGCCGGCCGCGATGCGGGCAGACGTTGTAGTAGGCCGAGAACGCCTCCGGGCCGGTCCGGACCACGACGATCGACTCATCGGCAATGTCGTAGGTGTAGTAGTCGCCGACCGCGGGGATCTCCTCGGCGCGGCAGGCCATCTGCCAGGCCCGCGGCCAGAGCCGCGCCTTCTCCAGCTGCAGGAACTCGCGCGAGATGTAGTCGGCCGCCGGCACGTAGTCGTCGCGGACCGGGCCGGACGAATCGGTGGGCTGGAAGGGGGCGTTCATCAAGCTTCCTCACCGATCTTATGATTATGTAGCGCACGCTACATTCGAGCCGCGAACGGCGTCAAGACATAGACAACTTATCTAGCTCTTTAATCGCGCCCAAACAGGCCATGGGTGACAAAGCCGGCCATGGCGCGCGCGACCGCCTCGGGTTCGGCCACGTCGGCGAACAGCCAGTCCTGCAGCAGGGCGGCGGCCACCACCGCGGCGAACGACAGCCGCGCCCCCAGCGCCGGATCCAGCTGCGGCGGCGTCTCGACCCGCTGGTACATCGTGCGCAGCGACGCCTCGGCCTCGGCGAAGTAGTGCTGCAGCCCACGCGGCCGCTCGATCCCCTCCCCCGCCCCGCCCTGGTAGGCGCGAGTGGTGATCAGCGACAGGATCAGCTGCCGCTCGTCCAGCAGCAGCCGATAGAGCGCCTCCACATAGTTGCGGCCCTGCGCGGCCACGTCGCTGGCGTCCAGCCGCGCCTCGGCCCGGCGCTGGACGATGACCCGCATGATCTCGTCGAACGGCTCGGAGATCGCCTGCTCGAACAGCTGGGCCTTGGTGTTGAAGTAGCGATAGAGCAGCACCTCGCTGGCGCCGGCGCGCCGCGCGATGTCGCGGGTCGTGGTGTTGCCGTAGCCGCGCTCGGCAAAGAGCTCGCGCGCCGCCTTCAGCAGCAGCTCGCGCACCTCGGTATGCTTGCGTCGGCGCCGGCGCGGCTTGGCCTCGTCCATGGCGCGAGTTGATCCGCAGTTCATGCTTCTCGTCAACTTGGATAACTTGACTACCTATGTTAGGCCGATGACACGCTCCCGCTCAGAGGAGCGGGGAGACGGCGCTTGCAGGGCTACGACTACGTCATCGTTGGCGCAGGCTCAGCCGGCTGCGTGCTGGCCAACCGGCTGTCGGCGGACCCGCGCACCCGGGTGCTGCTGCTGGAGGCCGGCGGCGCCGACGACAGCCCCCTGATCCGCATGCCGCGCGGCTTCGGTCGCCTGCTCGCCGATCCGCGGCACGTCTGGATGTACCAGGTGGCCAAGACCGGCGGACACAACACGCCGGAATACTGGGTGCGGGGCAAGGGGCTAGGCGGCTCCAGTTCGGTCAACGGCATGGTCTACGTCCGCGGCCTGCCCGGCGACTACGACGACTGGGCCGCCCAGGGCTGCGACGGCTGGGGCTGGCGCGATCTCGCCCCCTGCTTCCAGGCCATGGAGGATCATGCGCTGGGCGCCGGCGACGGCCGCGGCGTCGGCGGGCCGCTGCGGGTGACGCCCCATCCGCCCGGCCAGCCGCTCTGCGAAGCGATGATCGCGGCGGCGCGGGAGATCGGCCTGCCGGTGACGGAGGACCTCAATACCCTCGACGCGCCGGGCTTCGGCTACCAGCCGCGCACCATCTTCAAGGGCCGTCGCCAGAGCGCCGCCGCAGCCTTCCTGCATCCGGTGCGACGGCGGCCAAACCTGCACATCCTGACCGAGGCCGAGGCGCTGGGGATCGTGTTCGACGGGCGCCGCGCCACCGGCGTGCGGATCCGGACGCCGCAGGGCGAGCAGGTGGTCCAGGGCCGCGAAGTGATCCTGGCCGCCGGGGCCCTGCATTCCCCGAAGCTGCTGCAGCTTTCCGGCGTCGGCCCGACCGCCCTCCTCCAGCGCCTGGGCGTGCCGGTGGTGGCGGCGGCGGAGAACGTGGGCCGCAACATGCGCGAGCACCGGCTGCTGGCCATGCAGTTCCGGGTGCGAAGCGGCAGCCACAACCGCGCATTCTCGGGCGCCGGCCTGATCGCCAGCGCCCTGCGCTACTACCTTCTCCGCTCAGGCCCCCTCGCCGCCGCGGCCTTCGAGGTGGGCGGCTTCGTCAAGACCCGGCCGGACCTCGCCCGCCCCGACGCCCAGCTGGGCATGGGTCCGATGTCGGTGGACCGCACGCAACAAGGCTTCGTGATGGAGCGCGAGCCCGGGGCGCTGTGCGGCGGCTATCCGATGCGGCCGCAGAGCCAGGGCACGATCGAGATCACCGCCGCCGACCCCGATGCGCCGCTGTCCATCGCCCCGAACTACCTGGCCGCTGAGGCGGACCGTGAGACCTCGGTCGGGATCGTGCGCTTCATTCGCCGCCTCTACAGCCAGCCAGCCCTGGCCCGGTTCGTCGTGGAGGAGACCTGGCCCGGCGCCGGGCTGCAGCGCGACGACGAGATCCTCGACGCCTTCCACCGCATCGGCGGCGCCGGCTACCACGCCGCCGGGACCTGCCGCATGGGCGCGGACCCCGGCTCTGTGGTCGATACGCGCCTGCGGGTGCGCGGCGTCGAGGGCCTGCGGGTGGCCGACATCTCGGTCATGCCCAGCCTCGTCTCCGGCAACACCAACGCCCCCGCCATGGCCATGGCCTGGCGCGCCGCCGACCTCATCCTGGAGGATGCGCGGCGGTGAAGGCGCCTGGACCTTTAGACCGCCAATCCTGAACCGCTTCAGGCGGCTTCGAACAGGGCCTTGAGGTCCGGCTGGCTGACCTTCAGCGAAGGCGTACGCGGCAGCTCCGCCACCTGCATCAGACGGCTCGGCAGCTGATAGGGCAGGAGGCGCTCGCGCAGGAACTCGCGCAGGTCCTCCTCGGCCGGCGCGGTCGCGTTGGCGCGCACGATGTAGGCCGCCGCCGGCACCTGGCCGAGCCGAGCATCGGCCAGCCCCACCACCGCCGCCTCGCGGATGGCCGGATGCTGCTCCAGGGCGCGCACCACCTCGTCCGGCAGCACCTTGAAGCCGCCGCGGATGATGGCGTTGTCGTAGCGGCCGTTGATCCAGAGGAAGTCGTCGGCGTCCAGCACGGCGAGGTCGGTGGTGCGGATCCAGGAGACGCCGTCCCCCAGCTGCGGCGCCTTCAACTCCAGCAGGCCCTCCGCGCCGAGCGCCAGCGGGGCCCCGGTTTCGGGATCCACGATCCGCGCCTGCACGCCGGGGTTCAGCCGGCCCACCGAGCCGCGCTTGGCCTTGTGGAGCGCCTTGAAGTCGCCCAGCGTCCAGCCCGCCACCCCGCCGGCGAACTCGGTCGCCCCGTAGTTCTGCAGCACGGGAATGCCGTAGCGCTCGTAGAACTCGTCGGCGAGCCCGGGATCCAGCGGCGCGGTGCCGGCGCGGAAGGCGACCAGGCTCGCGAGGTCCGTCTTCGGCACCTGGGCGTCCAGGATCATGCGCAGGGCCGAGGGCGGCGCGCCGGCCACCTTCGGCCGGTGCCGGCGCACGGCGTCGGCAAAGGTCTGGACGTTGAACTTTTCCAGCAGGCAGCTCGCGCGCCCGGCGCTGACGCAGTTGAACAGGCTGAAGACGCCGCTGATGTGGGCGAAGGGCGAGTTGAGGATCTGCACCCCCGAGCGCAGCCGGGGCGCATCGCCCGGCTTGCGGCCATCGTAGACCCCCGCCTCGGCGATGCCGCGGTCGAAGGACGACGCCTTCAGCGGGATCCGCTTGGGCTGGCCCGTGGTGCCACTGGTCAGCATTTCGATCGCGATGCCCGCCGCGTCGCGCCGCAGGCCCGCGCCGGTCGCCGTCTCCAGGCCTTCCACCGGGCGCACGCCGTCGTCGGTCAGGGCCAGGCCAAGGCAGCCGATCTCGCGCGCGGCCTCGATCACCGCCGGCCGGGCCCAGTCCCGCGCCAGGCCGACGATCGCTGGTGGCTGCAGGACACGGATGTCCGCGGCCAGGCGGTCGTCCGGCAAGGAGGGGTTCAGGGTCACGATGCAGCGGTCGCCGGTGACCACGCCCAGGATCGCCGCGGCAGTCAGCGGGTTGTTGCGCAGGAGGCCCGCCACGCGCGTCCCCGCGCCGAGGCCCGCCTCCGCCAAGGCCGCGTCCAGGCCGACCACGACCCGGTCCAGGTCGCCCCAGGTGCGCCAGCGCCCCTCGAACTCCATCGCGTTCGCCTGCGGCTCCAGCCGCAGCACCCCGCGCACGAGGTCGGACAATCCAGCCATCAGGCGAGCGCCTCACATCGAAAAGGGACAAGACTGCGGGCGCTCACGCCCCCGCCTCCTGCAGCGCCGCATCGGCCAGGCGCGCGGCCTCGGCCATGTCCGGGATGGCGCAGGCGGCGACATATTCGCGGCGCAGGCGGCGCACCAGCTCGGCCACGGTCGGGATATCCTCGATCAGGTCGATGCCCTGGCCCGCGCTCCAGAGGTTGAGCCAGGGCCGCACGCCCTCGGGCAGGTGGTCGTGGCGCATGCCCTTGCCCAGCGGCTCGGGCAGGTTGTCGGGGTCCAGCCCGACCTGGCGCATGGACTCCGCCATCCAGTTCGCGGGCACCCCGGCGATCTTGCCGGTGTACATCAGGCCGGCCGACCCCTGGCTGACCAGGAGCGCCTTGTAGGGCTCCGGCGCCTCGGACTCCGCCGTGGCGATGAAGCGGGTGCCGAGATAGGCGAGGTCGGCGCCCAGGATCTCGGCCGCCCGGATCGCCGCGCCCGTGGAGACCGCGCCCGCCAGCACGATGACCCCGTCGTAGATGGCGCGGATGCGGGGGATCAGGGCCAGGTGGCTGATCGTGCCGGAGTGGCCGCCGCCGCCGGCGCCGATGCAGGTCAGGCCGTCCGCGCCCGCGGCGATCGCCTTCTCCGCGAAGCGCAGGTTGGTGACGTCGTGGAAGACCTTGCCGCCCCAGTCGTGCACCCGGCCGATCAGCTCGGTGGGGTCGCCGGTGGCGCTGATGATGATCTCCACGCCATACCGGCGACAGGCGTCGAGGTGTTGCTTCAGCTCGTCCGCCGGCATGCGCGTCGCGAGGTTCACGGCCACCGGCGCGATGCGGGCGCCCGGGTGCTCGGCCCGCTCGCGGCCGAGGGCCTCATGGATCTCCGCCAGCCAGCCCTCGAAGCGCTCGAAGCTGCGGGCGTTCTGCCGCGGCAGGCCGCCGATGACCCCGGCCTTGCAGGCCTCGCGCACCAGCGCCGGCCCGGTCACCAGGAACATCGGCGCGCAGATGGCCGGCAGCGTCAGCTGCGCCCGCAGGTTCGGATCCAGCGCCATGGATCAGCCGCCGCGTTTGCGCTTGGCCAGCAGCAGCTCGCCGTGGCGCTTCCACATCTGCGTCACGCGGGCCTGCAGGTCCGACGGCACCTCGGGCAGCAGCGCCGGCGCGGTGCGGCTGGGCAGGGCGATGGTGGCGTCGGCCTTCACCGTCTGCTCGCCGCGCTGGTTGGTCATGGCGACCATGACGTCCACCAGGAAGCGGCCGCCCTCCTCGCGCTTGGCCACCACCTCGCCGGTGATCACCTGGGTGTCGCCCATGTAGTTGAACTTGCGGATCTGGTCGTTCTGGCGAACCACCCAGCCGTCGTCGCCGCACCAGTCGGTGAGGTAGTGGTAAACGTAGTTCTCGCGCATCACCCCGTAGTCGTAGGCCATGGGGTTGCCGATCGCCTGGGCCCACGCCGGATCCCAGTGCAGGCGCTGGGCCACATCGGGCACGCCGTATTCGTTCTTCACGTAGAAGGGCGCGATCCGCTGGCGGTTCTTGTGGGCCAGCCGCCCCACCGTCGGCGCATAGGGCACGAAGCCGTAGCCGCCGGCGTGGAAACAGACCACGTCCGTCACCGTCAGCGGACCCTTGGCCATCTTGCCCAGGGAGTCGCCCACCTGGACGTCCTCCCAGTAGCGCAGCTCCGCGCCCCGCACCTGTTCGGCCGCGTAGATCTCGTCGATCTTGGCGATGTCCTCGTCGGTGTAGGTCTGCGGCTCGATCTTGGCGTACTTGCCGGTCTTCGCAGCCGTCTTGCGCTCGGTCAGGATGCGCAGGATGCGGTAGACCCCCACCACCTCGCCGCGCTGGTTGAACTTCACGTCGCGGCGCACCTGGACAACATTGCGCCCGGCGAACTCCGACGGGTTCACGTCCAGCGTCTCTTCGCCCTTGAAGCTGTAGATCGTGTCGCCCGGGAAGATCGGCCGGTAGAAGGTCCACTCGCCGCCCGAGACGAAGACGTGGATGCCGCGGAACAGGCTCTTGGTCCTGGCCTTCAGCTCGGGATCCATCGGATCGCCCAGCAGCGGCTTGTTGATGACCCCCGCCATCATGGTCGGCGCGATGACCGAACCCCAACGCGTGGTCTCGCCGTACTCCGGGTCGCAGTGCAGCGGGTTGTCGTTGCCGCAGCCGACCGCGAAGTTGCGGATGTTGTCCGTGGTCGCGGTCTGGATGTACTCGCGCTCCCGCGAGGCCAGGTCCGCGCCCAGCAACAGCCGCGCCCGCTCGATATCGTCGTCGGTGAGGGAGTAGGCGGTCGCCTTTTCCCAGTCCTGTTTGACGCCTTCCGCGACGGCTTGCTCTGACATCGCTTCCTCCCGTTTATTCCGCTAACTTAGTTAGATAATATTCCGACCCGCGGTGATGGCAAGCGCGCGTTTGAATCCGGCGCCTCGAAGCGGGCCAGGTCGGCCGGCAGGGCGCGGGCGGCGAGCAGCAGATGGGCGGCGGCCCAGACATCGGTGAACGCGGTCAGGCACAGGGCGTAGCGCAGGGCGCCGGCGCCAAAGCGCGGCTGCAGCAGATCGCTGGCCAGCCCCGCGACGAAGGGTCCCACCGAGGCGCCCACCAGGCTGAGGCCGAACAGCAGCACGGCCGTGGCCATCGCCTTCAGGCCCGGCGGCGCCAGCCGCTGGGCCGTGCCGTACACGGGCGCCTGGTACATGACGTGCGCCGCCTGGGGCAGGCAGAGGAACGCCACCGCCACCCGCAGGTCCGGCGCCAGCAAGCCGGCCAGCAGGCAAGGCGCGGCTAACAGGAAGCCGGCCGCCGGCAGCACAAGCATGCGGCCTGCTGAGACCCGCGCAACCCGGTCTCCGACCCAGCCGCCGGCGAAGGTCCCGAGCCCGCCGATCAGGCCGGTCATTAGCCCCAGGACCAGCCCCGCCTGGCCGGCGCTGAGGCCATGAACCCGGATCAGGAAGGCCGGGTAGAACTGGAAGTTCGCATAGACCCCGACCCCGAAGATCGTCACGGCGAAGAACATGTGCCGGTAGCTGCGCAGGGAAAGCAGGGTGCGCGCCGCGTCCAGCAGCCCGCCTGTCGTCGCCGCCGCCGGCGGGGCGGCCACACCGTCCCTGGGCACGGTGAGGGCGAACAGCAGCGCCACGGCCAGGCCCGGCGCGCCCATGGCCAGCATGGCGAATCGCCAGTCGTGCAGGTCGTTGAGCCAGCCGCCCAGCACCAGGCCGCACATGGCCCCGGCCGGCACGCCCAGGGAGTAGACGGCGATGGCCGAGGCGCGCCGATGCGGCGCCACCCGGGCGCTGATCATGGCGTGGGCGGCCGGCGTGCAGCCCGCCTCCCCTGCCGCGACGCCGACCCGCGCCACGGCCAGCTGCAGGAAGCTCTGGGCGAAGGCGCCCGCCGCGGTGAGCACGCTCCAGGCCGCCAGCGCCCCGGCCAGCACCCACTTGGCCGACCACCGGTCCGCCAGCCGCGCCAGGGGCAGGCCGAGCCCCGCATAGACCACCGCGAAGGCGACCCCGCCCATCAGCCCCAGCTGGGTGTCGCTGAGGTGCAGGTCGGCCTTGATCGACTGGGCCAGGATGCCCGGCAACTGGCGGTCCAGCAGGTTCAGCGCATTGACCGCGAACAGCAGGCCGATGAGCCAGGCGGTCCCGGGCGATCCGTCGGACCGCTCGGGCTGCGCTGGAACGTCGGGCGACGCCATCCCGGCTAGAAGCCGACGTCCACGCCCACGCCGATCTCACGCGGCTGGGCGTAGGAGCCGGAGAAGCCGCCGCTGTTGGCGCCGGCCTGCAGCCAGTAGACCTTGTCGGTGAGGTTGCGCCCCCAGACGCTGAACGTGAAGCGCTGGTCCGGCGTCGTCCAGCCGACCCGGGCGTTCACCGTCGCATAGCCGCTCTGGCGCACCGCCCCGCCCGGGATCCAGATGAAGGGCTCGCTCCAGAAGTAGGCCGCCGAGGCCTTCAGCTTCCCGCCCGCGACCTCGTGCGTATAGGTCCCGCTGAGGTCGGCGGTCAGCTTCGGCGTGCGGATCATCCGCGTGCCCGAGAGGTCCACCGACACCGGCGTCGCGCCCACGCCGCCAGCGTTGGGGATGAAGGTCAGGCCGCCGGCGAAGGAGGTGTACTTCGCGGTCGGCAGCCAGGAGACCCCCAGCTGGGCCGAGAAGTCGTCGCTGAGCCGCGCCCCCACCTGCAGGTCCGCGCCGCGGATCCGCGCCGTGGCGGCGTTCTGCAGGATCGTCGTCCCCGCCACCGGGTTCAGGATGTTGTTCACCTGAAGCTGGATGTTGTCGTACCGGTAGTCGAAGGCCGAGGCGAGGATCGTGAACGGCCCCACCCGCGACTTCAGCCCCGCCTCCCAGGCCTTCACCTCCTCAGGCTGCACCTCCTGCAGCGGATTGCTCACCGCCGAGGTGTTGAAGGCCCCGCTCTTGAAGCCGGTCGAATAGGTCACATAGACGTTGGACCGCTCGTCCAGGCGGTAGCGGGCGGTGAGGCGGACGCTGGAGTTCGTCCACTTGTCCGTCCCGGTGAATTGCACGCCGCTGAGGGCGTTGCGGGCCAGGGCGTCCTTCTTCTCCCAGGTGTAGCGGTAGCCGCCGATCACGCTCAGCGCGTCGGTCACCGCCCAGGTGGCCTCGCCGAACCCGGCCCACGAGCGGGTATCCACCGCGCCCTGGGTGTTGGCGTTGTTGACCAGCGGCCCGTTCTGGCGACGCACCCCGCCGATCGTGACGATCGGGGCCGAATAGTTCAGCGTCGCCGGGGCGCGCGCCTTGCTGTCGAACAGGTAGAGGCCAGCCACATAGTTCAGCGGCCCGGTGAAATGGGACGCCAGGTCGAACTCCTGGCTCTTGACCTTGGTGTTCTGGAAGATGTGGAACTCGGTCAGGTCCAGGTTGGTGCGGTCCGAATCCAGGAACGCCTTCAGCCGGAAGCTCCGGTAAGCGGAGACCGAGGTCAGGGTGTGGCCGGGAAGGTCGTAGCGGACCTGCAGGTAGCCGCCCGAGCTCAGGCCCTTCACATAGGGATCGAAGGTCAGGGCCACGGTGTAGGGATCGATGCTCTTGTCGGGTGGGGTGATGGCGCCCGCCACCGTCTTGGAGCCGCTGACGCCCTGCTGGATCGTCGTGGAGAACCCGGTCGAGTTGACGCTGTTGGTGTAGTCGCCCTCCAGCACGATCCGCAGCTTGTCGGTGGGCGTGGCCAGCAGCTTGCCGCGCAGCGTCACCTGGTGCGTGTCGGCCACCTTGCCGCCCTGGGGCGCCAGGTTGTGGACGTACCCGTCGTCGTCATAGGCATAGGCGGACAGCCCCACCGCCAGGCCCTTGGCCAGGGGTCCGGTGGCGTAGGCGTTCAGTTCCCTGCTGTGCAGCTTGAAGCCGTAGTTGGCGGAGGCCTCGAACCCCGGGTCGAAGGCCGGGTCGGCGGTCACGACACGGATCGCGCCGCCGGTGGCGTTGCGGCCGAACAGCGTGCCTTGCGGCCCCTTCAGCACCTCGATCCGCTCGATGTTCTTGAGCGCGAAGGCGTTGCCCGCCTGGAAGGGCATGTAGACGTTGTCGACGTAGAGGGCGACGTTGGTCTCGTCGCCCAGGGCCGTCGAAGTGGTGCCGATGCCGCGGATCGAGGGCTGGAAGGCGAAGCCCTGGGTGGCGGCGTTCAGCCCCGGTGTCATGTTGGTCAGGTCGCGGGTGTTCTGGACGCCCTGAGCCTCCAGTTCCGCCCGGGTCGCCGCGGTGATGGCGATCGGTACGTCGATCAGCCGTTCTTCCCGCCGCTGGGCGGTGACCACCACCTCGCCGACGTCCACAGGGGCCGGCGTCGCCGCCGCGGCTCGCCCCCTCTCCGGCGCGAGCGCCAAGGCCGAAACCGCAAGCAAAAGAGCCGCGCGCAGTGGCGCCATGATCAGCCTCCCCGAGTTATTTAACTATTCTTACTTGTCTATCTATTTGGACTCGCCTCGAGCGTCAATGCAAGCGGTTCCCGGCGTCCACGCGCCCTTGTGTCGGTCGTCCAAAATATCTAACTTCGCTAGAGATATAATTGCCGCGGTTCGGTCCGCGCGCCGGGAGGCTTGGACATGGAAGTTCTGGAGTTCGACAACCTGCGCCTGGAGCTGGATGGCGCCCTGGCCACGCTGGTGCTGGCCGATCCGGAGCGCCTGAACGCCCTCTCCATGGAGATGGTGGACGCCATCCAGGCGGCGCTGCTGGAGGTGGCCAAGCCCCGTCGCGGCGTGCGTGCGCTGATGCTGACGGGCGATGGCCGCGCCTTCTGCGCCGGCGCCAACATGATGCGCCGGAGGACCGAGGCGGCCGGTGGCAAGGCCAGCAGCGCCGGCAACGCCGTCGAAAGCGTGTTCCATCCGATGATCCGCCGCCTGCGCGACGTGGAGGTCCCGGTGATCGCCGCGGTCAACGGCCCCTGCGTCGGCATCGGCCTGGCGATGACCCTGCTCGCCGACTATGTGATCGCCGCCGACACGGCCTATTTCCTGGTGCCGTTCCGCAACCTGGCGTCCAGCCCCGACAGCGGCCTGACCTGGCTGCTCCCCCGCGCCATCGGCCCGGCGCGGGCCCGCCAGCTGGTGATGCGCGCCGAGCGGCTGCCCGCCCCCGACGCCCTGGCCTGGGGCATGATCAACGAGGTCGCCCTGGCGGCCGACTTCGCGGAGGCGGCGCGCAAGGTCGCCCAGGACTTCGCCGCCGGCCCGACCATCGCGCTGGGCCAGATGCGCAGCCTCTTCCAGCAGGGCGCGGTCAACGGCTTCGACGCCCATCTCGAGGCCGAGGCCCGCGCCGTGCGCAAGACCTCGCGCACCCAGGACAACGCCGCTGCCGTGCGCGCCTTCGGCTCGAAGGAGAAGGTCCCCTTCGTCGGCGCCTGATGGCGCCTGAGCGCGCCTACTCGAGGATCTCGATCACGCTGCGCGGGCCGAGGTCGCTCAGCCACACGCGCCCGGCGTTCTCCATGTGGAGCTGCCAGTGCGCCTGCGCGCCGGGGCCATCGCCGGCTTCGATCAGGTCCACCAGCTTGCGGTGCGACTTCAGACCGAACCGCAGCTGCCGCTGGCGCTCCGGCAGGCTGACCGGCGAGCGCATGCTCTGCGAGGTCTGCAACGCCCGCTCGAACACGCCCTTCAGCCCCAGGGCCAGGATGCCCAGCGAGACGTTGCCGCACTCTTCCATCAGCATGCGGTGGAAGTCGGCGATGGCCTGGGTGATGGCGACGCCGTCGTCCACCAGTTCGAACTCGCGGTCCATGTGGGCGCGCAGCACGGCCGCCGCCTGGGCCGGCCGCCGCTCCGCCGCCAGGCGCGCCGCCGGCGGCTCGATCATCATCCGCGCCTCATAGACGTCCTGGATGGTCGCCCCGCGGGTCTGCAGGGCCACGCCCGCCGCCCGGGCCACCATATCGGAATCGGGCTGGGCCACCCGGGCGCCGCCGCGCGCGCCGCGGGATACGCTGATCAGGCCTTCCGACTCCAGGATCCGGATCGCCTCCCGGATCGTCGGGCGCGAGACCTGGAAGTCCTCGATCAGCTGGGCTTCGGACGGCAGGCTGTCGCCGGTCTGCAGCTCCCCGGTGACGATCGCGCGGCGCACACGCCGGGCCACGAGCTCCGCGGTCTTCGGGACCCGCACCTGGGCGCCGACGTTCAGCTTGGATCGTTGCCGCGCGCTCTCAGACATCAAAGGTATAACCTGTTGAGACGAATCCCGCTCGTGGGAGTTTCACTGGACCTACCACGCCGGTCCACCCCCACGCGCGATTTCTTCGAGAATCCGGTTGGGTGGCAGCACTTGGCGCCACAGCGTCGCCCGCTTGAGCAGCAGGTGGCCCTCGTTCTCCGCGGTCACCCCGATGGCGCCGTGCAGAAGGATGTTGTCCCGCGCGTTGCGGCCCGCCGCATCGTCGCAGACCCGCATCGCCGCGGCGGCCTGGAAGCTGGCGTCGGCCGCGCCGTCGCGCAGCGAGACCGCCGCGAACCACAGCTGGGCCTTGGCCCGCTCGGCCCGCACGGCCATGTCGACGCAGCGGTGGCGCACCGCCTGGAAGCTGCCGATGGCGCGGCCGAACTGCTCGCGCAGCTTGGCGTACGCGACGCTGGCCGCCAGGGCGGTCTCGGCCAGCCCCAGCTGTTGGGCCGCGACCAGGAGGCCGAATCGCTGGGGCTCCGCTGACGCGGAGGTCTCCGCGACCGTCCGCACCGACCCCAGGGCCGCCGACTGGGCCGGGACCGTCGGATCGAGGCACGCCGCCGGCTCCCAGTCGGCCTCCAGCAGGGTCAGCCGCGCGTCGTCCACCTGCAGCGCCAAGGCGCCGTCCGCCGTGCCCAGCCGCCATAGGCGCCCGGCGTCCCGCGCCATCGCGACCCCGACCGCGGCCTCGCCCTCCACGATCCGGGCGGCCAGGTCGGCCGCCGCGAACCGCGCCGCTGCCGCGCCCGCCGCCAGCGACATGGGCGCGAGGAAGCGCCCCGCTTCGCGGAACAGCACCGCCTCCTCCACGACGGAGACCTCGCTGCCGCCCGCCGCCGCCGGCGCGCCGAAGCCGATCCAGCCCAGGCCCGCCGCCAGGGCCCGCAGCCGCGCCTCTTCCGCCGCCGCGTCGACGTCCTCGCGGAACCAACGGTCCAGGGCCGCCTCGCCGGCCAGCACCTCGGCGGCCATGGCGGCGATCTGGCGCTCGTCCTCCTGCAGGGTCAGGTCCATGTCAGCGGCTCCTCGGCAGTTCGAGCACGCGATCGGCGATGATCTCGCGCTGGATCTCCGGCGTGCCGCCGCCGATGGTCAGCACCATGCCGTTCAGCCAGGCCTCGGCCGCCTCGTTCTCGGCAAGGTCGCCGTCCAGCGCGACCCCGCCGGCCAGCTCCAGGGCCAGCTCCTGCACCGAGCGGGCCACCTCGTTGGTGAAGAGCTTGGTGATCGACCCCTCGGCGCCGGGCCGCTCGCCACGGGCGTAGCGGGAGAGGTTGGCGTAGTTCAGCGCCCGCAGCGCCGCCACCTCGGCCCGCCGGTCCGCCAGCTTGCGGCGCAGCTCGTCGTCGCGGTCGGCGCCGCTGGCCCGCGCCTCGGCGATCAGGTCCTCCAGCCGCATGGCGATCTCGGCCATTTCGCCGATGAAGGAGGTGCCGCGCTCGAAGCCCAGGGTGGCCATGGCCGTGGCCCAGCCCTCGTGCAGCCGGCCCACGACGTTGGCGAGCGGGATGCGCACCTCGTCGTAGAACACCGCGCAGAACTCGGCGCGCCCGGTCATCTTGCGGATCGGCCGGATCTCGATCCCGGGCGCGTCCATCGGGCAGATGACCCAGGCCAGGCCCTTGTGACGCTCGGAGCCGGGCTCGGAGCGGACCAGCAGCTCCTGGAAGTCCGCCTGGTCGGCGCCGGTCGTCCAGATCTTCTGGCCGGTCACCACCAGGTGGTCGCCATCGACCTCGGCGCGGGTGCGCAGCGAGGCCAGGTCCGAACCGGCGTTGGGTTCGGAGAAGCCTTGGCACCACAGGTGCTGACCGGTCAGGATCGGCTGCAGGTGGGCCGCCTTCTGGGCCTCGGTCCCAAGGGCGATCAGCGTGGGCCCGGCGTGGTTCTGGGCCACGAACCGCAGGCCCATGGGCGGGCCGCCGGCGCGGACATATTCCTCGTACCAGATCACCTGCTGCAGGATGGAAAGGCCGCGGCCGCCGTACTCCACCGGCCAGTTCAGGCCCGCCCAGCCGCCCTCGAACAGCTGCCTCTGCCAGGCGCGGTCGAAGGCCGCCGCGGCGGCGAGGTCGTGCGGGCGCCGCTCGGTCGGCACATTGGCGGCGAGCCAGGCCCGTAGCGCCTCGCGGAACGCCTGCTGTTCGGGGCTCCAGTCCAGGTCCATTGGCTAGCGCCGCGCGTCGGGGTCGGGGTTCCAGGCCGGCGCCCGCTTCTCGCCGAACGCCTTGGGGCCCTCCACGAAGTCCGGGTGCGACCATTGCAGGCGCAAGAGGCTCCAACCGGCCTCCGCGGCGCGGGTGTAGCCCTCCTCCATCGCGCCCCAGATGGCCTGTTTCGACAGGGCCAGGGCCTGGGGCGAGTTCTTCTTGATCGACTCCGCCAGCTCGAACGCCCGCGCCAGCGCCGCCTGCGGCGTCGGCTCCAACAGGTCCACCAGGCCCAGCTGGTGGGCCCGTTCGGCCGGCATGCGGTAGTCGCGGCCGACCAGGGTCATCAGCAGGGCGCCGCCCAGGGTCATGCGGCGGGCGAGCCCGATGTTCTCGATGGCGCCGACCTGGCCGACGGTGGTGTGGGTGTCCATGAAGGCCGCGGTCTGCGAGGCCACCACGATGTCGCAATCGACCACGAAGTGCAGGCCGCCGCCCGCGGCCAGGCCGTTCACCGCGCAGATCACCGGCTTCCAGACCTTGTTCTGGTAGGGGGTGAGCCGCACCACCTCCTCCAGCGGGCGGTTGCGCAGGGAACTTCCCGGCTTGTCGGTCGAAAGCCCCGAAACTGACGCCCCGGTGCAGAAGTGTCGCTCGCCGGCGCCGGTGACGATGGCGCAGCGGATCTCGGGGTTGGCTTTCACCTCGGCCCAGACCGCCTCCAGGTCCTCGTGCATCTGGCGGGTCAGGGCGTTGCCTTCGTGCGGCCGGTTCAGGGTGACCAGGGCCACGCCGTCGCGGACCTCGTAGGCCACGTCTTTCAGCGCCGCCGCGTCGAACGGCGCCCCTTGCGGCTGGCCCATGCGTCCTCCCCTGCCGCATTTGCGGCTTAACATCGGTAGATAATTTATCTACGTTTCAGATTATGCCAAGGCGCCAAAAGCGCCAGGCGCAGCTTCGGGCGCGGTGACGCCGGGAGCAAGTCGGGAGGATCGGATGGATCTGGAGCTGGGCTCCGAGTACGAGGCGTTCCGCCAGGAGGTGGCCGCGTTCCTGGCCGCGCACTGGCCGCCGGCGAAGGAAACCGACGCCCGCGCCGCGGCCTCCGCCTTCCGCGAGCGCGCCGTGGCGCGCGGCTACCTCTACCGGTCGATCCCCAAGGCCTACGGCGGGTCCGAACAGGCGCCCGATCCCCTCAAGGGCCGGGTGATCCGCGAGGAGTTCGCCCGCGTCGGCGCGCCGGGCGAGCTGCAGGGCCCCGGCGTCTCCATGCTGGTCCCGACGCTGCTGGCCTGCGGCGCGGACTGGCAGAAGGAGCGGTTCGTCGCCCCGACCCTGCGCGGCGAGATCGTCTGGTGCCAGGGCTACAGCGAACCCGGCGCCGGCTCGGACCTGGCGTCCCTGCGCACCCGCGGCGCGCTGGAGGGCGAGAGCTGGGTGATCTCGGGCCAGAAGGTGTGGACCACCATGGCCCACCTGGCCGACTACATGTTCATCCTGGTGCGCACCGAGCCGGACGCGGCCAAGCACGACGGCATCTCCTACCTCTTGCTCGACATGAAGCAGCCCGGCGTGACCGTGCGGCCGCTGAAGCAGATGACCGGCGGGCGCGAGTTCAACGAGGTGTTCCTCGACGGCGCGCGCACGCCCAAGGACTGGATCGTCGGCGAGCGCGGCCGCGGCTGGCAGGTCTCGCGCACCACCCTGAAGCACGAGCGCGACACGGTGGGCGGCCAGTCCCGCACCGAGGACATGTTCGGCAAGCTGGTGGAGCTGGCCAAGGACGCCCAGCGCGAGGGCCAGCCGGCCCTGGCCAGCGGCGACGTGCGCCAGGAGCTGGCGCGGATCGAAGCCTATGTCCTGGCCCAGCGCTATTCGGCCTATCGCCAGATGTCGATGGACCTGGCCGGCCAGGACGCCGGGCTGATCGGGGTGCTGAACAAGCTGAACGGCACGATGATCGGCCACCACATCGCCAACCTGGCCCAGGACCTGATCGGCGACGCGGCCCTGCTGATGCCGCCGCAAGGGCGCGGCGGAAACCGGCGCGGCGACGAGAAGTGGGTCAACCAGATCATGGGCTCGCTGGGCGTGGCCATCGCGGGCGGCGCCTCGAACATCCAGCGCAATGTGATCGCCGAGCGAGGCCTGGGCCTGCCGCGCGACGGGGCCGAGGGCCAGAAGGGAACGGGGGCGTGAGGTTTCGGCTGTCCGACGACCAGGCGGCGCTGCAGGACGCAGTGCGCGACTATGCCCTGCGCGAGGGCGACGCGGGCGCGCGCCGCCGCGCCTTCGAGAGCGACACCGGCTTCGATGCCGACTTCTGGTCCGGCCTGATGGACCTGGGCGTGGGCGGCCTCGCCTGTCCGGAGGACGCCGGCGGCCTGGGGCTTGGCGTCACCGACCTGGCGCTGGCGGCCGAGGCGCTCGGCTATGCGGGCGCCCCGGGGCCGTTCCTGGGCCAGGTGCTGGCGGCCCTGGCGATCGACCGCTTCGGCTCGCCGGCGCAGAAGGACCGCTGGCTGCCCGCGCTCGCCACGGGCCAGGCGATCGGGACCGTCGCCCTGGCCGAGGCGGGAGACCGGGTCCGCGCCGCCGACTGGACCGCGCGGCTCGAGGGCGGACGGCTCAGCGGCGAGAAGCGCCAGGTGCTCTATCCCGAGCTGGCCGACATCACAGTCGTCGGTGTCGCGGGCGGCTTCGCCCTCGTGGAGAAGGACGCCGCCGGCCAGACCTTCGAGGCGCTGGACGTGGCCGACCGGACCCGCCGCATCGGCCATGTGGCCTATGCCGAGACGCCCGCGGACGCCATGCCGGCGGAGGCGGACGCCGCCGAGGCCCTGGTGGACGCGGCCCTGGTGCTCACCGCGGCGGACGCCTTCGGCGGCGCGCGGCGCCTGCTGGACATGTCGGTGGACTACGCCAAGACCCGCGAGCAGTTCGGCGGCCCCATCGGCCGCTTCCAGGGCCTGAAGCACCAGCTGGCCAATATGGCGGTGGAGGTGGAGCCCGCCCGCGGCCTCTACTGGTATGCCGCCTACGCCTTCGACCACGGCGCGCCGGACGCCCGCCGCGTGGCGGCCCTGGCCAAGGCGCACCTGGGCGATGTCTACATGCAGACCGCCCGCGCGGCGGTCGAGGCGCACGGCGGGATCGGCTACACCTGGGAGTACGACGCCCAGATCTGGTTCAAGCGCGCCATGTTCGACTTCGCCTACCTGGGCGCTCCGTCGCGCCACCGCGAGCACGCCGCAAGGCTGGCGGGATGGTGACCCGGCGGCCCATCCCGGGCGGCTGGCGCGACGTCGCCACCTGCCTGGACCGCAGCGTCGCCGAGCGGCCAGACGCCGAGGCCATCGTCGGCCGCTTCAGCCGCTATGCCTATGCCGAGCTGGACGCGGCCATCGACGCGGGCGCGGCGGCCCTGGCCGCATTGGGCATCGGGCCCGGCGACCGAGTCGCGGCCTGCGCCGGCAACCACCCGGACATCGTCATCGCCTTCTTCGCGGTGCAGCGCCTGGGCGCCATCTGGGTGGGGATCAATCGCCCGCTGGCGGCGCCGGAGAAGGCGTTCCAGCTGGCCGATTCCGGCGCGGCCGTCTTCCTCGCCGATCGGGCGGCCCAGGCGCAGGTCGAGCCCCTGCGCGGCGAGCTTCCCAACCTGCGGCGCATCGTGAGCCTGGAGCCGGGCCCGGACGGCAACGCGTGGCTGGCGCTGGTGGCCCAGCATCGCGGCGCGGCCCGGCCGGACGTGGCGATCGATCCCTTTGCGCCCGCGGCCATCGCCTACACCAGCGGGACAACGGGCCTTCCCAAGGGCGCCGTGCACAGCCAGCACAACATGGTGCTGGTGGCCGCCACCACTCATGCCGGCCTGCGCGGCTCCCACCAGCGGCCGGACCTCCGCCGCGGGGTCACCCTGCCGCTGACCATCCTGAACCTGATGATCCTGGAGGCCATCGTGCCGCTCTCCGGCGGCGGCTCTGCCGTCTGCATGGACCGCGCGGACGCCCTCGGCATCGCCGAGTGGGTCAAGGCCGAGAAGATCCAGACCTTCACCGGCGCGCCGGCCACGGTCTACGACCTGCTGACCCGCCCCGAGATCGCGCCGCAGGACCTGGCCAGCCTGGAGTATGCGGCCAGCGGCGGCGCCAATGTGCCGGACGAGCTGCGCGGCCTCTACCAGGCGCGGTTCGGCAAGCCGCTGCTGGGGGGCTACGGCCTGACCGAGGCGCCGACGGCCGTGGCGGGCACGTCGCTCGACACGCCCTTCGTGCCCGGGGCCTGCGGGCGCGCCTTCCCGCACCTGAAGATCGCCATCCTGGACGCGCAGGACCGCGAGCTGGCGGCCGGCGAGACCGGGGAGATTTGCGTGCGCGCCGCCGACATCGGTGAGTGGGCGGGCGTCTACGCCCCGATGCTCGGCTACTGGGGTCGCCCGGAGGAGACCGCCGAGGCGCTGCGGGCCGGATGGCTGCACACCGGCGACGTGGGCGTGCTCAACGCGGAGGGCGACATCTTCATCCGCGACCGGCTGAAGGAGATGATCATCCGCGGCGGGGCCAACATCTACCCGGCCGAGGTCGAGCGCGTGCTGACCGCCGACCCGCGGGTGCGCGACGCCGCCGTGGTGGGCAAGCCCGATCCGCGCCTGGGCGAGATCGTCGCCGCCTTCGTCGAGCTCGCGCCCGGCGTCGCCGCCGACGAGGCCTTGCGGCAGGCCCTGCAGGCCGCCTGCGCCGCCCAACTGGCCAAGTACAAGATCCCGGAGGTCTGGACCTTCCTGGACGCCATGCCGCGCAACGCCATGAACAAGATCGTCAAGCCGCGCCTGAAGGAAATGGTCTGAACCCGGCCGAGGTCAGATCCGCACGACGATCTTGCCCACCTGCTCGTGCGCCTGCAGCCGGCGAAGCGCCGCGGGCGCATCGTCGAAGTCGAACACGCTGTCGATCACCGGCGCCGGCCGCCCCGCCGCGACCTCCGCCACCACAGCCTCCAGGTCGGCGCGCGAGCCCACCAGCACCCCGCGCAGCGTCAGCATCCGGCTCATGACCGGCAGTGGGCTGACCCGGTCCATGGGATCGCTGAGCAGGCCCACCAGCCCGATCTCGCCTCCGTAGGCGGCGGCGGCGAACGATTTGGGCAGGGTGCCCGGCCCACCGACCTCCACGATGCGGTCAGCGCCGCGGCCGCCGGTGGCGGCCAGCACCTGGGCGTCCCAGTCGGGGAAGGTGGTGCGGTCGATCACGGTCTCGGCTCCCAGCGCGCGCAGCCGCGCAGCCCTCGCCGGCGAGGAGGTGGTGGCGATGACCCGGCAGCCGCGCGCCACGGCCAGCTGCAGGGCGAAGAGCGAGACGCCGCCGGTCCCCTGGACCAGCACCGTGGCGTCGGCGGGGAGTCTCGGCGCGTCCAGCGCCCGCCAGGCCGTCACCGCCGCGCACGGCAGGCTTGCCGCCGCCTCGAACCCGACTTCGTCAGGCAGCCGCACCAGCGCCGCCGCCGGCAGCCGCACCTCCTCGGCCAGCACCCCGTCGCCGCCGCCGCCGAGGTCGCCGGCGATGGCCGCGGCCTCCAGCGGCCCGTCGATCCAGCCAGGGCGGAAACTGGCCACCACCCGGTCGCCCGGCCGCACCCGGGTCACCCCCGGACCCACCCGCAGCACCTCCCCGGCGCCGTCGGACAGCGGGGTCAGCCCCGGCCGCGGCCCATAGGGCGAGGGCCCGATGATCACCATCAGGTCGCGCGGGTTGAGCGAGGCCGCGCGCATCCGCACCACCGCTTCGCCCGGCCCAGGCTCCGGCGAGGCCGCCTCGACGATGGCCAGGTTCTCGATCGCCCCGTGGTCGCTCAGCCGATAGCGCCGCACCTCAGAGCGCCTGGAAGCCGCGGCGGGCCTCGTCGAAGGTGAGCGGGCGTTCGTACGAGGGGTCCGACCGGTCCCGCGCGGGCCGCCCGCCGCTGTTCAGCGCCTCGACCACCGCGGGCGGCAGCCAGGCCTCGCCCGGCTGCCCGCGCCAGTCGCCAACCACCCGGCGCAGCGCAATCGCCCAGCGCCCGCCGCGCCGCTCGAATCGGTCGATGTAGCGCCCGCCGCCCAGCGTCAGGGCCGCGCCCTGCGTGTTCATGCTGGCGAACATCCAGTAGGTCTCGGCGTGGGCCACGTCCCCGTCCAGCTCGCAGGTGTGGTTGGTGATGATGTGCTGGGTGGCGGTCTGCGCCCGGGCGTGCAGCGCCAGGGCCCAGTCGGCGAACGCCTCGCGGTCACCCACGAAGACCCCGTGATCGTCGACCGCGTCCTCGTGGTAGCAGCTCAGCAGCAGCTCCCGGTCCAGCCGGTCCACGGCCCGGCAGTAGTTGGCCAGGCACTCGCGGATGGCCTGCTTGTCGTGCAGCGCCCGCACCATCGCCTCGATCTCGCCCATCCTGGCCTCCTCCCGTGTTCACGATGCCGTGCCTTGTCGCGGCGCGGTCTAATGAGCTAACTAAGTTATATAATAATAAGACGAGGAAGCGGCTATGCCCAGGGCGACTTTGAGAGTCGAATATGCGGCGGAGTCTTTGGCGGAGCCTTCGTCGATCCCCCAGGACCTGGCGGCCGTTTCGCCGGGGATGCTGACCGCCCTGCTGGCGGACCGGTTTCCCGGCGTGCGTGTGGCGGCCTTCGAGATCGAAGACCGGGCCCACGGCACCGCCACCAAGGCCCTGCTGCGCCTCGCCTACGCGCCCGGCCCGCAGGGTCCGCCGCGCATGTGGATCAAGGGCGGCTGGGAGCCGACCAGCGAGATCCTGCGCGGCGTCGGCATCTTTTCCCGCGAGCCCCGGGTCTATGCGGAATTGCTGGCGGACCTGCCGGTGAATGCGCCGCGCTGCTACGGCGCGGCCTGGGACGAGGCGCGGCTGGACGGGGTGCTGCTGCTGGAGGACCTGCGCAGCGCGGGCGCTGTGTTCCGCAACCCCCTCGAGCCGGTCCGGCCCGACGAGGCCGAACGGATGCTCGCCATGCTGGCCCAGATGCATGGCCGCACCTTCCGCCAGGCCTGGCAGGCGGCGCACGGGTGGCTGCGGCCGCTGTTCAGCGACGTGGGCGAGCCCGGCAGCTATCTGGCCTACATCTGCGAGACGCCCCAGCTTGAAAGCTACTTGGCCCTGCCTCGCGGCGACTCGCTCCCATCGGAACTGCAGGAGCCCAACCGTATCCAGCGCGCCTTCGAGCGCACCCTGGCGGCCGGCCTGCTGGATACGGACGTGGTCATGCTCCATGGCGACGCCCACATCGGCAACAGCTACCGGGGGGCGGACGGGCGCCCCGGCCTGCTCGACTGGCAGTGCGTCTGGCGCGGGGCCTGGGGCTTCGACGTCGCCTACTACCTGGCCTCGGCGCTCTCGGTGGAGGACCGGCGCGCGCACGAACGGCGGCTGCTGGCCGGCTACCTTGGCGAGCTCGCCGCAGCCGGCGGACCGGACCTCGATCCCGACGAAGGCCTGCGCCGCTACCTCGACTTCCTGCCCTACGGCTTCCTGGTCTGGCTCGCCAACAGCACCACCTTCCAGCCGGAGGCCTACAACGCCGCCTGCGCCGGGCGCTTCGCCCAGGCCATGGTCGACCACGGCCTGGCCTGAGTGGCTCAGTGCGGCGGCCGGACCACGGTCGCCTTGTCGCCCTCGAAGGCGATGATGACCTCGCGGCCCGGGCGAAAGAATTCGGCGATGGCCGCCCCGGCGAGCTTCCGGCCCACGTCGTTGCGCACGTAGGTGTCGGGCTCGATGCGCAGCGTCACGCACTCGCCCTCGGCCAACACGGTGACCGCGCCGTCGTCGATGGCCACGAGCTCGCCCACCAGCGGGCACCGGTCGGAGCGCGCCATCACCCGGTGGTCCATGGAGAGCCGGAAGCGGTCGGAGAGGTTCGAGAGGCCGCTGTGCGGCGTCCACAGGTTCATCAGCAGCACGTCGCCCGGCTGGTAGGTCGTGCGCCGCCAGCGGTCGGCGGGAAGGTCCTGGGCCGGGATCGAGGTGTTGGAGCCGGCCGCCAACGGGTGGCGATTGACCTGGTCGGTCAGGCCCTCCACCAGCGCCAGGCCGCCCGTGTCCGCATCGATCTCCGCCAACGGGAACCAGCAGATGCGGAACGGGATGCCGGGGCTGTAGGGGCCGTCCTGGTGGATGCCGTCGAAGCGCGCCCGGCTGCGGTCCTGCGCCGGCGGCGTCGCGCGATACTCCACCACCGGGACCCAGAACGGCGGCTCCCCGAACAGGCGGGTGAAGAAGGCGTCGATCGCCGGCTCGGCCACGAAGGCGCGCCACGGCTGCCGCTCGGCCAGGGGCTCCATGCGGAACGGATAGGCCGCCAGGCTGGCGCCGTTGTAGCGCACGCTCGCCTCGGTGGGCGCATCGCCGACCGGGTCGATCACGCCCTGCCGTTCCAGCTCGGCCACGAACTCCGCCCGCAGCCGCCCCACCGCCGCGCGGTCCAGCATGTCGCGGAAGAACCAGTAGCCGTCCCGCGTCCAGGCCGCGTCCAGCGCCGCGCGGTCGCCCAGCAGGTGGTTGTGGGTCTTGAGCTCGCCCATGGCCGGCAGGGCGGCCGGCTGGGCCTGGGTTCCGTCCGGCATGCGCGCCTCCCTGGAGATCGTCTTGCGCCCATCATCCGCCCGCTGAGCGCGACAAACAGGGCTGTTTTGATGAGATTCCAGGGGGTTATTTTCCGTTCGGAGCCCGCGCCATCGATCGGAACGCGGCCGGCGCCTGGCCCACCTGGACCCGGAACACCGCCCGGAAGGTCGGCACGTCGGAATAGCCCACCAGGGCCGCGATCTCGCCGACGGTGCGGGTGGTGTCGCGCAGCATCATCTGGGCCGCCTGGATGCGGAGGCGCTGGGCGTAGTCGCGCGGTGTCGTGCCGGCGACCTGGCGAAAGCGACGGATCAGGGTCTGGTGGCTGACGGAGAGGCTGGCCGCGAGGTCCTGGATCCGGAAGCTGTCGGTGAATCGCTCGCGGATCCAGAGCTGGGCCTGGGCGACCAACGGGTCGGCGAGCGCCGGCGCGGCCATGTCGCCCGACCCGCCCCAGTTCATGCGCAGCCAGGCGCCGACTCCCGGCGAGACCGCCTGGTCGAACACCCGCGCCACGAAGTCCCGCTCGAAGCCAAGCCGGCCGCAGGTCATCACCGGACCCGCCGGACTGTGGGGCCTGACCAGATCCAGTTCGATCCGCGGGAAGGTCCGGCGAAAGGCCGGCGCGAGGCGGGGTTCGACGCACGCCGGCCCCGCGGCCAGCACCCCCGCCCGCGCCAGCGGCCAGACCCCGGCGCCGGCCGCCGCGATCACGCCGCCCGCCGCCGTGCGGCCCCGCAGCCAGTCCAGCAGGCCGCGATCCTCGGCCGCCGCCCCCGGCGCCTGCGGGTCGGCCGGCTCGAACGCCGGCAGGTAGACGAGCCGCGGCTCGGTGGCCGACGCGAGGCTGCCATCGGAGGCTAGCGTCCGTCCGCCCGCCAGCGTCACGGGCCCGCCGTCCAGGGTGGCGATGCGCACCTGCGTCGCCATGCGGGAATAGTCGCTGAGGGCGTGGTTGGACTCGTAGAGCGCGCTCAGCAGGGCATGCGCGTCCAGCACGGCGCCGAGGCTCGCCAGGCAGGTGTTCGGCAGCGCGGCCACCACAAGCTCGGGCATCCCACCTTCTCGAACGAAATCACCCCCTGCGCAATGGAAAGGAACCCCCTACTCCGAGGGCGCCGCCGCGCGCTCAGTACAGCAGGATCGGGAGGAGCCGCTGATGCCGGAACCGGCCGCCGCATACGGGCGCCTGCAGGACTGGCGCGCGCTGGTCACCGGCGCGGGGTCGCAGGGCGACGGCGTCGGCACGGGGCGCGCCATCTCCGTGCTGTTCGCCCGCGAGGGCGCGCGCCTGGCGCTGCTGGACCGCGACGTCGAGCGAGCCGCGGCGACCCAGGCCATGATCGCCGAGCGCGGCGGCGAGGCGCGGGTCTTCCCCGCCGATCTCACCCAGCCCACCGAGGCCGCCGCTGCGGTGGCCCAGGCGCTGGCCTGGCTGGGCGGCCTGGACGTGCTGGTCAACAACCTCGGCCTCGGCTCGGGCGGCGCCCGGCTGGAGGAGATGGCCGACGCCGCCTGGGCCCAGGGGTTGGACCTCAACCTCAACAGCGCCGTCTTCGTCACCCGCGCGGCCATCGCCGCCCTGCTGGCGGGCCAGGGCAAGGCGGTGGTCAACATCGCCTCGGTGGCCGGCCTGCGCGCGCACGGCGTCGGCGCCTACGGACCGGCCAAGGCGGCGCTGATCCAGTTCACCCGCGAGCTGGCGGTGATGTATGGGCCGCAGGGCCTGCGCGCCAACGCCATCGCCCCCGGCCATATCCTGACGCCGCTGGTGGAGCGGTTTGCCGGCCCCGCCGCCCGCGAGACCCGTCGCCGGATCGCGCCGCTGGAGATCGAGGGCGACGCCTGGGACGTGGCCCAGGCGGCCCTCTTCCTCGCCGGGCCGGAAGCCCGCTTCATCACCGGCGCCTGCCTGCCGGTCGACGGCGGCGTCACCGCCATCGCCCCCCTCGCCGCCTACGAACGCCTGGCCGGCGAATCCGCCACCCGCTGAGCGCCTGGAGACGCCGCGCATGACCCGCATCCCCCTGGTCGCCCCCGAGGACCTGACGCCCGAGCAGGCCGAGGTCTATCGGAACAGCCCGGCCGGCAAGCTGGCCCTCTTCCGCCTGCTGGCGCACGGCAAGACGGTCTACCCCGGCTTCAGCCGCATGACCCGGGCGATCTTCGCCGAACTGGACCTCCCGCCGCTGGAGCGCGAGCTGGTCACCCTGGCGGTCCTGCACCTCGAACGCGGCGCCTACGAATGGGCCCAGCACCTGCAGGTGGCCGCCTCGATGGGCGTCCCCGACGCCCAGGTCGCGGCCATCGCCGCCGACCGGTTCGGGGATCCAGCCTTCTCCGACCGCGAGCGGGCCCTCCTGGCCTTCACCCGCCAGGCGGTCGAGGCGGTCCGGGTGGACGACTTCGCCTTCCAGGCCCTGGCGGCCTTCTATTCGCCGCGCCAGCTGGTCGAGACCCTCTATGTGATCGGGACCTATATGATGATCCTGCGCATCTCCGAGGTCGCCGAGTTGGAGCTCGACGACGTCCTGGGCGCATCGGTCGTGCGCCATGCCACGGACGGCTAGATCAGGGCCTCGAACGCATTCAGCACGCCGCGGTGGAAGTCGGCGCCCACGCGGTGCAGGCTGATGTTGTGGCCGGCGTCGGGCTGGATGCGCACCTCGGCGCGGGCGCTGCCGGCCAGCCATCCGCGGGCCCTGGCGACCATCGCGTCGTCCACCACCGAGGCGCCCTCGAACGCCGCGAAGCTCAGCCGCACGGGCAGGGTGATCGCCGCCATCACCGCCGGCATGGTGTCCGGCGCCGCCGCGCCGTCGGGCAGTTCGGCCACCGGCACGGGCGCGGCGATGGTGTCATCGTAGGCCAGGACCGCCGGGTCGAACGTCGCCTGCGGCCCGTAGAACAGCATGTGGCCCTGGCTGGCGGGCGCGGCGTCGTAGTGGGTCTGTCCCGGCTGGGGCCGCCGGGCGGCCAGCGCCTTGGCCATGGCCGGCTGAAAGGCCAGGGGCACGCCGCACGCGTCGACCGCCGCGATCGCGGGGCTGCGCGCGGAGGCGGCCATCATCAGGGCCAGGATGCCGCCCATGGAGTGGCCGGCCACCAGCACCGGGACGTCGCCGTCGCCGCGCTTCAAGTGATCGATGACGTCGAACACGATCTCCGCCTGGCGCGCGAGGCCGCAGGTCTGGTCGAAGGCGGCGCCATAGCCGGGGCGGTCCACGGCCACGGCATGGAAGCCCCGCGCCGCCGCCATCGGCAGCAGCGAATTCGGCGGATAATCCCAGTAGCCGGCGCGATAGCCGCCGCCGTGCAGCGCCAGGACGAGGCCTTTGGCCGGCCCTGCCGGCCTGGCCTCCAGGGCCGAGAGCCGCAGGCCGGCGACATCGATCAGGATCGGCGCGATCATAGAGGCCTCCGCGGTCATGAGATCAGGAAGCCGCCGTCGGCGACCAGGCTCTGGCCGGTGATGAAGCCGCCCGCCGGCGAGGCCAGGTACAGCACGGCGGCCGCCATCGCCTCCGGCTCGGCCATGCCCAGCATCAGCCGACCGGGCTGGAAGGCCGGTCCCGCCGAGCGCCCCGCGTCCGGCGGCGCTGGCCCGACCGGCACGGCCCCGCAGAGCAGGGCGTTGGCGCGGATGCCGTCGGCGGCGTGGTCCAGGGCGATGGAGCGGACCATGGCGTTCAGCCCCGCCTTCGAGGCGCCGTAGGCCGCGTTGCCGTTCAGCACCGGGTGCAGCGCGCCCATGGTGGAGACCGCCACCAGCCGGCCGCCGCCACGCGGGACCATCCGGCGCACCGCCTCGCGCAGACAGACGAAGGCGCCGCGCAGGTTGGCCGCCTGCAGCCGGTCCCACTGCGCCAGGGTCATCTCGCCGAACGGATAGGTCCCGGGCGTGGTGACGGCGTAGACGAAGACGTCCAGCCCATCCTGCTCGGCCATCAGCGCGTCGAGCCGGGCGCCGACCGCGGCCTCGTCGCACGGGTCCAGGGCCTCGCCATCGCCCTCATGGACGGTGGGCAACAGCAGCGCCCGCGCACCCGCCTCCTCGAAGAGCCGGACCGTCGCTGCGCCGACGGGCGTCGCCCCGACCACCGCCGCCGACCGGCCGTCCAGGCCGAACAGTCGCCGCGTCACGTCCATGCTCCCACCCCTTCTCTTATTCGCTAGATAGGTTATACAATTCCCCCAAGAAGAATACAGTGGGAGGAACGATGGCGTCGCTCACATCGAGCTCGGCCGAAGCGCTGGCCGCCTTCACCCTGACGGACAAGGTCGCCCTCGTCACGGGCGGGGCATCGGGCCTGGGCCTGGCGACGGCGCGCCTCTTCGCCGAGGTCGGCGCCCGGGTCGTGATCGGCGACCTGGACGGCGCTGCGGCCAAGGCGGCGGCGGACGAGCTGCAGGCCATCAGCTCCACCCTCGGCGTCGAGATGGACGTAGCGGACGAGGCTTCCGTCCAGCGGGCGTTTGCGGCCGCGGCCGAGGCGTTCGGCGGCGTCGACGTGCTGGTGAACAACGCCGCCTACCGCCAGAAGGCCGACACCCTCTCCATGCCGGTCGAGGAGTGGGACCGGATGCATGCGGTGAACGCGCGCGGGACCTTTCTCTGCCTGCGCGAAGCGGTGCGCCAGATGCGCGGGCGCGGCGGCGGGGCGGTGGTCAACGTCTCGTCCATGAGCTCGGTCCACCCGACCATCTTCCCCAACATGCACTACGACTCCTCCAAGGCGGGGGTCGACGCCATCACCCGCCTGGCCGCGGTGGAGTTCGCCAAGGACGGCGTGCGCGTGAACTCGGTGCTGCCCGGGGGCATGCAGACCGCCGGCGGCGCGCGCGTCCGCGAGACCCATGTCGACCTCGCCGGCCCGGCCCTGATCCCGGGCCGCAACCCGACGGGCCGCATCGCCCAGCCCATCGAGATGGCCCGCGCCATCCTGTTCCTGGCCAGCCCGGCCGCCAGCTACATCACCGGCGCAAAGCTGCTGGTGGATGGCGGCTTCACGGTCGGCTGAAAGATCCCGGGGAGAACACCATGCAAGCCATCTCGCGCCCGCCCGTCGAACGCCCGGCCCACGTGCCGCCCGAGCGGGTGGTGGACTTCGACTTCTTCGCCCCGCCCGGCGCCGGCGAGGATGTCCAGCTGGCCTGGAAGCGGCTGCAGGACGAAGGTCCGGACATCCTCTGGACGCCTCGCAACGGCGGCCACTGGATCGCCACCCGCGCCGAGGATATCCGCGAGATCCAGACCAACTTCCAGCGCTTCAGCCACCGGGTCTTCACCCTGCCCTACGACCCGCAGCAGACCCACGTCCCGCTGCCGCTGGGCGTCGACCCGCCGGTCCACACCCCCTACCGCCGGATCATCATGCCGGCCTTCCTGCCCAAGGTGGTCAACAGTGTGGAGGCCATGGTCCGCGAGCTGGCGGCCGGGCTGGTCGCCGACCTGGCCCCGCGCGGCGAATGCGAGTTCATCGAGGACTTCGCCCGCAAACTGCCCATCGCCGTCTTCATGAAGATGGTCGACCTGCCCTACGAGGACCGCGAGACCCTGCTGCCGTGGGCGGAGGTCGTGGTGCGCAGCCCCGACCAGGCCAAGCGCCGCGAGGCCCAGGCCAACATGATGGGCTACCTGGCCAAGTTCGTGGAAGCACGGCGCGCCAGTCCCGGCGACGACCTGATCTCCACCGTGGTGCATGCCCAGGTCGCGGATCGGCCCATCACCAACGAGGAAACCTTCAGCCTCCTGACCCTGCTGCTGTTCGGCGGCCTGGACACCGTGGCGTCCCTGCTGGGCTTCATCTGCCGGTTCATGGCCACCCATCCCGAACACCGGCGCGACCTGATCGCCCATCCGGAGCTGCAGAAGAACGCCCTGGAGGAGCTGATCCGGCGCCACGGGATCTCCAACACCGCCCGCTACGTGACCGAGGACTGCGAACTCAGCGGCGTCGCCCTGAAGGCCGGCGAGCTGATCCAGGTCCCCAATTCGCTGTTCGGCCTGGACGAGCGGCTGAACCCCGACCCGCTGACCGTGGACTTCCGCCGCGAGGACGTGCGCCACGCCGCCTTCGGCAACGGCCCCCACACCTGCCCGGGCGCGGTGCTCGCGCGGCGCGAGATCGCCGTCTTCCTCGAGGAATGGCTCGCCCGCATCCCCGAGTTCGAGCTGAAGCCCGGCTCGCACCCGGAGATGGCGTCCGGCCACGTCAACGGCGTGACCCGCCTGGAACTTGTCTGGGACCCCGCCACCACCCGGAGCTAGGGACAGCGAATGCGGAAAGCCTCTCGCCATCTTCCGCGCAACACTTCCCCCTCCGGGGGAAGCCGTACGCCCCAAATGCTCAGGAACATCTAGTCCATGCCGCGCCCCAGCCCCTCCTCCGGCGCCTACGCCGCCTGGCTGGTGGGCGTGCTGTTCCTGGCGTGGGTGATGGCCTTTCTCGACCGGCAGATCGTCACCCTCCTGCTGCCCTCGCTGAAGGCCGACCTCCACGTCAGCGACACGCAGGTCAGCCTGATCCAGGGGATGGCGTTCGCCTCCATCTACGCCGTGGCCGGCCTGCCGCTGGGCTGGGCGGCCGACCGTGGCAATCGGCGCAACCTGCTGGTGGGCGGGATCGCGTTCTGGAGTCTCGCCACCATGGCCTGCGGGCTGGCGACCACCTTCTGGCAGCTGTTCGCCGCACGCATGGCGGTGGGGCTGGGCGAGGCCTGCCTCGCGCCGGCATGCGTCTCGCTGATGGCCGATTCCTTCGCGCCCGAGCGCCGCGGCCGCGCCATGGGCCTGATGCAGGCGGGCACGCCGGTGGGCAGCGCCGGTTCGCTGTTCGTGGGCGGGATGCTGCTGAGCGCCCTCGCCCAGCACCCGCCCGCCTGGCTGCCGCACGGCTGGGCGCCGTGGAAGATCGTGTTCCTGGCCATGGGCGCGCCTGGGCTGTTGGTCGCCCTGCTGGTGACCACACTGCGCGAGCCGCCGCGGCTCGAGACGCCCACGCCGCGGCTTGCCAGCCCCGCGGCGGGACTTGGCGCCCTGATCGGCGCGCGGCCGCTCACCTACGGCCTGTTCCTCGCCACGTTCAGCGCGGTCTTCATCCTCGGCTACGGCGTCTCCTCCTGGGCGCCGACGGTGCTGATGCGGATCTATGGCATGCCGCCGCGCGACGCGGGCGCGGCCTTCGCCGTGCTGCTGCTGGTGTGCTCGGCGAGCGCGGGCGTCTGCAGTGGCGTCCTCTCCGACCGGCTGGCCCGCTGGCGGCCGGGCGACGGCCGGGTGCTGATCCCGCTGCTGGGCCTGCCGGTGACGCTCGCGGGCCTTGCGGTCTTCAGCATGGCGCGCAGCGCGGGCGTGGCCCTGGTCTCCCTGGGCGTGATCCATTTCGCCATGAACTTCGTGGCTGTCAGCAGCTATCCGGCGCTGCAGGACCTGGTTCCCGGCCCCCTGCGCGGCCGCGTCGCGGCGCTGCTGCTGATGATCGGCAACCTGCTCGGCCTGGGATGCGGCCCGACCCTCGTGGCCCTGGTCACGGACCGGGTGTTCGGCGACGAGATGGCGCTTCAGGCCTCGGTCAGCGCCGTGGGCCTGGGCTCGGCGGGCCTGGCCCTCCTGCTCGCGCTGGGCCTGCCGCGGCTCTATGCCCAGGCGCGGGGCGCCCCGACGGGCGCAGGGCCCCGGCCGGCCGTCGTGACGCCCTAGACCCGGCTCTGGGCGATCAGCTCCGCGGCCTTCTCGGCGATCATGATGGTGGGCGCAGCGGTGTTGCCGGAGGTCAGGGTCGGCATGATCGAGGCGTCGGCCACGCGCAGCCCCGTCACGCCGTAGACCTCCAACGTCGGCGACACCACGGCCTCCCCCGCGCGGCCCATGCGGCAGGTTCCGACCGGATGATAGGAGGAGCCGCCCACCTTGCGCGCATGCTCGGCCCAGCCTTCCAGGTCGGTCGGCTCAACCGCCGGGCTGCACGGCTCGGCGACGAACCGCGCGAAGGGCGGCGAAGCCAGCACGGCGGCGGTGGCGCCCAGGCCCTTGGCCAGCACCTCCACGTCGCGCGGATCGTCCAGCAGGCGATGGTGCGCCCGCGGCGGCTCGCGGGGATCGGCGGAGACCAGCACCACCTGGCCGGAGCTCTTCGGCCGGCAGATATTGACCCCGACATTGATCCCGGGGCTCGCGTGCAGCGATGGCGGCGAGCTGCGGTAGTCGATGCAGAGCGGCAGGAAGCTCAGCATGAAGTCCGGCTCGTCCAGCGTCGGGTCCGACTTGCCGTAGGCCATGGCCTGGACCACCGTCGAGGCCAGCGGGCCCTTGCGGGTCAGCAGGAACTCCAGGCCGTAGGCCAGCAGCTGCGGCAGCCCGCGCGGGCTGTTGTAGGTGGGCACGGTGACCAGCTTGCTGACCCCGGCGCCGATGTGGTCGCGCAGGTTGCGGCCCACCTGCGGCAGGTCCGCCACCACCGCGATGCCGAGGGCCGAGAGCGCCGCGGCCTCCCCCACGCCTGAGCGCATCAGCAGCGCGGGAGAGCCATAGGCCCCGGCGGCCACCACCACCTCCTGCCGCGCCCGGTGGGTCCGCACCGTGTCGCCCTGGCGCACCTCCACGCCCACCGCGCGGCGCCCCTCGAACACGATCCGCTCGGCGCAGGCCTGCGTCAGGACGGTGAGGTTCGCGCGGCCCATGGCGGGGCGCAGGTAGCCGTCCGCGGTGCTGCAGCGCAGGCCGTCGGCGCCGATGAAGCCGTCCACCCGGAAAGCGCCCAGGGCCTCGCCCGCGCAATAGTCGTCGCGCCGCGGCATCCCCTGCGCCCCGCAGGCGTCGATGAAGGCCTCGGCCAGCGGATGGGTGGCGCGCGGTGGCGTCACCTTCTGCGGCCCCGCGCTGCCCCGGCCCTGCACGGGCGGCCCGCCATAGGCCTCGGCCTTGATGAAATAGGGCAAGACCTCGTCGAACGACCAGCCGGGCGCATCTTTCGCCCAGCCGTCGTAGTCGCTGCGCTGGCCGCGGTTGTAGACCATGCCGTTCATGGCCGTGGAGCCGCCCAGCATCCGCCCCGCCGCGCACAAGACCGGCCGGCCGTTCAGGGTGGGGTCCGGCTGCGGCGGGTACTGCCAGTCGGTCACCTTGTCGCCGATCAGGGCGATGGTGCCGGCGGGCACGCGGTACTTCAGCGCCCGCGCATCCGGCCCGGCCTCCACCAGCAGCACCTTGCGCCGCGGATCCTCGGACAGGCGCGCCGCCAGCACCGCTCCGGCCGCCCCGCCGCCCACGACGATGACGTCGGCCTCCAGGCCCTCGCTCATTGTTCGGTCGCCGCCAGCGCCTCGAGCGCCAGGCCCAGGGACAGCTCGTCCGCCATCCGCCGGCGCAGGTCGCGCACCATGACCGCCCGGGTGTGGCGCAGCATGGTCGCCGGCAGCTTCGCCAGCCCCTGCGCCAGCTCCCGCGCGCGGGGCAGCAGCTGGTCCGCCGCCAGCACCTCGCCCACCACCCCGAGGGCCTTGGCCTCCTGCGCCCCGATCCGCTGGCCGGTCAGCAGGAAGTAGCGCCCGCGGTTGGGCCCCAGCAGGGTCAGCCAGGCGGTCTGTACCCCGTCCCCCGGCACCACCCCGCCGGCCACATGCGCCACGTCGGCGAACTCGGCGGTCTCGGACGCCAGCACGATGTCGCTCAGCGCCGCCACCTCCGCATGGATCAGCGCGGGCCCGTTCACCGCGGCGATCACCGGCACGGGGATGGCCAGCAGGTTTTCGAGAAGCGCCACGCCCTCGCGGTGCATCCGCGCCCAGATGGCGCTGCGGCTGGTCTCGGTCGGCCGCGATTGCGGGTCCATGCCGGCGATGAAGCTTGTGCCCGTGCCGGTCAGGATCACCACCTTGGTCTCGCGGTCGCGGGCGATCTCGGCGAACGCGACGCCCAGCTCGTTGTGCAGCCCGTCCTCGGCGATGCCCCACAGCGCCTCGCCGCCGCGGGTGTGCAGGGTCATCTCCAGAACCCCGCCCTCGCGGGCGAAGCGCAGGTTGCTGAAGCGGGTCTCATCGGCGTCGAACGGCACGGGCGATCACTCCTCAAGCGCGCAGGTCCAGGGCCTCGCCCTCAGACCTCCACCATGTCGAATTCGGATTTGGCCGCCCCGCAGTCCGGGCAGCGCCAGGTGTCCGGGATATCCTCCCAGCGCGTGCCGGGGGCGATGCCGGCGGAGGGGTCGCCGACCGCCTCGTCATAGGCCCAGCCGCAGTTCAGGCACATCCACTGCTTCATCGGCGCGTCAGGCCGGATCGAAGCGCACGTGGATGTGCTCAGGCACCCGCAGGATGTGGCCCACGATGTCCGGCGCCGGCTTGTCCGGATCCAGCCTCAGGTTCGGCAGGCGATCCAGGACCGCGTTCAGGGCCCGAGTCATCTCCACCTTGGCCAGGTGCTGGCCGATGCAGACGTGCGGCCCCGTGGCGAACGGCAACGGGCGCACCGAACGGTCGCGGAAGATGTCGAAGCGGTCGGGATCGGGGAACTTGGCCGGATCGCGGTTGGCCGAGGCCAGCACCACATTGACGATGGCGCCCTGGGGGATGTCGACCCCGGCCAGGGTCACGTCGCGCGCCGCGTGCCGCCAGGTGGAGGCCACCGGCCCTTCCCAGCGCAGGGCCTCGTCGATCGCCTGGGGGATAAGGCTGCGGTCCGCCGCCACGGCCGCCAGCTGGTCCGGATGGGTCAGCAGGCCGGTCAGCAGAACGCTGGTGCCGCGATAGGTGGTGTCGCCGCCGGCGTTCATCAGCTGGCGCAGGAAGGCGATCAGGACGTCGTCGGGCAGGCGCTCGCCATCCACCTCCACCGTCGCCAGGTGGCTGACGAGGTCGCTCCCGGGCTGCGCCCGTCGCAGGGTCAGCAGACCCGCGAAGAAGTCGCCCAGCTTGCGGCTGGCCTCCTGCCCCTGCGGGGCGCCGATGGAGGACAGCAGCTGGGCGATGGCCAGCTTGTGGAAGATCGGCGCCTGCTCGGGTTCCAGCTCCAGCTGGCGATAGATCACCTGGAACGGATAGTGATGGGTGAAGTCGGCCACCAGGTCGGCCTCGCCGCGCTGGATGAACGCACCCATCAGGCGGTCCACCACGGGATCGACCACGGTCTCCCCCCACTTGGCCACCACCTGGGGCAGGAAGGCGCGCTGGAAGATCCGGCGGAAGCGGGCGTGCTCCTCGCCGTCCATGACGGTGACGGTATGGCCGAAGGAGCGTCCGAGGTTGTGCTCGAAGGCCTCGCGGTTGGTGAAGGTCTGCGGGTCCAGCAGCACCTGCTGGATCAGGTCGTAGCCCAGGACGACGTAGTGGTTGAGGCCGGCCATCTGCACGTCCGGCACGGCGTCGAAGAGGTCTCGGTAGGCGCCCTTGTGCACCGGCCCCTTAGCCATGGCGGCGTGGATGGTCGGATAGGGGTCCGCGGTCGAGCCGTGCGACAGCTTCTCGACCATGAAGGGGTCGAAGGACCGGTCCTCCAGGTCCTCCAGCTTCAGCGGCGCGGTCATCACGCTCATCGGCGCGCTCCCAAGGTCAGGACAGGTCCGGTCACGAAAGGTCCAGCGCGCGCACGATCGCCCGCGTGATGGGCAGGATGGGATCGTCGTCCGGACTGCGGGTGTTGAACATCCGGTTGTGGCAGATGGCCACGGCCAGGCGGTGGTCGGGGTCGGCCCAGCCGATGGAGCCGCCGGCGCCCGGATGCCAGATGGCCCGTGGGCCGGTCACCCGCGGCCCGCCCACCCAGTAGCCGCCGACGCTGATCGGCAAGGGAATGCCGAACATCACGGGATCGGGCTCGTCGCCGTGCTCGCGCAGCGTGGAGAAGCCGGCGACCCGGTCTGCGGACAGCAGCCGTACGCCATCCAGCGCCCCGCCCTCGGCCAGCATCGCCCAGAACCGCGCCTCGTCCCTGGCCGTAAAGATGCCCCCGACGCCGGGGATGCAGGCGCGGCGCACGTCCGGCCGCGCGAACACCCGCGGGCTCAGCGCCACGGCCGGCGGCATGGACTGGGTCCAGAGCGTGGTGTCCGGCGGGACCGGATCGTCGGCGTTGCGGTCGCTCATCACCGCCACCCGCGGTTCGGCCGCGTCCGGGATGCCGATCCACAGGTCGGCCAGCCCCAGCGGCTGGGCGATCTCGTCCAGCACGAACTGGCGGAAGTCGCGGCCCTTCGGATCGGTGCGGCGCACGATCTCGCCGACGATCCAGCCGAAGGTCATCGACTGGTAGAGGGTCTTCTCGCCGGGCGGCGCCAGGGGCGGCAGGTCGGCGATGGCGTCCGTCATCGCGGCCCAGTCGCAGATCATCTCGGGCGTCACGCCCGCCGGCATCTGCGGCACGCCGGCGCGGTGGGTGAGCGCGTGGCGCACCGTCGCCGCCGCCTTGCCGTTGGCCGCGAAGGCGGGCCAGTAGGTCGCGATGGGCGCGTCGTAGTCCACCAGCCCGCGCTCGGCCTGGATATGCAGCGCCGTGGCCGCCACCGCCTTGGTGACGGAGTAGACGTTGAACAGGGTGTCGGGCGTCACCGGCCGCCCGGCCTGCGGGTCCGCCAAGCCGGCGCAGAGGTCGATCACCTTGCGCCCGCGATGGTAGGCCACGACCTGCAGCCCGGTCTCGGCGCCGGACGCGACGGCGGCGTCCATGGCGTCGCGGACCAGCTCGATGCGCGGCTCGACGGCGCTGAGAACGCTCACCTTCTCGACCTCCCGGCACGGCCACGCCCGCGGCGCGGGGCAGGCTCTTTGGCCGCATAATAAATCGATAGCGTCGTTAAATTCTATAGCTATGTTGCGCCCTCGAGGAGAGCGCTGGAATGAACGATATCGCGTCCCCCGAAAGCCCCTTCCAGCGCTTCGGCGCGGTGGAATGTGTGGTGCGCACCCGCTTCCAGAAGATCGTCGCGCGCACCATGGCGGCCAACGCCGCCATCCCCCAGGTGACCCACCACGACGAGGTGGACGCCACCGCCCTGGAGGCGCACCGCCGGGCCCTGCCGCCCGGCGAGCGCCCCTCGCCCCTGGTCTTCCTGATCAAGGCCGTCGTGGCGGCGCTCAAGGCCTATCCGCAGTTCAACGCCTCGCTGTCGGCCGACGGCGAGACCCTGGTGCTGAAGAAGTATGTCCACATCGGCATCGCCGTCGACGGCCCCCTGGGCCTGCTGGTCCCGGTGCTGCGCGACTGCGACGCGCGGGACGTGGCGAGCCTGGCCGCTGAACTTCGCGAGGTCAGCGAGCTGGCCCGCACCAAGGGCCTGCCGATGGACCGGATGAGCGGCGGCTGCTTCACCATCAGCTCGCTGGGCGGCATCGGCGGCACGGCCTTCACGCCGATCCTCAATGCGCCGGAGGTGGCGATCCTGGGGGTCACCGCGATGCAGACGCGCCCCGTCTGGACGGGCGAGGCCTTCGCGCCGCGCCAGATGCTGCCCCTGTCGCTGACCTACGACCACCGGGTGATCAACGGCGCCGACGCCGCCCGCTTCGTGCGTCACCTGGGTGAGGCGATCGCCGACCCCGCAGCCCTGGTTGCACCCGCTGCATCATAGTTATATTAGTTAGCGAATTAGCGGGCGCGTCGACGACGTCCGCAGACGCAAGACTGGGCGAGGAACCCCATGGCCACCCCCGACGCCTTCGAGCCGGACTCCGCGACCCTGCTGGAGATCTACCGGCGCGTCGCGCTGCTGCACGCCAACGACGAGCGCGCCCGCAAGGTGATCCGCTCGGGCCAGATCGCCATGGTCTACTATTCCTACCGCGGCCAGGAGGTGATCCCCGCGGCGCTCAGCGCGGCGCTGCGCGACGACGACTACCTCTGCACGATCTATCGCGGCATCCACGACATGCTGGCCAAGGGCTTCCCCCTCGACATCCTGTGGGCCGAGCTCGCCGGCCGCGCGACCGGTTCGTGCAAGGGCAAGGGCGGCCCCATGCACCTGACCTATCCGGAGAAGGGGATCATGGTCACCACCGGCGTGGTGGGCTCGACCATGCCGATCGCCAACGGCCTGGGCTGGGCGGCGCAGCTGGACGGGACAGACCGCGTGGTCGTGGCGACCTTCGGCGACGGGGCCTCCAACATCGGCGCCTTCCACGAGTCCCTGAACCTGGCGGCGGTCTGGAAGCTGCCGGTGATCTTCCTTTGCCAGAACAACCAGTTCGCCGAGCACACCACCTATGAGGCCGGCACCTCCGCCAAACAGATCGCCGACCGCGCCCAGGGCTACAACATCCCCGGCGTGCGGGTGGACGGCAACGACCCGGCGGCCATGTACCGCGCCGCCGCCCAGGCCGTGGCCCGGGCCCGCGCCGGCGAGGGCCCGACCCTGATCGAGGCCATGACCTTCCGCTTCATGGGCCACGTGTTCGGCGACCCGGACGCCTACATCCCCAAGGACATGAAGGCCGCCGCCATGGCCGACGACCCCGTGCCGAAGTTCCGCGCCCGGCTGATCCAGGACGGGATCGCCACCGACGACCAGCTCAGCGCCATCGAGGCGGGGATCGAGGCCCAGATCGACGCGGCCGTGGCCTTCGCCCTGGCCTCGCCCTTCCCCGAAACCGACGAGCTGCGCCGGGACGTCTTCGCCGAGGAGATCGCCGCATGAGCGAGACCAGCACCGCCCCCGCGGCCGCCAAGCCCGCCACGCCCAAGCCGCCGACCACCACCATCCTGGCCGGGCTGAGCAAGGCGCTGATGGACGCCTTCGCCGAGGACGACAAGCTGCTGGCCCTGGGCGAGGACCTGGCCGACCCGGAAGGCGGCGGCATCGTCGGCGTCACCAATGGCCTGTCCACCCGCTTCGGCGGCCAGCGCGTGCGCTCCACCCCGATCGCCGAACAGGCGATCATCGGCGCGGCCATCGGCGCCAGCCTGGTCGGCTACAAGCCCGTGGCCGAGATCATGTTGATGAACTTCACGACCGTGGCGATGGACATGATCGTGAACCACGCCGCCAAGCTGCGCTTCATGTCAGGCGGCCAGACCAGCGTGCCGATCGTGATCCGCACCATGACCGGCCTGGGCTACGGCTCCGGCGGCCAGCACTGCGATTATCTGGAGGCCTGGTTCGCCCACACCCCGGGCATCAAGGTGGTGGCGCCGTCGACGCCGCAGGACGCCTACGGCCTGCTGCGCAGCGCCATCGAAGACCCCGACCCGGTGCTCTTCATCGAGAACCTGCCCACCTACCGCACGCCCATGCCGGGCGAGCTGCCCGACGCCGGGCACCGCGTGCCGCTGGGCAAGGCGGCGGTCCAGCGCGAGGGGACCGACGTCACCGTGGTCAGCTATTCGCGCCTGGCCGGCGAGGCCCGCGCCGCCGCCGAACTGGCCGCCGCCGAGGGGGTCTCGGTTGAGGTGATCGACCTGCGCACCATCTCGCCCTGGGATCGCGAGACCGTGCTCGCCTCGGCCCGCAAGACCGGGCGCGTGCTCATCGTGCACGAGGCGGTCAAGGCGTTCGGGGCCGGCGCGGAGATCGCAGCGGTGGTCGGCGAGGAGTTGTTCGGCCAGCTGAAGGCGCCCGTGCGGCGGCTGGGCGGCGCCTATTCGGCCGTGCCCTATTCGAAACCCCTGGAAAGCGCCTACGCGCCGGATCGGGCCCGCATCGCCGCGGCCATCCTGGCCCTGGCTCGCTGACGACGACGGAAGACCATGGCCACTGAGATCCTGCTGCCGAAAATCGGCTTCGACATGAACGAGGGCATCCTCACCGAATGGCTGGCGGCCGACGGCGCCGAAGTCACGGAGGGCCAGCCGCTCTATTCGATCGAGAGCGACAAATCCAACAACGAGATCGAGGCGCCGGCCTCGGGCCGCCTCAAGATCGTGGCGGCTCCGGAAGAGACCTACGAGGTCGGAACGGTGCTCGGCTACATCGAGTAGCCTGCGCAGCGCGCGGTTAGCTCATTTCGCTATGGGCGGGCCTCACGTCCGGTAATACGTCCTGACCGTCGCGCACCGAGGTTAGGTTTTGGACAGGCGTTGCAGCTTCTGGATCGATCGGGGAGGCACCTTCACCGACGTCATCGGCCGCTTCGACGATGGCCGCGAGGTGTCGCTGAAGCTGCTGTCGGCCTCGCCCGCCTATGCCGATGCGGCGGTGGAGGCCATGCGCCGGATCCTGGGCGTCGCGCCCGACGCGCCGTTCCCCGCCGAGCGGGTCGAGGCGATCAAGATGGGCACCACGGTGGCGACGAACGCCCTGCTGGAGCGCGCGGGCGCCCGGACCCTGTTCGTGACCACCGAGGGCTTCGCCGACGCCCTCTTCATCGGCGACCAGGCGCGACCCGACCTCTTCGCGCTAGACATCGTCCGGCCCGCGCCGCTCTACGCCGGCGTGGTCGAGGCCCGCGAGCGGCTGGCCGCCGATGGCGAGGTGGTCCGGGCTCTGGACGCCGAGGCGCTGCGGGCCCAACTGACCGCCGCGGTGGCCGAGGGCTTCACCGCCGCCGCCGTCGCCTTCCTGCACGTGGACCTCAACCCGGCGCACGAACAGGCCGCCGGCGAGATCGCGCGGCAGGCCGGTTTCGAGTTCGTGGCCCTGAGCTCCGAGGTCTCCCCCCTGCCCCGCTTCGTGCCGCGGGCCGAGACCACGGTGGCCGACGCCTACCTCACGCCGGTGCTGCAGGCCTATGTGCGCCGGGTGGCCGAGGCGGTGGCCGGCGCACCGCTCTATTTCATGACCTCGGCCGGCGGCCTGGTGCGGGCGGAGGCCTTCCGCGGCCGCGACGCCGTGGTCTCGGGACCGGCCGGCGGTGTCGTGGGCGTGGCGCGGACGGCGCAGGCGGCGGGGGCGGCGGCGGCGCTCGGCTTCGACATGGGCGGCACCTCCACCGACGTCTGCCGCTATGCCGGGGCGCTGGAGCGGCGCGACCAGGCGCGGGTGGCGGGCGTGAAGCTGCGCAGCCCGATGCTGGACGTGGAGACGGTGGCGGCCGGCGGCGGCTCGATCCTGACCTTCGACGGCATGCGCGCCCGCGCCGGCCCGGCCAGCGCCGGCGCCGATCCGGGGCCGGCGTGCTACGGCCGCGGCGGGCCGGCGGCGGTGACCGACGCCAACCTGGTGCTGGGCCGCCTGGACCCGCGGTTCTTCCCGGCGGTGTTCGGTCCCCGCGGCGACGCGCCGCTGAACCCGGCGGCCAGCCGTGCGCGGTTGGAGGGCCTGGCGCGGGAGATGGGGGCGCCAAGCGTGGAGGCGGCGGCCGAAGGGTTCGTGGCCGTGGCCGTGGAGCAGATGGCCCAGGCGGTGCGCCGGATCTCCACCGAGCGCGGCTTCGATCCGCGCGAGCACGCCCTGGTGGCGTTCGGCGGCGCGGCGGGCCAGGTGGCCTGCCAGACCGCCGAGGCGCTGGACGTGGCCGAGGTGCTCTGCCCGCGCTATGGCAGCGTGCTGTCGGCCTGGGGCATCGGTCAGGCTGAGGTCAGCGCCCTGCGCCAGGCCGGGCTGGACGCCCCGCTTGGCCGCGATGGCTTGGCGGCGGCCGAGGCCGTGTTGCGAGGGCTGGACGCCGACGTGCGAGCCGACATGGCGGCCCAGGGCGCCCAGACCGGCGGCGTCCGCCAGACCCTGCGCCTGCGCTACGACGGCGCCGACGCCGAGCTCCCGGTCCCGCTCAGCGATGCAGCGAGCGCCCAGGCCGCCTTCGAGGCCGCCCACCAGCGCCTGTTCGGCTTCATGGAGCCGAGCCGCACGATCCTGATCGCCGCCGTGGAGGCCGAAGCCACGGCAATCCCTCCCCTTTATGGGGAGGGACAGGCCGCGCAGCGGCCAGGGTGGGGAAGCGGCGACCGGGCGCTGAGCGCCGCGAATGATCCAACCTTCCCCACCCCGACGGCTTCGCCGTCTGCACCTCCCCATAAAGGGGAGAGATTGGCCCAGCTCTTCGCCCTCGGCGCCTGGCATGCGGCCCCCGTCGTCACGGCCGACACCCTCACCGCCATCGACGGCCCGGCGCTGGTCGTCCGCCCCGATACCCAGATCGCGGTCCTGCCCGGCTGGCGCGCCACGGCGGAGGCCGGCGGGCTGATCCGCCTGGTGCGCACCGCCGCCGCGTCCCGCGCCGCCATCGCCCTCGACCGGCCGGACCCGGTCACCCTGGAGCTCTTCAACCGCCGCTTCATGGGCGTGGCCGAGGCCATGGGCGCCGCCCTCGAACGCACCGCCCACTCGGTCAACATCAAGGAGCGGCTGGACTTCTCCTGCGCCCTCTTCGACGCCGACGGCGGGCTTGTGGCCAACGCCCCGCACATGCCGGTGCACCTGGGCTCCATGGGCGCCTCGGTGCGGGCCGTCCGCGACCGCCATCCGCAGCTTTCACCCGGCGAGGCCTTCGCGCTCAACAATCCGTACGCCGGCGGCACCCACCTGCCGGACATCACCGTGGTGATGCCGGTGTTCATGGACGCGGGCGATGCGGCAGCCAGCTTCTACGTCGCCGCCCGCGGTCACCACGCCGACGTGGGCGGAATCCAGCCCGGCTCCATGCCGCCGTTCTCGCGCACCATCGAAGAGGAGGGCGTGCTGCTGGACGCGCTGCCGATCATGCGCGAGGGCCGCTTCCTGGAGGCCGAGACCCGAGCGGCTCTCGGCGCCGGGCGTTGGCCCGCGCGGGCGCCGGACCGAAACCTGGCCGACCTCAAGGCCCAGGTGGCCGCCTGTCAGGCGGGCGCGGCGGCGGTGGCCGGGATGATCCGCGGCCATGGCGCGGAGGCGGTAGCCCGCTACATGGGCTTCGTGCAGCAGAACGCCGCCGAAGCCGTGCGCCGGGCGGTGGGGCGGCTCAAGGACGGCGCCGCGCGCGTGCCGATGGACGGCGGCGGCGAGATCGTCGTGCGCACCACGGTGGACGCCGCGGCCCGCACCGCGCGGCTGGACTTCACCGCCTCGGCGGACCAGCTGCCGTCAAACTTCAACGGCCCGTCGGCCATCGTCGACGCCGCGGCGCTGTATGTCTTCCGCACCCTTGTGGACGACGACATCCCGCTGAACGCCGGCTGCCTGGAGCCGCTGGAGATCCTGACCCGCGACGGCTCCATGCTGGCGCCGCATCCGCCGGCGGCGGTGGTGGCCGGCAATGTGGAGACCAGCCAGCATCTGGTGGACGCGCTCTATGCGGCGCTCGGGGTCATGGCGAACGGTCAGGGCACCATGAACAACTTCACCTTCGGCGACGCGGACCGGCAGTACTACGAGACCATCTGCGGCGGGGCCGGCGCCACCGCCAACGCCGACGGGGCCAGCGCGGTCCACATCCACATGACCAACTCGCGGCTGACCGACCCGGAGATCCTGGAGCGGCGGTTCCCGGTGCGGGTGGAGGCCTTCGGAATCCGGCGTGGCTCGGGCGGACAGGGCGCCCACGCGGGCGGGGACGGGGCGGTGCGCCGCATCCGGTTCCTGGCGCCCATGGAGGCGGCCCTGCTGTCGTCCCGCCGGCAGCACGCGCCCCAGGGCCTGGCCGGCGGCGGACCGGGCCAACCCGGCCGCCAGCGTTTGATCCCGGCCTCGGGCCCGGCTAGAGACCTGGACGGCTGCTTCTCCATCCAGGTGGCGGCCGGCGATGCGATCGAGATCGAGACTCCCGGGGGCGGCGGTTTCGGTCCGGCGCGGCGCCTGTAGGCTTCGACCAGAGGATACCGCATGATCTCCCTCGCCCTCGCGCTCTCCCTCTTCGCCCAAGGCGCGGACGCTGCGCCGGCGCCGGCCGAAGCGGCGCCGCCGGAAGAGCGGCTGCCGGCCGGCGCGCCCAAGGACGACTACCAGTTCGTGGCCTGGTGCTACGGCTCCCTGCGCGCCTACCTCGACCTGCACGACCAGGTGATGCCCGAGGTGACCCGCATCGAGGGCGAGTTTCGCAAGCCCGGCACGCGCCTGGAGGACGACCTCAAGGTCTATGCCGAGATGCAGAAGGAAGGCCGGGCGCGCCTGAAGCAGTTCCAGGCCGCCATGACCGCCGCCGAAAAAGCCTCGGTCCGCCCGATCAACATGGTCGGGGCCCAGGCCGTGCGGAAGGGCAAGGACACCTGGAGCGTCGGCGCGGACGTGACCAAGGCCCGGCTGGCGCAGGAGTGGATGAGCTGGGTGCTGCCGGCGCGCTGCGAGAAGGTGGCCTCATCGCTGGAGGCGCGGTCCAAGCTGATGGGCGTCACCCTGAAGGCCAACGCCCCCGCCGAGCCCGCGCCCGAGGCGCCCGCGGAGAAGCCCGCCGAGACCCCGGCCGCCGGCAGCGATCCGACCACCAACCCGACGGCCGCCCCGCCCGAAAGCCCGCCCGCCCCGACCCGCTGATCCTCGGCGGCGCCGCTCAGCCCAGGTGGCGCGCCAGGCGTTGCAGGCCGGCGGCGTTCTTTTCCGGCCGTGCGGCGAAGCACCAGCGCAGCCAGCCCTCGCCCTCCGGGCCGAAGGCGGCGCCGGGCGCGAGGCCAAGGCCCGCCTCGCGGATCAGCGCCTTCGCCAGGTCCACCGAGTCCGTGCAGCCCGCCACCCGGAAGAAGGCGTAGAAGCCGCCGTCCGGCGTCGGCGCCTCGATCCCCGGGATCGCCCGCAGGCCAGCCAGCACCTGGTCGCGCGCGGCGGCCAGCTCGCCGCGGATCGCTGCGATGGTCGCCTCGCCCTGTTCCAGCGCCGCCACCGCCCCGGCCTGGACGAAATCGGGCGCGCAGGAGGTGTTGTACTCGACCAGCACCCCCAGGCTCTCCAGCAGGCTGGGCGGGACCACCATCCAGCCCAGCCGCCAGCCAGTCATCCGCCAGGCCTTGGAGAAGCTGTTCGTGCCGATCACCCGATCGTCCGGCGTCGCCATCGGCAGGAACGAGGGCGCCGAGGGCCGGTCGAAGGTCAGGCGCTCGTAGACGTCGTCGCAGATCAGCCAGGTCCCATTGCGCCGGCACCGCTCCAGGATCGCGGCGCGGTCGTCGGCGTCGAGCATCCAGCCGGTGGGGTTGTTCGGCGAATTGAGGAACAGCGCGCGGGTGTCCGGCGTCAGGGCGTCCAGCAGCCGGTCCACGTCCAGCCGCCAGCGGCCCTGGGCCGGCTCCAGCGGCACGATCTCCACGCGGCTGCCGAGGATCTTCGGGATCTCGGCCACGTTCGGCCAGATCGGTCCCACCACCACCGTGCGGTCGCTGGGGGAGAGCACCGCCTGGGCCGCCAGCATCAGGGCGTTGACCCCCGCGCTGGTCACCGCCAGCCGGTCGAGGCCGATCTCGACTCCATGCAGGCCGGTCAGGTAGCGCGAGAGCGCGCCGCGCAGCTGCGCCGTGCCCAGGTTGTGAGTGTAGAAGGTGCGGCCCTCCAGCAGGGCGTCGGCGGCCGCCTGGCGGATGAACGGCGGCGTCGGCTGGTCGGACTCGCCGAACCAGAACGCCAGCACGTCGTCGCGCCCGAGCCCGGCGTTGGCCACCTCGCGGATCTTCGACATGCGCAGGGCCTGGACCTCAGGCCGTGGAATCGCGGGGGCGGACATGGCCCTGATTTAGGCGAGGCCGGCGCGTCCGCCCAGGGTGTCTAGGCCTTGCGCTTCTGCGCCAGGGCCGTGCAGCTGGCCGAGCCGATCTGACCGGCCTCGTCGTGCACCAGGCAGTCGCCCACCGCCACGCCGTCGGTGGCGCCGTGGCTGAAGCTTTCGAACCCGATCCATTCGCCGACCGGCTCGCGGTGGAGGTAGAGGGTCACGTCGGTGTTGATGTAGCCCAGGCCCTGGTCGCCGGCGTGGGCGAAGGGGCTGGCGAAATCGGCCGCCACCGCCACCCGCACGAAGGGCGTCAGGGGCTCGCCCTCCACCAGGTCGCGCACCTCCGCCATCCAGGTGCGGCGCGGCCCGGCCCCACGGATCTCGCCGGAGATCGGGCGCATTTCCCACATGCCGCCCATGGCCGGAGCGCTGGAGGGCGGCAGGTCCTGCGGCCGCGGCGCGCCCCAGGGCTCGCGCCGCCAGACCGTGCCCGGCGGGTTCTCGGTTCGCCGCAGCAGCTGGCATGTGGCGCGGCCGGCGCTGACCCCGCCCGAGATGAACTCAGCGTCGATCACCTTGATCCGGTACCCGTCCTTGACCACCCGGGTGACCACCTCCACCGGCGACAGGTCCGGCAGGCGGTACATGTCCACGGTCAGGCGCGCCGGCAGGTACTCGGGCGCGCCGTGGCGGCGCTCGATCTCCGCGCCCAGCAGCCCGACGATCACCCGGCCGTGCAGGGAATTGGGGTTCCACGGGCCGACGCCGGCGCGGGTGGGGACGAAGCGGTCGCCGTCTTTTCGAAAGAAGGGTTCGTTGGCCATGTGGGCGGCAACCTGCCGGAGTCGCCTAGGCTTGGCCAGCCGCCCCGCGCGGCGGCGGCTCGCGCGCCAGGATGGTGGTGAGCGCCATGTCGTTGGCCACATTGCCCAGGGTGCGGAAGATGTCCGGCGCGACCTCCACCGCCAGCAGGATCGGCAGCAGGTCGATCGGCAGGCCCAGCGAGACGCAGATCGGCGCCACGCTGATGATGAAGGAGACCTGGCCCGGCAGCCCCACCGAGCCGATGCCCATGGCCAGGGCCACCAGCACCCCGCCCACATACTGCATGGCGCTGGGGTGGATGCCGTAGACCTTGGCCACGAAGATGCAGACCGCCAGGTTCACCGCCGGACTGGTCATGCGGAAGACCGCCACCGCCAGGGGCAGGATCAGGTTCGCCACCCGCTCCGGCACGCCCAGCTCGTCGCGCGAGCGCTCGATCATCGCCGGCAGGCAGGCGAGCGAGGACTGGGTGGCGAAGGCTGTGGCCATCACCGGCGAAGTGGCCTGCAGCCACCGGCGCAGCGGCACGCGGGCCACGGTCACCGCCAGAACGTAGCCCAGCACCGTGATCATCGCGCCGGCGGAGGCTGCGCCGATGACGTACTGGCCGATCAGCCCTGCCGCACCCGCCCCGGCCCGCAGGCCGACGCCCAGGCCCAGGCAGAACACCCCGATCGGCGCGGCCACCAGCACCCAGCGCACCACCACGATCATCGCCTCGCCCAGCGCCTGGACCACGTCGACGAGAACCTTGGCGCGCGCCTCGGGCAGCCGGGTGATCGCAAAGCCGGTGAAGGTGGCGAACACCACCAGGGGCAGGATCTGGTCCTCCGCGGCGGCCTTCAGCGGGTTGGAGGGCGCGAGGGCCTTCAGCCAGGTCCCGAAGTCGGGGGCGACCACGGCCGTGGCGGGCGCCTGGGCCCCGGCGCGCAGGGCGGCGGCGGCCACGGGGTCCACCGGCCACAGCGCATAGAAGCCGTTGACCCAGAGGATCGAGAACACCGCCGAGCAGGTCAGCAGCACCAGGAACCAGCCCACCGCCCGCAGCGCCAGCCGGCCGGTGGCGGCCGCGTCGGAGACCTGGGCGATGCCGGTGACCAGCACGGCGAAGATCAGCGGCACCACCGTCATGCGCAGCGCATTGAGCCAGAGCCCACCCACCGCCTCGACCTGGCCGATGACCGCGGGCGCGGCGGGGCCGCCATAGGCCGCCGCCACGACGCCGGCCAAAAGGCCCAGCGCCAGGGCCAGCAGCACCTGGACGCTCAGGGATTTCAGGAATCGCAAAGGGGCCGCTCCGCCGTCCGAAAGAACGATGTGGCCCGTTCGGCGGGCCGGCGGCAAGCGAAGGTGGCTAGATGGACCGCATCTGGTAGCGGACTGACAGGGAGGCGGTCTCTCCGGTCTGCGCATCGCGCAGGCGGTCGGCGACCGCGTTCAGGGCCTTTTCCTGGTCGTCGAAGCGCGCGACTTCCTCGTCGCCGCGGCGGACGATCCACTCCCCGTAGTTCTCGACGACTTCGTAGCGCATGACGGACCCGTTCCCTGCAACCGGGTGTACGGCCCTTGTTGCAGCGCAACAATTGCGCGCATCGTCGCAGGAGCTTCACCGTAGGCGCGCGGGGATCTCCACGTCGCAGACCGAGAACGCCGCGCCCTCTGCGCGCGCCAGCGCGGCGGCCCGGGCGCGGAACCCGGCGCTGCGCTCGTCCGCCACCTCCGCCCCGCGCCAGGCGTCGGCGGGCAGGTCGGCCGCCACGCTGACGCGCTGCATGCGGTCGGGACTGGCCGGCGGCTCGCCCACCGCCATCGCGCGCACCACATCCAGCCCCAGCACGACACGGCCCACGACGGTGTACTCATGGTCCAGCCGCCGGGCCGGGCCGCGCATGAAGAAGATCTCGCTGTTGGCGCTGCCCGGGTCGGCCTGGCGGCCCATGCCCATGACCCCGGCGCAATAGGCGCCCCAGGCGCGCAGCCGGCCGTCGCCCCCTGCCCGCGCCTGCTCCGCGCGCGAGACGCCCGCGATGGGCACGGCGCCGACGAACCCCTCCTGGCCATCGCTGCGCTGGACCACCACGGTGGCGGCGTCCGGCGGCAGGCGGAAGGTGAACTCCGGCGGCAGGTCCTTGTGCTGCGAGGCGCCGCCATCGCGGTTGTTGGGATTGCCGGTCTGGTCGACGAAGCCGTCGATCACCCGGTGGAACAGCAGGTTGTCGTAGACCCCCTCGCGCGCCAGGAGCTTGATGCGCGCCACGCCCAGCGGCGCCAGGTCCGGCCGCAGCTCCACCACGATGCGGCCCTTGGAGGTCTCGATGACCAGCGTGTTCTCCGGATCCAGGGTCCGCCACGCCGTCGGCGCGGACGTGTGCGCGGCCTTGGGCGCAGGTCCTGCCGCGAGCAGCGCCAGGCCCGCCAGCGCCGTCGCCATGGATTTCCACATGCCAGCCCCTCCACCGCCGCCGTCAGTGGGCCGAGACCCTGAGCTGCGGTCAAGCGTCCCTTCCAGATTGGAAACAATCTTCTGCGTTGGCCAGGCTTTGTCTACGATCCGCGCAGATTATCTTCCCTCTCGAAATGCGGCGCGGATCTCCGCGCCCAGGGAGACAAGACCATGATCGTCAGGAAGCCTTTCGCGCGCCTGGGCGGCGCCGACCACGGCTGGCTGAAGGCCCGCCACCACTTCTCGTTCGCCGGCTACTACGACCCGAACAACATGGGCTGGGGCCCGATCCGGGTGTGGAACGACGACGAGATCGCGCCCAACTCCGGCTTCCCGCCGCACCCGCACGCGGACATGGAGATCATCACCTATGTCCGTCAGGGCGCGATCACCCACAAGGACAGCCTGGGCAATGAGGGGCGCACCGAGGCGGGCGACGTGCAGGTGATGAGCGCCGGCTCCGGCATCCGCCATGCCGAATACAACCTGGAGCCCGACACCACGACGCTGTTCCAGATCTGGATCGAGCCCAAGGGTCGGGGCGGCGAGCCGCGCTGGGGGGCCAAGCCGTTCCCCAAGGGCGACCGGGCCGGCAAGTTCGTGACCCTGGCCAGCGGCCTGCCCGGCGACGAGGACGCCCTGATGATCCGCACCGATGCGCGGGTGGCGGGCGCGACCCTGAAGGCCGGCGAAACCACGGAGTATGTGCTGGGCAGGGACCGGCACGCCTATCTGGTGCCGGCGGTCGGCGCCGTGGAGGTCAACGGCGTCCGGCTGGACACCCGTGACGGCGCGGCGGTGAAGGACGAGGCGGTCCTGAAGGTGACGGCGCTGGAAGACGCCGAGGTCGTCCTGGTCGACGCTGCCTGAGGCGCCGCCTCAGGGAGCGATCGGACGCGATTGGGCCCGCGGCTGGGGCGGCCGCGGGCCCGTTCGCACGTCCGCTGTTCGAAGGGAGAGCTTAGCGGGCGGCGAACGTCTGGGCGGCTTGGGCCATCTGGGCGTCACGGATGGCGCCGGCCTTTTCGCTGAGCTCGGCCTTGACGCCGTTCCGGCAGGAGGCGCGGGCGGAGAGACCGACCACTTCGGCGCAGTAGGTGCTGGCGGCGTTGTGGGCGCGCTGGTTGAAGGCGGCCATGCCCTGCGGGGTCGTCAGGTTCAGGTCGGCGACGTGGACGCGGGTCTCGGCGTGGGCGGCGGAGGCCAGGGCGCCGATCGGCAGGGCGGCCAGGGCCAGCATGGCGGCGGTGGAGATCTTGGCGGCGAAGTTGGTCATCTGAGTGGTTCCCTCTAGCGGTGTGCTGTGCGGCGATGTCCGCCGGCGAGGAAACGAATACTTTGGGACCCTCGAGAAAGCCCGTGAATACGAGGTAATGACGCAGATGTAAGATAATTACAGCGACTTAATACTTTAACGCCGTGTAATGTCAGTCGAGGGGTGATGTCAGTGGAGGGGCGTGGGCTCCACGACCATCTCGTGCCACTCCCCGTCGGCGTCGCACACCAGAACCGGCCAGGGGGCGTCGATCAGGCGGACCCAGTCGCTGGCCGCAGCCAGGGCTTCGTCGCGGGACTCGAAGGCGCCCAGGTCTCCGGCGTCCGCATCCTGCAGAACCCAGAAACCGCTCCGCGCGCGGACGGTGAAGTCGAACATCGCTTGGTCCCTCAACCTAGCCCATAGTTTCCCGCACACTGGTTTCCCAAACACGAAGACCAGCGGTCGCACCCCATGCGACCTCTGCGCGCAGGGAACGAACCTGGAAGCTTCAGCGTTCAGGCTTCGGGACTGCTGAGGGGATCACCGCAAAGGCATGGATGCGATCATCGCTCCACACCGAAACGGCGCGCGCGACATCCCGTCCGGGTTCCACTAGAGATTCGGGGAGTGGACGAATGCGGGACGGTGTCGGTCCTGGTGTCGGAGTGCTTGGAATGACCAGCCAGCCTGACCTGCAGGGTCTGCGCGTCCTCGTGGTCGAGGACGAGATGATGGTCTCGATGCTGATCGAGGACATGCTCAGCGACCTGGGCTGCACGGTGGTCGGGCCGGCCTCGCGGCTGGACGAGGCCATGCAGCTGGCCAACCAGGCGGACCTCGACGTGGCGGTGCTGGACGTCAACCTGGGCGGGCAGCCGATCTTTCCCCTGGCCGACCTGCTGCGGGAAAAGGGCGCCCCCTTCGCCTTCGCCACCGGCTATGGCGACGCTGGCCTGCGCGACGTGGACAAGGGCTCGCCGGTCCTCCAGAAGCCCTTCCGCGAGGGCGACCTGGCCCGCGTCCTGGGCGAACTGCGCACCCGCGGCGCCTGAGCGCACGGGCGCGCCGCAGGCGCAGTCATTTCACCACCAAGACCACAAAGACCACCAAGGGCCGGTGGCGCTGCGTGTCTGCGGCCTTCCGGGCGCCTTGGTGGTGTTTGTGGTCTTGGTGGTCCGTCCTTTCGGCCGAGCCTAGAGGTACGGAAAGGTCTGCCCGGCCCAGTCGCTGAGCAGGATGCCGAGGGAGCCTGCCAGGGCCGCCGCCGAAATCAGGAACTTCACCGCCGCCTCCTCGAACCGGCGCCATCGCCGCGCGACGCTCAGATAGTGCGGCCCGCGGCGCATCTCCACAGCCGTTTGCGCAGAACAGTTATGCGCGGATGGCATCAGTGGGGCGGATTGACTTTGCCGGGCTAGCCAGTCGATACTTCGCTATATGGCGAAGCATAAAGCCTCAGACATGGACCGCACCTTCTGGGCGCTGGCCGATCCCACCCGGCGCGGCGTGCTGCAACGGCTGATGGACCAGCCGGGGCTCTCGGTCAGCGAGCTGGCCGGGTCGTTTTCGCTGAAGCTTCCCGGCATGACCAAGCATCTCGACGTCCTGTCCGACGCCGGCCTGATCACCCGCACCAAGACCGGCCGCACCGTGGCGGTGACCCTGTCGCCGGCGCCGATGCAGGCGGCGATGGCCTGGCTCGGCCAGTACGAGCGCCTATGGACGGTGAGCCTCGATCGCCTGGTCGCGCTGGTCGAAGCGGACAGCGCGCCATGACCCTCCACCTCCCCAGCGTGACCCTCGTGCGCCGGATCAAGGCCCCGCCGGCCAAGGTGTGGGCCGCGATCACCCAGCCGGACCTGATGCTGCAGTGGTGGGGCCCCGATGCCGGGCCGACCCTCAGCGTGATAGCGGATGTCCGTCCGGGCGGCCGGTTCAGCGTGGTGTTCCGGCTGCTGAACGGCGACGAGCACAATCCGACCGGGATCTACCGGGAGGTGGTTCTCGAGAAGACGCTGGTCTTCACCTGGGACCTGCCCGGCGCGCCGGAACCGGAGTCGCTGGTGACCTTCCGGCTGGAGCCGTTCGAGGGCGGAACCGAACTGACCCTCACCCATGAGCGCCTGCCAGACGAAGCGGCGCGCACCAGTCACGAGCAGGGCTGGACCGGCCTGCTCGACAAGCTTTCCGTCTTCCTTGGAGTGAGCCCATGAGCGAGCTGATCCTCACCACCTACGACTGGGTTCCCGAGCCGCCGCGCGGCCATGTGCGCGACCTGCGCGTGCGCTGGGCTCTGGAAGAGGCCGGGCTGGCCTATCGGGTGGCGACAACGCCGTTCCAGGATCGTGGTCCCGACCATGTCGCGGCTCAGCCCTTCGGCCAGGTCCCGTGGCTGACCGACGGCGACCTCACCATCTTCGAGAGCGGCGCGATCCTCCTGCACCTCGGGGAAAGGAGCCCGGCGCTGATGCCCGCGGACCGTCGCGGCCGGGCGGAGGTCATGGAGTGGGTCATCGCCGCGCTCAATTCGGTCGAGATGGCCGGCCAACCCTGGTCGCTGTTCCGCTTCATGGGTTTCCCGGCCGACACGCCCCAGTCCGAGTTCGTGGACGGCTTCATGAAGGTTCGGCTGGAGCGGATGGAAGCGGTGCTGGCCGGCCGCGAGTGGCTGGCGGCCGGCCGCTTCTCCGTCGCCGACCTCCTGATGGCCGATGTGCTGCGCCCGGTGGACAAGTTCGATGGGCTCGCCGAATACCCGGCCTGCCGCGCCTACGTCGCCCGCGCCACGGCCCGGCCGGCCTTCGTGAAGGCCTACAACGACCAGATGGCCCACTTCGCCGCGGCGGATGCGGCTTGATCTAAGCCGCCCTACATCCCCTTGGCCATCAGGCCCGCCAGCAGCTTGTCCGGCGTGATCGGGTAGTCGCGCACGCGCACGCCACAGGCGTTGTAGATGGCGTTGGCCACGGCTGCGCCGGCGCCGGAGATGCCCAGCTCGCCGACGCCCTTGATGCCCATGGGGTTGGCCTTGTCATCCACCTCGTCGAGCATGATGGCGTCCAGTTCGCCGATATCGGCCTGCACCGGGACCAGGTAGCTGGCCAGGTCCTGGTTGATCAGGGAGCCATAGCGCGGGTCGATGGCGTTGCCTTCGGTCAGGGCCGAGGCGACGCCCCAGATCATCCCGCCGGTCAGCTGACTGCGGGCGGTCTTCCAGTTGAGGATCCGGCCCGCGGCGAAGACGCCCAGCATCCGGCGCATGCGCGTCTCGCCGGTCACCGGATCGACCCCCACCTCGCAGAAGTGGGCGCCGTAGGTGTGCTGGCTCCAGTTGCGGGCGTCGGCGGCCGGGCGGATCTCGCCCTGGGCCGTGAGGCCGTCCGGCGCAGCGCGGCGGATCAGGTCGCCCAGCCGCTCCGAGCGGTTCTCGATCGCCACCACGCCGTCCTGGAAGGTCACCTGGTCCGGGCGGCCGCCGAACAGCGGCGAGCCCGCATCGGCCACCGCCAGCTCGGCGATCGCCTTGCGCAGGTTCATGCCGGCGTCCAGCGCCGCCGAGCCGGCCGTGGCCGCGCCGAACTGGCCGCCCGAGCCGGGCGCCGGCGGCAGTTCGCTGTCGCCGATCTCCACCCGCACCGCGCCCAGCGGCACCCCCAGGGTCTCGGCCGCGATCTGGGCCAGGACCGTATAGGTGCCGGTGCCGATGTCGGTCATGCCCTGGCGCACCGTGATCACGCCCTCGGCGTCCACGAAGAAGCTGCAGCGCGCGGGCAGCAGGAAGTTGCCGCGGATGGCGGCGGCCATGCCGAAGCCCACCAACCACCGGCCGTCGCGCACCTGGCCCGGCGTCGGCAGGCGGCGGTCCCAGCCGAACAGCTGGGCGCCCTCCTTCATGCAGCGCACCAGCTGGCGGATCGAGAACGGCTTGCCGGTCTCGGGGTCCACCTCCGGCTCGTTGAGGATGCGCAGCTGGATCGGATCCATGCCCAGCTTTTCGGCCAGCTCGTCCATGGCCACTTCCAGCGACAGCATGCCGGAGGCCTCGCCCGGGGCGCGCATGGCCCCGGCGTGCGGCAGGTCCAGCTTCACCAGCCGGTGGCCGGTCAGCCGGTTCGGCGCCGCATAGAGGCTGCGCGCGAAGTTCGAGGCGTGCTCGGTGAACGTGCCGCGCCGGTTGCAGTGGGTGGTGGTGATCAACGACATGGCGGTCAGGCGCCCGTCGGGCGTCGCGCCCAGCTTCACGTCCATGACCGTCGCCGGGCGGTGGATGGTGACCGTCATCATCTGCTGGCGGGTCAGCGCGATCTTCACCGGCCGGTCCAGCGCCCGGGCGGCCAGGGCCGCCAGCGTCAGGTCCTCGTAGGAGCTGCCCTTGCCGCCGAAACCGCCCCCGATGTAGCGGGTCAGGAGGCGGACGTTCTCCTTGGGGATCTGCAGGGTCAGGGCCAGGCCCTGCTGGGTCCGCCGCACCATCTGCACCGAGGTGTGGACGGTGAGCTTGTCACCCTCCCACCAGGCGGTGGTGGCGCAGGGCTCCATCTGGCAGTGGTTCTGCAGCGGGGTCTTCCAGGTCCCCTCCAGCGTCACCGGGGCGGCGGCGAAGGCGGCCTCGAAGTCGCCGACGCGCACGTCGCTCTCGCCCGGCGGATCGCGCGCCTCGCCCAGGTGCTGGTCGAACACCAGCTGGGCCGGCTCCTGCTCGTAGCTGAAGGCGACCAGCTTCGCCGCGGCGGTGGCGTTCTCCAGCGTGTCGGCCACCACCAGGCCCACCGCCTGGCCGAAGTAGCGGACGCGGTCGTCCTCCAGCGCCGGATCGGCGGAGGCGGACCAGAAGTCGGTGACCGCGGGCCGTTCGGCCTGGGCGGGGACGGTGAACGGCGTCCAGACCAGCAGCACGCCGGGCGCGGCCTCGGCCGCGGCGGTGTCGGCCGCGACGATGCGGCCGCGGGCCACGGTCGAGGTCACCAGCACGCCATAGGCGGCGGGCGACGGCGGCTCGACCTCATAGGCGTAGGGCGCCGTGCCGGTGACCTTCAGCGGACCTTCGTAGCGGTCCACCGCCTTGCCGATCAGGCCGGACCGGTTGGTCTTGACGGGGTTGGGGGCTTCCCAGTCGTGGACGGAGCTCATGTCCGCTCTCCCTTGGCCTCGGCGAGGGCCGCGGCGCCCAGGCGCGCGACCAGGGCGATCTTGAAGTCGTTGCGGCCGGCCGAGCTCGCGCCGTCCAGCTCCCTGGCCATGGCCTCGGCCGGCGTGGCGCCGGCCGCGAGGGCCGCCTCGGCGTCGACGGCGCGCCACGGCTTGTGGGCCACCATGCCCAGGGCCACGTTCGGCCCCGCCACCGCGATGCTCGCCAGCCCGCCGGCGTAGGAGGCGCGGTCCCGCACCTTGCGATAGACCTGCGCGCCCTTCGGCGGCGGCGGCAGGACCACGGCGGTGATCAGCTCGCCGGGGACCAGGTGGGTGTCCATCTCCGGCCGCTCCGCGGGCAGGCGGTGCAGCTCCAGGATCGGGAACGAGCGCGCCTGACCGGTGGGCGAGAGCGTCTCCACCCGCGCGTCCAGGGCCGCCAGCGCCACCGCCATGTCGGACGGATGGGTGGCGATGCAGGCGTGGCTGGCGCCGAAGATGGCGGCGTTGCGGTTCAGGCCCTCCAGGGCCGCGCAGCCGGCGCCGGGCTGGCGTTTGTTGCACGGCTTGGAGGTGTCGTAGAAATAGGCGCAGCGGGTGCGCTGCATCAGGTTTCCGCCCACGCTGGCCTTGTTGCGCAGCTGCGGCGATCCTCCGGCCACGATGGCCTCGGAGAGCAGCGGATAGCGCTGGCGCACGCGGGGATCGGCGGCGGCGTGGCTGTTGCTCGCCATGGCGCCGATCTTCAGGCCCCCGTCGGCGGTGTCCTCCACCGCGGCCATCGGCAGGCGGCCCACGTCGATCAGGTGCTGCGGCTGCTCGATCTCCAGCTTCATCAGGTCCAGCAGGTTGGTGCCGCCGGCGATGAACTTCGCGGCCGGGGTCGCTGTGGCCGCCTTGACCGCCGCTTCGGCGCTCTGCGCGCGCTCGTAGGTGAAGGCCTTCACGCCATCGCCTCCGCCGCGGACTTGATGGCCGCCACGATCTGCGGATAGGCCGAGCAGCGGCAAATGTTGCCGCTCATCCGCTCGCGGATCTCGGCGTCGGTGAGCGCGGGCTTGGCGCCGCGCGGCGTCTCCTGGCTGGGGATCGCCGCCTCCAGCTCGGCCAGCATGCCGACGGTGGAGCAGATCTGGCCCGGCGTGCAGTAGCCGCACTGGAAGGCGTCCTCGGTCAGGAACGCCCGCTGGACCGGGTGCAGCGCCTCGGTCGTGCCCAGGCCCTCGATGGAGGTCACCTCATCGCCGTCGTGCATCACCGCCAGCGACAGGCACGAATTGATCCGCACCCCGTTCACCAGCACCGTGCAGGCGCCGCACTGGCCGTGGTCGCAGCCCTTCTTGGCCCCGGTGAGCCGCAGATGCTCGCGCAAGGCGTCCAGCAGGGTCGTGCGTGGATCCAGATCCAGGGCGCGCGCCTGCCCGTTGACGGTGATTGTCGTCCGCAAACCCACCCTCCCGAATCGCCGGCCGCACACCCGCGCCTCGGCAGGGACGGCTCTTTCCTGGTCAGTCTAGCGCTGGGTCACGCTTCCCCGGGGGCAAGCGCCTTGACCGACAACGCGTGGACGGGGCCGGCCAGTTCCTCGGCCAGCGCCCGGTACACCATCCGCTGCCGGGCGACCTTGGGGGCGCCGGCGAACGCCGCGGACTCGATCGTGACGCTGAAGTGGCTCTCGCCGCCCGGCCGCGCGCCGGCATGGCCGGCATGGCGACTGGAGTCGTCTTCGATCTCCAGGCGTGTGGGCTGGAAGGCGGCGGTCAGCTTGTCTCGGATCACATCAAATATGGCGCCCATCGGCCGCATCTTCAATTCTTGCAGGGAAGTTTCTGCGACCCATACTTGGGCCATGCCCGGCGCGTTTCAATACAAGCCAAAATTCGTGGACATCCGCGTCCGCCCGCCGTCCGCCAACGACGCGTCGGAGGAGGATGTCAACGCCCTGAAGCCGGGGGAGCGCGCGTGCGACCACCCCGGTTGCGGCCGCGCCGCCACCGCGCGAGCGCCCAAGGCGCGCGACATGCTGAACGAGCACTACTGGTTCTGCCAGCCGCACGCGGCGGAGTACAATCGCAACTGGAACTTCTTCGCCGGCCTGCCCGAGGCCGAGGTGCGCCGCCGCCAGCAGGAAGAGATGATGACCGGCGGGCGGCCCACCTGGGAGATGAAGGCCGGCCGCATGAGCCGCGAGGCCGCCGCCTTCGCCAACAACTTCGGCAAGGGCCAGGGCTACCGCGATCCCTTCAACATGTTCGGCGGCGGCGGGGCGCAGGCCCGGCGGCCGGAGCCGGAGACCCGCAAGCTCGGCAAGATCGAGCGCAACGCCCTGGCCGACCTCGACCTCGACGAGAACGCCGACGGGCCGAAAATCCGCGCCCGCTACACCGAGCTGGTGCGCCGCCTGCACCCGGACGCCAACAACGGCGACCGCTCGGGCGAGAACCGCCTGCAGCGTGTGATCAAGTCCTACCAGACCCTGCGCAAGGCGGGGATGGTCTAGGGGCCGCCCTCCCACTCGTCACGGCCACTCCGCCGCTCGTCCCAGCCCGTCCGCCGCCGATCCCAGCCGCATCGCCGGACGACACGGCGTGCTCGACGGGGCGCGGCGCGCCGGCATCCTTCCGGCAACGATTTGCGGAGGCTGCGATGCGTAGGCGATGGATGGCGATGGGCGCGGCGGTGGCGGCGCTGGCGGCGGGCGGCGCGGCCAGGGCGGCCGACGAATGGACCCACTACGGTCACGACGCGGCCGGCACGCGCTATTCGCCGCTGACCCAGCTCAATGCGGACAATATCGCCGGGCTCAAGCCCGCCTGGACCTTCCACACCGGCGACATCTCCGACGGCAAGGTCAAGGGCGGCGGCCCGCGCAGCGGTTTCGAGACCACGCCGCTGATGATCGACGGGCGGCTCTATCTCACGACGCCGTTCAACCGGGTCATCGCCCTGGACCCCGCCACCGGCAAGCCGCTCTGGACCTATGATCCCAAGCTGGACCGGGACCGGCCCTACGGCGACGGGATGATCAACCGGGGTCTGGCCGCCTGGCGCGATCCCAAGGCCGGCAAGGGCCAGGCCTGCGCGCTCAGCCTCTACGAGGCGACCCTGGACGCGCGGTTGGTGGCCGTGGACGCGGCTACCGGGACCCCCTGCCCCGGCTTCGGGACGGACGGCGAAGTATCTCTGCGCGACGTCCCCCGCTACGTTCCGGGCCAGTACCACATGACCTCGCCGCCCCTCGTGCTGGACGGGGTCGTGGTGGTCGGCTCGGCCATCGACGACAACAGCCGCGCCGAAATGCCCGATGGTGTGGTCCGCGGCTACGATGCCCGCACCGGCAGGAAGCTCTGGTCCTGGGAGCCGCTCGAGAAGCCCAAGGACGTGGCCGACAAGGCCTGGAAGTCCGGCGCCGGCAACGCCTGGTCGGTGCTGAGCGCCGACCCCAAGCGCCACCTGGTGCTGGTCCCCACCGGCAGCGCCAGTCCGGACTACTGGGGCGGCCTGCGTCCTGGCGACAACCGCTGGGCCAATTCGGTGGTGGCGCTGGACGTCAGGACCGGCAAGCTGAGGTGGGGCTTCCAGCTGGTCCACCACGACCTCTGGGACTATGACACCGCCGCTGCCCCGATGCTGACCGCCTTCAAGCGCAACGGCCGCACCGTCCCGGTGGTGCTGGCCGGCAACAAGACCGGCATGGTCTTCGCCCTGGATCCCGCCACCGGCAAGCCTGTGCTGCCGGTGGAGGAGCGGCCGGTCCCGCAGAGCACCCTCTATGGCGAAACGAGTTCGCCCACCCAGCCCTTCCCCACCGCCACGCCCCCGCTCGTGCCACAGGCGCTGTCGGCGGCCGACGTCTGGGGCCTCTCCGAGCCGGACCGCAAGTGGTGCGCCGAGGCGATCAACGGCATGACCGGCTCGGCGATGTTCTCGCCGCCCAGCGAGGCGGGGGTGCTGGCGATCCCCGGCAATGTCGGCGGGATCAACTGGAGCGGCTTTGCGTGGGACGGCGCCCACGGGCGGCTGATCGTCTCGGTCTCCAACCTGCCGGCCAAGGTGCGGATGATCCCGGCGACCAAGTTCGTCACCGGCGACAAGGGCGACCTGCGCGCCGAGACCACGATGCAGATGGGCACGCCCTACGCCATGAGCCGCGCGTTCCTGCGCGCGCCCTCGGGCCTGCCCTGCATCAAGCCGCCGTTCGGCGAGCTGATGGCCGTGGACCTGGGCAGCGGCAAGATCGTCTGGCGCACGCCGCTGGGCGCCCTGGAGGAGATCGCCCCCGGCGTGGGGCGCCTCGCCAAGGGCTCCATCGTGCTGGGCGGGCCGATCGTCACCGCCGGCGGCCTGATCTTCCAGGGCGGGACCATGGACCGCACGCTGCGCGCCTTCTCCGCCGCGGACGGCACGCTGCTGTGGAGCGGCGAGCTTCCCGCCAGCGCCCATGCGACGCCCATGACCTACGAGGTCGGCGGCAAGCAGTATGTCGTGGTCGCCGCCGGCGGTTCGGCCAAGGTGGACGAGGAGCGCCAGGGCGACGCGGTCGTCGCCTTCGCCCTTCCGTAGCGTGGCCCCTAACGCGCGCCGCCCCGCCGGGTTAGTCTCGCCGCAAGCGCCGTCACGAGCGCTGGGGGTGGAGACGGTGGAACCATGGGCGAACTGATCAGCGGCGAGCGGCGGCTGTCCTCCGAGGCGCTGGGCGAGCGCGCGGCGCAGGCCGCCGGCGGCCTGCACAGCCTCGGGATCGGCAAGGGGGACCTGGTGGCCCTCTACCTGCGCAACGACTTCGCCTTCTTCGAGGCCAGCGTCGCCGCCGGCCTGGTCGGGGCCTACCCCACCCCGGTGAACTGGCACTACACGCCGGTGGAGGCGCGCTATCTGTTCGAGAACTCCGGCGCCAAGGCCATCGTGATCCACGCCGACCTGCTGGAGCCGATCCGCGAGGCCCTGCCGCCGGGCGTGCCGGTGCTGGTGGTGGAGACGCCGCCGGAGATCGCCGCGGCCTACGGCGTCTCCGCCGAAGCCAGCCGCGCGCCGCCGGGCCTGCCGGTGTGGGACGACTGGCTGCAGGGGTTCGCGCCGTTCGCCGAACCGCTCGCCGAGGCCCCCGGCACGGTGATCTACACCTCGGGCACCACCGGCCATCCCAAGGGCGTCCGCCGCCAGGCCCCGACCCCTGAGCAGGCGATGACCGTGGGCATGGTGGTCGGCCGCGCCTTCGGCTTCATGGGCTACGGGCCCCCGGACCAGATCGTCACCGTGGTGACCGGGCCGATGTACCACTCTGCCCCCAATGCCTACGGCCTCATGGCCGCCCGCCTGGGCGCCACCGTGATCCTGGAGCCGCGGTTCGATCCCGAGGAGCTCCTGGCCCTTATCCAGCGCCACCGGGTGACGCACCTGCACATGGTGCCGATCATGTTCAACCGGCTGCTCAAGCTGCCCGACGAGGTGAAGAGCCGCTACGACCTGTCGTCCCTGCGCTTCTTGGTGCACGCCGCCGCGCCCTGCCCCGTGCCGACCAAGCGGGCGATGATCGGGTGGTGGGGCCCGGTCATCAACGAGTACTACGGCTCCACCGAGATCAGCACCGTGACCTTCTGCACCGCCGAGGATTGGCTGGCGCACCCCGGCACGGTCGGGCGGCCCTGGCCCGAGGCCGACGTGCGGGTGATCGACACCGAGGGGCGCAGTCTTCCCCCGAACGAGGTCGGCGAAGTGGTGGCGGCGATCCGCGGCATGGCCGACTTCACCTACCACGGCGACGACCAGAAGCGGCGCGACAGCGAGAAGGTCGGCCTCATCGCCCGGCGACGTGGGCTACTTCGACGAGGACGGCTTCCTCTACCTGTGCGACCGGGCCAAGGACATGATCATCTCCGGCGGGGTCAACATCTACCCGGCCGAGATCGAGGGCGAGCTGGCCAAGATGCCCGGCGTCGCCGACTGCGCGGTCTTCGGCATCCCCGACGAGGAGTACGGCGAGGCGGTCTGCGCCGTGGTCCAGCCCATGCCGGGGATCGAGCTCTCCGAGGCCGAGGTGAAGGCGTTCCTGCGCGGCCAGGTCGCCGGCTACAAGGTGCCCAAGCGGGTGGACCTGGCCGCCGAACTGCCGCGCGAGGATTCCGGCAAGATCTTCAAACGCAAGCTGCGCGAGCCCTTCTGGGCCGGCATGGAGCGTCGGATCTAGGCCGCCACCGCCTCGTTCGGCATCCGCTCGGTGTCGACGCTGGCCTGCAGCGCGGCCGGATAGCGCGGGCCCGCGACGGTGTCGGCGTTCACCAGGGCGTCGACCCGGGCCACGATCTCGGCGGACAGGGGAATGCTGGCGGCCGCCGCATTCTCGCGCATGTGGTCGACGTGGGTGGTCCCCGGGATCGGCACGATCGTCGGGTCCTTGGCCAAGAGCCAGGCCAGGCACAGCTGGGCCGGGGTGCAGCCCGCCTCGCGTCCCAGCGCCTCGAACCGCGCCAGCAGCGCCAGGTTGGCGGCGAAGGCCTCACCCTGGAACCGCGGCATGGCCACCCGCATGTCGCCGGCCGCGGTGGGCGGCGTCCGCACCCCGCCGGCCAGGAAGCCGCGGCCCACCGGCGAGAACGCCACGAAGGTCACGCCCAGCTCGCGGCAGGCGTCCAGGACAGCGACCTCGGGGTTGCGGGTCCAGGGCGAGTATTCGGTCTGGAGCGCGGCGATCGGGTGTGTGGCGTGCGCCCGGCGAAGGGTCGGGGCGGAGACCTCCGACAGCCCGATCGCCCGGATCTTGCCCGCCGCCACCAGCTCGGCCAGCGCCCCGACGCTCTCCTCGATCGGCACGCGGCGGTCCCAGCGGTGCAGGTAGTAGAGGTCGATGACGTCGGTCTTCAGCCGGCGCAGGCTGACGTCGCAGAGGGCCTTCAGCGTCTGCGGCCGCCCATCGACGCCCCGCTGCGTGCCTGTGGCGTCGGTGATGCCGCACTTGGAGGCCAGAACGATGCGGTCCCGATGCGGCCCCAGCACCTCGCCCACCAGGGTCTCGTTGTGGCCCAGCCCATAGACGGCGGCGGTGTCGAAGAAGCTGTAGCCCGCGTCGAGCGCGCCCAGCAGCACCGCCTCGGCCTGCTTGCGGTCCGCCGGCGGGCCGTAGCCGTGGGAAAGGCCCATGCAGCCGAAGCCGATGGCGGACGTCTCGAACGGCCCGACCTTGCGCGGCTGCATGCGGATCTCCTGCGGTTGAAGCCCGCGAAGAACCCCGCCGCCCAGCCGGCCGTCAAGTCCCCGCAGCCAGTGCTGCGGGATACGCCGGGCGCGGCAGGCGCCGACCTTGACCGCCCACAGCGGTCCCGCATCATCCCGGGAAGGGAGTCATCCGGTGCATAGAGTTCTATTGGGAGTCCTCCTGGCCCTGACGTTCGGGGTCAGCGCCGAGGCGGCCAGCGTTATCCTCCAGCCGGACGCCGTCTGGACCGCCGGCGATCCCGCGCCCAAGGCGGGCTGGGTGGTGCGGGTGGAGGGTGATCACATCGCCGCGGTGGGGCCGAAGGCGCAGGTGGCGGCCGGCGACGCCCAACTCGTCCCCCTGCCCGGCGCGACCCTGATTCCCGGCCTGATCGAGCTGCACTCGCACCTGCTCCTGCACCCCTACAACGAGACGCTGTGGGACGATCAGGTGCTGAAGGAGGCGCCGTTCTACCGCACCCTGCGCGCCGGCCGGGACGCCACGCGCACCCTGATGGCGGGTTTCACCACCGAGCGCGACCTGGGCACCGAGGGCGCGGGCGACGCCGACGTCTCGCTGAAGAAGGCCATCGCCGACGGGATCATCGCCGGCCCGCGGCTGTTCGTGGTGACCCGCGCCATCGTCGCCCGCGGCGCTTACGGCCCGCGCAAGGGCTTCCGCTCCGACGCCGACCTGCCCCAGGGCGCCGAGGAGGTATCTGGCGACGCCGAGATCGTGGCCGCGGTGCGCGAGCAGGCGGCCATGGGCGCGGACTGGATCAAGGTCTACGCCGACTACCGCATCGGCCCCGACGGCTCCACCCGCCCCGCCTTCAGCCAGCACGAGCTGGACCTGCTGGTCGCCACCGCCCACGACCTGGGCCGACCGGTTGCGGCGCACGCCGCCGGCGCCGAGGGCATCCGCCGCGCGGTAGTGGCTGGCGTCGACTCGATCGAGCACGGCTACGAGGCGTCCGAGGACACCCTGAAGCTGATGAAGGCCAAGGGGACCGCCCTGGTCCCGACCCTGGAGGCGGTGGCCGCCACGGCGGAATACTTCCAGGGCTACAAGCCTGGCGGCCCGCCGACCCCGGCCATGGCGCGGTCGGCGGACACCTTCCGGCTGGCGATGAAGGTCGGGGTGGCGATCGGGGCCGGCGGCGACGTCGGCGTCTTCGCCCACGGCGAGAACTGGCGCGAACTCAGCTGGATGCAGCAGGACGGCATGCCGGCCGTCGAGGTCCTCACCGCGGCCACCGCCACCAACGCCCGCATCCTGGGCCAGGGCGAGCGGCTGGGCCGCATCGCGCCGGGCTATATCGCCGACCTGGTAGCCGTGGCGGGCGATCCGACGAAGGACATCGCGGCGGTGAAGGACGTCCGCTTCGTGATGAAGGCCGGGAAGGTGTATCGGGCGCCCTGAGCGGCCCGTCCTAGGCGGCTGCCTTCGCCCAGGCCCGCTCGAACCAGGGCTGCAGGCGGCTGAGGGCGTCCTCGATCTCCGGGGTCGAGACCGCGAAGCTCATGCGGATGAAGCGCTTGCCGTCCACCGGGTCGAAGTCCACGCCCGGCGCGGTGGCGACGCCCGTGTCGCCCAGCAGCTGCTTGCAGAAGGCCAGGCTGTCGTCGGTCAGCCGGCCCACGTCGGCATAGATGTAGAAGGCGCCGTCGGGCGGGGCGATCTTCTCCAGGCCCAGCTTCGGCAGCGCCTCCAGCAACAGCGAGCGGTTTGCGCGGTAGGTGTCGAGGTGGCCCTCCAGCTCGTCACGGCAGTCCATGGCCACCAGGGCCGCGTGCTGCGCCAACGACGGGGCGGTCAGGAACAGGGCGCCCATATAGGCCACCGAGCGCGCGGCCTGCTCCGGCGGCACGATCAGCCAGCCCAGCCGCCACCCGGCCATGGAGAAGTACTTCGAGAAGCTGTTGACCACGATCGCCCGCGGCTCGAACTCCAGCGTGGAGTGCGCCGGCTCGGCATAGGTCAGGCCGTGGTAAATCTCGTCGGAGACGATGCGGATGCCGCGCTCACGGCAGACCTTGGCGATGGCCGCCAGCTCGTCCTTCGGGATCACCGTGCCGGTGGGGTTGGCGGGGCTGGCGATGATCACGCCCGCCGGCGCCGGCTCCAGCGCCGCCAGGGTCTGGGCCGTCAGCTGGAAGCGCGTCTCGGCCCCGCAGGCGATCTCCAGCGGGACCATGTGCAGCGCCTTCACGGTGTTGCGGTAGGCGACATAGCCCGGCCGCGCCATGGCGATCACGTCGCCTGGCTTGAAGGTCGAGGACAGCGCCAGCACCAGGGCCGGCGAGGCGCCGCAGGTGAGCGTGATGCGGTTCGGCGACACCTCCACCCCATAGGCCTCGGCATAGTGGCGGCAGATGCGGGCCTTCAGCGGCGCGCTCTCCCAGTAGCCCATGGCTTCGCTGTCCAGCACCGCGTGCGCCGCTTCGATGGCGCGCTTTGGCGCGCCGGTGGAGGGCTGGCCGAACTCCATGTGGATCACCGAGCGGCCCTCGGCTTTCAGCCGATGCGCCAGCCCGCTGATCGAGATCGCATAGAAGGGATCGATGTCTGCGCTCATGCCGTCGCGTTATCCGAAGACGGGCCGCGACGCCATGCGGCTTGACCGGCGCCGCTGCGGACGCGAAGCAGGACGCGACGAGGGGATCTTCGACTTGGCCCAGACCGACACCGGCGCGCCCAGCGCCTCGACCCGCCGCGTGCTGGCCGCCAGCCTGGTGGGGACCGCGGTCGAGACCTACGACTTCTACATCTACGGCACCGCCGCCTCGCTCGTCTTCGGCCCGCTGTTCTTTCCGAAGAGCTCGGCCTCGGCGCAGCTGCTGTTCAGCTACGCCACCTTCGCCGTGGCGTTCATCGCCCGGCCCCTGGGCGCGGCGTTCTTCGGCCACTTCGGCGACCGGATCGGGCGCAAGTCGACCCTGGTGGCCTCGCTGATGACCATGGGCCTGTCCACCCTGCTGATCGCCTTCCTGCCCGGCTACGCCCAGGCGGGCTGGGTCGCGCCGTTCCTCCTCTGCGCCTTGCGGTTCGGCCAGGGCTTCGGCCTCGGCGGCGAGTGGGGCGGGGCGGTGCTGCTGGCGGTGGAGAACGCCCCGCCGGGCTGGCGCGCCCGCTTCGGGATGTTCCCGCAGCTGGGCTCCCCCGTCGGCTTCCTGCTGGCCAACGGCCTCTTCCTGGCGCTCGGCCTCGTCCTGACGGGCGACGCGTTCAAGGACTGGGGCTGGCGCCTGCCGTTCGTGGCCAGCGTGGCCCTGGTGGGCGTGGGCCTGTGGATCCGCCTGCGGATCGGCGAGACGCCCGAGTTCCGCCGCGCCATGGCCAAGGCCGAGGCCAGCCATGTCCCGCTGAGCGAAGTGCTGAAGCGCCACCCCCTGTCGCTGCTGAGCGCGACCCTGGCGGTGGTGGCCTGTTTCGCGATCTTCTACATCGCCACCGCCTTCGCCCTCGGCTACGGCGTCGGCACCCTGCACTACGACCGCGAGACCTTCCTGGCCGTCCAGCTGGGCGCCATGCTGTTCATGGCCGGCGGCATCGCCCTGGCCGGCTACGCCGCCGACAAGACTTCGCCGCGGGCGGTGCTGATGGCCGGTTGTGTCGGCACGGTCCTGGTCGGCGCCCTGATGAGCCCGATGATGGGCGCCGGCTCCCTGATCGCGGTCTGGGGCTGGCTGTCGGCGACCCTGTTCGTGATGGGCTTCGTCTACGGGCCGCTGGGGGCGTTCCTGCCCAGCCTGTTCCCGCCGCGCGTGCGCTATTCCGGCGGGGCGGTGGCCTTCAGCCTGGGCGGCGTCATTGGCGGCGGCCTGACGCCCAGCGTCGCCGAGCTGCTGGCCCACAACAAGGGCCTGTGGGCCGTCGGCCTCTACCTGGCGGCCGCCGGCGTGCTCAGCCTGTTCGGCCTGCTGCTGGTGAAGCCGCGCTACGAGGGCTAGGCCGGAACCTCGCCCGCCACGGTCGTGCGGTGCATCAGCCGCAGATGGCCGTCGTAGCCACCCTCGGCGAAGTGCATGGTGCAGCGGTTATCCCACATCAGCACCATCCCCGGCCGCCATCTGTGCCGGTAGATGAAGGCCTCCTGCGTCAGGTGCTTGAAGAGGAAGCCCAGGATCGCCTCCGCCTCCGGCTCGGCCAGCCCCTCGATCCCCACGGTGTAGACCGGGCTCACGTACAAGGCTTTGCGGCCCGTCACGGGGTGAGTGCGGACCAGGGGATGGCGCTCGGTCTTCTCGGCCTCGGGCGAGGTGATGATCTGCATCGTCCGGCCCGCGGTCTCGCTCGCGAAGATGCCCTTGGTCCCGTAGGGCCGCGCCGCCGAGTGGATCGCCTGCAGCGGCGCCAGCATCGCCTGCATCGTCGGCGACAGCGCCTCATAGGCGCGGGCGGCGTCGCAGAAGAGGGTGTCGCCCCCCACCGGCGGGGTCACTTCGGAGCGCAGGATCGTGGCCGATGGGGGCTCGGGCTGGAAGCTCCAGTCCGAGTGCCAGCCAGCGCCGAAGTTCGTCGCCTTCTCGTCCGGCTCGCGCCGCAGCTCCAGCACATTGGGCCGCCCGGGCATCGGCTTGATGAAGGGATCGGCGCCGAATGGGCCCATCTGAAGGGTGAAGGCCTCCAGCTGGTCGAGGGTCAGCGGCTGGTCCGGAAAGGCCAGCACCGCGTGCGCCGCCCAGGCCGCCTTGACCTCGGCCAGCACCTCTGCCGCCAGAGGCCGCGCCAGGTCCAGCCCGGTCACCTCCGCCCCGAAGCCAGTTTCCTGCGGCTGGACCTTGATCGTGCGATAGGCGCTCTGCGCTTCCATCAGCATCACGGCGTCTCCTCCACCATCACGCAAAACACCCGTTTGCGTCCGCCACGGCAAGCTTGTAATCCGTCGCGGCCATGCCCGCTTTCGACACCCAAGAAGACAAGCTGATCGCTCTGACGCCGGATCGCGAGCTGAACGCCCGCGAGACCTTCGGCGTGGACTTCGACATGAAGGCCCCCGCGTTCAGCGAGCGCGACCCGCACGTGCCGGACATCGACCCGGCCTACAAGTTCGACCCGGAGACGACCCGGGCGATCCTGGCCGGCTTCGCCTATGACCGGCGCGTCATGGTCCAGGGCTACCACGGGACCGGCAAGTCGACCCACATCGAGCAGGTGGCCGCGCACCTGAACTGGCCGCTGATCCGGGTGAACCTGGACAGCCACGTCAGCCGGATCGACCTGGTCGGCAAGGACGCCATCGTCCTGAAGGACGGCAAGCAGGTCACCGAGTTCCGCGAAGGCATGCTGCCCTGGGCGATCCAGCGCCCCATCGCCCTGGTGTTCGACGAGTACGACGCCGGCCGCCCGGACGTGATGTTCGTGATCCAGCGGGTGCTGGAGGCGCAGGGCAAGCTGACCCTGCTGGACCAGAACCGGGTGATCCGACCGAACCCCTACTTCCGCCTGTTCTCGACGACCAACACCATCGGTCTCGGCGACACGACGGGCCTCTACCACGGCACCCAGCAGATCAACCAAGGCCAGATGGACCGCTGGTCGATCGTCACGACCCTGAACTACCTCAGCCACGAGGTGGAGGCCGAGATCGTGCTGGCCAAGGCGCCCGGCTACCAGACCGCCGAGGGCAAGCGCACCATCAACGCCATGGTCCGCGTGGCCGACATGACCCGCAACGCCTTCATGAACGGCGACATCTCCACGGTCATGAGCCCGCGGACGGTGATCACCTGGGCGCAGAACACCGAGATCTTCGGCGGCGACATCGGCCTCGCGTTCCGGATGACCTTCCTGAACAAGTGCGACGAGCTGGAGCGCGGGACCGTCGCCGAGTTCTACCAGCGCGCCTTCGGCCAGGACCTGCCGGAGAGCACGGCGCGGGTGCGGGTGGCCTGAGGCGGGGCCGCTAGACCGGCATACCCTTGGTCCGCTGCACATCCAGCGGATGGTCGATCAGCGGCGCCACCGTCGCCAGGAAGCGCACCGTATGCGGCAGGCGCGCGTGGGCCTCGAACGCCGCCTCGTCGGACCACTGCGAGTGGATGAAGAACAGGTCCGGATCGCGCAGCGCCGCGAAGGCCTCGATGCCGAGGCAGCCGGCCTCCGCCCGCGTCGGCGGCACGACCTCGGCGATGGCGGCCGCCACGGCCTGGGCCTGACCCTGACGGGCGTGGAAGCGCGCGAAGATCGCGACCTGGCTCATCGGCTGAAGGTGGCGATCCAGTTGTCTTCCCAGGTCTTGCCGGCGTCGTCGGAAAAGGCCTGGACCAGCTTGAAACTGCTCGGCGTGATGTCGGAGAAGATGAAGCGCACGAAGATCGCCCGGTCGCCATAGGTGTCTTGGTTGTAGAACTCCCCGCGCCCGCCCTGGAAGCCGCCGATCATGGCCGGCGTCACCATCCCCGCCGCGCCGTTGGCGAAGGTCACGTTCCACTGGCCCGCCTGGGGATTGTAGAGCCGCAGGCTGAGGCCCTCGAGGTGGCCGGCCGGGCCGTCCAGCTCCAGCTCGCCCAGGTTGGCCTTGCCGTTCCAGACCTTCCGCACGTTGGAGGTCCCGTCGTACTCGACCCAGTCCTGCGAGCCGGTGAGCGGATGCAGGCGGCGCTTCAGGTGGCACCTCCAGTCGCCGAACTCGAAGTCGAAGTCGTGCGGGCCGCCGCGCAGGGCGGGCGTCGCCGGCGGTTCGGCCCGCGCCACGCCCGCCGCCGGCAGCAGGAACGCCGCCGCCAGCAGCACGGCCTTCATCCTTGTCGTCAAAACATCTGCGATCATGCGGTCCTCGCGCGTCGAACGAAGCGCGAGCGTAGCGCAGGGGCCGGATGGCCCACGAGAAGGCACCTTGAGGTAACCATGGGCGAGCCGCGCCGCACCAACCCCGTCAGCGACTGTCCGCTCACCGCCGCCCTGGCGGCCGTCGGCGGCAAGTGGAAGATGATCATCCTCTACTGGCTGGCCGAGGAGCCACGGCACTTCGCGGGCCTGCGCCAGCTGATGCCGTCGATCTCCCAGAAGGTGCTGACCGAACAGCTGCGCGAGCTGGAGGCCGACGAGATCGTGGCCCGCGAGGTGACGGGCGCAGCGCCAGCGCCGGTGATCTATTCCCTCACCCCCTACGGCCGCTCGCTGATGCCCCTCGTGGAGACCGTGCGCACCTGGGGCCGTGGCCACATCGAGCGGTTCACCGGCGACGAACCCGCTACTTCCCTTTCGGCAGGGCGAAGGCGATGACGTAGTCGCCCTTGGGTCCGATCTGGTTCGCCCCGCCGGCGGTCACCACCACGTACTGCCGCCCGCTGGTGGGGGAGACATAGGTCATGGGCGTGCCGCCGACGCCCACCGGCAGCAGGGCCTTCCAGAGTTCGCGGCCCGTGGCGTTGTCGTAGGCGCGCAGGTAGGGGTCGGTGGTGGCGGCGCGGAAGGTGACCCCGCCGGCCGTGGTCATCGGTCCGCCCAGCCCCAGGGTGCCGATCGGGATCGGCAGGTGCGAGGCGATGCCCAGGGGCCCTTGCGCCTCGGCCGTGCCGGCCGGCACCTGCCACACGATCTGGCGGCTCTTGAGGTCGATCGCCGTCAGCATGCCGTGCGGCGGCTGCAGGCAGGGCGCGAAGAGGTGGCTGAGCATCCAGCGGTCGGTGCTCTTGTAGGGGACCGCCTTCATCGAGGCCGGCAGCCGGTCCTTGGGCAGGCCCGCGGGCAGCGCGGCCGTGCGGCTGAGGTAGACGCTCTGCGGCATGCGGATGTCGCTGACGATCAGCAGTCCGCGCCGCGGGTCGTAGGCGCCGGAGCCCCAGTTCATCCCGCCGCCGTTGCCGGGAAACTGCAGCCCGGGCTCGTTCTCGTCGCCGGGCGGGGTGAAGTCCCCGTCATAGCGCATGCGGCGGAACTGGATGCGGCACTCCAGCTGGTCCAGCGGAGTCGCGCCCCACATCTTCTCCTCGGTCAGCTGCTCGACGCCGACGGCGGGCATCTCCACCGAATAGGGCTGGGTCTTGGCGGTCCACTCGCCGATCATCCGGGTGGCCGGCACCCGCACCTCGACCACGCGGGTCAGCGGCGCGCCGGTCTTGCGGTCCAGCACGAAGATCTGGCCACGCTTGGTGAGCTGGATCAGCGCCGGCGTGGTCCCCCCGCCGTCCTTGTTGGGGAAGTCGATCAGCATCGGCTGGCTGGGCACGTCGTAGTCCCAGAGGTCATGGTGCACGGTCTGGAAGCGCCAGCGCTCCTGGCCCGTCGCGATATCCAGCGCCACCACCGAGGAGGAGTAGGCCTCGGACTGGCTGGACCGGTGCGAGCCCCAGTAGTCGGGCGTGGCGTTGCCGGTGGGCAGGTAGACCAGGCCCAGCTGCGGGTCGAAGGCCGGCGTCGACCAGACGTTGGGCGTCCCGCGGGTGTAGGTCTCGCCGGGCGGCGGCAGCTTGGTGATGGCCGGGTTGCCCAGGTCCCAGGCCCAGACCAGGGCGCCGGTCACCACGTCGAAGGCGCGGACCACGCCGGAGGGCTCGCCGACGTCCTGGTTATCGACCACCCAGCCGCCCACGATGATCCGGTCGCCGGCCACGGTGGGGGTGGAGGTCTGGAAGTAGAAGCCGGTCTTGACCGGACCCATGCCCTGCTTGAGGTCGACCACGCCGTCCTGGCCGAAGCCGGGGCACGGCTTGCCGGTGTCGGCGTCCAGCGCGAAGAGCTGGGCATTGACGGTGGTGGAGATGATCCGGCGGCGGCAGAGCGGCGCGGCCGGCGGAACGGGGGTCATCGCCGCCTTGACCGGCTCGGCCTTCGCAGGCTCGACCTTGGCGGTCGCCTTCGCAGGAGCCGTTTTGGCGATGGTGGCAGCCGGCGCCGCCGCGGCGATCTTCGGATCGGCCGCGTCCCAGTAGCCAACGCCGCGGCAGCGGTTCCAGAGCCACGGCTTCACGTGCGGGTCGTGACGCCACTTCTCGCGGCCGCTGTCGGCGTCCAGGGCGATGACCACGTTGGTAGGGGTGCAGACATAGACCGTGTCGCCCACCTGCAGCGGCGTGTTCTGGTCCTGCGACCCGCGGTTCGGCTTCTCGCCGGTGCGGAAGGTCCAGGCGACCTTCAGCTCGTCGACGTTCTCGCGGTTGATCTGGTCGATGGGCGCGTAGCGCGTGCCCAGCGGATCGTGGCCGTAGGCGCGCCAGTCGGACGTCGGCTTGGCCGACGGGGCGCCCTCCAGCGCCTGGAACGGCGTCTCGGCCTGGCCCCAGGTCAGGGTGGCGGGCAGCGCGGCGGCCAGCAGGCAGAGGCAGCCCAGCGCGGTCAGCAGCACCGCGGCCCCCGACTGGCCCCGCATCCGGCCTTTCGGCCCGGTCGGGATCACCGCCAGGATGAAGAAGCCCAGCACCGCCGGCGCGAACAGGCGCGGCAGCAGGGGCCAGAACTCCAGCCCCGACTCCCACAGCGCCCAGCCGGCCGTGGCGATCAGGACGCCGCCGTAGACCAGGCCTGCGGCCGGGTGGCGGCGCGCGAGCAGCACACCCGTCGTGGCGACGCCGGCGCCGGCCAGCAGGTAGTAGGGCGAGCCGCCCAGGCCCACGAGCCAGATGCCGCCCGCCACCAGGGCCAGGCCGACGAGGGCCGTCAGCCCGCCGCCGACCGCGGCCCAGATGCGCGCCGGCCAGCCCGCTTCCTTTTCAGACGCCATGCCACTCCCTCGACTCGCCCGGGGACCTTAGCCCCGCGAGCCGCCGGCGTCATGGACCCGCCTGTGGACGAACCGGTCGGCCGCCGCGAAGGCTCAGCGTCCCATGATCTTCTTGCCGGCGAAGACGCCGAGGGCCAGGAAGATCAGGAAGCCGATGACGGCGATGCCGAACAGCAGCTTGGCGACGCCCGCCGCGGCGCCGGCGATGCCGCCGAAGCCGAGTGCGCCGGCCACGATGGCGACGATGGCGAAGATCAGGGCCCATTTGAGCATGATGGCTCTCCTCGAAACCTAGGCCGTGAAAACGCCGGTTTCGCGCGGCCGTTCCGGAATTCCTTGTTTCGCGGGCCCGGCCTGCTGATCTATTGACCGAGCACATGGCCAAGAACCCGGAAAGCCCTCTGGAGCCCTTCAAGCGCGCGCTGGCGCACGCCGCCCGTTCGCTCGCCGAGACCCCGGACCTGGAGATCGTCTATTCCGGCGAGGGCCCGCAGCTGTCCGGCAACCGGGCCGTCCTGCCGCATCCGCCGCGCGACCTGACCCCGGCCGACGCCGCGCGCATCCGCGGCCTCGCCGACCAGATGGCCCTGCGCATCGCCCACCACGACCCGGCCGCCCACGCCAAGACGCGGCCGGCCTCAGGCGCCGGCCAGCCGATCTATGACTCGCTGGAGCAGGCGCGCATCGAGGCCATCGGCGCCAACGCCATGGGCGGCGTGCGCGGCAACCTGAAGGCGGTGATGGACCACGCCTGGTCGCGCCGGGTGTTCAACGAGACGGAGGCCATGGCCAATCCGCCGCTGGCGGAGGTGGTCGGGCTGATGGTGCGCGAGCGCCTGACCGGCGAGCCGCCGCCGCCCATGGCCCGGGCCCTGGTCGAAATGTTCCGCGGCGAGGTGGAAGCCAAGGCCGGCGCCGACCTCGACAAGCTGGAGGGCACGGTCCACGACCAGAAGGCCTTCGCCCGCATCGCCCGCGCCATCATCCGTGACCTGCAGATGGGCGACGACCTCTCCGACGCGCCCGAGCAGTCCGAGGACGAGGACGGTGGCAGCGAGGAGGGCGACCCGGAAGCCTCCGACAGCGACGACGACGGCGAGGGCGAGAGCCGCTCGCCGCAGCAGACGGCGATGGACGAGGACGACGCCACCCAGCGCGAGGCCGAGGACGCCGACAGCCAGATGGCCCAGGCGGAGGAGGATCCCAACGCCGAGGACACCGACGAGCCGCCGGACATGGGCGACGGCGACCAGCCCGCCCGGCCCGACCCGTCCGGCGACAACCGCGCCATCACCTACAAGGTCTTCACCACCGCCCACGACGAGGTCGTGGCCGCCGAGGAGCTGTGCGATCCCGAGGAGCTGACCCGGCTGCGCGCCTACCTGGACCAGCAGCTGGCCAGCGTCTCCAACGTGGTCTCGCGCCTGGCCAACCGCCTGCAGCGCAAGCTCCTGGCCCAGCAGAACCGCGCCTGGTCGTTCGACCTGGAGGAAGGGCTGCTGGACACCGCGCGCCTGACCCGGGTGATCACCGACCCCACCGCATCCCTCGCCTTCAAGGAGGAGGAGGACACCGAGTTCCGCGACACCGTGGTGACCATCCTGATCGACAACTCCGGCTCCATGCGCGGGCGTCCGATCATGGTGGCCGCGGTCTGCGCCGACATCCTGGCGCGCACCCTGGAGCGCTGCAGCGTCAAGACCGAGATCCTGGGCTTCACCACCCGGGCCTGGAAGGGCGGCTCCTCCCGCGAGGACTGGCTGAAGGCCGGCAAGCCCGCCCAGCCCGGCCGGCTGAACGACCTGCGCCACATCATCTACAAGGCCGCCGACGCCCCCTGGCGGCGAGCGCGTCGCAACCTGGGCCTGATGATGCGCGAGGGCCTGCTGAAGGAGAACATCGACGGCGAGGCCCTGATGTGGGCGCACCAGCGCCTGATCGGGCGGCCCGAGGCGCGGCGCATCATGCTGGTGATCTCGGACGGGGCGCCGGTCGACGACTCCACCCTGTCGGTGAACTCCGGCCACTACCTGGAGCGCCACCTGCGCGAGGTGATCGGCGAGATCGAGGCCAAGAGCCCGGTGCAGCTGATCGCCATCGGCATCGGCCACGACGTCACCCGCTACTACAAAAACGCCGTCACCATCGTGGACGTGGAGCAGCTGGCCGGCGCCATGGTCGAGCAACTGGCCGACCTGTTCGACGAGGAGGTGCGGCGCGTCACCCGGCGCAACGCCGGCCTGCTGGCGCCGCCGCCCAGCACCCAGGGTCCCCAGGGGCCTACGCGCCGCTCCACCTTCAAGGAAGTCCGGAGGGCCACCGCTTGAGGCGGTGGGCGGGGCTGGCGCTGGTCGCGGCCTCGCTGGCCGCCTGCGCGCCGCCCGCCAGCGCCCTGCCCGTCCCGATCCACGTGGACGCCCAGCCCGTGGCCGAGTGGCGGGAGGGCGCCAAGCCAGGGCCGGCGGACAACTTCACCTATGCCGGCGGACTGGTCCTCACCTCCAAGGACACCGCGCGCCTGCACGGGCTCTCCGACCTGGTGGTGCTGCCGGACGGGCGGATGATCAGCCAGAGCGACGAGGGCGATCTGGTCCGCGCGCGCATCGTGCTCGACGCCGAGGGGCGCCTGACAGGCGTGGCCGACGCCACCTTCGCAAGGCTCGCCGGCCCCGACGGCCAGCCGCTGCCGGCCGGCAAGTCCGAGAGCGACGCCGAGGGCCTGGCGCTGTGGCCCAACGGCGACCTGATGGTCAGCTTCGAGCGCCATCATCGCATCCTCCTCTATCCGGCGGACGGGACGCCGCCGCGCGAGGTCCCGCATCCGGACGCCCCGTTCCCCAACAACGAGGGCATGGAGGCCCTGGCGCTGGATCCCGCCGACGGACCCGACGCCTATCGGGTCGGCCGGGAGGACACCCGCGAGACCTGGGTCTGCCGGCTCGCCGGCGGCTGCGCCAAGAGCTTCGCCGTGCCTGGCGCCGGGGAAGGCTGGCTGACGTCGGCCCGTGCGCTGCCGGGCGGCCGCTGGGCCTTCCTGCTGCGCGACTACAATCCGCTCACCGAGGCTGTGACCATCCGGATCCGGATCACCGACGCCGCCGGCCGCACCCTGGACACCCATCGCATCGGCGCCCCGGCCACCGTCGACAATTTCGAGGGCCTCGCGGCCCTCCCGAACCCCGACGGCTCGGTGCGCCTTTACCTGATCTCCGACGACAACTTCTCCAGCCGCCAGCGGACGCTGCTGCTCGCCTTCGACTGGCGGCCCCCACCGGGAGCCAGCCCATGAGAGAGGACGTCACCATCCCCACCGCCGACGGCGACGCGCGCGGCTTCGCCTTCATGCCGGACGACAGCGGCGGGCCCTGGCCGGCGGCGATCCTGTTCATGGACGCGCCGGCGATCCGTCCCGCCCTGTTCGACATGGGCGAGCGGCTGGCGGCGGCGGGCTACTACGTCCTGCTCCCCGACCTCTTCTGGCGCGCCGGCCGTTACGATCCGCCGGACATTGCCAAGGCGCGGGCGGGCGATCCCGAGGCGGTGGCCCTGTTCGGCAAGCTGCGGGCCTCCACCGGCGCGGAGCGGCAGATGACCGACACCGAGGGCTGCATCGAGTTCCTGGACAAGGACCCGCGGGCCCTGCCTTCGCGGATCGGCGTCACCGGCTACTGCATGGGGGGCGCGATCGCCCTGCGCGCCGCCGGGACCTTCCCCGAGCGCGTCGTGGCCGCGGCGGCCTTCCACGGCGGCAACCTGGCCACGGACGATCCGAAGAGCCCGCACCTGCTGGCCCCGAACATCAAGGCCAAGGTGCTGGTGGCCGGCGCCGACGAGGACGCCAGCTTCGACGCCCTGCAGAAGGACCGCCTGGCCGCGGCGCTGGCCGACGCCGGCGTGGACGCGCAGGTCTCCATCTGGCCCGGCTGCCGCCACGGCTGGGTGCCGGCCGACATGCCGGTCCACAACCCGGACGGCGCCGAACGCCACTGGCGCGAACTCATCGCCCTCTTCGACGGGGCGCTGAAGTAACGAGGCCGCGCGCAAGCGCGCATCCATTAGACGGCGGCGGACCTGAAGGTCGATTGGACCACCAAGACCACGAAGACCACCAAGGGATCCGAGTGGACGCGGCCGGCGTCGGACACAGGCCTCTTGGTGGTCTTGGCGGTCTTGGTGGTCAAAACAAGGATGCCTGCGGCGCCGGTCGGCGGCTGAGCCCAGACAGCAAAAGGGCCGCCCTCGCGGGCGGCCCCTTCGGAACGACACATCGTGCCGCGTCAGGCGGCGGGCTGCTCGGCGAGCTTGGCCTTCACCTGGCGCTTGATCTTCAGGGCCTTGGCCGAGAGCACCTCGTCCTTGGCCTTCAGCAGCACCGCGTCCAGGCCGCCCTTGGCGTCCACGGTCCGCAGGGCGGCATTGGTGATCCGCAGCGTGAAGGCCTGGCCCAGCGAGTCCGACATCAACGTCAGCGCCGTCAGGTTTGGCATGAACCGGCGCTTGGTCTTGATGTTCGAGTGGCTCACGTTGTGACCGACCATCGGCCCGACACCCGTGATTTCGCAGCGACGCGACATGGCGAGATAACCTTCGCAGGAATAGGTGATCGGCGAGCAGCGCCCGCGCGAAAGAGCGGGCCATATAGAGGAAGGGGCCCCAGCGCGTCAAGGCGACCCGCGGACTTGGCCGTCACCGCATCTCGCAGGACCAAGCTTCGTTGTGGGTCGAAGCAAATCAGATACAATATGTCGTAGGGAACGAAAGCTGAATCGCTGGATGTCAGTGATTCGGTCGCGATTCGTTTCGCCCCCGTTCCACGCCTCGCCATTCCGCTTCACCTTGCGCCGTCGAGCTCAGCCATGGAGGGTCCCATGCCCACGCCAGCGGAGAAGCGCGCGCGCTTCCGCGCCCTGCACGCACAGGGCTGCTTCGTGATTCCCAACCCCTGGGACGTTGGCAGCGCCCGGGCGCTGCAGGCCCTGGGCTTCCAGGCCCTGGCCTCCACCAGCTCCGGCTTCGCCTGGTCCACCGGCCGGCAGGACAACGCCGCGCCGCTGGAGGCTGTGCTGGCCCACTTGGCGGAGCTGTCCGCGGCGGTGGACCTGCCCATCAACGCCGACTTCGAAAACGGCTACGCCGACGCGCCCGAAGAGGTCGCCGCCAATGTCCGCCGCGCGCTGGACACCGGGGTGGCGGGCCTTTCCATCGAGGACATGAGCCACGAACCGGGCCATCCGCTCTACGACACCGCGCTCGCCGTCGAGCGCGTGCGGGCCGCCCGCGCGGCCGTGGACGCCGAGGGTTCCGGCGCGGTGCTGGTCGCCCGCGCCGAGGGGCTGCTGATCGGGCAGATGGACCTCGGCCAGACGCTGGACCGCCTGGCCCGGCTGGCCGACGCAGGCCCGGACTGCCTCTACGCCCCGGGGCTGCGCACCGCCGAGGACATCGCCGCGGCGGTGAGGGCCGTCGCGCCCAAGCCCCTCAACGTGCTGATGAGCGGGCCCGGCCTTTCCGTGGCCGCCCTCGCCGACCTCGGCGTGCGGCGGATCAGCGTCGGCGGCGCCCTGGCCCGCACCGCCTGGGCCGGCTTCCTCGCCGCCGCCCGCGACATCGCCGACCACGGCCGCTTCGACGCCCTCGGCGCCGCGGCGAGCGGGCACGACATCTCGGCTCTGCTGGGAAAACCCTAGTCCGCCGCGGCCATGACGCCGGTGTCCGCCGGCTCCATCCGCGCCACGATCAGGCGCTGGGCGTCCACATGCTGGCCGCGACGGTCGACGAGCTCCAGGTGCACGTGGTCGGTCATGCCGCCCGGATAGCGGCGCTGCAGGGTGTGCGCGGTGCCGATCGGGTGGCCGACCGCGACCGCCTCGCCCACCTCCACCTGCGGGTTCACATAGAAGACCCGCGCCTCGTAGTGCAGGGCGGGGTTAGTGATCTCCACGAACTTCAGGCTCTCGTCGCCCGGATAGGCGTAGCCGATCTTGGTGACATAGCCGGAGATCGGCGCCTCCACCGTCTGGCCGGCATGGGCGCGGAAGTCGACGCCCTCGTGCGGCCGGGCGCCGCCGTCGCGGGAGGCGCCGAACGCGCCCTCGCCATAGACATCGTGGGTGCGGGGCGCCTCGCCGGTGGGGTTGGCGAAGTCGGCCTTGCCGTCGCCGTCCAGGTCGGCGCCCTGCCAGACCAGCACCTCCGGCGCGGGCGCGGGGGCGGCCGGCTCCGCTGCTGCGGCGGCGCTCAGGCTGAACACGGGCTTGGCGACGTGGGCCAGGGGCGTGGCGGCCGCGGCGCTGGCCGCCACGGCGCACGTCAGGACCGCCACCTGCAGCGACCGGCGACCGGCCCAGTTGGAAACACGCGCACGCAAGCCCTGCTGCATTCGACACCCTTCACGCGACGAGACCGCCATGCCGGACTGGCGCCGGCGTTCCTGGCGGACGGGATGGCCCGCGCCGGACAGGAGCCCAGGGCGCGGCTTGTGGTCCTTGCCGTCAGACCGGGGCGGAAAATGGGCGCCCCAGGGTCCATCGCCATGCGACCTGCTGACGCCCCTCCTCCGAGCGGCCCCTCCTGGCGCCTCCCGGTTGCCGGCCGGTGAACGCCATGCTAATAACTTTCCAGTCAGTTATTAACTTGGCTGTTTTCAGGACGACGCCGATGGAAACGGGCGGCCCGAAGTTCCGTCGTCGCAAGGCGGACCGGCCGGCGGAGATCGTCGAGGCGGCGCTGGCCGTGTTCGCGGAGAAGGGCTTCGCCGCGGCGAAGCTGGACGACATCGCCGCCCGCGCCGGGGTCTCGAAGGGCGCCGTCTACCTCTACTTCGAGACCAAGGAAGACATCTTCCGCGCGGTGGTCGACCAGGCCCTGGCGCCCAACATCACCGCGGTGCGCGCAATGATCGCGGCCCACCCCGGCCCGCTGGCCGACCTGCTGCGCGGGGTCGCCGCCCATCTGGGCCATGTGATCGAGACCACCCCCATCGGCGGCGTGCTGAAGATGGTCGTGGGCGAGGCGCGGAACTTCCCGGAGATCGCCCGCGTCTGGCACGACGACCTGGTGGTCCACGCCCTGGGCGCCATGACCGGCGCGATCACCGCCGCCCAGGCCCGCGGCGAGGTCAAACCCGGCGATCCGCGCGCCTTTGCGCTGCAGACGGTGGCGCCGGTGCTGATGGCGGTGCTCTGGCGCGAGACCTTCGTGCCCGTGGGCGCCGAGCCGTTCGACGTGCCGGCGCTGCTGCGCCAGCACGTGGAGACCCTGCTCACCGGCCTGCTGCTCGAGGACGCCCGCCCATGAAGCGCCAACGCATCCTGGTCGTGGGCCTGCTCGTGGCCGCGGCCGCCATCGTCGCCTTCCTGGTCCTCCTGCCGCGCTTTTCGCGGCCGAAGACCCTTTCCGGCTACATCGAGGGCGAGCCGCTGTACCTGGCGGCGCCGGTCGCGGGCACGGTGCGCACGGTGCGGGTGGAGCGCGGCCAGGACGTGGTCGCCGGCCAGCCGCTGTTCGTGGTCGACCCCGCCCAGGTGCAGGCCGAGTACGGCCAGGCCGCCGCCAGCCTGGCCGCCGCGGCGGCCCAGGCCGAGGACGCCCGCAAGGGCCAGCGGCCCGTGGAGCTGGCGGTCTACGAGGCCAACATCGCCGCCGCCGAGGCCCGCGCCCGCGACGCCGAGGCGACCTTGCGCCGCACCGAGCCCCTGGTGCGCGCGGGCTGGGACGCCCCGGCGCGGCTGGACGACGCCCGCGCCAACGCCCAGGCCGCCGAGGCCCAGGTGCGCGCCGCCAGGCGCCAGCGCGACGCCGCCGCCCTCGGCCAGCGCGCCGACCAGATCCGCGCGGCGGACGCGCGCGTCCAGCAGGCCCAGGCCGCCACCACCGGCGCCGGCGCCCGGCTCTCGGACGTGGCGCCCAAGGCTCCTGGCGCGGCGCGGGTGGAGGACGTCTTCTTCCACGCCGGCGAATGGGCGCCGGCCAACCAGCCGATCCTCAGCCTCCTGCCCGACGAGCGGATCAAGCTGCGGTTCTTCGTGCCGGAGCGGCAGCTTGCGGCCTATCGGGTCGGCCGCGTGGTGCGCTTCGGCTGCGACGGCTGCGCCAAGGGCCTCACCGCCCGCATCGACTTCGTCAGCCCCCGCGCCGAGTTCACCCCGCCGGTGATCTACAGCCGCGAGGCCCGCGATCGCCTGGTCTACCTCGTCGAGGCCCGCCCCAGCGTGCGCCTCAACGTCGGCCAGCCGGTGGACGTGGAGCCGCTCAAGTGACCCGCGACGGCCGCCTCTCCCCTCACGCAGCGGAAAAGACGACGGCCCTCGCCATCGACGTCCATGGCCTGAACAAGAGCTTCGGCGACAAGCACGTGGTCAACGACGTCACCATCCAGGTGGCGGAGGGGCGGATCTGCGGTTTCCTGGGGCCCAATGGCTCGGGCAAGACCACCACCTTGCGCATCCTGTGCGGCCTGCTGACGCCGGACTCCGGCTCGGGCCAGGCCCTCGGCTTCGACATCATCCGCCAGGCAGACGAGGTGAAGCTGCGCACCGGCTACATGACCCAGAGGTTCTCCCTCTATGAGGACCTGACCATCGCCGAGAACCTGCAGTTCACCGCCCGGGTCTACGGCCTGGATCGGCGCGGCGAGCGGGTGGACAAGGCGCTGGAGCGCTTGGGGCTGGCCTCGCGCCGCGACCAGCTGGCGGGCACCCTCTCGGGCGGCTGGAAGCAGCGCCTGGCCCTGGCCACCGCCACCCTGCACGAGCCGCGCCTGCTGCTGCTGGACGAGCCCACCGCCGGCGTCGACCCCAAGGCGCGCCGCACCTTCTGGGACGAGATCCACGCCCTGGCCGCCGAGGGCCTGACGGTGCTGGTCTCGACCCACTACATGGACGAGGCCGAGCGGTGCCATGAGATCGCCTACATCAGCTACGGCAAGCTGATCGCCCGCGGAACGGCCGAGGAGGTGATCGCCCACTCCGGCCTCATCACCTTCCACGGCGAGGGGCCCAACGCCGACCGGCTGGCGCACGAGCTGGCGCAGAAGCCCGGCGTCGAGACCGCCGCCGCCTTCGGCGCCGCCATTCACGTCAGCGGCGAGGACCGCGCCGCCCTCGAGGCCGCCATCGCCCCCTACCGCCGCGAGCCCTACCAGTGGCGCGAGGTCCCGCCGACCCTGGAGGATGTGTTCATCCAGCTGATGGGCCGCAGCCAGGACAACGTGCAATGAGCGCCTTCTCCTGGAGCCGGGTCACGGCCGTGCTGGTCAAGGAGTTCAAGCAGCTCACGCGCGACCGGGTCACCTACGCCATGATCCTGGCGATCCCGGTGATCCAGCTCACCCTCTTCGGCTATGCGATCAACGCCGAGCCGCGCCACCTGCCCACCGCCGTGCTGGCGCAGGAGGACAGCCGCTACGCGCGTTCGATCATCGCGGCGCTGAAGAACTCCGCCTATTTCGAGTTCGTCGCCCAGGCCCGCAGCGCCGGCGAGCTGGACCGGCTGGTCCGCACCGGCGACGCCCAGTTCGCGGTCACCATCCCGGGCGACTTCAGCCGGCGCGTGGCGCGCGGCGACAACGCCCAGATCCTGGTGGAAGCCGACGCCACCGACCCCTCGTCGACAGGTCCGGCGGTGGCGGCGCTCTCGGCCCTGCCGACGGCGGCCCTCAGCCACGACCTCACCGGCGCCGTCGCTCCGCGCGGCCAGGGCAAGGCGCCGTTCGAGGTGATCACCCACGCCCGCTACAACCCCGAGGCCATCACCGCCTTCAACATCGTGCCGGGCCTGCTGGGCGTGATCCTCTCCCTGACCCTGGTGATGATGACCGCGCTCTCGGTCACCCGCGAGACCGAGCGGGGCACCATGGAGACGCTGCTGGCCACCCCGCTGGAGCCGATCGAGGTGATGGTCGGCAAGCTCGCGCCCTATGTGCTGGTGGGCCTGGCCCAGACGGCGATCATCCTCCTGATGGCCGGGGTCCTGTTCCACGTGCCGATGAGCGGCGGCTGGATCGGCCTGTCGCTCGGCATCGCGCTCTTCATCACCGGCTCGCTGGCGCTGGGCTTCTTCATCTCGACCCTCGCACGCTCACAGCTGCAGGCCATGCAGATGAGCTTCTTCTACATCCTGCCCTCGATCCTGCTCTCCGGCTTCGCCTTCCCGTTCCGGGGCATGCCTGCGTGGGCCCAATGGCTGGGCGAGGTGCTCCCGGTGACCCACTTCCTGCGGGTGGTGCGCGGCTCGCTGCTGAAGGGCCAGGGGCTGGGCGACCAGTGGCGCGAGCTGCTCGCGCTGACCGCCTTTGTCTGCGTGGTCACCGCCCTGGCCATGGCCCGCTACCGGCGGACGCTGGACTAGCGCAGGTGCGCTCCCTAGAGCACGATGACTTTTGTCGGATCGACAAGAGTCTGAATCGTGCTCGTCGACCAAAAGTGGCGAGCCTGTTCCTCCCGCTTTGATGGTTCCATCAAAGCGGGACAGGCTCTAGACTTCGTCGTCCCTCTTGCTGGCTGGGACGTCTTTCCGCACATGACAACCTCCACGCCGCCCGGCGTCGCCGTCGAACTGAAGCGCCGGCTGGCGCACAGCCACGCGCCCTATTCCGGCGTCCGCGTCGCCTGCGCGCTGGAAGCGGCCGACGGGGCCATCCACTACGGCGTCAATGTCGAGAACGCGGCCTATCCGCAGGGCGTCTGCGCCGAGGCCAGCGCCATCTCCGCCCTGGTGACCGAGGGCCGCACCGCTATCCGCCGCATCTGGGTGACCTCGTCCCTGCCGGGACTGATCTGGCCCTGCGGCGGCTGCCGCCAGAAGATCTGGGAATTCGCCGTGCCCGGCTGCGAGGTGATCAGCCTCGCCGACGACGGCGCCGGGGAGAGCCACACCATCGAGGCCCTCCTGCCGCTGGGCTTCCGCCTGGAGCCGCGCGGGGCCTGATCGTGATCGCGCAATTCGCCCTCCTGGCCGGCGCGGGCCTCCTGGCCGGGGCCATGAACGCCGTGGCGGGCGGCGGCACCTTCGTCTCCCTGCCGGCCCTGACCGCGGTCGGCCTGCCGGGCACGGTCGCCAACGCCACCAGCTCGGCCGCCCTGCTGCCCGGCTCGCTCTCCAGCGCCTGGGCCTACCGGCGCGACATGCATCCGCTGGCGGGGGCGGACCGACGGGTCCTGGCCGCCCTGAGCCTGGTCGGCGGCGGCCTGGGTGCGGTCCTGCTGCTGGCGAGCTCCGAGCACGCCTTCGACCTGATCGTGCCGTGGCTGCTGCTGGCGGCCACGATCGCGCTGGCCGTGGGGCCGCGCCTGAACCGGATCCTGCAGCAGCGAGGCGCCCGCCCGAGGCCCGCGGCCATCTACGCCGCCCAGTTCGCCCTGGGCGTCTACGGCGGCTACTTCGGCGGCGCGGTGGGCCTGATGATGCTGGCCGCCTGGGGCCTGCTGGGCGGCGCGGACGTGGCCCGCATGGCGCCCCTGCGCACCATCATGGTCGCCGCCGCCAACACCATCGCCGTCGCCCTGTTCGTGGCCAGCGGCCAGGTGGACTGGCCCGGCGCCCTCTCGGTGATGGCCGGCGCGATCGCCGGCGGCTGGCTCGGCGCCCAGGTGGGCCGGCGCCTCCCGCCGCTGGTGTTCCGCGCCCTGGTGCTGACCGTCACCGTCGGCACCACCGCCATCTTCTTCTGGCGCGCCTACGGGCGCTGAGATCAACACTCCAAGGAAATATTCAGGATCGTCATGGCCGGGCTTGTCCCGCTGATGACGAGAAAAAGGATGGGATGGCGCGAATCTAAGCCTTCTTCGCCGCCGCGATATAGCGGTCGATGACGCTCTCCAGCACCGAGAGCGGCGTGCCGCCGGTGGTCACCACGGCGTCGTCGAAGTCGCGCAGGTCGAACTTCGGGCCCAGGGCCTTCCTCGCCTTTTCGCGCAGCCGCACGATTTCGGTGTGGCCCACCTTGTAGCCGCAGGCCTGGCCGGGGCCGGCGCAATAGCGGTCGACCTCGCTGGTAATCGCGCCGGTGGAGCGGCCGGTGGCGCCGACCATCCATTCGACCGCATGCTCACGGGTCCATTTCTGGTCGTGCAGGCCGGTGTCGACCACCAGGCGCGCGGCGCGGAAGCGCTGGGCCTGCAGGTAGCCCAGGCGGCCAAACGGGTCGTCCTTGTACATGCCGACCTCGTCCGCCAGCTGCTCGGCATAGAGCGCCCAGCCCTCGACGAAGGCGTTGAAGCCGATCACCGAGGCGATGGTGTGGATCTCGTCGTGGCGCTCGGCGAGATAGGCGCCTTGCCACGCATGACCGGGCAGCGCCTCGTGCATGGTCAGGCTGCTCAGGGTGAACCGCGGCCAGTTCTTCATGTCGTGCAGATTCACGTAGTAGATCGCCGGTCGCGAGCCATCGATGGCGGCGAAGTTCATGTAGCCGAGGCCGGCGCCGGCCTCGATCTCCTTCGGCACGGCCTTCACCTGCACCGGCGCCTTCAGGCCCAGCTTGGAGATCTTCGGCAGGTAGGGGCGGATCGCGGCGATGCGACCCTCGAGGTAGGCGATCAGCTCGCGCTTGCCCTGGTCGGTGGCCGGATAGAGGAACTTCGGATCGTTGGTGAGCGCGGTCATCCGCTCGCCCACCGTGCCCTTGGAATAGCCCTGGGCCTTCAGGATGGCGTCCATCTGGGCGTCGATGGCCGCGCCCTGGTCGAGGCCCATCTTGTGGATGTCGGCCGGCGTTCGGTCGGTGGTCGTGCCGACCTTCAGCGCCCAGCGGTAGTAGTCGCCGCCATCCGGGAACTTCCAGACCCCCGCGTCGTGGGTGGCCTTGGCCTGCAGGGCCTTCACCGCCGCGATCTGCCGCTCGAGGGCGGGGAAGATCTTGCCCTCGACGATGGCCGCGGCCTGGGGCGCGTAGTCGCCCAGACCCTTGGCCTTGGCCCGCTCGTCCAGCGAGGTGACGAGGCGCGTCGCCGCGGCGGACTGGCCGCGCAGCTCGGTGATCTGGCCGAGGGCCGTGGCCAGCAGGAAGTCGGGCGGCACGACGCCGTGGCCGGCCGCGTCGGCCATGCGGGCGTTCTCCTGGTCGACCACCGTGGCGTAGGCCTCCAGCCGCGCCAGATAGGCCTCGCAGTCGTCCTTGGTCTCGATCAGGTGGTTGGAGTTCAGGAATTCGCCGGTGTTGACGACGGTCCCGTCCTGCTGGCTGACGATGTAGGGGTTGGCCTGGTCCCTGCCATACGAGAACTTCCCGCCCTCGGCGCCCAGATCCATGGCGTAGAGCACGGTGTCGTAGGTCGTGAGGTCACGGCCCGAGAGGCTGGCGCGCGGGACGGCGCGAAGCTGCTTCGCCCGCTCGGCGTAGCCCGCCGCCTGGGCGGCGCGAGCCTGCGCCGAGCGTTCGGTCAGCCGGCGCTTCAGCGCCGCGCGCGGGCCCTTGTCGAGGCCCAGGGTGGTGGCGGTCTCGGGATCGGCCGCCAGCATCTCGTCCACGAAGGCGTCGAGGAGCTTTGCGAGGCGCGGATCGTTTACAGCCTGGGTCCCGGCCGCGCGCGCGGACGCGAAGGGCGCGAGCGTGGCAAGGCCGAGGCCGGCGCCGGTGAGGAGGACGTGGCGGCGGGTGGCGGTCATCGGAGGCAGTTCCTGGAAAAAGCGAATTGGCCGCGAACCTAGCGGCGCCCATTTCCTGCGCAATTCCTATGCTGCGAACGGTGTTGGGCGGGGCGTCAACGCGCCACACCGCTTGCCCGACTCTCCTGCATTACCCACGTTGATCCTATGAGCGACCGCCCCACGGGCGCAGCCCCGTCCCGGCTCGTGGCGGTGCTGGGGCCCACCAACACCGGCAAGACCCACCTGGCGGTGGAGCGGATGCTGGGGCACGCCTCCGGCATGATCGGCCTGCCGCTGCGCCTGCTGGCGCGGGAGGTCTACGACCGCATCGTGCGGGCGCGGGGGCCGCGCTGCGTCGCCCTGATCACCGGCGAGGAGAAGATCATCCCGCCGCGGCCGCAGTTTTACGTCTGCACCGTCGAGGCGATGCCGCTGTCGGTGGAGGTGGAGTTCCTGGCGGTCGACGAGATCCAGCTGGCCGCCGATCCCGAGCGGGGCCACGTCTTCACCCACCGCCTGCTGCACGCCCGCGGCAAGGCCGAGACCATGCTGCTGGGCGCCGGGACCATGGCGCCCCTGGTGCGCCGCCTCCTGCCGCACGCCGAGATCCAGACCCGCGACCGCTTCTCCGAGCTCACCTACGCCGGCCCCAAGAAGCTGACCCGCCTGCCGCGCCGCTCGGCCGTGGTCGCCTTTAGCGCCGAGCAGGTCTACGCCATCGCCGAGCTGATCCGCCGCCAGCGCGGCGGCGCGGCGGTGGTGATGGGCAGCCTCTCGCCCCGCACCCGCAACGCCCAGGTGGCGCTCTACCAGTCGGGCGAGGTCGACTTCCTGGTGGCCACCGACGCCATCGGGATGGGCCTGAACATGGACGTCGACCACGTGGCCTTCGCCGGGCTGCGCAAGTTCGACGGCAAGCGCACCCGCTTCCTGCACCCGCAGGAGATCGGCCAGATCGCCGGCCGCGCCGGCCGCTATCAGACCAACGGGACCTTCGGCGTCACCGGCGAGGCCGAGGACATGGATCCCGACCTGGTGGAGGCGGTGGAGAACCACAGCTTCGAGCCGGTCACCGCGGCCGAGTGGCGCAATTCCAAGCTCGATTTCGCCTCCCTCCCCGGCCTCTTGACCTCGCTTGCGAAGTTGCCCGACCGCGAGGGCCTGAAGCTCTCCGCCGAGGCGCTGGACGAGACGACGCTGAAGGCCCTGGCCCGTGATGAGGAGCTTTCCAGCCGCCTGCGCGACCGCGCCAACCTCGGCCGGCTGTGGGAGGTGTGCCAGACGCCGGACTTCCGCAAGCTTGCCCTGGAGGAACACGTGGGCCTGGCGCGGGCCTTCTTCCTGCAGCTGACCACCGGCCGCCGGCGGATCGGCGACGACTGGATCGACCGCCAGTACGGCCACCTGGACCGCACCGACGGCGAGATCGACGCCCTGGCCGCCCGCCTCGCCAGCGTGCGCACCCTGGCCTATGTGGCCAACCGGCCCGACTGGCTGGCGGACCCGGCCGAGTGGCAGGGCAGGACGCGCGCGCTCGAGGACCGGCTCTCCGACACCCTGCACGAGAAGCTGATGGCCCGGTTTGTGGACCGGCGGACCAGCGCCCTGATGCGCGGCCTGCGGGTCCGCCAGGAGATGCTGGCCGGGGTCGCCGCGGACGGCGCCGTGACCGTCGAGGGCCACTACGTCGGCCGTCTCTCCGGCGTCAGCTTCGAGGCCGCCCAGGGCGCCTCGATCCTGGAGGAGAAGGCCCTGCGCGCCGCCGCCCAGCATGCGGTGGGGCCCGAGATCACCCGACGGCTGGGCCGGCTGGCGGCCGAGCCGGACGAGGCCTTCGCCCTGGCGCCCGACGGCGCGGTGCTGTGGCGCGGCGAGCTGGCGGGCGTGCTGGCGGGCGGCGAGCCTTTCCGTCCGCGCGTGCGGCTGATCGGCGAGCTGGGCCCGGATGCGGCCCGTCAGCGCGCCGCCCAGCGCCTGGAGGCCTTCGTGGCCAGCGAAGCGGGCCGCCGCCTGGCCCCCCTGCGCAAGCTGGAGGCGGCGGTGGCCGACGGCCGGATCAAGGGCCTGGCCCGCGGCCTCGCCTTCCGGCTGGCCGAGGCCGGCGGGATCATCGACCGGGCCCAGGCGCGCCATGAGGTCCGCGCCCTGAGCCAGGTGGAGCGGCGCACCCTGCGTGGCCTCGGCGTGCGGCTGGGCGCCTTCTCGATCTTCCTCCCCGGCCTGCTGCGGCCCGAGGCGCGGGCTCTGACCCAGGCTTTGGCCCTGCGCGAGGCGCCTGGCTTCCGCCCGCCGGCGGACCGGCCCAGTCGCCTGCCCGCGCCCGAGCCGTCGCCCCGCGCCCTCGCCGCCTTCGGCCTGCGCGCCGTGCGCGGCATGGCCGTGCCCGTGGAGCAGCTGGAGCGCCTGGACGAAGCCCTTCGGGCCGGCAAGGCGGGCGCCGCGGCGGCCCTGCCGGAGGCGGCCCGCCAGGCCCTCGGCTGGAGCGTGGAAGAGGCCAACACCATCCTGAAGGGCCTCGGCTTCGCGGCCGTGCGCCGCCCGGGCCAGGAGACCCTGTGGCGCCGCCGCGGGGAGCGGGAGTTTGCGGTCGAGCGCAAGCCCGTGGCCCCGCACTCGCCCTTCGCCGCCCTCGCGGCCCTGCGCGCGGAGGCCCCGGCGGCCCCGCCCCGCCGCCGGCGACGCAAGGCGGCGCGGCCGGCATGAGCGAGGCGACCGACTCCTGCCGCGCCGACGTCTGGCTCTGGCGCGCCCGCTTCTTCAAGACCCGCTCGCTGGCCGCCAGGTTCGTCGACGAGGGCCGCGTGCGCCTCACCCGCATCGGCCAGGAGACCCGCCTCGACAAGCCGGCCCGCCCGGTGAAGGTCGGCGACCAGCTGGTCTTCGCGGTCGGCGGGCGGCTGGTGGCGGTGACCGTCGAGGCGCTCGGCGAGCGCCGCGGCCCGCCGGCAGAGGCGCGGATGCTCTACTCGACGTTGGCGGAAAGCTGAGCCGCCAGCGGCCAAGCCTATCTGCGCTTCAAGAATTCCTCGCGGCCGCCAGCATTGACATCCGGCGCCCCCGCCGCGAAAAACCCGCGCCCTTCGAGCCGCGCGGAGTTCCAAGCTTTTGCCATGACCTACATCGTGATGGATCCCTGCATCAAATGTAAGTTCATGGACTGTGTGGAGGTGTGCCCGGTCGACTGCTTCTACGAGGGCGAGAACTTCCTGGCGATCAATCCCGACGAGTGCATCGACTGCGGCGTCTGCGAGCCGGAGTGCCCCGTCGACGCGATCAAACCCGATACCGAAGACGATCCGGACGGCAAGTGGCTGAAGGTCAACTCCGAATACTCACGCGTGTGGCCGAACATCACGGTCAAGGGCGAGCCGCCCGCCGACGCGGAAGCTTTTGAGCGGGAAACCGGCAAGTTCGAGAAATACTTCTCCGAGAAGCCCGGCCGCGGGTCCTAAGGCCTTGCTGTACGGCCGCCGAATGGGGGCCGGCGCAACCCTTTCATTCAGTTCGTTTTTGTGCTAATGTCGCCGGCGACACGACGCTGAGGCTTCGCCCTGCTCGGTCTTGAAATCAAGAACAGCCGTCCGGCGCCCCCTGCCGGAACGGGCGAAGGGTGTCTGAAGAGGTCAGCTTCCGTACTTGAGTGACGCCATCACCGCGACGCTTTTCGCGGGAAGGATGGTCTTGTCGCTTTTCGGAGGCTCGCGACGGAAGTGCCGCGGAGACGCGGACGGATTGAGAGGTAATTCGATGAGCAAGAGCGGTACCGAGTTCCAGGTCGGTGACCACGTCGTCTATCCGGCCCACGGGGTCGGCCAGGTGCAAGGGATCGAGACCCAGGAAGTCGCCGGTCTGAAGCTTGAAGTGTACGTGATCACCTTCGACCACGAGAAGATGACGCTGCGCGTTCCCACCGCCAAGGCCAAGACCGCGGGCCTGCGCCCGCTGGCCGAGACCGGCGTGGTGTCCAGGGCCCTCACGACCCTCAAGGGCCGCGCCCGGGTGAAGCGGACCATGTGGTCGCGCCGGGCCCAGGAGTACGAAGCCAAGATCAACTCCGGCGACCTGATCTCCATCGCCGAGGTGGTGCGCGACCTGCACCGCGCCGAGAACCAGCCCGAGCAGTCCTATTCCGAGCGCCAGCTCTACGAGAGCGCCCTGGACCGCATGGCCCGCGAAGTCGCCGCCATCGAGCGCATCGACCGCGACGCGGCCATCGCCATGCTCAACAAGTCGCTCGTGAAGACCACCGCCGCGGCGGCCTGATCCTTCCACGACGGACGATACGAGACGCCCGGCCCCAACGCCGGGCGTTTTCGTTTGAGCTGTGTCCGCGGAGTGCGCTACCCACCGCCTGCGCTGCGGCCCGGTAGCTCAGCCGGATAGAGCAGGGCTTTCCTAAAGCCAAGGTCGGGGGTTCGAGTCCCTCCCGGGCCGCCAGCGCGTCTCGGCGGCGACCATGCGGCGCGCTGACTTCGCCCCTCACACCCCCGTCACCGCCCGCCGCAGGGTGTCGGCGTAGGCGCGGCAGTCGACCAGCCGCGCTTGGAACATCTCCGCTGCGCGGATCCGCCCCTGGCGGCGCGCGTCGTCGGCCATGCGTTGCATCAGCGTGGCCCGCTCCTCGATGATCCGCAGCGCCACGCGCACGGCTTCGTCCGTGGCCGCCTCCTTCTGCGTGGCCAGGATCTCGCCGGTGTAGCCATGTCCCACCTGGCAGCGGTAGCGGACGGGCGAGGACCGCCGCATCTGCGAGAGGACGCCGCCACAGGCGGGACACGACAGGGCGACCGGATCGGCGATGATCTCGATCACCCGGCTGTCCACCGGCCGTCCCAGCGCGATGTCCACCTCGACTGCGATGTCGTCCGGTGGGTGAGCCGGCGGGTGGGCCGGCGGCGCGGGGGGCTCGGCCGCCACCAGCCGCTGCAGCAACGCAGCGATCTCGCCCGCGGATGCGCGATAGTCGACGTCGCTGGCCCGGAGCGCGGCGATCGGCATGTCCTCCACCTCGGCGTCGGCCGGGTTCTGCACCACGGTGAGGCCGCCGCAACGCTTCAGGTCCGCAAGGCCCGCGGCGCCGTCGTTCAGGTAGCCCGACAGCAGCACGCCCACCGCGCCCGAGCCGTAGGACAGCCCCAGCGAGCGGAAGAGCGGGTCGATGGCCGGCCGCGACAGGTTTTCGCGCGGCCCCCGGCCCAGGCGGATCACCCCGTCCAGCACCAGCAGGTGGTGGTCGGCCGGCGCCACATAGGCCCGGCCGCCCCGCGCCAGCGCCCCGTCCTCCGCCGAGACGACCTCCAGCGGCGTGACCGCATCGAAGATGTCGGCCAGCCGGTTGAGCCCGATGGCGCCCACGTGCGCGGTGATCAACACCGGCGCCTCCAGCGTCGATGGAAGCGCGGCGAGGATCGTCTTCAGCGCCTCGATGGCCCCGGACGAGCCGCCGATGCCGATGGCGCGGTCTGCGGCCACCCGTAAGTCCTCCGCGATGGAGCCCTGGCGTCCTACTAAGACCTAGCCAAGGCGGACTGTTCCGCCAGCAGCCCGTGCTAGGCTGCAAAGCTTCGGACGAACGGTGGGAGCACGATCAATGGCCGGCCTGAAGGACAAGCGCGGCTTCATCGACAAGGAGCGGCTCGACCTGTCCGAGCGCAAGGCCGTCGAATACTGGACGAAGCGCTGGGGCGTGACCCGCGACCAGATCACGGCCGCACATCGCAAGGTCGGGCGCCTGACCAAGGACATCGCCGCCGAGCTCGGGAAGAAGCGATAGGGCGCGGGGGTGCGTGCGACGGTTCCTGCTGAGCGAACCGGATAGGCCGGGGCGCCGCAGGCGCCGGTATTTTGGTCCACAAACCACACGAACCACACGAACGGGTCCCGGCGACCCCGCCGCTGCGCACCTGCGAGCCTGTTCGTGTGGTTCGTGTGGTTCGTGGACAAATAGACAGAGCCGGCGCTGCCGCGACGTCTCGAGGCTGGCCGATCCTCACCGGCCGCAGCGCCCGGATCGGCGTCCGCGCACTTGACTTGGACGTCCCATCCGCATAGGTGCACGCCTCGCTCTGATGGACGCTTTTTGAATGCCGACGATCAACCAACTCATCCGCAAGCCCCGCAAGCCCACGGTGGCCAAGTCGACCACCCCGGGCCTGGCCGGCAACCCGCAGGCGCGCGGCGTCTGCACGCGCGTCTACACCACGACGCCGCGTAAGCCGAACTCGGCGCTGCGGAAGGTGGCCAAGGTCCGTCTGACGAACCGCAAGGAAGTGATCGCCTACATCCCCGGCGAGGGCCACAACCTGCAGGAACACTCCGTGGTCCTGATCATGGGCGGCGGCCCGAACGACCTTCCGGGCGTGCGCTACCGCGTCGTCCGCGGCGTGCTGGACACGCAAGGCGTGAAGGGCCGTAACCAGAAGCGTTCGCGCTACGGCGCCAAGCGCCCGAAGTAAGCGCGCTTCCTCTTCGAGTTTCGACGGCTCCAGCGCCCGGCGCTGGAGCCGTTTTCGATTCGGGGTGGCTTAAAGCAGGTCCTCGATGCGGATCGGCAGGTGGCGGACGCGCCGGCCGATGGCGTCATGCACCGCGTTGGCGATGGCCGCCTGCACCCCCGCCGAGCCCAGCATGCCGATGCCTTTCACCCCGCCGGGCAGGTGCGGGTCGTGCTCGTCCACCAGGGCGATGTCGAACTCCGGCATGTCGGCGTGGACCGGGATCAGGTAGTCGGCGAAGCCGTCGCCCAGGATGCGGCCGGTGGCGCGGTCGGTGACGGTGCGCTCGTGCAGCGCCATGCCGATGCCGCCGATCAGCCCGCCCACGTGCTGGCTCTTCGCCAGCAGCGGATTGAGGATGCGGCCCGCGGCGTAGGCGGCGGTCACCCGGCGCACCCGCAACTCCCCGAGGTCCGGGTCGATCCCCACCTCCACGAAGACCGCGCCATAGCCCATGCCGCTGACGTCCGACGCCTCGGGCGGCGTAGCCGAGGCTTCTGCTTCCAGGCCGGCAGGCGCACGGCGGCGCAGCAGGTCGACCAGCGGCTCGGCGGCGTTGCCACTGCGGCTGCGGACCAGGCCGTCCGCGAACTCCAGGTCCTCCACCGGCAGCCCCGCCAGCGGCGAGGCCTCGTCCGTCACCGCCAGCTCGGCCAGCTGCGCCCGCACCTGCCGTGCCGCCGCCTCCGCCGCCGGCAGGATGCTGAGCGTCACCATGGAGCCGCCGGAATAGGGCCCCTCGGGCAGCCAGGTGTCGCCCAGCTCCACCGTCACGTCGGCCATCGCCACGCCCAGCTGCGCGGCCGCCATCTGGCCGAGGACGGTATAGGTGCCAGAGCCCATGTCCTGGGTGCCGCACTGGACCGTGAGCGCGCCCTCGCCGCTTATGCGCACCCGCGCCGAGGCCGGCTGGCGGTGCACCGGATAGCAGGCCGTCGCCATGCCGCTGCCCAGCCGCCAGCGCCCGTCCCGCGCCGCGCCGGGCGCCGGCCGCCCGGCCCAGCCGAACCGCTCCGCGCCCACGCGGTAGCACTCCAGCAGGCCGTTGGAGGACCAGGGCTTGTCGGCCTGCTGGTCGCGGTCGGCGAAGTTGCGGACGCGCAGCTCCACCGGATCGAGGCCCAGTCGCTCGGCCGCCTCGTCCAGGGCGGACTCCAGGGCGAAGGTCCCGGGCGCCACGCCGGGTGCGCGCATGGGGATCGGCTGCGGCTCGTTGGTGCGCACCAGCCGGTGGGTCGTGCTCACATTCGGGCAGGCGTAGAGCCAGCGCGAGACCGCCGCCGTTGCGTCGACATATTCGCCGTGGGTGGAGGTCTGGGCCAGGACGTCGTGCTCGATGCCGACGAGCCGGCCGTCTGCGCCGAAGCCCAGGGCCAGCTCCTGCACCGTCTCCTGCCGGCGGCCCACCAGAGTGAAGAGCTGGGCGCGGCTGAGCTCCAGCCGGACCGGCCGACCGGCCCGCCGCGCGGCGATCATGGCCAGGAACATCCAGGGCCACCACAGCGGCCCCTTGCAGCCGAACCCGCCGCCCAGGTAGCGGGCCACCACGCGGATGTCGTCGGCCGGCAGCTGGAAGGCGTGGGCGATGGCCGCCCGCGTGCCGAACACCGCCTGGGTGTTGGTGTGCACCGTCGGGCGCTCGCCCTCCCAGACGCAGACCGCCGCGTGCGGCTCCATCGGATGGTGGTTGTTGACCGCGGTCTCGTAGCGCCCGCGCACCACCAGGTGTGCGCCAGCGATGGCCGTCGCGGCGTCTCCGCGCCGGGTCTCCGCCGGAACGCGGCCGGCAAGCTTGGGCGCGTACGCCTGGTCCAGGGCCTGGTCGAGGGCCGTGACTGCCGGCCGGGCCTCGATCTCCAGCCGCACCGCCCGCGCGGCCTGCTCCGCCGCGCCCGGGCTCTCGGCGACCACCAGCGCCAGCGGCTGGCCCGCGAAGTGGATCGTCCGCTCGCGGATCAGGGCGGTGTTGCTGGAGGCCTTGAGGCCCTCGGCTTCGGCGTGGCCGACAATGTCCACGAAGCCCGGGACGGCGCGGGCCGCCGTCGGGTCGAGGGCCCGCAGCTCGCCGCTGGCGACGGGCGCCTCCACCAGGGCCGCGTACAGCAGTCCCGTCGCCGGGGTTTCGGCGGGGAAGACGGCGCGGCCGGCGACCTTCAGCGCCGCCTCGATGCGAAGATCCGCGCTCATGCCTGGCCTCCCACGGTTTCCAGCGCCCGCACCACGGCGCGGCGCAGCAGCTCGACCTTGAAGCCGTTGTGAGCCAGGGGCTGGGCCCCTTCGGTCGCGGCCGCCCCGGCGGCGGCGAAGGCGTCCGGCCCCACCGGCTGGCCGACCAGCGCCGCCTCCGCCGCGTCGAGGCGCCAGGGCACGGTCCCGACCCCGCCGGCCGCCAGCCGCGCCTCGGCGATCCGCCCGCCCGCGACCACCAGCGCCGCAGCCACCGACACCACCGCGAACTCGAAGGAGGCCCGGTCGCGGACCTTCAGATAGGTCGAGCGGCCGGCGAACCGCGCCGCGTCCGCCACCTGCACCGCCGCGATCAGCTCCCCCGGCGCCAGGGTGGTGTCGCGCTCCGGCGCCTCGCCCGGCTGGCGGTAGAGCTCGGCCAGCGGCAGCCGCCGCGAGCCCGCGGCCGACAGCACCTCGACCTCCGCGTCCAGCGCCACCAGCGCCACGGCGAGGTCCGAGGCATGGGTCGCCACGCAGGCCGCGCTGCCACCGAACAGGGCGTGCTGGCGGTTCTCGCCCTCCAGCGCCCCGCAACCGGAGCCCGGCGCGCGCTTGTTGCAGGCCAGGCCCTCGCCGCCGCGGAAGTAGACGCAGCGGGTGCGCTGCAGCAGGTTGCCGCCGACGCTGGCCATGTGGCGCACCTGGCCGCTGGCGCTGGCCAGGATCGCCTCGGCCACCAGGGGATAGTCGCGCGCCACGTCCGGATGGGCCGCCACGTCGTGCAACCGGGCGAGCGCGCCGAGCTTCAGCCCGTCCGCCTCAGCGGCGACCGTCGCCAACGGCAGCCGCGAGATGTCCACCACCTGGGCCGGGGCCTGGACGCCGGCCTTCCAGAGCTGCAGCAGGTCGGTGCCGCCGGCCAGGAACGCCGCGCCAGGCGCCGCCCCCAGCGTCACCGCCGCCGCAGGATCCGCCGCCCGGGCGTAGCGGAATGCTGCCCCGCTCACAGGCCACCCACTTCGGCGATGGCGGCGACGATGTTGGGATGCGCGCCGCACCGGCAGAGGTTGCCGCTCATGGCCTCGCGGATCTCCGCCGCGTCACGCACGCCCTCCGCGAGCACGGCAACGCCGGACAGGATCTGGCCCGGCGTGCAGTAGCCGCACTGCAGGGCGTCGTGGCGCACGAACGCCGCCTGCAGCGGATGCAGCCCCTCCGGCCCCTCCAGGCCCTCGATGGTTGTGACGGCGGCGCCGTCGTAGGAGGCCGCCAGCGCCAGGCACGACTTGATCCGCCGCCCATCGGCCAGGACGGTGCAGGCGCCGCACGCGCCCATGTCGCACCCCTTCTTGGCGCCGGTCAGGCCCAGCTGGTCGCGGATCACGTCCAGCAGGGTGTCGAAGGGCGCGATCGCGAGATCGCGTCGCGCGCCGTTGAGGGTGAGCGAAAACGCAAGGCGTCCGTCGTCGGGCATGACGGCCTCCGGGCTCTGGGGGTTGGGATGCCCTCAGCTTAACCCGCGACTTTAATTTGACAAGTGGTAAGTTATGGCCGAGCCAGCCGCTGGGCCAACTGGTCGAGGAACGCCACCCAGCGCGCCTGGAACGCCGGGTCGTCCGGCGCCTGGCCCGCCACCATGCGGGTGATCTGCCCGTAGCCGAGCGGGTAGAGGGCGAGGGACGCGATCGCCAGCACCAGCAGGTCGGTGGGAAGGTCCGCCGGCAGCTCGCCGCGCGCCTGGCGCTCGGCCACCGCGGCCATCTGGCGGGCCACCGACTCGCGCCGCACGTCCTCGGCGATGATCTGATCGGAAGGCTCGTGCTCGGCCGCCTCCCAGGTCAGGAACCGCACCCAGACCGGGTCGGCGAGCGCGGTGCGGAAGCGCTGGACGAAGGCCGCGCCCGGCCCCTCGCCGCCCGCGCCGGCCGGGCGGTGCTGGCCGAACTTGCTCTCCAGCGTCGCCTCGAACAGGGCCTCCTTGCCGGAGAAGTAGTGGTAGAGCAGCTGCTTGGCGACGCCGGCCCGGCGGGCGATGGCCTCGATGCGCGCGCCGGCGAAGCCGTGGGCCGCGAACTCGTCGCGGGCGGCCTCCATGATCTTCTTGCGCGTGCGCGCCGCGTCCCGCAGTTCGCCCATGCGGCGGACCGTAGAGCGCTCAGACGTCCAGGGCCACCACCCGGCCGTGGCAGCCGGCCTCGTCGCGGGTCATCATCAGGGCCGAATACTCCGGCACCTCCACCCAGGTGGCGACGTCGCGGGTCAGGGGCTCTGACGCGACGATCACCGAGTCCGCGCGCTCGGGCCCGGCGACCATCTTCCACTCCCCGTCCTTCAGGCCGTAGTCGCGGCCCAGGGTGTACCAGGCGCTCAGGAACTCCACCCCGCCCTGGAACGGCGCCACGTCGAAGACGCCGAAGTCGAAGGTGAAGCGCACGGCCACCAGGTTGCGCCCGTCGCCGAGGATCAGGTTGACCGACGAGGAGCGGCGGATGCCGTGGCGCTCGCGCACCTGGCGCACGATGGCCAGCGTCCGCTCCACCGCCCGCACCAGCGCCTCGGCGGTGTTCGGGCCTGCCGGGCTCTCCAGCTGCGAGACCACCAGGGCGTAGAGCCAGGCGCTGTCGGAGGAGCCCATGATCAGCCGCCGGAACTCGGGCCTGACGTGCTCCACCAGGTCGAAGCGCATCTGCGAGAAGGCCGCCAGGTCGCCGTTGTGGGCCAGGACCAGGGGCAGGCCCTCGAAGTTGAAGGGGTGCACGTTCTCCAGATTGACCTGGGTGGCCGCGTGGTAGGGCACCCCGCGCAGGTGGGCCACGAGGGCCCGGGCGCTCAGCTTCTTGGCCATGGCCTGGATGTTCTTGTCGAACACCGCGACCTGGGTGGAGCGGTAGCAGAGCGGCGCGTCCGGGCCCTGCCACTGGTCGCTCCAGGCCGCGAAGCCGAAGCCGGCCAGGTTCAGCATCGACAGCATCTGGGCGTCGACCGTCTGCTTCAGCAGCGAGCTGTCGGGCGCGTAGAGCAGGTCGTCCAGCAGCACCGGCGCGCCGAGGTAGCCCAGCATCCTACACATGGGCGGAAGCTCCCGCGGTGGCGTTGAGGGCGGCCATGCTGCGCTTGCGGCCCTGGTGGCGGGAGAGGGCGCGCAGGTCGGCGACCAGCTGCTTGGAAACCAGGTCGAGCAGCTTGACCGCCGTCGGACGGGCATCGTCCGCGAGGGCGTGGGCGGCAGGCCGCGGCAGGCGCAGCAGCAGGGCGTTCTCGCGGACGTCCAGCCGCGCCGGCTGGGCCCCGCCGTCCGTGGCGGCCACGACGCCGACCAGCTTGCCGGGACCATGGACCAGCAGCTGCTCCACGCCCCCCGCGCGGTCGAGGCCGGTGCGGACCGCGCCGCGGAGCACGATCCAGAGGCCGGCCGCGGCCTCTCCCGCCGACGCCAGGACGGCGCCGCGGGGCGCCTCCAGGACCTCGACGGCCGCCAGCACCTCCGCCGTCTCCACCGGCTTGAAATGCCGGAACTGGTGCAGGGCCTGCAGCATCTCCAGCACGCCTTCCTCGCCGCGGGAGCGAACCGCGCCGGGTTCCGCGGCCACGTCCCGCCGCTCGCCCGGCCCGACGGCCTCGTCCGCCATGGCCGCCAGGGTGGCGCGGGTGCGACGGCAGGCCAGCGCGCGGATCTCGCGGGCCACGGCCTGGGCGGCAGGATCGCCGATGAACAGCAGCCGCTCGAACTGCTCGCGCGGCATGAAGTAGCCGGCGGTGGGCTCCAGCGCCTCGGCGCTCGCCGAGCGGCGGCCCTGGTCGACGAGCCCGAACTCGCCCACCACCTCCCCCGCTCCGATGTCGGCCAGGTGGCTCAGCCCGTCCGCCAGGGTGCGCCCCTGGATGCGCACGCAGCCCCGGGTGATGACGTGCATGCCCTCGGCCGGGTCGTTCTGGCGGAACAGCGCCTCGCCCGCCGCGACCGCGAAGGGCTCCAGCGAGGCGCGGAGCGACGCCAGGAGGCCCGGCCCCAGGCCCGCGAACGCCGTCACCGACGCCAGGTCCACGTCCGGCTCAGCCATCCGACCCTCCCCTGCCCGTTGCCGGCATAGTGGGCGAGTCGGAGGCGGATGGGCAGGAGCCGCTCAGTTCCTTTCCCACGCAGTGGGAGCGGAACAGGTCCGCTCACCGACCCGTCGGCAGGTCCTTGAAGGCCACGTCCTTGTCGACGCGGATGTCGCCCGGCAGGCCCAGGACGCGCTCGGCGATGATGTTCTTCAGGATCTCGTCGGTGCCGCCGGCGATGCGTAGGCCCGGCGCGCCCATCAGCGAGCCGTGGAAGCCGCCCTTCAGCGGCGCCAGGGCCGGGTCATTGATGATCCCGTACTGGTCCAGCATCTCGATGGCGGTGTTGGCCAGGTCCTGCATCTGGGTCGCCGCCACGATCTTGCCGATGGAGCTCGCCGGCCCGGGCGTCTGGCCGCGGCTGAGGGCGGTCATCGTGCGGTTGCGGGTGTGCTTCAGACCCTCCGCCTGGACGTACCAGTCGGCCAGCTTCTCGCGCAGGGCCTGGTCCTTGATCGCCGGACCGCCATCGAGGCCGCCGACCGAACGCGCCGCTTCCATGAACTCGCGCCACCCCGCGCCGCTGGAGCCGCCCACCGCCAGGCGCTCGTTCATCAGCGTCACCAGGCTGACCTTCCAGCCGTCGTTGACGGCGCCGAGGCGCTGGCTGTCCTTCACCCGCACGCCCGTGAAGAACACTTCGTTGAAGCCGGAGCCGCCCGACATCTGGTGAATCGGCCGCACCTCGACTCCGGGGTCGTGCATGTCGACCCAGAACATGGTCATGCCCTTGTGCTTGGGCGCGTCCGGCTCGGTGCGGGTGATGACGATGCCGAAGTCGGAGAACTGGGCGCCGGTCGTCCAGACCTTCTGGCCGTCGATGATCCAGTCGCCGGAGCCGTCGGGCGCCTTGACCGCGCGGGTGCGCGCCGCGGCCACGTCCGAGCCACCCGAGGGCTCGGAGAACAGCTGGCACCAGATCTCCTCGCCGCGCAGCGCCGGGCCGACGAACCGCGCCTTGGTCGCCTCGTCGGCGAAGGCCATGACGGTCGGCACGCACATGCCCAGGCCGATGGCGAAGGGGTTCGGCGGGACCGGGTGCTTCGCCTCCTCGGTGTTGAAGATCACCTGCTGGATCGGCGTGCCGCCCGGCCCGCCCCATTCCTTGGGCCAGGTGATCTGGGCGTAGCCGGCGGCGGCCTTCTTCGCCTGCCAGGCTCTCGAGGCCGCCAGGGTGTCCGCCGTCCCGCCCTCCAGGTCGTCGCCGCCGACGCCGGTCTTCGGCGCATTCGCTTCGAGCCAGGCCCGGACCTGGGCGCGGTAGGCGGCTTCTTCGGGGCTGTCGTTGAAGTCCATGATCCGTCCCTCCGCTAAGCCGCGTTGCGCCGTTCGAGATGGCTCACCAGCCGCTCCTTCCAGACCCGGGGCGCGCCGGCCACCAGGCTCAGCTGCCGCGAGCGGCGGTAGTAGAGATGGGCGTCCACCTCCCAGGTGAAGCCGATGCCGCCGTGGGTCTGGATGTTTTCCTTCGAGGCGAACCAGAAAGCCTCGCTGGCCGCGATCCGCGCCGCGCTGGCCGCCACCGGCAGCTCCGGTGCATTGGTGTTGAGCGCCCAGGCCCCGTAGTAGGCGTTGGAGCGGGCCAGCTCGTTCTTGACGTAGATGTCGGCCAGCTTGTGCTTGATCGCCTGGTACGAGGCGATCACCCGGCCGAAGGCGTAGCGCTCCAGCGCATAGGCCTTGGCCATCTCCAGGCAGCGGTCGGCGCCGCCGCACTGCTCGAAGGCCAGCAGCACCGCGGCGCGGTCCAGCACCTGTTCCAGCAGAGCGAAGCCCTCGCCCGGCCCGCCCAGCCGCTCGGCCGCGGCGCCGTCGAACACCAGCTTCGCCGCATCGCGGGTCGGATCCAGGGTCTTCAGCGCCTCGCGCGTGACGCCCGCCGCCAGGTCGACCAGGAACAGGCTCGCGCCGCCGCCGTCGCGGGCCAGGACGACCGCGTGGGTGGCGATGTCACCATCGGCCACCGGCAGCTTGGTCCCCGAAAGCCGGCCGCCCGACACCTGGGCCTGCAGCGCCCCGGCATTGAGCACGCCGGGCCCCTCGGAGGTCGCGAGGCAGCCGATCACCTCGCCCGCGGCGATCTTCGGCAACAGCGCCGCCTTCTGCGCCTCGCTGCCCGCCAGCATGACGGCCTCGGCCAGCAGGTAGACGGTGGAGGCGAAGGGGATGGGCGCCACGACCCGGCCCAGCTCCTCGGCGATGGCGCAGAGCTCGATGTGGCCAAGGCCCAGGCCGCCGTAGACCTCGGGGATCGCCGCGCCCAGCCAGCCCTGACCCGCGACGGCCGTCCAGAGCCCCGCGTCATAGGCCTTGCCGTCGTCGTCCAGCACCTTGCGGACCTGGCTGGTGGGGCAGTTGGCCTCGAGGAACTTTCGCGCCTCGGTCTTCAGGAACTTCTGGTCGTCCGAATAGTCGAAATTCATGGCCTGGCCTTTCCGGCGCCGGCTTTGAGCCGGTCTGGCGTTTCGTCCGCGACGCAGCATCGCGCGCGGCTACGCCCCTGAAAAGCGTGACCTCGCGTCAGCTCTCGCCGTGGCCGGTGCGGAAGCCGCCGGTGCGGGAGAAGTGGCCCACGATCCGCCCGCCGGCCCAGAGCTCGGCCGCCTCGCCGGCGGGCAAGCGGGCCCGAGCCGCGGCAATCGCCTCGGCGTCGTCGCCGGCCTGCAGGGCGTCGCCCAGCTTCAGCCGGCCGGCGCGTCCGACCAGGTACATCCGATAGGCCGCCAAGCTGCGCCACTCCCGCCCTGCAACACGAGTTGCACGCGGCAAGCGGCGCCGTCCGTCGCAGAATGGGGATGCGGCCCGGCCGGCGGCTGGAACAAGACGGCCCGACTGTCGGTTTCGGGCGCCAAATGACTGTCGGCCTCCCGTCGGCGGTGCAGATCATCATGGCGTGGCGAGTCAACAAGTGGATCGTGGAACGCAACGCCATGGAGGTCGGGCGCTATGCCTATCGCGGCCACGCCATGGCCCGGGTCCGCGCGCTGGCGGCCGACGCGCAGCGCGAGGGCCTGGAATGCTATCTGCTGATCCGCGAGAAGGACGGCGCCTGGCGCGAGCGGCCCTGCCCGGGCGGCCACGCGGACGAGCTGGATCCGTGAGCCGGCGCGCCGGAAACCGGCTCCCGTTTTCGGGCCGGCCGCTCTAGAACGTCCGGATGCGCACCGACATCCCCCAGCCGATCCGCCTCTCCGACTATCGTCCGCCGGCCTTCCTCGTCGACGAGGTCCACCTGACCTTCGACCTGCAGCCGAACGCGACCCGCGTGAAGGGTCGCCTCACGGTGCGCCGCAACGGCGACCACAAGGACCCGCTGGTGTTCAACGGCGAGCGCCTGACGCCGGTGTCGGTGGCCATCGACGGCCGGACCCTGGCCGTGGGCGAGCGCACCATCGACAGCGAGTTCCTCACCATCCCCGACTGCCCCGACGCCTTCGTGCTGGAGACCGAGGTCGAGATCGACCCGGAGAACAACAAGGCGCTGGAAGGCCTCTACATGTCCGGCGGCCGCTACTGCACCCAGTGCGAGGCGGAAGGATTCCGCAAGATCACCTGGTGGCCCGATCGGCCCGACGTGCTGTCGCGCTTCACCGTGCGGATCGAGGCCGACAAGAAGATCCGCCACCTGCTGGCCAACGGCAACCTGATCGAGTCCGGCGACCTGGCCGGCGGCCGCCACTTCGCGGTCTGGAACGATCCCTTCCCCAAGCCCTGCTACCTCTTCGCCCTGGTGGCGGGCGAGCTGGACGTGCTGGCCGACAAGATCGTGACCATGAGCGGCCGCACCGTCGACCTGCGCATCTATGTCGACCCGGGCATGGCCCCGCGCGCCGCCTACGCCATGGACGCCCTCAAGCGCTCGATGAAGTGGGACGAGGAGGCCTATGGCCGCGAGTACGACCTGGACCTCTTCATGATCGTCGCCGTGCGCGACTTCAATTTCGGGGCGATGGAGAACAAGGGGCTGAACGTCTTCAACTCCTCGCTCCTGCTGGCCGACCCGGCGACAGCCACGGACGTGGACTACGAGCGCATCGAGGCGGTGGTCGCCCACGAGTACTTCCACAACTGGACCGGCAACCGGATCACCTGCCGCGACTGGTTCCAGCTGTGCCTCAAGGAGGGCCTGACGGTCTTCCGCGAGCAGGGCTTCTGCGCCGACATGCGCGGCCATGCGGTGGCGCGGATCAAGGCGGTGAAGGCCCTGCGCATGCGCCAGTTCGCCGAGGACCAGGGGCCGCTGGCCCACCCGGTGCGTCCGTCCAGCTACATGAAGATCGACAACTTCTACACCGCGACCATCTACGAGAAGGGCTCGGAGGTGATCGGGATGCTGAAGACCCTGGTCGGCCCCGACGCCTTCCGAAAGGGCATGGACCTCTACTTCGAGCGCTGGGACGGCCACGCCACGACGGTGGAGGCCTTCATCCAGTGCTTCTCCGAGGCCTCCGGCCGCGACCTCTCCGACTTCTTCGCCTGGTACGAGCAGGCCGGCACGCCGCGGCTCAGCCTGACCAGCCGCTACGACCCCGACGCCCAGACCCTGGAGCTCAAGTTCGCCCAGGCCAATCCCGCGACGCCCGGCCAGGACGCCAAGCGTCCGCTGCCGATCCCGGTGACGGTCGGCCTGCTGGACCGCGAGGGCCGCACCCTGGCCTTCGAGCGCGACGGCCAGGCGGTGGACGAGACCGTGGTGGTGGTGGACGGCCCGGAGACCAAGGTCGTGCTGACCGGCGTCGACAGCGACCCGGTGGTCTCCGCCCTGCGCGGCTTTTCGGCGCCGGTGGTGCTGAAGACCGACGCCGAGGCCAAGGACCGCTACCTGCAGCTCGCCGCCGACCCCGACCTCTTCAACCGCTGGGAGGCAGGCCAGGACCTGGCCTGCGAGCTGATCCTGGGCCGCGCCGCCGGCCAGCCCGACGAGGTGGGCGAGGAGCGCTACGCCGAGGCGGTCGGCCGCGCCCTGGTGGACCAGGCCTCGGATCCCGCGTTCAAGGCGCTGCTGCTGGCCCTGCCGTCCGAGACGGACCTGGCCCTGCTGCGCAGCCCGGTGGACCCGGCCGCCCTGCATGCGGCGCGCGACGCCCTGCGCCTTCGCCTGGCCCTGCACCTGAACGCGGAACTGCGCCGCCTGCACACCGGCCTGCAGGACCTGGGCGAGTTCTCGCCGGACGCCGCTGGGGCCGGCCGACGCGCCCTGCGTAACGCGGCGCTGGAGCTGATGGCGGCCAACCCGCGCAACGACATCGCCGACATCGCCCTCGGCCACTTCCAGGCCGCGGTGAACATGACCGACAGCATCGGCGGGCTGAACGCCCTGATGCTGATCGGCGGACCGACGTTCGAGGAGGCGCTGGCCGAGTTCTACGACCGCTGGAAGGACGAGCCGCTGGTGGTGGACAAGTGGTTCGCCCTGCAGGCCCGCGATCCCTCCGAGGGCGCCCTGGGCCGCATCCTGGGCCTTACCGCCCACCCGGCCTTCGACGCGCAGAACCCCAACCGCCTCCGCGCCCTGGTGGCCAGCTTCGCCAGCTTCAACCCGGTGCGCTTCCACGACCCCAGCGGGGCCGGCTATCGCTTCCTCGCCGACCAGATCATCGCCACCGACCGCTTCAACCCGATGATCGCCGCGCGGCTGGTGGATCCCCTGGGCGGCTGGCGGCGGGTCAAGCCCGAGCTGGGCGCGCTGATGAAGGCGCAGCTGGAACGAATCGTCGCGGTCGAGGGGCTCTCCAAAAACGTTTACGAATTGGCGACCCGCGCCCTCGCTTGATGCTTGTCGTTAACCCACGATGACCGTGGGGGGCGGATCAGCTTAGTCTCCGCGAGGCCCGGGGGTCCGGGGCGCGGATGCGTGGAGGAGCGGCGGCCTTGGCCGAACGCGGGGGGCAGGATGTGACGGGTGTCACGCCGGAGCGGCGTGGCCGCGGCCGCGCGCCGTCGCTCGCGCTCGTCTCGACCCCGACGATCCTCGGCCTGCTTGGCCTCCTGGCCATGCTCTGCGTCGGTGGAATCGTGCGCCTGGCCCAGCGGCAGTCGGGCCTGCTCGAGGCCGGCGCCTGGGTGCTGGCGCCCCTGGCCGGCGCGGTGGCGCTGGGGGTTCTCCTGATCCGCGAGATGCGCCGGGTGGAGCAGATCCAGGTCGCGCGCAGCATTTCCGAACAGCGCTTCCGCATGGCGGTCGAGGCGGCCCGCTGTGGGATCTGGGAATGGGACCTGGCCGCCGACCGCATCTTCATGTCCGAGGTGACCGCCAACCTGTTCGGCTGGCGCAGCGGCGAGGTGGACGGCCAGCAGGTGCTGGACCGCGTCGCCCCCGGCCACCGCGACGACATGCGCGAGGCCCTCTCCACCGCCGCCATCTACGGCGACTTCGACGTCTCGTTCCGGGTGCCGCCGATCGCCGGGGCGCGGCCGGTGTGGATCGACTTCCGTGGCCGCGGCTTCGGCGACGCGCCTGAGGGCGGCTTCGCCAAGATCATCGGCGTGGCGCTGGACGTCACCGAGGAGCGCCTGGCCCAGGCCCGCGCCCAGGCCGCCGAGAGCCGCCTGCGCGACGCCATCGAGAGCACGTCCGAGGCCTTCGTGCTGTGGGACCGGCACGGCCGCCTGGTGATGTGCAACAAGAACTTCCGCAGCTATTTCCAGCTCGAGGGCGACATCCTGAAGGCCGGCGTCGGCCGCGAGCAGGTGGAGCGCGCGGCCCGCGCCGCCATCCGCCAGGAATATCCCGCCCCGGGCGGCCGGCGTGGCGTGCGCGAGGCCGAGCTTTCCGACGGCCGCTGGGTGCAGATCTCCGAGCGCCCCACCGCCGAGGGGGGTCTGGTGGTCACCGCCGCCGACATCACCGTCCTGAAGACCCAGGAGGAGGCCCGCCGGATCAAGGAGGAGGAACTCCGCCGCGCGGTCATGAACCTGGAGCAGAGCCAGGAGCAGCTCTCGGAACTGGCCCGCAAGTACGAGAGCGAGAAGATCCGCGCCGAGAGCGCCAGCCAGGCCAAGAGCGAGTTCCTGGCCAATATGAGCCACGAGCTGCGCACCCCGCTGAACGCCATCAACGGCTTCTCCGAGATCATGGCGGCCGAGATGTACGGGCCCATGGGCGACGCCCGCTACCGCGACTACGCCCGCGACATCCTGAGCTCCGGCCAGCACCTCCTGGCCCTGATCAACGACATCCTCGACATGTCGAAGATCGAGGCCGGCAAGCTGACCATGCGTTTCGAGCCGGTCTGCCTGGAGGAGATCGCGGAGGACGCCCTGCGGCTGGTCCGCAACCGCGCCGAGGCCGCGGGCCTGTCGCTGATCCTGGACTTCGTCGACCTGCCGGACATCGAGGCCGACCACCGGGCCCTGAAACAGGTGCTGCTGAACCTGCTCTCCAACGCCATCAAGTTCACGCCCCGCGGCGGCCGGGTCATCGTCCGCGCCGAGCGCCGGGACGACCCCCTGGGCGAGCGGGTCAAGGTCAGCGTGCAGGACACCGGCATCGGCATCTCCGCCGCCGACCTGGAGCGCCTGGCGCGGCCGTTCGAGCAGGTGGAGAGCCAACACTCCAAGACTACCCAGGGCACGGGCCTGGGCCTGGCGCTCACCAAGTCCCTGGTGGAGATGCACGGCGGCCTGCTCGACCTGAAGAGCGCGCCCGGCCAAGGCACCGTCGCCAGCTTCGCCCTGCCGGTGCGCCAGAGCCGCTCGGTGAGCGGGACGGCGGCGGCGGCTTAGGACCAAGCGCCGGAGCGATCCCAGCGCCCCCTCCACCCCTTCGGGGTCCCCCTCCACCGTTGGCACGGGGGAGGAACTCACGCTTTCGACCTCTCCAGTTCCTCCCCCGCGCGCGGGGGAGGGAGACCACGAAGGGGTGGAGGGGGCGCTGGCGCTGGCGGAGCGCCGCTGCTAGTTCCCCGCCGCCGGCCGCGGCTGGGCCTGGGCCGGCCTTGCCAGGGCCAGGCCGAACCTGGCGCGCTGGTCGGCCGGCAGGGTGGCGGCGAAGGCGACGATGCGGCGGTCCATTTCATGGCGCGCCTCGCCCTCGGCGGCTCGCACCTTTTCCAGGTTGGCCAGGGTCGCCTGAGCGTCGAACGGGTCGTGGCCGAAGCTCTCCACGGTCTGCGCCAGCAGCTGGCGCGCCTCGCGGGTCTTGGGGGCATAGACGGCGGTATAGGCCGGCATCTGGGCGCGCCAGGCGGCCTGGGCCTCGGGCGGCAGGCTGCGGACCGCGATCTGCAGCGGCGCGGGCCGGCGCTGCTGCTGCTGCAGCAGGGCGGCGTGCTCCGCCCGGTCGGCGGCCAGGCGCACGCCCACCACCGCGCCGACCACGAACACGTTCAGCGCCAGGGAGACGAACAGGGCGGCGGGAAGCAACCAGCGGGGCATCAGACGTCCACATCCGCAAACATGGCGGACTCCTCGTCGGCGATGGCCGCGGCCTGGGCGGTCGGGCTGGGCGGATGCGCAGGGGGCGCCAGCTGCGCGCCGAGCATCACCCCGGCGGCGCAGGCGGCCGCCAGCCCGGCGCCGAGCCCGGCCGGAGCCAGCCAGGCGATCCACGATGCGCGGCGGCGCGGCGCGGGCGCGCTCGCCACGATCCGGTCGGTCAAAGCCGCCGAGGCGCGGAGCGGCGCATAGGCCGCGAGGGCCACGTCCAGGGCGCCAGCCTGCGCCAGCACGGCCTGGGCCCACGACGGCTGCGCGGCCATCAGCAGGGCCGCCGCCTCCCGCTCGGCCGCCGGCCAGCGGGCGACATTGCCGCCATAGGCCTCCGCCAGGGTTTCGAAACGCTCGGGAGTCATGCCGTCCTCAAGGCTCCTTCAAATCCGCCAGCGCCGCGCGCAGCGCCCGCCGTCCGCGGCCCAGCAGGCTCTCCAGCGCCTCGACGCTGACGCCCATCACCGCCGCGGCCTCGATATTTCCCAGCTCCTGGTAGTGGCAGAGCACGATCGCTTCCCGCTGGCGCTCGGGCAGCGCCTGCAACGCCTGGGCCACCCGCCGGCCGGTGTCCGAGGCCTCCAGCCCGCGGTCGGGCGCCGGTCCCTCGTCCGCGCGTTCCGGCGGCTCGGCGGTGGCCACCTCGCGCCGCCGGCGCAGCCGGTCGTAGCAGAGGTTCAGCGCCACACGATGCAGCCAGGTGTCGAACCGCGCCGCGCCGGGCCGCCACTTGGGCGCCTGCTTCCAGACCCGCAGGAAGGCCTCCTGCGCCACGTCCTCGGCCTCCGGCGCATCGCCCAGCATCCGGCCGGCGAGCGACAAGAGGCGCGGCAGCTTGCGGGCCACGAGGGCGCGCACCGCGGCGGGGTCGCCCCCCGCCACGCGCGACAAGAGTTCCTCGTCGGAATCCCCCAAGCCTGCCCTCGCCTACGGGGCGGCGCCTATTCGGGCGCCTGACCGCCATGCTTCCTCTGTCGCATATTGCTGAGCTCGTCCGCGGAGAGCCAGCCGTCGTGGTTGGCGTCGGCCTTCTTGAAGCGCGTCTCGGCCAGGACGCCAAGGTCGGCCTTGCTGATCCCGCCGGCGTGGTCGGCGGCCAGCCGCGACAGCTTGGCCACGTGGCCGCCGCGCGGGCCCGAGGCCGCGGCGGTCAGCTCGTCCTGGCTGAGCTTGCCGTCGTGGTTGGCGTCCACCCGGTCGAACAGGCGGTCCATGCGCGCGGCCTGGCCCGTCTTGAACTCCTCCAGCGTGACCTTGCCGTCGTGGTCGGCGTCAAAGTCGTGGGCCCGATGGCCGGCGCCGGCCTGGGCCTGGGCGGCGGTGGCGAGCGCGGCCGTGGCGGCGGCGATCAGGAGAATACGCGTCATGGAACCTCTGGGCTTGAACCGGCCCCCGCAAGCTTCCACGGCGCGGGCCGCGGACTCCGTCGCGAGCCTTCAGGGGTCCACCACCGCCAAATAGGCCGCCCGCGCCTGCGCCTGGGCCTGAGCCAGCCGGCGCTTCAGGGCCTTGAAGGTCTTCACCCCACCGGCCCGGGCGAGCAGGGCCTGCAGGGCCTTGGGCTCGGCGTCCGGATCGGCGTCGTCGGCGAGGGCCACCTTGAGCAGTTGGGTCAGGTCCTGCTGCAGCCGCCAGGCCTCGGCGAGGGCGGCCAGCGGCGGCGCCGGCGCAAGACCCGCCTCGGCAAACGCGGCCAGGGCCTCGGCGGTGTTGGGGAAGAGCGGCCCCCCGCCCGCCGCATGGGTCAGCTGCAGGAACTGGGCGGCGAACTCCACGTCCACCAGACCACCCGCCGAGAGCTTCAGGTCCCAGGCGCCCTTGGGCGGCCGCTCGCGCTCCATCAACTCGCGCATCTCGCGAACGTCGTGCGCCGTGCGGCCCGGATCGCGCGGCCGGCGCAGCGCCTCGGCGATAGCCGCCTCCGCGTCACGGGCAAAGGCCTCCGACGTCGCCCAGGCGATCCGCGCGCGCGTCAGGGCCAGCAGCTCCCAGGTCTCCGCCTCGCCGGCGTAGTAGTGGGCAAAGGCGGGGAAGCTCACCGCCACCGGCCCCTTGGTGCCGGACGGCCGCAGCTGCATGTCCACCTCGTAGAGCTGGCCCTCCGCCGTGGGCGAGGACAGGGCCGCGATCAGCCGCTGGGTGAAGCGGCCATAGAACGTCGAGGCGTCCCAGCCCTTGAGGCTCGACATCGCCGCCGGATCGTCCGCCCGGTACAGCGTCATCAGGTCCAGGTCCGAGGTGGCGCTCATCTCCCGCGACCCGCACTTGCCCAGCGCCACCACCGCCACCTCGCCCGGGAAGTCGCCGCCCAGCCGCACGGCCTCGGCCAGGGCCGCGGGGGCCAGGATCTCGATGCAGAGGTCGGCGAGGTCCGCGAACGCGTGGCCCGCGGTCTCGGCGGTCGCCGCGCCGCTCATCACCTGCACCCCGACCCGGAACGCCTGCTCGCGGTGCACCCGGCGCACCACGTCCATGGCGGCCTCGAAGCCGTCGGCCTGGCTCACCGCCCGGGCCATGTCGGCGCGCTCGTCCTCGATGTCGATCTCGGCGAAGAAGTCCGGATCCAGCATGGCGTCGATCGCGGCGGGGCGGCGCGACAGCGTGGACGCCAGGCGCGGCGCGAAGGCCAGCACCTGGACCACCAGCTCGAACAGCTTGGGCTGCGCCAGGAACAGCGACTGCAACTGCACGCCGGTGGAGAGGCCGCCGAAGAAGTCGCAGAAGCGGTTAAACGCCGCCTCGGGCGCCCCGGTGGCGTTGGCCGCCTCCAGGAGGCGTGGCGCCAGGCGGGTGAAGAGCTCGCGGCCCCGCTCGGTGCGGGTGGCGGGCACATGGCCGTGGTGCCAGGCGCGGATGGTCTGCGAGACACTGGCGGGGTTCGAAAACCCCATGCGGACGAGGGTCGCCAGGGTCTCCGGGTCGTCGTCGACCCCGGTGAAGACCAGGCTGCCGAAGCGCGAGGACAGCGGCTCTTCCTCGGCGAAGAGCTCGCCGTAGCGGGCGTTCACCGCCTTCAGCGTGCGGGTGATCTCCGCGTCGAAGCGGCGCAGCTGGTCGAACCCGGCCAGGGCGGCCACGCGCCGGCGGTCCGCGTCGGCTTCCGGCAGCCGGTGGGTCTGCTCGTCCTCCAGCATCTGGATGCGGTGCTCGACCGCGCGCAGGAAGCGGTAGTCGGCGGCCATCTCCGCCGCGGTGGCCGCCGCCACGTGCCCGGCTGCGGCCAGAGCCGCCAGGGCGTCCAGCGTCCGGGAGCTGCGCAGCTCCGGATGGCGGCCGCCCAGGATCAGCTGCTGGGTCTGGACGTAGAACTCGATCTCGCGGATGCCGCCGCGGCCCAGCTTCAGGTCGACGCCCTTGGCCGAGACGCGCTCGTCCACCTTGTGGGCATGGATCTGCCGCTTGATCGAATGGATGTCGGCGATGGCGGCGAAGTCCAGGTTCTTGCGCCAGATGTAGGGGACCAGCTCGCCGAGGAAGACCTGGGCGGCGGTCAGGTCGCCGGCGCAGGGCCGCGCCTTGATGAAGGCGGCGCGCTCCCAGTTCTGGCCGACCGTCTCGTAGTACTCCAGCGCCGCGGGGGTCGGCACGGCCGGCGGCGTCGAGGACGGGTCGGGCCGCAGCCGCAGGTCCATGCGGAAGACATAGCCATCGGGTGTCTTGGCCTGCATCAGCTCCGAGACCCGCTGGGTCAGGCGCACGGCGAAGGCCTGGGTCTCGACGCCGTCCGCCAAGGCTGGGGCCAGCAGCTCGGGGTCGAAGAAGACCGAGACGTCGATGTCGCTGGAGTAGTTGAGCTCGAAGGCGCCCTGCTTGCCCATGGCGATGCAGAACCAGCCGGGGACCGGCGTCTCGGATCCCAGGGCCTTCAGCCGGCCCGCCTCCACCTCGCCCCGCGCGGCGCTGCAAAGGGCGGCGCCCACGGCGGCGTCGGCGAACCGGGTCAGGGCGCCGGTCACCTGGTCCAGGTCCCAGACGCCGCCTAGGTCGGCCAGGGCGGTGAGCAGGTGCAGCTCCTGCTTCAGCTGGCGCAGCGGCGCCGTCGCCGCATCCGGCAGCAGCTCCGCGACGGCGGCGGTGCGCTCCAGGATCTGGCTCAGCCGCGCGTCGGGCTCACTGGTCAGCAGGCCGTCGACCCGCCCCGGGTCCCGCCGCGCCAGCCCCGCGAGATAGGGCGATGCGCCGAAGACGGGTGCGAGAGCCGGCCAGGCGGCCTCCAGCCCCGGCGTCCACAGGGTCTCGGCCACGATCTCGCGCACCCGCTCGGCCGCCTTGGGGTCGAGCACGGGGCCGCAGGGCGTGAGGCGCGGGCCGAGCTGGGTCATGCCGCCCTGGTTTGCCAGCGGAACGCTCGTCCCGCCAGCCGCCGCGTCAGGCGCCGAAGATCCAGCCTGGCGGCAGGCTGTCCAGCTGCACACCCGCCAGGACCATGGTCGCGCCGCCGGTCATGCTGATCACCGTGTCCGCGCCGACCTGGGCCACGCTGTACTGTGTGCCCGGGTCCAGCATCACGCGGTCGCCTTCGCTCGCGTGGAAGTCCAGCACCCTGTCCAGGCCTGCATCGCCGAAGGTGTGGAACAGGTCCGCGCCCGCGCCACCGCTGAAGGTGTCGGCGCCGCGGTCGCCCGACATGAAGTCGTCGCCGGCGCCGCCCGTCAGCACGTCGTTGGCCTGGCCGCCGCGAACGATGTCCGCCCCGTCGCCGCCGTCCAGGGTGTCGTCGCCCAGGTTGCCGTAGACGATGTCGCCGCCGGCGTCGCCGAACAGGCTGTCGTTGTCCTTGCCGCCCACCACCCAGTCGTCGCCCGCGCCGCCATGCTCGGTGTCGTTGCCGGCGTTGCCGTGGACGTCGTCGAAGCCCGAGCCGCCGGACATGGAGTCGTCGCCGTCGCCGCCGCGCAGGTAGTTGGAGCCATAGGCGTCGGCGATGGTGTCATTGCCTGCATCGCCGAACAGCTGGTCGTTACCGCCGAAGGTGTAGCCGGCGATGCCGTCGCCGGTGAGGCTGTCGTCGCCGGCCCCGCCGCGCAGGGTGTCGTCCCAGGATCCTCCGGCCAGAGTCTCCGCCGCGGTAGAGCCGAACACGTCCGTCCGGGCCCAGTCGCCGTCCAGGACCTCGACGCCGGAGGCGAAGACACCTGCGCCCGGCTGCTCGCCGTCCAGGTGGATCGTAAACACCGTGCTCGCGGCCTTGTCGTAGCTCGTGCCGACACTGAGCCGGTCGGTCCCGGCGCCGCCGTCCAGCACGATGTGGTCGCCGTTGAGGAAGCTGACCGCGAAGCTGTCGTCGCCGTCGCCGCCGCTCGCCACGGGCAGGCGGCGCACGAAGTCCGGATCGACCGGCACGCTCAGCGGACCGACCTGGATGTGGTCGTTGCCGTCGCCGCCATCGAGGCGGAAGTCGCTGAGGGTCCCGATCAGGGTGTCGGCGCCGGCCTCGCCGGTCAGATAGGCCCCGCCCGCGACACCGCTGCCCAGATAGTCGTCGCCGTCGCCGCCCTGGAGCGTGTCGCCCGCCCCGCCCGCGGTGAGGTGGTCGTTGCCGGCGCCGCCTGACAGCGCGTTGCCGCCGTCGTCATGGGCCAGGGCCTCGCGGATCCCGCCGCCGCCGTAGAGGTAGTCGTCACCGTCGCCGCCCGAGAGGCTATCGCGGCCGGCGCCGCCTTCGAGCAGGTCGGACCCGGCCCGGCCGTCCAGGGTGTCGTCGCCCGCCCCGCCTTTCAGCTCTTCCGCTGCGCTCGAGCCGGCGAGCGCGTCGGCCGCGGCGCCGCCCACCACGATCTCGATGTTGGCGATGGTCTTCTGGCCGAGGCCCGTGTCCTGCGCCGTGGCGACCGCCAGGTCGATGGCGAGCGGGACGGTGACGGCGCTGGCGTCGTAGGCGTCGCCGTAGATCGTGCCGCCGATCGCGCCGGGCTCGTCGCCCGAGCCGCCGTCGATCACGTCCGCGCCGGTCCCGGCATAGAGGGTGTCGAGGCCCGCGCCGCCCAGGACCGTATCGTTGCCGGCTCCATCGTAGAGACTGTCGGGACCGGCGCCGGCGTCCAGCCGGTCGTTGCCCTCCAGGCCCTGCAGCACGTCCGAAACGGATGTCCCGACCAGGGTGTCGTCGCCCGCGGTCCCGGTGAATACGCCCATCGGGCCAGCCTCCATCGTCCGCCGGCGCAGACGCGCGCCGCGGGGAGCCCGCCCTTAGTCGCCCGAAGATGACCGCAGCATGAAGGAGCTTGACCTTAAGGTGCTGGATTCAAACGCTGTTTTGTCATGCCAGTCAGGCCCGCGGCAGGATGAACGCCACCCGCAGCCCGGGGCCCATTTCGCCCACCTTGCCGGGCCCCTCGGACAGCTCCAGGCGCCCGCCGTGCGCCTCCACCACCGCCGCGACCAGTGACAGGCCCAGGCCCGCGCCGGGCTCGTTGCGGCTGTTCTCCAGGCGCACGAAGCGCTGGATCACCCGCTCGCGGTCACCGTCGGGCACGCCGGGCCCGGTGTCGGTGACCGAGAACTCCACCTCGCCGGAGGAGCGGCGGCGCACGCGCAGCATGATCGCCCCGCCGGCGGGCGTATATTTGACGGCGTTGTCCAGGAGGTTGGCCAGGGCCTGGGCCAGGAACTCGCGGTTGCCGCGGACCTGCAGCTCCCTGGTGAGCTCGGCCGAGAACTCGATGTCCTTCTCCTCGCAGAACGGCTCGTACAGCTCGGCGATGTCGGCCGCGAGGTCGGCGGGGTCGAACAGCACCGGGTCCGGCGCCTGGCCGGCCGCCTGCAGCCGGGCGATGGAGAGCACGGCGCCGAAGGTCTTCAGGACGCCGTCGGTGTCCTGCAGCGCCTGGGCCAGGGCCTCCTCGGCGTCGCCCTTGCCGGCCTCCACGTCGATATAGGCCGCCTCCAGCCGCGCGCGCAGGCGGGTCAGGGGCGAGCGCAGGTCGTGGGCGATGGCGTCGCCGGCGTGCTTGTGCCCGGCCATGGACCGCTCCAGGCGGTCCAGCATCTCGTTGACGCCCTGGGCCAGCTCGTCCAGCTCGTCACGGGCGCCGCGCACCCGGGCGCGAACGCCGGACTCCCCGTTGCGCACCCGCTCCACCACGTCGATCAGGTTGGCCATGGTGCGCGAGACATTGCGGCTGACCAGCACGCCGCCCCCCAGGCCCAGCAGCACCACCAAGAGGCCCGCCGCCTGCAGGGCGCGGGTGATCTTGGCCACATAGGCCTCGTCCTCGCCGGCGTCGGCGCCGACGAACAGGATCTCCCCGCCCATCAGCTGCTCCTGCATGCCGCGGGCGGGATGCTTCACCTCGTGGCCCTGGGCGTCCTTGTCGGTGACCTGGAAGGTGGTCCAGGCGGGCTGGCCCTTGAAGTTCTCAACCGGGCTTTCCTCGATCGAGCCGGAGATGCGGCGGCCGTCCTTGGTGAGCAGCAGGTACAGGAACGGCTTCTCGCTGGCCGCCCGCTCGATCAGCGACTGGTTCACCGCGTCGAGCCCGGCCCGGTCGTAGACGTCCACCAGGCTGCGCATCTCGCGCCGGATCTCCAGGTCCGTGCGCCTCGTCGCCTCGCCGGCGGTGGCGACATAGACATAGGCCAGGAACGCGGAGGCGGCGCTGGCGAACAGCGCCAGGAACAGCAGCGTCAGCCGGAACGGCGTGGTCCGGAAGATGCGGGGCAGTTTCACCTAATTGCTCCCCGCCGTCCTTCCTCTCCCACTGCGTGGGAAAGGAGGAAATCACGCATCCAGCCGGTAGCCCGCGCCGCGCACGGTCTGCAGCATCGGGCGGTCGAATCCCTTGTCGATCTTCGAGCGCAGGCGGGAGATGTGCACGTCGATGACGTTGGTCTGGGGATCGAAGTGGTAGTGCCAGACCTTCTCCAGCAGCATGGTGCGGGTCACCGACTGGCCGGCATGGCGCATCATGAATTCCAGCAGCTGGAACTCCCGCGGCTGCAGGTCGATCTCCTTGCCCGAGCGGTGCACGGTGCGCCCGATCAGGTCCATCTCCAGCTCGCCCACCTTCAGCAGGGTCTGGACCGAACCGGTGTCGCGGCGGCGCGCGAGGGCCTCGATACGGGCGATCAGCTCGGGGAAGGCGTAGGGCTTGACCAGGTAGTCGTCGCCGCCGGCCTGGAGGCCGTCGACGCGGTCGCTGACCTCGCCCAGGGCCGAGAGGAACAGCACCGGCGTACGGTCGCCCTCGCGCCGCAGCGTCTCGACCAGCTGGACGCCGTCCATGCGCGGCATCATGCGGTCGATGACCATGACGTCGAACTGCCCGTCGCGGGCGGCGGCCAGGCCCTCCTCGCCGTCCGCACCGCGCACGCAGTCGTGGCCGGCCTCGGAAAGGCCCCTCGCCATCGCTTCGGCCGCTTCCAGGTCGTCTTCGACGATCAGGATCCGCATGTGATTCCCGCCCCGCTAAGGTTCGGAAACTACCCCGAAACCTTGATCGGCAGGAAGGCGGTGCGGCCGTTGCGGTAGACGCCCAGCAGCACGCTGGTCCGGCCCGCCTTCTTGGCGGCGTCCACCACCGCGGCGAGGTCGGCCGGGACGGCCACCGCGCGGTCGTTGGCGCGGGTGATCACGTCGCCGCGGCGCAGGCCCTTGGTCCCGGCGTCCGACGACTGGTCGACGTTCTCCACCAGGGCGCCGCGCACCTCGGGCGGCAGGTTGAGGCGGTTGCGGCTGCCCTCGTCCAGCGGGCCCAGCGACATGCCGAGGACCGGCGCATGGGCGCCGGCGCCCGGCGCGCCCGGCGTGGCCTTGGGCCCGCCGCTGTTGTCGTTGGCCGCCAGCTCGCGCTCGGAGGGACGCACGCCGGAGCGGACGTCCACGCTGCGGGGCTTGCCGTCGCGGATGATGCTGAGGTGCAGCACCTCGCCAGCGTGGACGCGGGCCACCTGGCGGGTCAGCTCCGAGGAGCTCTTGATGGTGGACCCGTTCACCGAGGTGACCACGTCCCCGATCTGCAGGCCAGCCTTCTGGGACGGTCCGCCCGGCGTCAGGTCGGCGACGATGGCGCCCTTCTGGTCGCCCATGCCGGCGGCCTCGGCCATTTCGGAGGTGAAGTTCTGGATGGTGGCGCCGATGTAGCCACGCTCGATCTTGCCGCCGTTGATCAGCTGCTTGGTGACGTTGTCGGCCACCTCGGCCGGGATCGCGAAGCCGATGCCCACCGAGCCGCCGGACGGCGAGAAGATCGCGGTGTTGACGCCGATCACCCGGCCATAGACGTCAAACGTCGGGCCGCCGGAGTTGCCGCGGTTGATGGGCGCATCGATCTGGATGTAGTCGACGAAGGTCTCGCCGATGTCGCGGCCATAGGCGGAGACGATGCCGGCCGTGGCGGTGCCGCCCAGGCCGAACGGGTTGCCCACCGTGATCACCCAGTCGCCGACCCGCGGCTTGCCCGCGTTCTCGAAGTTCACGAACGGGAACGGACCCTTCTTGCCCTTCACCCGGATCACCGCCAGGTCGGTGGCCTCGTCGCGGCCCACCACCTCGGCGTCGAGCTCGGTCTCGTCCTTCATGACCACCTTGATGGTCTCGGCGTTCTCGACCACGTGGTTGTTGGTGACGATGTAGCCGTCGGGCGAGATGAAGAAGCCGGAACCCGCCGACTGCTGGGTCGGAAGCTTCGGCTGGCCCTTGGGCGTGCGGCCGCCCTGCGGGGCGCTGTTGTCGTCGTCATCGTCGCCGCCCTTGGGCACGATGCCGAACGGCAGGCCGCCGAAGCCGGGGATCTGGCGCAGCGTCTCGGGATCGACCCGGCTGGTGACGTTGATCGACACCACCGCGGGCGACACCCGCTCGAAGATGTCGGCGAAGGACATGGGCGCGCCGGGCGGCGGCGCGAAGATCGGCGCAGTGGACGCCTTGATCAGGCCCAGCGGCTCGCCTGCGTGGGCGGCGGGCAGGCGCATCCCTGCGCCCGCGACGGCCGCCGCCATCACGCCAGCGCCAGCCACGGCGCCCAGGAGGTAACCGGTCTTCTTGGAAGTCATCAGCCTTTGTTTCCCTGCGCGCGTCCGGTCTGAGGATTAGGGACCGCGCCTTAACAACCTAGGTCGGATGCACCGAAGTGCAACGCCCCTCAAGTTACGTTTAGGACACCCTAGGCGCATCTTCGCGTCCGATCTTGGGCGCAATGGTGTCAGGGTGTTTCGCCTTTGCCGAGATGCTCGAGGCGCTCGGCCTCTTCTGCGGAAAGCTCGGTATCGGGCGCGCGGTTCCGCAGGCGCGCAAAGAGCAGGCCGCCGCCGGCCAACACCACCAGGAACGGGCCGATCCAGAGCGCCAGGTTGCCCAGGGAGAAGCTGGGCGTCAGCAGCACGAACTCGCCGTAGCGGTCGGTGAGGAAGCGCTTGATCTGCCCCTCGCTGCGCCCGGCCTTGACCTGCTCGCGGACGATCTGGCGCAGGTCGCGCGCCAGGTCCGCCTCGCTGTCGTCGATGGACTCGTTCTGGCAGACCAGGCAGCGGACTTCGCGGAAGATCGCCCGCGCACGGGCCTCCTGGGCCGGGTCAGGCAGGCGGTCGGCCGGGTCCGAGGCGGCGGCGATGCAGAGCACCCCGGCCAGCGCCGCCAGGCCCGCACGCAGCCTCATGCGGCCTCCGGCTGGGTCTTGCGGCGCGCCACGCCCAGGCGCAGCCGCCGGTCGGAGAGCGAGATGACCCCGCCCAGGCCCATGATCACCGGCCCCAGGAAGATCAGGGTGGCCCAGGGGTTCCAGTAGGCGCGGACCAGGAAGGTCGGCGGCCCGTCCGCCCGATCCCGCCGCTCGCCCAGCACCAGGTAAAGGTGCGAGGGACCGCGGTAGCAGAGCCCGACCTCGGAGGTCGTCTGACCGCCCTGGGTGTAGAGCCGCCGCTCGGGGTGCGAGACGCAGACCGGCTGGCCGCCGCGGGTGACGGTCAGGGTCGCACGGTCGGCGTCGTAGTTCGGCCCGGCCACGGGGCGCACGTCGTCGAGGCTCAGGTGATAGGCGCCGACATTCAGGCTGCCGCCCACCGGCAGGGCCTCCGCCGCCTCGATGCGCCAGGAGGTCTCGAACACCGCGCCCATGACGAAGACGCCGAGGCCGAGGTGGGCCAGGGTCATGCCCCAGGCGCCGCGCGGCAGGCCGGTGAGCCGCCGCCAGGTCTCCGCCGCCGGGACGCGGAAGGCGCGGGTGCGTTCGATCAGCTCGGCCAGGGCCCCGGCGATCAGCCAGCCGCCCAGCGCCACGCCCAGGACGCCGAATGCCTTCTTGGGGCTCACCAGGGTCAGGGTGGTCAGGCTGGCGACCGCGGCCACCAGCAGGGCGATCCACAGCCGCTGCAGGGCGGCCTTGGCGTCCCCCCGCTTCCAGGCCAGCAGCGGGCCCAGCGGCAGCAGTAGCAGCAGCGCCACGACCAGCGGTGTGAAGGTCAGGTTGAAGTAGGGCGGGCCCACCGAGATCGACTCCCCGGTCATGGCCTCGCGGATCAGCGGATAGAGCGTGCCCAGCAGCACCGTCGCGGTGGCGGCCGCCAAGAGGATGTTGTTGAGCACCAGGGCGCTCTCGCGGCTGACGGCAGCGAAGACACCCCCCTGGGCGAGCGTCGGCGCGCGCCAGGCGAAGAGGGCAAAGCCTAGCCCGGCGGTCAGCCCCAGGATGATCAGCAGCAGGACCCCTCGGGTGGGATCCACCGCGAAGGCGTGCACCGAGGTCAGGACGCCCGAGCGCACCAGGAAGGCGCCCAGCATGGAGAAGGTGAAGGCCGCCAGCGCCAGGAACACCGTCCAGCCCGCCAGCGCGCCGCGCTTTTCGGTGACGATGGCCGAGTGCAGCAGGGCCGCGGCCACCAGCCAGGGCATGAAGCTGGCGTTCTCCACCGGGTCCCAGAACCACCAGCCGCCCCAGCCCAGCTCGTAATAGGCCCAGAACGAGCCCAGGGTGATGCCGACGGTGAGCAGGCTCCAGGCCGCCAGGGCCCAGGGTCGGACCCAGCGCGACCAGGCCGCATCGATCCGCCCCTCGATCAGCGCCGCGACGGCAAGCGAGAACACCACCGACATGCCGACATAGCCCGCGTAGAGGAACGGCGGGTGCACGGCCAGCGCCGGGTCCTGCAGCAGCGGGTTGAGGGAGCGGCCCTCCACCGGCGGCTGGGCCAGGCGCACCAGCGGGTTGGAGGCGAAGGTGGTGTAGGCCAGGAACACCGTCCCGAGGAACCCCTGGGTGGCGACGCTGAGCGCGCGGATGCCGCGCGGCAGGCTGCGGCCGAAGCCGGCCAGGGCGGCGCCGAACCCGGTGAGCGCCAGGCACCACAGCAGCATCGAGCCCTCGTGGCTGCCCCAGGTCCCGGCCACCCGATAGAGCAGCGGCTTCTCGGTGTGCGAGTTGGCGGCCACGTTGGCGATGGAGAAGTCGGAGACCACGAAGCCGTGCATCAGGGCCGCGAAGGCCGTGGCCACCGCCACGAACGCGCCCAGCGCCGCGCCCTCCCCGGCCCCGGCCAGGGTGGCCGAGCGCCGCGCGCGGCCGAGCCCGGACAGCACCGTCTGGGCGATCGAGAGCGCCAGCGCCAGGATCAAGGCGTAGGCGCCGAGTTCGGCGATCATGTGGGGCCGCCGGCTGCGGCGGGAGCGCCATAGGCCGGCGCCTGGCCGTCGCCCCGCCACTCGCCCTGCTTCTTCAGCGCGTCGGCGACTTCCTTGGGCATGTACTTCTCGTCGTGCTTGGCCAGGACTCGCTTGGCCTCGAACACGCCGTCGGGGCGATAGGCGCCCTCGGCGACCACGCCCTGGCCCTCGCGGAAGAGGTCCGGCAGGTCGCCCTGGAAGACCACCTTGTCGGCCGAGATCTTGTCGCGGACCGTGAACTCCACCTGCCCGTCGGGATGTTTGACGACCGAGCCCACCGCCACCAGCCCGCCCAGCTGGATCGCGCGGCCAGCCGGCGGATGGGCGGCCGCGGCCTGGGACGGGGTGTAGAAGAACGAGATCGAGTCGCGCATGCCCCACAGCGACAGCCCCACGGCCAGCGCCACCACCGGGGCGATCGCCGCCAGCAGCAGGAGGCGCGTGCGCGCCTTGCGGGATTTCGGCAGCCAGCTGGTCATCGCACAGCCCCCCTCATCTCATGGTCTCCGCCCGTGCCGCCTGGTCCAGCTGGTCCAGCACGGCTGGCTTGGCTGCGTAGCGGGCGCGGGCGCTGGCATAGGCCGCGTCGCGCTTGGCGGTCTCGCCCAGCACCGCATAAGCGCGCACCAGGCGCACCCAGCCGTCGGGATCGTCCGGATTGGCGTCCAGCCGCGCGGCCAGGCCCGCGACCATGCCACGGATCATCGCCATCTGCTGCGGATCGGCGCCCAGGTTGGGCTTGTTCTCGAGGCGGGCCAGTTCCTCCTGCACGGCGCCGCGGCGCTGGTCGCTGGCGGGTAGGTCGGCGAGGAGGCTGCCGAGGTCGGCCTGGGCGGCCGCCCGGTCGCCGGCGGCGGCCTTGGCGCGGGCCAGGAAGAAGCGGGCGGCTGGCTCGCCGGGCTGCAGCGCCAGCAGCCGCCGGAAGGTCGCCTGGGCGTCGGCATCCACCTTGCCCCCGGCGGCGGCCACCTGGGCCTCGCCCAGCAGCTGCCAGAGGTCCACGCGGTCCGGCGCCAGGGCGGCGGCGCGCTTGAACGCGCGAATGGCGGCGATGGGGTTCTGCGAGGCGCTCTCGGCCAGGCCCAGCAGGCGGAAGCCCTCGGCCTCGGTCGGCCGTTCGCTGGTGGCCTTGCGCAACACCGCGGCGATCTCGGGCGCCGACAGCGTTCGCAGGTCGGCCCGCTGCCAGCCGGCCAGGCGCTGGGCGTAGGGCTGGTCGGGCGTCCCGACCGCGCCCACCTTGAGGTAGAGCAGCAGGGCCAGGACCGGGACCGCCAGGGCGGCCAGCAGCACCAGGCCGCGGGATCCGGCGTCGCTGCGCCAAGGCGCCGGCGCCGACTCGGTGGCGGCGAGCAGGCGGCGGGCGGCCTCGGCGTGGGCGCTGCGCTTCTCGGTCTCGCCCAACAGGCCGCGATCGGCCAGGTCGTCCAGCTCGCTGAGCTGGCGGCGATAGAGGCTGAGGGCGGGATCGTCGGAGTCGGCCAGGCCGGCGGCCCCGGCGGCGCGTATCAGGATCAGGCCCGCCGCAGCGGCGGCAAGCAGCCCGGCCACGACCCAGAAGAGCAACATGGCCGCGCGTGTAGCGGAAACCTCGGCGGCGCGCGAGTGAGACTCTTCAGCGCCCCGAAGGGCTGGCTCATCGCGACGGTGGCGTGGCGGTTTCCGGATGCAGCGCCGCGTGCGACCGGCGGCGGATGAGGTCCCCGGCCTTCTCGCCCAGCAACAGGTCCTCGAACTCGCCCGCCGCGGCCAGGAACGCCTCGGCGATCTCCGGATCGCCGGCGTCGGCGGTGCGCACCAGGTCCAGCACGTCCTCCACATAGTGGTCGATGTGCTCGCGCAGGCTCTCCACCAGGCGCGAGCGGGTGGAGCCGAAGCCGCCGTAGTTCGCCGTCGTGCGCACCTCGTAGGAGAAGGCGAGCAGGGTCTTGGCCCGGTTCAGCAGGCGCGGATTCGGAGCTTCGGTCAGGCGCGGCATCGGCCGGCGGCGACCCTGCAGGCGCGAGGCGACCGTGGGCAGGGCCTCCACCGCCGCCTTCTCGGCGTCCTTCAGGCGCCGCTCGACCACCGCCGCCAGGTTCACCCGCTGCTTATGCACCCGCGCGCCCCAGCCGTGCTCGCGGGTGAGTTCGATGGAGGTCTCCATCTCCAGGATCTGCTGCACCACCACCTCGACGGTCCTGGCCGCTGCCCGACCGGCGGCGGGACCGGCGTCGGCGTCCAGCGACGACAGCGCACTCAGGGCGGCGTCCACGTCGGCCATCAGGTTCTCGCCAAACCACGCGAGCTCGGAATCGGCGAGGTAGCGCTCCGGCGGCTTGTCCATCACCGCCGACACGATCCGCAGCACCATCCAGGGCTCGGCCATCTGGGCGGCCAGCATCTGGAACAGGCGTTGCCCCACGTCCTCGGAGATCTCGACCGCGTCCTTGTAGGCCAGGCGCGCGCCGGCCGTGGTCTCGCCACCCGCATGGGTCAGCCATTCGGGCAGGCGCTGGGCGGCGCGGCGGACGATGTGGGCGATGTCGAGGCAGTCGGCGAGGAGCCGCGCCCCATCCGCCCGCGCCGCGTCACAGAGGTCGGCCACCGTCGCGAAGTCCGCCGTCGCGCGGGACCGCAGGCCGGCCGCCGCCGCGACCACCAGGGCGTCGTGCAGGTCGGCCATGATGCCCGGGGGCATGTGCTCGCTGGCGGCGACCCGCGCCTCGTTCATCCGATCGGGCTCGATCTCGGCCATGGCGCGCCACAGGAGGCCCAGGATGCGTGAGGGGAAGGTCAGCACCTTCTTGTCGTCGCCGGCGCCGACGCACATCGGGGCGATCGGCGACAGCACCGTATTGCGCAGGTTGCGGTCCGCCACCTCGCACTCGACCAGACGGCGCACGCCGCCCAGGGCCGAGTCGTCCGAGGTGTCGGCCAGGGCCTGCTGCAGGCTGCCCACGACCTTGTCGGGCGCGGCGGAGACCAGCGTCCGGACGATCTCGATGTTGCGCTCCGAAAGCGCCGTCATACAACCTCTGGTTTTGACGGAACGGCGTTAGATTCCAAACATGGCTACACGCCGGTTAAGGCTTTCCAAAGCTGAACCTTTTCAGGCGGCTGCGCGTGGCAGGCGGACCGCTACGCAGAGGCCGCCCAGGGCGGCGTCGCCCAGCGTCAAGTCGCCGCCGTAGGCGCGGGCCAGTTCGTCGACGATGGAGAGGCCGAGGCCGGAGCCCGGCGCGTTCTCGTCCAGCCTGGCGCCGCGCCGGATCACCTCTTCGCGCCGGTCGGGCGGCAGGCCGGGGCCATCGTCCTCGATGGTCAGGCGGAACCGCTCGGCGCTGACGGGCTCGGCGCGGACCCGGATCCGGCCCTTGCCCCACTTGCCGGCGTTCTCCATGGCGTTGCCGGCGATCTCCAGCAGGTCCTGCCGCTCGCCCAGGAACCAGAGGTCGTCCGGGGCGTCCCAGTCGATCACCACGCCCTTGTCGCGGAAGATGCGCTCCAGGGTCCGGGCCAGCTCGTCCAGCACCTCGGCCACCGAGGTCCGCTCGCCGGGGCCCTGGGCGCGGGCGGCGGCGCGGGCGCGGCGCAGGTGGTGATCCACCTGCTGGCGCATCACCTCGGCCTGGCGGGTGACAACCTCGGACAGGGGCCCGGGCCGCTGGCTGGCCTCGGTGATCATCACCGAGATCGGCGTCTTCAGGGCGTGGGCCAGGTTGCCCACATGGGTGCGCTGGCGCTCGACGGTCTCCTGGTTGTGCGCCACCAGGGCGTTCAGCTCGTCGGTCAGGGGCTTCAGCTCGGACGGATACTCCGCCTGCAGGCGCTCGGCCTTGCCGCGGCGTACGTCGGCGACCTCGTGGCGCAGGTCGAACAGGGGCCTAAGGCCCACCCGCACCTGGATGATCACCGCCGCGATCAGGCCGCCGCCCAGGATCAGGAAGGCGATGGCGGTGGCGGTGACGAAGTTGCGCACCTCGCGGTCGATCGGCCGGCGGTCCTCGGCGGCCAGGAAGATCAGCGGCGGGTTGTGGGTGTCCAGGGTGGCCCAGCGCGCCACCACGCGCAGCCGCTCGCCCGGCTGCAGGCCGGGGGCGTCGAAGGCGATGGCCTTGCGCGGATTGGCCTTGAGCCGCGCCGGCAGGTCGGCGGGCAGCTTCAGCTCGGAGTCCCACAGCGAGCGCGACGGCACCAGGGTGCGCACCGCACCGTTCGCCAGCGGCTGGTCGATGGCCCAGTAGCGGCCGGAATAGGCTCGCAGCGCCCGCTGGTCGGTGAGCGCCGGGGCGATCACCTGGCCATCGTCCACCGTGGAGCCGGAGATCAGGTTGTCGATCAGGTCCGAGAGCCCGGCATCGAAGCGGCGCAGGGCCGCCTCCTGGAACTGGATGCCGACCACCACCGCGGTGATCACCAGGGCCGCGAAGCTCCAGCCGACGGCCAGCAGGACCAGCCGGCGGGCGAGCGACGGACGCCGCAGGCCCTGAAGGAGGCTCACCTGCGCCGGCTCGCGGGGAAGCGGCTCATGGGGAAGCGACTCACGGGCGCGCGGTCTCGGCGTCCACCTCGTCCGCGGGGCAGATCAGCCGGTAGCCCAGGCCGCGCACCGTCTCGATCCGGTCCGACCCGATCTTCTTGCGCACCCGGCCGATGAACACCTCGATGGTGTTGGAATCGCGGTCGAAGTCCTGGTCGTACAGGTGCTCGACCAGCTCGGTGCGGCTGATCACCCGGCCCTGGTGCATCATCAGATAGTGCAGCAGGCGGTATTCCAGCGAGGTGAGCCGTAGCGGCTCGCCATTGACGCTGGCGCGCGCGGCGCGGGGGTCCAGGCGCAGCCCGCCGCAGGAGAGATTGGGGGTCGCGTGGCCGGCCGAACGGCGCAGCAAGGCGCGCAGCCGGGCCAGCAGCTCCTCGGTGTGGAACGGCTTGGTGAGGTAGTCGTCGGCCCCGGCGTCGAAGCCCGCCACCTTCTCGCTCCAGGCCCCGCGGGCGGTGAGGATGAGCACCGGCGTGGCCATGCTCTCGCGCCGCCAGCGCTCCAGCACCGAGACGCCGTCCACCTTGGGCAGGCCCAGGTCCAGGATGATGGCGTCGTAGGGTTCAGTCTCGCCCAGGAACTGGGCTTCCTCGCCGTCCGGCGCATGGTCGACCGCATAGCCGGCGTCGCCCAGCGCCTGTTTCAGCTGTCGCGACAGGTCCGGGTCGTCTTCAACAAGCAGGATCCGCACGTCCGGCTACCTTCCTCATCCGTTCATCCATCCGAGTCCGCCCGGGGTTCAACGCTCAGCCGCCGCCCTGCCGGCCAACGACTTGTCCGGATTCGGCGTCCACCACGAAGACCACGACGCGGCCATCGGACATCTGCCACTGGACGTAGTAGGCGGCGTGACCGCCCGTCTCGCCCAGGGTGGTGTTCAGGTGGCGGCCCGGATAGCGGCCCGCAAGCATGGCCAGAACGCGCGAAAGCGGCACCTGGCGCCCGGCCTTCACCCCCTCGCGCGCCTGGTCCTGGTCGCCGCGGCCCGCGCCCAGCACGGGACGGCTGTCCTGCGCGTCCGCCATGACCGGCGCGGCGGCGGCCGCGACCAGCACGGCGAGGGCGAAGAGGTGTCTCATGCGGGCCCGTCCTAGCCAGGCCGGACTGAACCTGGGCTGAACATCGGTCTAAGCCGTTGTCGAGGTTTAGCCTAGCTTCGCCGCCGCGGCGTGTACGGCCGCTTGGCCTTCTGCTCTTCGGCGAACGCCTCGAGCGCCGGATCTGGCGTTTCCGGCAGCGTCACCACCAGCCGCGCGAACAGGTCGCCGCGATGGCCCTGGGCGTCGGCCAGGCCCCGCCCCTTCAGCCGCAGCCGCGCGCCGGTGTTGGAGCCCTTGGGCACCGTCAGGGTGACGGGGCCGTCCGGCGTGGGGGCCTCGACCTTGCCGCCCAGCACCGCGTCGTAGAAGGCGACCGGCAGGTCCATCACCAGGGTGTCGCCCTCGCGCCGGAAGATGGGGTGCGGCTTGACGGAAAGCTCGATGAAGGCGTCGCCGGGGCCGGAACGGCCGGGCGAGCCCTGGCCCTTCAGTCGCAGGGTCTGGCCGTCCTGGGCGCCCTTGGGGATGGTGACGTCGATGGTGCGCCCATCGGAGAAGGCGATCCGCTGCTTGCCGCCGCGGATGGCGTCCACCAGGTCGATCTCCAGCTTGGCGCGCACGTCGGCGCCGCGCTGGGAGAAGCCGCCGAAGCCGCCGCCCGTGCCGCCGCCGCGGGGACCGCCGCGACCGCCGCCGAACATCTCGCCCAGGATGTCGCCCAAGTCGGCGCCCTCGAAGGTCTCGGTGCGGAACCCGCCGCGCGGACCGCCGCCTGCGCCGAAGCCGCCGCCCTGGCCCCCGCCCCACGGGCCGCCCGCGCCGCCGAAGCCGCGCATGGTCTCGCGGCCGTCGGCGTCGATCTCGCCGGCGTCAAACTTCTTGCGCTTGTCGGGGTCGCCCACGATGTCGAAGGCGGCGCTCACCTTCTTGAAGCGCTCCTCGGAGGCCTTGTCGCCAGGATTGGTGTCGGGGTGGTTGGCCTTGGCCAGCTTGCGGAACGCCTTGCGGATCTCGTCCGCGGTCGCGGTCCGGGAAACGCCCAGCTCCTGATAGGGGTCGCGCGGCAAGCTCGTCAGAATCCTCGAAAAACCATGCCCAGGGTGTGAGTACTAGATTGGGCCGCCGGTTCCGTCACGCAAGGCCTTGTGTGGCGAAATTGCAACAGGGTTGCGATGAGCATCCGGTTCTGGTTTTGTTCATCGGGAGCGAGGGGCAAACGCCATGAAATTGACCCGCCTGTTCTGGGGCCGCGGACGCATGGGCCGCGGCGCCTATGCGGCGACGATGATCTGCCTGCTGGCCGCGGGCTGGCTGGCCCATCCGCTCTGGGTCGCGATCGCCAGGACTGTTCCAGCCAGTATGGGCTATGCCGCCGTCGGCATGCTCGCCATCGACGTGGCCATCCTCTGGATGATCGTCTGCGTCGTCGCTCAGCGCCTGCACGATGTGGGCCGCGGTGGCTGGTGGCAGCTCGCGCCTCTGGGGGTCCTAATATTGGGCGCGGGCCTGGCGCAGCCCGCGTGGGCGTCGCGACTGGGCCTAACAGAGGTCCAGGCCGAGCAGGTCCTCGGCCTTGCCGCGCTCGTCTATCTGGGGTTCCTCGTGGCGCTGGGCTGCGTCCGGACCCGTCCGGGCGGCGATCGGTTCGGCCAGCCGGGCGGGCATCCGAGCTAGTCGTCCCCCCGCTCCACGAGCAGGTCCCAGGCGGCGAAGTCCAGGGCCTCCTCCGGATCGACCAGCACCGTCTCGCTCACGGTCTGGCCGCGGACGGAGATGCCGGCGCGGTGGACGCTCTCCGGATCGCCGGAGATCAGCGGGTGCCACTCCGCCAGGTCGCGGCCCTCGTGCAGGCGGCGGTAGGCGCAGCTTTTGGGCATCCACTCCAGCGCCTCGATATTGTGCGGCGTCAGCTTGATGCAGTCCGGCACATGGCGATGTCGGTCGGCGTAGTCGGAGCAACGGCAGGCGCTGGCGTCGAACAGCTTGCAGTGCACGCGGGTGGGGATGACCTCTCCGGTGACCTCGTCCTCGAAGCGCACCAGGCAGCAGAGCCCGCAGCCGTCGCAGAGGCTCTCCCACTCGGCGACGGTCATCTGCTCGAGGGTCTTTCGCCGCCAGAAGGGCTCACCAGGCATCGGCGGGATTTAGGGGAAAGCGCCGCGCGGCGCCACTTCGCTGAGCGCGGCGTTGTGACCCCGGTCCAGGAAAGTGACGCCGCAGCGTGGTGCGCGCGCTCGCTTTCGCCTATCTCAGCCGCCGCATGGCTCCTCCCATCCTCGCCCTGAAGGCCGTCCGTCTCGCCGACGGCCCCGTGATGCTGTTCGACGGCGTGGACCTGGCGCTGGAGGCGCGGACCCGCGCGTGCCTGGTCGGCCGCAACGGCGCCGGCAAGTCGACCCTGCTGCGCGTGCTGGCCGGCCAGACCCTGCCCGACGACGGCGAGCGCACCGTCACGCCGGGGACGCGCATCGCCTATGTGCCGCAGGAGCCGCAGATCGAGGGCGCCGTGGTGCTGGACCACGCGGTCTCCGGCGGCGCCGAGCAACACCGGGCCGAGGCCGCCCTGCAGGCCTTCGGCATGGACCCCCAGAAGCCGGCCCAGGGCCTCTCCGGCGGCGAGATGCGGCGCGTGGCCCTGGCCAAGGCCTTCGCCGAGGACCCGGACGTCATCCTGCTGGACGAGCCCACCAACCACCTCGACATCCTGGCCATCGAGACGCTGGAGGCCGAGATCGCCGCCAGCCGCGCCGCGGCCCTGATCGTCAGCCACGACCGTGCCTTCCTGGAACGCGTCACGCAGCGCTGCTTCTGGCTGGAATTCCGCCAGGTGCGCCGGCTGGATCAGGGCTTCGCCGCCTTCGACGACTGGGTGGAGAAGATCGAGGCGCAGGAGGCCGAGGAGGCGCGGCGGCTCGACCGCGCGATCCAGCGCGAGCAGCACTGGATGGCCCGCGGCGTCACCGCCCGCCGCGCCCGCAACGAGGGCCGCCGCCGCCGGCTGATCTCCATGCGCCAGGACATGGCCGACCGCATGAAGGAGATGCGCGGGACCCTCAACATGGGCCTCGCCTCGTCGGGCGTGGCCGGCAAGCGGGTGGTCGAGGCCAAGGGGATCTCCAAGGCGTTCGGCCAGCGGGTGCTGCTGAAGGCCTTCTCCACCCGCATCCTGCGCGGCGACCGGGTGGCGATCGTGGGCCCCAACGGCGTCGGCAAGACCACCCTGGTGAAGATCCTGCTGGGCGAGCTGGCGCCGGACGCCGGCGAGGTGAAGCTGGGGACCAACCTGACGGTCAACTACATCGACCAGGCCCGGGGCGCCCTCAGCCCCGAGCTGACCCTGAAGGAGGTGCTGACCCCGCAGGGCGGCGACCAGGTGATGGTCCGCGGCCTGCCCAAGCACGTGAACGCCTACGCCAAGGACTTCCTGTTCAAGGACAGCCAGCTGCGCCAGCCGGTGAAGAGCCTGTCCGGCGGCGAGCGCAACCGCCTCTTGCTGGCGCGCGCCCTGGCCAATCCGGCCAATGTCATGGTGCTGGACGAGCCCACCAACGACCTCGACATGGACACCCTGGACCTGCTGGAGGACCTGCTGGCCGACTACGACGGCACGCTGATCCTGGTCAGCCACGACCGCGACTTCATCGACCGGCTGGCCACCTCGACCATCGGCCTGGACGGGACCGGCCGGGCGGTGGAGACGCCAGGCGGCTGGCAGGACTTCATGAGCCAGAACCCGGGCTTCTTCGGCGCGCCGGCCAAGGTGGAGCCGGCCAAGCCGACGCCGCGGGCGCCGGCCGCGCCGCCGAAGGCCGCCGCCAAGCTCACCTACAAGGACCAGCGCCGGCTGGCCGAGCTCGAAGCCCTGGTCGCGGACATGCCGGCCAAGATCGCCGCCCTGGAAGCCGCCCTGGCCGATCCGAACCTTTATGGGCGTGATCCCGCAGGTTTCGAGCGCTATAGCCGCGCGCTCGAAACCGCCCGCACCCAGCTGGTCGCCGCCGAGGACGAGTGGCTGGCCCTGGAGAGCCGCCGCGAGGCCATCGAATCCGGCCGCTGAGCGACCTCCCAGCGTTTCCTGTGGACGATATCGCAGCGTTGAAAAGGTTGGATAAATCCACGTTCGATGAACCTTTGTGAACAGCTTGCGCACAGTTTTTTGACAGCGACGCCGCTTCCTGGCCGCGCGGGCCGCTTGCACCCCAAAAGGTTCGGGCGCACCGTCCTCATGCCGACAGGAACTGCGGCGCAGGCGGACGGAGAGGCTGGCGACAGCGGACCCGGAAACCCAGCGGGCGGAGCGGCGAGGCGAAGGGAAAGAACCGGGGCGACCCGGAACGGAACCGGAGGTTCGGCGCCGGCAGTCAGGGAAAACCACCGGGGCGACCCGGGAACCGAACTGACAGTTGGCCTGGCTGGCGCAGATCCCCCAACGGATCTGTATGAGAGGGCGACGCCTCGGGCAACCGAAGCGCCGCCCTCTTGCTATGGGGCGAAGGTTGGCGAGCGCCGACCGTTCGCGGAAGGCCTCAATCCAGCTTGGAAGCGCCGCCGCAGCGCCCTACCCTTCGCGCCGCTTCGGTCGAGGGGTCCTGCATGAAAGCCTTGCGTAACCTGGTGCTGGCCGCGGCCGCGGTGCTGGCCGCCTGTTCTCCGGCCAAGAAGGCCGAGGCGCCGGCAGACATTGCGGGGACGCCGATCCGCTTCGCCACCGACTGGAAGGCCCAGGCCGAGCAGGGCGGCTTCTACGAGGCCGTGGCCAACGGCGAATACGCCAAGCGCGGCCTGAAGGTGACCATCGTCCAGGGCGGGCCGGGCGTGAACGTGCCGCAGCTGCTGGCCTCGGGCGCGGTCGAGATGGGCATGGGCTCCAACAGCTTCATCGTCATGAACCTGGCCCAGCAGAAGGCGCCGCTGAAGGCGGTGGCGGCCTTCATGCAGAAGGACCCGCAGGTGCTGATCGCCCACCCGGACGCCGGGGTGGAGAAGATCGCCGACCTCAAGGGCCACCCGATCCTGCTCTCCGACGCCTCGATCAGCGCCTTCTGGGTGTGGCTGAAGGCCAAGTACGGCTTCACCGACGACCAGGTGCGCAAATATACGTTCAGCCCCGCGCCGTTCCTGGCCGACAAGCGCGCCGCCCAGCAGGGCTACGCCACCAGCGAGCCCTACACGATCGAGAAGCAGGCCGGGCTGAAGCCCAAGGTCTTCCTGCTGGCCGACGAGGGCTACCCCGGCTACGCGACCATGGTGCTGGCGCCGGACAGCCTGATCGCCAAGGACCCGAAGGCGGTGCAGGCGTTCGTGGAGGCCTCGGCCAAGGGCTGGCACGACTACCTCTACGGCGACCCCAAGCCCGGCGACGCCTTGATCCTGAAGGACAATCCGGAGATGACCCAGGACGTCCTCGACCAGGCGCGCGACAAGATGCGGAGCTACAAGATCGTCGACGGCGCCGAAGGCCTGCCGATCGGCGCCATGACCGACGCGCGCTGGAAGGCCTTCTTCGACGTGGCCTCGGGCCAGGGCGTCTACCCCAAGACCCTCGACTACAAGACCGCCTACACCCTGCAGTTCTCGCCGAAGTGACGGTCGCCTCGCTGCAGAACGTCGAGGTCGACTACGCGCGGGGGCGGGCCCTGGGGCCCGTGAGCCTCGGCCTGGCGGCGGGCGAGACCGTGGCGCTGGTGGGGCCTTCGGGCTGCGGCAAGTCCACCGCCCTGCGGCTGCTGGCCGGGCTGGAGGCGCCCAGTCGGGGCGAGGTGGTGCGCGCCACGGGGCGGGGCGAGACGGCGGTGGTGTTCCAGGCGCCGACCCTGGCGCCCTGGCTCTCCGCGCGGGCCAATGTGGCCCTGCCGCTGGCGCTGGCGGGCGTGGGCAAGGCGGAGGCCGAGCGCCGGGCCGACGCGGCCCTGGCGCGGGTGGGCCTGGCGGGCGCGGAGGCGGCGCGGCCCGCGCAGCTCTCGGGCGGCATGGCCATGCGGGTCTCGCTGGCCCGCGCCCTGGTCACCGAGCCCAAGCTGCTGCTGCTGGACGAGCCCTTCGCGGCCCTGGACGAGATCACCCGGCGCGCCCTGGCCGACGACGTACTCGCGCTCTGGGTGGCCTCGCGCCCGGCCATCGTCTTCGTGACGCACAATGTCGAGGAGGCGGTCTACATGGCCTCGCGGGTGGTGGTCATGACCCGTGGCCCGGGCCGGATCGCAGGCGACTTCGCCGTCGCAGGCCCCCTGCCCCGGCCGCCGCATTTCCGCACCACCGCCGAGTTCCGCGCCACCGTCGAGGCGGTGTCGGAGGCGCTGGGCCAGGGGATGGCCGCGTGAGCCGGTTCGCCGCGCTCCTGGCGCCCTGGGCGCTGATCGCCCTGCTGCTCGGCGGCTGGGAGCTGGCGTGCCGGGCGCTGCACGTGCCCAGCTATTTCCTGCCGCCGCCATCCGCCATCGCGGTGACCCTGATCGAGGACTGGCGCAGCTTGCTGCAGGCGGCCGCCTACACCCTGTCCAACGCCGTGGCGGCCCTGGTGCTGGCCAGCCTGCTCGGCCAGGGCCTGGCGCTGGCGGTGACCATGAGCCGGATCCTGGAGCGGGCGATCCAGCCGATCACCGTCGTGCTGCAGGTCACGCCCGTCATCGCCATCGCGCCGCTGGTGAACATCTGGGCCGGCACCGACCATCCGGAGCGGGCGCTGGTGGCGCTGGCCACAATCGTCGCGTTCTTCCCGATCTATTCCGGCGCGGTGACGGGCTTGCGCAGCGCCGACCCCGACCTCGTGCGCCTGTTCGAGCTCTATGGCGCGCGCCGCAACCAGACCCTGGCGCGGCTGCGGCTGCCCTCGGCGGTGCCGTTCCTGCTGGAGGGCCACAAGGTGGCGGCAGGCCTGGCCATCGTCGGTACGGTGGTGGCCGAGTTCGTGGCCGGTTCGGGCAAGGTGCAGGGGCTGGCCTGGCGCATCCTGGACGCCAGCTTCAAGCTGCAGGCGGCCAAGATGTTCGCCGCCCTGGTGATGCTGGGCATCCTGGGCGTGGCGCTCTACGCCCTCCTGCAGGCGGTCGAGCGGGCCGGCCTGAAGTGGTGGCGCGGCCGCTGAACTGCCCCGACCCCCGCCGTCCTATTTCGTCGCCTGCTGCACCGGCTTCAGGTCGATGCGCACCGGCACCCGCACCTTGGCGCCGACGGCCGGGACGCCCTCGCCGCTCATCAGATTGACCTTGAACTTCGGGCCGATCGCCTGGATCGCCGAGCCGAAGCCCTGGCCCGCCGGCTCCTCGCGGTCGACCACGCAACCGCTGAGCGACCCGCCCGCCTGGACGTCGCAGACCAGGACGACGCGCATCTCGTTGGGTCCGCCCTCGCTCTTCGGCACGGCGGCCTGAAGGTCCTGAACCGTCGGCAGGGCAGCCCACAGCGGGGTCTTGATCGTGGCCACCTCGCCCTTGGCCAGCGCCTGCGGGAAGCTGATCGGCACCCGCACCTCGGTCCCGTTGGGCACGCCGGCCACCTTGATCGACTGCGCCAGGGTGCGGGCCGCCGAGCCGAAACCGTAGCCGCGGGGCGCCTCCGCGATCACATCGCAGTCCTTGAGGCTTCCGGAGCTCATCGCGGTGCAGGCGAGCTCGACCCCGCCGCCAAGCCCCGCGGCCTTGGCCTTGGCCGGATAGACGGCCGCCATATCGGCCGCGGTGGGCGCCGCGGTCCAGGCGGTGGGCGTCGTCAGGCTGGACTGAGCCAGCGCCGGGCCGGCGCACATCGCCGCAAGCGCGGTGGCGAATACGAGACGCGTCATGGAAAGTCCTCCCGCGACAACCATGCGCTGCGATCGGCGGAATGCAACTTTTTTGGACGTGTTCGCCCCGAGTGGCCGCGACTGCGGGCTACCGCTCGCAGGCGTCGGGCGCTTCCAGCCGCTCGACCGCGTCATAGGCCAGCACGCTCAGCGAGCGCAGGCCGTGCTCGGCGAAGACGTCGAGCGCCGCGTCCAGGGCCATGAGCGCCGAGGCGCGCTCGCCGTTGTCGCGGCCGGTGAGGCCAAGGCGCGCCTCGTACAGCCGCGCCAGGTGCAGCTGGGACAGCGCCCAACCCACGGGGTCGCGGCGGCCGGAGAGCTGGGCCAGTTCGATCTTCATGGCCGCTTCGGCCGCATCCAGCACGGCGAGGTCGCCGGTGATCTCGGCGGAGCGCGCCAGGCAGACCGCCCGGGCGCCGGCCGCGACGCCGCGCAGCGGCAGGGTCGGCGCATCGCGCAGCACCAGGTTGGCGCGGTCGTAGCAGCTGACCGCGTGTTCGAAGGCCCGCGCATCGCTGGAGGCCTCGCCCAGGGCCTGCAGCGCCTGGGCCAGGGCGATCTGGGTGCGCGCCCAGTCCAGGGGACTGTGGTCGCGGGTGAGGTTGTCGAGGGCGAGCGCCAGGGCGCCCGCGCCGGCCGCCAGGGCGTCCAGGTCGCCGGCCGCCTCGCCGCGCAGGGCCAGGGCCTGGCCGTGCAGGATCTTGGCGCGCGCCCAGGTGAGCGGCTCGTAAGCCTGGTCCAGGCGCTCGGCGGCCGTGGCGGCTTCCAGGGCCGCGGCGTCCAGCAGGTCGGCGTCCTTCAGGCGCGCACCCCAGGCGGCCAGCAGGTCGGCGCGGATGAGGCGGGCCTCGGCGGCCAGGCCCCGGGCGGCCACGACCCGCTTGGCGATCTGGTCCAGGGCGGTGATCGGGGCGTTGAAGCGGGCGGAGAGCGCCCAGCCCTCAGCGGCGTCGATGGCGAGGTCCTCGAGACGGCGGCGGCCTTCGATGGCCGCGATGCCGACGTCGGCCAGGGGCGCGGCGAGCCCGCCCCGCACGTGGCTGCGGGCATCCTTGAAGGCCACCTCTGCGGCGGCGTTCAGACCCGGGTCGCCGAAGATCTCGGCGCCCAGCAGCGCGCAGAAGGCCTGTTCGCAGCGGGCGCGGGCCCAGCCGTCGTGGCGGTGGGCGGTCTCGAAGCCGGCGGCGGCGGTTTCGGCGCCGGCGGCGGCCTTGCGCAGGGCCACAGCGTCGCCGGTGCGGCGGGCCACCTCGCGCCAGACGATGGCGGCCTCCAGCCGGCGGCGGGGCTTGTCCTTGGCCCCGATGCGGCCGGCGGCGACGTCGCAGGCCTTGGCTTCCTGCGCCAGCAGTTGGGAATCCAGCAGCTCGAGCAGCGAGGAGTCGCCGCCCGTCAGGCCATCCGTCGGCGCCTTGGCGCGCTCCGGCGCAAAGAAACGCTTCAGCTCTCGGCCCAGCTCGAACATCGCCCGGCTCCGCACCCGCCACGTCCCACCTTGGAACGTTGTTCACGAGTCTCTACCGAACACAGCAAAGCCGGAGCCGCGGGCTTTAACAAGTCATTAACTTCCGCAGTATGGTTAATTTACTGCAGAAAACTGTGAAGGAATTCAGGGAGTTCTCGTTAACCTTTGCGGATTTGACCGGGCTCCGCGCAAGGGTGGGCAGACCGCGAGCCCCTCACGCCACGCGCCTCGAAAACGGGCAACCGCAGCATTCCGTCCGCCTCCCAACACCGTTCGCCGCAAAAGGGCTTGGCGCTTGTTATGATATAACATACGAGACCGCAGCTTCGCGTTTTGGGGATTTGTGGCGTTATGCGACTGCGATCGATCCTGCTGGCGGCTTCCGGCCTGGCCGCCCTGATTGCCGGTCCTGCACGGGCCGCGGACGGAACGGACATCGCCCATGCGGTGTCCGAGATCGTGGTCACCGCCTCTCCCCTGGGCGGCAATCCGGACCGCTTCGCCACCATCGTCGAGCAGGTCAGCCGCCAGGACGTGCTGGCCAACGGCGGGGCCAGCCTGGCCGATGCGCTGCGCGACGCGCCCGGCGTCTCGGGCACCGGCTTCGCCGCCGGAGCCAGCCGGCCGGTGATCCGCGGCATGGACGCCGAGCGCGTGAAGCTGACCGAGAACGGCCTCTCCAGCTCCGACGTCTCGGACGTTGGCCCCGACCACGGCGTGCCGATCGACCCGCTGGCGGCCGAGCGGATCGAGGTGGTCCGCGGCGCCGCGACCCTGCGCTACGGCAGCCAGGCCATCGGCGGGGTGGTGAACGTGATCAACAACCGCATCCCGCTGAAGCCGATCTCGGATTTCGCCGGCGAGGCGACCGCCGCCTACAGCTCGGTCTCGCGGACCGGCGAGGGCACCCTCAGCCTCGATGGCGGCAAGGGCCCGCTGGCGGTGCACCTGGACGGCTTCGGCCGCCGCTCGGGCGACTACGAGACCCCGGACGGGCGCCAGGCCAACTCCTTCTTCCACGGCAGCGGCTATTCGGGCGGCGCCTCGTACTTCTTCGGCGACGACGACGAGAGCCGCGCGGGCGCGAACTACACCCACTACGAGTCGCGCTACGGGATCCCCTCGGACACCACCTTCATCCAGATGCGCCAGAACAAGGTCGGCTTCGGCTCGTCGCTGAAGCTGGACGCCGGGCCGCTCAACAAGGTCAACATCGACCTGGGTTACGCCGACTACCAGCACAAGGAGATCGACCCGGCCACCGACGAGGTCCTGTCCACCTTCAACAACAAGGAATGGGACGGGCGGGTCGAGGCGCTGTTCGGGGCGATCGGACCCTTCACCGCGGGCGCGGTCGGGGTCCAAGCCCAGGACCGCAAGTTCAGCTCCCTGGGCGAAGGGGCGAACTACCTCCTGCCCACCCACACCAAGAACGCGGCGGCGTTCGTCTTCGTGGAGGCGCCGGTCGGGCCGCTGCAGTTCCAGGGCGCCGTGCGCGTCGAGCGCCTGGACATCACCGGCACCCCGGGTTCGGGCGTGCACACCAAGCGCGACTTCACGCCGGTCAGCGCCTCGGCGGGCTTTACCTATGCGGTCTCCGACGACCTGCGGCTGGGCCTGACCGCCGCCACGGCGGCGCGGGCGCCCGGACAGACCGAGCTCTTCGCCCGCGGCCCGCACGATGGGCCACAGACCTTCGAGACCGGCGATCCGACCCTCACGCTCGAGCGGGCCAATTCGCTGGAGGCCACGGTCCGCTACAAGCTGGGCGAGCGCGGCAAGATCGAGGGCTCGCTCTGGGGCGCGCACTTCAACAACTACATCTTCGGCGCCCTGAGCGGGCGGCTGTGCGACGAGGACGGCGTCTGCGCGGTGGGCGGCGACGGCGAGCTGAAGCAGCTCAACTACGTCCAACGGGACGCGACCTTCTGGGGCGCCGAGCTGAAGGGCTCGTTCCCGCTGACCCAGGCCATGGGCGGGGAGCTCTCCGGCCAGGTGCTGGGCGACTATGTGCGCGCCAAGTTCGCCCACGGCGCGGGTGACGTGCCGCGCATCCAGCCGGGCCGCATCGGCGGCGGGCTGGACTGGGCCAACGACAGCGTCGACGCCAGCTTCCTGATCCTGCAGGTGGGCGGCCAGCACCATGTGGGCGTCGCGGACCTGCCCACCGACAGCTACACCTCGGTGGACGCGCAGATCGGCTGGCGGCCGTTCAAGAGCAGGCCCAGCCTCGAGATCCTGATCGTGGGCCACAACCTGGCGGACGAGCGCATCCGCAACGCCACCTCGCTGAACAAGGATGTGGTGCTGATGCCCGGGCGCGACGTGCGCGTAGTCCTGAGCACGAAGTTCTAAGGCCGGCCGAGCGGCTTTAGGCTCAGGCCCGTTCCTTGGCCCGTTCGAATCGGACCTTGGGGAACCGCTCGGTGACGTAGTTCACCTCCCAGGCCGACTTGCCCAGGAACACCGGCTGCTCGTCGATGTCGGTGGCCATGGCGGTGCGGTGCTTGCCCGTGAAGTCCTCGAGGTCGGCGCGGTCGGCGGTGAGCCAGCGGGCCTCGGCGAAGGGGCTGGCCTCGAAGATCACGTCCAGCTGGTATTCCTCGCGCAGGCGGTCGGCCATCACCTCGAACTGCAGCTGGCCCACGGCGCCGACGATGAAGTCCGAACCCATGTTGGGCCGGAAGAGCTGGGTCACCCCCTCCTCCGCCAGGCTCTCCAGCGCCTTCTTGAGGTGCTTGGCCTTCAGCGGGTCCTTCACCCGCACCCGCTGCAGGATCTCGGGCGCGAAGTTGGGCAGGCCGGCGAAGCGCAGGGTCCCGCTCTCCGAGAGGCTGTCCCCCACCCGCAGGACGCCGTGGTTGGGGATGCCGATCACGTCGCCCGCGTAGGCGTCCTCGGCCAGTTCGCGGTCGGAGGCGAAGAACATCACCGGGGCGTTCACGCTGAGCTGCTTGCCGGTGTTCTGCACCTTCAGCTTCATGCCGCGGGCGAAGCGGCCCGAGCAGAGCTTCAGGAAGGCGATCCGGTCGCGGTGGTTGGGGTCCATGTTGGCCTGGACCTTGAAGACGAAGCCGGAGACCTCCCGGTCGCCGGGCGCGACGTGGGTCTCGTCACCGCCGCGGCGGGCCGCCACCGGCTTGGGCGGCGGGGCGTAGGCGCCGATGCCTTCCAGCAGCTGGGCGACGCCGAAGTGGCGCAGCGCCGAGCCGAAGAAGACCGGGGTCATGTGGCCTTCCAGGAACGACTGCGGGTCGAACGGCTTGGCCGCCTCGGTGACCAGCTCGGCGTTCTCCGCCAGCTCCTCATGCTCGTCGGGCTCGAGGTAGGAGACCACGGCGTTGCCCTTGAAGGCGATGGCGTCGGGATGGCCGTCCTCGTCATGGGCCGGGCCGCCGCCCTTCTTGGCGAAGGGCAGGAACTGCTGGCGGCGCAGGTCCAGCATCCCCTTGAACCGCCCGCCGGAGCCGGCGGGCCAATAGAGCGGGGCGGGATCCAGGGCCAGCTTGGAGGCGATCTCGTCCAGGAGTTCGAACGGATCCTGCGCCTCCCGGTCCATCTTGTTGATGAAGGTGACGATGGGGATGTCGCGCATCCGGCAGACCTCGAACAGCTTGAGGGTCTGCGGCTCGATGCCCTTGGCGGCGTCCAGCACCATCACCGCGGCGTCGGCGGCGGTCAGGGTGCGGTAGGTGTCCTCCGAGAAGTCCTCGTGGCCGGGGGTGTCCAGCAGGTTGAACATCAGGCCGTCGTGGTCGAACGTCATCACGCTGGCCGAGACCGAGATGCCGCGCTCGCGCTCGATCTTCATCCAGTCCGAGCGGGTGCGGCGGTTCTCGCCGCGCGCGCGCACCGCGCCGGCCGCCCGGATCGCCCCGCCCGCCAGCAGCAGGTTCTCGGTGAGCGTGGTCTTGCCGGCGTCCGGGTGGGAGATGATCGCGAACGTCCGCCGCCGCGCCGCCTGGGCGGCGACTCCTGGGCGGTTGCTGGCGGCCTCGGCGGCGGGGGGGATGCTCATGGGGGTGGGCGGGTAGCATGGTGGGCGGGGCGGTGGAAGCGCGCCGTCCGTTGAAAGTAAGGCAATTCTGCCTTACATTTCGCCCATGACCCAGCTGACCATCACCGCCAAGGGGCAGGTCACCCTCCGCAAGGACGTCCTGGAGCACCTGGGCGTGCGGCCCGGCGACAAGATCGAGGTGGAGAAGCTTCCGAACGGCGGGTTGGTGATCCACGCGCCGCGCAAGACAGGGAAAATCTCTGACGTCTTCGGCATGCTGAAGCGGCCCGGACAGCCAAAGCTCACCATCGAAGAGATCAATGAAGTCATTGCCGACAGCTGGGCCGGCAAGGGTAGATGAGAGCTATCGCGGACACGAACCTGCTCGTTCGCGCCATCGTTCAGGACGATCCCGGACAAACACGGCTGGCGACGGAGGCCCTGCTCGCCGCGGAGGTCGTGGCGATTACGCCCGTCGCGCTTTGCGAGTTCGTATGGGTTGCGTCTCGCGCCTATCGCCTTGGCTCCGGCGAAATCGCCGCGGCCATCCGGACACTGCTGGCCGCCCGCAATGTCGAGGCCGATTGGCGGCTGGTTGAAGCCGGCCTCGCCATGCTCGACGCCGGTGGAGACTTCGCCGACGGCGTCATCGCCTACGACGGCCTGCGTCTCGGCGGCGACATCTTCCTGTCGTTCGACCAGCGAGCTGTGCGGCGACTGGAAGCCCAGGGCGAACCCGCCCGGCTCCTGGAGTAGCCCTACCCCTTCGCCGCCCGGGCCGTGGGGATCTGCTTCCAGCGCGGATCCAGGAAGCCCAGCGGGTGGCCCCAGCGGATCGTGCGCACGCCAGCCGCCGCCTGGGCCGCGCGGGTCTCCTCGCGCAGCGCCTTCATGGCCGTCCAGTGCACCTTGGGCCGGTGATGGTGCTCGGCGTGGTAGCCGTTGTTGAGGAACAGCCAGTTGTAGATCGCGCCATAGGTGGAGACGCCGGTGGCGATGGGCTGGTCCGGATCGGCGCCGGCATGCTCAAACCAGGCGATCAGGAAGCTCATCGACTGGCCGAGGTAATAGAAGGGCGCCAGGAACAGGACGAAGAGCCAGCGGTCGGTGAAGACGCCGACCGCCAGGACCGCCGCATAGAGCGCCACCATGGCCCAGAATTCCTGCAGGGCCTGGCGCGCCTCGGCCGGGCGCTTGGCGCGGATGGCGCGGGCCACGGTGTAGGGGCCGTCGTCGCGCCAGAACTGGCCCAGGATGTAGCTGAGCGGCGGCTCGATCTTGCCGTCGGCGCCGTACTGGTAGAGCGAGATCGGGTCGATGGTCTTGCCGTCCGCGCCGATCCGGTCGGAGTTGCCGGCGTGGTGGCGCATGTGGACGTACTTGTACATCGTCTGCGGCGTGCCGAGCTCGAAGGAGAGCACCACGCTGGTCAGCCGGTTCAGCGGCTCCCAAGCGAAGAACGGGTTGTGGATGAAGTTGTGCGAGACCGAGTCCAGGTTCCAGCCGATGGCCAGGGCATAGAGCACGCCGCCGGCGATCCGCTCGGGCCAGCCCAGCTGCGGCCAAGCCAGCAGGAAGGCCACGATCAGCCCGAAGTGGACGAACACCAGCGCGGCGGGAATGGCGTCCCAGGCGGAGTAGCGGAAGAGGCCGAGGTGGGCCCGGGGCCGGGCGCGGGGCTTGCGTGCGGGCGCCATCAGGCCGCCTTGTCCAGCCGCGGACGGTCCGACGCCTTGGCCCGCTTGGCCGTCGGGATCGACCAGGTGCGGCGGTCCAGGAAGCCCAGGAAGTGGGCCGGGCCGATGACGGTGACGCCCTCGCGCCGCTGCTCCTCGGCGATCTGGCGGTGGAGGGCTGTCATCTGCGTCCAGTGCGTCTTGGGCCGGTAGTGATGCTCGGCGTGATAGCCATTGTAGAGGAAAACCCAGTTGTAGAGCGGCTCATACGTCGAGACGCCCCAGGCGATCGGCTTGTCCGGGTTGCCGCCCAGATGCTCGTAGTAGCCGCAAAGGTTGGAGACGCACTGGCCAAGGTAGCTGCCCGCGACGATCAGCGGCACGAAGGTCCAGCGGCCCGCGAAGGCGCCGAAGACCAGCAGGGCGCCATAGACCGCCACGATCGCCCAGAACTCGAAGAGGGCCTGGCGCGCCTCGCGCGGCCGTTTCTCGCCGATGCGGCGGGCCAGCTCGAACGGGTCGTCGTCGCGGAAGAACTGCAGGAAGACGTAGGACAAGAGCGGCTCCGGCTTCCCCTCGGCGCCGTACTGGTAGATCGACAGCGGATCGATCGTCTGGCCCTTCGCGTCGGGCCGGTCGGCGTTGCCGGCGTGATGCTTCAGGTGGATGTAGCGGTACATGGTCTGCGGCGAGACCAGGGCCAGGGTGATGATGAGGCTCATCAGCCGGTTCAGCCGCTCCGAGCGGAAGAATGGGTTGTGGATGAAGTTGTGGGCTACCGAGTTGAGGTTCCAGCCCACGCTGAAGGCGTAGAGCCCAACCCACCCCAGTCGCGGACCCCAGCGCAGGTGCGGCCAGGCCGCGTAGAGTAGGAACACCAGCGCCAACTGGATGAACGCAAGGCCGGCCGGTAGGGCGTCGGCGTTGGAGACCTTGAACAGGCCACGCGGCCTGGACGGCGACTTAGCCATCGACTTCCTCTTTGCCCGCTTCGCCAGCGCCTTTCCGCGGCGAGTTTTCGTCGGAGGCCAATAGCACGACCCCGGCCATGATCACGAGCACCCCGACGATCCTTGTGGCGTTCGGACGCTCGTGGAACAGCAGGATCGCCGCCGTGAAGGTCGCGATATAGACGACGGCCGTCATGGGAAAGCCGCGGCCGAGGTCGAGGTCCTTCAGCAGGGTGATCCAGACCAGGAAGCCGCAGAAGTAGAGGGCGAACCCCAGCAGGACGATCGGCGTCGTCGCCGCGTGCCGGACCATGGCCGCGAGGCCCAGGTCGGGGTCGAGCTCGGCGCCGGCGATCTTGAAGACCACCTGGATGGTGGTCTCCAGGGCGATGAACAGCAGCCAGCCGCCCAGGACGGCCGCCAGGCTGCGGGCGGGGGCGAAGTCAGCCAAGGCTCGCCCCCACCAGGCCCGCGCCGAGGGTCACCAGGCCCGCCGCCAACCAGCGCCGCGGCCGCGGCGTCTCGCCCAGGAACAGCCGGCCCGTGAGCACAGCGCCCACGTAGGACAGCGCCGCCATCGGGCCCACCACCGACAGCGGCGAGTGGCCGATCACATACATCCAGGAAACCGCTTCCACGCAGTAGCCGCCGAGGCCCGCGAGCACCCAGGGGCTGGTGGCGACGCCGCGCCAGAAGTCCAGGCCCGCGGGCCCGTCGCCGATCCGGTCCAGCCCCAGCTTGAAGGCCGTCTGGCCGAAGACGTCGAGCGTGACGGTCAGCCCGAAGAGGCTCCAGACCAGCGGGGTCATTGCGGGCGATGCCTCCTCGAAGTCGCCGCCGGCTCGGGCGGCGTTCGCCCTGGCATAGCCCACGTCGGCCGGAAGTCAGCGCCCGATCTGGTCGAAGGCGCACTGGCGCGGCGACTTGTCCGGCCGCCAGCGGACCAGCTTGGTCCCATGGCGGAACCTGCGGCCGGTCACGTGGTCGTAGCGCACCTCGACCACCAGCTCGGGCCGCAGCGCCACCCACTCGCCCGTCCGCTCCGTGCTCCAGCGGCTGGGCCCACCGGGCGCGTCGCCGGTGAACCCCTCCCCCTTCAGCGCCTCGAGCCTGCGCGTCAGGGCCGGCCGCTCCGCGTTGGTGATGGTGGACGTGAAGCCCACGTGGTTCAGCCGGCCGGCCTCGTCGTAGAGCCCGAGCAGCAGCGAGCCCACCAGCTCGCTGTCCGCCTCGTAGCGGAAGCCGCCGACCACGCAGTCGGCGGTGCGGATCTTCTTGATCTTCTGCATCGCCCGTTCGCCGGGGACGTAGGGCCCGTCCAGGCGCTTGGCGATGACGCCGTCCAGGGCGACGCCCAGGTCCTCCAGCCAGCCGCAGGCGATGGCGCGCTCGGAGGTCCCGGGCGAGAGCTGCACGGCCCGCGTCTCGCCGAAGCGCTCGACCAAGGCCTCCAGCGCTGCATGGCGCTCGCTCAGCGGCGCATCCAGCAGCGGGCGGCCACGCGCGTCCATCAGGTCGTCGAACAGCACCAGGGCCGCGGGCTGCTCGGCCGCCAGGCGGTTCACGCGGCTGGCCGCGGGGTGCAGGCGCATCTGCAGCGCCTCGAACGAGGGCTGGCCGCCGACCGCGATGGTCAGCTCCCCGTCCACCACGAACCGGTCCACCGGCAGCGCCTTCAGGGCCGCCACCACGTCGGGGAAGAAACGGTCCAGCGGCTTGCCGGACTTGGCGCGCAGCGCCACCTCGTCACCCGAGCGGAAGGCCAGGCAGCGGAACCCGTCCCACTTGGGCTCGTAGCGCCAGCCGGGCCCCTCGGGCACGACGTCGACCAGCTTGGCCTCCATCGGCGCGAGGGTGAGCGGCACGGGCAGGTCGGAGAGGGCCATGGCCCTTGAAGGGCCAAGGGCTCAGCCGCGTTCCACCGGCTCCACCAGGAAGTGGCGGCCCTCGCGGTCCTCGATCTCCACCACCCAGACGTCGGGGTCGATGCGCGCGGCGCGCTCGATGTAGCGGTCGAGGTCGGGCTCCGCGCGGGAGGCGGCCGGCTCCATCCAGACCCGCTCGCCATCGCCACGGGTGGCCTCCGCCAGGAGGCGCGCGGTGCCGTCCGAGCGGTTCAGCACCTTGACCAGCACGGCGCCGGCGCGCGGATCGCCCTTGCGCACCACCACGGCGAAGCCCCCGCCGAGCTCGACGCGGCGGATCAGGGCGCCGACCCAGATGTCGGTGGAGAGCAGCATGGGGCGCTTATGCGCCGAGGCGCCGCATGCCCGTCAACCTTGGTTCAACGCTTCTCGGATAACAGGGTGGCTGACGGCCGGAAAACGCCGCGCATGGAAGAAGACGCATGACGAGCACGCGCAGAAGCGCGAAGCCGGCGTCTCGGTGGATGGGGTTGGTGGCGCTGGCCGTGGCGGTCGCGCCTTGCGCCGCGCTCGCGCAGCCGGCGGACCTGTTCTTCGAGCGTACGGTGATCAGCGCCGCGGGCGACCGCTGCGCGCTGTTCCCGCCGCAGGTGTCGGCCGCGCTGGCGGCCGCCGCCCAGCAGGCGCGTGGCGCGGCGCTGAGGGCCGGAACCGACGCCAAGGCGCTGACCGCGATGGAGCAGGACGCCCGGGCCCGCGGGACCGGCGTCGACTGCAAGAGCCCGGAGCTGGCCGTGGCCGCCGCCCGGGTGCAGGCGGCCTTCGCCGGCTTCGTCCACGTCAGCCGCATGACCTATCCCGGCGACGCCGCCGACTGGCGGGCCGATCGGGGCCAGGGCCGCACGCCGCGCTGGAACCTGGCTCAGGACGCGACCTTCGGCGGCGACCGCATGACCTTCGGACTGGCCGGCCGCGAAGGCGCCCTGGCGCTGCTGGCCACCGCCGACTTCGCCGACGGCGCCACGCCCTATGCCGCACGCCTGGTGCTGCGCGACACCGGCCGCACCACCGGCCCCTACCTTACCCTCGCCGGCAAGGCCGCCCCCCTGGCCCGCAAACTGCCGCCCCGCGCCGCCACCCGAGGCTTCATGGCCGAGGCCCGCAGCACGGTCGGCCCTGAGCTCGCGCCCAAGGGCGCCCGCACCGCCGCCGCCTTCCGCTTCCCCGCGACCGCCGGCCAGGCCCTCGCCGAGCTGGACCCCCGCGAGGCCGTGGCGGTGGAATTCCTCTTCCCCGGCGACCAGGTGCGCACCGCCTATGTGGAGGTCGGCGACTTCGCCGCCGGCCGCGCCTTCCTGCAGGTGGCGGCGCGCTGAACCCAGGTTCGAGCCGCAGGGATCGCCGAAACCCCGCGCCATCGCCCCCCGCACCGGCTACGACCTCACCCATGACAAGGCCAGGGCTCAATAGGCGCGCATCGGCGGAGCTGGCGGCGCAGGCCTGGGTGGAGGTCAGCGAACTCCTGGACCTGCAGCTGTCGCCGCTGGGCCTGTGGGCGATCGCGGCTCTGGACCCGCAGCCGGGCGAGACGGTGGTCGACGTGGGCTGCGGCGCCGGTCAGTCGGTGCTGCAGCTCGCCGAGCGGGTGGGCTCGGCCGGCGGCGTGATCGGGGTCGACATCGCGCCTCGGCTGCTGGCCCTGGCGTCACAGCGCGCCGCGGAGTTGGGCCAGGCCCGCTTCGTCGAGGCGGACGCACAGAGCGTCACCCTGCCGGATGCGAGCGCCGACGCTGTGTTCTCCCGCTTCGGCGTGATGGCCTTCGCCGATCCGGTGGCGGCCTTCGCCAACCTCCGCCGCATCCTGAAGCCCGGCGGCCGGCTGGCCTTCGTCTGCTGGCGCGCTCTCGCCGAGAACGAGCTGGACCTGATGCCTCTGCAGGCCGCCGGACTGGAGGCGATGGCGGACGCCACCCCGTTCAGCTTCGCCGATGCGGCCATCGTGCGGGCCACCCTCGAGGCCGCAGGTTTCGAGGCGGTGACCGCCCGGGCCCATGACGCCCCGGTCTCCAGCGGCGACGCAGACGCCATGGCGACGGTCCTGCTGCGCGTGGGTCCGCTGGGCCGCATCCTGCGCGAGACCCCTGCCCTGCGCGCCACCGCAGAGCCCCGCCTGCGCGCCGCCCTCGTCGCCCGCGAAACAGACGGCGCCGTGGCCCTGACAGCCGCGACCTGGGTGGTGACGGGGCAGCGGCCGCCCGCATCCTAGTCGCCCTCGACGTACTTCAGGATGTCGCCGGGCTGGCACTGCAGGAACTGGCAGATCCGCTCCAGGGTCTCGAACCGCACGCCCTTCACCTTGCCCTGCTTGAGCAGCGAGACGTTGGCCTCGGTGATGCCCACGTATTCGGCCAGGTCCCGCGACTTGGCCTTGCGGGTGGCCAGCATGATGTCCAGCGTCACGACGATGGCCATGGTCAGACGAACTGCGCGTTTTCGCGGGCCAGGCCGGCGGCGCGGGCCATCACCGAGGCGATCACCCACATGATCGTCGCCGCCAGCAGGCTCAGCACCTGGGCGCCGCTGAGGTCGAGCGTGAGCTCCTTGTGCCCCGGCGGGTTGGCGAAGGTGACGGCGACCGAGAGGATCGGCACGCTCACCGCCCCGGCGATGGCGGCCCAGAACGTCGCGCCCGCATAGTCGCGCAGTCCGGTCACCACCTCGGCGGCGAAGAAGTCGCCCCGCGCGAAGGCCGCCAGCGGCCGCCGCGCGCGGATGAGGCCGTAGCTGAGCAACAGGGCGGGGATGAGGCAGATTGCGCCGCCGACGATCCGCTGCCAGGGCTGGATGGCCAGCGGCAGGTCGCCCAGGATGTCGGCGGGCACGAGGCGCACCAGCCCGAGCAGCGTCCAGGACCCGAAGGCCCAGAAGCCGGTCACCACCAGCGGAATGACGAACGCCAGGACGGCGCAGCCCCTGGCGCAGATGGCGCTGAGGCGCTGTTCGCCGCTGAGGCGGGCGGGTGGGGCTTCGGGCATGGCGGGGTCCTCCGGTCTGGGCGGAGAGTGACCAAGAACTATGCGCAGGACAACTATTATTTATCATAGAACAGTAATTTTTCATGGTGCGAGCAGTAGCTGCCCCGCTTGGGTCGGACCCGCATCGTCAGATGTCACGGGTGCTTAAACCTCACGGCAGATGCGAGCCTGCGGCTCAGGCCAAGTCAAGGACGACGCCAGAGGCGTCGCCGCCTCGCGGCTGGCCCTGCGGGCCAGTCCTTGAGTTGGCCTGAGCCGCAGGCAGATTGGCCGCCATGAGGTTTAAGCTGGAGTGGGCCGGCGGGCGGCCACATCGCGGTGAGACTAGGCCCCGGTCCGGATCGCCCACCCTCGCGATGACCGCGGGTTGGAAAGACTGGATCAGGGCGCGAAACGCGCGGGGTCGGCGCACGTCTGAGGTGATGAATGGGTCTGCTTTCGGCAGGCCTTTCTCACGGCTACGCTAGCGAAAATGTGGACCCTGCCCCTCATAGTCCTGGTGTCTCTAGCGCCGGCGGCCAATGAAGATTTGACCGTCGACGGCAGTTCGTTCGGACCGCGACTAACGCTCACTTGTTCGTGGTTCACGAACTTCGAGAACAGCCGATTGGAGGCCTGCAAGACGGCGGCTGGCGCTCGCGTGCTCCCAGACGGAGGGGCATCCATAAAATGCTCTCGTCAAGTCTGTGAGCAGTTGGATGGCGAGGCACGAAGGGCAACCAAATCAGAAAGCTCTGAAACTCCGTCGGGCACCTTCGTGGTTCGATTTGAGGGTCGAGTCAGCCTGAAGCCGCACAAATCACGGTACATCGGGGACGGCGCTCGGATGGTGCTGGTCGAGAAGTTGCTCGACGTCGAACCGCAGTAGCACCTAGGTCCGCGTCAGACCCGCCCCTACCCCTGTTGCCGCCAGCGCGGCGGCTGCGCCTCGGCCTCGGCGGGGACCAGGACCGGCATGCGCACCGTCACCGTGGTGCCGTGGCCCATCTCGCTCTCCACGGTCATCTCCCCGTTGTGCAGGCGGGCGAAGGCGCGGACGAGGGAGAGGCCGAGGCCCGAGCCGGCCTGGCGCTGCTCGGCGTCGCCGGCCTGTTCGAAGGGGCGACCCAGTCGCACCAGGTCGTCGGGGGCGATGCCGACGCCGCTGTCGGCCACCACCAGTTCCAGCACATCGCCGTCGCCCTGGACGGTCACGGTCACGGCGCCGCCGCGCGGGGTGAACTTCAGGGCGTTGGAGATCAGGTTGAGGGCGATCTGCTTCAGCGCCCGGCGGTCGGCCTCGGCCGGCAGGGGCCCGATCGGCAGGACGCCGCGCAGGTTGACGCCCGCGCGGTCGGCCTGGCCGCGCATCAGCCGCAGCACCGCCTGGACCGCGTCGCGGGCGTCGAAATGCTCGATGGCCAGCTCGAAGCGCTCGGCCTCGATCTTCGACATGTCGAGCACATCGTTGATCAGCTCCAGGAGGTGCGTGCCGCTCTCGTGGATCAGCTCGGCATATTCGGCGTAGCGGTCGCCCAGCGGGCCGAACAGGCGCTGCCGCATGATGTCGGAGAACCCCATGATGGCGTTCAGGGGCGTGCGCAGCTCGTGGCTCATATTGGCCAGGAAGCGGGACTTGCCGGCGTTCTGCTGGTCGGCGGAGAGGCGCGCGGCCTCCAGCCGGCGCTCGCGCACCAGCTGGTCGCGGGCGTCGCGCACGGCGGCCACCAGGGTTCCGTCCTCGCCGGTGCGCAAGGCGATCTCCAGCCAGCCGTCGGGATCGTCGGGCGGACTGACATAGACCGAGGCGCCGCGGTCGCGGGCGGCGGCGTGCAGGGCTTCGGCCAGCGCCGGCAGGTCGGGCTCGGCGACCAGGAGGCCCAGGCTGCGGCCTTCCAGCTGGGCGGGGGCGTAGATGCCGACCGGGGCGCCCACGGCGGAGATCACCCGGCCGCTGCGGTCGAGGGTGGCGAGCAGCAGGGGCTGGCGGTCCAGGATCTGCAGCACCTGGTCGGCGCGCGCCTTGCGGCGGCTGTCGCGCCCCAGGCTGCCCTCGACGCCGATCAGGCCCGCGCCGAAGCCCAGGGCGATCGTGCCCAGCGCCAGCAGGCCCAGCCAGGGCGCCGCCTGGGGCGAGGCCTGGGGCAGTTGCAGCAGGAGCCCATCCAGCGTGGAGACGGCCGCCGCGGCGAGGGCCGTGGCCGCGCCCAGGGCCAGGATCTGGCGGCCGCGGAAGATGGCGGCGGCGGCGGCTGGGGCCAGGCACCAGGCGGCTAGCGGTCCGGCGACGCCGCCGGTCAGGTGGCAGGCCGCGGCGCCCGCGAGACCCCAGGTGAGCACCGCAGAAAGCTGGCCCCGCTTGCCCAGTCGGGAAAGCCCCGCGCCGAGGAGCGCGCCTGCTCCGCCGGCCGCCAGGGCCAGCATCTCAGGGCCCATCGACGGCAGGCCGCGCGCAGCCAGCACGCCCATGGTCGCGGCGATGGCGAGGACCCAGCCGGCATGCCACAACAGGCCGGGCGCCGCATCGCTGCGGCGGCGCGCTTTCGACGATGTCGCGCGGGCCGGGCCCATGGCGAATCTATCCACCCTCCTGGAGCGCCGGCGCGGAGACTAGCGGTGAAGCTTGGCCGGGGCGAGCGGCGTGGAAGGCCGTCTTTGCGGCGCAACCATTTCGTAAGCGGCGGCGGGCACCTTGCGGACCTGGACTTCCGGGGCGTATCGCCGTCGCATGGCTCACGAGGCCGATCCTTCTCTGGGCGCCGACGCCCCGCCGGCCGACGAGCCCCGGGGCGAAAAGTCCCGCGCCCGCGCACGGCTGCAGGCGGCCATGGACGAGCAGAAACGCTCGTTCCTGAGAATGGTCAGCCATGAGCTGCGCACGCCGCTCAACTCCATCCTGGGCTTCTCCGAGATTCTCTCCGCGGAACTGTACGGCCCTCTGGGGGCTGCGCAGTACAAGGATTATGCCGCGATCATCCATGGCAGCGGCCAAAAGCTGCTGAAACTTGTGAATCAAGTGCTGGAGATCGCCCGGCTCGAGGGCCGGACCATGGATTTCGACCCGCGGCCCGAATCAGTGGAGGCGGCGCTGGACGACGTGCTGCCGATGCTGAAGCCCGACCTCGACGCCCGCGGCCTGGTGGTCGAGGTGGCCGACCGGGCCGCCCTGCCCCTGGTGCTGGCCGACCCGCGGGGGCTGCGCTCGGTGCTGTTCCAGCTCCTGCACAATGCGGCGCAGTTCTCACCCGACGGCGGCCACATCCGCGTCGCGGCCTGCACCCAGGGCCGCCGGGTGGAGATCTCCATCGTCGACGAGGGCGAGGGCGTCGACCCGGCCCAGGTGCAGCGGCTGATGGCCCCGTTCGAGCAGGGCGAGAACGCGCTCACCCGCAAGTCCGAGGGCGCGGGCCTGGGCCTGCCGATCGCCGACCTCACCTGCAAGGCCATGGGCGGGCGGCTGAAGCTCTCGGCCGCGCCGCAGAAGGGCCTTCGCGCCGTGGTCCGCCTGCCCGCCGCCACCTGAGGCGGGTTGCGCCCGGCGGCCAGGGTCCTTAAGTCGCCGCGATGTCCGCCGCCGACCAAGCGCTTGCCGAGCTGAAGGACGAGTTCGAGCTCCTGGGCGACTGGGAGGAGCGCTATCGCTATGTGATCGAGCTGGGCCGCGAGTTGGCGCCGCTCAGCGACGCCGAGCGGACCGAGGCGCACAAGGTGCGTGGCTGCGCCAGCCAGGTGTGGCTGGTGACCGAGCCGCAGGCCGACGGGACGCTGCGGTTCCGCGGCGACTCCGACGCCCACATCGTGCGCGGCCTGATCGCCATCCTGCTGCGGATCTATTCGGGCGGTACGCCGGACGAGATCCTGGCGTTCGACGCCAAGGCCGCGTTCGAGGCCCTGGGCCTCAGCGGCGCGCTCTCCGCCCAGCGTTCGAACGGCCTGGCCTCGATGGTGGGCCGGATCCGCCGCGACGCGGAGATGGCCCGGGCGGCCTGAGGCCTCAGGCGGCGCGAATGCCGCTGGCGACCGCCCCTAGGCCTACCACCGCGTCGTAGCCGAGGATCAGGTCGACGCCCTGGCCGCGGGTGGAGAGCGGCAGGCGGATCCAGACCGTCGAGAGGTGCGAGGCGCCGCGCCAGGCGAGGTTGTGCACCCCCACGGCGGGCCGGCCGCTGTGGACCACCTGGCCCAGCTCGTGGCGCCAATAGTCGGCCGCGGCGGTGTTGTAGACCTGGCCCAGGGTCAGGCCGGTGATCTCGCGGCCGTACACATGGTAGAGGCCCGTGCCCGCCAGGCGCACCCGGTAGTCCAGGCCATCGCCCTGCAGCACCTCGATCAGGCTCACCGTGGGCAGCAGCCGCTTCATGCCCTCGGGGTGCAGGCGGTCACGGGTGGGCAGCGGCGCACCCGCCTTCAGCGAGCTCCAGTAGGCGAACAATTCCTCATGCGCGCGAATGGCCGCGGCCGGAGGCCCGATCTGCGCTGACATCTTATGAGTCTCTAATAAACGCCTGGATTCACGGCTTGAATCACCATCGCCTGATCCGCGAATCGGCGGCAAGGCGAAATTGGTTAACAGGCTCCAAAAAGCGATCGGACACGAAAAACGCCCGCCGGCGGACCGGCGGGCGTTGGTCGATCTCTCGTCCCCGCCAGGCGGGGATGGCCTCAGCGCTTCTTGCGCGGCGCCTGGCGGCCGCCCTGGCCCAGGCCCATCTGCTTGGCCAGGTCCGAACGGGCCTTGGCGTAGTTGGGGGCCACCATCGGATAGTCCTTCGGCAGGCTCCACTTCGCCCGGTATTCCTCAGGGCTCATGTTGTACTTGGTGCGCAGGTGCCGCTTCAGCGACTTGAACTTGCGCCCGTCCTCCAGGCAGACCAGGTAGTCCGGCGTGATCGAGCGGCGGATCGGCACCGCCGGTTCCTTCGGCGCGGCCTCCACGGTCTCGGTGCCGGAGGAAACGCCGGCCAGCGCCCGGTGGACGCTCTGGATCAGGCCGGGCAGGTCGGCGGCGCTCACAGTGTTGTTGCCCACATAGGCGGAAACAATGTCCGCCGTCATCTCGATGACTTCCGACTTCTCGTCCATTTCTCTTGGTTCCGCAAAGAACGACGGCGCCTGGCGCGTCGAGTGATTCACAAGATCAGTGCGCCGTCATTATCGGCATCGCTGCCTCCACACAACACAGAAACAGAGCTTTGACCACTGTCCTATTGCGAGAAGAGAAGTCGGATGCTCGACGAACAATCGCCTGGCGCTGCCGCGAGTAAGGTCGGGACGCTCTACCTGGGTTGAGCGATTTGCGCCGCAACATGACGATGGACGGAAAAGGAACGCGCCCCTCGAATTGGAGCGCTGGCGACGCAAAGCCCCAATGATCAACCGCGGAGATCGCGGAGATACGCAGTGGGCCTGGCGTCGCCGCCATCGCGCTGCGATCTCCGCGATCTCCGCGGTTGGAACGACATCAGCTCTGGCGGGACGCCGTCAGAAAGGCGCGCCGCTCGGACCCCCTCAGCGGAATGTCGGCGCGGTCCAGTGGCCCCAGATGTCGGGCAGGTCGCTCGAGACCTTGTCGGGATAGTTCGGCGCGCGCTTTTCCAGGAACGAGGTGACCCCCTCGCGCGCGTCGCCGGACTTGCCCCGGGCCTGGATGCCGCGGCTGTCGGCCTGGTGCGCCTCCATCGGGTGGCTGGCCCCCGCCATGCGCCAGATCAGCTGGCGCGTGATGGCCACCGACACCGGGGCGGTGTTGTCGGCGATCTCCCGGGCCAGGGCGCGGGCGGCGGGCAGCAGGTCGTCGGGCGCATGCACCGAGCGCACCAGCCCGCGCTCGTGCGCCTCGGCCGCCGGGAAGATGCGGCCGGTGTAGCACCACTCCAGCGCCGTCTGGACGCCCACCAGATGCGGCAGGAACCAAGACGAGGCGGCCTCCGGGTTCAGCCCGCGGCGGGCGAACACGAAGCCGTAGCGGGCTGCGGTGGAGGCCAGCCGGATGTCCATGGCCAGCTGCATGGTCACGCCCACGCCCACCGCCGGCCCGTTGCAGGCCGAGATCACCGGCTTGAGGCTGTCGAAGATGCGCAGGGTGACGAGGCCGCCGCCGTCGCGCTGCACGCCTTCGCGCATCCGCGCTTCGCGGTCAGCGGCCGTGCGGGCGTCGTAGTTGAAGGTGTCGCCGCCGGCCGCCAGGTCCGCGCCGGCGCAGAACCCCCGCCCCGCCCCGGTGACGATGACCGCGCGCACCGCGTCGTCGCCGTCGGTCTCGTCGAACGCGGCGATCAGGTCGTTCATCATCTGGGTGTTGAAGGCGTTCAGCCGGTCCGGCCGGTTCAGGGTGATCGTCGCGATCCCGTCTTCGACGGAATAGAGCAGGGTCTCGAAGCTGGGCATGGGCGTTCCTCGGCCGCGGTTTGGGCGGCCATGAGGGGCGGGTTGACGGACGGGAGGTCAAGAGCTGGGCGCGGCGCGGCTGGCGTTCCAGGCTCCAGGCCCGACGCTCCACCCTGGTTTGACGGAATCCGGGAGGCCTACTAACTGTTGCGGCGCAGCCGTGGAGACGGTCGCTGCTTGGGGGAGCACCGCACACATGGCCACGTTTACCGGGACGTCCGGCGACGACACCTTCACGGGCGACGCAGGGTTCGACAACGCGAGCGGCGGACCCGGCAACGACAGCCTGAGCGGCGGGGGCGGCGGCGACAACCTGGCCGGCGGCGCGGGCCGCGACACGCTCGATGGCGGCTCTGGCGACGACACGCTCTTCAGCGGCGACCGCTCGCCGACCTTCAACCTGCCCTATGCCGGCAACCCCTACACCCTGCCTGTCGTGGACACCGGGTCGGAGGTCGACAACCTCACCGGCGGCGACGGCTCGGACCGGATCTTCGCGGGGTATGGCGACAATGTCGACGGCGGGCCCGACGGCTCCTTCGGCGACTACCTCTTCATCAGCTTCCAGGGCGCGCCTTCGGGTGTCACGGCCGACTTCGGGCTCGCGAGCCAGACCATCGGCGGCGGCGTCATCACCGGCATCGAGAACGTCAGCTATATCCAGGGCAGTCAGTTCGCCGACAACATCACGGCGCGCTCCACCGGTGTCGGCTATTCGGACTTCACCGCGGTGCTCGGTATGGGGGGCAACGACACCCTGACCGCCGGCTACTACACCGGGACCCTGTTCGGCGGCGACGGCGACGACCTCGTGGACGGCCGCCCCAGCCAGTACCTCGACCTCGTCGACGGCGGCGCCGGCAACGACACGCTCTACACCAACACCAACACCTTCGCGACGGCGGATGGGGGCGCCGGGAACGACACCATCTATGCGCATGGGGTCACGCGCGGCGGCGCCGGCAACGACACCATCGCCATGCAGCAGACCTACTATGCGGGCCAGGTCTCGGGCGACGACGGCGACGACAAGATCACCGCCGCGGCCAGCGGCAACCGCATCGCCGGCGGCGCGGGCGCCGACACCATCACCGGCGACTCGGCCGACGATTTCCTGTTCTCCGGGAGCTTCAGCGCGGACGGCGTCAATCCCGCCGACGACGCCGGCCTCGAGCACGACAAGCTCTCGGGCGGTGGCGGGAACGACGTCCTGGCTATCGGCTACGGCGACGACGCCGACGGCGGCGCCGGGACGGACACCCTGCGGCTGTCGCTGGCGGGTCTGCCCCAGGGGGCCGACTTCGATCTCTCCAACCTGATCTCCGCGGGCTCGGCCTCGTTCGGCGGCGGCGTCATCCAGAACATGGAGCGGCTGGCCTACCTCGGCGGCACGGCCTTCGCCGACAGCCTGCGCCTGCCCACCCAGAGCGGCGTCACGATCACGGTCAACGCCGGCGCCGGCAATGACGTCATCACCGCCCAGGGCAGCGCGGCCTCGGTCCTGGGCGGCGACGGCGACGACCGACTGGTGAGCGGATCGGGCGCCGACACCTTCGACGGCGGGGCGGGGCGCGACACCATCGACTACAGCGCCGCGACGGCGGGCGTCGCCGTCAACCTGAAGACCGGCGTCGGCGGCGGGGGCGATGCGCTGGTCAGCGTCGAGGTGGCGATCGGCTCGGCCTTCAACGACACCCTGACCGGCGGCGGGACCGGGGCCTCGCTGTCGGGCGGGACTGGCGACGACCGCCTGGAGACCGGCGCCCGCGACGTGGCTACGCTCGGGGCGGGCGCGGACCTGGTCTACGTGTCCAGCGCCTCCCATTCGGCGGCGGCGCTGAGCTCGGTCGTCACCGTCACCGACTGGACGAGCGCCGACCACCTGCAGTTCGGCGCGACGACGGGCGGCTATTTCGAGACGACGGCCAGCGGCTTCCTGGATGCGGTCCATACCGCCGAGGTCGAGGAGGCGGCCGGCTACAACTTCGTGGCTGTCCAGGTCGGCGGGGACGTCTTCGTGTTCGGCGAGGCGATCAGCCAGCGGCTGCACTTCGACGCGGCCGTGCGGCTGGTGGGCGCGACCCTGGACTCGGTGTCGGCCAGCAACGTCGGCTTGCCGGGCGCTCTGGAGCCGGCGTTGCCGCCCCCGCTGCCGCCCGCCGCCATCGTCGAGCCCACGCTGCCCGCGGCGCCCTCAGCCGGCGTCGGCGGCGCGAACGGCACGATCAGCGGCGACATGGACCACGCCCACCTGGCCCCCGCGCTGGACGCGATCATCACCGCCGCCACGACGACCTTCTTCACGGCCACTATCGGCGACGTGAGCCTGCGGGCGGATGGCTTCGGGTTTTCCACCGACGGCGCCGGCCACCTGAACGGCGGGACGGCCACCTCCATCGCCTATTCCTATGGGGCCAGCCACGGCGGCCCGTTCGGCATGAGCCTGGCCATACCGCAGACCCCGATGGACAGCCTGGCCTACTGGCTGGCCACCGACGGGACGCAGGCGATGTTCGGTTCGGTGCTCTCCGGCGCCGACCGCATCGTTGGCGGCGCCGGGGGCGACCTGCTGCGCGCCTTCTCGGGCGCCGACCTGATGTACGGCGGCGGCGGCGCCGACACCCTCTGGGGCGGGATCGGCAACGACGTGATCTATGCCGCCGGCGCCCCGGGCGCGGCTTCGGGTGCGGCGGGCGCGACCTACCTGCGCGGCGAGGACGGCGACGACTACATCATCGGCGGGACCGCCTTCGACGACATCAACGGCAACCAGGGCAATGACACCGCCTCGGGCGGGCCCGGCGACGACTGGGTGGTGGGCGGCAAGGACAACGACCTGCTGTTCGGCGACGGCGGCGGGGACCTGGTCTACGGCAACATCGGCGCCGACACCTGCGTGGGCGGCGAAGGCGCCGACATCGTGCGCGGGGGCCAGGACAACGACCTGGTGTTCGGCGGCGCCGGCGACGACTTCGTCTCCGGCGACAAGGGCGACGACACCATGGTGGGCGGCGCCGGCGCGGACATCTTCCACACCTTCGGCGACGCCGGCCTCGACCGCGTGACGGATTTCAGCGCGGCCGACGGCGACCGCGTCATGCTGGACCCGGGGACGCGGTACACCCTGGACCAGGTGGGGTCCGACATCGTGATCAACATGGTGGGCGGCGGCCAGATGATCCTGCTGGGCGTGCAGCTGAGCGCTCTGCCCACCGGCTGGATCTTCGGGGCCTGACGGATCGCCTGTCGCGCCGGCGACGGCTTGACGGACCCGGGGTCAAGGGCCGCAATGCGCTTCAAAACAGCGCCACCGGAACGTGTATCCGGGGCCAGGGAGCGAACCGTCCATGCATCCGGCGACCCACGCCAAGTCCCATCCCGACCGCGCGGCCTATATCATGGCCGGATCCGGCGAGACCGTGAGCTTCCGCCAGCTCGACGAGCGGTCGAATCAGGGCGCGCACCTGTTCCGCTCTTTGGGCCTCAAGACCGGCGACGTGATCGCCGTCTGCATGGACAACCACCCGCGCTACTTCGAGATCGCCTGGGCCGCCCAGCGGTGCGGCCTCTACTACACCTGCATCTCCTCCAAGCTGACCGCGGGCGAGGTGGACTACATCGTCGGCGACTGCGGGGCCCAGGTGCTGATCGTCTCGCCGGGCGTGGGCCCGGTGGTCGACGAGCTGCCGGGCGTGCTGCCGGGCGCGGTGAAGCTCTTCATCGCCGGCGAGGCCCGCGGGCCCTACGCCAGCTATGAGGCCGCCCGGGACGCCTTCCCGACAACACCCGTTGCCGACGAAACCGCCGGCTCCGACATGCTCTATTCGTCGGGCACCACGGGGCGGCCCAAGGGCATCAAACCGCCGTTGACCGGCGCGGCCATCGACGAGCCCAGCGCCCTGGTGATGATGGCCAACCAGCTGTTCGGCTTCCCGGAGGGCTGCATCTACCTCTCGCCGGCGCCGCTCTACCACGCCGCCCCCCTGCGCTGGTGCATGACCGTGCACCGGCTGGGCGGCACGGTGGTGGTGATGGAGAAGTTCGATCCGGAACAGGCCCTGGCGCTGATCGAGCGCTACCGGATCAACGTCGGCCAGTTCGTCCCGACCCACTTCGTGCGGATGCTGAAGCTGCCGCCGGAGGTGCGGGCGAAGTACGACGTGTCCTCGATGATCTCGGCGGTGCACGCCGCCGCGCCCTGCCCCGTGCCGGTGAAGGAGCAGATGATCGCCTGGTGGGGCCCGGTGATCTACGAGTACTACGCCGGCACCGAGGGCAACGGCTTCTGCTTCATCAAGTCCGACGAGTGGCTGACCCACAAGGGCTCGGTCGGCCGGGCCATGATCGGCGAGCTGAAGATCTGCGGCGAGGACGGCGAGGCCCTGCCGCCGCGCACCGAGGGCGTGGTGCACTTCGCCGGCGGCCCGCCCCTGGCCTATCACAACGCCCCCGAGAAGGTGGCCGAGGGCACCAACCAGCATGGCTGGACCACCCTGGGCGACGTGGGCTGGACGGACGAGGAGGGCTTCCTCTACCTGACCGACCGCAAGAGCTTCATGATCATCTCCGGCGGGGTGAACATCTATCCGCAGGAAATCGAAAACCTGCTGATCGGCCATCCCAAGGTCGCCGACGCGGCCGTGGTCGGCGCGCCCGACGAGGAGATGGGCGAGAAGGTGGTCGCGGTGATCCAGCCGATGGACTGGACCGAGGCCGGGGACGACCTGCGCAGCGAGCTGATGGCCTTTGCGCGGGCCAACCTCAGCCACGTGAAGGCGCCGCGCATGCTGGACTTCATGGCGGAGCTGCCGCGCCACCCGACCGGCAAGCTCTACAAGCGCCTGATCCGCGACGCCTACTGGGGCAAGGAAGGCTCGCGGATCGTGTAGCTCGGAGCGGTCGCCACTCGCATAACAAGTTCTTGGAATCCCGATCTTTTCCGGCTGCGGCGAACCGCCGCGGCACGGATGGGCGGAGGGTTCGTCGCGAGTAACCATTCGTCGACGCGTCGGCGGCTTTGTGGACCTCCGCCCACGCCCAAGGATCCGCCCGCCCCATGCTGCTGGACAATCTGAAGATCTCCCGGAAGCTGACCATCGCGTTCGCCGCGATCGTCCTCACCATGGCCGGCATGGGCGCCTCGACCTTCTCTTCGCTGAAGTCGCTGGAGGCGGCGCGCGAGGAGACCCTGAAGGCCCAGCAGCTGGTGGCCGCCGTGGAGCAGGCCAAGTTCTTCCTGGCCCGCCAGGAGAACAGCTATCGCGGCTTCCTGCTCTCCGGGAACCCCTACTACGAGGGCCGGATCGAGAAGCACCGCGGCAACTTCAAGAAGCGCCTGGCGACGGGCGAGGCGCTCCTGGCGAACGATCCCGACCAGGCCGCCCTGCTGCAGGCCGCGGAGACCGCGGCCGACAGGTGGCACCAGGAGGTGGTGGAGGCCGGCAAGGCGTTGGCGAAGGACCCGGGCACCCACCAGCAGGCGGTGGACATGGTCGCCCCCGACGGCCTGGCCGACAACCTGATGTCGGCGGTCGAGGACAAGATCGGGGCGGTCTACGACAAGGGCGAGGCGCGGATGGCCGCCATGGAGGCGCGCCAGCAGCACGACACGCGCATGGCCTATTTCTCCCTCGCCGGCTGCATCGCCCTGGCGCTGCTGTTCGCGGGCGTGCTGGGCGCGGTGCTGACCCGCGCCATCGCCGGCCCGGTCACGGAGCTCACCGGCGCCATGCGTAAGCTGGCGGCGGGCGACTTCACCGTGGCGGTGCCCGCGCGTGGCCGCCGCGACGAGCTGGGGCTGATGGCCGACGCCGTGGCGGTGTTCAAGGACGCCGGGGTCGAGAAGCTGCGCCTGGAGGGCCTGACCGCCGAGCAGCGCAAGGCCGCCGATGCGGAACGCGCGCGCAACGAGGCCGCCAAGGCCGAGGCGGCGGCGGAACTGGAGCGGGTGGTGGGCGTGCTGGGCCGCGGCCTCGAGCGCCTGTCGGCCGGCGACCTGACGCACCGGCTGCAGGATGTCTTCCCCGACCAGTACGCCAAGCTGAAGACCGACTTCAACGACGCCATGGGCCAGCTGCAGAGCGCCATGGGCGTGATCGTGGGCAATGTGGTGGCCATCCGCACCGGCTCGGGCGAGATCGCCAGCGCCGCCGACCACCTGTCGCGCCGCACCGAACAACAGGCCGCGAGCCTGGAAGAAACCGCCGCGGCCCTGGAGGAGATCTCCGCCACCATGAAGAAGGCCGCCGAGGGCGCCGAGGAATGCGCCGGCGTGGTGCAGGCGGCGCGGGGCGACGCCCAGTCCAGCGGCTCGGTGGTCTCGCAGGCGGTGGCCGCCATGAGCCAGATCGAAGCTTCGGCGCGCGAGATCGGCAATATCATCGGGGTGATCGACGAGATCGCCTTCCAGACCAACCTGCTGGCCCTGAACGCCGGCGTGGAAGCGGCCCGGGCGGGCGACGCCGGCCGTGGCTTCGCCGTGGTGGCCTCCGAAGTGCGGGCCCTGGCCCAGCGCTCGGCGGAAGCGGCCAAGGAGATCAAGAAGCTGATCTCCACCTCCAGCGCCCAGGTCGAGACCGGCGTGGGCCTGGTGGGCCAGACCGGCCAGTCGCTGGAGCGGATCATCGAGCGCGTGGCGCAGATCGACGGCCTGGTGACCGGGATGGCGGCCGGCGCCCAGGAGCAGGCCCGCGGCGTCGCCGAGGTCAACCACGCCATCACCCAGATGGACCAGCTGACCCAGCAGAACGCGGCCATGGTGGAGGAATCCACCGCCGCCAGCCACGCCCTGAGCCGCGAGGCCGATCGGCTGGACGAGTCGGTGAAGCGCTTCAACGTGGGCGTCGTCGGCCGCGGCAGCGCGCAACGGCCGGAGGTCGGCCGCACGCCGCGAGCGCCGGCGCGTCCGGTCCCCGCCATGAAGACCACGACCCAGGCGCGGCCGGCCGAAGACGTCTGGGACGAGTTCTAGGCCGAGACCTTCGCCGCGGGTCCCTGCCCCGCAAGATCGCTAAAGAACCTGACAGCCGGGAGGTCCGGCGTCAGGCCATGTGGCCGCCTTTGAAACAGGGGCCCGCCACATGCGACCTTTCCTTCGAACCCTTCTCTGCGCCACGAGCCTGCTGGCCTTCGGCGGCGGCGCGCACGCCTCCGACCACCTCGACAGCCCGACGGTGATCGCCGACCCGCGGGCCGATATCGGCGACCTCTTCGCCTGGACCTCGGCGGACGGCCGCAAGCTGGACCTGGCGATGACCATCGTCGGCCACAGCTTCTCCGACCGGATCGCCTACACGTTCCACGTGGACAGCGGGAAGGTGTTCGGGGTCACCACCGCCAGCGTCGAGATCACCTGCCGCTTCCCGGCGCCGGAACGGGCGGACTGCCAGTTGGGCGGTGCGGACCGGGCCGAGGGTGACGCCCGCGGCGAGGCCGGGCTGGTCAGCCAGGGCGGCCGCTTCCGGGTGTTCGCCGGCCTGCGGGATGACCCGTTCTTCAACAACGTCCGCGGCACGCGCGCGGCCTATAGCGTGGCGGAGGCGGCGATCAAGGCCGGGGCGCCGGTGGACGCGGCCGGCTGCGCGGCGTTCGATCCGGCGACCGTGGCCGCCATTCATGACGCCTGGCGCCACACCGACGGTGGGCCGGCCAGGAACCTGCTGGCCGGCTGGACGCCCGCCTCGATCGTGATCGAGGTCGACCTCAGCGCTGTCAGCCCCGGCGGCCACCTGCTGGCGGTGTGGGGGACGACCGCCTCGGCCAGCCGCCAGATCGACCGCGCCGCGCGGCCGCTGACTGGCAACGCCCTGCTGGCGACCCTGGGCAGCGAGGACGAGAGCAACCGGCTGAAGGAGGCATACAACGCCGCCACCCCGGCCACGGCCAAGGCCTTCGCGGCCGAGATCACCAAGGGCGCAGCGCTGTACGACAGCTTCGACGGGCGGTGCGGCGACGGCTTCCTGGTGGATGCGAGCTTGCCGCCCCTGCGCCGCTACCAGGAGATCGCCGAGCTGCTGGCCGACGACCGGCTGTGGGTGAACAGCCGCGCCCGCGCCTGCACCGAGCTGTTCGCGGTGGAGCGGGCGGCCCTGCGCGGCGAGTTCGCCCTGGAGGCGGACTGCGGCGGGCGGACCCCTGCCATGAGCGCGGTGAACGTCTACCGCTCGCTGCTGGTGGATGGGACGACCAGGAGCCTGGACGACGGCCTGGCCCAGGACGAGCGGCCGGTCTCGACTTCTACGTTCCCGTTCCTGTCGCCGCCGGACGCCGCCGCCGCTGCGGGCGCCAAGCCGTGAGGCCGCGCCTCGCGCTCGCCGCCGCAGCGCTCGGCCTGGCGCTGGCGGGGCCGGCCGTGGCGCACACGGCGGCCGGGCTGCCCGGCGGGTTCGCCGCCGGCTTCGCCCATCCGTTCGGTGGGGCCGACCACCTGCTGGCCACGGTGGCGGTGGGTCTGTGGGGCGCGGTCCTGGGCCGGCCCCTGGTCTACGCCCTGCCGGCAGCCTTCCCCCTGATGATGGTGGTCGGCGCGGTCCTGGCCATGTTCGGGGCGCCGGCGCCGCCGGTGGAGATCGGCATCGCCCTCTCCGCCCTGGTGCTGGGGACCTGCGTGGCGCTGGCGGTGCGGGCGCCGGCGGGCCTGGCCTTGGCGATGGTGGGCGGGTTCGCTCTGTTCCACGGCTATGCGCATGGCCGCGAGCTGCCCTCCGCCGCCGATCCGCTGGGCTATAGCGCCGGGTTCGTGCTGGCGACGGGACTGTTGCACCTGGCCGGCGTGGCGATCGCGGCGTTAAGCGCCAGCCCAGCGGGCCGCTGGGTGACCCGAGCCCTCGGCGTCCTCGTGGCCCTGGCCGGCGCCGGCTTCCTGGCCCAGGCGCTGGCGCCGTGACCGGGCGAGCCCGGCGCCTCGCGCTCACCGCCATCGCCGTTCTCGCCAGTTGGCTGCTGGCCATCGCCGGGCTCAGCGCCGCCGTCGCGGCCCTGCCGGTGACGCCCGGAAACCAGCCCGATCATCTCGACTAGGAGCTCCCCATGCGCGCCTTGCGCCTCATCCTCGCGGCAGCCGGTGTCCTCGCTTCCGCAACGCCCGCCGCGGCCCACGACTTCTGGGTCCAGCCGGTCCGCTTCTGGACCGCCCCGCAGGCGGCGGTCCCCATGACCCTGCAGGTCGGACACGGATCCTTCCGCCAGCGCTCGCCCATTCCCGCACGGCGCATCGTGCGCTTCGCCGCGGCGGGGCCCACGGGCGCAGTGGTCGACCTGCGGGCCGGCCTGCGACCGGGCGGCGCCGTCGACGATGGGGAGATCCGGCTGCCCGGCGGCGGCACGTGGGTCGTGGTGCTGCAGACGGACGACCAGGCGCAGAGCCATCTGCCGGCGCTGCGCTTCAACGACTACCTGGACGCCGAGGGGCTGACCCCGGCGCTCGAGGCGCGGCGGCGAACGGGCCGGACGGCCGCGGACGGGTCGGAACGCTACAGCCGCCAGGCCAAGGTGCTGGTGCGCTCGGGCGACGGCGGCGGCCGCCGGGCGCTGCAGCCGCTGGGCCTGCCCCTGGAGATCGTGCCCGAGGCCGACCCCTACGCCCGGGCCCAGGCCCGCAGCCTGCCCGTCCGCGTCCTCTACCAGGGCCGGCCCCTTCCCGGCGCGCTCGTCAAGCTGACGGACCTCGCCCACGACGCCGAGCCGGTCGCGGCGCAGCGCACGGACGGCGCCGGGCGCGCGGTGTTCGCCATGCCGACCCGCGGCGACTGGCTGCTCAACGTGATCTGGACCCGCCCGCTGCCACCCAGCGAGGAGGTGGACTTCGAGACCACCTTCTCGAGCCTGGCCTTCGGCCTGCCATCGGCGCAGATCGTGGACGCGCGCCATGGACGCTAGGACCTGCGCCGCCTGCGACAGCGACCTGGAGGGTCCGGCGATCGCCGTCAGCGTCAACGGCCAGTGCGTGGAGGTGTGCGGCGCCGCCTGCGCGCTGGCCCTGGGCGAGGCGCAGGCCGCCGTCGAGGAAGACCTGGCGCCGCGAGCGTCGGAATTTCGCCGGGGCCATGTCGGCTGGAAGCGCCGCCGCGCGTCCTCCGGGGCATGAGCGCCGCCTCGTTCTTTGTGGAGGAATATCCCGCTATGGTCGCAACCGAGGCGGTCGTCCGGGTCGCCACCCGCCATGGATAGGCGCCCGATGAGCGGATACGCCAGCGACCTGCTGCTCGACACCGAGACGGTGTCGTTGCGCGACGTCGCCTGCGCCGGCGAGTGCCGCCACAAGAGTGCGGAGGAGTGCGCCGCCGCCACGCACATGGTGTTCCCCTACCGCGGCGTCTTCGTGCGCCACGTGGGCCGCCAGGACGCGGTGGGCGAGGCCAACCAGCTGGTGCTGTTCAACGCCGACGAGGACTACGCCATCAGCCATCCGGTCACGGGGGGCGATGCCTGCCTCTCGCTGTCGATGAGCGAGGCGCTGCTGGCGGAGCTGGCGCCCCGGGACCAGCTGCGGCGCGGCGGCGGCCCCCTGGCCTTCAGCCGCCAGCGCCGGCGGATCGACCCACGCGCCCAGGCGCTGGTGGCGCTGATCCGCCACAGCCTGCGCCGCAGCAAGGCCGAGACCCTCGAAGCCGAAACCCTGACCCTGACCCTGGTGCGGCGGGCCCTGGGCGAGCGGACGTCCCATGCCACGGCCGCCAGCTTTGGCCGCCAGAAGCTGGTGGACCGCGCCAAGCTGGTGCTGTCCTCTGACCTCGCCCGCCGCTGGAGCCTGGCCGAGATCGCCGCGGAGGTGGGGGTCTCGCCGGTCTACCTGACCCAGGTGTTCCGCCAGGTGGAGGGGATCCCGCTCTACCGCTACCAGCTGCGCATGCGACTGGCCCAGGCGCTGGACCGGCTGGACCGGGCGCAGGACCTGACCGCCCTCGGCCTCGACCTGGGCTTCTCCAGCCACAGCCACTTCAGCGCCGCCTTCCGCCAGACCTATGGCCGCACGCCGGACGCCTTCCGGCGCGACGCCAGCGCGGCCTAGACGGCGCCCTTCCCCGCCCCAGTCCGCAGCGCCTTCCCCTCCGTCCGCCTTGCCCTCATCCGAACAGGTGTTAGAGGCTGGGTCCGCATTCGAAACACGCGAGGGAGCGAACGAACATGGGCCCGGTGGAATTCAAGGACCTTGCCGGTCTGGTCGGCCAGGAAGTCGGCGTCTCGGACTGGCTGCAGGTCACCCAGGAGCGTGTGAACCAGTTCGCCGAGGCGACCGGCGACCACCAGTGGATCCACGTGGACGTCGAGCGCGCCACCCGTGAGATCGGCGGCCCGATCGCCCACGGCTACCTCACCCTGTCGCTGATCCCGTTCCTGTCGGCCGGCCTGATGCCGGTGAAGGGCGTGACCCGCGGCATCAACTACGGCTCCGACAAGGTGCGCTTCATCAACATGGTGCGGGTCGGCAAGCGCGTGCGCCTGCGCCAGAAGCTGATCGGCGCCGAGCCCAAGTCCGGCGGCATGCAGCTCAAGAACGAGTGCACCATCGAGATCGAGGGTGAGGCCAAGCCCGCCTGCGTGGCCGAGACCATCTCGGTGGTCTACGGCGGCTGAGCCCCTGCGCCGCCGGGCCGCGGTTCCGGCAGCGGCCTGCCGCCACCATCTCCCGCGCGCGAACACCGCTTTCAGGGAACCGCGCGCGATGAGCCAAGCTGAACGGCCGCCACGGATCGGGCCCGGCGTCGAGGTCGGGGTCACGGAGGAGATGATCCGCGACCTCGTCCACGCCTTCTACGGCAAGGTGCGGGGCGACCCGCTGCTGGGGCCGATCTTCAATGGCGCTGTCACCGACTGGGACGAGCACCTGGCCAAGCTCTGCGACTTCTGGTCCTCGGTGCTGCTCATGACCGGCCGCTTCAAGGGCGCGCCCATGGCCGCGCACGCCGCCCTGCCCGACATCGGCCCACGCCACTTCGGCCGCTGGCTGGAGCTGTTCGAGGCGACGGCGCGCGAGGTCTGCCCGCCGCAGGCCGCGGCGCTGTTCGTCGCCAAGGCGCAGATGATCGGCCAGAGCCTGCAGCTGGGGATCGCGGTCAGCCGCGGCCAACTGCCGCCGCTTTGACGAAGAGCCCGGAGGGGCTCAGTTCCGCGCGGCCTCTTCGGCGGTCGCGGCCCGGGCCCCGGCCACAGGCTGGGCCTCGGCCACGGTCGACGGCGCGAGCGGGTTCTGGAGCAGGGCGATCGTCTCGCGGATATATTTGGCGTGGGTGACGATGCCGATCTCGAGCCGCTCGTTGTTGAGCTCGACCTGCTGGGTCAAGAGGCCCGCGATGAAGCCCTCGCCCGCCGCTTCGCCGCCGGCGCCATTGTCAGCCACCTTCGAGACGCCGGCCGGCTTGGAGCCGGTGCTGACGAACACCGGTCCGCCGGAGTTGCCGGGGAACACCGAGAAATCGAGCAGGAAGGTCGGGAACACCTTGGCCGGCGCCAGCGGATAGGACGCCACGCGCCCCGCCCGCAGGATCGGGAAGCCTGCCGCGTTGGCCGAGAGGCCGCGCGGGAAGCCCAGGGCCATCATCTCGTCGCCGGCGTTGATCTCGTACTTGGCGAAGGTGTCGTCCGCCGCCAGGTAGTTCTGCGGCAGCGCGGCCTTGGCGAACTCGGGCGGCGCCTTGATGGCGATCACCGCCACGTCGCGGTTCGGGTGGTGGGTCCACAGCTCGTGCCCGTCGCCGTCGCGGATCTTCACGTTCTGCGGCGAGTAGCTCCAGGAGCCGTCGGCGTTGGCGAATCGATAGCCGATGCGCGCGGTCGCGCCCGGCATCTTCTCGAACACGTGGTTGGCGGTCACCAGCACCGTGCGCGGCTTGCCGTCCGGCGTCGGCGCCGAGATCAGAAAGCCCGTGCCGACCGTGCGCGTGCCGTCGCCAAGCGGTTGTTCAAGCTGAACAGTCGCCTGGATCAGCTCAACGGCGAGATCCATGACCATGGCGGTCCCCGTAAAGTACTAACCCCACGCGTCTTCTTGCGCGCTCTCGATGCACAAGAAGTGAATCACAGGCGTGTTTCGCCAACAAGTCGCCACAGTTGCAAATGGCCGCGCCCGAGTGACGCGTGCGCAAACGCACAGGGATGACAGGCGCGGCGCGGCGTCGCATCTAGCAGGCCATGAGCCTGCCCAAGCCCCCCGTCGCCCCCAAGGTCCCGCATCGAATCGAGCAGCTGGGACGCGTGCGCACCGACGACTACGCCTGGATGAAGGACGACAACTGGCAGCAGGTGCTGCGCGACCCCAAGGCGCTGCGCGCGGACGTGCGGACGCACCTGGAGGCGGAGAACGCCTACACCAAGGCCGTGCTGGCGGAGACCCAGGCGCTGCAGGCGCAGATGTTCGCGGAGATGAAGGGCCGCATCAAGGAGGACGACAGCTCGGTCCCGGCGCCCGACGGGCCGTGGGACTACTACGCCCGCTACGAGATCGGCGCCGAGCATCCGGTGCACGCCCGCCGTCCCCGTGGCGGCGGGGCCGAGCAGGTGCTGCTGGACGAGGAGGCGCTGTCGAAGGGCAAGGCCTTCTTCCAGGTCGGCGCGGCCCACCACAGCCCCGACCATGCGCTCTACGCCTGGGCCGCCGACGAGCAGGGGTCCGAGTACTTCACGATCCGGGTGAAGGATCTGGCGACCGGGGCGGAGGTCGGCCCGCCGGTGGAGAGCGCCTATGGCGACTTCGCCTTCTCGCCGTGCGCCCAGTGGCTGTTCTGGATCTGGCGCGACGAGAACGCGCGCCCATCGAAGGTTTTCCGCCGCCCGGCGCGCCCCGGCGCCGATTGGGCCGGCCAGGACGAGCTGGTCTACGAGGAGGCCGACGAGGGCATGTTCCTGGGCGTCGGCGTGGCGGCCGACGACAGCCACATCCTGATCCATGTGGGCAACCAGGAGACCACCGAGATCCGGCTGATTCCCGCGGCCGACCCGACGGCCGCTCCGGTGGCGGCCGAGCCGCGGCAGGTGGGCGTCAAATACGCCCTGGACCACTGGAGCGACCGCTGGGTGATCCGCACCAACGCCGACGGCGCTGTCGACTTCAAGCTCTGCGTCAGCGACGCGGCCGTGCCCGCCAAGGCCACCTGGCGCGACTGGATCGCCCACCAGCCCGGCCGCTACATCACCGGCTTCGCCGCCTACGTCGGCCACCTGGTCCGCGCCGAGCGGGTGAACGCCCTGGACCGGCTGGTGGTCATGGCCCGCGACGGCGCGGAGCACGTGGTGGCCTTCGACGAGGAGGCCTACGCCCTGAACCTGGAGGGCGGCTACGAGTACGAAACCACCACGACGCGGTTCGTCTACCAGTCGCCCACCACGCCGCGGCAGTGGTTCGACTACGACATGGCCACCCGCGCCCGCACCCTGCGCAAGACCCAGGAGGTGCCGTCCGGCCACGATCCGGCCCGCTATGTCGCCCGGCGCCTCTACGCCGCGGCGCCGGATGGCGAGCAGGTCCCGATCACCCTGCTGATGCTGCGTGACACGCCGCAGGACGGGTCGGCGCCCCTGCTGCTCTACGGCTACGGCAGCTACGGCCACGCCATGGAGCCCAGCTTCTCGATCCGCAACCTGAGCCTGGTGGACCGCGGCTGGATCTGGGCCACCGCCCATATCCGCGGCGGCTCGGACAAGGGCTGGGGCTGGTTCCTGGACGGGCGCAAGGAGAAGAAGCCCAACACCTTCACCGACTTCATCGCCTGCGCCGAGCATCTGGTCGCCGAGCGCTATGTCGCCAGGGGCCGGATCGCCGCCTACGGCGGCTCGGCGGGCGGGATGCTGATGGGGGCGGTGGCCAACCTCGCGCCCGACCTCTGGGGCGCGATCATCGCGGCGGTGCCGTTCGTCGACGTGCTCAACACCATGAGCGACACCTCCCTGCCGCTGACGCCGCCGGAGTGGCCCGAGTGGGGCAACCCGATCGAGGACCCCGGCGCCTACGACCTGATCGCCAGCTACAGCCCCTACGACCGCGTCTCGTCCCAGGCCTATCCGCCGATCCTGGCCACCGGGGGCCTTTCCGACCCGCGGGTGACCTACTGGGAGCCGGCCAAGTGGGTGGCTAGGCTGCGCGAGCACACGACAGGCGACGCCCCCATCCTGCTCAAGATCAACATGGAAGCAGGCCACGGCGGCGCGTCCGGCCGTTTCGATTTCCTGAAGGAGATCGCATTGGATTACGCCTTCGCCGTGTGGGCGCTGGAGCGGAGCTGGGAGGCGGCATGATCATCCGGGCGGCGGAGGCAGGAGACGCGGACGCGCTGGCGGCGATCTACGGCCACCACGTGCAAACCGGCTTCGGCACGTTCGAGGAGACGCCGCCCACGCCGCAGGAGATGGCCCAGCGCCTGGCGGGCGTGACGCGCTACGGCCTGCCCTATCTGGTGGCCGAGCAGGACGGCGCGGTGCTGGGCTTCGCCTATGCCGGCCCCTTCCGGCCGCGCCAGGCCTATCGCTACACCGCCGAGGACAGCGTCTATATCGCGCCCGACGCCATGGGCCGCGGCGTCGGCCGCGCCGTTCTCTCGGCCGTGATCGCGGCCTGCGAGGCGGCGGGCCTGCGCCAGCTGATCGCCGTGATCGGCGACAGCGGCAACGCCGGCTCGATCGGCCTGCACCGGGCGCTGGGCTTCGAGCCCATCGGGGTCGGCAAGAGCTTCGGCTTCAAGCACGGCCGCTGGGTCGACGTGGTCTGGATGCAGAAACCGCTGAACGGCGGCGATGTCCGGGCCCCCGACACGCCGGGGATTCCTTTGTCGGGAAGTTGACACAAGTCTTCCACAGGGGCTGCGGCGCCTTTCTGTCAAAGCGCCAGGAACAGCTTACGAAAGAGCCCGCCCCACCCCTTATGTACTTGTACGTATTTGCAGTAACTGAGATATCTGCGAACAATTCGGTGGTCAGGCGGGGCTGGCCTGGATTGTAGAATACATGTCAGGGTTGTGGACGGGAAATCACACAACCGGGCTGGCGACTATTGATCTGCGCCGCGGAGGTATCCGGGGCCAGTTCATCGCGATCGGCGCATCGGCGGCCGCCCTGGGGGCGGGCCTTGTCCTGCGTCCGGTCCTGGGCCACTCGGTCTATCTGCTGAGCGCGCCTGCGCTCGCGATCAGCGCCGCCTTCGGCGGGTGGCGCGCGACGGTGACGGCCGCCCTGCTGCTCAGCGCCGGCGGCTTCGCCGTCGACGCCCTGTCCGGCGTCGAACTCTTCGCCCGCGTGGTGCGCTCGCTCGTCTTCCTGGTCACCGGCCTGGGCGCGGCAGCCGGCCTGCGGATCTGGGGCGTGGAGCGCGAGGCCACCGCGCACTGGATCGACGACCATGCCCAGCGCGAGGCCCTGCTGCAGGCCAGCCTGGCGATCGTGGCGGACGCCCTGGTGGTGATCGACGACACCGGTATCATCCAGAGCTTCAGCGAGGCGGCCGAGCAGCTGTTCGGCTGGACTGCGGGCGAGGCCGTCGGGCGCAAGTTCAGCGAGATGATGCCGCCCGGCGAGGATGCGGCCCTGAGCGCGCCCGCCGCAGCCGATAACGAGGGCGAGGACGTGAGCGGCAGCTTCCGCAAGCTCACCGGCCTGCGCAAGGACGGGGGCGCCTTCCCCATGGAGCTGCGGATCGGGGAGGTGCGGGTCGGCGACCAGCGCTTCCTGACCATGGTGATCCGCGACCTGACCTCGATGCAGGAGGCCGAGCGGCGGTCCGAGGAACTGCGCGCCCAGCTGACCCAGGTCTGGAGCCTCAACTCCATGGGCGAGATGGCCTCGGTGCTCGCGCATGAGCTCAACCAGCCGTTGTCCGCCGTCGCGAATTATCTGCGCGCCGCCCGCAACCTGATCGCCCGCATGGAGCTGGACGACGACGACCTGATCGATGCGGTGGCGCGGGCCGGCGACCAGGCCGTGCGCGCCGGCGAGATCATCCGCACCATGCGCGACCTAGCGACGCGGGGCGGCACGCTGCAGAAGCCGGAGAGCATGGCGGCCATCATCAACGAGGTGGACTTCATCGTGTCGTTGATGGCGCGCGACGCGGCGGTGCGCGTTGTCTACGACCTCTATCGCGGCGATGACACGGTTATGGCCGATCGTATTCAAATTCAACAACTTGTCGTCAACCTGGCCCGGAACGCCATCGAAGCTGTTACAAAGTACCCGAACCGCCAACTTAACATTTCAACTAGACTCGATGCAGATGGCGGCCTGCTGACGATTGTCGAGGACAGTGGTCCGGGCATCGACCCCAACGTGTCGCAGCGACTGTTTCAGCCGTTAGCAAGCACCAAGCCCGAGGGCATGGGGCTAGGCCTCTCCATTTCGAGTGCTATAGTCGAAAACCATAGGGGACGGATTTGGGTTGAGCCGAGCCGTCTAGGTGGCGCCGCCTTTTGTTTTGTGTTGGCGCGGGCAGGTAACAATGGGGACGGGAACGGCCGAACGGACGGTGTTCGTCGTCGATGATGACGCGGCGGCGCTGGATTCGCTCGTCGTGCTTCTCAAGTCGGACGGGCTGACCGCCAAGGGCTTCCAATCGGCGCACGACTTCCTGGCCACCTTCGACCCCGAGGCCCGCGGCTGCGTCATCACCGATCTGCGCATGCCCAGCATGGACGGGGTCGAGCTGATCAAGGCGCTCAAGCAGGCCGGCTGCATACTACCGGTGATTGTCATCACGGGGCATGCCGACGTCAGCCGCGCGGTCGACGCCATGAAGGCCGGCGCCTCGGACTTCATCGAGAAGCCCTACGAGAGCGAACAGATCCTGCGGGCCGTACGCGCGTCGCTTGAGGAGAACGACGCGGCGGTGGACGCGGGCGCGCGCCGCAACCGCATCCTGCGCCGGATGGAGAGCCTGACGGCCCGCGAGCGCCAGGTGCTGGACCTGATCATGGAGGGCGCCAGCAACAAGGTGATCGCCGCCAGCCTGCAGATCAGCCCGCGCACGGTCGAGATCTACCGCGCCAACGTCATGTCCAAGATGCGCGCCGACAGCCTCTCGGACCTGATCCGCGCCACGCTGCAGGCGGGGGCGGCTTAGGGTATTGCCCCCGGCCCTACCACCCATCAGTTCGGTTTGAGGCGAAGCGCTAGGACTGGGACCCCAGTCTAGCCCGTCTGGCAGGCAGACTGGCCGCCATGAGATGTATGGCTGGGCAGGCCGATCACCGGCCAGCCACCACCGCGCCTTCTGGCGGAGATCCGCAGATCGGCTTTGACCCATCTGAGGCCTCGGACAGGGCGGAGATCGATGGCCGGAGTAGGCCGGTAACAGACTGTCTGCCTCGCCGGCGCGCTCACGCCGGGAAGCTGGTTGAGCGGGAGAGCGCGTCCCACGCCGACATCTCCGTTCGCATCGCCTGCAGCTTTTGCTCGACCAGCCCGAGGGCATCCTCGCCCAGGAACAGGCGCACGGGTGGATTTTCCGCCTCGGCGAGCGCGAGCAGCGCCCGGGCGGCCTTGTCGGGGTCGCCGGGCTGCTTGCCGCTCTTCGCCTGGCGAGCGCCGCGGATGGGGTCCATCACCCCATCGTAGTCGTCGATGCTGCGGGGCGTTCGGTCCATTGAGCGGCCGGCCCACTCGGTGCGGAACTGGCCGGGCGCGAGCGCGGTGACGCGAACGCCGAACCCCGCCACCTCCTTGCCGAGCGCCTCCGAAATGCCTTCGAGCGCAAACTTGCTGCCGCAGTAGAAGCTGATCCCGGGCATGGTGATGAAGCCGCCCATCGAGGTGACGTTGACGATGTGGCCGCGGCGACGAGCGCGCATGCCAGGCAACACCGCCTTGATCATCGCCACGGGGCCGAAGACGTTGGCCGCGAACTGGCGCTGAAGGTCGTCCATCGACGACTCTTCGAGCGCGCCCTCGTGACCGTAGCCGGCATTATTGACCAGGACGTCCACAGGGCCTGCTGCCGCCTCGGCTCGGGCGACGGCTTCGGGGATGGCGAGGTAGTCGGTCACATCGAGCAGCAGCGGGTGCGCGCGTCCGGGCGCGACAACGGCGAAACGTTCCACATCCTCGGGCCGGCGTACCGTCCCGATCACGCGGTGGCCGGCCGCGAGCGCCCCGGCGGCGAACGCACGACCGAGCCCGGAGCTCACGCCTGTGATGAGAAAGGTCTTCAGCGATTCGCGGGTCATGATAGCTCCTAGGAAGGCCTGCACGTTATATCATGATATAATCTCTCGATGCCCTCCGCCAAGATCGATCCGCCATCTCCTGGCCCGACCACCCGCGAGCGCGTGCTCCAGGCCGCCGAACGTCTGCTCGGCCGGGGGCGGGCGGAGTTCTCCATGCGCGAGTTGGCCGCGGAGGCGGGCGTCAGCTTCGCGACCCCGTTCAACCTGTTCGGCGCCAAGGGCGCGATCCTGCATGCTCTATCTGCGCAGCGGATCGAGACGATGCATGCGCGGTTCGCCAGCGACACCCCGCCTGGCGACGCCGCGGCGCGAGTTCTCGCGGCCGTCGGCATCGCCGCAGCGGTGATGCTGGACAGCCCGGCGGTCAACCGAGCGGTGATGGCCGCGCTAGGCGCCCCGAGCGGCGAATCTGGCGGCGTGTGGGCGCTTTCGCGAGCGCTGTGGGCCGAGGCGCTGGGTGATGGCGAAGGGCTGGCGCCGAGGATGACGGCCCTCGCGCGGATCACTCTGCCCGACCAGCTGGCGCTCACCTTCCGCGGCGCACTGTCCTTCTGGACGGCGGGTGAGATCGTCGATCAGGACCTGGCCGCGCGGGCCAAGGCGGCGGCTGCAGCGCTGTTGCTCGGCTTCGTCGAGGAACAAGCTCGCGACCAACTCGAAGCCATGCTCCGCGAGCTCGCGGGCGGCTAACACGGGACGCAGAGCGCTCCTCGTTCACCGGCGGAAGCAAGTTCCGCCCATCCCCGCGGCCCTCCCCCGGCGCGTCGCCAGCGACCCTTACGCCAGCGGCAGGAACAGGGTCGCAGTGGTGCCGCAGCCTTGCTGGGACTTGAGCAGCAGGCGCCCGCCCGCGGCTTCAGCGAAGGCCTTGGCGCTGGCCAGGCCGAGACCGTTTCCGCCGCGTCCGGCGCGGGTGGTGAAGCGGGCCTCGGTGGCGCGGGCCAGCACCTGCGGCGACATGCCCACCCCGGTGTCGGCCACCGCAATCACCGCATAGCGCCCGGCGGCCAGGCCCAGGTCGTTGAGCGCCGGCGGCCGCAGGTCCGCCTCGGCCAGCGACAGGGTCAGGGCGCCGCCGTCGGGCATGGCGTGGCCGGCGTTGATGCAGAGGTTCAGCAGGGCGGAGTCCAGCTCCACGGCGTCCACCGCGCTCTGCAGCGCCAGGTCCGCGCCGCGAACCTCGATGGCGACGGCGGCGGGCAGCCGGGCGCGAACCAGGCGCGCGGTCTCGGCCACGGCCGCGCCGCAGTCGGCAGGCTCCGCCGCAGCGTGGGCGGGCGTGGCGTCCAGGAGGCGCTGCAGCAGTGCGCCAGCCTTGGCGGCGGCGTCCTGGCTGAGGCCGGCCAGCTCGCGGCCCAGGGAGCCTTCCGGCAAGGTGGCGGCCAGGGCCTCGTTGGCGTTCAGGATCACCGCGAGCAGGTTGTTGAGGTCGTGGACCAGGGCGTCCGCATGACCGCGCGCATCGGCGTGACCGGCCGGCGCATCTTGGGTCCGCATCGCGTCGTCCAGGAAACCGTCGAAGGGCATGTCGTGGCGTCGCCTCAGCTGTGACCAGAATGTGGCTAAGGCAATCTCAACCACACGCGCAGGTAGGAATCACCTCGCGACAACTACCTACGTAGAATCCCAGAGCGGCGCCTTGCCGCATCCATCCTGCTGATCCGCAACGCAAAACGGCCGCCCATAGGGCGGCCGCTGCACACGCTGACCGGGCGCCGGATCAGGCGGCCAGGCGGGTCTCCTTCGGGTCGCGCAGCATGTAGCCACCGCCCCACACGGTCTCGATCTGGGCGTCGCCGCCGGACGCCGCCGCGATCTTCTTGCGCAGCTTGCAGATGAAGACGTCGATGATCTTGATCTCCGGCTCGGAGAGGCCGTTGTAGAGGTGGTTGAGGCACGCCTCCTTGGTGAGGACCGTGTTCTTCCGCAGGGAGAGCAGCTCCAGCATCTTGTACTCGCTGGGCGTCAGGTGGATCGCCTCGCCGCACACCTCCACCGAGCGGGTGTTGAGGTTCAGCGCGATCTTGCCGATGCGGATCACCGATTCCGCATTGCCGCAGGCGCGACGAACCACCGCGGAGATCCGCGCGCAGAGCTCGGCCTTGTGGAAGGGCTTGGTCACATAGTCGTCGGCGCCGGCGGTCAGCGCATTGACCTTGGTCTCCACGTCGGCCGAGCCGGTCAGGATAATCACCGGCGTCTGCAGCTTCTTGGCCCGCAGGGCGCGCAGGGCTTCCAGGCCGCTCATGTCCTCCAGGTCGAGGTCCATCAGCACCGCGTCATAGGTATAGAGCTCCACCAGCTCCACGCCCTCCTCGCCGGAGGCCGTCGTGGTCACGTTGTGGCCGCCCGCGGCCAGGATCAATTCGACGCTCTTGGCCGTGGCCGCGTTGTCTTCCACCAGCAGGATATGCATGACCTAACCCTCGAGTTTGCTGTTTGAATGGGATGTTCTGGAAACGACGGACTTCGAGATCTTCATGAGCTCGGACATCCGGAATGGTTTGGCGAGCACCTCGTCGGCGCCCAGGTGCTTGGCCCAGCTGAGGTAGTCGGCGCCGCGGCTGCGGCCGCCGCCGGAGATGGCGATCACCTTCGGGGGCCGCGCGCCGCTCTTGATGGCGCGGATGGCGCCGATGCCCTCGATGTCGGGCATGACGATGTCGGTGACCACGAGGTCGGGGCGGTGGGCGCCGGCCATGCGGATGCCCTTGCGGCCGTTGTCGGCCTCGACCGTCGAAAAGCCCTCGGCCTTGAACGCCATCGACATCAGACGCAGCAGCGCCGGGTCGTCGTCGATGATCAACACCTTGCCACCCATTCCCTCGTCCCCCAGGACCGCGGGTGGACGGGGTCTCCCAACCCCGGGCGTCCACCCGTTCTTCACTATGGTTAACGACACAAAACCACGGTGATTCGGGTGGTGGAAATTCGGGACGACTACCTACGGAGATTCCCGGGTGACGGCCTGTCGCAGCAATGTGGGGTTGCGCGGAGCCCGAAGATCTTGCAGCGGCGCCGCTAAGGGCCTGGCCGCGCCCTGGGCAGGGGCGCCGAAACCGGCTGTCCTGGCTGGGGAACTAGGACTCGAACCTAGAATGACGGTACCAAAATCCCGTACTTTGCGAGCCTTTACAGGGGGCTGACCTGTAAACTGCGCGCTTTTTCCGCCACACAAGATCAATGACTTAGCCGAGCGGCGTAAACCGCGGAAGGCCTCCTATCAGGCCTTTGGCGGGGCCTCAAGCTGGGCCACGACGCGACCGAACTCGGCCGGGGCGTCGAGGCCCAGGGCCGCGCACCACTTCCAGAACTCGGCCGGATCGGCGCGGCGCTGGTGGCGCTCGATCTTGTGGACCCAGGATTGCGGCTTGCCGAGGCGGGCGCCCAGCTCGGCCTGGCTGACGCCGGCGGCGCGGCGCAGCTGCGTCAGGTGGCCGACAAATGCCCGATATGAGTAGTCCGAAAGGTTGGAGGGCATCTTTGCCGCAGTTCCCCGGTGCGGCGGATGTCCTAGGACTCACAATTGCGAAAACCCGAAACGGGTTTGGCAGCGGCGTCGCGCGGGCCGCCACCTTCCGCGTGGTCCTTAGGGGGGACCTGGTGAATGATCAGTTTGACGGCCGAGCCCGTGCGTCTTCGCGCGCTCGGGGTAGCAGTGGGCCTGCTGGCCCTGGCCGCGGTGGACCTGGACGATCCAGGCCAAGCGCGGGCCTACTACGCCACAGCCGAGCAGCTGGTGGCGGCGCTGGTGGAGACGCCGGCGACGACGATCGAAGGGCTGAAGGTCAAGGCCGAGGCGGTGGCCTGGTGCTGCGCCAGCCGCTCGGATTTCGGGCTGGGCGTCACGTCCAGCGAGCGGGTGATCGCCTCGATGTTGCTGGACCTGCTGGCTCGAGGCGGCGGAACATGACGAGAACATTTGACTTGCGTGCGAGCGGCGCTCGCCTTTAATCGCGCCATGGAACGCGCGGCCGCCAACGAGAACATCCCCCCACACGCCGGCGGCCGGCCACCCTTCCCCAACGATCCGCGCGAGGCCTGACGCATGGCGCGACACAAGATGACCTATCCGGGCCTGGCCGATCCGCGCGCGGCGCTGGAGCCCATGCGTGCGCAGTACGACTACCTGGTCGACCTGAAGCGCCGCTTCCACATCTCGACGCCGGCCTATCGCCTGCTGGAGACCGTCACCGAGGCCATGCGCGCCGCGGCGTGCGAGCTGACGCAGGACCGCTACTTCCTGGGCCTGCCGCCGCCCGGCCAGTCGGTCTACCAGCCGCCCCAGGCGCAGCCCGTCCCCGGCGAGCCGCCGCGGCGCTGAAACGCAAAAAGCGCCCCTGGCCCATTTCCTCCGAAGAGGGGGCCAGGGGCGCTTCGCAGGATCTTGGATGTCTCTAGGCGCTCAGGCCTCCCACTGCGGGCCGCCGAGCTTCACCGCCTCGTGGATCAGCGCCGCGTGGGTCGGATCGACGCCGCAGACCAGCAGCGCCTCGTGCATGATGTGGGCGGCCTCGGCGCTGGAGTAGGCCCGAGAGCGGGTGATCCACTTGATGCCGCGCCAGATGCCGGTGCCCAGCGTGTCGCAGAGGAAGTCGTGAATCACATAGGCCTTGGCGCCGATCCCGTCCGGCGGGAAGCCGAACGACCAGGCAGCCTTGGGGATCGAGCCCAGGTCGGTGTGGAAGTCGTACTCACGGCCCGGGACCGTGATGCTCTCGCCGCTGTTCTCCGCCCCGACCTCATAGGAGAGGAACGGCGGCCGAGGTGGTTGGTGAAGGCGCTCATTCGGAGGTCTCCGGGATAGGGGGCATCACCGACAGGTCGATGTAGGTCCAGCGCCTGATCCACCAGGCCCAGCACTTGCGGCCATGCGGCTTGCCGTGGGCAGCAGTCTCCGGCGTCACTTCGAGGCCGATGGGATAGAGCTTATCCAGCACCAGGCGAAGGTGTGACGCGAGCTGTTCGGGCGTCATGGCATCCTGACGCCACGGGATGGCCACCAGGTCGATGTCCCGCTCCATGCTGCCGTGCTCGGCGAGGGCGTAGCCACATATCCTGGCGCGCTCGCGGAGGGGGCGCATCAAACGCCGCGCAAGGGCCCGGACCTTGCGCGGGTCTGTGGCGTCGGTGCTGTAGCCGCCGTTGTGGACCTTGCGCGGCTCTAGGCCCTCTGGGCGCGTCACTAGGTGGGCGGCGCCGGCGGGGCCACGACCTGGCCGACCGTAAGGGCCGGGGCGGACGGCTGGGCGCCCGGGTCGGCCTTCGCCGGCGTGACGGCCTTACAGCCGGAGCGCTCAAGGTGCACGTGGCCGCTCGGAACCGGGCCGAGCATCACGTCCAGCACGTCGGTATGGCTGCAGGCCGGGTCCTTGGCGATGGCGATCGCCGCGCTGGCCCAGTCGCCGCCGGCGCCGCCACCCGCGCCGATCGGCAGGCCGGCGCAGGCCGAGAGGCCGAGGACCGCAGCCGCACAGGCCGTGGCCAGGAGTAGGTTCTTCATGTCTGAAACTCCGAAGCCGCCGCCTTGCGGGCGGCGGCGTGGAAGGCCGGGCGCGGCTTACGCCCCGGTCGAGATCCCGTGGCGAAGGCCGGCGCCGATCAGCGCGGTCTCCACCAGCTGGCCGGCCGACGCGGCGTCGATGTGGCCGGTGAAGTAGGCGAAGGCCGCGTAGCCGAGGGCCAGGGCGCAGGCGAGGTAAGTCTTGCTTCCGTTCATGACGGGTCCTTTCAGGGCGCTGGCGGCCTGGAGGAGAAGGAGGAGCGTCACGAGCAAGCCCGCAAGGACCAGGGCCAGCGCCAGGTCTCTTAGCTCTCCAGCGGAAAGGTGCGGCTCGGGGTCCGCCGCGGCCGCCTCAGGCGGATTGCGACGCCGCCGGCGCGGTGAGGCGCGCATAGGCCGCCTTCAGCTTCTGGTCGTAGCCGTGCTGGGCGTAGCCGGGGCCGTTGTAGGCGCGGGCGAACCCGGCCCAGTCGCCAGCGCGCAGGGCGGCCAGCATGCCGGCGCTGTGGCTGACCAGGCTGGCGAAGGCGGCCAGGTGCGCACCCTCGCTGCGGACCAGGGCGCGGACCATGTCCCGGACGCTGGCGAAGCCGGCGGGCTTGAAGTTGTAGCCCATGATCTGGAAGCGGCCCCAGCTGGCGCTCTGCAGGGCCGCGCCCTCGTCCAGGGCCATGGCGGCGGCCAGCTGGTCGTAGCGCTGGGACTGGGCGGCCGGATAGGGCCGCTCGCCCCACTTCGGATAGCTGAGGTCCGGGTGGCTGGCGTCGAAGCGGCCCGACGTCAGGCGCGAGAAGACGTGCGGCTCGAAGAGGATGACCGGGCGGCGCGTCTCCGGATGGAACCCGCGGCCGTTGGACTCCACCTGGTCGACGGCGCGGATCCGCGCGATGGAGACGCCCAGGGCAGAGGCCGCCGCCGCCAAGTCCTGGTCGGTGAGCGGAGCGGCCGGGCCGGCGAAGTCGGACGGGCTCATTTGGCCACTCCCCATTGCGACAGGGCCTCGGCCAGGACGTGGGCCGCGTTGGGCGAGATCGCGCCGATGCTGACCAGCACGACCGGGATCGAGGCGAAGATCTTCAGGCGATGGCCGACCAGGAAGTCGCAGAGCTTCTGCTGGGCCACCATCAGGCCGTGGATGCCGTCGGCGGCCGGCTGCAGCGCCACCACGGCGCCGTCGATCGCCCGGGCCAGCGCCTGGCCCGCGGCGGCCAGGGCCTCGGTGGCCTCCGCCTGGCGCAGGCGCGCGTCGGCCTCGGCGCTGCAGGTGTTGGAGCGGGGAAGGTCCGCCTCGGCGGCGGGTGCGATGGCGCGGGCGACGCGTGAGGGCATCGAAGGGTCTCGCTGCTACGGTGTACGGGTACGGTGCGAGCCGCGCTCGCAGGGTGGGGGCCGTCAGGGCGCCGGGGCGGGCGGCGGCGGGGGATTGGCCGGCACGGGCGCCGCGCTGCAGGGCGCCTCGGTCACGGCCTTGGTGTTGGCGTAGGCGACCGTCACGTTGCCGCAGGTGGTGACACCCGGGCCCGGCACGACGTGCGCCGGATAGGGCGCGCGGGGATAGGTGGCCACGTGGTTGTTGCGGATGATGCTGGCCCGGCCGCCGTTGAGCGCCGCCGCGCTGGGGAAGGCCGAGACGATGTCGTTGCCCTCGATCACGATGCGGTCGAAGCCGCCGTCGTCGATGGGCGTGGCCACGGCCAGGACCGTCCCGTTGGCGAGCCTGTAGCCGGCCGGCTCGATCCGGGTGTGGTTGGTGCCGTTGACGCCCTCGTTGACGCCCTGGCAGCGGACATTGCGGATAGTGATATCCGAGGTCGGCGGCGCGTCCGGCCGGCTCCACAGCTGCACGCAGTCGGGATGCTCGGTCGACAGGATCTCGGTCCCGCCGATGAAGGCCCCGTCGACCAGGCCGCGCCAGCTCTGGGCGATGTCGATCCCGTCCGACCGGTTGCGCGAGAAGCCCACGCCCTCGGCCTTGAACCCGTCCACCTTGAAGAAGACCAGGCCGGCCTTCCACGAGCCGAAGTTGGAGTTGCGGACGTAGGCGCCCTGCCCCCAGTTGAACGCCAGGCCCGTGCCGTTCGCCTCGGGCGGGCCGAGGTTGGCGACGGAGTCGACGGTGACCTGCGCGAAGTTGTCGAAGCGGATGCCCGACCAGGTCCCGCCCTTCAGCGTCAGGCCCTGGACGCCGCGCCAGTACATCGGGGCGGTGACGCGGACGGTCGTGACCGCGCCCGTGGCCGGGTCCTTGGCCGAGGCCGAGGCGTCGATCAGCAGCGGGGCCGAGGCGCAGGCCAGCGGCGGGAGCTTCAGGGCCGGATAGTCCCCGGGCGCCAGCTGCACCACGTCGCCGCAGTGCGCGGCGGGCAGGACGGTGGCCACCGTCGCCGGCGTGGCCGGGAGGACGGCCGCCGCCGCCGCGAGGGGCGCCCAGGCGAGCGCCAGGGTCGCCAGGATCAAGGCGCGCATTCATAGGCTCCTGCACAGGTCGCGGTGGACCCTCTAGCCGTGCCGGCGATGTCGTAGGGCAGGCCCGGGCGGGTGTTCATGTTCGCCGCCGCCGAGCCGGCCGAGAGCGGGTAGCTCCCGCCGCCAGCGCCGGCGGAGGCGGTCGTGCCCGACCCCGACCAGGAAGCCGCCTGATAGTTCGTGAAGGTGGCGTTCGGGATCCAGGTCGGGTTGGTGCTGGAGGTGCCGATCTTGGCGCCGAGGCCGGGATAGATCTGGGCGAAGGAATTGCCGATGCCGCCGTTGTTGGCGTCGATGTAGTTCGAGAGCACGCCGCGGCAGCCGACGCCGTACTCATATCCCCAGTTGCCGGTGCGGTAGCTGGCGGTGGCCGCGCCCGTCCCGCCCTCGTTGGTGGAGCCGCGGAAGTAGTCGCTCTTGGTGTTCAGCTGGACGTGCAGGCCGCCCTTGCAGCTCTGGTACGAGGTCGTCCGCGCCGTGGCGCCTTCGTCATACCAGTTGTTGTCGCGGCCCTCAGCATAGTAGCCGGCGATGGTGACGTGATCGTAGAGCTCGTTGCGGGCGTTGTTGGTCTGGCCGTCGTTGTTGAAGCCGACGACGTTGGAACTCGCCGAGTTGGTGTATTCGATGACATTCTGCACGAAGGCGAAGCCATCGACGTCGCAGCCGTTGATGGTCTTGATGTTCTGCGTGCCCGCGCGCAGCAGCACGTTGAAGGCGATGATCACGCCGCTGGAGCTGGCCGCGGACTGGCCGGTCTTGGTGCAGGTGTTCGACGTCTGCGCGCCCTGGGCGAAGGTGTTGCCGAGCCAGAGCAGGGTCTCGACCGCATTGGTGGTGTCATAGGTCGAGCCGCGGAACACGCGATGTTCGTGCGCCGACTGGGCCGACAGCGTGGAGCCTCCGCCGGTGTTGTGGATGGTGGCGCCGAAGAAGGAGTCGTTGAGCGTGTTGACCAGGTAGTTGGCGTTGAAGCCGCCGCCGTCCCAGTCGACGTTCTCCCAGATCACGTCGGTCGTGCTGCCGCTGTTCCAGCCCTGCACGCCGGTCCGCACGAAGTAGATGTGCGAAAAGCGCAGGGCGCCGGTCACCAGAGGCGAGGTGAAGCCGGTGAACTTCGCGCCATAGACCGAGGCGCCCACCTGGATGATCACCGAGGAGTCGGCGACGGCGGGGTCCTTTTCCACCACCACCTCGGCCACGTTCTGCGTGCGCGTCGAGGCGGCGGTGACCAGGGTGAAGGTGCCGGATCCCACGCGGACGTGGCCGCCGTCGACCTTGCCGCCGGCCGAGGCCAGCTTGTCGATCGCCTTGTCGATGGTCAGGCAGGGCGCGGCGATGGCCGAGGCCTCGACCGTGAAGGCGTTGCAGGTGCTGTCATTGCCCGGCGTCGTGCAGGTGCCCGTCAGGGCGCTGGCGGGGCAGACCCAGGCGTAATAGGGGCTCGCCGCGAGGGTGGCGTCCTTGAGGTAGTAGCGGGTCGAGAAGCGGGCCGGGTCGGTGGAATTGGCGCTGTCCAGCACCGCGTTCGAGCCGCCATACCAGGGGTAGACCGCCGCATCGAACTTGATCAGGCCCGCGGCCAGGGTCGTCGTGTCGACCGTGCAGGCATAGACCAGCACCGCATGCAGGTCATAGGTCTGCGGCGAGATCGTCATCGCCGAAACCGGGGTCGAATAGACGGTCAGGCCGTTGACGTCGGTGGCCCGGCAGATGACCGCCGCCACCTGGCTCTGGTTCTGGGAATCGCGGTGGAAGGCCACGACCTCCTGGCTCACCGAAGCGTTGATCACCTTGCGGGCCGGCAGGGCGAAGTTGGCGACCGCCTGCGGCGCGTCGGCCGTGCAGCCGCCGGTGTTGACGCCGGCGTCCAGCCCCGTCGCGCCGCGATAGACGTAGTTCTCCAGCGCCACCTTGTCGGTGAAGTTGCCGACAGCCGGCCAGGCCTGGCGGATCTGCTGGGTCTGGACCAGGTCGCGGCGGTAGAGCGTCGGCTTGGCGGACGTGTCGAAGCCCGGCTGCAGGAAGCTCACGGTCTCCGGCTTGGTGTCCGGCGCATAGGTGTGGACGTTGCGCGCCTGGATGGCCCAGCAGCCGCTGGCCGGCGTGGTGACGGGGTAGTAGCCCGCCAGGCGCTGGATCGGGCCGCCGCCAGGCGTGACGATGCCGAGCACGGCCGGCGACAGCGCCAAGGCGGGCGCGGCGAGCGTCAGGGTCAGCAAGGCCGCCAGGGCGGCGCGGGCAAGCTGGCGCAGCATGTTAGTTCAGGCCCACGAAGTTGACTCGCAGGGCCAGGGTCTCGGCGCTGGCCGGGGTGTAGGCGTTCTTGACCTTCACCAGGTAGCGCAGGTTTGCCGAGCCCGAGCAGGTGTAGCCGAGCGACAGGCCCCCGCTGGCGTAGATGGAGTTGGCTCCCGAGCCGGCTTGGCTGGTCTCAAGGGCGAACGGGATCTTGCCGACCAGCTTCAGCGCATCGGCGTCCGAGAGCGCCATGGCGGCGTTGTCGTTCACCGCGGTCACGGCGCTGTCGAAGATCCAGATCTCGCCGATCAGGGTGGTGGCCGGGTCGTTGGACGAGACGATCGCGACCGAGTTGATGACGCCGCTCTTGCCGCTGGCGGAGCAGACGTTGTTGAGGGTGAAGCCTCCGGCCGTGGGGGCCGAGGTGGAGTCGGCCAGGATGTCGTTGGCGGCATAGGCCGTGGTGTCCGCCGGCCGGGTGATGGTGGTGGTCGCGACGCCGGCGAAGGGCGCGACGATCTTGCCGTCGATCGACGCCATCGAGGTGTTGCCGGTGTCCTGCTTGGCGCCCGTGGCCTGGCTGGTCAGCTTCGTGTCGATGGAGCCGAGCGAAGTGATCTCGGTGGATTGGTTGCCGGACGTGGCCGGGTCGATCAGGTTGCCGAGGTGGTCGGCAATCATGTGCTCCGGATAGCAGGTGGTGGAGATCTCCTTGCAGGCGATGGTCTTGCCCGAGCCTGCGGTCACCGCGACGTTGTCGGTCGCGAAGGCCGCCGACATCGGGGCAAACGCCAGCAGCGCCGCGAGGGCGTAGCGGAGGAGCTTCATGTGGGCGGTTCCTTAGAAGAGCAGGACCAGAAGGCCGCTGTTGTTGGCGTCGCTGAAGTCGAGGGTTCCGGGCGATCCGCCCCCGCCCGCGCCCGGCCCGGCGGTCGCGGAGCCCGCGCCCGTGGTGGCGATGCTGGCGAAGAGGTCGACGCCGGGGGCCAGGCGCGCGGCCGGGCAGCAGGGCGTCAGGGCCAGGGCCGCGGCGGCGATGAGGGCGCCCAGCATCAGCGTTGCTTGAACGTGAAGTAGCCGAGGCCGAGGTTGGTGGCGCTGGTGGTCAGGCACAGGGCCTCGCCGGCGGGGACCACGATGTCCGCGCCCAGCCCGAAGCCCGGCTTGAAGGCGCCCGCCTGGGGCGTGACCGGGATGGCGTCGGTGAGGCTGTGGATGCCCGTGGCGCAGTTGGCCCCGGTCCCGGCCTTGAAGGTGATCGTCCCGGTGTTGTTGGGCATGACCAGGCCGGAGGTGACGTAGATCTTCTTGGCCGCGACGGCGGCGATCACTTCCTGGGTCGTGGCCGTGGTGACGCCGATCGGCACGGTCGTGTCGCCCTGGGCCAGGGGGACGCAGTCCGTCTCGCCGACGCCGCCGGAGCAGGCCGCCTGCATGGGCGCGAAGCCGGCCGGGGCGGCGGGCGGGGTCAGGGCGTAGGCGGGGGACGAGAGGCAGGCGGCCGCAGCCGCCGCCAGGAGAAGGCGCTTCATGGAAGTCTCCGAAGGTCGTGCGGATGCGAGCGGCGCTCGCAGGGTCAGGTCAGGCGGGCCAGGCCGGGTTGGCGGCGACGTCCACGGTCGCCAGGCCGGCGGCGTCGCTGGGCAGGGCCGCCACGATGGCGTCGCGGGCGGCGCGGACCGCCTTGATCAGCGTCCAGGCCGCGAGCACCTGGGCGTAGGCGGCGCGGTCCGCGTCCGGCCAGGCCGTCGGGTCGACGCCGATCGTGGTGATCATCTCGATCCCCAGCCCCAGGGCGGCGCGCTGCTCGCTCTCCGGCATGATGGCCAGCACCCGTCGCTCGGACTCGGCCCACAGCCGCGCGGTCAGCTGGGCCTTCATCGCGGCCAGCTCGCCGGCGTCATAGGCCTCCACCTGCCAGGTGCGGGTCGGGACGCCGTCCGCGTCGGCGACGCCGGAGCCGAGGATCTTGGCGCCGGCCGGCGGGTCGGTCTCGGCGACCGCCACGAAGCCCAACTCCGCGCGCTCGTCATTGTCCAGAGTCTCGACCCAGGCCTGGCTGACGACGTGGTCGGGCAGCTCGACGGTGTGGCCGACGATCTCCACCCAGGCGCCGTCGATCATGAGGGCGTAGGACATCAGGTGAACTCCACGACCAGGAGGTCGTCCTGCGACCAGGTCGACGTGTTGAGGTTGAGCGTGAAGCTGGTCCCGTTGGTGTAGTCGGTCGGCTCGCGGGTGTAGCGGGCCTGGGCCAGGTACTGGGCGCCGGTCGGCGAGGCGGGCGCCGCGATGCCGTGGGCCAGGGACGGGCCGACCGTGCGCGCCGGCGTGGCGTCCGAGGCCGACATCTGGAATATCCCGCGCGAGGCGGTGTTCTTGGTGAAGCCGGTCACGGTCAGCGTGTTGTCGCCGCCGTTCGAGGCGTTGCCGGCCTGGCCCTTGAGCGTAGCCACCGAGGCGCCGCGGAACACCCAGGCGTTCACCGTCGCCGTTGAGCCCACCATGGAGACGGTCGCCGTCAGGTCGGCCGTGGTCAGGATCTTCCACTGCAGCTTGCCGCCGCAGTTGAGCGTCGTGCCCAACTGCGTCCAGCTCGAGGTGGACGGGTTGATCCCCGTCGAGTTGTTGTCGCCCCAGAAGATCGCCAGGTCGCCGACGGCGGTCCCGGCGGGCCAGGCGATGGCGACGGTCCCGAGGTTTCCGTTCTGGTTGACGTAGCCCAGCAGCTGCAGGCCCGAGCGGCCCAGCAGCATCCCCGCGCGGCTCACCCTCACGTGGGCGCCCGGGCGATGTCGTAGACGATCCGCGTGGCCGTGCCGCTACCGTCCACGGTCTTCACCCGATAGGTCAGCTCGTCGACCGCGCCCGCGGCCGTCGAGAGCACGGCCAGGCCGCCGTCGCGCTTCCAGGCGCCGGCGACGGCGAGCAGGCGGCTGCCCGTCCCGTCCTGGGTGATCTGGATCGCCCCGGTGGCGCCCGGATAGGTGTTGGTGATGGCGCCCAGGGTGCGGTTGCCGCCGATCGTCCAGGTGAAGTCCAGGCCGTTGTGGCCGTCGGGCGTCACCGTCGCGGCGTCGGTGAGGGCGTAGGGCGCCAGGGCGTCCTTCAGGGCCTTGGGGGTGACCCCGGCCAGGGCGCTCACCGCCGCCAGCACGTCGGCCGCCACGGCGGCGAACAGCGCAGCCAGGGACGCGTCCAGCAGGTACCAGTCGGTATAGGGGCCGCCGGAGCCGGCGAAGCCGCTGGCGCCGACCGTGAGCGTCATGGTCTTGGCGGTGTTGTCGACGGCGGAGGAGACGCCCGTGAGGCGGATGGTCGGGTCGGGCCGGTAGATCAGCTGGTAGGCCTTGCCGTTGGCGAAGGTGCGGGAGGCCTCCGCCCAGGCCAGCGACTTGGCGCCCGCCGAGGGCGAGACGCTGGAGGTCGAGGTCGCGATCAGGGTGGTGGCGTTGACCGCGGCCGTAGCCGAGGCGCTGGCGCTGTTGGCGCTGGCCAGGGCCGAGGCGACGTAGCCGACCATGGCCGTCACCTGGTCCGCGATCCAGCCGATCGCGATCACCAGCTCCGCGTAGAGCGTGGCGAACCAGGCGATGAACGCATTGGCCCGGGTGACGAAGGTGGCCGGCGCATCGGAGCGCTGGGGCGCCGTCGGCGGTGCGGTGAAGGTGGGCGTGGTCATGTGCGGGTAAAGCTCTGCAGGCTGACGTTGAGGGCCGTCTGGTTCTTGAAGCTGACCACTTCCTTCCAGCTCAGCAGGACGCCGAAGATGAACATCGCGGCGTAGTCTTCATGGGCCACGAACAGCACAGCCGTGGCGTCCAGGTCGTCCAGCAGGGTGGTGACCTCGTCCAGGTGGCGGGTGTCGACGATGACGTCGAAGTCGCCGGTGCGCTTCTTGCCGCGCTTGATCAGGAAGTCGTCGCCGAAGGTGTCCTCGCCGATGGTGGAATAGCTCTTGTTGCCCAGGCCGCCGCCCCAGCGGGTGCCGCCCAGGTCGCGGGTGAGGCCGGTGACCAGCTCGCCGCAGAGGGCCGTCGCGCCGGGCGCGGAGATGGTCACCTGTAGCAGCAGGTCGGAGTAGCCGGCGGGCAGGTCCATGCGGCCGAGGTCGCGCAGGCCGACGATCGGCTCCATGAACCAGGTCCACCAGTCGGTGATGCCGCTGGCGCTGACCAGGCTGTAGGTCTGGTCGTAGACCACGCCCTCGCTGGCGTCGGTGGCCTTGATCCGCAGGGTCTGGCCCGAGACGTTGCCCACATAGACGCAGTCGATGCGCCCGACGATCTGCAGCTGCACGTCGATGCTGTCGGCGTTGGACGTCTGGGCCTGCAGGCGCTGGTCGAACATGGCCCAGCGGTTGGTAGGGCCCTCGTCCTCCCATTTGGTCGCGTCGCCGTCGGCCGGGTCGGCGGTGTTGGTATTGACCAGCGACTTGAAGCGGCGATGGACGCCATCGACCGTTCGGCGGCGGATGTCGCCGATCGAATAGCTGCCCGCCGTCCAGGCGGTCTCGGTCTCGGCGACATTGCTGCTGACCAGGGCCGTGTCGTCGACGGTGAAGGCTCGGGCCACCCTCATGCTGGCCCCCTCACGCGGCGGTGTTGAGCTTGAGCGGGCCGTTGATCACCGAATCCAGCAGGTCCGTGGTGGCATCGGTGGACTTGGCGATCTTCACCAGGGCCGGGCCCAGGGCGTCCTGCACCGCCTGGCCCACGGTATCGGCCATGGCGCTGGCGGCCTGGGGCTGGGCGATGGCCGCCGTCACCGTGGCGGTGACCTGCGGCGGCGTCAGGGCGGCGGCGTCCAGCTGCTGGTTCAGGCGGGCGTTGTTCTCGTTGGCGGACGCGACGGCGGCGGCGACGTCGGCGCTGGCGGCGGCCATGGCCTGCAGGCCCGCGGCGATCTGCGCCTGCTGGGCGGCCAGGTTGTCGTTCAGGGCGGAGACCGCGTCGTGGACCGAAAGGACGCTGTCGTTGAGGGTCAGCAGGCCCGAGACCTCGGCCTTCAGCTGCTGCAGCTGCTGGGTGGCGATCGAGACCTGGCCGCGGGCCGCGGCCTCACCGGCTGCGAGCGCGGCTCGCACGCGCGCGAGGTCGGCCTGGAACGCCTTCTGGCTGGGCGAGGCGGCCTTCGAGGCGTTGAGGAAGTCGGTGGCCGCGCCGGAGAGCTGGCCCAGGGCGGTCTCATCCCCGCCGGCGGCCAGGGCCGCGGTGCGGTCGAAACCGGCGCGGCTGGTGGCCAGCTGCTGGGCCGGATTGAGGCCCGCCAGGGCCGAGGCGTCCAGGCCCGCGCGGAACTGGGCGATCTGGTCGGCGAGCTGGCCGAACTTGTCGGCCGTGGCCTGCAGCTGCTGGGCGCTCTCGTCATAGGCCTGCTGCAGCGCCTGGCGGGCGCTGTCGACCTTGCCGGCCGCGTCCTGGCCAGGTGCTTCTGGGCGTCGGTGAGGTCGAACAGCGCCTGCTGCAGCGGACGCAGGCTGGCCGGCAGGGCGTCCAGCACGTCCTGCTGCTGGGCCGCGGCATAGGCGGTCGCGTCGGTGGCCGCCAGCAGGTCTTCGCGCAGCTTGCGGGTGGCGTCGGCCAGGGTCTGGGCCGCCTTGGCCGCGTCGTCGGCGCCCTGGTTGTTGAGGGCCTTTTCCTCCAGCTGGTCCAGCTGGTCCAGCTTGGCCTGGAACTCGGTGAACTGGTCGTCGGTGATCAGGCCGCCGGTGTGGGCCTGGGCCAGCTGGTCGCGCCGGTCGGACTGGCTGCGGTGCAGGGTCTGCTCGTCCAGGGCGTGGGGGTCGGTGAACTTCAGGATGGCGTCGGTGAACGACTGGCCCAGGGCCTGGGCCTGCTGGTAGGCGCCCAGCGCCGCGGTGATGTCGTCGAAGCCCTTGCCGGCGGCCAGCATGCTGTCGACCAGCTTCTTCTGCGCGTCGGAGGTGTAGGTGGCGCTCTCCAGCACACCCTTGAGGGCGGTCTCGGCGGCCGCGGCGGTATCGCCCACGGCCGAGGTGAGGGTCTTGCCGTTGGTCAGGTAGACCTGGGTCTCATCGCGGGTCCCGAGCACCAGGCCGCTCACCGTGGCTTCCAGCTTGATGCCGAAGCCCTCGATCGCCTTCTCGCCCTGCAGGATGGCGTTGCCGGCGGCCTGGACAGCCTTCTCGGTATCGGCCGTCCGACTCTTTCCGGACAGCGCCCCGAACCCGTCCGGCGTCAGGGCCAGGCCGGCGCCGGCGTTGGACGGCTTCGACTTCAGGATCTCGGTCAGGCCCGCCACCAGGGCGGCCACCCCGGCGATGACCGGGTTGCCGCCGGTGAGGATCAGGGCCGCCTCGGCCGCATTCGCGCCGCTGCTCAGCGCACGCCCGCCCTTGCCGCCGATCGCCTGGCCTATGCCGGAGGCGACGCCCGCGACCGCCCCGACCCGCGACGCCGCATTCCCGGCCGAGCTGAAGGCGGTGCGCGCCTTGCCCATGGCGTCCTGGAGATCTTCGGCCACCCGCGCCCAGTCGTGGGCCTTGATCGCCGAGCCCATGTCCTCAACGGCCGAGCGGGTCCGTTCGAAGTTGGTGATCAGCCCGCCGACCGCGGCCTTCAGCTTGTTCGCCTGGATCGGGCCCAGGGCGTCCAGCTGGCGCTGGGCGGCCTCTTTCTCCGCCGCCGTGGCGGTCTGCGAGGCGATCACCTGTTCCAGCTTGGACTTCTGCAGCCGGTATTCCAGGTCGAGGATCTTCAGGCCGATCGCCGTGCGCTGGCCCTCGGTCTCGGCGGCCTGGGCGGCGCTGTCCAGGATCTCGATCTGCAGGGCCAGGGCGTCCTGGTCCTTCTGGTACGCCTCGGCCGAGATCGCGGCCTGGTTCTCGCGCGCCTTGGCCTGCAGCTGGGCCTGCTGGGCGGCGTTCTGGGCGAACCGCTGCTCGATCGCCTCAGCCTCGGTGATCTTGTGGGTCGTGACCTGCTGTTCCAGCTCGGTGGCCAGGCGCGCGCGCTCCAGGGCCTGCTGGTCCTGCAGGGCCTTGGTCTCGATCTGCGCCCGATCCGCAGCGGTGGCGGCGTTGCGCGCATCGATCTCGGCGATCTGCTGGGCGTAGCCGGCCACGGCCTGGCGCTGGTCCAGCTCCTGGTTCTGGGCGTCGAACAGCGCCTGGCGCTGCACGGCCTGTTTCTTCTCGGCGGCGGCCTTGTCGTTCAGGGCCACGACCTGGCGCTTGGCGTCGGCGCTGAGGGCCTTGTCGCCCTCGGCCTTGGCGTTCTTGGCCAGCCGCTCCTGCTCGATCTCCTGAATCCGCAGCGCCGCCAGCTCGGCGATGTTCTGCGTCAGCTCCATCCGCGCGGCCAGCTCGGCCTTGGACGCTTCGGCGATGGCGGCGGCGCTGGCGGCGGCGGTGACCGTGGACTTGCCGCCGTCCAGGGCCACGCCCTTGAACGTGCCCAGCTGCGGGCCCTCCGGGGCCTTGTCCTCGCCCTTGGCGGCGATCGCGTTGCTGATCCGGGCGATGCGCTGGCGCTGGTAGTCGGCCTGCAGCGCGCCGATCGGGCCGCGGGCCTCGTCCTTGGCCAGCTGCTTGTTGGCGTCCGCCAGCTCGCGCACCAGCTCCTGCGTCGTGCGGTCGCCGATCTTCTGGAACTGGGCGGCGAAGTGCGCGGTCGAGGCGGCCAGGTCGGCCATCAGCTGCGTCAGCTGCAGGATCACCGGAGCCAGGCCGACGAAGGCGCTCTTGAACTGGACGTTGATGACCGCGGACAGTTCCTCGAACTGTTTGTTGATCGGGCCGACCTTCTCGATCAGCTCGCTGTCCATGACGTAGCCCAGGTCGTGGGCGGCCTGGCGCAGCTCGTTGATCCGCTCCACCCCGGCGCGCAGCGCGGGCAGCATGGTGGTCAGGCCCAGCTTGTCGGCGAGGCCCGCCTGCTTGGCCGCGGAGTCCAGCGTGCCCAGCTTGTTGATGACCGCGTCCAGGGCTTCCTGCGTGGTCTTGAACTGGGCGGCGTCCAGGCCCAGGGCCTCGAACGGCTTGTTGGTGCGCTTGGAATAGTGCTCCTGCGCCAGGCCGAAGGTGCGGTTGAACGCCTGCAGGGCGGTGTCCGCATCCTCGTAGGACCCGCCCAGCGCGTGGACCGCGAAGCGCAGTTCCTGCAGCGTGTCGGTCGAGACCGAGGCCTTCTTCGCGGCGTCCTCGATCTTGTCGGCGAACTCGGCCGCCTCGCGGCCCTGGTTCAGGCCCTCGACCACCAGGCCGATCGCCGCCGCCGCCGCCAGGCCCTGGACGCCCATGGCCGAGAGCGAGGCGCCCAGCAAGCCGGCCTTGCCCGACAGCTCGGTGAAATGCTCCTCGATCCCGGAGAAGCTTTTCTCGATCCCCTTGCCGAAGTTGAACTTGCCCAGTTCCTCCGACTTCTTCTTCCAGGCCTTGTCGAATTCGGCGAAGTCCCAGCCCAGCTCGACGAACAGGGAGCCGACGATGTTGTCACTCATCGGAACCCTCCTCGTGGTCGCTCGCGCCGCCGGGCTCGCCGTCTATGCGGATAGCGAAGCCGCGCTCGACCAGCCGGTCCAGCGCCGCCTCGATCTCATCGACTGACTGGGCGGGCCGGTCTTCCTCGCCGGCATTGCGCCGGGTGATCTCGCCGAGGTCCGGCAGGCGCTTGGTGCGGGCGAAGGCCTCGCAGTGCCAGGCCAGGAACAGCAGCTCGTTGTGGCGGCGCACAGCCCGCTCGCGCAGGCCGCGGAAGACCGCCGAGAGCATCCGCGGCGTCTGGCCCCAGAATTCGCCGGGCGGCAGGCCGTGGGAACACCAGGTGGCGTAGAGGCTCAGCCAGTCCCAGCGGCCGCCCGCTTCCGAGGGCGCGCCGGTTTCGGAGCCTCTTCCTCGGTCGAGAAGGCGCCGCGCCAGGCGGTGGCCACCTTGTCCACCATGACGCCGACGCCGACCTCGTAGACCAGGCCGCGGACGGCCTCGGCCGTCACCTCCGGGTGGAGCTTCATCAGGCCGGCCCAGATGAAGGCCATCAGGTCGCCGACGCGGATGTGCGCCGAGATCCGCGCGCTCATCTCGGTCATGGATTCGTCGAAGTGGGCTTCCAGCGCCGCCATGGCGTCCGGCCCGAAGACCATGCGCCAACGCTGGCCGGCGGCGTCGAAGCCCACCTCGCCCTTCAGGGGATTGTCCATGGCTTAGAAGTTGCGGCCCACGTCGCCCGAGCAGCGGAAGGTCAGGCTGGACTCCATCAGCTGGCCCACCTTCATCGTGCCGCCGTAGCTCTTGATGAAGACCGAGACGATGTAGGTCTTGGCGTTCGGCGTGGTGATCCGGATCGGGCGGTTCTCGTTGCCGCCGGCGCGCCAGTCCTCGATGTACTTGTCGGTGGCGTCGCCCGGCTTCCAGTTCAGCGTGCAGGGAACCTCGCCGAAATCGGTCAGGCCGGTGACGAACTCCTTGGCCAGGGAGTCCATGTCGGTGGCGTCCAGCTCGTCCACCGTGGCGTTGGGCTTCTGGATCTCCTTCAGCATGCCGATTTTCTGCGCGAAGCTGCCGTCGCCGGCGGTGTCCACGTGCAGCAGCACACCCTTGGCTTGGATCGCCGTGGTGGTCATGGGAGTCTCCTGGTTCTAGGCGTTGGGAGTGATGCAGACCCGCACGTCCAGCGAGGTGCGGAAGAAGCTTTCCGAGCGGTCGGCCGCGGGGCCGTCGGCGGCCTCGCCGTCGTCGCGTTCGTCGATCACGCTGCAGTCCTGGAACGGGTCGGCGGAGATCGCCGGCAGGGCCGCCATGACCGCGCGGGCCAGGGTCTTGGCGCCGCCGTAGCTGCCCGCCCAGCAGTCGACCTGGACCAGCGGGGTGATGGTGTCGACGCGGCCGTCCTGGACGTAGTCGAAGCCGCCGGTGATCCGGTGCAGGACGAGGGCGGGCAGTTCGTCGGCCTGGGGCAAGAGGCCCCAGGCGATGCGGTCCCCGACGATGGCGGCGATGCCGGCGTCGGCCAGCAGCGCCGCGAGCAGGGCGTCTTCCATCAGGGCTTCCTTTTCGAGCGCGTCCGCGCCCGGGCGGCGGCCTTGGCGATCTGTTCCAGGCCGGCGCGCTGCATTTCGGAGAGGACGGTCGGCGCGGATTGCTCGAAGGCCGGGCGCATGAACGGCTTGGGCCGCGCGCCCGGGTGCTGGACCTCGCGCGCCACGCCGGCGATCTGGCCGCCGCGCCAGATCTCCAGCACCTCGCCCTTCTTCGGCTTGATCACGTGCGGCCGGACGCCGAACTCCACCTGCGAGGCGACGCCACTCTGCTTCTTGGCCGGGCCGACCAGGACGACGACGGCGGGGCCATCGCGCTGGGCGTCGCGCAGGGCCCTCACCGCTTCCTCGTTGGACGCCCCGCTCCGCTTGGCGGAGGCATAGGCGCCCTTGCCCAGGCGCTGCTTGCCGTTGGCGGCGATGACGATGCTGCGCGACAGCTTGCCCGAGCCGTGCGGCGCCAGTTCCGACATCCGGTCCGCCACCGGGCCGGCCGCCTGGACCAGGGCGCGCTTCAGGACCGCCTTGCCGGTCCGGCCACTGGTGTTCTCCACCAGTTCCTTGAACGCCGCCTTCAGCTCGGCGCCGCCGGTGAGCTTGAGCTTGACGCCCATCAGTCCGCCCGGGCGATGGCGGTGATCTCCACGGCGACGCGCCGGCCGACCGGCTTGACGCCGGTGATGCCGTAGGTCCGCCCCTCGAACACCAGCTGGTCGCGTGCGCCGAGGTCGGCCAGGCGCTTGGACCAGCGGATCAGGAAGCGGTCGGTGATCGAGGCGCCGTTCTGCTGGGCGCGGATCCGCTCGCCGTCGCTCACCGGCGTGTGCTTGGCCTTCACGCTGGCCAGGTCGGCCCAGCCCAGGGGACCGGCCACCTTGGCGCCGAACGCGTCGCGCGCCGGCGAAGACCGCTGGAGCGTGATGCGCCGGTCGAGGTCGCCGGCGGGGATCCCCTGGCTCATGGGCTGGCGTCCGACCGCTTAGGGGACCGCGACGCCGGACGAGGCGATGTTGAGGTCGAGAATGCTCGCCGTGATGCCGAAGCCGAGGAAGGTCGGGTACTTGCCCGTGGTCATGTCGGCGACAGGCGCGATCGCGCCGGCCGTGGCCGAGGCGAAGTAGGCGGCCGCGACGGTCAGCGTCCCGCCGATCGTGATCTGGCCCTTGGTCTGCACCGTGAGCGGCTGCCCGGCGGCGGCGTTGTTCAGCGCGACGCCGCGCACGCCACGCACCTCGGCCGTCGCGCTGTCTGCGTCCGAGAGCTTGTACTTGCCGGTGGCGGCTTCCTTGTAGACCAACTGGCCAGCCGTGATGGCCGCGCCGGCAAGGCCCTGCTCGGTGACGGCGTTGGCGCCCGAGACGACGTTGGCGGCAGTGATCGCGATGTCAGCCATGAAGGCCTCCGGAAGGTTGAGGTGGTGGGTTTCGTGTCACGCGGGTGCGAGCGGGGCTCGCAGGCAAGAGGTCTGGTGGATCAGAACCGCGGGACGCGGAGCGGGCGCAGCAGGCGCTCGACCGTGGCCGACATCGGGATCTCGGCGGTGCGGCCGTCGAGGATGGCGGTCTCGCGGTTCTGGTAGAGGTCGCCGGTCATCAGCTTCAGGGCGGCGATGACGGGCTGCAGCTTGGACGGCCAGGGATCGCCGCCCGTCGGCGCCGGCCAGCCACAGGTGAAGTCGATGGTGACGGCGCGGGCCTGGTAGCGGGCGATTGGCCAGACCTGGCCGAAGGCGGGGGTCAGTTCGGCGCGCTCGCCGGCCATCACCAGGTAGAGCGTCGGGTCGAGGGCGCGCAGCGTCCCGTCGGTGGAGTCGAGGTACTTGACCGACTGGACCGAGATCAGCGGCGGCAGCGGCAGGCCGAGGGTCCAGGCCGGGAAGGCGTCGAGGTAGAGCCGCCAGGACTGCTGGGCCAGGGCTCGGCCGAGGATGCCGGCGTAGCCGTCCAGGTGGCCCACGGCGGCGGCGACATAGGCGGCGATCTCGGCGTCCTGGCTGTCGTCGTCGGCTTCGACGCTGACATGCGCCTTGGCGTCGGCGAGCGGCAACAGCTCGGCGTCCGGCGCGGCCAGCAGCTCCAGGTCCAGCATCGTCGGCGCGATCAGGCCGGGTCGGCGGCCGCGGCGGGTTCGGCTTCCGGCGCAGGCTCGGGCTCGGGAGCGGGCGTCTCGGCCTCGGGAGCGGGCGCCTCGCGGGTCTCCGCCGGTCCGGCCACGGCCTTGCGGCGCTTGCTGGCGGGCGCCTCGCCGACCAGCTCGGCATAGCCGCCGTCGATCAGGGCCTGGCCGAAGTCGTCGGAGACCGGGACGGTCTGGCCGGGATCGGCGTTGAAATCGGCGCCGCGGGCGACGGTCTTCATCTTGACTTGCATGGCGGTTTTCCTTGCGGAGGTCAGTGCGCTGGCGGGGTCGGCCCGCCAGCCGATCAGGTCGAGACGCCGAGCGCCTTCAGGGCGGCGATCACTAGGTTCAGCTGGGTGACGATGGCGTCGGCCTGGGCCTGGGCGAAGCCATAGGGCGAGGTGTTGGTGGCCGCGGTCGCGGCGACGGCGGTCAGCGTCGCCTGGGCGCCGTCGGCGGTGATCTTGCCGCCCGGGGCGACGTCGAGGACATCGCCGCCCTGCAGGAAGCGGACCTTCACATTGTAGGTCGGATCGGAGGACATGGTCAGGCTCCTGAGCTGGCGCGCAGCTGCGGCGAGGGATGGCGGGAATGGTCGTAGGCGGCCTCGATCTCGGCCGCGGTGGGCAGGGTCTCGCGCTCCACGAAGGTGACCTTGGCGCTGACCTGGCCGTCGCCGGCGGGCAGTTCCTCGATATGGACGTCGCGGGTGCCGAGCGCGCCGTAGCCGTAGAGCGACAGGCCCTGGCAGGTGTCCAGCAGGGACGAGGTCTCCGCCACGTTGACGCCGATGCCCCGGGCCTGGGCCAGGCCCAGCCAGAACTCGACGCAGGCGCGGCCCTGTTCGGCGTGGTGGGCGTTGGCGTAGGTGTAGTCGATGCCGAACAGGCTGATCATCCCGGCGCCTTCGTGGATCGCCAGGGCGAGCGCATAGGCGGCGGTCGAGTTGAAGTACGGATGGCCCAGGTCGTTGATCACGTCCTGCAGCGGGAACTCCACCAGGCCCGGATAGTCCGGGTGCGTGCGGCTGGTGTAGATCGGCCCGGGATGGCCGCGCATCCACGCCAG
>JAEKKJ010000026.1 GCA_019510435.1 Caulobacterales bacterium | reverse complement strand
TCGCCGCTGCGCAGGCTTGCGGATGGGGCCGCTACTTGCCCTTGAACGCCGGCTTACGCTTGTCGACGAAGGCGGCCATGCCTTCCTTCTGGTCCTCGAAGGCGAAGAGGGAGTGGAACAGGCGCCGCTCCATGGTGACCCCCGTGGCCAGGGTGGTCTCGAAGGCCGCGTTGACCAGTTCCTTGTTCATCATCACCGCCAGCGGCGACTGGGCGGCGATCTTGCCGGCCGCGGCCAGGGCCTCGTCCATCAGCTTGTCGGCGGCGACCACGCGGCTGACCAGGCCCGCGCGCTCGGCCTCCGCGGCGTCCATCATCCGGGCGGTCAGGACCATGTCCATGGCCTTGGCCTTGCCCACCGCCCGCGGGAGGCGCTGGGTGCCGCCGATGCCGGGCATGACGCCGAGGTTGATCTCCGGCTGGCCGAACTTGGCGGTCTCCGCGGCGATGATGAAGTCGCACAGCATGGCCAGCTCGCAGCCGCCGCCCAGGGCATAGCCCGCAACCGCGGCGATCACCGGCTTCCTGAACCGCTCCATCCGCTGCCCGGCGGCGGCGAAGAAGTTGGAGGCGAACATCTGGGCGTAGGACTTGTCGGCCATCTCCTTGATGTCGGCCCCGGCGGCGAAGGCGCGTTCCGAGCCCGTCAGCACCACGCAGCGGACGTCCTCGTCGGCCTCGGCCTGGTCCAACGCGTCGGAGAGCTCGCCCAGAAGCTGGCTGTTCAGCGCGTTCAGCGCCTCGGGACGGTTCAGGCGGATCAGGGTGACGCCGGCCTGCGGCGTCTCGACGATCAGGGTCTGGTAGGACATGCGGCGCTCCGGTGCTTCCCGGTCAGCGCTTACGGCCCCGTGACCGAATAGCCAAGCGCCCGCAGCCGTGCGGGTAACCCACCGGAACCCACCAGGTGGCCGACGCCCACCACCACCACCGTGCGGCCGTGGCCCTTCAGCCGCGCGTCCAGCGCCTGGACCCAGCGGGCGTTGCGATCGCTGACCAGGCGGCGGAACTCCTCCGGCGAGGCCTTGCGCAGGGGCTGCAGCGCCTCGCGGTCCAGGCCGCGAGCGTCGCCGGCCAGCCAGGCGCGCACCAGCTTCATATAGGCCTGGGGGTCGCGCGCGAGCTCGCCCAGGGTCTCGTGCAGCGAGGCGATCTGGGCCTTCAGCGGCGCCTGGGCAAAGAGGCCGATCTGCTCGGCTGGCGTCTCCAGGGCCTGGCGCGGGACCGCCGGCGGCGCGGCGGCGTTCAGGGTGTCCTCCACCCCGTGGTCCACGTCGGCGCCGGCCTTCCGATACGCCGCACCCGCGAGCGCCACCTCAGCCAGCCAGGGCTGCATGCGGTCCAGGGTGAGCTTGTCCACGCCATAGGCGGCCGCCACCTTCATCAGGCGCTGGGCGTCCTTGGGCGGCAGCAGGCGGAACAGCGACTGGCCCGGCGGCAGGATGCCCAGCTGGCCGGCGAGGCGCGCGACCTCCTGCTCGCTCTGTGGGCCCATGGGCAGCTCGAACCACAGGTCGTCGGCGCCCTTGAGCGCGGCGTCCACCTGGGCCGAACGCCAGGCCAGCCCCGGCGGCAGGACGTGGACCGAGCCGAACAGCACCATCTCCGAATCCGCGTCCCGCACCACCCAGACCGGTGGCTCGGCCCGGGCCGGGGCGGCGAGGGCGAAGAGCGCGAACGCCAGGGCCGCCGCAAACACGCGCCTCATTTCTGGCAGACCGGGCAGAAGAAGGTGGACCGGCCCGCCTGGACTTTCCGGTCGATGACCCCCGTGCAGCCCGCGTTGCGGCAGGGCTGGCCCTCGCGGTCGTAGGTGCGGAAGCGGTGCTGGAAATAGCCGAGCGCGCCGTCGGCCTGGGCGAAGTCGCGCAGGGTCGAACCCCCCGCGGCGATCGCCTCGCCCAGCACGTCCTTGATCGCCGCCACCAGCGGCGGCAGGCGCTTGGCCGCGATCCCGCCGGCCGGCTTGAATGGCGAGATCCGCGCCCGGTTCAGGGCCTCGCAGACGTAGATGTTGCCCAGCCCGGCCACGATCCGCTGGTCCAGCAGAAGCGTCTTCGGCCCCTGCTTGCGCCCGGCGAAGGCGGCCTTCAGGTGGGCGGCGTCGAAGGCCTCGCCGAGGGGCTCGGGGCCCAGCCCGGCGAACCAGGGATGCAGGTGCAGGGTCGCGGTGTTGAGGAGCGCCATGTAGCCGAACCGCCGGGGGTCGTAATAGGTCACCCGCACCCCGGCCTCGGTCTCGAACACGATGTGGGCATGTTTGGGGTTGGGATCGGGCGCGTAGTGGAAATTCCCCGGCCGGCTTTCGCCCTGCGGATGGCTGATCTCGAAGCGGCCGCTCATGCCCAGGTGCATGACCAGGGTGTCCTCGCGGTCGAGCCGGGCCATCAGGTACTTTGCGCGGCGCTCCAGCCGCTGGATCGTGGCCCCGGTCAGCAGCTGGACGAAGTTCGGCGGCAGCGGAAACCGCAGGTCCGGCCGCCGCGCCTCCACCCGCGCCAGCCGCTGGCCTTCGAGAACAGGCGCGAGCCCGCCCCGCACGGTCTCGACTTCAGGCAACTCAGGCATGGGCGCTGGTTCGCACGGACCGGGCGAGGCGTCGAGGGGGTGGGCGGAGAGGCGGCGTCTTGCGAGCGTCCGATGTTGGCAGAGAGTGCGCCGCCGGATTCCGACCCCTTAGCGGACCCTTCACCGAGCCAAGTCAGACTGGGGCAATGACCGGGTCAGATGACGGTTCTGAGAGCTCGGAGAAGCTGGCGGCATTGGCATCCGCCTACGAACCGCTCAGCTTTCTCGAACGATCTTTTGTGCTGGCCGCTTGCGCCCTGGCGCTGCCTGATCCCGCGAGCGTCGAGCGAAGCGAGACGGGTTACCTCATCTTCAGATGGGACACCCCCGTCTCGGAAATCGGTTCCCTGTGGGCCTCGATCATCCCGGAAGAAGTTGTTCTCTCGACCCGGACTTCCCACCAGCACTTCGGTCGCACGCACTTCTTCCCCAAAAGGCTCTCCGGCCGAAAGCTTGAGCTTCGAATTGCGCATGACAGTGCTGAGCAGACGGCGAGCGTCCTGCGCGGCGAAGTGTGCGACACAACAAGCTATGACGCAGGGGGTCAGCGACACAGCAACGGTTGGGTCCCGACTGATCGGCTGGCCGAAGCCCTCGCATATTCAAGGAAAGTGTTTGGCGAAGGGATGACTATGCGCGCTTGGAATTGGTTCGGCGAAGTGGCCGTGTAGCGGACGTTCAACCGTAGGCCGGTAGAAGGTTCAGATGAGAATTCTTGCCAGACCCCGTTTCGGTGTCGCCATTGCGCTGCTCGCGGTGGCATCGCAATCGCAAGCGAAGCCGCCACTGCAGCAGGTCCTCGACTCTTCCAGAGAACCCACGTCGATCAATCCCGTCTGTGTTCTCAACGTCAACAGCGCTCAGGCGCTGGCCCATCGTGGCGATCTGTCGAGCGCCAGAAAGTTGCGGAGCTACTACTGGGATTGCGTCAGTGGCGACTATCAGCCGGGACTAGTGAAGTGGGGTGAGGCCGCCGCAGTCCTGGGAGGCAAGGTAGACGAGAACGAATACCTGAGGATTCTCCTGGAGTTTCGATTCGAGCTCAGTAACAGCGAGTGGGCGTCGCCAGCCACATGTGACCCAAATCATTCGTTGGGGAGATCGGAAAGAGATGCCAGAAAGTCCCCGGCAGATACGCACCGACAGATTGTCTACCTAATTAGTTGCGAAAGGTCGGGCATAAGCCGAGCCATGCTGCGTCTCGCGAGACAAGCAGTAGTGCGCGGCGGGGTAGAAGACGCGAAGTTCTATTCAGACCTTCTTAGGGTGAAGCGCCGGCAGTCGCAGAGGCGCTAGGCGAGACCAACGTCCGCAATCCACCCCTCTCAGACCTCCCCGGAGTCCGCTCGCGAGACCCATCGTCCCGATGGGGACCGGGCATAAATCTCGCGGTAGATGCGAGCCTCGGGGCCTGGCGATGTCAAGGACGCGCCTTTGGCGCGCCGCCCGGCGGCGGCCCTGCGGGCCGTCCTTGAGATCGCCAGGCCCCGAGGCAGACTGGCCGCCATGAGATTTAAGCTGGGGTGGGCCGCGGGGCGGCCGGCGCCTTCGCGCAGCACCTCATCCACCCCCCACCGGTGTCATCCCGGTTTTCGCCCCAGGCGAAAGACCGGGACCCATTCAGCGCCGCGCGGGGGAAGACGTGTGCGCGCGACGCCGCGATCCTCCACCGCCTCGGAGCCCAATGGGTCCCGGTCTTCGGCTGCGCCGAAACCGGGATGACACCGGGGGTGGGTTGGTGGTGGGCCCCCAACCGCCCCGCCTCCCCCTTACGCCCGGGCTCCTTCGCCGCTAGAACGCCCGCCATGACCGGACCTTCCGCCACCTTCGGCTTCCGCGATGTCGACGCCGCCGAGAAGGCCGGCATGGTGCGGGGCGTGTTCGACCGCGTGGCGCGCCGCTACGACCTGATGAACGACCTGATGAGCGCGGGCGTGCACCGGCTCTGGAAGGACGCCGTGGCCGCGCGGCTCAACCCTCAGCCCGGCGAGACCATCCTGGACGTGGCGGGCGGCACCGGGGACATGGCGCGCCGCTTCGCCCGCATGGCGCGGCGCGCGCAGGAGCGCCGCGGCGGGGCCGACGCCCGCGTGTTCGTGATCGACTACAACGGCGAGATGATCGAGGCCGGTCGCCAGCGGGGCGGCATGCCGGAGATCTGCTGGGCCGTGGGCGACGCGCAAGCGCTGCCGCTGCCGGACGCCTCGGCGGACGCCTATGTGATCAGTTTCGGGATCCGCAACGTCACCGACATCGTGGGCGCGCTGAAGGAGGCGCGGCGGGTGCTGCGCCCGGGCGGGCGGTTCCTCTGCCTGGAGTTCTCGCGCCCCGTCACCGAGGCGCTGCGTGCGGCCTACGACGCCTATTCCTTCAAGGTGATCCCGGAGATCGGCGCGCGGGTCGCCCAGGACCGGGAGAGCTACCAGTACCTGGTGGAGAGCATCCGCCGGTTTCCCGACCAGCGCCGGTTCGCAGGCATGATGGGCGAGGCGGGCTTCTCCCAGGTGGCCTGGACCAACTATTCCGGCGGCGTCGCGGCGCTGCACACCGGCCGGGCGATCTAGGCGCCCGTGGCTTCCGGCGGCGCCTATCTGCGGCTGATCGGGGCCGGCTGGACCCTGGTCCGCAATGACGCCCTGCTGCCGCGCGAGCTGGACGCCTTCTATTCCTCGAGCGTGCGGCTGATGGGCCGGGCCCTGCGGCTCTTCGCCAGCCGGCGGGGCGGACGGCCCGGCGAGCGGCTGGCGCGGTCGCTGGAGGGCATGGGACCGGTGGCGATCAAGCTGGGCCAGCTGCTCTCCACCCGCGGCGACATCTTCGGGCGCGCCTTCGCCGAGGACCTGGGGCATCTGAAGGACCGCCTGCCGCCGTTTCCCACCACCATCGCCCGCGCCCAGGTCGCCCAGGAGCTCGGCCGGCCGGTGGAAGAGGTCTTCACGGCGTTCGGTGAGCCGGTGGCCGCCGCCTCCCTGGCCCAGGCGCACGACGCCCTGCTGCTGGACGGCCGGCGGGTGGCGGTGAAGGTGCTGCGGCCTGGGATCGAACGGCGGGTGGCGGCGGACTCGGCGGTGCTGATGCTGGCCGCGCGCTTGGTCGAGCGCTGGGCTCCGGCGGCCCGCCGCCTGGAGCCGCTGAAGTTCGCCACCACGGTGATCCGCGCCACCGAGCTGGAGCTGGACCTGCGGCTGGAGGCCGCCGGCGCCGACGAGCTGACCGAGGTGATGGCCCGCGACGGCTACATGGCCGCGCCGAGGGTGGTCTGGGACGGGGTCGGCAAGCGGGTGCTGACCATGGAGTGGGCGGCCGGCATGCCGCTCTCGGACGCCGCGGCACTGGAGCAGCCCGGCCTGGACCGCAAGACCCTGGCCGACAACCTGACCCGGGCCTTCCTGGCCCAGGCGCTGGACCATGGCGTCTTCCACGCCGACCTGCACGAGGGCAACCTGTTCGCCGCCGCGCCGGCGGTCCTGCAGGCGGTGGACTACGGCATCATCGGGCGCCTGGGCCCCACCGAGCGGCGCTACCTGGCCGAGATCCTGTGGGGCTTCCTGCAGCGCGATTACGAGCGGGTGGCCCAGGTGCACTTCGACGCCGGCTATGTGCCCGCCCACCACAGCGTGGCCGCGTTCGCCCAGGCGCTGCGGGCGGTGGGCGAGCCGGTGTTCGGCCGGTTCGCCAACGCGGTGGCCATGAGCCGGGTGCTGACCCAGCTGTTCGAGATCACCGCCCTCTTCGAGATGCGCCTGCGCCCCGAACTGGTCCTCTTGCAGAAGACCATGATGACGGTGGAGGGCGTGGCCCGCCGGATCGACCCGCAGCACGACATCTGGGCCGCCTCCGAGCCGGTGGTGCGCCGCTGGATCGCCCGCGAGCTCTCGCCCGTGAGCCGGGTGCGGCAGCTGGCCGGCGAGGCCGAGCGCGCCCTGCGCAACATCGCCCGGCTGGCCCAGCCGGCCCCGGTGGTCGTGGCCACCGAGACGCCCCGGCGCGGGAGCGCCCCGCTGTGGTTCACCCTGGGCGTGCTGGCGGCCGCCGCCGCGTTCCTGCTGGGAACGTGGTGGCGCTAGGCGCGCCCGGGCCTAGGCCTCGTCGTTGCTGCCCCGCCGGCGCGAGGCCTGGCGCTTCTCCTCGCGGGTTTTCTGCTCTTCCCAGTAGGTCGGGCCGTCGTCGGGCTTGAACATGGTGCGCGGCGCGCCGTCCTTGCTGGCCACGGCGAAGACGTTGCCCTTGGGGTCGTAGAACAGGGTGTCCCCGTTCTTGCGGGTGTAGGTGAGTGTGCCCTTGGGCGGGTGGGCCACGAAGGCATGGGCCTTCTGCACGAAGGCGTCCAGCGAGCCGGCGCCGAAGTCCTTGCCGTTGCGCTCGAAGGCCCGTTCGGCATTCTCCTCGGCGGAGAACCGCTTGCTGGCCGACCACATGGGCTTGCCGTCCACCAGCTTCACCGGGTCCTTGCGGTGGTCGTCCCGCGGCTGGTCGTAGGACGAGCCGCCCGACGAACGGCTGGGATAGCTGGCGGTGTCGCCGTCGCTGTTCGCCGCCATCTGGGTCCCGGCGGCCTGCTTGTGCGCCACGGCCGAGGGGCCATTGTCGCAGGCCGCCAGGGCGAGCGCCGTCGCCGCGCAGATCGATCCCAGCCAAATGAACTTCAAAGCAGACATCGCCGATGTCCCCCATCTACGGTTGAGCTTGGAACAAAGAAGGAACACAACGACGCAGGTTTGTCGAGTCCCCTTCGATGGCCTACATCCAGGCCCTCTTCAGAGGGCGGGCCCGGCCTTGAACGACAAGCGCATCCTCCTGATCGTCGGCGGCGGCATCGCGGCCTACAAGGCGCTGGAGCTCACCCGGCTGCTGCGCAAGGCGGGGGTCGGCGTGCGCCCGATCCTGACCCGCGCGGGGTCGGAGTTCGTCACGCCCCTCAGCCTCTCGGCCCTGGCCGAGGACAAGGTCTATTCCGAGCTCTTCTCGCTCACCGACGAAGCCGAGATGGGCCACATCGAGCTCTCCCGCTCCGCCGACCTGGTGGTAGTGGCGCCGGCCACCGCGGACCTGATGGCCAAGGCCGCCAATGGCCTGGCCAGCGACCTGGCCTCCACCACCCTGCTGGCCACCGACAAGCCGGTGCTGATGGCGCCGGCCATGAACGTGCGCATGTGGGAGCATGCGGCCACCCAGCGGAACCTCGCCCGGCTGAAGGCGGACGGGGTGCTGTTCGTGGGGCCCGACGAGGGCGCCATGGCCTGCGGCGAGTTCGGCCCCGGCCGCATGGCCGAGCCGACCACGATCTTCGCGGCAATCCAGGCGGCCCTGGCCGGGCCCGCGCCGCGGCCGCTCGCGGGGCGGCGCGCCATCGTCACCGCCGGCCCCACCGCCGAGGCCATCGATCCGGTGCGGGTGCTCACCAACCGCTCCTCGGGCAAGCAGGGCTACGCCATCGCCGGCGCGCTCGCGGCCCTGGGCGCCGAGGTGACCCTGGTGAGCGGCCCCACCGCGCTGGCCGCCCCGCCCGGGGTGCGGCGCGTGGATGTGGAGAGCGCCCGCGAGATGCTCGCCGCCTGCGAGGCTGCGCACCCCGCCGACATCGCCGTCTGCGTGGCGGCCGTCGCCGACTGGCGGCCGCAGAGCGTCGGCGCCGGCAAGATCAAGAAGGGCGCCGGCGGCCCGCCCGCGATCGCGCTGGTGGAGAACCCGGACATCCTGGCCACCCTGTCGCGGGCTTCGACGCGGCCGCGGCTGGTGGTGGGCTTCGCCGCCGAGACCGACGACGTCGAGGCCCACGCCAGGGCCAAGCTGGCGAAGAAGGGCTGCGACTGGATCGTCGCCAACGACGTCAGCGTGGCGGGCACGATGGGCGGCGACGACAACGCCGTGGCTATCGTCTCCAAGGATGGAATCGAGCGATGGGAGCGCCTGGCCAAGGGCGAGGTGGCCAGACGGCTCGCCGCCCGCATCGCCGCCGCCCTTGCCTGACGGAGTTCCGCCCGTGACCGCCCCCACCGTCCCGATCCTGCGCCTGCCTCACGGCGAGGGCCTGCCGCTGCCGGCCTACGAGACCGCCCAGGCCGCCGGGATGGACCTGCGCGCGGCGGTGCCGGAGGCTGAGCCGTTCGTGCTGCATCCGGGCGACCGGCATGCCGTGCCCACCGGCTACGCCTTCGCCCTGCCGGCGGGCTACGAGGCCCAGGTGCGGCCGCGGTCGGGCCTGGCGCTGAAGTCGGGGATCACCTGCCTCAACACCCCGGGCACCATCGACGCCGACTACCGCGGCGAGGTGAAGGTGATCCTGGTGAACCTGGGCGCGGAGGCCTTCACGATCCGCCGTGGCGACCGCATCGCCCAGCTGGTGGTGGCGCCCGTGGTGCAGGCCCGGTGGGCCGAGGTGGCCAGCCTGGACGAGACCGTCCGCGGCGCCGGCGGCTTCGGCTCGACCGGCGGACGCTGAATCGAAAAGGGCGCCCCGAAGGACGCCCCCTTGACGTTGGCGGTGCGGCCGCCGTCAGGCCGCCAGCGCAACCCGCCGGCGGCGCAGGGCCAGGCCCGTGGCGCCGAAGCCCAGGATCATCAGCGCCCAGGTCGCGGGCTCGGGCACGTCGCGCGGCCAGCCGATGGCGAAGGTCTGGTGCGCCCCGTTGCCATAGCCGTCCTTGGCCGTGTCGGTGATCGTGAAGATGCGGTCGCCGGCGCCGTGCAGGCCCACATACTGGTCGAAGTACTGCTGGTAGGTCTGCGACCCGCCGACCGCGGCGCCGCCATTGTTGAGCGTGACCGAGCCGGGATGGATCGTCTCCCAGATCGCCGCCTGGATGGCCGCCGTCTCCAGGCTCGCCGTGGCGTCGCCGGGATTGTCGCGGTGCAGGACGAAGCCGAGGTCCACCAGGCTGGAGATCCAGTTCTTCTGGTCGCTGCTCAGGGCCACCGGCGGCGTGCCGTAGTCCGTCGCCAGCGGATCGCCCGGATCGCCGTAGGTGGACGAATAGGTGTAGCCGAGGCCGCCCAGGTACATGTCGTGGTAGATGTCGATGCAGAAGCCGAACAGGTCATAGGTCGCGTTCGGGGGCGCAATGTCCGTCACGTTGAAGGTGACGCCATTGGAATAGGCGGTCACGTGGATCGCGCCGTAGTTGATGTTGGCGGTGTAGGTCCCGTCCATGCTGGCGCTGTTCAGCGTGATCTGGCTGGAGGCCGCGGCGGGCTGCGCCAGCGCTGCGAAGGCCAGACCGGCGGCCAGGGCCGCGCCCTTCAAAATCGACTTCAACACGTTTCCTGTTCCCCAAAGCGGCTTTCGCCACGCCCCTGCAGGTTCCGTGCCGACAAGGCCGGCGCACGGTCTGGCCAGTCCTGGCACTAGGCGCGCCATTAACCCTTTTGGGAACCGCGTTCGCTCCGGGAGGGAGTGCACAACCGCCATAGCGTGTATTTTCCCGCTATATGGGCGGCGGTTGAAACCCGCGGACGTTCTCGTCGATGGCCTGGGCGATGGCCAGGGTGCGCGCGTCGCCCCCCAGCGGCCCGATCAGCTGCGCCCCCACCGGCAGGCCGCCGGCGGTGCGGCCGGCCGGCACGGCGGTGGCCGGCAGGTGCAGCGCGGTTGCCACGCTGATCCAGGTGAGCATGGCCGCGTACGGAATGGTGGTCCCATCCGACAGCTTCAGCGTGCGGCGGGTGAACGGGCGGTGGTCGTGCGCAAAGGCCGGCACGGGGGCGATCGGGGCCAGGATCGCGTGCCAGCTGTCGAACAGCCCCGCGATCTCGTGGCGCAGGCGCGCGCGCACGGCGTCGGCCGCCGCCCATTCGCGATAGCGCGCGGTGTAGGCCACGGTCAGGGCGGCGGTGGAAAAGGGGCCCGCGCCGCGGGCCAGCGCGCGGCGGGCGAAGGGCCGGACCAGCTCCATGCCGCGCAGCGCGTTTTCCGGCATGTCCTCGCCCAGCACGCCGCCCAGCAGCGTCTGGTAGGCGTGCAGCAGGGCGCGCATGTCGACCGGGCTCTCGATCGGCTCGACGGTGGCGCCGGCGGCGCGCAGTTCGCCCGCAAAGGTCTCAAGCGTGGCGCGGACCTGCGGATCGAGCGGGCAGTTCGGATCGTCCAGCCAGAGCCCGATGCGGGTCTGCGACAGGTCCGCCGGCGGGGCCTTGGGCGCCAGTGGCCCGTTCTCGATCACCGACAGCAGCATCCGCAGGTCGCGGGCCGAGCGCGCCATCGGTCCGATGACGTTCAGGTCGCGCTCGGCGTAGGAGCCGGGGTGTGGCGGGACGTGGCCGCGCTGGGAGACCAGGCCCCAGGTGGGCTTGTGGCTGAAGACGCCGCAGAAATTGGCCGGGACGCGCAGGGACCCGCCGATGTCGGAGCCGATCTCCAGCGGCGTCACCCGCGCCGCCAGGGCCGCGGCGCCGCCGCCGGAGGACCCGCCGGGCGTGCGGCTGAGGTCCCAGGGGTTGTTGGTCGCGCCGTAGAGGCCGTTGTAGCTCTGCCAGTCGGCGGCCAGCACGGGCACATTGGTCTTGCCCCAGATGATGGCGCCGGCATGCCGCGCATGGGCGACCGCCGCTGCGTCGTCGGCCATGCGGCGCCGGTGGACCGCCAGGCCTGAGGAGGCGGCCATGCCGGCGACGTCGAAGGTGTCCTTCACCGTCATGGGCAGGCCGGCCAGCGGCCCCAGCGGCTCGCTGCGGCTGCGGGCGTCGTCGATGGCGTGGGCGCGCTCCAGGGCCCGCTCGGGGTCCGCCGCGACGACCGCGTTGAGGGCCTCGTGGGTCTCGGCATGGCGGGCCAGCGCCGCCTTCAGCAGCTCCACCGCCGAGACCTGCCGGCCGACCAGGGCCATGATCTGGGCCGTGGCGTCCTTGTCCAGAAGGTCGTTCATCTCACGCCTCCTTCAGGCCCAGCACGTCCTGCATGTCGTAGAGGCCGGGCGGCCGGCCCGCGACCCAGCGTGCGGCCGCCACCGCGCCGCGGGCGAACAGGCCCCGGTCGCGGCCGGAGTGGCTGAGGGTCAGGATCTCCTCCTCGGCCGCGAAGGTGACGCTGTGGTCGCCGACGATGCCGCCGCCGCGCAGCACCGAGAAGCCGATCTCCCCCACCGGGCGCTCGCCGGTGATGCCGTCGCGCGTGCGCCGCTCCACCTTGGTGAGCTCGACGCCGCGTCCGTGGGCGGCGGCCTCGCCCAGCATGAAGGCCGTGCCGGAGGGAGCGTCCACCTTGTGCCGGTGGTGGGCCTCGAAGATCTCGATGTCGTAGGCGTCGGCGGGCAGGGCGCGGGCCGCCTGGGCGACCAGGCCGATCAGCAGGTTCACGCCGAGGGAATAGTTGCGGGCATAGACGATCGGGACCCGCTGCGCGGCCTCGGCGATGGCGGCGCGTTGCTCGTCGCTGGCCCCCGTGGCGCCGATCACTAGCGCAGGGCCGGCGGCCGCCGCACACAGCCGCGCCAGTTCCACCGACGCGGCCGGAAGGGTGAAGTCGATGACCACGTCGGCGAGCTGCAGCGCCTGGTCGCGGCCGACGAGGTCGGGGCCGGTCTCAGTTCCCGGGCGGTCGAAGCGGGCGACCACCGTCAGCGCGGGGTCGTCCGCGGCGACCTTGCCGATCGCCTGGCCCATCCGGCCCAGGGCGCCGGCGATGGCGATCTTGATCGGCTGGGGCAGGGCGGTCTCTCCGGTGGCGGCTGGACGCGGCGCCTAACTCTCGCGACCCGGCCGCCCCGGTCAACCGCCCTGCTGGCGGAAGCCGGCCGCCAATCGCCGCCGCGCCCATCGCCGGCCGAGGCTCAGGCCGCCGCCTCCAGGCCCATCATCTTCCGCATGGCGGTCTTCTGGACGCTGGGCCGCTCGGCCATGCGGTCCAGCCAGGCCAGCAGGGGCGAGCCTGCGATCAGCTCGGCGCCCTCCGGCGACTGCTGCACCAGGTCCAGGTGGCAGACCGCCGCCAGGTCGGCCAGGCTCAGCTGGTCGCCGGCGAAGTAGCGGTTGCGGCCCAGGATATCCTCCAGCGCCCGCAGACAGGTGCGCGCCAGGGGGACCGCCGCGGCGACCGCGGCCTCGTTCACCGGCATCTGGAAGATCGGCGCCACGATCCGGTTGAAGCCGATGCCGCCGGACAGGGACGGCATCACGTACCAGTCGATGATGTTCAGCACCTGGCTCATCCGCGCCATGGCCTTGGGGTCCGCGGGGGTCAGGGCCGGTCCGTCGAAGGCGGCGTCGATGTAGCGGATGATCGCCTGGGCCTCGTAGAGCTGGAACCCGTCGTGCTCCATGAACGGGATTTTCCCGAACGGATGCAGGGCCAGGTACTCCGGCGACTTGTTCTCGCCGAAGCCCATGGCGCGGATGGTGTAGGGCGCGCCCTTCTCCTCCGCGGTGAGGACCGGCTTGCGCAGGTACGGGCTGCCAGGCACGCCATGCAGAACCAGGGTCATCGGAACCTCCACGTCTTCGGGGGCCATGGGCCCGCTTGCCTTACGCTTCCAACACGTCCTTGAAGCGGCCCAGGATCATCACCCAGCCGCCGTTCATCTGTTCGGCCGCGTGCACGGCGCCGGCGCCCAGGTTCTCGAGCATGCGGTGCTCGAACTCGACCAGGGTCGTCCCGTCGCCCGCCTCGGTGAAGCGGACCTCGACCTCGGTGTGCACGGTGGGGTCGCACTTCCATTCGCCGCTGATCCGCCAGGCCAGGACGAGGCGCGCTGGGGGCTCCCAGGTCAGGACCTCGCCCCAGTTATCCTGGGCGCCGGTCTCGGAGATCCCGTACCAGCGGCCTCCCTCGCGCGGCTCCAGCACCGCCTCCCTCAGCGGGGCCTCGCCGATGGTGTGGGACTTGGGCCACCAGCGGTCGAGACCCTCGGTGAAGACCTTGAAGGCCTTCTCGCGGCTCGCCTTGACGCTCAGCGTCTTGCGGATCGGGGCGGGCTTGATGGTCGCGGCGTTCATGGGCGTCAGTCCTCTGTGTCTTCGCGCTCGGCCTCGGCGACGAACGCCGCCAGGGCCTGGTCCCAGAACCGGTCCAGCCAGGCGCGCAGCTGGCCCAGCCCCTGCGGGTCGATCTGGTAGACGCGGCGCGCGCCGTCCGGCCGATCGGTCACCAGCCCGGCCGCCTTCAGCACCTTCAGGTGCTGGCTCACCGCCGGCCGGCTGACCGGCAGGCCGGCCGCCAGCTCTCCCACCGCCCGCGGCCCGTCGCCCAGGCGTTCGAACACCTGCCGCCGCGTGGGATCGGCCAGGGCGGCGAAAGCGCCATCGGTACGTTGCAGTGCGTTAGTCATGCCTTACCGTAAGTGTTGGCTTACGATCATGTCAAGAGCGAGGACATGCGAACCCCTTCCCCCGCTCGCGGGGGAAATGTCGCCAATGCCGAAGGCGGGCGACAATGGGGGAGGTATCGAGGTTGCCTGGTCGCTTCCCCCATCGGCGACTTGCCCCTTCGGGGCATCGCGCCGCTTTCCCCCAGAGGGGGAAGAGAAGGGCAAAAAAGAAAGGGCGGCCCCCGCAGGACCGCCCTCGCAAACGCCGATCGGATCGGTCGGCTATTTCTTCAGCATCTTCTTGATGTCGGCCTGGCTGGCGTTGACCGTGGCCGCGCCGCCGGCGACGCCGAGGCGGGTGGTGTCCACGGCGAAGACGTCCGAGCCCATCTTGATGGTCGCGGTCTGCTTTCCGTCGGCGCCGGTCTTGACGTCGGTGACCTGGCCGATGGTGGCGCCGGTGTTGTCCTTGACGCTCATGCCGGTGGTCACGCTGACATTGGCGCCCGACGCGGCCGCGCTGGGCGCGCCGGCGGTCGCGCCGGAGACGTCACCCGCGGCGGCGCCGGCCGTGGAGCCGACTGTGGAGCCGGCGGTCGCGCCGGTCGACGGCATCGTGGTCGACGACGGCGGCGCCGAGGTGGACGGCATGGCTGAGGTCGAGCCTGCGGCCGAGCTGGACGGCGCAGCCGAGCTGTGCGGCGCCGTGGTCTGCGCCAGGGCCGGGGCCGCGGCGAGGGTGAGCGCCGCTGCGGCGGCATAGGCGAGGCGAATGTTCATGCAGGCTTGCTCCCAGGTTCGCCCCCGCGCCCGACGCGGCATCAACGGGCGGCCCCTGGCGACGGTTCCGCTGCGTCGGCCGCTGTGGCGAAACGCCTCGGGCAGCCGTTGTCCCTGCGGTCGCGGGTCTGTAGGTTGCCGCCCTTGCGAATAGCGCCCGACGGGGCGCCGGGTTGGGGGACCAATGGAACAGGTCGACAAACGCACCTTCACGGATGAGGAGGCGCTCGCCTTCCACCGCTATCCCACGCCCGGCAAGATCGGCGTCCAGGCCACCAAGCCGATGGCCACCCAGCGCGACCTTTCCCTGGCCTATTCGCCCGGCGTCGCGGTGCCGGTGCTGGCGATCGCCAAGGACCCCGAGCTCGCCTACGAATATACCTCCAAGGGCAACCTGGTGGCCGTGATCTCCAACGGCACCGCTATCCTCGGCCTCGGCAACCTGGGCCCGCTGGCCTCCAAGCCGGTGATGGAAGGCAAGGGCGTGCTCTTCAAGCGCTTCGCCGACGTGGACGCCATCGACGTGGAGCTGAACTCCACCGATCCCGACGAGATCATCACGGTGGTGAAGACGATCGGGATCACCTACGGCGGCATCAACCTCGAGGACATCAAGAGCCCCGACTGCTTCCGCATCGAGACCGAGCTGCAGGAGCTGCTCGACATCCCGGTGTTCCACGACGACCAGCACGGCACGGCGATCATCTGCTCGGCCGGCCTGATCAACGCCTGCGAGATCACCGGGCGCAAGCTCTCCGAGGTCAAGGTCGTCCTGAACGGCCCGGGCGCGGCCGGCATCGCCACCCTGGGCCTGATCAAGGCCCTGGGCGTGCGGCCCGAGAACGTCATCGCCGTCGATCGCAAGGGCGTGCTCTACCGCGGCCGCACCGACGACATGAACCAGTGGAAGTCGGCCCACGCGGTCGACACCGACAAGCGCACCCTGGCCGAGGCCCTGGAGGGCGCGGACGTGTTCATCGGCGTCAGCGCCAAGGGCGCCCTGACCCAGGACCACATCAAGACCATGGCCCACCAGCCGGTGATCTTCGCCATGGCCAACCCCGATCCGGAGATCACCCCGGAGGAGGTCTATGAGGTGCGCCCCGACGCCATCGTGGCCACCGGGCGGTCGGACTATCCGAACCAGGTCAACAACGTGCTCGCCTTCCCCTACCTGTTCCGCGGGGCGCTGGACGTGCGCGCCCGGCAGATCAACATGGAGATGAAGATCGCCACCGCCCGGGCCCTGGCCCAGCTGGCGCGCGAGGACGTGCCGGACGAGGTGGCGGCCGCCTACCATGGCGCTCAGCTGAAGTTCGGGCCCAAGTACATCATCCCGACGCCGTTCGACCCGCGCCTGCTTTCCTACATCCCGCCGTTCGTGGCCCAGGCGGCCATGGATACCGGCGTGGCGCGCAAGCCGATCGCCGACATGGACGCCTATCGCGCGTCCCTGGCCCAGCGGATGGACCCCACCGCCGCCTTCCTCCAGAAGCTGCAGGGCGCGGTCATGTCCGGGCCGGAGAAGAAGATCGTCTTCGCCGAGGGCGAGGAGCTCAGCGTCATCCGCGCCGCCTACGCCTTCCAGACCCAGGGGCTGGGCAAGGCCATACTCGTCGGCCGCGAGGACCTGGTGCACGAGAACATGATCGCCGCCGGGATCGACCCCAAGGAGGCGGCGCTGCAGGTGCTGAATGCGCGCCTGTCGCCGTGGAACGAGGCCTCGGTCGACTACCTCTATGGCCGTCTCCAGCGCGAGGGCTTCCTGCGCCGCGACTGCCAGCGCCTGATCAACCAGGACCGCAACGCCTTCGCCTGCGCCCTCGTGGCCCTGGGCCATGCCGACGGCGTGGTCACCGGCGTCACCCGCAACTTCGACCAGGTGCTGGAGGAGGTGCTCAACGTCATCGACCCCACCCCCGACGGCCGGGTGATCGGCATGAGCGTGGTCATGGCCAAGGGCCGCACCCTGTTCATCGCCGACACCAACGTCACCGAGATGCCGGTGGCCGAGGAGCTGGTGGAGATCGGGATCGAGGCCGCGCGTGCGGTGCGCACCCTGGGCTACGAGCCCAAGGTCGCCTTCATGAGCTATTCCACCTTCGGCAACCCCATGGGCGAGCGCTCCGAGCGGGTGCGCCAGGCGGTGGCCATGCTGGACGAGATGGACGGCGTCGACTTCGAGTACGAGGGCGAGATGCCGCCCGAGCTGGCCCTCGACCCGGACAGCCGCGGCGCCTATCCGTTCATGCGCCTCTCCGGCCCGGCCAACGTCCTGATCATGCCGGCCATCCACTCCGCGGCCATCTCCACCCAGCTGATCAAGTCCCTGGGCGGCGCCGAGGTGGTGGGCCCGATCCTGCTCGGCCTGGATAAGCCGGTGCAGATCTGCCCCCTGGGCTCGTCGGTCTCGCGCATCCTGCAGATGGCGACGGTCTGCGCCTACGACCGGCCGCTGGTGGAGTTGGCAGAGTAGGCGCGGAGCGGGAAACCGACCTCGCGAGCGTCGTTATTCGTTAGCAACCGCCACGAACTGCGTGCGGCGATGGCAGATTCTGTAAGGCGTTGAAATCGATAGCCCTCCTCCTCGATGGAGGAGGGTTGGGTGGTGGTGTGGCTTCTGAGGCGACGCAGCAGGATCAGGTCGGGGCCGACCTCGGTCTTCGCCTGGTCACCCTGCTAACACCACCATCCCGGCGTTCCTCCATCGAGGAGGAAGGAGGCTCCAAACAGACCCGCGTCCACGATCTAGAACAGTCCGCTCGCTTCGCCCCTGATCCATGGCTCCAGGTTCGGATGGACGTCTTGTGAAAACGACACTCGCGCGATGGACGCTCGGGGAAATGGATCGAGCGTCCAGATGTGGATGTAGCGCCAGGCGGAGCCCAGGCTGACCACCGCGTAGGTCAGCGAGTCCTCGGGGATCAGAATGGTCGCGTCGAAGTCGCTTCCGTTCTTGGGCGTATCATAGGGGTTGAACTGGCCGACCTCGTCGAGCGCCTCCGGTCCGGCCCAGTAGCGCAGCGGCGAGGGGGACAACCAGACCCGAATGGCCTTGTCCGAATGCGATTTCGGCGCAACCAGCCGTCCCCGGATGTCGATGCCGCGACTGTAAGCCAGCTCTCCATGGACCTTGGCTTCCTCCGGAAGGCCAGGCCGCACGATCGACAGACCTAGCGACGCGTCCCAACCCAGGATCTCGACGAGCCACCGGGTCTGCTCGTCCTTTAGGTCTGCGGATGTGGGCATGCGGATCTCCCTGCCCAACCTCCGTATTCGTTTTGTTCCACAACCTCAACGCCCGCTTCCGCACCGCGCCACCTTCTGCTATCCCCCGCGCCCCTCGGGAGCGGGTGCGATGTACAGTCTCGGGATCGACTTCGGCACGACCAACACGGTGCTGGCGCTCGCCGGCCGGGACGGGCCGGCGCGCCTGGCCCACTTCCCCGCCCCGGAAGGGGAGCTCTTCGCGTTCCGCTCGTGTCTGTCCTTCCACGCCCCCGCCGAGCAGCCGTCCGACCGGCAGATCGCCGCCGGGCCGTGGGCGATCGAAGCCTATGTGGAGGACCCGGCCGAGACGCGGTTCATCCAGAGCTTCAAGAGCTTCGCCGCCCAGGAGAGCTTTTCAGAGACCCAGATCCTGGGCCGCCGCTACCGGTTCGAGGACCTGCTCTCCACCTTCCTCCTGAAGGTGCGCGACTACGCCGGCGCCGAGCTGGCCGAGATCCCGGAGCGGGTGATCGTGGGCCGGCCGGTGACCTTCGTGGGCGGCGCGCCAAACGAGGCCCTGGCCCTCAGCCGCTACGAGACCGCCTTCCACCGCATGGGCGTCAAGGAGGTGCTCTACGCCTATGAGCCGGTCGGGGCGGCGTTCTTCTTCGCCCGGGAGCTCACCCACGACGCCACCGTGCTGGTGGGCGACTTCGGCGGCGGCACGTCGGACTTCTCCATCATCCGCTTCGAACGGGAGGCCGGGGCGATGCGCGCCGTGCCCCTGGGCCGCGCGGGGGTGGGCGTGGCGGGCGACGCGTTCGATTACCGGATCATCGACAACCTGGTCTCGCCGCAGCTGGGCAAGGGCGGCGACTACAGGAGCTTCGGCAAGGTGCTGCCGATCCCCTACAAGTACTACGCCGCCTTCGCGCGCTGGGACCAGCTGGCGCTGCTGCGCGCCAGCCGCGACATGCGCGAGATCCGCGCCCTGCTGCGCGAGGCGGCGGAGCCGGAGAAGATCGCCCGGCTGGTGGAGACCCTGGACGAGAACTACGGCTACCAGCTCTACCGCGCGGTCTCGCGGCTGAAGGAGACCCTGTCGCGCGAGCCGGGGGCCCTGTTCGAGTTCCGCGCCGGCTCCATCGAGATCGTGCAGCCGGTGGCGCGGGAGACCTTCGAGGGCTGGATCGCCCCGGAGCTGGCGCAGATCGAGGCCGCCGTCGACCGCGCGCTCAGCAGCGCCAACCTGCCCGCCGAGCGCATCGACCGCATCTTCCTCACCGGCGGCTCGTCCCTGGTGCCGGCGGTGCGCGGCATCTTCCATCGACGCTTCGATCCCTCGCGCATCGAGACCGGCGCGGAGCTGGAGTCGATCGCCACGGGCCTGGCCCTGATGGCCCGCGAGGCCGACCTCGGCCGCTGGACCATGGACGCGCGCAGCCAGGCGCCAGCCTAGGTCGCCGCGCCCGGGCCGGAGAAACGGTCCAGCAGGGACACCACCTGCGGGTCCCAGCCGTAGACGTCCGGCAGGGTGACGATGCGGCCCTCGGACGGGACGGCGGTGAGGTAGAGCAGGCGCACCGGGACCGGCCGCTCCAGCTTCACCGTCGTGGTCTCGCCACTGTCGATCACCTGGCGGATGCGCTCGGGCGACCAGCCGGCCTGGGTCCCCAGCAGCCGGTCGGCCAGGTCCAGCGCCCGCTCCAGCCGCACGCAGCCGTGGCTCACCGCGCGCTGGCCGCGGTCGAACGCCGACTTGGCCGGCGTGTCGTGCAGGTAGACGGCATAGGGATTGTCGAACTCGAACTTGACCAGCCCCAGGGCGCTGTCGGGCCCCGGCTGCTGCACCAGCCGGCCGGAGTCGTCGGTGACGAAACCGTGGCTGGACAAATAGCCCTCGCCCTTGGGTCGCAGCTCCTGGTCGGCGATCTCGTCCGGCACATGCCAGGGCGGGTTGAGCACCAGGTGGTCGATGGTGGAGGTCAGGATCGGCGTCTCGTCGCCCGGCTTGCCCGAGGCGGTGCGCATGGTCAGCTGCGGCTGGCCGTCCACCAGGTAGATGAGGCTGGCCGAGGCGATGTTGACGTCGATCCGGGTGGGCGGCTCGGTCCGCGGCAGCCAGCGCAGGCGCTCCAGATTGGCGCGCAGGGTGGTCAAGGCCGCGGCGGTCTGCGGCGTCTGCGGCTGGCGCAGCGTCGCCACATAGGCCTGCTGCAGGGTGCGGTAGAGCGGCGAGGCGGGTGGCTGGGCGTCGAGCCAGGCGCGGAACTGCCCGGCGCGCAAGGCGGCATCCAGCTCGCGCGCCGCGTCATAGGGCGCCGCGCGCTGGCCCCAGGCGGCGGGCCGCGAGGCGGCGGGGATGGCGAGGCCATGCTCGGCGCGCGCATAGGCGATCACCGCCGCGCGCAGCAGGGCGCCGGCGTGCGGGTCGCGGCGATCGATGGCCGCGTGCAGCTCGCGCACATGGAAGGCGCCGGAAGCGAACCCCTGCTCCGGGGCGCGGTCCAGCACCTGCAGCGCATATTTGCCATCTGCCTTGGCGAGGCCGCCGGGGCCGGAGTCGCGGCTGCAGGCGGGCAGCACCAGCAGGAGGGCTGGGAGGGCGAGGGCGAGGAGGCGGCGGAGGACGGCCGGGGCGGATCGGGCCGCGGGGCGTGGTGGGTAAGCGGGACTCATGGGGTCGGCAACGCTTTCGCGGCCGGTTTGGTTGTCGGCGAGGCCTTGTCCCTCAGGGCGCCGCGGGCTCAGAACGCCATGTTGCGGACGATCCGCCAGCGTCCGTCCAGGCGCTTCCAGACCGTGAGATAGGGTCCGCCGCGCTGGGCGACCCGGCCATCGGCCGTGCGCAAGGTCAGGGATCCGCGACCCCATTCGTAGACCAGGCCCTGGCCGCCGCAGGTGCGGCCCAGGCTCTCGATCCGCCCGGAGAGGAGCTCCGGCCCGCCCTTGGCGGTCCGCGCGGCGTAGAGGTCGCGCACCGCGGCGCGGCCACGGACCGGCGCGCCATCCGGCCCGACGAACACCCCGTCCTCGGCATAGGCGGCGGCCAGGGCCTCGGCGTCGCCGGCCTTCATCGCCCGGAACCAGTCGGCGTTGGCCTCGGCTATAGCGGGCGCGGCCTGGGCCTTCAGCGCCGCGCAACCGGGCTCGACGGCGGCGACGGCGGAGGCCAGGGCGATGGCGAGCAGCATGGGATCCTCAACGGCAGTCGAAGCTAGAGCCTAGCGCGGTCCCTCCAGATGGTGGAGGCTTCGCCCGTTGCGTTTTCGCCGGGGTCCCCATGCGCCTTCTGATGAATCTGCTCTGGTTCGTGCTCGGCGGCTGGATTTCCGGCTCGCTCTGGATCCTGGCCGGCCTGCTCCTGGCGATCACCGTCATCGGCCTGCCGTGGACCCCGGCGGCGTTCCGCATGGCGGGCTTCAGCTACTGGCCGTTCGGGCGGGTGGTGGTCGACCGCGACCACGGGGCGACGGGGGTCGTGCTCAACATCCTGTGGCTGGTGCTGGCCGGCTGGTGGCTGGCGCTGCACCACCTGGTGCTGGCGGTGGGCCTGGCGGTGACCATCATCGGCATCCCGTTCGCCTGGCAGCACATCAAGCTGGCGGGGCTGGCCCTGACCCCCGTGGGCAAGGCCGTGGTCGAGGTCTGACACGGCGCAGGCCGAAACGGGGGCGGGGGCATGGCGAGCGAGATCGTGGCGGAGCGGCCGGCGCCGGCGGGCGGAGGCCTGCTGTTCGGCCATCCGCGGGCCCTGCCGTACCTGGCGGGGACCGAGTTCTGGGACCGGGTCTCCTTCCACGGCATGCAGGCGCTGCTGACCCTCTACATGGTCGAGCAGCTGCTGCTGCCCGGCCATATCGAGAAGGTGGCGGGCTTTGCCGGCTTCCGCGCCGCCATCGAGGCGGTGACCGGGCCGCTCTCGACCCAGGCCCTGGCCTCCCAGGTCTTCGGCCTCTACCTGGGCTTTGCGCTGTTCGCGCCGCTGTTCGGCGGGGCCCTGGGCGACCGGTTGCTGGGCCGCCACCGGGCGGTGGTGCTGGGGGCGGTGCTGATGAGCCTCGGCCACCTGGCCATGGCCTTCGACCAGTCGTTCCTCCTGGCCCTGCTGCTGCTGATCCTGGGCACCGGGTGCCTGCGCGGCAACCTGCCGCCGCAGGTGGGCGACCTCTACGACCGCGACGACCGGCGTCGGGCGGTGGCGTTCCAGATCTATGGCGCGGGCGTGAACCTCGGGGCCTTCGTGGCGCCGTTGGTCACCGGGAGTCTCGCCAAGGCCTACAGCTGGCATGTGGGCTTCGCCTTCGCCGCCATCGGCATGATGGTGGGCCTGGCCACCTATGTCGCCGGCCAGCGCCACCTTCCGCCGGAGGTCCGGCGCGACGCCGCGGAGGCGCGCCCGCCCCTGACGCCGCAGGCCTGGCGGCGCGTGGTCCTGCTGGTGGGCTTCGTGCCGCTGGCGGCGATGTTCTGGGTGGCGCAGTCGCAGATCTGGAACACCTACAACATCTGGGTGCGCGACCACCTGGAGCTCCGCATCGGCGGCTTCGAGGTCCCCGTCCCCTGGCTGCAATCCATCGACGGCCTGGCGCCCTTCGCCACCCTGCCGCCGATGCTGCTGTTCTGGCGCTGGCAGGCGGGCCGCGGGCGCGAGCCGGACGAGTTCGGCAAGCTGGCGCTGGGCTGCTTCATCTTCGCGGCCTCGACCCTGTGGCTGGCGGCGGGGCAGTTCGTCACCGACGCGGCCGGCCGCACGCCGTTCCTCTGGGCGGTGGCGTTCCATCTGGCCTCGAACCTGGGCTGGCTCTATTTCGCGCCCACCTGCAACGCGCTCTTCTCGCGCGCCGCGCCGGTGGCGGTGACCGCGACCTTGATGGGCCTCTATTCGGTGGCGACCTCGCTCGGCAGCGTGATCAGCGGCCGCCTCGGCGGCCTCTACGAAACCATGAGCCCCTTCGCCTTCTGGAGCCTCCATGCCGCCATCGTCGCCGCCGGCGGCCTCCTCATCCTCGCCTACGGCGGCCTCCTGCGCCGCAGGCTGTCCCGTCCCGTCTGAAATCTCCTTTTCCCCGGGCGCAGCCCGAGAGGGAGAGGGTAGGGAGAGGGCTGGCGCGGATTGTCGACCGGGACTGGTCGGTAGGCCGAGGGCCCTTGGCGTCTGGCCAGCGTCGCCCAGCCGGCCCTCTCCCTACCCTCTCCCCCTCCGCTTCGCGTGGGGAGAGGAGCCTTAGCGGGCGAAGCCGAGTTCGGGCTGGCTGACGGCGTGGGTCTCTTCGGGCAGGTGGCAGGTGAAGGTGGCGCCCGCGCCGGGCTCGCTCTCCAGGGCCACCCAGCCGCCGTGCAGCTCGGTCAGGGCCTTGACCAGGGCCAGCCCGAGGCCCGGGCCGCCGCGCTCGCGGCCGATGAACCGGTCGAAGATGTGCGCCTGGACGTGGAACGGGATGCCGCGCCCGGTGTCGGACACCTGCAGCTGCACCTCGCCGAGGGCCTTGCGCGCCGCCAGCCGCACCGTGCCGCCGCCGGGGGTCTGGGCCAGGGCGTTCTCCATCAGGTGGTCCAGAACCTGGGCCAGGCGGCGACGGTCGCCGCGGATCACGCCCACGTCGGCGGGACGCTCCAGCACGATGGAGACCTTCTGCGGCTCGGCCTGCTCGCGCCAGCGCGAGGCCACCTCGATCAAGAGGTCGGCGACGTTCACGTCGGAGAGGTCGAGCGCCATCTCGTCGGCGTCGATCTGGGCCATGTCCAGCACGTCGTCGATGGAGCGGGCGAGCTGCGTCGCCGCCGACTTCACCGCCGCAGCGTGGCTGCGCGAGCGCGCCGGCAGGGCCTCGCCCGCCATCTCCAGGAGCTCGGAGTAGCCGATGATCGTGGTGAGCGGGGTCCGCAGCTCGTAGGAAACGTTGCCGACGAAATCGCGCTTCAGCCGTTCGGCCTCGCTGAGCGCCTGCTCGCGGTCGGCCAGGGCGCTTTCCAGCCGTCGGGCGTCAGTGACGTCGGTGAAGGCGATCAGGGTGGCGCCGTCCGGCAGGGGGCGGGTGCGATACTCGACGGTGCGGTTGTCCGAGGTCTGGGCCTCGCCGGTGATGGGCATGCGCGCGGCGGGGTCGGGGTCGGCCACCCGGCCCTTCAGCTCGCGCCAGAAGCCCATGTCGTGCAGCTTGGGCACGCACAGCTCCACCACGCCCTCGAAGTCGCCCGCCGCCTCGATCTGCAGCGGCGTCAGGTTCCAGAACCGCTCGAAGCTCTCGTTGTGCAGGCGCAGGCGCCCGTCGGAGCCGAACACCGCGACGGCGTCGGAGAGCTTGTCGAGGGTCGCCTGCTGCACCTGGATCAGGGCGTTGAACTGCGACTTCATCTTAAGCTCGCCGGTGATGTCGGCGAACAGCAGGAGCAGGCCGCCCATCGGGTGCGGCTGGCGCACGACCCGCAGGGTGCGCCCGTCGGGCAGGCTCCACATGTCGTCGGGCGCGGCCTCGAGCTGGCCGTAGCGGTCCAGCTCGGCGGCCTTCCACTTGGCGTAGTCGGCAGTCTCCGGCAGCCGGCGGCGCTGGCGCAGGCGGTCCAGCACCTCCCCGTGGGTCGGCCGCTCGGTGAGCCAGGCCGGCTCCAGGCCCCACAGCTCGGCGAAGGCGGTGTTGTGGAACGACAGCCGCTTGGCCCGGTCGAAGATCACCACCGCGTCGTCCAGGCGGTTCAGGGTCTCGTCGTGCGCCTCGACATTGCGCTTGGTGTCCTCGCGGGCTTCCTCCAGCTCGGTGAGGTCGTCGGTCCAGACGCCGACGCCGCCGCCCTCCAGCGGCTGGGCGGTGATCTGGAACGCGCGGCGGCGGCCGTCCAGCGAGAGCCAGCGCAGGGCCTCGCGCCGCTGGCCCAGGTTGGCCGCCTCGCTGGCCAGGGCGTCGGCGCCGCGGTCGAAGGCCGCCCCGCGCTGGGCCGCTTCGTCCAGGCTGGCGGCGTCCACCGCCTTCAGCCAGGCGGCGTTGACCCAGACCGGCGAGCCGTCGGCGGCGGAGATCCAGGCGGGGCTTATGCGGCTGTTGAGGAAGGCGGCGAAGCGCGGCGCGGTGGGCAGGCCCTGGTCCTCGCCCAGGGTGGCCGAGACCCGCAGCCAGGCCAGGGCCCCCGCGGCCCGGCCCTCGACGGTGACCACCCCGGCCGGACCCTTCACCTCGAAGGCGCAGGGCTCGCCGCGCTCGAACAGGCCGCGCATCCGCCGGGCGTGGTCCGGGTCCGCGCGCATCAGGGCGTTCAGCAGGTACTGCGGGTCGGAGTCCGAGAGCCCCAGCGCCTGGCAGCAGGTGACCAGGCTCTCCGCGCCGGAGGCCAGCAGCGCATGACCATCCTCGACGGCGAGGAGGGCGGAATCGAAGGCCTCGGCCGAGGCCTGGGCCGCCTCGGCGCCGACCTCCAGCTGGCGGATGCGCGCGGTGAGCTCCCCCACGCGGCGGTCGGCCGCGCGGCGCTGGGCGAAGGCCCAGAGGACGGCCGAGAAGGCCAGGCTGACCGCCCCCGCCGCGGCCGCCAGGATCAATTCGTGCGCGTTCATGCACCCCCGGCGAATCAACCAGTGGGCAGCTTAGGCCGGCTCCGCCGCACCCGCACCCTTGGCGGGCGTTCTATCCGTCGGGATAATCGGCGAGAATGGGACCGATGACCGCGATCCTCTATCCCCTGGCGGCCAATGCCGAGCAGGCGCTGTCGCGACCGCTGGCCCGCGCCGCGCGTGAGGCCGAGGCGCGCCGCCGCGCCGGCGAGGCGGTCGCCTTCACCACCGATCCGGTGGGCCCGGCCTTCGCCACGCGCGAGGCGGCTTTGGACGCCTACCGCGGCCGGGTGGAGGACGAGCGCACCGGCGCCGCGCCCGAGCCGGAGGACCGCTACTGCCGGCTCATCGAGCAGGTGGCCGAGGGCGCGCCGCGCCCGAAGCCGGTGGAGCCCAGCTTCGCCGATGGCCGGCGCTGGCCCGACCCGCCCGCGGCCCCGCGCACCATCTGGCGGCTCAGCGTCTCCTACTGGCGGATCGCCTCGGCGGAGCGGCCGCTGGACGCGCCGCAGGCCCGCCAGGCGCGTCGCGCAGGCCAGCCGCTGGATCCGGACACCCTGCGCGCCATCGCCCGCCAGCCCCTGCGCCCCACCAAGCCGCAGCAGCCGCTGGACATCGGCCTCTTCGAGACCCGCCCGCCCGAGGCGCCGCACATCGTCATGCCCGATGAGTGAGCCGACGAGCGAGACGGGCGAATGGGGCCGCGCGCCCTCCCTCGACGACCTGGCGGAGATCGCCGAGCGGGCCTTCGCCGCCCTGCCCGAGGGCTTCCGCACCCTGGCCGGCGAGGTGATCTTCCGGGTCGACGATTTCCCGCCGGACGAGGTGCTGGACGAGCTCGGCATCGAGGATCCGTTCGGCCTGACCGGCCTCTATTCCGGCGTCAGCCTCGCCGACCGCTCGGTGCTGGGCGGGGCGGTGGAGCCCAGCCGGGTCTTCCTCTACCGCCGGCCGATCCTGGACGAATGGGCCGAGCACGGCGAGGTCAGCCTCGAGGAGCTGGTGGCCCACGTCCTGGTCCACGAGATCGGCCACCACTTCGGCCTCTCCGACGCCCAGATCGAGGGGATCGAGTCTTCCCTCCCTTGATGGGGAGGGACAGCTCGCCGACGGCGAGCAGGGTGAGGTGGCCTCGACCGGGCGAGGGGGTGCGAGATTGGCGCCGCTGATCTCACGTGGAGCGTGTTTATCTGAGAGTCGATGCCCGGTCGGGGCTGCCTCACCCTGGCCGCTGCGCGGCCTGTCCCTCCCCATCAAGGGAGGGAAGGAAACCTGACGCCCCCGTCACTTTCCTTGACTGAACGCTGTTAAGACTGCATCCTTGCGCCAGATCAAGGTGGAGGACGCACGATGGCCGCCGACGGCAATATCACCAAGGACATCATCTACGACGCCGTCGCGCCGGACGACTTCGAGTCCATGTTGGAGCTGGACCGCTACAACGCCCGCTCGACCGCCTTCGACAAGATCATCAGCGCCACCCACGACCACTTCTGGGATCCGCTGGACAAGCGCTACATCGACTTCGACGAGCCGTTCGACATGGAGAACACCATGATCCTCCCCGAGGAGATGGTGATCTCGCTGCAGACCGACTACGTGTCCAACGCCCTGAAGACCCAGAAGGACCGGGTCCGCTTCGTCAATCAGTTCACCCTGCGGACCTTCTCCTCGATCCTGCACGGCGAGCAGGGCGCGTTGAACCTGTCGGCCAGCCTGTGCCACGTGCTGAAGGACCAGGGCGCGCAAGAATACGCCGCCAACCAAACGCGCGAAGAGGCCCGCCACGTCACGGCCTTCGCCAAGTACATCAAGACCCGCTGGGGCCGGCCGGTGGAATGCGGCCCGACGCTGAAGGCGCTGCTGGTCGACATCATCGCCTCGCCCGAGGTCTACAAGAAGATCGTCGGCATGCAGATGCTGGTCGAAGGGCTGGCGATGGGCGCCTTCGCCACCGTCTTCAAGCTGACTAACGACCCGCTGGCCAAGAAGCTGATGCAGCTGGTGATGACGGACGAGGCCTTCCACCACAAGTTCGGGAAGATCTGGGCCGACCGGACGATCCCGAACCTGACCCCCGCCGAGCACGAGATCATCGAGCTCTGGGCCGCCCAGTGCTTCCAGACCCTGCTCTTCAACCTGGTGGGCCCCACCCAGCAGCGCAGCCTCTACGAGGAGTTCGGCCTCGACCCCGAGATCGTGATCGCCGAGCTCGGCAAGCTGATCACCGACGAGACGCGCCGCGAGAACATGAAGGAGCAGACCAACATCTTCCGGGTGCTGGTGAAGACCCTGCTCAACGCCGGCATCATCACCGACCGGACCCGGGCGTTCTACGCCATGTACGTCGACATCGATGAGCTGAAGGGCGAAGGCGACAAGATGGTGGGCGACGAGATCGCCGAGGAAGGCATCCGCTACCTCCAGGAGATCAACTTCGCCGACAAGGCCAAGCAGGTCCTGATCGCGGCGGAGTAGGCGTAGCGCGCAGCGGGCTGCGCTGGCTTTGGAGCCGGCGTGGCGCGTCAGCGCCGCTATTCGACACCAAGACCGCCAAAGACACCAAGACCACCAAGGGGCCCAGGTTGGCCCGCGGCGGCGGCGATAGCCTTCACCTCTTCGTGGTCTTCGTGATCTTGGTGGTCTTCGTGTTTTTCTTGCCTTCGGCGCGTCCGCGGCGCCGGTTTTCGCAGCAGCGAACAGCCAAGCTCGTCAACCTTTGATCAACCCTCCTGACGGCTCCATTCAGCCGCTGGTCATGTTGGCCGTGCGTCCCTATATCGCGCGCTCCGGGGCGTTCCGTTCGTCACACCTTTCCGATAGTGCACCGCAACATGCTTCGACGCCTGATCCTTGCGGCGCTCTCCGCCGCCCTGATGCTCGCGCCCATGGCGGCCGCCCAGGCCCAGCCTGAGCCGACCCAGCACATCGAGCTGACCAAGATGATGGGCCGCTGGTACGAGGTGGCGCGCTTCCCGAACCAGATCCAGAAGGGCTGCGAGGCCGGCGCCTCGGACTGGACGCCGCAGAGCTGGGGCTTTGCGGTGGTGCAGTCCTGCCACAAGGGCGCGCCGGACGGGCCGCTCTCGGTGTGGAAGGCCAAGGCCACGGTCGCCGACCCGGCCACGAACGCCAAGTTCAAGATGAGCTTCTTCGGCGGCATCGTCAGCCAGGAGTACTGGGTGCTGGAGCACCATCCGGACCAGGGCTGGCTGGTGCTGGCCACCGCCAACGGCAAGTACCTGTGGCTGATGTCGCAGAAGCCGACCCTGCCCACCGCCATCCGCGCCCAGGCCCTGGCCCACATCCGCCAGATGGGCTTCGACGTCGGCCGTCTGGAATTCCCGCAGCCGATGCGGCTGGGCTCGGGCGACTGACCGAGCGCGGGCTGCCGGGTGATTGCGGCGCCGCTTGAATTCGGAACGAAGGCGGAACAAGGTGACGGCATGGACGTCACCGCCCTCGTCACGGCCGTCATTTCGCGCCCGGAGACCACCGCCACCGTCACCCGCGGCGCCGCGCGCCTGTTGACCGCCCTGGGCTATGCGCCCCTGCCGGAGGTGACGCTGCCGAACGGCCGGCGGGCGGACCTGATGGCGCTGGGGCCGAAGGGCCAGATCTTCATCGTCGAGGTGAAGTCGGGGGTGGAGGACTTCCGCACCGACGCCAAGTGGCCGGAATACCAACCCTATTGCGACGCCTTCGCCTTCGCCGTGGCGCCGGAGTTCCCGCGCGAGATCCTGCCCGAGGAACCCGGCCTCATCGTCGCCGACGGCTTCGGCGGCGCCATCCTGCGCGAGGCCCCCGTGGCGGCCCTGGCCGGCGCCCGCCGCAAGGCCCTCACCCTGGCCTTCGCCCGCCTGGCCGCCCTCCGCGCCGCGGGGGTGGCGGCGACGGAGCTGTGAGCACGATCCTCGATTTCCGTCTCCCGCAGGGGAGAAGGATACGACCGCCCGCTACCGCGGGGCGCGTTTGGCGAGGATGCGCTGGAGGGTGCGGCGGTGCATGTTGAGGCGCCGCGCGGTCTCCGAGACGTTGTGGTTGCAGAGCTCATAGACCCGCTGGATGTGCTCCCAGCGCACCCGGTCGGCGCTCATGGGGTTTTCCGGCGGGGCCGGAGCCGCGTCGCCCTTGGCCAGGAGGGCGCGGACTACGTCGTCGGCGTCGGCGGGCTTGGAGAGGTAGTCCACCGCCCCGGCCTTCACCGCCTGCACCGCGGTGGCGATGTTGCCGTAGCCGGTGAGCATGATGATCTTGGCGTCCGGGCGGGCGTCGCGCACCGCCTCCACCACCTTCAGCCCCGACCCGTCCTCCAGCCGCATGTCGAGCACGGCGTAGGCGGGCGCCTTGGCCTTCACGGCGGCGATCGCTTCCTGCACGCTGCCGACCAGCGTCGGCTCGAAGCCCCGCTGCTCCAGCGCGCGGCCCAGGCGCGTTCGCAAGGGGGCGTCGTCGTCGAGGACCAAGAGGCTCTTGTCGGCAAGAGCGGTCACTTCGGCGGAGAGATCGGTCATTCCGCACACCCTCGGTTGAGGGCTCCCTCACTACTAACTGCGGCAGAGTGCCGCAGTTGAACGCGTTTCGGCAAGCAAAGCTGCGTGAGCCTCATGCCGCTTCCAACTCAGAACGGGCCCAGCGCGCCGAAACTATGGCCCCGCGCGGCTTGCCGTTCTGGAAACTGACCGTCGCGCCGGTGCGCTCCAGCAGGGTCTTGGAGATGAAAAAGCCGAGGCCCATGCCGATGTGCCCCGTGCGTGAGCCCTCCGCGCCGGGGCGGCTGGTGACATAGGGCTCGCCCAGCTTGGCCAGGATCTCGGGAGCGAAGCCGGGGCCGTCGTCGCGCACCTCGATGGTGATGGTCTCGGCGTCGAAGCGGGCGGAGACCAGGATCTCGGACTGGGCGAAGTCCACCGCATTCTCCACGAACGAGGTGAAGGCGTGGGTGATCTCGGGCAGGCGGCGGACGTCGGGGGTCTTCACGTTCTTCGCCCCGGTGACGATCGCTTCCACCCGCACCTCCTTGGAGGCGTTGGTGTGGGGCTCGATCACCTCCTGCACCAGCTGGCGCAGGGACAGGCGCTCGTGCACCTCGTCGGTGGCCTTGTCGGGCGTCGCGGCCAGCCGGCGCAGGATGTCGCGGCAGCGCTCGGCCTGCTGCATCAGGAGCTCGGCGTCCTCCTTGACCTGGGCGGTCGGGGCCTCCCGCGTCATCTCCTTGGCGACGATGGAGATGGTGGCCAGCGGCGTGCCCAGCTCGTGCGCCGCCGCCGCGGCCAGGGCGCCCAGGGCCGACAGCCGCTGCTCGCGCGACAGCACCGCCTGGGTGACGTCCAGCGCCAACGCCATCCGCGCCGCCTCCACCACCGACTGGCGCACATAGCCGGCCACCAGGGCGATGCCCGCGATATTGGCGACGGCGGAGATCAACCGGTACTCCAGGCTCAGCCGCGGCTCGGGCGACACCGCCGGATAGGGCAGGGACACCACCGCCAGCCCCAGCGACAGCACCGAGGCCAAGCCCCCCACCAGCAGCACGGGCCGCAGGGGCAGGGTTGCTGCGGCCAGCGTCACCGGGGCGATCAGCACCAGCACGAACGGATTGGCGGTGCCGCCGATCAGTCCCATCAGGGCGGACACCTGCAGCAGGTCGAACGACAGCTGCCCCAGGGCCTCGCGGTCGCCCAGCACCCGCGGCATCGGCCAGACCGCGCCGGTGATCAGGTTGAGGACCGCCCCGGTCGCGATCACCCCCAGGCAGGCGAGGTAGGGGCCGTGGTAGCCGAGGACGAAGGCCATGGCCGCGATCAGGGCGACCTCGCCGCCCACCACCATCCAGCGGACGCTGACCAGGGTTCGGACCCGCAGGTGGCCCCGCCGGATGGCGGCCGTGTCCCACACGTCTTGCGCGCCCGTGGAGTGGGCCGTATCGAGGCCGGCGGCGGGGATCGGCGGCTTGGCCATGGCGGTCAGTCCCGCCAGGCGGCGGCGCCGCGTATCGTAAGGAGGCGTTCGATGTCCAAACGGATCCTGGCGGTCATCGCGGTCCTGGCGCTCGCCCTTGCCATCCTTACCGGCCTCGCGGTGCGCAAGGGTGTGCTTGGTCCGCAATCAACCGTCGCCGTGGGCGGACCGTTCCAATTGGTGGACACATCGGGACGCACGGTCGACCAGGATGTGCTGAAGGGCAAGTGGAGCGTGGTGTTCTTCGGCTATACCCACTGCCCCGACATCTGCCCGACGACGCTGTTCGCCCTGAAACAGGTGGAGCCGCTGCTGGGCGCCAAGGCGGACGACTTCCAGACCGTGTTCGTCTCGGTGGATCCGGCCCGGGACACCGTGGCCCAGATGAAGGCCTATGTGGCCAACGACGCCTTTCCGAAGCATCTGATCGGGCTGACCGGCAGCCAGGCCCAGGTGGACGCGGCGGCCAAGGCCTATCACGTCTACTACCAGCGCCAGGGCAGCGGCGACGACTACCAGGTCAGCCACGCCGCCTACAGCTACCTGATGACGCCGAAGGCCAGGTTCGCCTGCGTGCTGCCGCCCAACGCCACGCCGGAGCAGACCGCGGCCAAGATCCGTACGGCGATGCAGCAAGGGCCGAACGCGACCAGCTGCTGAGCAATCCGTCGGCCGCCGAGGGACATCTGTCGAGTCTTCGGGATCGCGCACTTGCGGTGGCCGTTAAGGTCTCGCATGTTATGTTGCGGCGCACAAAGGCGGTCCCATGCTCTACCACCTCTACGAAGCCGGCTACTACGCCGCCTCGCCCTTGCGGTTCGCGGCGCTGGCCGCGCGCGACTTCTGGAGCTCCCCGCTCAATCCGGGCGCGGAGAGCGAGCTGGGCCGGCGCCTCTACGCGACCTCCGACCTCTTCGCCAACCTGACCCGGCGCTACGGCAAGCCCGGCTGGCACCTGGACACTGTGGAGATCAACGGCCGGCCGGTGCGGGTGCGCCCGACGGTGGTCTGGTCAACTCCCTGGTGCAAGCTGACCCACTTCGTGCGCGACATGAGCGACCTGCGGCGCGCCGGGAAGACCGAGATCGAGCCGGCGGTGCTGATCGCCGCGCCGCTCTCCGGCCACTACGCCACCCTGCTGCGCGGCACGGTGGAGGCCTTCCTGCAGGACCACGAGGTGTTTATCACCGAGTGGAGCAACGCCCGCGACGTGCCGATGCTGGAGGGCCGCTTCGACTTCCACGACTATATCGACCACATCCGCGAGATGCTGCGCCAGATGGGGCCGCGGCCGCACGTGGTGGCCGTGTGCCAGCCGGGCCCGCCGGTGCTGGCGGCGGCGGCGCTGATGGCCGAGGACAAGGAGGAGAGCCGCCCGGCCTCCATGACCTTCATGGGCTCGCCGATCGACGCCCGCCTCTCGCCCACCGTGACCAACAAGCTGGCCGAGGAACGGCCGTTCGCCTGGTTCCAGTCGAACATGGTCTATGACGTGCCCGCGCCCTATCCGGGCATGGGCCGGCGCGTCTATCCGGGCTTCGTGCAGCTGGCGAGCTTCATGTCCATGAACCTGGACAAGCACCAGGAGGCGCACCGGCGCTACCTGGCGCACCTGATGGACGGCGACGGCGACAGCGCCGACAAACACCTGGAATTCTACGACGAGTACCTGTCGGTGCTGGACCTGACCGAGGAGTTCTACCTCCAGACGGTCGACGTGGTGTTCCAGCGCTACCTCTTGCCGAAGGGCGAGCTCTATCACGAGGGTCGCCGGGTGCGGCCCGAGCGGATCACCGACATCGGCCTGCTGACGGTCGAGGGCGAGAACGACGACATCTCCGGCATCGGCCAGACTCAGGCGGCCCACCGCCTGTGCCTCTCGCTGCCGATCGAGATGAAGGAGGACTACATCCAGCCCCGCGTCGGCCACTACGGCGTCTTCAACGGCAAGCGCTTCCGCGAGGAGATCTATCCGCGGGTGCGCGACTTCGTGCGCCGGATGGAAGCGGGGCTGCCGAAGGTGAAGGTGCGCCCGCCGCCGCCGGTGGAGGCCTCCGACAGCGTGGTCCAGCTGCGTCCCCGCAACGGCAAGCGCTGATCCGTCGCGCCCTTCGGGGATGCAACCGGCGAAGACTCGCTTAGATTCGCCGCATGGGCCCCTTCGGCAGATCGTTGTCCGATGGCGACCGGCTGGAGGTGGCCGGCGCGCCCGTGCGCCTGAAGGTCAATCGGCGCGCGCGGCGGGTGTCGCTGCGGCTGGACCGCACCAAGCGCGAGGTGGTGGCGACGGCGCCCTCCCTGCGCCGCCTCCCCGAGGCCGCCGCCTTCGCCCATGAACGCGCCGGCTGGATCGCCGAGCGGCTGGCCGAGCTGCCCCAGGCGCGCCTGCTGGCGCCTGGCGAGCTGATCGAGGTGTTCGGCCGGCCGGTGCGGCTGGAGAGCGGCTCGGGCCGGGCGCGCTGGGTCGAACCCATCGACGGCTCCACGCCCCGCATCGTCGCCATGGGCGAGGGCGAAGGCTTCACCCGCGCGGTGATCCTGGTGATCCGCCGCAAGGCGACCGAGGTCCTGACCGCCCGCACCGCCCACTACGCCGAGCGGCTGGGCGCGCCGATGCCGAAGGTGACGGTGGCCGACGCCAAGTCGCGCTGGGGCTCGTGCAAGCCGGGGCCGCGCGGGACGCCCGGGCAGATCCGCTACTCCTGGCGCCTGGCCCTGGCCCCGTTCGAGGTGGCCGACTACGTGGCGGCCCACGAATGCGCCCATTTGCGCGAGCTGAACCACGGGCCCCGCTTCTGGGCCCACGTCCGCGCCCTGGTCGGCGACGAGCGCCGCTACCGCGCCTGGCTGCGCGCGGAGGGGGCGCGATTGCACGCAATTGGCAAGTAAGCCCCAATTTCCAGGCAAAAGAGTCGCTTAGCGAGATTCTTCGCTGGAATAACGGTCAGGTATAGTGGGTTAATGAATTCCTGACGGTTGAGCATCCGCGGGGGGCGTGGGCTTGCGTGCTGAAATGGATATCGTCGCCGACCCTCGTGGTGGCGCAGCCGGTCGCTCGCGGGCGGGACGGCTTCTCTCTCTCGTAATTCCGATGCACAACGAGGCCGCGGTCATCGGCATCCTGTTCGACCGGCTGGCCGAGGTCATCCCGACCTTGCGCATCTCGTGCGAGGTCATCTGCATCGACGACGGCAGTCGCGATGCGACGCTGGCGCTCCTGCGCGAGCGCGCCCTGTCCGACCCTCGCATTCGAGTTCTCCCGCTCGCCCGCAATTTCGGGAAGGAGGCGGCGCTCGCGGCTGGACTGGACGTCTGTCGTGGCGACGTGATCGTCCCGCTCGATGCGGACCTCCAGGATCCGCCCGAACTCATCGCGGAATTCCTCGACCAGTGGGAGCGAGGCTATGACGTGGTCTACGGCGTGCGCGGCGATCGCAGCAGCGACTCGTTCGGCAAGCGCATCACGGCGCGCCTGTTCTACAGGGTCTTCAACGCCCTCTCCGACTATCCCATCCCGGAGGACACCGGGGACTTCCGGCTCATGGATCGGTCGGTCAACGAGGCCCTGAAGCGTCTCGAGGAACGCAACCGCTTCAACAAGGGGCTCTTTGCCTGGGTTGGCTTCAAGCAGGTGGGCGTGCCCTACGTCCGTCCCGAGCGCGCAGGCGGCACGACGTCGTGGCAGACTCCAGCGCTCTGGAAACTGGCCATCGACGGCATCACCTCGTTTTCCACCGCGCCGCTGCGGGTCTGGAGCGCTGTGGGGATGTGGGCCGCTCTCCTGGCGTTCCTCGCGGGCGTCGCCCTGATCGTGAGGGTGGTCCTGCTCGGCCGGGATGTGCCCGGCTACGCCTCGCTGATGGTCGTGCTGCTGTTCTGCTTCTCGGTCCAGATGGTCGCCTTCGGAGTCATGGGCGAGTACCTGGGGCGGATGTACATGGAGGTGAAGCGGCGTCCGGTCTACATCACCCAGGGCGACGACGGGACGGGCTCCAATGGACCGTAGCGTCTACGAAAACATGCGCCGGATCGAGCGGACCCATTGGTGGTTTTGCGCGCGCCGTCGGATCCTGAGCGAGGAACTTCGCCGGATGGATATTCCGTCCGACGCCCGCATTCTCGAGGTCGGCTGTGGCACGGGCGGCAACCTTGGCATGCTCAGCCACTTTGGCCATGTGGTCGGTCTGGAGCCGGACGAGGAGTCGCGCGCCTATGCGGCGCGTGAAACCGGCGTGCCGGTGGTCGGCGGGTTTCTGCCGGAGCCGGTCCCCGAGTTCGAGGCCCCCTTCGACGTGATCGCCGCCTTCGACGTCATCGAGCATCTCGATCGAGACCTGGATTCCGTGGCGGCGCTGATGCGGCTGCTGAAGCCGGGTGGCCGGATCATCTCGACGGTGCCGGCGCATGCCTGGATGTGGAGCGAGCACGATGTGGTGCATCACCACAAGCGCCGCTATCGCCGCGAGGACTTCGTCGCCCTGTTCCAGAAGGCGGGCGGGCGGATCCGGCGGATGACCTATTTCAACAGCCTGCTGTTTCCCCCCATCGCGGCCGTGAGGCTGGTCAAGCGCGGCGGCAAGCGAGAGGGCGATGACGTGGTGCCCGCGGCGGTCGTGAACTGGGCGCTGGGGGCGGTCTTCGGCTTCGAGAGGATCCTGCTGCGGATGGGAAGCCTTCCCTTTGGCGTCTCCATGCTGGTGGTGGCCGAGAAGCCCGCGTGCGGCTGAGCGAGACGCAGCGACAGGCCGTCGTCTTTGTCGGCGTCGGGCTGGCGGCGACGGCGACGCACCTGGGCGTCGCGCTGCTGGCCAATGGCCTCTTTGGCGCGCCGCCCCTGGTCTGCAACTTTGTCGGCTACAGCAGCGCCGTGGCGCTGTCCTACCTCGGCCATGCGGTGTTCACCTTCCGCAAGCGCATCTTCGAGGGCGGGCAGTTTCTCCGCTTCGTCGTGGTTTCCCTGCTGGCGCTGGGGGTCAGCCAGGGCCTGGTCTGGTTCTGCACGAGCGGCCTGCACTGGCCCCTGTATCTGGCGATGATCCCGGTGGCGCTGCTCGTCCCGGCCTTCACCTTCACGCTCGCCAAGCTCTGGGCCTTCGTGCGCGCGGCCCCTCCCGAGACCCGCGCTAGAGCACGACGACTTTTGTCGGAATCGACAAAAGTCTGAATCGTGCTCGTCGACCAAAAGTGGCGAGCCTGTTCCTCCCGCTTTGATGGTTCCATCAAAGCGGGACAGGCTCTAGCCCGGGGTCAGCGGCATAGCCGGCAGGCGGATCACGAACCCGGACGGCCCGCGGAACACCTTGGCGGACTTTAGGCTGACGCCCGGCGGCAACATCGGGCCGAAAGGCGCGGCCATGACCTGTCGCACCGCGTCGCGCTCGAACATGTGTTCCGCCCAGAAGAGCGTCGGGCAGCGATCGTCGGTCAGGATGGCGGCCGGCGCGTCCATGTGAATGGGCTGCGCTTCGAATCCGAAGGCGCGTCCCACGATCTGGTATCCCCACGCCTGCACACGGTCGTGCCCCTCCGCCCCCGTGTAGGGCTGCACATATCTCGGATCGACGCCGTAGACGCGCGTGGTCGGGCACTTGCGCACCTCGGCCTGGATATACCGCGCCGTCGCGTCCCATCGCAGGTTCTTGGCCTCCCGATGCGTCGCCCAGGCGCCCAGCAGCAGGCCATTGAGCAGGAAGGCCATCAGCAGCCATCGGCTGCTCAGGATCCGCGGGGCGGCCAGGACGGCGAGGATCAGGGCGCTCGCGGGGGCGAACGGCGCGAAATATCGATATTCGATGATGGGCTTCACCGCATTGATCGCCACCATGGCGATCGCCGCGGCTACGACGCCCAGGCCCAGGGCGAGTATGAACGTAAGGCTGCCCGCCGGCGGCCGGGCGCCGTCCGCCGCTGGCTCCGATGTGCGACCGATGCGCCAGAGCACGAGCATCGCGACCGCGGCGGCCACCACATTGCCCACGGCGCAATAGGCTACGGCGCGGGCTATGATCTGAAGCCCCTTCCGCATCCCCGTGTCGATCCAGAGGTTTTTCGCCGTGGGGCCGACGTAGGCGTACTGAAGATAGAACGTGAGCAGCAGGGTGAGGACGGCGATCGCCACGGCGCCCGCGATCCAGGCGCTCCAGCCCCAGCGCCGTCGGCGCAGCTGATCGAGCAGCACCAGGCCGATGGAGGGCGCCTCGATGAAGGCGCACACGAAGTGGCTGTTCAACGCGACGAAGATCGCCGCGGCCGACAAGAGCGCCAGCGGAAGATCGCGCCGGCGCTCGAAATCTCCGGGCGATATGGCGATGGCGTAGAGGCTGAGCAGGGCCAGCGCATATCCGTTTTCCATCAGGAAGTACGGGCGGTGCTCCGCAAAATTGACGAAGTAGAACGCGTTGGTCGTCAGCAGGACCGCGAAGACCAGTACGATCTTGCCGAGTGCGCGATCTCGCCTCGCCACGTAGGCCGCGCCGCCGATGAAGGCGGCCAGGGGCAAGAGGTTCAGCAGACGGCGCAGGACGATGTTCAGGCCGACCGCGGGGTCGAACAGCCAGTTGATGGCCGAAAACAACGGCGGGTGGACGTCGTGCGTCCAGCGCTCGGTGACCACCTGAGCGAACGGAAGATCTCGCCGGCCGAGCCAAAGCGACCAGATCTCGTCGATCCATATTCCGCGGGCCCAGCAAAGATAGAGGGCTTGCGCGAACATGATGGCGAAGAGGCCGCCTATGGCGACGCGCTGCATAGTAAAAGGCGAGCCTGGGCCCTGCTCAACTGATCGCATTCAATCCCGCCCCGCGCCACAACTGCGCACCCCGCAATTCTCGCTTATGGCACAGCTTGGCGGGAAGAAGCCAAGACGTCATGGCATGGGCCGTCTGCCTGGCGTCGCACAGCGGTCTTCCGCAGGCCCTTTGGTCGCCCCTTGGGCGGCGCCTGCTCCTCAGAAAGGCGGGTCGTCCTTGCGGCGCGGCTGGGGCTGCTGCGGGGGCGGGGCCTCGGCGTCCGGACCGCGGAAGAGGCCGGTGACGCCTTCCATCAGCTGGTCGATGGCGCTGGGGCGGTCGGCTTCCGGCAGGTCGCCGCCGGGGATCGGCTGGACCTTCAGCCGGGGCAGGGCCTGGGTCATGTAGTCTTTCCAGATGCCGGCCGGCGGTCCGCCGCCGGTGACCTTGCGCATCGGGGTGTTGTCGTCCTTGCCGACCCAGACGGCGGTGACGAAGCCGCCCGTGTAGCCGATGAACCAGGCGTCGCGGTAGTCGCTGGTGGTGCCGGTCTTGCCCGCCAGGTCGTAGCCCGGGACGTTGGCCCGCGTGCCGGTGCCGCCGGAGATCACCCCGCGCATCATCGAGATCATATAGGCCAGGGCCGGCTGGTTGATCACCGGCTGGCGAGCCGGCGGCGCGACGCCGTGGTCGTACAGCACCCGCCCGCCGGCGGTGCGGATGCGCTCGATGCCGTAGCCCTTGGCCAGGGTCCCGCCATTGGCGAAGGGGGCATAGGCCTGGGCCATTTCTAGGGGGCTCACCTCGACGGCGCCCAGGGCCATGGAGGGGTCCAGCTGGATCGGCGAGCTGATGCCGAGGCGGTGCGCGGTCGCCGCGACGTTCTGGGTGCCCACCTCGCTGGCCAGCCGCGCCGCCACGGTGTTGATCGACTGCGCCAGGGCGGTGCGGATGGTGATCGGGCCCAGGTACTGGCCGGTGTAGTTGCGCGGCTCCCAGTTGCCGATCTTGATCGGCTCGTCGACCACGGGCGTCTCCGGCGTTCGGCCGGCCTCCATGGCGGTGAGGTAGACGAAGGGCTTGAACGACGAGCCGGCCTGGCGGCGCGCCTGGGTGGCCCGGTCGAACTGGCTCTGCAGGTAGTTGACCCCGCCCACGTAGGCGCGGATGCGGCCCTCGCTGTCCAGCGAGACCAGGGCCGCCTGCTGCACGCCCTGGGCGGCCGCGGCGGCGACGCCCTTCTGGACCGAGGTCTCGGCCGCGGCCTGCAGCGGCAGGTCCAGGGTGGTCTCCACCACCAGGTCCTCGGTAGGCTCGCCCACCAGGGTGCGCACCTGGTCGTCGACCCAGTCGGTGAAGTACTGGGCCCGCTGGTTGGCCAGCACCGGATTGACCCGCACCGGGCTCTTCAGGGCCTCGGCATGCTGCTCGGGGCTGATGAAATGGTCCTTCTCCATCTCGTCCAGCACCATGGTCGCGCGGCGGGCCGCCCGGTCGGTGGAGGAGACCGGCGAATAGCGCGAGGGGCCCTTCATGATCCCGGCCAGGAGGGCGCTCTCGCCCAGGGTCAGCTGGGACGCGGGCTTGCCGAAATAGCGCTGGGACGCGGCCTCGATGCCGTAGGCGCCGGCGCCGAAATAGACCCGGTTCAGATAGAGCTCGAGGATCTGCTTCTTGGAGAACTTGGCCTCCAGCCAGATGGCCAGGATCAGCTCCTGGGCCTTGCGTCGGTAGTTCTGGCTGGGCGTCAGGAAGAGGTTGCGCGCCAGCTGCTGGGTGATGGTGGAGCCGCCGCGCAGGGGGCCGCCCTGGCCCTTGTGGCGCAGGTTGTAGATCTCGCTGCGGACGATGCCCCAGGGGTTGAACCCGAAGTGCCAGTAGTACCAGCGGTCCTCGATCGCCACGAAGGCCTTGGGCACATAGGGCGGCAGGCGGTCCAGGTTGACCGGCGGGGCGTACTGGCTGCCGCGCACGGCGATCAACGCGCCCGAGCGGTCGAGGTAGCTGACGGACGGCTGGCGCTTGACCTCGTAGAGCCGCGAGGTGTCGGGCAGGTCGACGGCGAAGACCGCGAAGAAGGCCACCAGGAAGATCAGGCCCCAGACGCCCAGCACCAGCGTCCAGTAGATCAGGGCCTGCAGCGGCGTTCGCTTGGATCGTGGCGGGCGTCCGCGCTCCGGCGGCTGCGCATTGGCCATGGATTCCTGGTCCCTAACCGATCAGATGCCGCCCGACCCGGCCCTGCCTTAATCCAGCCCGAGCGAACGCCCAACAGCATTGACGAGAAATGAACAGCCTTTGCCGGCCCTTTCTTCTGGGCGCGGCTTCGGCCAAGTTGCGCCAAATCCGCCAACGCACGAGACGAGGGATCGAACGAGGATGAGTGGGATCAGGATCGCGCTGGTGGCCGTGCTGGCGCTGACGCTGGCGGGCTGCGGCCAGAAGGGCGGCTCGGCCGCCGGCGGCGCGCTGCCCCAGGACATGGACCTGGGCAATCCGAACGCCAAGGTGACGGTGACCGAATACGCCTCGGTGGGCTGCCCGATCTGCGGGCGCTGGTACCAGGAGGTCTATCCGGCGTTCAAGGCCAAGTACATCGACACCAACAAGGTCCACTATGTCTTCAAGGAGATGCTGGTGGGCGGCGGCGCCGAGGTGACGGTGGCGGCCTCGGGCTTCCTGCTGGCCCGCTGCGCCGGCAAGGACAAGTACTTCACCGTGCTGGACGCCATCTTCAAGAACCAGGAGCAGGCGTTCCAGACCCCGCGCGAGAGCCTGGTCAACATCGCCAAGTCGATCGGCATGAGTGAGCCGCAGTTCAACGCCTGCGTCAGCGACGAGAAGGCCATCCAGGCGCTGAACGACCGGGTCGAGGGCCACGCCAAGAACGACGGCGTCGATTCCACCCCCACCTTCGTCATCAACGGCAAGAAGCTGGAGCCCGGCTACCACTCCCTGGACGAACTGGACGCGGCGATCGCGGCCGCGGAGAAGTAGCCCTCCCCTGCCTCTCCGCTACGCGGGGGGCGAGGAGGGGCGCCGCGCCGCGGCGGCCCACAGGCTCAGCCCCACCAGGCCGGCCGACACCACGGCGTTCCAGCCGGCCATGGACAGGCCCAGCATGCGCCAGGCGGCGACGTCGCAGCGGGGCGCGGGCTTGGTCGCGCCGGAGAGGCCTGCCAGGATGTCGGCGGCGGTGACGGTCTTGGCGCCGGAGCAGCCTTCGGGGCCGGGCCACCACTTCCACTCCGCCCCGGCCTGCTGCACCGCGATCGCCCCGCCGACCGCGAACGCCAGGGCCACCAGGAGCTCCGGCCAGGGCCAGCGCGCCAGGCCGGGCGAGAACCGCCGGACCGCGAGGCCGACGAGGGCCAGGGCGCCCGCGACCCAATAGGCCTCCCGCTGCTGCAGGCAGAGGTGGCAGGGCGCGAGCCCGCCGAAGGTCTCGAACGCATGGGCCACGGTGAGCATGGCGACGGCGGCGAGAAGCGCGAGGGCCAGCCCATGGCGGGCGGCGACGCGGAGGGCGAGGGCGATCATGCGCCTCCACATAGCTGCGCCGTGGCCGGCTTGCGAGCCGCGCCCTCGGCCGGCGGGCGCACGGGCGGCGCCGGCTGCAGCATCGCAGACGCGCTCTGCAATTCCGCATAGCCGAGTTGCGCTTTTTGCGGTTGCGAGCCGATCTTAACACCGTTATCTTAGCGATGCTTAGTTCGACGTGCGCCAACGGAGGGGATACCCGCGGCGACCTCAACGCGACGGACCGGGCCGGTACTCAAGTCCTTGAACACCGAAACTCCCCGAACGCTGGAGGGCTCAATGAAGCTCCAAATCCTTGCGGCCTGCGCCGCCCTCGTTTCCCTGTCCGCCGGTTCGGCTTTCGCCGAAGACGCCGTCACCGCGAAGCTGGCCGCCCCGGTGGCCCAGAAGGTGAAGTTCATCGCCGGCGGCGCCATGTTCAACTGCGAAGGCGACATCTGCATCGCCAACGCGGCCACCTCCCAGACCTTCGCCGGCGCGACCTGCAAGCAGATCGCCGACAAGGTGGGTCCGGTCGCGTCCTTCGCCGGCCGCAAGGCCCTGGACGAAGCCAAGCTCGCCGACTGCAACGCCAAGGCCCTCGCCAAGGCCGCCGGCACCACCACCCTGGCCAAGCAGTAAGGCCCACAAGCTCCCAGCAGCTCTCTAGTCTCTAGTCGAGCTCTGTCAGCCTCGCCCGCGGGTTCGCGCCCGCGGGCTTCTTTTTGCGCCCCGCCTTCCGCCCGTGCTCAGTGAAAGACCGAGCCGTCAGCGTTGTAGAAGGTGTGGCTGACCAGGGCGCCGTTCGCATAGTTGTCGATGTAGTAGGCCCAGGGCTGGGTGTCGGCCGCATCGATATGGCGCTCGAACGCGGTCCCGTCGTCCATGGCCGCCGACTGCTGGGTGAGCCGCCCCTGGGCGTCGTACTCTTCCAGTTCGCGGGACCAGGTGTGGGTGTTGCCGCTGTCGAACTGCCACAGCGTGCGCGACCCGTCGTCGTGCAAGACCGTGTAGGCGAAGAGGCCGCCCCGGCTGTCGTACTCCGCGACGGTGGATGACCATTCCTGGCTGTTGGCCGCGTCGAACACCCGCTGCCAGTGCGAGGCGTCGTCGTTGACCACGGCGTAGCGGATCATCTGGCCCGCGCTGTTGTAGGAGGCGGTGACGGTGGTGAAGGCCTCGGTGTTGGCGAGGTCGGTGCGCACGTCGTCCCGCGAGCCGTCGAGGTTGATGGTCCTCAGGTAGGTGGGCTGGAAACCCGTCGCGAGGTTGGCCGTCGTCAGTCCCTGGACGCCCGGAAGGTTTCCCAAGACCTTGCCGCCGATGCCCGGGTCGCCGTTGGGCTCCCAGCTGAGCTCGCCGGTGGCGCGGTTGAAGGCCAGGACCGAGCCAAGGAGGTTCTGCACGACGCCCAGGCCGTCCTGCACGACCAGCCGGTCGGCGCTCGCGTCGAAATCGGTGACCCCGACGGCGCCGTGGCCCGTGACGAAGACGAACGTGTCGGCGCCGGCCCCGCTCGAATAGACGTCATAGCCGCCATGGCCGTTGATCAGGTCGTCGCCAGCGCCCCCGGACAGGGACTCCGACCCGTCCGAACCGCTGAGGGTGTCGGCCGCGCCCGTTCCGGCCTGCGTCGCGATCGGGCCGAGGGTTCCGCTCTCGCCCGCGTAGCCGATCAACTGCTGGGCCGGCAGCCCGGCCTGGTCGAGGCCGACCAGCTCGACAAACCTGTCCACATTGGCCGCGTAGTCGAACGTGACGCCCGCCTTCGTCTGCGTCACGACCTGGCCCGCCGCGTCGAGGACGGTGACATAGCCGCCCGAGCTCTGCGCATCGCTGGCGACGTGCTGGTCCAGGATGGCCACGCCGTGGTTCGACAGCGCGATGAGCTGCGGGTCGGCCGCCTGGATGCCGCCCAGCGGGTCGCTCTGCACCTGGTCCACGAAGTGGCCGGTCACGGCGCCGCGCGCGTCGTAGAGCGTCGCGGCCACGGTGGACGAGCCGCTGCCGAAGCGGCCGTGGAAGTTCTCCGCCCAGCCGACCGCAAAGCCGCCGCCCGCCAGGGCGATCAGGTTCGGGTGGCCGGTGAAGGAGGTCCCGGTCAGCCCGAAGTCGGTCACCTGCTCGATCGTCACCGGCGCCCCGACGGGCGCGCGGCCGGCATCGTAAAGCTGGTAGCTGAGTGTGGACTGCCCACTGCCGCCGGTGATCGCCAGCGACACGTAGCCGCCGCCCTGCAACGCAACCAGGGACCCGAGATCGTACGCCATCACGCACCTCCGCCGCCGGAACGCGGCGCCGTTACTCAACCTGGGCGGTATATTTCCATAGGTGATGCGTCTTGGCGAGCGCGGCGAAACCGGGACCGGGCGAGCGTGGCCGCCCCGCGATCGCCGCCTCACCTTTCGGCGGTCTGCCCCTGCGTCACCCCCCGCCCCTTCGGTTGCGGCGCACAACATCGCATGCTAGTAGGCGCGCGGCTTTGGGCCGGGGGTCATTTCGGACCCCAGGACCGATGTGCTTTTTTCAAGCGCTTTCAAGCCTTTAGCTGCAGCGGACCGATCCGCTCGCGGCACGTGAAACGCGACCCGGGCGGACAATTAAGTGGCGGACGACTCCTCTGTATCGAATGTGGGCGGCAGATACGCCCAGGCCCTGTTCGACCTTGCGACCGATCAGAAGCAAGTCGCGGCCGTCGAGGCCGACCTGAATTCGCTGAAGGCGGCCCTGGCTGAGTCCAAGGATCTGCGGACTCTGCTGTTCTCCCCGTCGTTCAACGCCGAGGCCAAGGCCGCCGGCCTGAAGGCGATCGCCGCCAAGGCGAAGTTCAATCCGACCACCCAGAAGTTCCTGGGCCTGCTGAGCGCCAACGGGCGCGCCGCGGCCCTGCCGGCCGTGATCACCGCCTATGCGCGCCTGTCGGCCGCCGCCCGCGGCGCGGTCTCGGCCGAGGTGGTCACCGCCCTGCCGCTTTCCGCCGCCCAGCAGAAGGGCGTGGCCGCCGCGCTGCGCCAGGCCCTGGGCAAGGACCCCGAGATCTCGACCCGCGTCGACCCCGCCATCCTCGGCGGGATCAAGGTGAAGGTCGGCTCCCGCCTCTTCGATGCTTCGCTGAAGTCGAAGCTCGACTCCCTGAAATTCGCCCTCAAGAGAGCGTAAGACCAATGGATATCCGCGCCGCCGAAATCTCGGCCATTCTCAAGTCGCAGATCGCCAATTTTGGCGAGGAAGCCGACGTCTCCGACGTTGGTTCGGTGCTGTCCGTCGGTGACGGCATCGCCCGGGTCTTCGGTCTCGACAACGTCCAGGCCGGCGAGATGGTGGAGTTCCCCTCCGCCGGGGTGAAGGGCATGGCCCTGAACCTCGAACGCGACAACGTCGGCGTCGTGATCTTCGGCCAGGACCAGGCCATCAAGGAAGGCGACGAAGTCCGCCGCCTGAGCGAGATCGTCGACGTGCCGGTGGGCAAGGGCCTGCTGGGCCGCGTCGTCAACCCGCTGGGCGAGCCGATCGACGGCAAGGGCCCCATCGTGAACGTGGCCGAGCGCCGCCGCGTGGACGTGAAGGCGCCGGGCATCATCCCGCGCAAGTCGGTGCACGAGCCCGTGCAGACCGGCCTGAAGGCCATCGACAGCCTGATCCCCGTCGGCCGCGGCCAGCGCGAGCTGATCATCGGCGACCGCCAGACCGGCAAGACCGCCGTGGCGATCGACACCATCCTGAACCAGAAGGCGATCAACGCCGGCGATGACGAGAGCGCCAAGCTCTATTGCATCTACGTCGCCATCGGCCAGAAGCGCTCGACCGTGGCCCAGATCGTCAAGACGCTCGAAGAGCGCGGCGCCCTGGACTACACGATCGTGGTCTCGGCCACGGCGTCGGAGCCGGCCCCGCTGCAGTTCCTGGCGCCGTTCGCCGGCTGCGCCATGGGCGAGTGGTTCCGCGACAACGGCATGCACGCCGTCATCATCTATGACGACCTTTCCAAGCAGGCCGTCGCCTACCGCCAGATGTCGCTGCTGCTGCGCCGGCCGCCGGGCCGCGAAGCCTATCCGGGCGACGTGTTCTACCTGCACAGCCGCCTGCTGGAGCGCGCGGCCAAGCTGAACGAGGACAACGGCTCGGGCTCGCTGACCGCCCTGCCGCTGATCGAGACCCAGGCCAACGACGTGTCGGCCTATATCCCGACCAACGTGATCTCGATCACCGACGGCCAGATCTTCCTCGAGACCGACCTCTTCTTCCAGGGCATCCGCCCGGCGGTGAACGTCGGCATCTCGGTGAGCCGCGTGGGGTCGTCCGCGCAGATCAAGGCGATGAAGACCGCGTCCGGCCCGATCAAGGGCGAGCTCGCCCAGTACCGGGAAATGGCCGCCTTCGCGAAGTTCGGCTCGGACCTGGACGCCGCCACCCAGCGCATGCTGGCGCGCGGCGAGCGCCTGACCGAGCTCCTGAAGCAGCCCCAGTACTCGCCGCTGTCGGTCGAGGAGCAGGTTGCGGTGATCTACGCGGGCACGCGCGGCTACCTCGACAAGGTGCCGACCAACCAGGTCGGCCGCTTCGAGCGCGATCTGCTGAGCCACCTGCACGGCAAGCACCAGGGCCTGCTCGACAAGATCCGTGTCGAGAAGGACCTGAAGAACGTCGAAGACGATCTGAAGTCCGTCCTGGCCGCGTTCGCCGAAACCTTCGCTTAAAGCCGACGAGCAGGAGCGGGTAGCCGGCGATGGCCAGCGTCAAGGAAATGCGCACTCGGATCTCTGCGGTGAAATCCACCCAGAAGATCACGAAGGCGATGCAGATGGTCGCGGCGGCGAAGCTGCGCCGCGCGCAGAACGCGGCGCAGGACTCGCGTCCGTACGCCGAGCGCATGGCTGCGGTCATCGCCAACCTGGCGGCGGGCGTGTCCGGCGACGGCGCGCCGAAGCTGCTGGTCGGCACCGGGGCGGACCAGCGCCACCTGGTGGTGATCGCCACCTCGGACCGCGGCCTGGCCGGCGGCTTCAACTCCTCGATCGTGCGCGCCGCGCGCCTGCGGATCGACGAGCTGCTGTCCGCGGGCAAGGACGTGAAGATCATGACCGTCGGCCGCAAGGCCCGCGATCAGCTGCGCCGCCTGCACGCCCGGCGCCTCGTGGAGACCGTTGAAGCGGGCGGCAACCCCTCGCTCGCGGTCGCCGAAGAGGTCTCCAACAAGATCCAGGCGATGTTCGACGCGGGCGAGATCGACGTGGTCACGCTGTTCTTCTCGAAGTTCCAGTCGGTGGTCACCCAGACCCCGACCGCCAAGCAGCTGATCCCCGCCGAAGTGGCCGCCGGCTCCAAGCCGATCGACCTGAAGGGCGCCTCCTACGAGTACGAGCCCGACGAGGCCACGATCCTCGCCGAGCTGCTGCCGCGCAACATCACGACCCAGATCTTCTCCGCCATGCTGGAGAACCAGGCTGGTTTCTTCGCCGCCCAGATGACGGCGATGGACAACGCCACCCGCAATGCCGGCGACATGATCGCCAGCCTGACCCTGCAAATGAACCGTGCCCGCCAAGCGCAGATCACCAAGGAGCTGATCGAGATCATCTCCGGCGCCGAAGCGATCTAGAGAGAACCCAGACATGTCCGAAGCCGCCGTCGCCAAGAAGCCCGCCCGCAAGGCCCCCGCCAAGAAGGCCGCCTCGCCCAACCTGCCCGCCGCCCAAGGCATCGCCACCGGCAAGCTGGTGCAGATCATCGGCGCCGTCGTCGACGTGGAGTTCACGGGCCACCTGCCCGCGATCCAGAACGCGCTCGAGACGACCAACACCGACCAGCGGACGGGCCAGCCCTTCCGCCTGGTGCTCGAGGTCGCCCAGCACCTGGGCGAGAACACCGTGCGCGCCATCGCCATGGACACCACCGAGGGCCTGACCCGCGGCCAGCCCGTGGTCGACACCGGCAAGCCGATCACCGTGCCTGTCGGTCCCGCGACCCTGGGCCGGATCATGAACGTCATCGGCGAGCCGATCGACGAGGCCGGCCCGATCGCCACCACGTTCATGAGCCCGATCCACCGCGAGGCCCCGTCCTTCGCCGAGCAGTCGACCTCGGCCGAAGTGCTGGTCACCGGCATCAAGGTCATCGACCTGCTCTGCCCCTACACCAAGGGCGGCAAGATCGGCCTGTTCGGCGGCGCCGGCGTGGGCAAGACCGTGACCATGCAGGAGCTGATCAACAACATCGCCAAGGCCTACGGCGGCTACTCCGTGCTGGCCGGCGTTGGCGAGCGCACCCGCGAGGGCAACGACCTCTACCACGAGATGATCGAGTCCAACGTGAATGTGGACCCGAGGGCGAACAACGGTTCGACCGAAGGCTCCAAGTGCGCCCTGGTCTACGGCCAGATGAACGAGCCCCCGGGCGCCCGCGCCCGCGTGGCCCTGACGGGCCTCGCCCAGGCGGAATACTTCCGCGACGTCGAGGGCAAGGACGTGCTCCTGTTCATCGACAACATCTTCCGCTTCACCCAGGCCGGCTCGGAAGTTTCGGCGCTCTTGGGCCGCATCCCCTCGGCCGTGGGCTATCAGCCCACCCTGGCCACCGAGATGGGCAACCTGCAGGAGCGCATCACCTCGACGTCCAAGGGTTCGATCACCTCGGTCCAGGCCATCTACGTGCCCGCCGACGACCTGACCGACCCCGCGCCGGCCGCCTCGTTCGCCCACCTGGACGCGACGACGGTGCTCTCCCGCGACATCGCCGCCCAGGCCATCTTCCCGGCCGTGGACCCGCTGGACTCCACCAGCCGGATCATGGACCCGCTGGTGATCGGCGAAGAGCACTACCAGGTCGCCCGCCGCGTGCAGGAGACCCTGCAGACCTATAAGCAGCTCAAGGACATCATCGCCATTCTCGGCATGGATGAGCTGTCGGAAGAGGACAAGCTGATCGTGGCGCGCGCCCGGAAGATCCAGCGCTTCCTGTCGCAGCCCTTCCACGTGGCCGAGCAGTTCACCAACACGCCCGGCGTGCTGGTCAGCCTGGAAGACACCATCCGCTCGTTCAAGGCGCTGGTGGACGGCGAGTACGACCACCTGCCCGAGCCGGCGTTCTACAACGTCGGCAATATCGAGGACGCGGTCCGCAAGGCCGAGAAGCTGGCCGCGGAAGCGTAAGGACCAATGGCCGACAAGCTCAACTTCTCGCTGGTCTCACCGGAGCGCGAACTGTTCGCGGGCCTGGTGGATCAGGTTGACGCACCGGGCTCCGAAGGCGACTTCGGGGTCCTGGCCGGTCACGCTCCGTTCATGACCGCCCTGAAAGAAGGGGCTGTCCGCGTGCACAACGATGGCGTGGTCACGACCTACGAAGTCCGCGGCGGGTTCGCCGATGTGACCCCAGAAGGTCTGACCATCCTCGCGGAGCACGCTGTCGAAGCAGCCTAGACAATTGTCTATTTGACTGACGTAATTTGGGCGCCCCCGGGCCTTGCCTAGGGCGCCTTGCTAAAGTTTGATGCCCGGCCGATGTCAGGGGACCCCAGATGCGCTTCGCTCTTTCCAGCCTGATCCTTGCCGCCGGTCTGGCGGGGGTCGCCCACGCTCAGACGCCGGCTCCGGCCGCCGCGCCGCCGGCCGCGCCTGCAGCCGCGCCGGCCACGCCCGGCCCGGCTCCGGCCACCACCGGCGCCATGGCTGCGCCTCCGGCCACCGCCGCAGCGCCGCCCGCGGCCGCGCCGGCAGGCGGCGGCTCGGTGCCGACCCTGCCAGGCGCCGACCAGGCCCCGCCGCCCGCGCCGACCTTGCCCACCACGGGCGACGGCGCCGAGGCGATCGCGGTGCTGGAGAAGGTCTGCGTGCCGTCGGTGAAGGGCGGCAAGTTCGAGGACATCGCCAAGTCGGCCGGCTTCAAGCTGAACCGACGCGACCAGACCTGGGCCAAGCAGCTGGGCGCCACCTCGCGCGACTACCAGATCATCATCTACCCGCCGGGATCGAACAAGAACGTCTGCAACGCCGAGCTGCACTATGCGCCGGGCGCGTCGGACGAGATCCTGAAGGCGCTGAACGTCTGGGCCTTCGTGCACCAGCCGCCGCTGGATCCCACCGCCAACTACACCCAGCCCCAGGATCCCGACGGCCTGAAGCGCGTGCGCCGCTCGTGGGAATACCTGACCCAGAACAGCTCGGTCGGCCTGAACTTCTCGACCGTGCGCAAGCCGGACGACAGCCAGGTCAACGCCAAGTACGACATGGGCACCCTGCAGTACCAGGAACGCACCTTCTGATGACGCTCACGGACGCCGCGGGCCTCGCCGGCGTCCTGGTCATCCTGATCGCCTACGCCGGAGCGGCCCTCGGGAAGATCGACCCCGAGCGGCCGCTTTCGCTTTTGTGCAACCTGGCGGGCGCGAGCCTCATCCTCTGGTCCCTGCTGACCCAGAGCTTCAACCTCTCGGCCGCGGCCATGGAAGGCGCCTGGGCGCTGGTCTCGGCGCTGGGCCTGGCCCGCTGGGCCTGGCGGCGCGTCAGCGGGAGAGGGTAGGCGACCCGCCTCAGGCCGCCGCGCGGGCCTCGGTCTCGAGCCAGGCGAGGGCCAGGTCGGCCACGTCTTCCCAGCCCTCTTCGCCGATCAGCCAGTGGCTCATGCCGGGCATGACCCGGAAGTCCGCGCCGATCCGCTGGGCGGTCTGGCGGACGGTGCCGGCGGGATGGACCACGTCGCGGGACCCGGCGATCGCCAGGGCGGGCGCCGACAGCGGGCCGGGGCCGACGCTGGTGGTCATGAACGGGTCCAGCCACCAGTTCAGCACCTCGCGTACGGCGCGGCCGCTTTCCGGGACTAGCCGGTCGAGGATCGAGTCCTGCCGGGCGCGCGATACGCGGTCGAGGCTGGCGTGGCGCATCAGGTGGCGGTCGGGATGGACGGCCGCCCCGGTCCAGAACGGGTCGACCAGGTGCACACCCACGGCGGTGATCGCCTCCTCGACGCTGGAGCCGCTGACCCCCCAGGGCGGCGACGGCGCCAGCAGCACGACCGCGCGCGGCTTCACTGACCGCGCCGCCATCTGCACCACCAGCCCGCCCATGGAATGGCCGATCAGCACCGGCGGCTCGGGCAGGTCTTCGCAGAACTGCGCCAGGCTGCGCGAATAGTCGGTCATCGAACGGCCGGCGACGCCGCCATCGGGTCCGTGGCCCGGCAGGTCGGGGGCGTGAACGGTCCAGCCGCGCGCCTCGAACGGCTCGCGGAAGGCCTCGAAGGCCCAGCCGCCGCAAAAGGCGCCGTGCGTCATCACGACCGTGGGCATCGAACCCGCGTCCCCCCTGATACCGGTGACACTGTAAAGCTTCCCGGCCGGGGGGCGAGGCCGAATCACGCGCTCGCGCTTTTGGTCGCAGCGAAGGGGGCGAAGGCGCGCGCCACCTGCTCATAGGCCGCCCGCTTGAATGGCACGATCAGCTCCGGCGCCTCGGCCAGGTAGCCCCAGCGCCAGGCGTCGAACTCCGGCGGGTGATGGGCGGCGAGGTCGAAGTCGCTGTCCTGCCCCTCGAACCGGAAGGCGAACCACACCTGCCGCTGGCCCTTCCAGCCGCGCCGCAGCTCCTGGGCCACCAGCGGCGGGTAGTCGTAGGTCAGCCAGCCGTCGGTGCGGGCCAGGTAGGTGGCCTCCACGGCGCCCGTCTCCTCCTGCAGCTCGCGGCGGGCCGCATCCTCCAGGGCCTCGCCGTCGTCGACGCCGCCTTGCGGGAACTGCCAGTTGTAGGGCCCGGCCTGGCCCGCGCGTCGGCCCAGCCAGACGCGGCCGTCGGGGTGGAACAGCACCACCCCGACGTTGGGGCGGTATTCGGAGAGGTCTGTCATTTCCTCGACGTGAGCGCGGAGGCCGGGGCCAGCTGATAGCCTCGCGTTTCCACCTGATTGGCCCACTGCGCAACCTTCTCCAGCGTGACGGGATAGGCGAAGCCCGATCCCAACGCCTGACCCCGCTGCAGGGCTCCGCCTTCCAGCGCCATCAGCTGCTGGTCGATGGCCGCGCCCGAGAGCTTGTCGTCGATCACCCGCTCGGCGGTCGCCCGGTCCATGCCGCCGCCGCGGCGCGCGGCCGAGCCGTCATCGACGAAGGCCAGGCCGCGGCCCTTCACGGAGCTGGCGAAGGCGCCATAGGCCGGGTCGCTGGCGAGGAACCGCGAGCCCAGGTAGTTGGTCAGGCCGAAGTAGCCGGTGGCGCGCGACAGGATCCACTCCAGCTTCTTCACCGTCTCCGGCGGCTGGCCGTCGGCCATCAGGGTGTAAGGGCCGGGGTCGTTGTCGGGATAGTCCACCGGCTCCATGGGCGTCTCGAGCAGCACCTCGTGGCCGTGGGCGCGGGCCATGTCGATCCAGCCCTGCAGGCCCTCGGCATAGACCACGAACGACAGGGTGATCTCCGGGCGCAGGGTCTCGATGGCCTGGCGGGTGGCGCGGGCGTTGAGGCCCAGGCCGCCGATCACCAGGGCCACCTTCGGCCGCCCGTTCGGCTTGAACGGGCGGGCGTAGACCTGGGCGGGCGTGCGGCCATCCTGGGCGATGATCGGCAGCGGGCCTCCGGGCCCGGGCGCGAAGAAGCCGGCCAGGGGCGCCTGGACCAGCGGGCCGCCGGCGAAGGCGGCGGGCAGGGCGACCGGCGCGCTCCAGCCGCCGGCGGCGCCGGGGCTGAGGGGCCGCTCGGAAAGGCGGATCACGTCGCGGTAGATGTGGCCGGCCCCGGGCTTGAGCGCCTCGCGCCAGCCCATGGGCGCGGCCCGCAGGCCCGGCATCAGCGGCAGGCGCACCACCAGGCCGCTCTGCCCCATGGGGCCCAGGAGGTTGACCAGGGCCACCAGGGCGAGCGCGAACAGCAGGCCGGCGGCGGCGAGCCCCAGGATCGGGCTGCGCGCGAGCGCGCCCAGCTTGGGGATGCTCAGCTTCGGCGGCGACGGCAGGGCGATGTTGGCCAAGGCGGTATGCTCCTCAGCCTGGAGCCTCGCCGAACATGGTTAACGCCGGCTTTCGCTTCGCGCGGAGACTTCAGGGGGCAGCGCCGGAACCCGGTGCTGCTGGATCCCCGCACCGCCTCCGCCGACGCAGCCTGAGGCGCGTCCTTTGGAACGCCCAGAACATCAGAGCCCACGGGGGCGTCGCCGCGCCAACCGCGGAGGCCATCAACGGCGTTGATACCTCCAATCCAGGCCGCCCGGCTCCCCGCGATCGTCAGGTCCGCCTAGGTCTCACCCGAACAAGACTTCGGGAGATTCCAATGCGCTCGACCCACCTGATGCTAGCCGTCGCCCTTCTCTCTCTCTACGGAACTGCGCCCGCGTTCGCCGCGCCGGATGGCCCGACGCCGCATGTCGTCGTGCAGGGCGCAGATTTCTATCGCTTCCGCGTCGGAGCGGTCACCGTAACAGCCTTGTCCGACGGCACCGTGCCGCAGGATCTGCACGCCCTGCTGATCGGCGCCACGCCGGCGAAGACGGATTCGCTTCTGGCGGCGAGCTTCCTCCGAAACCCGATCGAGGCGTCGATCAACGCCTTCGTAATCGCCTTGCCGAACCGGCTCGTCCTGGTCGACACCGGCTCGGGCGACCTCTTTGGCCCCGGAAACGGCGGAAAGCTCCTCGCCAGCCTGGCGGGCGCTGGCTACCGGCCAGAGCAAATCACCGACATTCTGATCACCCACGTTCACACCGACCACAGCGGCGGCCTCGTCCATGCGGGGAAGATCGTCTTCCGGAATGCGACGGTCCATGTCGGCAAGCCCGACGTCGACTTCTTCCTCGACCCGGCGAACGCCGCCAGGTCCGGCTATAACCGCAAGTACTTCGACGAGGCGATCAAGACGCTGAAGCCCTATGTCGACGCCGGCAAGGTCGCGGCGTTTTCGACCACGGCCGAGGTCGTCCCGGGCGTTACGGCGACGCTTCATCCTGGGCACACGCCCGGCAGCGCCTTCTACACCCTCACGAGCCAGGGCGAGCGGGTCACCTTCATCGGCGACATCATCCACGTCGCCTCGGTCCAATTCCCGGATCCGAGCGTCACCATCGTCTACGACGTGAATCCGAAGGCTGCGGAGACTGCGCGCGAGCGGGCCTTCGCCGAATTCGCGAGCGATCGCGAGCTCGTCGCCGCGCCGCACCTGCCTTTCCCCGGCGTCGGACACATCCGTCGGGCGGGCAAGGGCTACCAGTGGGCGCCGGTCGAGTACGGCAACCGGGAGGGTGAGTGAGATGCGACGGGTGCTCCTGGCGGCGTCACTGACCGCCATGGCCCTGGTCTCCGTCGCGACGAGCGCGGCGGCACGCGACCCAGCGCCTGCGCCGCCCGCGCTCGCCGAGCGACCTGGCGACAAGGATGTGGGCTATCGGATCCTGAGCGAGCTGGTCACCCGGTTCGGCGCGCGTCCGGCGGGCTCGGACGCGGATCACGCCGCCGCCGCCTGGCTCGCGGACCAGCTGAAGGCGCTCGGGTTCGAAGACGTCGGCCTCGAATCCTTCCCGCTCGAGCGCTGGTCGCCCGGCGTCTCCAGCGTCTCCGTCACGGGCGCTCACGCCCAGATGCTGGTCGCCACGCCGCTTGGGGGGCTGGTGGCGGGGCCGCCGGTCGAAGCGCCCGTCGCAGCCTTCGCGTCCTACGCCGACTTCCTGGCTGCGCCCGCCGCCTCGATCCGGGGCCGCATCGTGGCGGTGCTGGAGCCGCTGCCGCGCACGCAGGACGGGAGCGCCTATCTGCGGATGGCGGTGATCCGCGGGGCGGGGCCGGGCGAGGCGATGCAGCGCGGCGCGGTCGGATTCGTGATGCGCTCGCTCGCGACCCACGAGGACCGCATCGCGAGCAGCGGCGCCACGACGCCTCTGCCGCGGCCGTTTCCCGCCTTCAGCCTGTCCCCGCCGGACGCCGAGCAACTCGGTCGGCTGGCCGCTCGGGGGCCTGTCACCTTGCGGCTGGACTCCTCGGCAGGCTGGATCGGGCCGGGAACCTCGCAGAACGTCGTCGCCTCCGTGCCGGGGCGCGATCCGGCGGCGCCCCCGCTGTTGATCGCGGCGCACATCGACAGCTGGGAGCAGGGGACGGGCGCCATCGACAACGGCTTCGGCCTGGCCACGGTGATCGCCGCGGCCAAGCGGATCCTCGACCTGCCCGAGCGGCCGCGGCGCTCCATCAAGCTGGTGATCTTCGGCGCCGAGGAGGTGTCGCAACCCGATCCGGTCAAGAACTTCGCCGGGGCCCGGGCCTATCTTCGCGGGCGCCGGAACGCGCCGCGCCTCGACATGGCGAGCGAGAGCGACTGGGGCGGCGGACGCGTATTGCGCCTGCGGTATCCCGCAGGGGACAGCCGCCTCCAAGAGGACCTGAGGGCGGCGCTAGCCCCGATCGGGGTGAATGCCGTCGCCGAACCACCGGACAGCGGCACGCCTGACGTGAACGTGCTCGCGGACACTGGCGTCCCCCTGTTTCGCCTCGACCAGGACGCGAGCGCCTTGTTCGACACGCATCACACGCCGAACGACACCCTGGCCAAGGTCGATCGCGGAGCGCTCGAGCAGAACGTCTCAGCCTGGGCCGTGTCTGTGTGGGTGCTCGCGAACCGGCCGGTCAGCGGCGGCCGGTAGCCGTGGCTGCGGCAAAGATCTGTTCGCGCAGCCAGCGGTGGGCGGGGTCGTCCTGATTGCGCGGGTGCCAATAGGCGGCCAATTCCACGGCGCCCAGGTCGATCGGCGGCTCGAACAGGTCCAGCGCGTCGGCGAACCGATGCAGGAAGCGGCTCGGCAAGGTGCACAGATAGTCGCTGGAGCCGACAAGCGCCGCCGCCAGCGCGTAGTTCTGGATCGACAAGGCGACCCGTCGTTCGCGGGCGAAGGCGGCGAGCGCCACATCGACCTGGCCGAAGAATCCTCCACCGTCCGCCGAGACCAGCAGATGTTCAGCGGCGCAGAACGTGTCGAGGTCGAGCGGGGCGCAACCGCGTGGATGCCCTTTGCGCTGTGCGGTCAGAAACCGGTCTTCGAACAATGTCCGCATCTGCCAGGCCGTCTGCGCCAGCCCTCGGTTGCCGATGCAGATGTCGATCGCGCCGGATTCGAGCCGCTCGGCCAGCAGCTCCGCAGCGGGCGGCGAGACGAACACAAGCCTTGCAGACGGCGCCCCCATCGCCACCCGCGGAACGAGGTCGGGCGCAAGCATCACGGCCGGGATCTCATGCAGCGCCACCGTGAAGGTCCGGCGGGTGGTCGCCGGCTCGAAATCCACCGCGGGCCCGAGCATCTCGTCGATCAGCCCGAGCACCTTGGCGAGGACGGGCTGAAGCGCCAGCGCCCGTGGCGTGGCGACGACGCCCCGCCCATCCGGCGAAGGCACGAACAGCCGGTCCTCGAACACCTCGCGCAGGCGGGCGAGCCGCGCGGACATGGCGGACTGGCGTACGCCGAGGCGCTGTGCGGCGCGCGTGAC
>JAEKKJ010000056.1 GCA_019510435.1 Caulobacterales bacterium | reverse complement strand
CACCGCCACCACGGCGCCTTCGCGGCGCGGGTCGCGGATGGCCACCGTCCAGGGGCGGTCTCCGCGCGAGCCCATCACGTGGCTGTCGCCGCCGGCGGCCACCATCGCGTGGCGGATGCCCAGGCGGCGCAGGATGGCCATCGAGTTGTCCACCGCATGGCCCTTGGCGAAGCCACCGAGGTCGATGCGCACGCCCTGGCGCGCAAAGCTCACGCTGCGATCGGACGGATCGAGCACGACGTGGCGCCAGTCGATCAGCGGCAGCGCTTGCGCCAGCGTGGCGTCGTCGGGGGCCGTGCCGGCCCGATAGTCGTACAGGCGGCCGGCGCTGGCGAAGGTGATGTCGAAGGCGCCGCCGGTCAGCCGCGAGAACTCGAGGGCGCGACCCAGCAGCGCGAACAGGTCTTCGCTGACCGTGATCGGGTTGTCGGCCGCGTGCGCGTTCAGCAGCGACAGCTCCGAGGTGCACTTGTGCGGGCTCATCGTCGCGTCGATGCGATGCATCTCGGCCATGACGGCGCCGATGGCCACCTCGGCCTCGGTGCGGTCGCGCGCCTGCAGCTCGACCTCGATGGACGTGCCCATGATGGCTTCCTCGCGCCGATACCAGCCGGCGCCGGATCCCTGGGCGGGCGGCGAGACTTGGGCGGTGGCGGACGGAGGCAGGCTGGTCATGGGGTCGATCCCGCCACCGTGAACGGTTCGAGGGATCCTGGGCAGGGCGGTTTCAAGAAGGGGAAGGCCAGCCACAAAAGGCTGGGCAGCGGGCATGCGGATTGCACACTCACCGCTTCGGCCGCATCTTCTCAGTGAAGCGCTTCAAGGAAGCGTGAAAAAGTGCCGCATTTTTCGATGCACTGTTTCGCCCGGCGGCTAATGGGTAACCAGATGTTCTGTTGGGCGGGACCCCGCTTCAGTTGTATGCAAACGCATCCCGCGTCGGCGCGTCCGTGAGGTCCTGCACGCAATGCGCTGCCGGCGCCGGAATAGGAAATGGCGCCCGCGGGCGCCATGCTCGCAGGGTCGGGCGGATTTACCGGTCGCCGGAGGCCGAGGCGGCGCGCGCCGCCGCCATGGCGCGCATCTCGTCCAGTTGCCCACGCAGGTACTGGGCGATCGGATCGCCGGGCGGGGCCACCTTGATGGCCTGGTTCCAGGCGCCGAGCGCGGTGCGGAAGTCGCGCTGGC
>JAEKKJ010000057.1 GCA_019510435.1 Caulobacterales bacterium | reverse complement strand
CCGGCGACCAGGGCCTGATGTTCGGCTACGCCTGCGACGAGACGCCCGAGCTGATGCCCGCGCCGATCTACTACGCGCACCGCCTCGTCGAGCGCCAGGCCCAGCTGCGCAAGGACGGCCGCCTGCCGTTCCTGCGCCCGGACGCCAAGAGCCAGGTCACGATGCGCTACGTCGACGGCAAGCCGCACTCGATCGACACGGTGGTGCTGTCGAGCCAGCACGCCCCCGAGATGAGCGACGGCGCGAAGATGAAGCCCGAGTTCACCGAGGCCGTCATCGAGGAGATCATCAAGCCGGTGCTCCCGGCCGAGTGGCTCAAGGACACGCGCTACCTCGTCAACCCGACCGGCCGCTTCGTGGTCGGCGGCCCGCAGGGCGATTGCGGCCTGACGGGGCGCAAGATCATCGTCGACACCTACGGTGGCGCCTGCCCGCACGGCGGCGGCGCGTTCTCCGGCAAGGATCCGACCAAGGTCGACCGCTCGGCCGCCTATGCCGCGCGCTACGTGGCCAAGAACATCGTCAAGGCCGGCCTGGCGCGCCAGTGCCAGATCCAGGTGGCCTACGCGATCGGCGTCGCCCGCCCGATGAACGTCACGGTCTACACCGAAGGCACCGGCGTCATCCCGGACGCCAAGATCGCCGAACTGGTCAACGAGCTGTTCGACCTGCGCCCGAAGGGCATCATCCAGATGCTCGACCTCCTGCGCCCGATCTACGCCAAGACCGCCGCCTACGGCCACTTCGGCCGCGAGGAGCCCGAGTTCTCGTGGGAGCGCACGGACAAGGTGCAGGCGCTCAGGGCCGCCGCAGGCCTTTGACCGGCCCCCGGTCGGCGCGCAGGGCGGGTTAGCCGAAGGCGTAACCCGCCGTTCGCCGGCACCCCGATCCGCCTGATCCTCCCCGGCTTCATCGATCGAAAGAAAAGCCCGCCATCGCAGCCCGCCACCGAACGGCGGGTTACGCCTTCGGCTAACCCGCCCTACCCGGCCCTATTGGCGGTGGCGCGCAAAGCCGGCTATAATCGCTGGCTTTCCCCAATCTTTGCCCGGCTGCTGCATCGGTTTTGCAGTACACGGATCCGCAGCAAGGGCATGGGTTCACAGAACGGTCGCCGGCCCCGGCGGCGTTCCCAGGAGTTTCAAAATGGCTGTTCAGCAAAACAAGAAGTCGCCTTCCAAGCGCGGCATGCACCGTTCGCACAATGCGCTGA
>JAEKKJ010000011.1 GCA_019510435.1 Caulobacterales bacterium | reverse complement strand
CGCATGGGCCTGGTCGAAGTCATCATGGGCAAGCAGACGAGCGAGGAGACGCTCGCCAAGAGCCTCGATTTCATCGCGCAGCTGCGCAAGACGCCGATCGTCGTCAACGACAGCCGCGGTTTCTACACAAGCCGTGTCTTCCAGACACTCATCCATGAAGGCGCCGCGATGCTGGGTGAAGGCGTTCCGCCCGCCGTCATCGAGAATGCCGCCAAGGCGGTGGGTATGCCGGTGGGTCCGCTTGCCCTGCTCGACGAGGTGACGCTCGACCTGCCGCTCAAGATCGTCAGCCAGGCGATCGCAGAGGAAGGCGACAAGTACACGCCCCCCGCCGGCGTCGCCGTCATGCATCGGATGAAGGACGAGATCGGTCGCTCCAGCCGCAAAGAGGGGGGCGCCTTCTACGAGTACCCGGCGAGCGGCAGGAAGCATCTCTGGCAGGGGCTCGGCGAGCATTTTCCGGCGAAGGACGGCTGGGACGTCGGGGAGCTCAAGCAGCGCTATCTCTACGCCCAGGCGATGGAAACCCTACGTTGCCTCGAGGAAGGGGTGCTCGAGACGCCGCAGGATGCCGATCTGGGATCCATCTACGGCTGGGGCTTCCCGACGTGGACCGGCGGCACGATCAGCTATGTCGATACGGTCGGCATCGCCGATTTCGTCCAGGAGGCCGATCGGCTCGCACAGCGCTACGGCCCGCGCTTCCTGCCGTCGGCCTGGCTTCGTCAGAGGGCGGCAAAGGGGGAAGCCTTCTATCCGGCGGCCGACCCGGCGGTGGTGAAGGCGCCAATGCCGGCATGAAGCGCCTGACCTTCGAGCCCGAGCACGAGCAATTCCGGGCCAGCGTCATCAAGTTCATGACTGCAGAAGTCGCGCCGCATGTGGCTCGCTTTCGCGAGCAGGGCATGGTCGATCGCGAACTCTATTTGAAGGCCGGCGCGCAGGGGTTGCTCTGCACCTGGGCGGACGAGGCCTATGGGGGCGCCGGCATCGATGACTTCCGCTTCGAGCAGATCATCATCGAAGAGAACATGCGCCACGGCGACATCGGCTTCTACATCAACCTCCACAGCGATCTGGTCGCCCCGTACATCGCCAAACTCGGAACCGAGGCGCAGAATGGCCGCTGGATGCCCGGCATCGTCAGCGGCGAGAAGATCCTTGCTGTCGCGATGACCGAGCCGTCCACGGGCAGCGACCTGGCCGGCATCCGCACCACCGCGATGGACAACGGCGACCACTGGCTGCTCAACGGCGCCAAGACCTATATCTCCAACGGCATATTGGCCGATCTGGTCGTCGTGGCCGCACGGACCGATCCCAACAGCCGACATGGCATCGGCCTGTTCGTGGTCGAGCGGGGGATGGAAGGGTTCGAGCGTGGCCGCAAGCTCGCGAAGATGGGCCTGAAGGCGCAGGACACCGCCGAACTCTTCTTCAACGACGTCCGGCTGCCCAAGGAGAACGGGCTTGGCCATCCGGCGCAAGGCTTCAAGTACCTGGCCCGCTTCCTGGCGCAGGAGCGGCTGGTCGCCTCGATCGGCTTCATGGCGACCGCGCAGACCGCGTTCGACATCACCCTGGACTATGTGAAGGCGCGAAAGGCGTTCGGAAAGCCGATCGGCGCCTTCCAGAACACTCGTTTCAAGATGGCGTCGATGCGCGCGGAGCTGGATGCGCTCCAGACCTATGTCGACCAGTGTGTGCTGCTGCACAACAAGGGCGAACTGACCGCGGAGGACGCCTCGGCGTCCAAGCTCCTGACCAGCGAGCTGGAGGGCCGGGTGATGGACGAGTGCGTCCAGCTCCACGGCGGCGCCGGCTACATGGAGGAGTATCGCATCAGCCGCATGTACACCGACGCGCGGGTCAGCCGCATCTTCGCCGGCACGAGCGAGATCATGCGGGAGATCATCGGCCGCGGTCTGGGCCTGGACGAGCGCAAGCTGTCCTGATCACAGCGATTCTGCAGCGGGGCGACGTGGGGCGGTGTGGTTCAACCGCACCCAACCAATCCCCCATCGATCGGAATCAACGCGCCCGTGACATAGGCGCCGGCGCGAGAGGACAGAAAGACGACGATCCCCGCGATATCCTCGGGCTTGCCCAGGCGACGCATCGGGATGTGGGCGAGCAGGGACGGATCAACCACATCGTCATCGCGCAAATGCGCGGTCATCTTGGTGGGAAAGAAGCGCGGCCTTGCTGGCGGCGTAGCTATAGGCGTTCAGCCGCTCGGTCTTCACGCCCGCAACCGATCCGATGTTGATGATGCGCGCGGGGTCGTCGGTTGTCCCAGCCTTGCCCAAATCCGGTAGCAGCTCGCGGATCATGGTGAAGGGGGCCTGGACGTTGACCGCCATCACGCCGGGCCAGGCCTTGTCGGGAAAGCTGTCGATCGGGCCGCCCCAGGTCTTGCCGGCGTTATTGATCAGGATGTGGCACTCGCCGACGCTCTGGCGATACCGTGCGACGAGCTCGACCGCGGCTTCGGGCGTGGAGAGATCGGCTGGCATCGCAATGCAGCGCCCGAGGCTCTCCATCTCGCCGGCGGCCGCCTCGCAGACCTCGGCCTTGCGTGAGGTGATCGCAACCTCCGCGCCGGCGCGAAGCAGCCCCTCCGCGATCATGCGTCCGAGCCCCTGCGCGCCGCCGGTGACGAGCGCCTTCTTTCCGGCCAGGCTGAACAGGTCGCTCACATCGTCACCACGACCTTGCCGAACCTGTGGCTGTCGCGCAGGTGAAGCAGCGCCTCCTTGGCGCGGGCCAGGGGATAGGTGGCCTCGATCACCGGCTTGATCTGCGCCTCGGCCACGAAGGCCAGCATCTCCCGGAAATCCTGCAGGTCGCCGACCTGGCTCCCGACGACGCTCGCGCTCTTCAGGAAGATGTCGGTCGCGTTGAACTTCACCTCGTTCCCGCCGGTCGAACCGTAGATGACGATGCGCGCCCCTGGGTTGATCGCGCGGACATAGTTGGCGAAGCTTGGCGACGGCGCGCCGTCGAGCACGACGTCGACACCCCCCGTCAGCTTGCCCACCTGCTTCCGCCACTCGGGGTCGGTGAAGAGCAGGCCGCCTTTGGCGCCCATGGCGATGGCCCGGTCGACGACCGCCTCGCTTTCGCCTGTCACATAGACGTTGGCGCCCTTCGCCACGGCGAAGGCCAGGCCCGACGTGGCCACGCCGCCGCCGACACCGCTGATCAGCAATGTTTCGCCCGCCTGCAACTGTCCCTTGAACATCAGCGCACGCCACGATGTGAGTGCGGTCAGGGGCAGGGCGCCCGCTTCCTCGAAGCTCATGAACGCGGGCTTGGGCGCCAGATTTTCGGCGGGGACACAGACGTATTCCGCGATGGTTCCCGCGAACGGCATGCCGAGAAGCCCGAAGTCTGCCGCCGGTGCGTGGCGGTTGGGTCCCCAGTTTCGCCCCGGGTAGAGGAGGACTTCGTCACCCTCCACCACACCGCTCACACCCTCGCCGAGGCAGTCGACGATCCCCGCTCCGTCGCAGCCAAGCGTGATGGGCGCGACCATGCCGGGATACTGGCCGTGGGTGATGAAAAGTTCGCGGTGGTTGATCGACGCCGCCTTCAATGCGACGCGCACCTCCCCGGGACCGGGCGCGGGCATTTCGACATCCGCGACGGTGACGGAGTCCGGCCCATCGGCCTTCTCCAGGTAGAGAGCTTTCACGCGGGGCTTCCTTCCGTCTTCCACGGGGCATGGGCCGGCGTCTGCGCTGTCGAAGTTCGCGCGCGCCAACCTGATCGTCCCGCAGCAGGAACATGGTCCACAGCGTGTCAGGCCCTATCGATGGATAGGGGAAGGCCACTGTGCTTAGGCTTTGATGCGCTCAAACAAAGTTCGGTGACAAAACCGAGTCGAGCGGCGAGGGCAGGAGACAAGCATGACTGTCGTTCCCAACTGCGTCGTGCCGCCGCGGATCACGCCAACCCTGATCGAGCGCCCGGCGCTATCCAGACTGGCCGACGAGGTGGGCTCGTCCCGGATGACCGTGCTGAGCGCGCCGGCCGGCAGCGGCAAGACCACGGCGATGCTCTTCTGGGCCGACCAATTCGCAGCAGCCGGACGGCCGGTGCTTTGGTTGGCCGTTCGAGCCGGGATCGTCAAAAAGCCGTCCTTCCTGACGGCTTTGAAGGTGGCCGGCCTGGCCGCAGGGTTGGACTGGACAGGCCTGGACGCCGAGTCCTCCGATGACGAATGGTTGGAAGCGCTTTCGGCCATGGTCGACCCCAAGCCGGTCATCGTCATCGACGACGGCCAGCTTCTGGACCCGTCCAGCCTCGCTTTCGTGGCGCAGCTTTCGTCGAGCTCCCGTGACGCGCTGACCGTCATCATCGCGTCGCGTGGTTCCATCGCGTTGCCGCTGGCGCGGATGCGCGCCCTCGGCTTCCTGACCGAGGTCGGCCCGGCCGATCTGGCGCTGTCCGCGGCGGAAGCAACACAGCTGGTGACGTCGAGTGTCGGAGGCGCGATCGATGCGCAGCGGCTGCAAAGCATCGTGCGCGACACCGAGGGATGGGTTTCAGGCGTGGTGATAGCCTGCGCCCTGCATCGTCGCGCCGGACGGCGAGGCGCGGATCTGGAATTGACGGGCCTGCGCCCGGAATTCGCGCAATATTTTGACGAGGAAGTGCTCAGTCTCCAGTCCGAGGCCGTTCGGCGCTTTCTAAACGACACGTCGATCCTGGACGAGCTCACCCCAACCGCCTGCGCGATGGTCACGGGCGACGAGAGTGCGCGAGCGATGCTGGACCAGGTCTTTCGCGAAGGCTTGTTCCTGCATGCGCTCGACCAGGAGCATAGCCGCTACGCCTACCATCGCCTTTTCCGGCAGATGGTTCTGGGCCGGCTCATGGAGCGGGCGCCGGCGCGCGCTGCGTTGTTGCACCGCCGCGCGAGCGACTATTTCGCCTCGATCGGCGAAGCCTTAACGGCGGTCGAGCATGCCCGCCTCACCGGGGATGCGCATTTCCTTGCGCGGCAGCTCGATCAGGTGGCCGAGCCGCTCGTCTATGCGGGCTTCCTCTATCGGATGGACGAGCTCGCCGCGGATCTGCCGTGGTCGGCATTGGAGCAGCATCCAAACCTGTTGTTGGCGCTCGCGTGGCGGCGCATCCGGCAGCTGTCCTTCACGTCGGCCGAGCGGTTCATCGCCGCCGCACGGGCCTTTCACGCGAAGGGCCTGGAAGATGGCTCGCTCGATGAACATGCCGCCGAGCGGCTGGACTTCCGGATCCGGCACCGGCTGGTCATGCTCGCAGCCGGGCGCGATGAAATGGGTAAGGTCGAGGCGGAGGCGGAGCCTTTGCTCCGCGAACTCGGCGACAGCGATGCCTATCTGAGCGGCACGCTGCTCGCGCAACTGATGTCGGCCCGCCGCGAGCTCTACCATTTTCAAGACATCCTCAAGCTGGAGGCCGAGACCCGTCGTGCGCTGGCGCGACCGGGGTCGAATTTCGCGTCCATCGCCCTGAAAACGTCCGTCGCGCCGACGCTGTTGGCGCAGGGTAAGACACAGCTTGCGCGCCGTTTCCTCGAGGAGGCCTTCGCGCTCGCCATCGAAATACATGGCGAAGGATCGGGATTGGCCGCCTTGCCCGCCCTGCCGCTCGCCGAACTGCTCTACGAGGCGGGTGATCTCGACAGCGCTGCGCAGCTGGCGGATCGCTATCTCCCGGTGGTCCGCCAGTGGGGGTTCGCCGATCAGCTGGCGTCCGGATATCTTGTCAACGCCCGGCTTCGCGCCGCACGCGGCGACCTGCCCGGGGCGTTGTCGACGCTCAACGATGCCCATCTCGTTGCGATCGAGTGCGGGCTCGACCGGATGCGGGCCTTCATCGTGGCCGAGGAAGTCCGGCTTCTGGTCCGCGCCGGCCGATTGGAACAGGCCGAACGCCACTTTCTGGCCGGGGATCTGCAGTTGGACGGCGAGCCTGTCCCGACGATGCATCCAACCCGTCGCAACGAGAGCATCGCCATCGCCTGGCTACGGATCGAGATGCAGCATCATCGGCTCGCGCGTGCGCGCAAGGTCGCCTATCGCTGGCTCGAGTTCGTAAAGCGCGCCGGCGCCGTGCGCTCTGCAGTGACGTTCGAACTCCTGCTGGCCGAAATCGCCGTACTGCAAGGCAATCGTTGCGAAGCTCGGCGTGCAGTGCGCGCGGCCGTCGAAATGGCCGAACCTGCCGGTTGGGTGCGGACGTTCATCGACGAGGGGGAGATGATCGCATCCCTGCTGACCGAAGCCTATGCGCAAGGCCCCGAGCTGGACACGCCAGCGGACCGCTTCGCCGTCGGGCTGGCCTCCATGATCCGCCCGGGGCCAGCTGTCGAAACCGAGGACGAACACGAGGACTTCGGGCTCACGGCGCGCCTTGCGAGCCGAGAGGTCGACATCCTCACAATGGTCAGCGGCGGCCTTCGCAACGCGGAGATCGGCGATCGTCTCGGCCTGACCGAGGGCACGGTCAAATGGTACATGCAGCAGATCTACGACAAGCTGGGTGTGCGGCGGCGTCCTCAGGCCGTGCTCAGGGCGCGGAAGCTGGGGATATTGCCCTGACGCGCCCGCTGGCTGCTCGCTGCTGACGGCCCTCTGCTGCCGGGCCCCCTGCAGACCGCGAGGTCTGTGGCGGCGGGCGACGCCGCTCAGGCCTTGACCCTTGCCGCCCGGTACTGCTTCCAGCCCCTGTAGAGAAGCAGCGGCATCTTCATCTTCACCCGGGCGGGAAACAGGGTGAAGGCTTCCCACATCGCCACGGGTTCTACATGGATCGTGGCCGCCATCGCGCCCATCATCTTACCCTTGACGACCAGGCGCTCACCGTCGAGGTCGATCGACTTTACGTCCATCATCTCGACGCCGTCCTTGCTGTAGAGCTTCATCCGCACACGCTGTCGAAGTCGAGCCCCAGATCTTCCATGACGATCTGAGTGGCGTTGCGCCCTGGACCGCCGGTCACGCCGCCGCCGGGATGGGTCGAGCCGCCGGTCATATAGAGTTTGGGCACCGGCATCCGGTACTGGCTAAAGCCCGGTACGGGCCGATTGCCGCCCAGTTGCCAGCTGACGTAGCCCATATGCTGGATGTCGCAGTCGACGAGCGCGGTGTTGTATCGGCTGATATCGAGCGGCGTCATGAAATGCTTGCCGATGATGTTGTCGTCCGTGAGGTTCGTCACGTGCTTGCGTAGATCATCGATGAGCCCTTCGGCGACCTCGGCTCCGATCTCGTCCCACTTTTCGCGGCCGCCGTCCTTGAGGTCGATCGGCATGAACGCATAGATGTGCAGGCTTCCCTTGCCCTCCGGCACGCGGCTCGGATCGGCGCGAAACTGCTGCACCCAGCACACGAAGTCGCGCACCGGATAGCCGAACTTCAGCTTCGTGAGGCCCTCCCGGAACGCCTCGAGGTCGGAATGCGCCGCTTCAAGCCAGAAGAAGTCCTCGATGCCCGCTCCGCCAGCCTTGAACTTCAGCGGCTCGTTGAGCGCGAGATGCACCGACATGGCCTGAAAGTCGGAGTGCTTCAGGTTATCGATGCGATGTTGGAAGGCCGCCGGCAGCTCGAAGCCGGACGTCATGTGCGGAAAGACCTGCGCGACGTGGAGGCCGGCCACCACGGCTTTGGACGCGCGGATCTGCTCGCCATCGCCGAGCACCACGCCGCGGGCCTCCCCGTCCTCGATCAGGATTTGCGTCACCTCGGCGTTGAGGCGAAGCGTGCCGCCGTGGGCCTCGAAACAGCGGACCAGCGAGTCCGCAAAGGCGCCGGATCCGCCGATGCAGATGCCCGGCCCGAACCGGTACATGTAGGGCAGGATGATGTAGAAGCTGAAGCCGGTCCCATTGTTGAAGGGATCGAGCATGGCCTCCGAGGCGTAGCGGGCAAGCGCGATCCGGATCTTCGGGTGTTCGATCCATTCGCAGATGAGGTCCCAGGCGCTGATCGACTGAAGCCGCAGCATCTCCTGTCCTTCCGGCGTCGAGTCCATCATCATGGTCTGGGCGCCAGCGGAGGGCGGGACCGAGTACATGCCCATGACGACCATATCGAGGGCCTTGTCCACGACGGTGCAAAAGTCGCGAAAGCTGTCGGCGTCCTTCTGAGAGATCTTCGCCATTGAGGCGCAAGTACGATCGAGATCGCTCCAGAACTCGAGCACTGAACCATCATCAAATATCATCGCGGTCATCTTGTCCGGATGCGAATAGCGCAGGCCGAACTTCGAGTAGAGTTCGAGCTCGTCGTTGCGCACCATCGGGTTGGCCATCAGCATCGCATGCGAGACCGAGCAGATGTCCTGCTTGAACCCGGGGCCTGTGATCTCCGCTGTCGCGACCGAGCCGCCGGCCTTCTCCTTGCGCTCGGCGATGCAGACCTTGAGGCCGGCCTTCGCCAGATAGCATCCGACGACCAGGGCGTTGTGGCCCGCGCCGGCAATCACGACATCAAATTCTTCGGCCACGACCCTACCTCGCCTTGTGAATTCGCAACGGATGGGATTAGGGCGGAAACTGCACACCTTCCTTAGGATAGGCGGCTCGCGCGGGGCGAAGCTGTAGCCGGCTACCCCATAAACCCGCTTGCGTGGCCGCCGCCCGACCGATGGCGGCCCTGTCGGTGGAGGGGTGGCGGCCGGCGCACGTGGACGCAGATCTATCGGCGGCAGCGCAAGGAGAAGCGTGATGCAGAGAGCCGAAACACTCCGTCTGCCGAGTGGCCGCGCCAACGGTGAGCGCGGGCTCCTCGAAGCGATGAGCGCCGAGAGCTTCGTGGGCCTCGTCGACGTCAACCTCAGGATAAGGGCGGACTAGTGCCGATCGATCAAACCGTGTTCCGCACGGCGATGTCCCGTCTCGGCGCCGCGGTGAATGTCGTCACCACCGATGGCCCTGCGGGCCGCTACGGCATCGTTGTGTCCGCGGTCTGCAGCGTCACCGACTCTCCGCCAACCGTCCTGGTCTGCGTCAGCCGCTCGTCCGGAGCGAACGCGGTCCTCAAGGAAAATGGCGTGCTGGCGATCAATATCCTGGCCGGCCGCCACCGGGACTTATCGATCGCCATCGCCAAGGCGGCCGCGCACGAGCGTTTCGCCAGCGGGGACTGGACCACGATGGAGACGGGCGCGCCGGTGCTCGACGACGCCGCCGTGGCGCTTGATTGCCACGTCAGTTCGGTGAGCGAGGTCGGAAGTCACAGCGTGTTCTTCGCCGAGGTGGATGCGATCAAGGTCCACGATGAGGTCGATGGCCTGGTCTGGTTTGATCGCGACTATCAGCGCCTCCAGTCCACCGCGAGCACGAGGGTCTGACGAGGGGATGACCGCGGGGCAAAGGGACATGGCGATCAGTCGATTTGACGTCCTCATCGTCGGCGCTGGCCATGGCGGCGCGCAGGCGGCGACCGCGCTGCGGCAGCGCCACTTCGAGGGCACGATCGCCATCGTGGGGGAGGAGCCGGAAATCCCGTATGAGCGGCCCCCGCTTAGCAAGGAGTATCTCGCCGGCGAAAAGCCGTTCGAACGCCTCCTGATCCGTCCGCCGGCCTTCTGGGTCGAGCGGGAGGTGGAGATGCTGACGGGCCGCAGGATCGTCGCCGTCGATCCTGCGGCGCATGTGGTGACCACCGCAGACGGTGAGACGATCGGCTATGGCCAACTCGTCTGGGCCGCGGGGGGCCATGCGCGCAAGCTGAGCTGCGCCGGCGGCGATCTTGCCGGCGTCCATTCCGTGCGGACCCGCGCCGACGTCGACAAGATCATGGCCGAACTCGGTGGAACGACGCGGATCTGCGTGATCGGGGGTGGGTATATCGGCCTCGAGGCCGCCGCTGTCCTCACCAAGCTCGGCAAGCAGGTGACCGTGCTCGAGGCGCAGGACAGGGTGCTTGCGCGGGTGGCGGGCGTGGCCCTGTCGCGCTTCTTCGAAGCCGAACACCGGGCCCACGGCGTCGATCTACGCCTCGGCGCAATGGTGGACTGTATCGAGGCGCGGGACGGCCGCGTCGCGGGCGTCCGGCTGGCGGGCGGCGAGATTGCGCCCGCCGAGATGGTGATCGTGGGCATCGGCATAACAGCCGCCGTCGAGCCGCTGCTGGCGGCCGGAGCCGAGGGCGGTAACGGCGTGGCGGTAGACGAGCATGGCCGCACGTCGCTGCCGGACATCTGGGCGGTGGGCGATTGCGCCCTGCATGCCAACCCGTTTGCCGAAGGGCTGCCGATCCGGCTGGAGTCCGTGCAGAACGCCAGCGACATGGCCGCGGTCGTCGCGCGCTGCATAACGGGTGAGCCGGAGCCCTATCATGCCGCGCCTTGGTTCTGGTCCCACCAATATGACCTGCGTCTGCAGACGATCGGGCTGTCTGCCGGGCATGACCGGGAAGTGGTGCGTGGCGACCCGGCCTCGCGCAGCTTCTCGATCGTCTATCTGAAGCAGGGCCATGTGGTGGCGCTCGACTGCGTCAATGCCACCAAGGACTATGTCCAGGGGCGCGCGCTGGTGACGAGGCGCGCGATCGTCGACCCCGCCCGGCTGGCCGATCCGGCGATCATGCTCAAGGAACTGGGCGCTGCTCACGAATATCCATGATGCGCCTCGGCCTTGCCTGTAGCTGTGATCTCATCGTTGTTCATGGCGACCTTCCTGGTAGCCTTCGAACGATTGGTATTTTGCAGCTCCGTCCGCGCGTCCTTGATTCGTCGATTGCTCCCCATATAAGACTCGCCCCTCACCTAAGAGGGCGGCATGGCAGAACAATCTGATCGGCTACGTGAGCTGGTGGCGGAAGTTGCCGCAGCCTATTTTTCCAATTCACACGTAAGCCAAAATGATCTCGGCGCAGTCATCCGCGAGATCGCTGCCAGTCTGAGCGCTGTGGGCGAAACTCCAGCCGTTGCCGAGCCGGCGGCCGTTGAGATCGAGCAGCCGAAGCTGACACCTGCTCAGATCCGCAAGTCGATCACGAACGACGCCCTGATCAGCTTCGAGGATGGCAAAGGATACAAGACTTTGCGTCGCCATCTCACGTCGCGAGGCCTGACCCCGGAACAATACCGGGAGAAGTGGGGTCTTCCGGCTGACTATCCGGTGACCTCTCCCAGCTACAGTGCCGCCCGCTCGCAGATGGCCAAGAGCCGCGGCCTAGGTCAGCTTCGGCGCAAGGCGGCCCCGGCTCTGGCGAAGGAGGCTGCTGCCGCCGCGCCGGCCGCAAAGCGGGGCCGGGGCAGGCCTCGCGGGAAAGCCGCCCCCGGCGCGTAGCTGAGACGCCGTCGTGACAGGATCGGCAAGCGCCTCTCCGTTCAGGCGATCACCGCCTAAGATCCGTCGGTCGAGGATCTGCGAGCTTACCAAATCGCGAAACCTCCCCGCTGACTCTTAATCAGCGGGTCGTGGGTTCGAATCCCCCAGCACCCACCATTTTCTCCCAGGAAAACCGGTGGTCGACCGTCCGGGCTGACGATCGAGGGCTGCTGAGCCTTCGGCTTGGCGCGCCCGATGCCCGCGGTCGCGCCTGAGGCGGCGCGCCGGCCTGAACCCGACCAAGATCTGGCTTCCCCACCACCGCGGTTCGCCCTGGCGCTCCATTCCCGTGACGTCCGTGTCCGCCGCCGCCTGGCGCGCGACAGAGCCAGAAGCATTGTGTCCGACCCGATAAAAAGGCGTGTTTTTCACAATGTGAGACAGACACACACGATTTGGACTTTACGCTGAGCGGCGATATGCGAGACATAGTCTCAAATATTGGGGCGTCGGGAAGGGGCCCGACGCGGGAGCTCAATCGGGCGGGGTCCAATCACTGGCGTCTGCTCGGCCGAAAAGGGACCGCGCCCTCATCGAGGGGCGCGGCGTGGGAGAGGGATCGGATGACTCAAGGGCTTACGAACCATCGGCGCCTAATCAACCGTCGGCGCTCGCGCCTCTTCGGGCCGTCATCGGCCGTGCTGGCGCTGCTGGCGGCCACGGGCGCGCCGCTCGTGGCGCACGCCGCGGGAGCCGCGCCGGCCGCGGCGCCACCGGCGGAGGTGGAGACCGTCATCGTCACCGGCTACCGGGCGGCGCTGGAGAGCGCCATCGAGGCCAAGCGACGGTCGGTCAACGAGGTCGACGTGATCAAGGCCGACGACATGGCCAGCTTCCCGGACGCCAACCTGGCCGAATCGATCCAGCGGATCCCGGGCGTCTCGATCACCCGTGACGCGGGCGAGGGCCGCAACGTCACCGTCCGCGGCCTGGGCGGCGACTTCGTCCGCACCCTGCTGAACGGCATCGAGGCCTATTCCAACACCACCGGCTCGACCCTCGGCATCACCGCCGGGATCAACCGCACTCGCGGCTTCGACTATTCGACTTTCGCCTCCGAGCTGTTCAACAGCGTGACGGTCAGCAAGACCCAGTCGGCCGAGATGGACGAGGGTTCGATCGCCGCCACCATCGACCTGCAGACCGCCCGGCCGTTCGACAAGTCCGGCTTCCGCGCGGCGCTCTCGGCGCAGGGGGCCTATTACGACGCCAACAAGACCTACGCCCCGCGCCTGGCGGGCCTGATCAGCGACACCTGGGGCGATTTCGGCCTGCTGGTGTCGGGCGCCTACAGCAAGCGCAAGGCGCAGGAGGACGGCTACAGCGACACCTCCCAGTCCGACTATTCCGACGCCCTGAACGGCTTCTGCGGCGTGGCCGTGGACGACCCCAGCCAGCCGGGCAGCCAGGTGATCAACACCCCGATCCCCTACGTCAACGCCCTGTCCGGGACCGGCAATCGCCCGGCCAACCAGTGCTTCTCAGGCCTGCCGTCGGACCCCGTCGCCTACGCCAAGATCAACAAGCCGAACGTCTTCCTGCCCAGGAACCCGGGCCTCGGCCGCTTCACCCTGGACCAGGAGCGGATCGGCCTGACGGGTGCGTTCGAATACCGCCCCTCGGACCGCACGCACGTGACGCTGGATGCGGTCTATTCGCGGTTCAACCAGAACCGGCTCGACTACGCCCTGTCGCTGGCCTCGAACAACCGCAACGTCAACGGCGCCTCGGCGGCCTTCCCGCTGTTCGCCGGCCGCGTGGACTCCCAGATCCTGGACGTGGACGTCGATCCCAACGGCCAGGTCGACTACATGAAGCTGAACCACGTCGACATCAAACACATCGAGGAAGGCAGCAAGACCCGCACCAACACCCACGAGATCGGCCTGACCTTCGACCAGAAGTTCGGCGACAAGTGGGACGTGACGCTGAAGCTCGGCCACGCCGGCTCGACCTTCAAGCAGCCCTGGGACGTGTTGGTCTCGTACGACGCGTTCAACAAGGACGGCTACGTCTGGGACGCCCGCCAGGACGCCCGCCGGCCGATCATCAACTACGGCTACGACGTCACCAATCCGGCGAACGTGACCTTCACCAACGCCGGCACGGGCCTCACGCCCGACATCCGCATCGTCAAGGCGTCGGTGAAGAACAACCTGTCCAACGCCGCCTTCAACGTGAAGTACGACTGGAACGACAACCTGACCTTCAAGGCCGGGACGATGTACAAGGACTTCACGTTCCGCACGACGCAGGAACAGCGGTTCTTCGCCAACAATGGCCCGCCCTGCACCGTCAGCTCCACCAGCGCCGCGGCCGTCGCGGGCAGTCCGCCGGCCGCCTGCACAGGCTACAGCACCTTCAACTTCGCCCAGTTCGCGAGCGACTTCCCCAACCTTGCGACCCTCAGCTCGAACCTGACCGGCTGGGGCAGCCAGCTGGGCCTTCCGGCGGGCTCGGTGACCGGCTGGGTCGTGCCGAACGTGGCCGCCTACATCGACAAGCTGGGCGTGCTGTGCAACTGCGCCAACAAGTACGGCGACTTCACCACCAGCTACACCACCGCCCTCGGCAGCAACCGGAGCGTGGACGAGAAGGACCTCGCCTTCTATGGCCAGGCTGACTTCAACTACGACCTGAACGGCCACCGGCTGCGCGGCAACCTGGGCGTCCGCTACGTGCGCACCAAGGTGGAGTCCACGGGCTACACCTCGGCGACCAGCCAGGTCACCGTACCGAACAAATACAATGACTTCCTGCCGGCTGTGAACGTGTCCTACGAGCTGACCGAGAACCTGATCCTGCGGGGCGCGGCGGCCAAGGTCATGGCCCGGCCGGGCTTCACCGCCCTGACCCCCGGCGGCACCGTCAACACCACCTTCGGCGCCCAGTCCGCCACCATCGGCAACCCGCTGCTCAACCCCTACCGGGCCAAGAACTACGACGTCAGCCTGGACTGGTACCCGCAGAGGGGCGCCTTCTACGGCATCGCGCTGTTCTACAAGGACGTCGCCAGCTCGATCCAGAACCTCGCGGCCCAGGAACCCTACGGCCAGACCGGCCTGCCGCTCAGCCTGCTGCCCGCCGGGCAGGACGCCAGCACCGTCTACCTGGTCACCCGCTTCCGCAACACCAGCGGCGGCTACATCGAAGGCGTCGAGCTCAACGCCCAGCAGCCCTTCACCTTCCTGCCCGGTCTGCTCAGCCACACCGGCGTCGCGGCCAACTACACCCACGTGAAGTCGTCGGTGCTCTACTACCTGTCGGCCGGCCTGACCGCGACGACCATCCACGACCAGTTCGTCAACGTCTCGCCGGACTCGGTCAACGCGACCCTGTTCTACGACGACGACCGGTTCTCGACCCACCTGTCGCTGGCCTACCGCAGCGCCTACCTGACGGCCCTGCCGTTCAAGTCCGAGGTGCCGGACGGCAACTACAGCTACGCGACGACCAACATCGACCTGTCGGCGTCGTACAAGTTCTCCGACCACCTGAAGGTCACGTTCGACGCCCTGAACCTCACCAACCAGGAGGCCGACCAGTACAGCGGCAAGCTGCGCAAGGCCCAGCGGGTCTACAGCACCACGGGCCGCCAGTTCTTCCTGGGCGTGAACTACACCTTCTGACCCTCCCCCGAACTCCAGAAGGCTCGCCGCCGGAACCGCAAGGTCCGGCGGCTTCTTTTTGCCGGCGAAGCGGCCGGGTCAGGGATTGGGGACGGTGAACAGCCGGTCGTAGTCGCGCCAGTGGGCGTTCATGATGTCGACCTTGTGCTTCAGCTGGCGGGGCGTGTCCGGGCCGAGGCGCATGATGGTCTCCTGGGCCTGGCTGGGGGCCAGGTCGAGGATGGGCTGGTCGGCAGACTGCAGCAGCGCCTGCAGCGCCACCATGGTGTCGATCTCGCGCCGGGCGGTGGCCATGAGGTCGGTGCGGTCCCAGCCCGCCTGGACCCCCAGCACCGCGTCGGGCTCGGGCTTGACGCCCAGGGCGTTCACCCGGTCCAGCTGCGCCTGGTAGCCGACCATGTCGTCGGCCGAGCGCATCAGGTAGATCAGGGCCTGGATCCGCTGGCCCGTCAGACGCCAGTAGGCGCGGGCCTCGGGCGTTGGGGCGGCCGCGGCGACGCCCTGGACCAGGCCCAGGGCCCGCTCGGCCCGCGCGTTCGCCAGCTCGATGTCGCGCTGGAAGAGCAGTTTCGCGCCCCAGCCCTCGTACATGCGCATGGCCTGGATATCGACCAGGTCGGCGGCCTGCGCCTCCCCCTTGGCCTGGAAGAGGAAGGGCCGGTAGTCGGCTTTCTCGGCCTCGGTCAGCTCCAGCGGGTAGGGGACCATCGGCCGGGTGATCCAGCGGTTCAGGACGTGGCCCATGCGCAGCATCGGCCCGAAGTCGAGCACGTCCAGATAGCGCTTCACGTCGTTGAGCGCGCTCCAGGCCTCCATCAGGTTGTCGGCCTGCGCCTCGCCGGCTTCGCTGGCTGCGAAGGCGCGCAGGGCCGCGGTCCGGTCGGCCAGCGTGCCCATCGGCAGGCCGCGCGTCGCCTTGAGGAGCCGGGCGTTGAACTCCAGGCTCTCGTTGTCGCCGAGATCGACCTGTAGGCGCCCGCCGTCGCGCCGGGGCGTGGCGGCGAAGCTGGGCACGCTCAAGCCCACCACGGGGTAGAAGGGATTGCCGCCGCCCCCGCCGGCGCCGGTCTCGAAGGGGCGGCCATCGGGGCCCTCACGGCCGTTCACGGCCAGGCCGCGCGGCAGCTTGCGGACCGTGTTCTCCAGGACGTCGGGCGCGAAGGTCGGGATCATCCACTGCCGCGGCTCGATCTGGGTGATCGAGATCCGCACCTCGTGGCCGGCGTCGTGCGCCGCCTGCTGCAGGTTGGTCATGAACCCGGCGACGCGGTCCGCGATGGGGCGGTCGCGCACGTCGCTCGCGCCGTTCGCGCCGGGATAGAGGCCGGGGGTCCAGTCGAAGCCCGAGCCGGCGTCGGTGGTGACGAAGCTGAAGGTCTCGATCTGCGGGCAGGCCTTCAGCAGGCTCTGCATGGACTCCCGGTAGATCGCCAGCATCTCCGGGCGGTCGACGTTGGGCGCGAAGTGGGTCTTGCGAGACCGGGCCGGGTGGTCGATGCGCGGGCCGCGCAGCTCCGGATGGGCGGTGAAGAACGCCTCGGGCAACACCGCCGGCTCGTTGGCGCGCCAGACGCCGCGCAACCCATGCTTGGCCAGGATCGCGCAGCGCGCCGCGACCACCGCCTGGGCGTGGCGCACATAGGCGGCGTCGATGAAGGGCGTCACCGCTCCGGCCGGAAAGATCTTCAACAGGGAGGCGTGGTGCACGAACCAGGCGGGGTAGGGGTCGCTGGCGTCGAACTCCCAGGTGGAGGCGGGCAGGCCCTCGGTCATGACCATGTCGGTGGCGCCGAGGTCCTTGGCCAGGGCGGCGCGCCGGTCGAACAGGGCCAGGTCCGCAGCGTCGGCGTCTGCGCGGGGCGCGGAGACGGGCGCTCGGCTGGCCGGCCGCGCATCCGCCAGGCCGGGTGCAAGCCCGAGCGCCAGGAGGGGGAGCGCCAGAAGGGCGGCACAGCGCGGTCTCGTCATCGCAGGGTGTCCTGTCGGTCTGATTGGCCCGGCCGCGCTCATCGGATGAGGCGCGGCGGGTCCCGGTGTGGATGCGCGGCCTCGCCGGTGAGCCCCCGGTCGTCGAGGCCGGTCACGTCCTGCGTCTGGAGCAGGTTCGAGAACTCTGCTGGCGGCTCGCGGTCCCACCGCACGCGGCAGGCCTCGAAGGTGATCCGGTCGGCGTGGCGGAGGCTGACGCCCGGGGTGTCGTGGGCCTCCAGGGCCTCCACCACAGTGGTCGGGCGGTTGTCGAACACGCCGCCGGGATAATGGGTGCGCCGCCCCAGGGTGACGTCCACCCGGCGCAGGACGATGTCGCTCACCCGGCCTCCGCCCAGGCCCTCGATGCGGAGGCTGTTCTCCGCGTGGCCAGAGACGTCCTCCACCAGCACGTCGCGGATGGTCCCGACGCGGGTGGCCGCATTGCGTGGGATGGCGGTGAACGAGATCGCCTCGCCGCGGCCCCACCAGGGTGCGGAGTGATGACGGGCGTCGAAGGTGATGTGGCGGAAGACGACGCCGTGGACGCTGCCGGCGTCGCGGACCTGGATGCAGAGGCCCCGGCAGCTGCGGACGATCTGGCAGCGCTCGAAGACGATGTCGTGGACGTCCTGGTGGGTCTCGGTGCCGATCTTCAGGCCCGCGTCCTGGGTCTCCAGCCGGCAGTCGTGGACGCGGATATTGCGGGAGGCGCCATAGGCCTGGTGGCCGGCAGTGGCCTTGATGACGATGGCGTCGTCGCCGCACACGATGTGGCAGCCGCGGATCTCGACGTCCTGGCAGTGGTCCGGGTCGATGCCGTCGCAGTTGGGGACGTCCAGCTGGTTGAGGATCGTCAGGCGCTCGATCAGCACCTGCCGGCAGCCCAGGAGGTGCACCGTCCAGCTGGGCGCGCGCCGCAGGGTCAGGTCGCGGATCGTCAGGCGCGCGCAGTTCTCCAGCACCAGCAGGCGCGGGCGGAAGGGGCGCGGAATCCACCACTCGTTCTCGGCGTCGTAGCGCTCCATGAACTCGGGCGAGCGGCCGTCGATCGCGCCGGCGCCGCTGATGGTGAGGTCGTCGGCCGCTAGCGCCCGCAGCAAGGCGCCCGGCGTGTCGGCCCCGGGCGCGCCCGGGGCGCTGACGTCGCCGGCATAGTCTTCGGGTCGGGTGCTGGCGACGAGCTCGGCGCCCTTGGCCATGTGGAAGTCGATGCCGCCGCGCAGGGTCAGGGTGCCGACGAGATAGCGATGGCCGCCGCGCAGCAGGACCTGGCCGCCGACCGCCGCGGCGGCGTCGATGGCGGCCTGGATCGCGGCGCTGTCCAGGGTGCGGCCGTCGCCGAGCGCGCCATGGTCGTGAACGTCGAAGATGCGGCGTTGCCCCGGGCCCTTGTCGGCTGCCGCGGACGGCATCGGCGCGCCCAGGGCGGCGAGCAGGGGGGCAAGTCGTCCGAGGAGCCCTCGACGGTGCATCATCCGGCCGGGTCCGCGGTGAAGGAGACGTCCCAGACCTTCGACAGGCGGCTGTGGCCGCCCGGGCCGTCGACGTCGAGGATCACGACATACTTGCCTGGCTTGGCGTAGCGGTGGACCGGGTGCTGCTCGGTGGAGGTCTCGCCATCGCCGAAGTCCCAGCGCCAGGCGGTCACCGGGCCGGCGCTGTCGTCGTGGAACGCGACCCGCCGTTCGGCCTCGTCCAGGATCACGAACGACCAGTCGGCGCGGGTCCTTGGCGCGGCTCCGGACTCCGGCGGCATCAGTCGGAAGGCGCACAGCTCCGAGGCCTGGCCGTACATGGTGTGGCGCGGCGAGAGGTTCCAGAACTGGCCCTTGGGCTCGCCAGGCCCATCGCGGTCGATCACGGCGAAGGCCATGGCGATGACGTCGTTCTCGCCCAGCCGCGTCGGGACCGACCGCTCCGGACCCTCGGGCGCGGCGTAGTCGAACGGCGTCAGCCAGAACTCCATGACCAGGTGGCCCGCCTGGCCTGGCTTGAAGGCGTAGCGATAGGCGACGTTGGACCAGGGCAAGCGCTTGATCCAGGCGGCCTGCGGGCCCCAGGCCATGGCCCAGTCCTTGTCCTTGGCCGGGGTGAAGATGTGATAGTTCTGGGCGTGGATGTTCTGGAAATCGAACCAGGCGTCGCGGTCCGAAAGGCCGCCCGGCGCTGGCGAGCCGCGCTCCGGATGGAACCGCGCGATCAGCGGGCCGCCGGAGCGGTCGCCGTCCACCACCAGCTCCAGGATGTCGTTGCGCAGGCCCGGGTCGGCGAAGTCCCAGTAGTCGTCGTCGGCCTCGTAGAGGAAGTAGAGGCGGTTCTCGCCCTTCACCCACCCGACCTTCAGGCTGATGGAGAGATTGCCCGGCGCCAGGCGCCGGCCCGAGCCGTCGTCGGCGGCGAGGCGGTCCGTGCGGATCGTGTAGGCCTCGCCCACGGCGCGCCAGTCGTCGGGATCGCCGTCGATGCGGGGAATGGCGTCGGCCGCGAACTGGTAGATCTTGAATTCGCCGCAGGGCAGGGCGCTGGCCGGCGGCGCCGCGCCCAGGGCAAGGGCCATGGCCAGCCCGGCGGGAAGGACGGCCCGCCTCATGCGCCCAGCTTATTGCCGTAGCCGATGACGACGGTGGCCAGGACCAGCAGCGCCACGCCCGACCAGACCATCGTCCGCAACCGGGGCGCGGCGTCCTTCCATTCGTGGAAGGCGAAGCCCCAGACCGTGCCGAAGATGATGATCGAGGCCATGTGCAGGGTCCAGCTGGAGAAGCCGAACCGCCCCATCTGGCTCTCGCCCATGGTGTAGAAGAAGAACTGGAAGTACCAGGCGGTCCCGGCCACGGCGCACAGCAGCCAGTTGCGCAGCAGCGGCGGACGCGCCGCCTGGCCGGACGCGGCTCCCGCCCACTGCGCGCCGCTGCGGTTGCGGGCGATCAGCCAGGCGCACCAGGCGGCATTGGTGAGGAGGCCGCCGAACATCACCAGGCAGAGGACCGGCAGGCCCGTCCACAGCGGCCCGGTTCCGGCGGCCGCGGACAACGCCTTCAGCGGCGTGCCGGCATCGAGCCCGAAGGCGAAGCAGGCCGACATCACCCCGGCGAAGATCGCCACCGCCAGGCCCTTGCGGAAATCGAACTCGACGATGGCCGCGGTCTTCTGGGCCTCGGAGAGGGCCGCGTCCTTGCGCGCCCCGGCCAAGGCCACCACCACGATCCCCGCCAGGGTCAGCCCGAGGCCGAGGAGGATGATCCGGCCGCTGAGCGTGCCCAGGAGCTTGCTCTGGAGCTCCCCGTGGAAGATCGGCGGGATCAGGGTGCCGAACACCGTGCACAGGCCCAGCACCACCGCCATGCCCAGCGACAGGCCCAGGTAGCGCATGGTCAGGCCGTATCCCAGCCCGCCGAAGCCCCAGAGGACTCCGAACAGGACCGGCCACCAGATCACCGGCGCCGGCGCCGCGCCGAGGACGCCCAGGAGATCCGAGGTCTGCAGGCTGGCGAAGAACCAGGGCGCGAGCAGCCAGGAGAAGATTCCGCCGCTCAGCCAATAGATCTCCCACGACCAGCCCTTCACGCCCCGGTAGGGCACGTAGAAGCTGGCGGAGGCGAGGCCGCCCAGCCAATGGAAGAGGACGCCGATCAGCGGGTTGGGGGTCATGCCGCGGCCCCGAGGTCCAGCCCGAGCCGGTAGTGGCGGTTGGCCGCGCGGCCCCACATGGCCGCGCGCTCGGCAGGGCTGAAGCCGGCGATGATCTCGGCGTAGGCGTCGAGGGTCGCATCGAAGCCCCCGAAGAGGGCGTCTGTGGGAAAGTCGCTGGCGAACATGCAGCGCTCGGGGCCGAAGAGGTCGATGGCCCGCAGCACGTAGGGGCCCACCGTCTCCGCCGACCACGGCCGGCGGATGAACCCCGCGCCCGACAGCTTCACGCAGACGTGGGGCAGGGCGGCCAGGGCGGCCATGCCTCGCTGCCAGTCGCCCAGGCCGTCGGGGTCGCTCTCCACCGGCATGCCCATGTGGTTGATCGCCACCGGAGTCTGCGGATGACGCGCGATCACGGCCGCCAGGGCCGGGAACTGCGCGGGATAGGCCTGCAGGTCGAACGACAGGGCGTGGCGCGCGAGCTGGGCGTAGCCGCTCAGCCAGGCGGCATCGGTCGTCAGGTCGCGGGGCGTGTAGGTCCGGCCCGGGTCGGGGTGCCAGTTGGCGATATGGCGGATAGCGCGGACCCGACCGTGTGCGGCGTGGGCGGCAAGCAGCTCACCGACGCGAGGGTCGTCCAGGGCGGCGAAGGCGACAAGGCCGCTCGGCAGGCCGCGCTGACCGGCGAGGCCCTCCAGCCATTCGGTCTCGGCCAGGGCGTCGCGCGGATCGGCGCCGGCTTCCACGTGCACCAGCCCGGCGACGTTCCAGTTCGCCGCGTCGGCCAGGTAGTCGTCCAGTCCGTAGTCGTGGGCGATCGCCTCGACGCTGCCGTTCGGGCCGGCGTCCGAGAACGGCGGCGTCAGCCATGGGTAGCGCAGGCGCCCCAGCTCCCACAGGTGGACATGGGCGTCGACGAACGGCGTCTCGCGCATCGGGTCCCTCTCCGCCGGCCTCGCCGAGGCGCTCAGTAGGTGGTCCGGCCCCCGGAGGTGTCGAAGGTGGAGGCGGTGGTGAAGCTGCACTCCTCGCTGGCCATGAAGCAGACCATGGCGGCCGTTTCGCGCACGTCGCCCAGCCGGCCCATGGGGATCTTCGACAGCATGTAGTCCACCTGGCTCTGCGGCAGCTGCTGCAGGATCGGGCTCTCGAACGTGGCGGGGGTGACGGCGTTGGCGATGACGCCCCGGGTGGCCAGCTCCTTGCCGAGCGACTTGGTGAAGCCGATCACCGCCGCCTTCGAAGCCGAATAGGCGCTGGCGTTGGGGTTGCCCTCCTTGCCGGCGACGGAGGCGACATTGACGATGCGGCCATAGCCCCGGCGCAGCATGTGGGGCAGCACGGCGCGGCAGCAGTAGAAGAGGCCGTTCAGGTTGACGTCGATCACGCTCAGCCAGCTATCGATGGGAAAGTCCTCGACCGGCGCCGTGGCCCCGGTGATCCCCGCTGAATTGACCAGCACGTCGATCTGGCCGAGCACCCGGGCGGTCTCGTCGCTCGCCCGCGCCACAGCCTCGGCGTCCGCGACGTCGAAGGCCATCGCATGGGCCGCGCCCACGTCGCGCGCGGCCTCGGCCAGCCACTCGGGATCGATGTCCCAGAGGGCGACCTTGCCGCCCTCCTCGACGATGCGCTTGGCGGTCTGGCGGCCCAGGCCCGACGCGCCGCCGGTGATCACCGCGGTGCGGCCCTCGAAGCGTCCCGCGCAGATCATGCGATGCCTCCCCGCGACCAGGCCACGACGTCCTGCCGCTGCGCGCCCAGCTTCTCGATGCCCAGGGTCACCACGTCGCCGGCCTTCAGGAACCAGGGCTCCGGCTTCTGGCCCATGCCGACGCCGGGCGGGGTGCCGGTGCAGATGATGTCGCCCGGCTCCAGGGTCACGAATTCGCTGAGGTATGAGACCAGGGTCGCGACGCCGAAGATCATGGTGCGCGTGCTGCCGTCCTGGACGCGGCGGCCGTTGACCTCCAGCCACATCGAAAGGTCCTGCGGGTCGCCGACCTCGTCCGGCGTCACCAGCCAGGGCCCGGTCGGCCCGAAGGTGTCGCAGCCCTTGCCCTTGTCCCAGGTGCCGCCGCGGTTGAGCTGGAAGTCGCGCTCCGAGACGTCGTGGACCACGCAGTAGCCGGCCACGTGGTCCAGCGCCTCGGCCTCGGTCACGTAGGAGGCCCGCTCGCCGATCACGACGCCCAGCTCGACCTCCCAGTCGGTCTTCTGCGATCCGCGCGGGATCATCACCGGGTCGTCCGGCCCCTGCAGGCTGCTGACCGCCTTGGTGAAGAAGATCGGCTCGGCGGGGATCGGCATGCCCGACTCGGCGGCGTGGTCGGCGTAGTTCAGGCCGATCGCCAGGAACTTGCGTGTTCCGGCCACCGGGACGCCCAGCCGCGGCGCGCCCGCGACCACCGGCAGGGACGCGGGATCCAGCGCCTTCAGACGCTCGAGCCCCTCACGGGACAGTTCGGCGGGCCCCAGGTCGGCGATGACGCCGGAGAGGTCCCGGATCTGCCCGTCCTCGCCGAGCAGCCCCGGTCGCTCCTGTCCCGGCGGACCGTATCGCAGCAACTTCATCGAGGGTCCTCAGTGCGTGTAGGGGCGGTGGAGGGGGATGTCGCGGTTCAGCTCGACCCCGAAGCCGGGGCGGTCGAGCGCCGAGGCGCGCAGGCGGCCGTTCTGCGGCACCGGCTCGCCCAGCAGCTGCGGCGCGAACATCGGCACGACCGCGTCGGCCTTGGGCGCCATCATCAGGAATTCGGCGAACGGGCTGTTATGGCGGGTGACGACGAAGTGGTAGCTGTAGACGGACGAGCCGTGCGGCACGACGAGCTTGCCCGCCGCGTCCGCCAGGTCGGCGATCCGGCGCAGTTCGGTGAGCCCGCCGCACCAGCCCACGTCGGGCTGGATGATGTCGCAGCACCCCATCTCCAGCAGCATCTTGAAGCCCCAGCGGGTGGCCTCGTGCTCGCCCGTGGTGACCAGCATTCCGGGCGGAACCTGCCGCTTCAGGGCCGCATAGCCCCAGTAGTCGTCGGGGCTCAGGGCCTCCTCGATCCACTTCAGGCCGTGCTCGTGGGCGCGGTGGGCGAGGCGGGTGGCGTAGTCGAGGTCCAGCGCCATCCAGCAGTCCAGCATCAGCCAGAAGTCCGCGCCGACGCGGGCCCGCATGTCGGCGAGGGCGGCGATGTTCTTCTCCAGGCCCTCGTCGCCCTCGGCGGGGCCGTGGTGCAGGGGCAGCTTGCCGCCGATGAAGCCCATCTGCTGGGCCAGGTCGGGCCGCGCGCCGGTGGCGTAGAACTGCAACTCCTCGCGCACCGGCCCGCCCAGCACGTGGCAGACGGGCTCCTGCTTCAGGCGGCCCAGGAGGTCCCAGAGGGCGAGGTCGACGCCGGACAGGGCGTTCACCACCAGGCCTTTGCGGCCATAGAACTGCGAGGCGAAGTACATCTGGTCCCAGATGGTCTCGACGTCCTCCGGACTGCGGCCTTCGAGGAACCGGGCAAAGTGCTTCTCGACCAGGTAGCAGGCGGGCTCGCCGCCGGTGGTCACCGCGAAGCCGACCGTGCCGTCCTCGGCCTCGATCTCCACCACCAGGGTGCCCAGGACGTTGATCCCGAAGCTCTGCCGCGACTGGCGGTACTCGGGGTAGCGGCTCATGGGCGTGGCGATGTGGTCGTCGATCCAGTGGCCCTCGCCCTGGTCGTGGTAGTCGGCGCCGCCGCCGCGGACCACGAAGGCCCGAACCTGTCGGATTCGCGGCAGGCTCACGCCGTCAGCTCCGGCCGGCCGCCCCTAACGGCGCCGTCCGCCGGCGCCGCATCCTTGCCCATTTCCAGAACCACCCGCGCCCCTGGATCCGTTGTCTCAAGCTCTCATATTGTGGTATTCGATGTTAGAGAGTGGGAATAGGGCCGTCAAACGCTGATTGCGGCTGGCCGGCCGAGGCCGCTGAAAATGGGTCCGGGAACAACCCGCGGCCGGTCTGGGAGTGGGACGCCGATGAGAGTTCTGGTCGCCTTGATGGCGGTGTGGGCGCTTGCGAGCGCGCAGGGCGTGGCGGCGCAGCCCAGCGGCTGGACCGACGCGCGCACCGGCCACCGGATCGTGCGGATCTCCACCGAGCCGGGCGCCAGCAGCCTCTATTTCAACGAGACGGCCTTCACGCCCCAGGGCGACAAGATGGTGTTCTCCACCGACCGCGGCGTCTTCGCGGCCGAGGTCGCGACCTGGGCGGTCAAGCCGGTGGTCGAGGGCAAGGGCCTGCGGCTGCTCTTCGCCGGCCACCGCACGCGCAACGTCTACTACCTCGCGCCGTCAGCGGCGGGGGCCCCGACCGAGGTCTGGGCCGCGGACGTGGACACCGGCCAGAAGCGCCGCATCGCGGTCGTGCCTGACGGGACGATCGCCTCGATCAATGCCGACGAGACCCTGCTCGCGGGCCAGCGGGCCGAGCGCGCCGCGCCGCTGCAGCCGGGCGCCAAGGGCCCCGATGCCCGCTTCGGCCAGGCGGCCTACGCCGCGACCGGTCCCGACGGAAAGCCGCTGACCTTCGCGGAGGCCAAGGAGGTGCGCCTGAACGAGCGCCTCGAGGCGCGCATCCCGATGGAGATCTTCACCATCGACGTCCGCACCGGCGAGCAGCGCTCGGTGGTCCGTTCCACCGACTGGCTGAACCACCTGCTGTTCTCGCCGACCGACCCCAACCTGCTGATGTTTTGCCACGAGGGGCCCTGGCACAAGGTCGACCGGATCTGGACGGTGCATGCGGACGGGACCGGCCTCACCAAGATCCACACCCGCACCATGAACATGGAGATCGCCGGCCACGAGTTCTGGTCGCCCGACGGCAAGACCATCTGGTACGACCTGCAGACGCCGCGCGGGGAGGTGTTCTGGTTGGCCGGCTATGACATCGCCACCGGCCATCGCCGCTGGTACGCGGTCGAGCGCAACGCCTGGTCGGTCCACTACAACGTCTCGCCGGACCAGACCCTGTTCGCCGGCGACGGCGGCGATTCGGAGATGGTCGCCCACGCGCCCGACGGCAAATGGCTCTACCTGTTCCGGCCGCGGGCGATCCCGGACGTGGCGGGCATCCATGCGCCGGACGCGGCCAGCCTGATCACGCCCGGGGTGTTCGACGGCGTGCGGCTGGCCGACATGAGCCGCCATGACTACCGGCTGGAGCCCAACGTGCACTTCACCCCCGACGGCAAATGGCTGGTGTTCCGCTCGAACATGGAGGGCAAGTCCGGCGTCTACGCCGTCGAGATCGCGGGCCCGGAGCGCCGCCCATGACCACCTACGCCTTCCGCATGCAGCTGAAGCCCGGCGTCGTCGACGAGTACCGGCAGCGGCACGACGAGATCTGGCCCGAGCTCAGCGCGGCGATCCGGGCGGCCGGCGTCTACGACTATTCGATCTTCCTCGACGAGGAGACCCTGGCCCTGTTCGCAGTGCTGAAGCTGCGGCCCGACCATCGCCGCGACGAGCTGCCCCTGCAGCCGGTCATGCAGCGCTGGTGGGACTTCATGGCGCCGCTGATGGAGGTGGAGCCTGGCAACCGGCCGCGCGAATGGCCGCTCGTGCCGCTGTTCCACCTGCCATGAGCCGCCTGCGCATGGATCGCTGGGGCATGGATCGCCGGGGCCTGCTGGCGGCCAGCCTCGCCGTGGCCTCGAGCAGCCTGCTGGCGGCGAGGGCGAAGCCTACTTTCGAGACCTTTCCCATCTGGCCGGGTACGCCGCCGGGCGGGGCGGGGCTGCAGGTGCGCGACGCCTTCGTCAAACGCGCGCCGGACGGGCCCGCCGACGACGTCGCCTGGCCGCATGTCGCCACCCCGATGCTGACGGTCACGCCGGCGCTCGGACGGCCCACCGGCGCGGCCATGCTGCTGATCCCCGGCGGCAGCTATGCTCGGGTGGCGCTGCGCAACGGCGGCTCCGACATCGCCCGCCAGCTGGCGGCGCGCGGGATCACCGCCTTCGACCTGCGCTATCGCCTGCCGCACGACGGCTGGCCGGCCGGGCCTGACGCCCCGCTGCAGGACGCCCAGCGGGCGATGCGGTTGATCCGTTCGCGGGCCGCGCGCTGGGGCCTGGACCCCGCGCGGGTCGGCGCGCTGGGCGCCTCCGCCGGCGGACACCTGGCGGCGCGGCTGGGCAGCCGATCGCGCCTGGCGACGTATCAGCCAGTCGACGACGCCGATGGGCTCTATGCCACGCCCGTCGTCCTGGGCCTCTTCTTTCCGGTGGTGTCCGTCTTCGGCCCCACCGCGCACGCCCAGTCTCGCGCCGAGCTCCTGGGCCCTGCGCCGGACGAGGCCCGGGCGCGGGCCCTTTCCGCCGACGCGGACCTTCCGGCCGACATGCCGCCGACCTATGTGGCCTGCGCCGCGGACGATCCGGTGGTGGATCCCGCCAACAGCCTTCGCCTGTTCGACGCCCTGCGCGCCGCAAAGGTCCCGACCGAGCTGATGGTCTTCGAAAAGGGCGGGCATGGCTTTCCGCCGCCGCTGCCCGACGGGCGGCCCTATCCCTGGCTGGACCTCTTCCTGCATTTCGCCCGCCGGCACGGGCTGTAAGCGTTTGACGCCGTCAGACCCCACCTCTAGTGTTCAGATGTTGAACATTTGTCTCACATATTTCGATCTGCGGGGGAGGGCGCCGACTTGGCTGCGATGAGCCACGACGTTCCGCGGGGCGTGGTCACCGACGCCATCGGCCGGCTGATCGAGAACCTCGTCAACATCAAGGACGAGACCGGGGAGTTCCTGCTGCGCCTCGACGACGGCCGGGTGATCGACACCAAGGGCTGGAACGACTGGGAATGGACCCACGGCGTCGGCCTGTTCGGCCTCTACCGCTACTTCGAACAGACGGGCGAGCCCCGCGCTCTGGAGATCATCGAGGCCTGGTTCCGCGACCGCTTCGCCCAGGGCACGCCGACCAAGAACATCAACACCATGTCGCCGTTCCTGACGCTGGCCTACCTCTACGAGCGCAGCGGCGAGGCCAGCCACCTGCCCTATCTCGACACCTGGGCCGAGTGGCTGATGGACCCGGCCGGCCTGCCCAAGACCGAGGAGGGCGGGTTCCAGCACATCGTCTTCAACGACGAGAACCCCGGCGAGCTCTGGGACGACACTCTGATGATGTCGGTCCTGCCGCTGGCCAAGATCGGCCTGCTGCTGGATCGCCCGCACTATGTGGAAGAGGCCAAGCGCCAGTTCCTGGTGCACATCAAGTACCTGACCGACCGCAAGACCGGTCTCTGGTTCCACGGCTGGACGTTCCTGGAGCGGCACAACTTCGCCGGCGCGCTGTGGGCGCGGGGCAACTGCTGGGTCACCATTGCGATCCCCGAGATCATCGAGATGCTGGACCTGCCGGACGGCGACGCCTTCCGCACGGTGCTGATCGACACCCTGGCCGCCCAGGTCCGCGCCCTGGCGGCGCACCAGGACGAGAGCGGCCTGTGGCGCACCCTGATCGTCGATCCCACCAGCTACCTGGAGGCCTCCGCCACCGCCGGCTTCGCCTATGGGATCCTGAAGGCCGTGAGGAAGCGCTACCTGCCGGCCGAGTTCGAGGCCGTGGGCGTCAAGGCGGTGAAGGCCGTACTGGCCAATATCGATCCGGCGGGCGAGCTGCAGCAGGTCAGCTTCGGCACCGCGATGGGCGACACCCTGCAGTTCTACAAGGACATCGCGGTGACCTCGATGCCCTACGGCCAGAGCCTGGCGATCTGCGCCCTGGCCGAGTTCCTTCGGACCTACATATGAGCGCCCCGGATCCGGGCGCCCCAGGCCTGGCCCCGCGCGAGCCGCGCAAGGTCCGCTGGTTCACCTACCTGGCCTATGGCGGCAACGACGTCCTGGGCGCCGGATCCATGGCGGTGATCAGCACCTGGATCCTGATCTTCTACACCAGCTTCTGTGGCCTCTCCGCGGGCCAGGCGACGCTGATCTTCGGCGTCGCGCGCCTGCTCGACGCGGTGGCGAGCCCGCTGATCGGCTATGTGTCCGACAACCTGGGCCGCACCCGCTCCGGGCGGCGGTTCGGCCGCCGTCGGCCCCTGATCCTGGCGGCCATCCCCCTGCTGCCGTCGTTCGCCATCATGTGGGTCTCGGGCCAGACCTTCCTCTACTACCTCGTGACCTACGTGCTCTTCGAGCTGGTCTACGCCAGCGTCATCATCCCCTACGAGACCCTGGCCGCGGAGATGGCCAGCGACTACCGGACCAAGGCCAAGTTCGCCGGCGCGCGCATCCTCTGCGGCCAGCTCTCGGCCATCGCGGCGGCCTCGCTGCCGGGCTGGCTGATCCACCGGTTGGGCAAGGATTCGCCCGACACCTACCTCTACATGGGGGTGATCTTCGCCGGCCTGTTCATGCTGACCGCCGGCGTCCTCTACCTCTTCACCTGGGAGCGGCCGCGCAGCGCGACGGCCGACGCGACGCAGGGCCCGCCGGTCTCGTTCGGCGCCGCCTTCCTGGGCCTCTACCGCAACCTCTTCTCCACCCTGCGGATCCGCGCGTTCCGGCTGCACCTGGGCATGTACCTGGGCGGCTACATCAGCCAGGACATCTACAACGCCGCCTTCACCTACTTCGTGATCTTCGCCCTGGCGGGATCGACGGCGGTGGTCGCCGACCTGGTGAGCGTCACCTATGCGGTGCAGCTGATCGCCGTGGGGCTGGCCATCGTCTTCGCCCTGCGCGTCTCGCCGGCCTTCGCCTACCGGCTGGCGGCGCTCAGCTTCGGCCTGGGCGTGATCGTGTTCATCGGCATGTACCGGGCCGGCCACACGGCGACCAGCGCGCTCTTCTGGCTGCCGGTGGTGCTCGCCGGCCTCGGCCGCGGCGGGCTCAACTACATCCCCTGGGCGACCTACAACTACATGGCCGACGTGGACGAGATCGTCACCGGCAAGCGGCGCGAGGGCGCCTTCGCCGGGGTCATGACCTTCGTGCGCAAGCTGTCCCAGGCGCTGGCGGTCGTGCTGGTGGGCCAGGTGATGCAGGCCTCGGGCTTCGTCTCCAAGGCCGCGACCCAGAGCCCTGGCGCGGTGGCCGCCATCGTGGCCGTGCTCGGGTTCGGGACGCTGGCGCTGCTGGCGTTCGGGGTCTGGGTCTCGCTGTTCTTCCGCCTGGATCCGAAGACCCACGCCGTGCTGATGGCGGAGATCGAGCACCTGCGCGCCGACCCGCAGGCCCCGCCGACCTCACCGGAGCACCGCCAGCTCGTCGAGCGACTTTCCGGCTGGCGCTATGAACAGCTATGGGGGAGGAACGGCGTCGCGTGAGACTGCGTCCCGAGATGTGATCTTTGCGCCATCCGGGCGCAGTTTCGAGAGCGCCGCACGAACGCCTTAGGACGCCAGCCTGCCATGAAAGACGCCGACATCGCCGAGGACCCCAAGACCGCCGCCGAGCCGCCCGCCCAGCCGTCCGGCAGCCAGACCCTCGTTCGCGGCCTCGACGTGATCGAGGCCGTGGCCGACGGGCCCATCGCCCTGGGCGACCTGGCCGCCCGTCTGGGCCTGAACCGCTCGACCACGCACCGCCTGGCCAACGCCCTGGTCGAGCGGCGCTACCTGACGTTCCGGCCCCGCTCGGGATACCGGCTTGGCCCGAAGATCATCCAGCTGGGCTTCATCGCCCAGAGCGACGTGGACGTGGTGCGCGCCGCGCGGCCGCACATCGAGGACCTGGCGGCCGCCACCGAGGATACCGTGCACCTGGGGGTCCCCGACGAAGGGCGCGCCCTCTACCTGGACAAGATCCCGGGCAAACGGCGGGTGGAGATCTCCAGCCGCATCGGCGACCGCCACCCCCTCACATCGACCGGCCTCGGCAAGGCCCTGCTGCTGGACGGCGAGCCAACGCTCTGGAGCAGCCTGTTCGGCAGCGAGGACCCGTTGGGGCGGCACACCGTCAGCTATTCGGTCTGGCTGGAGCGCATGCAGGCCTACGCGGCCAAGGGCTACGCCTTCGATCTCGAGGAGAACGAGGACCGCATCCGCTGCGTGGCCGCACCGATCCGCGACGCCGCCGGCGAGATCGTGGCCGCCATCAGCGTCTCCAGCGCCGCTCAGTACATGGCCGACGAGCGCATGGCGGCGCTGAGCGTCGAGGTGGTGGCCACCGCCAACGCCATCAGCGAGGAACTGGGGTGGGATCCCAACGAGCCCCGGGCGCCGCGCAAGCACCGGGTGAGACGCTGACGATGGGGATGGGCCGATGAAGCTGCTCGAGGGCAAGGCGGTCCTGATCACCGGCGGCTCGACGGGAATCGGCCGGGCCACGGCCATCGAAGCGGCGCGGCAGGGCGCGGACGTCGGCATCAACTTCCTGGGCAGCCGCGCCGAGGCGCAGACCTGCGTCGCCGAGATCGAGGCGCTGGGCCGCCGCGCCTTCCACCTGGAGGGCGATGTGGCCGATGTCGCGACCGCCGCCGCCTTCGCGGCCCGCGGCGCCGAGGCCTTCGGCAAGGTCGACGTCTTCGTCAGCAATGCCGGCATCTGCCCGTTCCATGCCTTCCTCGACATGCCCGTCGAGACCCTGGAACGGACCCTTCAGGTCAATCTGCACGGGGCCTACTTCATGGTGCAGGCGGCGGCGCGGCAGATGGTGGCCCAGGGCCATGGCGGGGCCATCGTCGCGGTCTCGTCGATCTCGGCCCTGGTCGGCGGCGAATTCCAGACCCACTACACCCCCACCAAGGCCGGCGTTCACTCGCTGATGCAGTCCACCGCCATCGCCCTGGGCCGCCACGGCATCCGCTGCAACTCGGTGCTGCCCGGCACCATCCTCACCGAGATCAACCGCGACGACCTCGCCGACGCGGCCAAGCGCGAGCGCATGGAGGCCCGCGTGCCCCTGGGCCGCCTGGGCCAACCCGAGGACCTGGCCGGGCCGATCGTCTTCCTGGCGTCCGACATGGCCCGCTATGTCACCGGCGCGGCCCTGCTGGTGGACGGCGGCGCGTTCGTGAACCTGCAATAGGTTTGTCCCACATATCGGGAACTAATCTCACCTATTGCGCAATCGCGCGGCTTCTGTAGCTTTCCCGCCCTGTGCCGGCCACGACGAAAGGCCGGGCGGGGGAGGACGTCATGAGCGGTTCGGGCATCAGCCGTCGGGACTTCCTGGGCCACACGGCGCTGGTCGGCGGCGCGGCCCTGGGCGTGGACGCCGCCGCCGGCGCGGCGAGCGCGCAGGAGAGCGGTCCCGCCGCCAATCCCGGCCCGGTCGTATGGCTGGACGGCCAGCCGCCGACCCTGGACGAAGGCCAATGCTGGGGCCACCCGTGGGCGCGGGGGCAGCGCTATTCCGCGCAGGGCTACCAGCTGGTCGGAGCCGGGGCGGAGGTCGTGCCGGTGCAGAGCTGGCCCCTGGCCTGGTGGCCCGACGGCTCGATCAAGTGGACCGGCCATGCACTGGCCGCGGGCGCCATGCCGGGGCTGGGGGCGATCCTGCGGCCCGGCAAGCCCGCCCCGCATCCCCAACCGGTCGCAGTCCGGGAGCTGCCCGACAGCCTCGAAGTAACCTGCGCCGGCGTGGTCTGGCGGATCGGGCGCGCGGGCGAGACGGTCATCCAGTCGGCGCGGATCGGCGGCCGAGAGGTGATGCGCGCGGTCGGCCTGGTCGCCACCGCCCAGGACCAGCCGGACAAGGAGGCCGAGAACGTCCGCCGCGAGCGCTTCGTCGGCGCCGTGGCCTCGGCGAGCGTCGAACAGCGCGGGCCGCTGCGGGCGGTGATCCGGCTGGAGGGGCGCCACCAGGGACCCGGTGAGGCCTGGCTGCCCTTCACCCTGCGCCTCTACTTCCATGCCGGCTCGCCGCAGGTGCGCATGGTCCACAGCCTGGTGTTCGACGGCGACCCCGCCCGGCGCTTCGTCAGCGGGCTGGGCCTGACCGGCGAGGCGCCCATGGCCGATGCGCCGCACGACCGCCACGTGCGGTTCGGCGGGCAGGGCGGGGGCCTCTGGGCCGAGGCGGTGCGCCCGCTGACGGGCCTGCGGCGCGACCCGGGCCCGGCCTTCCGCACCGCCCAGGTGGCGGGCGAGGCCACGCCGCCGCTGGAGCAGATGCCGCCGACCCTTCGCGACGAGCTGCAGTACATCCCGGCCTGGGGCGACTTCACCCTGTCCCAGCCCAACCCCGACGGCTTCACCATCACCAAGCGCACGGGACCGGTCCACGGCTGGATCTCGGCGGACGGCGGGGCGAGGGCCCCCGGCTTCGGCTATGTGGGCGGCGCTTCGGGCGGCGTCGGTTTTGGGCTCGGCGACTTCTGGCAGCGGGCGCCGGTGCGGCTCGACATCCGCGATGCGGCGTCCGACACGGCGCGCTTCACGCTCTGGTCCTATTCGCCCGACGCGGCCCCGATGGACCTGCGCTTCTACCACGGCGACCTGGGCGAGACGGACTACTACCACCAGAACCTGGGGCTGGACGTCACCTACGAGGACTTCGAGCCCGGCTGGGGCTCGGCGCAGGGGATCGCGCGGACCACGGAGTTCCGGATCTGGGCCCTCCCGCGAACGCCGACGCGCGAGCGGCTGGCGGAGATGGCGGCCCTGACCGCCCGGCCGCCGCGGCTGCTGGCCAGCCCACAGCACATCCACGCAGCGGGCATGTTCGGCGCCTGGGGCTTCGTCGACCGCTCATCGCCCACCCTGGGCCAGCTGGAGGACCGGGCCCGCCGCGAGCTCGACTTCTACCTGGGCCAGGTGGAGCAGCGCCGCTGGTACGGTTTCTGGAACTACGGCGACGTCCAGCACAGCTACGACAACGACCGGCACGTCTGGCGCTATGACATCGGCGGGTTCGCCTGGGACAACAGCGAGCTCTCGTCCGACCTGTGGCTCTGGTACGCCTATCTGCGCAGCGGGCGGGCGGACGTCTTCCGCATGGCCGAGGCCATGACGCGACATACGGGGGAGGTCGACGTCTACCACGCCGGCCGGTTCAGGGGCCTGGGCACGCGGCACGGGGTGCAGCACTGGGGCGATAGCTCCAAGCAGCCGCGGATCTCCAACGCCGCCTACCGCCGGATCTACTACTACATGACCACGGACGAGCGGGTGGGCGACCTGATGCATGCGCTGGTCGACTCCGACCGCGCCCTGCTGACGGTGGAGATCGAGCGCAAGGTGGGCTCGGTCAGCCTCCCGCCCACGCCGCCGGTCAAGCCGCCGCCCGGGCAGGTGATGATGAGCTTCGGGACCGTCTGGGGCTCGCTGGTCGCCGCCTGGTTCACCGAGTGGGAGCGGACCGGCGACACGCGCTGGCGCGACCGCATCGTGGCCGGGATGGAGTCCATCGCCGCCCTGCCCAAGCAATGGTTCGCCGGCTACGCGTTCTACGACCTGGCCTCGGGGCGGTTCACCGGCCCCGGCGACAAAGTGACCATCAGCCACCTCAACGGCGCGTTCGGGGTGTTCGAGATGCACGTGGAGCTGCTGGAGCTGCTGGACGTGCCGAAGTACCGGGAGGCCTGGCTGGACTACTGCCAGTACTACAACGCCCCGCCGGCGGAGTTCACGGCGAAGACCGGCGCGCCGGCCGCCCCGCGGGGCCTGCGCCAGGGCCATTCGCGGTTCACGGCCTATGCGGCCGTCAAGCGCAACGACCCGGCTCTGGCGAGACGGGCCTGGGCGGAGTTCAGCGGGCAGGGCGACCGCCCCGACCGCCTGGCGGATGCGCGGCCACACCGCATCGAGGGGCCGGCGGTGCTGAACCCCGTGGACGAGATCGTCGGGGTCTCCACCAACGACGCGGCGCAATGGGGGCTCGCGGCCACCCAGCTCAGCGCGCTGGTCGCCCGGTTCGCATGAGGCCGCCATCCGTCGCCGACTATCGGGAGCTGGCGCGCCGGCGGCTGCCGCGGTTCCTGTTCGAATATATCGACGGCGGCTCGTTCGACGAGGTGACGCTGGAGGCCAACCGGGCGGACCTGCGCGCCGTGGCCCTGCGCCAGCGCGTGCTGCGAGGCGGGCCGGCGATCGACCTGCGGACCGAGCTGTTCGGCCAGGCCCTGAGCCTGCCGCTAGCCCTGGCGCCGGTGGGCCTGGCGGGCATGAACGCGCGGCGGGGCGAGGTGCAGGCGGCGCGGGCCGCGGCGGCGGCGGGCGTGCCCTTCACCCTCTCCACGGTCTCGGTCTGCAGCCTCTCCGAGGTGGCGGCGAGCGGCACGCAGCCGTTCTGGTTCCAGCTCTACATGATCCGGGACCGGGGCTTCATGCGCGAGCTGCTGGATGCGGCGCGAGCGGCCGGCTGCTCGGCGCTGATGTTCACGGTCGACATGCCGGTGCCGGGCTCGCGCTACCGCGACTACCGGTCGGGGCTGGCGGGCGCGCCGGGACTGGGCGGCGCGATGCGGCGCGGGCTGCAGGCCATGGGCAAGCCGCGCTGGGCGCTGGACGTGGGCCTGCGCGGCGGCCCGCACCACCTGGGCAACGTCGCCCCGGTGCTGGCCGGGCGGACCGGCCTGGAGGACTTCTTCCGCTGGATGCGGACGAACTTCGATCCGACCATCACCTGGGCCGACCTTGATTTCATCCGCACGGCCTGGACCGGGCCGCTGATCATCAAGGGCGTGCTGGACCCGACCGATGCGCACGAGGCGGCGGCGCTCGGTGCTGACGGGATCGTGGTCTCCAACCACGGCGGCCGCCAGCTGGACGGCGCGCCGTCCACCGCGCGGGCGCTGCCGCACATCGTCGAGGCGGTGCAGGGCCGGCTGAAGATCCTCGCGGACGGCGGCGTGCGCTCGGGGCTCGATGTGGTGCGCATGCTGGCCCTGGGCGCGGACGGCGTGCTGCTGGGCCGCGCCTGGGCCTATGCCCTGGCGGCCGGCGGCGCGGACGGCGTGGCCCACATGCTGGAGATCGTCGAGGCCGAGATGCGGGTCGCCATGACCCTGGCGGGCGTGCATCGCATCGACCAGATCGGGCCGGACCTCATCTTCCGTCAGCCGTCGGACCGGCGTCAGGCGTCCGCCACCCACTCGGCGCAGCCGAACCCCGACGCGCCATGGCGATTGCCGTTGTAGAACAGCAGCCTGCGCCCGCCCGCGTCGACCACGTTGGGAAAGCAGATCATCTCCGAGTCCCAGCCCTCCGCCGAGCGCGCGATGCCGGCGCGGTCGTCCTGTCGCCGCCACGTGAGGCCGTCGTCGGACTCGGCATAGCCGATGGCGTAGGGCCGGTTCAGCGAGCGGATCGCGTACCACATGCGGAAGAGGGCGCCGTCGCGCACCACCCACGGCCGCCCGACGGCGTATTCGTCGTCCTCGGGGGTCAGGCAGGGTCCTGGCGTCGTCGTCCAGGTGATCCCGTCCGTGGAGGTCGCGTGGCGGATGGTGACGAAGTAGTGCAATCCCGCCGGCCCCTCGGACCAGCGGCTGGAGGCCACGTACCACATGCGCAGATGGTCGCCGCAGTCCAGGACGCACGGGGCGCCGCGGATGTGCGGCTCCTCGTCGGTGCGGTCCAGGATCGGCACGCGGGCCCACTTGGTGAAGCGCCCGGCCGCGTCGCCGACCGCCAGGCCGGTGAAGGCGGCGAAGGGGGTGCGCAGGCCGCGCTGCCAGCCCTGGTAGTACATCAGCCGCCGGCCCTGGAAGGTGAGCACCGAGAAGGGGTTGGCCCCGCAGTCGTCGAAGTCGCCCGGATCGCCGATGTCGAGGATCGGGCCGTCGCAGAGCTCCAGCACCCGGCAGGGGTCCGTGGGGTCGACCTCCAGCCAGCCGCCGCGCCCGAAGTTGTTGGCGTCCAGGCTGGTGAAATAGATCCTGAGGCGATCCTCCGCGACCACCTCGGCGGTGGGGTAGGCCGCATTGGTCAGCGCCCAGGCGGCCGTGCCGGGCGGCCTGTAGACGAGGCCGAGCTTACGCCAGGCCATGGCGCGCCATGGGGCAGGGCCCCGCGGTCCGACGTGGTCGCTGGACGGGCTTGCTGAAGCGCCTCACCATGCCTGCGTCTCCACGTCTTGCGAGCGGTCCGGTCAGAGAGCCCAATGCCTTCGGTCTCATACGTTTGCCCTGAAACGCGGCAGCCCCTGACGGTGACCGAGGATGGCCTGCTTCGATCGGATGGCAAACTGTATCGGTTCCTGCCGACCGACGTGGCCGGGGCCACGCGGGCGCCGGATTTCACCGCCGCGGTCGAGGCCGGAGAGGGCGCGCAGGCCTCGCTCTCGATGTACGATTCCCGTGTCGCGGTAGAGGTTTACCGCAACTTCCTCGACTGGCTGTTCGCGACTTTCCGCCAGGACGAGGCGGCGTTCCGGGCCAGCATGGCGGCGCGCCTGCGGCTCGCGCCCGGCGCGCGGGTCCTGGTGACCGGGGCCGGCCTCGGCGACGACATCTCCGCGATCCTGGAGCAGGTGGGCTCCACCGGCGAGGTCCACGCCCAGGACCTGTCCCCGGCCATGGTGGCCAAGGCGGCCTCGACCTGGGCCGCCACCGGCGCGGCGGTGCATTTTTCGGCGGGCGATGCGCTGCGCCTGCCCTTCGCGGACGGCGCCTTCGACGCGGCGTTCCACTTCGGCGGCATCAACCTGTTCGACGACGTTGGCCAAGGTCTCGCGGAGATGGCCCGGGTGGTGCGGGTCGGCGGCCGGGTGGTGGCGGGTGACGAGGGTGTGGCGCCTTGGCTGCGCGACACGGACTACGGGCGGATGGTGATCGCCAACAACCGCCTCTGGGCCTATGCCGCGCCGATCGAGCGGCTGCCGCCCAACGCCCAGGACGTGAACCTCACCTGGGTGCTCGGCGAGTGTTTCTGGGTTATCGAGTTCACCGTCGGCCGTGGGCTTCCGGAGATCGACCCGAACGTGGCCCACAAGGGCTGGCGCGGCGGCAGCATGTGGACCCGCCACCATGGCCAACTGGAGGCGGTGACCCCGCAGACCAAGGCCCGGGTGCTGGAGGCCGCGGCGGCGCAGGGCCTCAGCGTCCACGACTGGCTCGAACAGGCGCTGGGCCGGGAGCTCGGCGCTAAAGCCCGCCAGCCGTAAAGGAGGGATCTTCGCCATGGCCGACCCGCCCGCCACCTACGGCGTCACCCAGCGGCGCAGCCTCGCCGACGACCTCGACCTGCACGTCGAGGAGCTGGAGCGCATTGGCTACACCGTGGTCCCCGACGCCCTGCCATCGGCGGTGATCGACGACCTGAGGATCCGCATCGACCGGCTGGCGCAGGACCAGGCGGCGGGCGAGACCGTGGGGCCGGACGCCGACGTGCTGCGGTGTCCGCTGGCCGCGGATCGGGCGTTCCTGGCCGCGGCGACAGCGCCGGCGGTTCTGCAGGTCGCCCGGCGGGCGCTGGGCGAGAACCTGGTGCTGCTGCAGCAGAACGGCATCGTCAACCGGCCCAAGGCGCGTCACGTCCAGGCCCGCTGGCACCGCGACCTCCCGTACCAGCACTTCGTCGGCACCCAGGCCCTGGCGGTCAACGCGCTGCTCTGCATCGACGACTTCCATCCCGACACCGGCGCCACCCTGGTGCTGCCAGGGTCGCACCGGCACGAGGCGTTCCCGTCGGACCGGTTCGTCGCGGACCACCAGCTCGGCATGGTCGCCCCGGCCGGCAGCGTGATCATGATGGACGCCATGCTCTACCACTGCGCCGGCGCAAACATCTCGCCCCGCCCGCGCCGCGCGGTGAACCACCTCATCGGCCGCCCGCTCCTGGCCCAGCAGATCGACATCCCACGGCTGCTGGACGGCGAGTTCGCGGAGGACCCGGTGCTGGGGCCCTACCTCGGCTACCGGTGGAACCCGGCCTCGGACATCGCCGCCTGGCGCAACGCCCGCAGCTGAGCCCGCGGTCTCAGGCGGGGACCGCGGTCGGGTCGAAGGCGTCGGCGGAGGCCCGGGCCCACATGCCGGCGTAGAAGCTGTCCTCGCAGGCGCCGTCCAGCAGCACGCCAGGCGCCAGGAAGGTGTGCAGGTCCGCGAACGGGCGCACTTCGGTGAGGCTCACGCGGCGCACCATGTGGTGCGGGGTCAGCTGGTCCGGATGGGTCAGGCCCGCGGCGGCCAGCATGTCGGCCAGGGCCTTCAAGCTCAGGCGGTGGAAGCTGGCGACCCGCTCGGCCTTGTCCGGCACGACCAGGGCCTTCTGGCGCGCCGGGTCCTGGGTGGCGACGCCGGTGGGGCAGCGGTTGGTGTTGCAGCTCAGCGACTGGACACAGCCCAGGGCGAACATGAAGCCGCGGGCCGCATTGATCCAATCCGCGCCGATGGCCAGCAGGCTGGCCATGTCGAACGCGCTGACCACCCGGCCGGCGCACCCGATCTTCAGCCGGTCGCGCAGACCCGCGCCCACCAGGGTGTTGTGGACGAACAGCAGGCCCTCGCGCAGCGGCGCGCCGATGTGGTCGGAGAACTCGGTCGGCGCGGCGCCCGTGCCGCCCTCGGCGCCGTCGACGACGATGAAATCCGGGGTCACGCCGGTCTCCAGCATCGCCTTGACGATGCCCATGAACTCCCACGGGTGCCCCAGGCACAGCTTGAACCCCACCGGCTTGCCGCCGGAGAGCCGGCGCAGGGTGACGATGAAGGCCATCATCTCTCGGGGGTTGGAGAAGGCGCTGTGGGCGGCCGGCGAGACGCAGTCGCGGCCCATGGCCACGCCGCGGGTGCGGGCGATCTCGGGCGAGACCTTGGGCGCCGGCAGGACCCCGCCATGCCCGGGCTTGGCGCCCTGGCTCAGCTTGATCTCGATCATCTTCACCTGCTCGGCCTGGGCCTGCACGGCGAAGCGGTCGGCGTCGAAATGGCCGTCCTCGGTGCGACAGCCGAAGTAGCCGGAGCCGATCTCCCAGACGATGTCGCCGCCGCCTTCGCGATGGTAGGGGCTGATGCTGCCCTCGCCGGTGTCGTGGTAGAACCCGCCCATGGCCGCGCCGCGGTTCAACGCGCGGATGGCGTTGGCGCTGAGGGCGCCGAAGCTCATGGCTGAGATGTTGAACACCGAGGCGGCGTAGGGGCGCTCGCACTGCGGACCGCCGATGGCGATGCGGAAGCTCTTCGGGTCCGCCGCCGGGACCGGGCGCATCGAGTGGCCGATGAACTCGTAGCCGCCGCGATAGACGTCCAGCAGGGTGCCGAACGGCCGTTCCCCCGGCTCGCCCTTGGCGCGCATGTAGACCAGGCTGCGTTGGCTGCGGGAGAAGGGCGCGGCGTCCTCGTCGGCCTCGATCAGGTACTGGCGAAGCTCCGGGCGCACCATCTCGGCCATCCAGCGGATGTGGCCGATCACCGGATAGTTGCGCAGGATCGAATGGTGCGGCTGGGTGAGGTCGTGCAGGCCCAGGAGGCTGAGCGCCGCCCCCAGGCCAGCCAGCCACCACGCCCAGGCCCCCTCGCGCAGGAAGACCAGGCCGATCGCAGTCGCGACAAGGCACAGCCAGAAGGCCGTCAGGCGATGCAGGCGCAAGATGCGGTCTCCGCTGGCGTTGGATGGCCCCATGGCGATGATGGCGTCGGGCGCCCGACTCGTCCATCGGGCGCGGGCGGAACAGGAAGGTCTTGCGATGAGCGGCGCACCGCAGAACGTCGTCGATTTCGACTACCTCGAGGGCTATGCGGCCGGCGACATGACCGTGGTGACCGAGGTGCTGGCCCTGTTCCGGGGCCAGGCGGAGGGCTGGATCACCCAGCTGGAGGCGCCGGGCGAGGGCTGGCGCGACCTGGCCCACACCATCAAGGGCGCGGCGCGGGCGATCGGCGCGGGCGCGCTGGGCGACCTCGCCGACCGGGGCGAGCGGGGCGATGCGTCCCTGGCGCCGCAGCTGAAGGCGATGCTCGCCGAGACCGTGGCCGAGATCGAGGGCTATCTGACGCGGATCGGCGGGGGCTGAGCCTTCATCGTTGCGTTGCACAAAGAGCCGTTGTGCGTTGCACAATCCAAGCGTAGCCTCAACGCAAGGTAGTTCCCGTCCACCTTGCTACGGAGGTTGCGATGCCGGACTCGTCTCCCACTCAAGAGGCTCGCGCCGCAGCGGCGCCGCGGATCGCCCTGATGCTCCAGGGCGGCGGCGCGCTCGGCGCCTATCACATTGGCGCCTATGAGGCCCTGGCCGAGGCGGGCCTGCACCCCGACTGGGTGGCCGGCATCTCGATTGGCGCGATCAATGCGGCGGTCATCGCCGGCAACCCGCCGGAGGATCGGGTCGCCAAGCTGCAGGGGCTGTGGGAGGCGATCTCGTGGCCCGATCTGCTCGGCGCCTGGGCCTTCGGCAGCGGAGTGCTGCACAACTGGGCTAGCAACTGGGAGGCCCTCATGTTCGGCCAGCCCAATTTCTTCGCGCCGCGGCTGCTCAACCCCCTGCTGCTGTCGGCCGCGCCGCCGGCTCAGGTCAGCTTCTACGACACCGGTCCCATGCTCGCGACCTTGGCGCAGTTCGCGGACTTCCCCACCATCAACCGCGGCACGACCCGGCTCAGCCTCGGCGCGACCAATGTCGAGACGGGCCAGCTGAAGTTCTTCGACAGCCAGGAGATCGAGCTGGGGCCGCACCACGTGCTGGCGAGCGGCTCGTTGCCGCCAGGCTTTCCGGCCACGCCGATCGGCGAGAGCCTCTACTGGGATGGGGGCTGCGTCTCCAACACGCCGCTCGACGTGCTGCTGGACGAGCCGGACTATCCGCACACGGTCGTGTTCATGGTCGACCTCTGGAGCGCCTCGGGCAAGCCGCCGACCAACATGGGCGACGTCACCTGGCGGGCCAAGCAGATCCAGTACGCCAGCCGCACGGCCCACCACATCGACGCGGTGGCCACCAAGATCAACCTGCGCCACGCCGTCCGGGTGGCCCGACATGCTGGCGCGCCCGAGGTCGCGGCCGTGCCCGACAGCGAGCTTCTCCACACCGGCCGCCTGGACATCGTCCACGTCACCTACCACCCGGCGGACGACCAGATCCCCAACAGCGACGCGGAATTTTCGCGCAGCTCGATCGCCGATCGCCGCGCCGCCGGCTACCGGGACCTGAAGGCCGCCATCGAGGCGCAGCCCTGGATGCGGGTGGAGCGCCCGGCGCACCTCGCTGCCATGGTGCACAAGGTCGAACGCGGCGCCCTGGCCAGCCTGGCCGAGCCCAACCTGACCTCCACCACGGATGCGACAGCGCCCATCCTGGAGCCCGCGGCATAGGCTGCAGGGCCGCTGGATCCGCTAAGGCCGCAGCACCTTGTCGGTATAGGTCTCCACCAGCAGGCTGAAGGGCCGGCCGTCGGGCGTCTGCAGGACCGCGCGGTGCTGCAGCACTTCGGGCGGCGGATGGATGGGGGCCTCGAAGGTGGCGGGCGGCCGGGCTTCCCAGCCGGCGGGGAGGGGCTCGAACAGCAGCTTGGCCGAGAGCGTGCGGCGCTGGAAGGCGAGGGCCCGCACGGCCACGCCGAAGGGGGTCTCGGTGGTCTCCAGAGCCCGGTTCATCTCGCCGGTCAGCCGGTCGGGCAGGTACCAGTTGTCGGCCTTCGACAGGACCGCCTCGCCGCACAGCAGCTCGACCCGGCGATGTCGCACCGGCTCGTTGGACGCGGCCTTGAGGTCGCGACGGACCGCGGCCAGGGTCTCGGCGTCGTCCTCGACCGCGACGTGGCGGGCGCGGATGCGGGGGCCGCCGGCCTCGCGCCGGTCGCAGAGGGCCTGCAGGACCGCCGTGGCGCTGTCATGGCTCAGCAGGTCGGAATTCAGCGTCTGCAGCTGGGCCAGCATGCGCAGCCGCTCGACGTAGCCGGCCGGCTGGCTGGCGGTCGAGTCCGCCGAAGAAGCAGATTGGGGCTCCGCCGCCGCCGAGCCCACGGCAATAAGCGCCGCCACGAGACCTCCGAGTACGCGCCGCAACTAGATCCCCGCACCGTTATCTATGGCGCGCAGGGCCGCTTCGTGGGCTTCCGCCTCCGCCTCGATCCAGCCGATGAAGGCCTTCACCTGCGGCAGCCGCCCCTTGGCCTTGGGATGCACCAGGTAGTAGGCGAAATCCACCGCCGTGGCGATCTGCAGGGGCGCCACCAGCCGTCCCGCCTCCAGGTCGGCCTGGGCCAGGGTGCGCTTGGCCAGGGCCACGCCGCGGCCGTTTGCGGCGGCCTCGATCACCAGGCTGGACTGGTTGAAGCGCGGTCCCCGCTGGCCGTCGATCCCGCGCAGGCCGCGCGCCGCCAGCCACATGGGCCAGTCCGGGCAGCTGTCGTCGATCTCGGGCGAGCCGTCGTGCAGCAGCACGTGGTTGGCCAGGTCCTCCGGCGTCTCCAGGGGATGCTCCTTCAGGAGTTCCGGGCTGACCACCGGCAGCACCATCTCGCTGAAGATGCGGCGCACCTCGAGCCCGGGATAGCGGCCGGCGCCATAGCGGATGGCGAGGTCAACTTCGCCGGCCGTCAGGTCCACCAGCTCCATGCCGGCCGAGAGCCAGACGTCCACCTGCGGATGGGCCCGCTCGAACGCGCCCAGCCGCGGCACCAGCCACTTGGCGGCGAAGGAGGGCGGGGCGGTGATGGTCAGGCGCCGGCCGTCCACGGCGGCGGTGAGCAGGCTGGCGGCCTCGGCCAGGCGGTCGAACGCCTCGCGCAGGGCGGGCAGGGCGGTCTGGGCCGCGTCGGTGAGCAGCAGGCCCTTGGGCGTGCGCTTGAAGAGCGCGGCGCCGACATAGTCCTCCAGGTTCTGGATCTGCTGGCTGACAGCGCCGGGCGTCACCGAGAGCTCGTCGGCGGCGCGGCTGAAATTCAGGTGGCGGGCGGCCGCCTCGAACGCCCGAAGGGCGTTGAGCGGCGGCAGGCGGCGTCGCTGTTGCATCCGCTCCATTCGAGAATTCCTGACACCCCCCGCAGAAGTCCTTGGATTGCGAAGTGGCCTCTCGCCGCCCTTATTGCAAGCGTCCGCTGGTGTATCGGCCCTTTTCACCGGTGGCGACAGACGGGGCGGGCGGCATGTCCGCCCCGTCGCTTTAAGGGCCCGGCGTATCGATAGAGAAGCTAATCATGGCCGCAGGGTTCGGCAAAGGCAGGGGATCGGATCGGCTGGTGGTCCTGGGCGGCAAGGCCCGGACGCACGGGCCGGGCCGCGTGTGGCTGGTGGGCGCCGGCCCCGGCGACCCGGAGCTGCTGACGATCAAGGCGCTGAAGGCGTTGCAGGCGGCTGAGGTCGTGGTCCACGACGGCCTGGTCTCCGACGAGATCCTGGACCTGGCCCCGAGCTCGGCGCGGCGGATCAGCGTCGCCAAGCGCAAGTCGCGGCACTCCTACAGCCAGGACGAGATCAACCGCATGCTGGTGGCCTTCGCGCTCGAGGGCCTGAACGTCGTGCGGCTGAAGGGCGGCGACCCGTTCATCTTCGGCCGCGGCGGCGAGGAGCTGGAGGCCTGCCGCGAGGCGGGCGTCGAGTGCCTGATCGTGCCGGGCGTCACCGCCGCCCTGGCTGCCAGCGCCAACGCCGGCGCGCCCCTGACCCACCGCGGCGCGGCCCAGGCCGTCACCTTTGTCACCGGCCATGCGGCCAAGGGCGGCGAGCCCGACCTGGACTGGGAGAGCCTGGCGCGGCCCAACCAGACCGTGGTGATCTACATGGGCCTCTCCATGGCCGCCCCGATCGCTGCGCGCCTGCTGGCCGCCGGCCGGGACGGGGCGACCCCCGCGCTGATCGTCGAGAACGCCAGCCGCGCGGACGAGCGGCGGATCGTGACCACGCTGTCCGGTCTGCCCGAGGCCGCCGCCGCCCTCAGCGGACCGGCCCTGCTGATCGTCGGCGAGGCCATGGCGCTGGCGCGGGCCGGCGACGGCCGGCCGCACCTCGAAACCCTCATCCGGGAGGCCCGGGCATGAAGGCCTTGACCGCCAATCGTCTCGCCGACGGCGAGGCCGTGTTCTGGAACCAGGGCCAGTGGGTCCCGCGGTTCAAGGACGCCCAGCTGTTCGAAGACGCCGCCGTGGCCGAGACCACCGAAGGTGAGGCCAAGTCGCAGCAGACCGTGGTCGTCGACCCCTATCTGATCGACGTGATCCAGTCCGAAGGGCTGTGGGCGCCCTTGAGCTTCCGCGAGCGCATCCGCGCGCTGGGTCCCTCGAACCATCCCCAGCACGGCAAGCAGGCCCTGGGCGGCGACGACATCGCGGCCCTGCAGCATGCCCACGGCGCGGCCCGCTCTACCGGCCGCGTCAACCTGATCAAGCGCAAGTGAGGCCCTCGATGTATCGCTACGACAACATCGACAAGGCGTTCGTGGCCGACCGCACCGCGGAGTTCCGCGAGCAGGTCGAGCGGCGGCTGGCCGGGGAGATCACCGAGGACCAGTTCAAGCCGATCCGGCTGCTGAACGGCCTCTACCTGCAGCTCCACGCCTACATGCTGCGCATCGCGATCCCGTACGGCACGCTGAACGCGGCCAAGCTGCGCAAGCTGGCCTGGATCGCCAAGACCTACGACCAGGGCTACGGCCACTTCACCACGCGGACGAACCTGCAGCTGCACTGGATCAAGCTGCGGGACGCCCCGCAGATCCTGGAGCATCTGGCCGAGGTCGAGATGCATTCCATGCAGACCTCCGGCAACACGATCCGCAACGTGACCGCCGACCCCTACGCCGGCGCGACGGCCGACGAACTGGACGACCCGCGGGTGTGGGCCGAGGCGATCCGCCAGTGGTCGACCTTGCACCCGGAGTTCAGCTTCCTGCCGCGCAAGTTCAAGATCGCGGTGACCGCGGCCGCCAAGGACCGCGCGGCCACCAAGATCTACGACATCGGCCTGGCCATGCGTCGCGGCCGCAACGGCGAGCTGGGCTTCGAGGTGATGGTGGGCGGGGGCCTCGGCCGGACGCCCTACCTCGGCTCGACGATCCGCGAGTTCCTGCCGACCCGGCACCTGCTGTCGTACCTGGAGGCCATCCTGCGGGTCTACAATCGCTACGGCCGGCGGGACAACATCTGGAAGGCGCGGATCAAGGTACTGGTCGCCTCGCTGGGCGCCGAGGAATTCGGGCGCCAGGTCGAGGCCGAGTGGGCCAAGGCCGACCACGAGCGGACCGACCTGCCGGACACCGAGCTGGCCCGCATCCGCGCCGAGTTCACGCCGCAATTCGAGACCCTGTCGCCGCGCTCCGAGGCGCTGGAGCGGGCCAAGGCGGGCGATGCGGCCTTCGCGCGCTTTCTCCGCCACAACGTCCATCCGCATAAGGCGCCCGGCTATGCGCTGGTCGACGTCTCGCTGAAGACGCCGGGCCTGACGCCGGGGGACATCACCTCCGAGCAGATGAACGTGGTGGCGGATCTCGCCGAGCGGTTCTCGCTGGACGAGCTGCGGGTCAACTACAACCAGAACCTGATCCTGCCGCACGTGAAGCTGGACGACGTGCCGGCGGTGCATGCGGCCCTGGCGGCGGCCGGCCTGGCGACGCCGAACATGGACCTGATCAGCGACATCATCGCCTGCCCGGGCCTGGACTACTGCGCCCTGGCCAATGCGCGGGCGATCCCGATCGCCCAGCACATCGCCGAGCGGTTCGCCGATCCGGTGCGGGCCGAGCAGGTGGGCGAGCTGAAGATCAAGATCAGCGGCTGCATCAACGCCTGTGGCCACCACCACGTGGGCCACATCGGCATCCTGGGCGTCGATAAGAAGGGCGAGGAGTTCTACCAGCTCACCCTGGGCGGCTCGGGCGAAGAGGACGCCAGCCTCGGCCAGATGCTGGGTCCGGCGCTCCCCGCCGACAAGGTCACCGACGCCATCGAGCAGATGGTCGAGGTCTATCTGCGCGAGCGCAAGGATGGCGAGCGCTTCCTCGACACCTTCCGCCGCACCGGAGTCACCCCGTTCAAGGAGGCTGTCTATGCCGATGCGCATTAAGCTTCGCGACGGCAACCTGTATCCCGCCGAAGACCCGTTCACGACCCTGGCCGACGACCAGGACCTGGTTCCGGGCGACGTGATCCTGTCGCTGTCGCGCTTCCAGGCCGAGGGCGACCGCCTGCTCTCCGAGGGCCGCGCCGTGGGCGTGCGCCTGAAGAGCGACGAAGAGGTCGAGGCCCTGGCCTACGACCTGCCGCGGATTGCGGTGGTGGCCCTGGAGTTCCCGAAGTTCCGCGACGGGCGGCCCTATTCCAGCGCTCGGATCCTGCGCGAGCGGTTCGGATATGCCGGCGAGGTGCGGGCCGTGGGCGATGTGCTGCGCGAGCAGGCCCACTTCATGCTCCGTTGTGGGTTCGACGCCTTCGAGCCGGCCGACGGGACGGGCGCGCAGCAGTGGGAAGCCGCCACCCGGCGCTTCCGGCACGTCTACCAGCGCGCCGCCGACGGCCGTACGCCGGCCTTTGCGGAGCGGGAGGCATGACCTTGGCCTACGACGCCGTCGACCGCACCCTGTCGGCCGCCCTGCGCCTGGACGCAGAGCTGCGCCACGCCCATCCCCGCACCGTCCTGGAGGCCGCCGTCGAGATGTTCGGCGACCGCCTGGCCCTGGTCTCGTCCTTCGGGGCGGAATCGGCCGTGCTCTTGGACATCGCCGCCAAGGTGGACCCGAACATCGCGGTCCTGTTCCTCGACACCGGCATGCTGTTCGGCCAGACGCTGGACTACCGCAAGGCCCTGGCCGACCGGTTGGGCCTGACCAACGTCCGCGACCTGCGCCCCGCCTACAACGACCTGGCCACCGACGATCCGCAGGCCAAGCTGTGGCAGAGCGACACCGACGCCTGCTGCCACATCCGCAAGGTGCTGCCCCTGGACCGGGCCCTGGGAGAGTTCGACGCCTGGATCACTGGCCGCAAGCGCTTCCACGGCGGCGACCGGATGAACCTGCCGGTGGTCGAGCAGTCCGACGGCAAGGTCAAGTTCAACCCCCTCGCCAACTGGGGCAAGGCAGACCTCGACGCGTACGCGGCCGAGCACGAGCTGCCGCCGCACCCGCTGGTGGCCCAGGGGTTCCCCTCGATCGGCTGCTGGCCCTGCACCCAGCCGGCGGAGGCGGGCGACGACGTCCGCGCCGGCCGCTGGAAAGGTCTGGACAAGACCGAGTGCGGTATCCATCTGGCGCGTGCGCCGGGGACGCCGAATAACGTCGGCGGCGATATCTGAGGCTTTTCAGGAATGAATGACGTGACCCTGGCCCAGCCGGCCCCTGCCGCCGCGGGCGGACTGAAGGCGTCCGGCGCCTTCTTCGTCGAGACCGTGACGTGGGTCCATCACTGGACGCCCACCCTGTTCTCGTTCCGCACCACCCGCGACCCGGGCTTCCGCTTCCAGAGCGGCCAGTTCGTGATGGTCGGCCTGGCCAAGGAGGACGGCAAGCCGCTGGTGCGCGCCTATTCCATCGCCTCGCCGGCCTGGCACGAGGAGCTGGAGTTCTATTCGATCAAGGTGCCGGACGGCCCGCTGACCTCGCGGCTGCAGCACCTGAAGGTGGGCGACCCGGTCCTGATCGGCCGCAAGCCCACCGGCACCCTGGTGCTGGACGGGCTGAAGCCGGGCAAGCGGCTCTACATGCTGGGCACCGGCACCGGTCTTGCGCCCTGGCTGTCGCTGGCCCGCGACCCCGACGTCTATGAGCGCTTCGAGCAGGTGATCGTGACCCACACGGTGCGCGAGGTCGCCGACCTGAACTACCGCGAGCTGTTCGAGGACGAGCTGCCCAAGGACGAGATCCTGGGCGAAATCATCGGCGACAAGCTGCGCTACTACCCCACGGTGACGCGCGAGCCGTTCCGCACCCAGGGCCGGATCACCGACCTGATCGCCTCGGGCCAGCTGTTCGCAGACCTGGGCAATCCGCCGTTCGATCCGGCGCAGGATCGGGTGATGCTGTGCGGCGGCCCTTCGGTGCTGGCCGACCTGAAGCAGCAGCTGCTGGACCTGGGCTACGTCGAGGGCTCGATCGCCGCGCCCGGCGACTTCGTGCTCGAGCGGGCCTTCGTCGAGACCTAGACCGCGCGCTCCAGGATGAAGGCGGCGCGAGCCGTGACGTCGCCCTTGGGCACGACGGCCGGCTCGTAACCGAGCTCAGGCAAGGTGCGCAGGACGTCGTCGAACACGGCCTGCATCTGCGACCAATCCTGCCGCCGCTCGCCGTCCGTCTGGTAGATCTCGCGCCATGGCGGGAAGACAAACACCCGCGTGTTGTAGCGCCGCGTCCGGATAGCTTCGGCCAGGGCGGGCGAGGGCGCGACGCCGTTGGCGCCGTACATGTCCATCAGGCCGCGGTCGAACACGACGCGACCGGTCTCGCTGGCCAGCCGGTCGAAATCGGCGATGTCGCGGGCCGTGGTCAGGTCGCGGCAGGCCGTGGCGTCGAGCCAGGGCACGGCCTGGCCGCCCGCGGCCACCTGCTCGCGGATCACGGCGCGGATGTTCTCCTCGACGACCCGTTCGCCCAGCGCCTGCAGCTGGCGCAGCACGGTCGTCTTGCCGGTCCCACCGCCGCCGGTGAGCACGAAGAAGTTCGGTTTGTGGACGATCATTCTGTTCCTTCCCTCCCTTAATGGGGAGGGACAGCCCGCCAGGGGCGGGCAGGGCGGGGGATTCACGACTGGACACGCAGCCCAGTCGGCCCTTCCCCACCCGTCTCGCTTCGCTCGCCACCCTCCCCATTAAGGGAGGGACCGCGCCGTCTACTGCGGCGGGCAGCCGTCGAACTTGCCGACCTTGACCGCGGTGATGGTGGAGAGGTTCAGCGCCTTCATCGGCTTCATCGAGGCGGCGTTGCGGCCCGTGTAGAGGTCGATGTGCTGGCCCTTGATCGCCCCGCCCACGTCGGAGGCGTACCAGTAGCCGTCGTGCTCGGTGCCGTCGGGCATCTTCAGGCCGACGGTCTCCTTGATGAAGAGCACGGTGCGCTTGGGGATGATGCTGGTGTCGACCGCCAGGGTGCGCATCGGCACCACGCGGCAGCCCAGGCTGTCCAGCAGGCCCACGCCCTTGGCGCCGGCGTGGTAGAGCGTGGCCTTCACGTTGAAGACCCCGGTGCCGGGCAGGGCGCCGGAAATAACCGAAGTGATCAGGTCTCCGACCGGATCGCTCGGGGCCGCTTGGGCGTTAGAGGCGGCAGCGATGGCGGTCAGTACTGCCAGGGCGGCGAGGCGGCGTCGCATTGACGGCGTCCTCCTTCGTCGTTGAACTGGTGACTGCGAGTCCTAACGGCTGAAGCCGTCCGGGGCAACCCCGGAAGGGCGGTTTGCTCCGCGCTATGAGTTTCCCTAACAGGCGCCCTGACGGGAGATCGATTGCTCGAAAAGGGCTTTCGCGGCACAGCCAAGCCTTCAATCGAGGGTTTGGCGCATGAAAATCTATGGCGACTCCATCTCCGGAAACTGCCTGAAGGTGAAATGGACGGCCGATTTCCTGGGCCGCCCGTACGAATGGATCGAGACCGACGTCCTGAAGAAGGAGAGTCGCACGCCCCAGTTCCTGGCGCTGAATCCGGCCGGCCAGGTGCCCGCGGTGATCCTCGACGACGGCCGCCCGCTGGCCCAGTCCAACGCCATCATCCTGCACCTGGCCGAGGGCTCCAGCCTGATCCCCGCCGACGCCTATGAGCGGGCCCGGATGTTCGAATGGCTGTTCTGGGAGCAGTACAGCCACGAGCCCTATGTGGCGGTGGCCCGCTTCCAGGTGGCCTATCTGGGCAAGCCCGTGGCCGAGCTGGAGCCGCGGCTGGTGGAGCGCGGGGAGGCGGCGCTGGCGCGCATGGAACAGGCGCTCTCCGATTCGGCCTTCCTGGCCGGCGAGCGCGTTTCGCTCGCCGACGTGGCGCTGGTGGCCTACACCCGGGTCAGCCACGAGGGCGGCTTCGACCTGGGGAAATACCCCGCCGTGCGCCGCTGGGTGGGCGCGGTGGAGGCGGCGCTGAACATCGCCTGATCGGCCCTTGATTGGCCCGCGGCGGGGTTGCGTTTGGCCGGGCGGCACGCGACACCGGGCGCCATGAAACGCGTCCCCGCCCTGGCGCTCGCCGCCCTTCTCGCCGCTCTGCCGAGCTCGCTCCTGGCCTGGGGCGGGAGCGGCCACCGGATGATCGGGATTGCGGCGATGCGCGGGCTGCCGGCGGACCTACCGGCCTTCTTGCGCACCCCTCAAGCGATCGCCGACGTGGGCGAACTTTCGCGCGAGCCGGACCGGGTCAAGCGGGCGGGGCCGGCCAGCGACACCGACCGTGAAGCCGCGCACTTCGTCGACCTGACCGACGAGGGCCGGGTCTCGGACGGCAAGGTGCTGACCGGCCCCCCGCTGACTCCGCTGCTGCCCAGCCGCGAGGCGTTCGAGGCCCAGCTGCGCGCGGCGGGCATGGAGCAGTGGAAGACCGGCTACCTGCCGTATTCGATCCTCGACCGCTGGCAGCAGCTGGCGCTGGACTTCGCCTACTGGCGGGTGCTGACCGCCGCAGAGGCCAATCCCGCCTGGGCCGCGCACCAGGCCTGGTTCAAGGCCGACCGCGCCCGGCGCGAGGCGCTGATCCTGGAGGAGATCGGCGAGCTGTCGCACTTCGTGGGCGACGGCAGCCAGCCGATGCACGTGTCGATCCACTACAACGGCTGGGGCGAGTACCCGAACCCCAACGGCTATTCCACCGCCCGGCTGCATGCGCCGTTCGAGGGCGCGCTGGTGCAGGCGACGGTCACCCAGGCGGCGGTGGAGAAGGCGATGAGCCCGCCGAAGACCTGCGACTGCGCGGTGGAGCAGCAGGTTGGCGACTACCTTCTGGCCACCAGCCGCGAGATCGTCCCGTTCTACGAGATGGAGAAGGCCGGGGGCATGGCCCAGGGCGACCCGCGTGGCACGGCGTTCGCGGTCCAGCGACTGGCCGTCGGCGCCTCCGAGCTGCGCGACCTGATCGCCGAGGCCTGGCAGGCCAGCCTGAATCGCAGCGTCGGCTGGCGCCCGGTGACCGTCCAGGACGTTCTGTCCGGTAAGACCGATCCCTACAACGCCCTCTACGCGGTGGACTGATGGCGCGTCCGCAATTCGGCGATCCGGAACCTGGGCGGACCTACCGCGACCGGCCGGCGGCGTTCGGCATCGTGGAACAGGAGGGCCGCATCGCGCTGGTGCGGGTGGCGAAGCTGGGGCATGCGCCCTGGCTCGACCTGCCGGGCGGGGCGATCGACCCCGGCGAGACGGCCGAGCAGGCCGTGGCCCGCGAATTCGGCGAGGAGGCCGGGCTGAAGGTGGCGGCCATCGAGGCCTATGCCGCCGCGGACCAGTATTTCGTCAACACCGACGGCGAGGCCTACGACAACCTGGCGACCTTCTTCATCCTGCGCCTCCTGGGCGAGGCGCCGGAGCTGAAGATCGAGGAGGACCACACCCTGGTGTGGATGGAGCCGGAGGCCGCAGTCGCGGCCCTGCGCCACGACGCCCATGCCTGGGCGGTGGCGGCGTGGCGGCGGCGATTGCACCGCGGGGGCTGAGGCTGTAGCAGGCGCCCATGAGCGAGGCGCAGGCGGGAATCATCGACGGCAAGGTCCATGCCGAGCGGCTCAATGTCGCCGTGGCCGCCGAGGTGGCGCGCCTGCGGGCGGAGTACGGGCTGCAGCCGGGCCTGGCGGTGGTGCTCGTCGGCGACGATCCCGCCAGCCAGGTCTATGTGAAGTCCAAGGGTGAGCGTTCCCTGGCCGCCGGCATGCATTCGGTCACCCACCGCCTGCCGGCCGACACCGAGCAGGGCGAGCTGATCCGCCTGGTGGCCGACCTCAATTCGGATCCGCTGATCCACGGCATCCTGGTGCAGCTGCCGCTGCCGAAGCACCTGGACGAGAAGGCGGTGATCGCCGCCATCAGCCCCGACAAGGACGTGGACGGCCTGCACGTGGTCAATGCCGGCCGCCTGGTGGCCGGGCTGCCGGCCCTGGTGTCCTGCACGCCGGTGGGCTGCATGGTGCTGCTGCGCGAGACCCTGGGCGACCTCAGCGGCAAGCGGGCCGTGGTGGTGGGACGCTCGCTGCTCGTCGGCAAGCCGATCGGCCAGCTGCTGCTGGCGGCCGACTGCACCGTGACCATGGCCCACTCGCGCACCGCCGACCTGCCGGCGGTCTGCCGCGAGGCCGACATCCTGGTGGCGGCGGTGGGACGCCCCCGGATGATCCGCGGCGACTGGATCAAGCCCGGCGCGACGGTGATCGATGTGGGCATCAACCGCGTGCCGTTCGACAACCCCGAGCAGGCGGCCCTGGGCAAGACCAAGCTGGTGGGGGACGTCCACTACAAGGAGGCCCTGCAGGTCGCCCGCTGGATCACGCCGGTGCCCAACGGCGTCGGTCCCATGACCGTGGTCTGCCTGCTGCAGAACACCGTGACCGCCGCCAAACGGCTGGCCGGGATCGCCGACTAGCTCTGCGCGGCAGGCGCGGCCTGCTGGTTCGTCCAGGCGACAATGGCCTTCAGCACCTCGCCGACCGCCTTGTCATAGGCGGGCACGATGGCGCCGACCCGGTTGTCGCGGGCGGGAACGGAGGCCTCGAAGATCTTCTCGGCCAGCTGCTTGTCGGTCCCGCGGGTCATGGCGGCCCGCACGCGCACCAGGACCGTGGGCGCTGCCTTGGGTCCATGATCGTAGCGCGCCTCGAAGTTGCGCACGTCCAGGCGCAGGACGTAGGCCGCGCTGGCCGGCTCGCCACGGGAGATCAGGCGCACGGGCCCCGGATCGGCGTCGAAGGCCGCCAGCACCGCCTCGTCCCACAGCACCGTCGCCGGGGCCGCCCAGCGGGTTTGGGCGATGTAGGCCACCTTGCCGCCATCCACTGTCAGCAGCCGGTCGCCGGCCGACTCGCGCTGGAAAGCACCGTTGCTCCGGAACACCCCGACCGTGCGGGCCGGCATGTCCGGCGCCGCCGCCGCGACCGGTTCACCGAACCGGTAGAGGTGCGCCGGCTTGGACTTGGGCAGCAGCGAGATGCAGCCGCTCAGGCTTAGGGCCGCGCAGGCGAGGAGGGCCAGGCGGAGAGGGGCCAGGCGAAGAGGGGCGGGGACGCGGATCATTGGGGCACCTTCACCTCTTGGGCCGCGCCCTTGCCGAGCGTGCTGGTGGGGCTGGATTCGATCTCGTTGACCAGGCGCTCCAGCGACTCGGCCGCCGACTGTAGCTGGATCAGGGCGGCGGTCGCCTGCGGCAGGCCGTTGGTGGCGAAGTCGCTGGTGGGCCCCTGCAGGCGCGCGATCATGGCCCGGGCGTCCTGGGCGGCCTTCTTGGCCTCCTCGGTGGCGTCGGCCAGGTTCTTCACGGCCCGCTTGCCGTCGCCGTTGACGAGGTCGTTGGCAGACTGGCTGAGGGTGGCGATCTGGGCGGCGGCAGCGTCGATGCGCTGGATGGCGCTCTGGGTGTCGGCGATGATCGACTTGCGCTCGCGCAGCTCGGCGGTGACGGCCTGGGTGTCGGAGAGCGCGGCCGAGAACGTCTTGATGTTCTGGTCGGAGAGCACCCGGTTCACCCGGTCCAGCGCCTCGATGGTGCGGGTCAGCACCGTGCCGCCGCCGGCCAGCAGGTCGGAGAGGGCGCTGCGCTGGCTATGGATGATCGGGATGCATTTGCGCCCGAGGCCCAGCTTGTCGCAGCGGGCCTGGTCGGCCTCCTTCAGCAGCGGCTTGGTGGCGGTGCCGGCGGTGATCTGCACGTAGTTCAGGCCGGTGATGCCCTGCGGTTCCAGGGTGGCGTAGCTGTCGACGCGGATCGGCACGTCCTGGGTCGTGCGCACGCGGGCGATGACGTTGTTGGGGTTGGAGCGGTCCAGGGCGATCTTGGTGACCTCGCCCACCTTGATGCCGTTGAAGTGGACCTCGCCGCCCTCGTTCAGCCCGCGCACCGGGCCGGCGAAGACGATGTCGTAGAGGTCGTACTCGGCGTTGATCCTAAGGCGCGCCAGCCAGACGACGAACACCACGAGGGCCACCGTCAGGATCAGGGTGGAGAGGCCCACCAGCGCATAGTTGGCGTTCTTTTCCATCAGCCCTCCGTCCCGGTTCTCGCGGCGCGCGCGGCGCGTCCGCGGGGGCCCAGGAAATATTCGCGGATCCAGGGGTGGTCCGATTTCTCGAGCTCGCTCACCGGCGCGCAGGCGACCACCTTGCGGTCGGCCAACACGGCGACGCGGTCGGTGATCTCGTAGAGCGAATCCAGGTCGTGGGTGATCATGAACACGGTCAGGTCCAGGCTGTCGGCCAGGTCGCGGATCAGCTCGTCAAAGGCCGCCGCGCCGATGGGATCGAGGCCCGAGGTGGGCTCGTCCAGGAACAGGAGTTCGGGGTCCAGCGCCAGGGCGCGCGCCAGGCCCGCCCGCTTGCGCATGCCGCCGGACAGCTCCGCCGGCTTCAGCGAGCCGGCCTCCGGGCGCAGGCCCACCATGGCGATCTTCAGGTCGGCCAGTTCGTTGGCCTCTTTCCGCGAAAGCCGGGTGTGCTCGAACATGGGCGCGGTGACGTTCTCGCGCACCGTCAGGTTGGAGAACAGGGCGCCCGACTGGAAGAGCACGCCCCAGGACCGCTCCAGCGCGCTCCAGCGCCGGCGCGAGGCGCGCTGCAGCTCCTGGCCGAAGACCTTCACCGTGCCCGCATCGGGGGTGCGCAGCCCGATGATGGTGTTGAGCAGCACCGACTTGCCGGTCCCGGAGCCGCCCACCACGCCCAGGACCTCGCCCCGCTTCACGACGAGGTCCAGGTCCTGGTGGACCACGTGGTCGCCGAAGGCCGTCGAAAGGCCCCGCACCTCGATGGCGGGCCCCTCCTGGTCGAGCAACTCCTCGTCGCTCATGCGGGCTTCGTTCTGGCGCTCGGTCATATGTCGAGCTGCATGTAGATGAGGGCGAAGACGGCATCGAGCATGATGATCGAGAAGATCGCATGCACCACGGCGGCGGTGACCCGCCGGCCCAGGCTCTCGACATCGCCGCCCACCAGCAGGCCCTGCCGGCAGCCGATCCCGGCGATCACCGCGGCCATCACCGGGGCCTTGGAGAGGGCGATGTAGAAGTGGGTCTCGCCCACGTTGTCGACGATCCGCTGCAGGAAGAACGTCGGCCCCAGGCCCAGCTGGGTCCAGGTGACCATCAGGCCGCCGGCGAGGCCCGCCAGGGTGGCCACGAAGGTCAGCAGCGGGATGGTGATCAGCAGGGCCGCGAAGCGCGGCAGGACCAGGGCCTCGAACGGGTCGACGCCCATCACCTGCATGGCGTCGATCTCCTGGTTCATCTTCATCGAGCCCAGCTCGGCGGCGAAGGCCGAGGCCGAGCGGCCCGAGAGCAGCACCGCGGTGATGACGATGTTGAACTCGCGCAGCACCGCCACGCCGATCAGCTCGACCACGAACACCTCGGCCCCGAACTGGCGCAGCATGTTGACGCCCAAGAGCGCCACGACCGCGCCGATGAAGAAGGTGGTCACCGCCACGATCGGGATCGCATCCAGGCCCGCCCGCTCCATCTGCTGGAAGATCGGCGCCCAGCGGATGCGGCGCGGCGCCACGACCAGGTTCAGCGCCGTGCGGAACGAGACCACCAGCAGGTGGCCCAGGAAGGCCATGGTGTCGAGGAACTCGCCCCCGAAGCCGACCACGCCGCGGCCGATGCGGATGGTCAGCTCGTGGAACCCCTGCGGCTGGCGGCGCAGCACGGGCTTCACCCGCACGGCGTGGTCCACCAGCTCCAGCAGGCGCTTGGACTCGGGGCGGGCGACCACGCGCTCGAGGTCGAACTGCGGCCCGACCGCGCGGATCACGGCGAAGGCGCCGGCGGTGTCCATGCGCCGCACGTCGGAAAGGTCCAGCGTGACGTCCGCCCGTCCGTGGAGCGCCTTGCCGAGGGCCGCGCCCGCCGCGCCCATCTGGGCCGTCGTCCAGTCGCCGCGCAGGGCCGCCGTGGGGCGATCCGTCGCGGCCTGCAACTCGAACTCGGCGGGCTTGTCCATGCAGGCCTTGTCCCGGGGTGCGGCGCGCGTGTCCAGCGCTCGTTCCCGGGCCCTTAGCTCCCTCTCCAGCGAAGCGCCTCACGCGCGGCTCCGCCCGGCCGAACGTTCGTATGGCGAAGGTTGTTCCGCAAGCCCGCCGCGCCCCGCGAGCCCGCCACGGCCAAGCTCGGCCCAGATTTGGTCCAAGTGCGCCGGGTATGGATCACACTTGGTCCCTTTCGGACCGGAGAAGCGTGCGTGGAGTTGGAGAACAGCGTGACCCGCCAGATCGACCTCGCCGGAGCCTCGGGGGCCCGGTACCGCTACACCCCGATCGACGAGAACCGCTTCCTGCCGCCGGCGGGCGCCAACTATGTGATCGCCGAGGTGACGGAGGACGGGGCCACGGTGGTCTACGTCGGCGAGACCGACAACCTGGCCAGCCAGGCCTGGCGCGCCGACCTCGACAAGGCCAAGCGCAAGTACAGCGCCGCCACCGTGCTGACCCGGCTGAACGTCACCCGCGCCGTGCGCGAGGCCGAGCAGCGCGACCTGATCGAGAACTATCACCCGCCGTTGAACGGCTAGCGGCGGCGGCCCATGCTCCGGCGGTGTCGACGCCGCCCCTCATCACCATCTTCGGCGCCGCCGTGCGTCCGGGCGGAGAGCCCTCGGCGGCCCTGTTGCGGCGGATCGGCTACGGCTGGCGCGCGGCCCAGGCCCACCCGCAGGCGCCGCTGCTGCTGAGCGGCGGGGTGGGGCGGCACGGCCCATCGGAGGCTTCGATCATGGCCGAGCACCTGGCCCGAAACGGCCTTTCGCCGGAGCGCCTGACCCTGGACGAGGAGAGCCTGGACACCCTGCAGAGCGTGGTGGCGGCCAGCCGCCTGGCCCGCCAGCTCGGCGCGCCGGTGTTGGCGGTGAGCGACGGCTATCACCTGCCGCGCATCCGGCTGATGCTGGCGGCCTTGGGCGTCCCGTCCGCGGGGGCGCCGACGCCTCGAGGACGCTTCGGGCCGAGTCTGGGCCACCAGGTGGGCATGGGCCTGCGCGAGTGCGCCGCCATCCCCTATGATCTCGCCATCGTCCTGGCGCGCCGCAACACCTGGGCGTCATAGTGCTGTCCAACTCGCCCGGAAGGTTGCCGTGATGGCCTCGGACGACAATCCCTTCGCACGACAGACCGGCTGGCCGCGCCCGCCGCAGGCGCCGTTCCGCATTGGCGCCCTGCCCAAGGCGCCGCCCGACTCGCCCCCGCCGCCGGTGGCGGATGAATCCATGCAGACGGTGACGCCGCTCTTCGTGCGGCCGGCCGAACCGGTGCGCCCGTTCTTCGTCGCGCCCGGGCCCGCCGCCGCTGCGCCCGTGCGGCCGCCCGAACCGGCGCCGGCGCCTGAGCCGCCGCGCGCCGTCGAGCCGCCGCCGCCGCTTGATCCACCGCCCGCTCCGCCGCCGGCGGCGCCGATGACCGTCGCGCCTGAGCCGCAGCCGGTGGAGCTCGAAGCGCTGGTCGTCAGTCCGCTGCAGCCGGAACGCGCCAAGGTCCGGGCCCCCGCGCGAGTGCGCCTGCCGGCCCTGGCCGCGACCGTCGTGGGCGTGGGCGGCCTCGCCGGCCTGGCCTTCCTGCTCACCCGGCCCGGCGCCCAGACACCGCCTGCGCCGCCGTCGCCCACGGCGCCGCCTTCGGTGGCCGCCGCGCCGATCGCCGCCGCTGCGCCTGCGCCGGCGGTGACGCCGCCGCCTGTCGCCGCGCCCATTCGCCAGGCCGCCGCCAGCCTCGCCCCGCCGCCGGCCGCGCGCGAGGCGGTGCGCGCCGCCAGCCCCAGGGCGCCTGCTGCGCCGCGCCACTTGCCGTCCGACGCCGCGACCGCGACGGAAGAGGCGATCAACGCGCCGCTGCTGGCCCTGCCGCCGCCCGCGGCCGCCGCGCCGCCGCCTGCCGCCCAGGCGAGCCCTCCGGCGCCCGCCTATCGCCCACCGCCGCCGCCGGACCCCAACGCGCCGCTTCCGACGCAGCGCCCCTACTAGCGACGCCACCCTGGCGTGCTAAGACCAGCCGCGACCGGGTTCGGAGGGGAGCTTCATGAAGACGCGTGCGGCGGTGGCGTTCGAGCCGAAACAGCCTCTGGAGATCGTCGAGGTCGACCTCGAAGGTCCCCGCGCCGGTGAGGTGCTGGTCGAGCTGAAGGCCACGGGTGTCTGCCACACCGACGCCTACACGCTGGACGGGCAGGATTCGGAAGGCATCTTCCCCTCGATCCTGGGCCACGAGGGCGCGGGCGTGGTGGTCGAGGTGGGGCCGGGCGTGACCTCTGTGGCGGTCGGCGACCACGTGATCCCGCTCTACACGCCCGAATGCCGCCAGTGCAAAAGCTGCCTCAGCCGCAAGACCAACCTCTGCACGGCGATCCGCGCCACCCAGGGCAAGGGGCTGATGCCCGACGGGACCAGCCGGTTCTCGTACAAGGGCCAGCCGATCTACCACTACATGGGCTGCTCGACCTTCTCGAACTACACGGTCCTGCCCGAGATCGCGGTGGCCAAGATCCGCAAGGATGCCCCGTTCGACACCGCCTGCTACGTGGGCTGCGGGGTCACCACCGGCGTCGGCGCCGTGGTCAACACCGCCCAGGTGGAAGCCGGAGCCAACTGCGTGGTCTTCGGCCTCGGCGGCATCGGCCTCAATGTGATCCAGGGCCTGAAGCTAGTCGGCGCGAACATGATCATCGGCGTCGACATCCAGCCCAAGCGCGAGGCCTGGGGGCGCAAGTTCGGCATGACCCACTTCGTCGACCCGCACCGGCTGGGCGGCAAGGACCTGGTGGCGCACCTGGTGGAGATGACGGACGGCGGGGCGGACTACACCTTCGACGCCACCGGCAGCACCTCGGTGATGCGCCAGGCGCTGGAGGCCTGCCACCGCGGCTGGGGCCAGTCGATCATCATCGGCGTCGCGGCCGCGGGGCAGGAAGTCTCGACGCGGCCATTCCAGCTGGTCACCGGCCGGGTCTGGAAGGGCACGGCCTTCGGCGGCGCGCGCGGCCGCACCGACACGCCGAAGATCGTCGACTGGTACATGGACGGGAAGATCGAGATCGACCCGATGATCACCCACCGCCTGCCGCTGGAGCGGATCAACGAGGCCTTCCACCTGATGCACGCCGGCGAAAGCATCCGCTCGGTGATCGTCTATTGAGCAGCGTCCCTAAGCGGCGCGGTCTCTAGCCGAAGGCGATGCCCGGCCGCAGGACGAGCTGGAACACCGCCAACAGGGCCGCGAGCGCGAGGGCCAGCTTCCAGATGGCTGTCGGTTTCGCCGGCGTGACAGGCGCTGCGCTGCCCCGGCTCCAGGGGAGGATCGCGAGGCTCGCGGCCACGGCGTCCACTGTCGGCGGGAACAGGACCTCGATCGGCGCGCCCGGGACGCGGAACGGGACGGCCAGCGGGACCAGCAGGGCCAGCGGGATCGCCGCCCGGGCCAGTAGGGCGCTCAGCGGGGATCGGAATGGTCCGAGCGCCAGGAACTGCGGCGCGGCCCAGCGGCCAACCCGGAAGAGGGCGCCGAGCACCACCACGCTGGCGGCGGCCTTGAACGGCGGCGTCAGGCCGAGGAAGCCCATCGCCATGCCCACGTCGTTCTGCGGGATGAAGGTCCCGATCACCACCTGCGGCAGGGCCTCGGCAAAGCCCATCACGGCCATCCACAGCGCGAACAGCCGCCAGCCCTCCGAGGCCGGCGGGCGGCGCGCGGTCCACAGCATGCAGGCCGCCCCAACTGCGATCGTCGCCACGGCGCCGGCGCCCTGCAGCAGCGGGACCAGCGGGTGGTCGCCGGTCCAGTGGTGGTTGTTGTGGAACAGCACCGGGTGCAGGCCGGGCGTCGCCGCCTTGGCCAGCACCAGGCCCAGCTCCTGGATGAAGAACACCAGGTTGTAGGCCAGGGCGCAGGTCAGCACGCTGTTGGCGAGCCGTCGCGCGCCGCCGCTGCCGGCCGCGAGCCCGCTCAGTGGGTGTAGCCTGGCGGCAGGGGCCGGCCGAGGTCCCGGTAGCGGTCGCGCAGCTCGATCTGGCGCGACGTCATCGGCTGGGCCTGGCCGTGGATGAAGACGGCGCTCGCCTGGCTCAGCGGCTCGAAGGGATCGCCGGTCCAGACCACCACGTCAGCGTCCTTGCCCGCCTCCAGCGAGCCGGTGCGGTCGGCGACACCGAAGATCCGGGCCGGGTTTATGGTGATCGCCGCCAGGGCCGCCGCATAGGGCATGCCGTGCGCCACCGCATTGCCGGCGCCATAGCGGGTCTCGCGGGCGCGGTGGGAGCTGCCCTCCGACGCCTCCAGGGCCACCGTGACACCCGCGGCCTGCAGGCGGCCGGCGTTCTCCATGGTGGCGGCCAGCATCTCATAGCTCTCGGGCCGATCGTCGAGGGGGTTGAGCAGCACCGGAACGCCGGCCTTGGCGATGTCTGCGGCCACCAGCCAGCCCTCCTCGGCGCCCGAGAGGATCAGCTTGATGTGCTCGTCGCGCGCCAGCTTCAGGACCGTGCGGATATCCGAAGCCCGGTGGACGGTGGCGATCACCGGCATCCGGCCCTCCACCACGGGGATCAGGGCCTCCAGGTCGGCCTTGGAGAGCGGCAGGTCGCGATAGGCGGCGCGCTCGTACGCCGCCTTGTTGCGCAGGTAGTCGCGCACGTCCTGCAGGGCGGCCTTGAAGGCCACGATCTCGGCCCCGCGCGCCCCGCCGGCCACGCCCGCGCCGGCCTTGCCGAACGGCGCCACCATGCCGACCTTGGCGCGGGTCAGGATGTCCGGGCTGGCCGCCAGGTCGATCACCGCGGCCTGGCCTGCGAAGAGGGCGTGGCTGCGTGAGCCGTCATGGCCTGGACCGGCGGTTTCCTCGTCGCCCTCGTCGGCGTCGCCGCCGCGGTCCGCGGCCGAGCGCGGCATGACGACCGCGCTGGTCAGCCCGCCAAGCCGGGCCACGGGCAGCAGGGCCGACTCCGGGTTCAGGCCGTACTGCACGTCGAAGGCCGCGCCGAGCTCGGGGTTGTCGACGGTCAGGTCGTTGCCCAAGGCCCCGACCTCCACCGCGCCCAGCAGCGAGTTGGTGGCGAAGAAGCCGGGCGTGACCACGCCGCCGGCCGCATCGATCACCCGGGCGCCTGCGGGGACCGGCACATTCGCCCCGACGGCGGCGATCTTGCCGTCGCGGATGACCAGCGTCCCCTGGGCGATTTCGCCGGCGGGACCGGCGGTGAGGACCCGGGCGTGGGTGATGGCGACGGTCTCGGCGCGGGCGGGCAGGGCGGCGGCCAGGGCGGCGAGGGCGCAGGCGCCGAGCATCAGGCGACGCATCAGCGGGCTCCTTCGCCGGGCTGGCCCAGTTCGAAGTCCGAGCGGGGCTGGTAGCGCGCATCGCGCCGGTCGTAGGCGATGGCGCCATCCAGATAGACCCGCTCGCTGCGGGCATAGATCGAGAACGGGTCGTGGTCCCAGATCACGATGTCGGCGCGTTTGCCGGGCTCCAGCGAGCCGGTCTGGGCGGCGATGCCCAGGGCCTTGGCCGGATTGGCGGTGATCCACTTGATCGCCTCCGCCTCGGTGATTTGAAGGCCCGCGGCGCGCCCGGCGGCCAGGGCCTCTGCGGCCTCCTGGTTCAGGCGTTGGATCAGGTCGGGATCGTCGGACTTGATGATGGCGCAGCCGCCCTTGGCCGCGGCCACCAGCGGGGCGTTGGCCTCGATGCCGTCCAGCCCCTCCATCTTGAAGCCCCACCAGTTGGCCCAGGTGGCCACGCAGATGCCGTTGTCGGCCAGGAGGTCGGCGATCTTGTAGGCCTCGACCGCGTGGTGGAAGGCGGCGATGTGGTAGCCGAACTCCTTGGAGATATCGATCATCTGCGCCATCTCGTCGGCGCGGTAGCAGTGGTTCTCCACCAGGACCTCGCCGCGCAGCACGGCCGAGAGGGTGTCCAGCGAAAGGTCGCGCTTGGGCGGATCGGCCTTCTCGCCCTTGCCGACCTTGGCGCGGTAGTCGTCCCACTTGCGTTGGTAGTCGGCCGCGTTGATCCAGGCGGCGCGGTAGCCGGCGACATTGCCCATGCGGGTGGAGGGCGCGCGTCCCTTGGAGCCGTAGACCCGCTTGGGGTTCTCCCCGCAGGCCATCTTCAGCACATAGGGCGCGCCCGGGAACTTCATGTCCTGCACGGTTCGGGCGGGGATGTTGCGCAGCACCACGCCGCGGCCGCCGATCAGGTTGGCCGAGCCGGGCAGCACCAGGATGGTGGTCACGCCGCCGATGCGGGCGGTGTTGAAGCCGGGATCCTGCGGCCAGACGGAGTGCTCGGCCCAGACCTCGGCGGTGACCGGGGCGGTGACCTCGTTGCCGTCGGAATTGGCCGGCACGGCGGGGGAGGCGTAGACCCCAAGGTGCGAGTGGGCGTCGATCAGGCCGGGGCTGACCCACTTGCCGTGCGCGTCGACGGTCTCGTAGCCGGCGGGCACGGCCAGGCCGGCGCCGACCGCCTCGACCTTGCCGTCCTTGACCAGCACCACGCCGTTCTCGATCAGCTGGCCCGTGCCGGTGAACACCGAGCCGCCGACGATCGCGGTGGGCCGGCTGGGCATCGGCCGGTAGGTGGAGGGGAAGGCGTCAGCGCGGACCATCGGGTCCAGGCCCGGGGGCAGAGGCTTCGGCTTCTCCGCGGCGGCGGCCGGTTTCGGTTTCGCCTCGGCGGACGTCGCGCCGGTATGGCTGGTGGTGGTGGCGCAACCACCCACCGCTGCGGCCGCGACGAGCGCCGCCGCCCAACTCCAGATACGCATGGAATCCTGCCTCAACCCCGAAACCAGGGGGACGATAGGCCCCCGCCCGCGGAGCCGTAAACGGCGCATCTGCGAACGGTCGCTGGCCGGGGCCGCCTTCGAATTGCGGCATTTGTGAAACATCTCGCCCGGCAGACTGCCGTTTGTACGGGGCAAACTTCACAATGCGACTTGATAAGCCCGCGCTCGTAGCTACTTCGGCGGTCTATCTTGGGGCGTCGGCGAAGCGGATTCGCCCGAGGCCGGTCCGGGCGGCGTCGCCGGGCGGACAGTCGGTGATGGGAGCGCAGTTGAGGTCGCAACATTCAGGCGCGCGGCGGATGGCCGGGCTGCTCCTCGCGGCGGCCCTCGCGGCGGCGTGTGCGCCCGCGGCCGCCATGGCCCAGACGCAGCTCGCCGAAGCCTCGGTCAACGGGCGGCCCTACGATCCGCTGGAGCGGGCGAATCGCGGCGTCTACGGCTTCAGCATGGGCCTGGACCACGCCGTGCTGAGTCCCATCGCCCATGGCTACATGGCGGCCGCGCCCAAGCCGCTGCGCAACCGGGTCAGCGCCTTCGTCTACAACCTCAGCGAACCGGGAACGGTGATCAACGACGGGCTCCAGGGCCATCCGCGGCGCGCCACCCGCGCCGCGGGCCGGTTCGTCCTGAACTCCACCGTCGGCCTGCTCGGCCTGTTCGACGTCGCCGCCCGCGCGGGCATCCCCGCCCATGACGCCGACTTCGGCCAGACCCTGGGGCGCTACGGCTTCCAGGCCGGGCCCTACCTCTATGTGCCGGTGATCGGGCCGCTGGACCTGCGCGACGGCCTCGGGCGGGTGGTGGACACCGTGACCGATCCAGTGTCGCTCTTCACCGGCGGCATCGGCACGGCCTTCGGCGCCACCCGCACGGGTCTCAACGCCCTGGACACGCGGGTGCAGACCGACGGCGCCTTCCGGGCGCTGGAGGACGCCACCGACCCCTATGCGACCGCCCGGTCGGCCTACACCCAGCACCGCGTGTTCGTGGTGCAGCAGGCTACCGGCGAGGTCTCCGACCTGCCAGACTTCGACGCGCCGCCCGCAGCCGGAACGCCGTCCAATCCGCCGCCGCCCAGCTCGCCGGAACCCAGCCACCCATGATGACGATGACCGCTTCCGATACCTCCGCGCCCAGCCGGCGCGGCGTCGCCGCCGCGATCCTGGCGCTTGGCCTGGCGCTGGGCCTGGCCGCAGCCGCGCCGGCCGCCCACGCCGAGGCCCCGCGCGACGCCGGCGCCGAGCAGTTCGTGCAGGCCGCCGCCCAGAAGGTCCTGACCACGCTCTCCGACAAGTCGGCCAGCGCCACCCAGCGCAAGGCGGCCTTCCACGAGGCGGTCAACCAGCTGGTGGACGTGCCGAAGATCACCACCTTCGTGCTGGGCAAGTACGCGCGCACGATCACCCCGGCGCAGAGCGCCCAGTTCACCCAGGCCTTCCGGCGCTATGCCGAGACCGTCTACGAGAACCGCCTCAACGAATACCGGGGCGCCTCGCTGAAGGTGGTGGGCTCGGTGGTGCGCAAGCCCGGCGACGTGATCGTCAACACCCAGCTGACCGGCGGCCCGCCCGGGCCACCGCTGGCGGTGTCCTGGCGCGTCCTCGGCTCCGGCTCGAACTGGAAGGTCGTGGACATGCAGTTCAAGGGCGTCTGGCTGGCCATCACCCAGCAACAGGACTTCGTCTCGACGATCGACAACGCCGGCGGCGACGTCGGCGTGCTGATCGCCCAGCTGCAGCGCGACGCCCAGAAGCCATGAGCGGCGCGCGGACGGATCCCGCGACGCGGGAGCAGTGGGCCGAGGCGGCCATGGGCCTGGCGGTGATCGTGGTGGCGGCGATCTTCCTCGCCTATTCGCTGAGCGTCGGCGGCGTCGGGCGCAAGTCCGGCGGCTATGAGGTCACCGCCCGCTTCGGCGAGGTCGGCTCGCTCGCCCCTGGCGCCGCGGTCAGCGTCGCCGGTGTGAAGGTCGGCACGGTCACCGACATCAGCCTCGACCCCAAGACCTATCTGGCGGTCGCCCACTTCAACATCGACGGCAAGGTCAAGCTGCCCTCCGACTCCAGCGCCAAGATCACCAGCGACGGCCTGCTGGGCGGCGCCCATGTGGTGATCGCGCCGGGCGGGGCGGCCGACAACCTCAAGGCCGGCAGCGAAATCGAGAATACCCAGGGCGCCGTCGACCTGTTCGGCCTGATCGGCCAGGTGCTGCGGCCGCAGCAGCCGGCCGGTGGCCAAGCTGCGCCGGTTGCGACGCCGACCCCGGCCGCGCCGCCCGCGCCGGGAGCCCCCTGAGCATGGGCGCCGCCGCCGCGCCGCTCCCCGCCGCGCTGAACCCCGTCCGCTTCGTCGGCCGCTCCGCCCTGGCCGGCGTGCGGCGGGTCGGCAGCGTGGCGCTGTTCGCCGGCCGCGGCGTGGCCGCCGCCTTCAGCGCCCCGTGGTTCCTGGGCCAGACCCTGCGCCAGATGCTGGCGATCGGGTTCTTCTCGCTGCCGGTGGTGGGCCTGACCGCCGTCTTCACCGGGGCGGCCCTGGCGCTCAACATCTTCTCCGGCGGCGGGCGCTTCAATGCCGAGCAGGTGATGCCGCAGATCGTGGCCCTGGGCATCACGCGCGAGTTGGGTCCGGTGCTGGCGGCCCTGATGCTGGCGGGCCGCGTCTCGGCCGCCATCGCCGCCGAGGTGGGGGCCATGCGCGCCACCGAACAGATCGACGCCATGGTGACGCTCTCCACCGACCCGTTCCGCTACCTGGTCGCCCCGCGGCTGGTGGCCGCCGTTCTGGTCCTGCCGCTGCTGACCGCCGTGGCCGACATCATCGGCGTCTCCGGCGGCTGGCTGGTGGCGGTGCGGGTGCTGGGCTTCAACCCCACCGTCTACGTCCGCAACACCATGACCTTCATCCAGGAGTGGGACGTGGGCTCGGGGCTGGTGAAGGCGGCGGTGTTCGGCTTCATCGTGGCGCTGATGGGCTGCTACCACGGCTACAACGCCTCGGGCGGCGCGCGTGGGGTGGGGCGGGCCACCACCCACGCGGTGGTCTCCTCAGCGATCCTGATCTTCGCCAGCGACTACCTGCTGACCACGCTCTTCACCCGCGCATGACCGCGATGCCCAAACTGGCCACGCCCAAGCTGGAATGGCGTGGCGTCGACAAGCGCTTCGGCGGGCAGGTGGTGCTGGATGGCCTGGACCTGGCGGTGGACGCCGGCCGCTCGCTGGTGATCATCGGCGGGTCGGGGCAGGGCAAGTCGGTGACGCTCAAGCTGGCCCTGGGGCTGCTGGCCGCCGACGCCGGCCAGATCCTGATCGACGGCCAGGAGATGGCTGCCGCCACCCCGGCGGCACGCCGGGCGCTTTACGGCCAGGTGGGCGTGCTGTTCCAGGGCGCGGCCCTGTTCGACAGCCTGACCGTCTGGGAGAACGTGGCCTTCCGCCTGATCAACGCCGACCGCGTGCCGCGCAACGAGGCGCGCGCGCGGGCCCTGGACGCCCTGTCGCGGGTGCGCCTCGGCGCCGACATCCTGGACGTCTACCCGGGCAGCCTCTCCGGGGGCATGCAGAAGCGCGTGGGCCTGGCGCGGGCGGTGGCGGCGCGCCCCGACGTGCTGTTCTTCGACGAGCCGACCACCGGCCTCGACCCGATCACCGCCGCGGCCATCAACGCGCTGATCGTCGAGCAGGTGCGCCACCTGGGCTGCACCGCCGTCTCGATCACCCACGACCTCGCCTCGGCGCGCACCATCGGCGACGAGATCGCCATGCTGCACGCCGGCCGCATCGTCTGGCGCGGGCCGCCGGCCGAGCTCGACACGACCGACAACGCCTATGTCCGCCAGTTCGTCGAGGGCCGCGCCGACGGCCCCGTCGCCGGCGCCATATAGGCTTCAGGACCGACCCATGTGCCCCTTGCGTAACGCCGCCGCCCTCGCGACCGTGCTCCTCCTCAGCCTCGCCGCCCCGCAGGCCCAGGCCCAGGCGTACGTGGCCGACATCTGCCAGGCCAGCGTCACGCCCGCGGCCCTGCGCTTCGATTCGGCCGAGCATTCGCGCTGGTACAAGCGCTTCTGGACCGGCGAGTGCGACCACATCCTGGGCTGCGTGCCTGGCTCGCCCAACTGGAACGCCATCATGCGCCAGCTGGTGACCCGCGCCTCGCCGGCCGAACGCGCCCAGCTGCTGCCCAAGGCGTGCCGGCTGGGCCAGCTGGTGGGCCTGGACTGGTCGCGCGAGCACGGGGTGCGCAAGATCACCACCCAGGACCTGCGCCGCCTCTACGCCATCCTGGAGCAGGGCGACCCGCTGAACGGGGTGGAGCACGCCGAGGCGGCCGCCCGCGCCCAGCTGGGCCGATAGCTCAGCCCCTCCAGATCAGGTCGAGCGCCACAGGCTGCGCAGGCGGTGGGCCGCCAGCTTGGGCCGGCGGTCGCGGGTGAAGACACCCTTCTGGTTCAGGGCCCCCACGCGCATGGTGCTCTGGCCCGTGCGGAAGTCGGCGAAGGCCCAGGGGTGCGTGCCGACCACATAGGGATGCTTGCGCAGCACCTGCCAGTAGGTCTCGATGATGTCGGCCTGGTAGTCCTCGGTCCACATGGCCGGCGGCTGGGAATGCATGCCCGCCACGGCGTCGGCCCCGAACTCGGTATAGATCACCGGCTTGTCGCCATGGCGCGCGCGTAGGGCCGTCACCTCCTGCTCCAGCGCGACGGCGGCGTCGCCCAGCCGGCCAGAGACGGCATACCAGCCGTTGTACGAGTTCTGGCAGATGACGTCGCCCTGGCCGACCCATTCGGCCGGCCCGCCCTGGACGCTGACCAGGGCCACCGGGCGGGTGCGGTCCAGGCTGCGGGCGCGCGCGAACAGGTTGGCGAAGAACTTGCGGCCCGTCTCGACCGCCCCCGGAGGCTCCGGGTCGGCGGTGTGGAAGGGCTTGGCGATCGGCTCGTTGGCCAGCGACCACAGGATCACGCAGGGGTGGTTGCGGTCGCGGCGGATCAGCTCGCCGAGGGCCATCTCCAGCTGCTTGTAGCGGGCCTCGATGACCTCCGGCGGGTCGGAGAAGATCAGGCTGACGCCGGGCGTTTCGGCGATGACCATGAGGCCGTATTCGTCGGCCAGCATCAGCGCCTCTTCCGCATAGGGATAGTGCGACGTGCGGAAGCTGTTCGCGCCCAGCCACTTCAGCAGCTCGAAATCGCGGACTAGCATCGGCAGGTCCAGGGCCTTGCCGCGGATCGCGCCGTCCTCGTGCTTGCCGAAGCCCTTCAGGAACACCGGCTTGCCGTTCAGCAGGATCTCGCTGCCGCGCACCGCGATCGTGCGCACCCCGATCTTCAGCGTGTACTCGTCCACCGGCGCGCCCTCCGGCCCCAGCCGGACGGTCAGGCGATAGAGGAACGGGTCGTCCGGCGACCAGGCGCGCACGTCCGGCACGACCATCCGCGCGACACCCGCCCCGGCCTTCACCGCGGCGGTGACGGTCACCGGTTTCGGCCCACCGGTCAGGGTGAGGGTGGCGGGCCCCGACCAGGCGCCGCTGACCTGGAACTCGACGGCCACCTCGCCGCGGTTTCCGGAGAGCCCGGTGGTGACGGTCACGTCCTGCAGGTGCGTGTCGGGCGCGGCGCACAGCAGCACCGGCCGGTGCAGGCCGCAGTAGGGGAAGAAGTCGTAGGCGGTGTTGGGCTCTTCCAGGAAGGCGAAGTGGCCCGCCTTGGGATCCGGGCTCGAAGGCACGCGGTCCACCCGCAGCTCGTTCTCGACCGCCACCACCAGGCGGTTGGGCGCGCCATCGTGCGCCAGGCCGGTCACGTCGAACGCGAAGGGCAGGTGGCCGCCCAGGTGCTCGCCCAGGTAGACGCCGTTCAGCCAGACGCGGGCATGATAGACGGCCGAGCCGAACCGCACCGCCACGCGTCGGCCGCGCCAGGCCGGGTCGAGATGGAACTCGGTCTCGTACCAGGCGGTCCCGAAGTAGTTGAGGGCGTCGTCGAAGAGGTCGTTCCAGCTGCAGGGCACCGGAATCTTCCGCGGCGCGGGCAGGCCGCGCTCGAACCAGCGGCCGGCCTCGCCCTCGTTCTTGGGATCCAGCTGGAAGCTCCAGAGGCCCGAGAGGTCGCGGGTCGCCCGGGTGCGGCTCTCATGCGGATAGAGCAGGCTCGCCGGGCCGCGGGTTGGCTGGGCGGCGGCTGTCGTGGCGGCGCCGGCCGCAGCAGCGGCGGAGGCGGCCAGGCCCAGGGCGCCCACGGCCTGGCGGCGCGTGACAGCGCGGGGCCGCGCGGGCCCTTGTTCGTCGATCATGCTTTCTCTCCCTAGAGCCGCCGCCCGTTTTGGCGGGCGTACGGCGCCGCCCCCGGATCAGCCGGTGGCGGTGTAGCGCCTGCGCTCCGCGGCGATGCGGGCGCGGGCCTGTTCAAGTTCGTGGACCTCGGTGGCGGCGAGCAGCGATTCCAGCACCCGGGTGAGGTGGTCGCGCATCGCCCGGCGTGCGGCGTCGGCGGAGCGCTCGCGCAGGGCCGCCAGGATCTCGGCATGCTCGTCGATGCGCGGCGTCACGCCGGCGGCATGGGCCTTGGCGCTGAGCAGCTGGGTCTGCGGCGAGCGGGCGCGCGCGTCCCACAGCATCTGCACGGCGTTGACCATGGCGCTGTTCTGGGTGGCGCTGGCGATCAGCATGTGGAAGCGGCGGTCGGCGTCCTCGCTCATCACCACGTCGCGGGCATTCTCGGCCTGCATCTCGGCCACCAGCTGCTGCAGCTCGTCCAGCTGTTCGTCGGTGATCAGCACGGCAGCCAGGGCGCAGGCCTCGCCCTCGATCGCGCGGCGGGCCTCCAGCAGTTCGAAGGGGCCGACATCCGTCTCGCCGGCCTGGCCGCCATGCGGCAGGCGCGCCGTCACATAGACCCCCGAGCCGAGGCGCACCTCCACCAGCCCGTCCAGTTCGAGGGCGATGATCGCCTCGCGGATGGTGGGGCGGGAGACGGCGTAGGCCTGGGCGAGGTCACGCTCGGACGGCAGGCGCTGGCCCACCGCATACTGTCCAGCCGCGATCTTTTGCGAGAGGTCGTCGGCGACCCGCTCGTAAAGGCGTCCAGACTCGGCTTTCGAAACCATCGTCGTCATTCGTATCTGGTCAGGCCAATTTAGACAAGCCCCGCCACCGCCTGCCCATGCCGTACCCCACTGGTAGCGGCGACCTTCGCAATTCTGCCATACCGGTCATTGCAGGTGGCCTTACCAATATGGTAGGACCGATTTGGAACGGGCGGTCATAACGCCCTGCAGACCTGAAGGGGAGGGATATGAGGAAGCTGTTTTCCAACACCGCGCTGTCGACGTGCCTGCTGGCCGGACTCGCGGCCGGGCTCGCCGCCGGCGCGGCGCGCGCCGCCGACGCCCCTGCGTCCACTGTGGAAGAGGTGATCGTCACCGCCCAGAAGCGGGCGGAGAACGTCCAGGACGTGCCGCAGGCCGTGCAGGTGGTGTCCAGCACCCAGCTCGCCGCCGCCGGCGTGCGGGAGTTCACGGACCTCACGAAGCTCGCGCCCTCGCTGGTCGTGCGTCCCGCCGAACAGCCGGTCAACTCCTCGATCTCGATCCGTGGCGTCGGCACCTTCGCCTTCTCCATCGGCGTCGAACCCAGCGTGGCCATCCAGGTCGACGACGTGCCGGTGGCCTTCCAGGCCCGCGCCTTCACCGACCTCTCCGACATCGAGCACATCGAAGTGCTGCGCGGCCCGCAGAGCACCCTCTACGGCAAGTCCGCCTCGGCCGGCCTGATCAATATCGTCACCCGCGGCCCGACCAAGACGTTCAGTGGCGAGATCAACGGCCTGGCCACCACCGACGACGAATATGCGGCCGGCGGGGCGATCTCGGGTCCGATCAACGACCAACTGGCCTTCCGCGTCAGCGCCAACTACGACGACTTCAAGGGCAACGCGCGCAACGTCTTCAATGGCGACAAGGCGAGCGGCCGCGAGTTCGCCGCGGTGCACGGCAAGCTGATCTGGACCCCCACCGACAAGCTGACCGCAACGCTCGGCTGGAACTATGTGAACGGCGACACCACCGTGGGCCGTCCCTTCGTCGCCCTGGCGCCGAATGCCTTCCTGCGCGGCAATCCGGCGATCCCGCCGTCCGTGTTCGAGCCCGGCATCACGGTCGGGCCGGAGAACACCCACTTCGCCAACAACTTCGGCGCCCGCACCGACTACGAAGACAACAGCCAGTCGCTGAAGATCGAGTACGACCTCGGCCCCGCGACCCTGGTCTCGGTGACCGGCAACGACAACTATACCGTCACCGACCTGCTGGACGTGGACGAGACGGCCTCGAACGTCATCGACAACCGCCAGCTCGGCGACTTCAAGTCGGGCCAGTTCACCCAGGAATTCCGGGTCGTGTCCCGCAACGACCAGCCGCTGCGCTACACCGCCGGCGTCTACTACGCGGACGTGGACTATATCCGGAACTTCCAGCGCGGCCCCGTCTTCTCACTGGCCCGCTGGTACGCGACCTCCGCCTCCAAGCAGTACGCCGCCTTCGGCCAGGTCGACTGGGAATTCACCCCCGGCACCACGGTCACCGGCGGCCTGCGCCGCCAGCACGAGAAGGTCAGCTACACCTTCCTGGACATCCTGAACGGCAACGCCCTCTACCAGGGTGACGCCACCGACAACTTCTGGACCTATCGCGCCGCGCTGAACCACAAGTTCACCCAGGACGTGATGGGCTATGTGTCCTACGCGACCGGGCACAAGGGCCAGACCTACGACCTCACGACCGGCTTCAACCAGAACCGCTTCCTGGCCGGCCCCGTGCACCCCGAGACCTCCAAGGGCTTCGAGGCTGGCGTGCGCAGCCAGTTCTTCGACGGCCGGCTGACGCTGAACGTCACCGCCTTCCGCACCAAGTACCGTAACTTCCAGGCCCAGGGCGCCGAAACGCTCCCGGACGGCACCGTGAACTTCCGCCTGGCCAACGTCGGCGCCCTGCGCACCCAGGGCGTCGAGGTGGACTCCGCGGCGCGCCTGACGGACGACCTGCGGATCTCCGCGTCGGCCGCCTATCTCGACGCCAAGATCACGTCGTTCCCCCTGGCCCAGTGCTATCCGCTGCAAACGGTGGCCCAGGGCTGCGTGGCGACGCCGGCGCCGGCCCACCAGGACCTGTCGGGCCACCGTCCGGCCCAGTCGCCGAAGTTCAAGCTCTCGGCGGACGCCAACTACACGCACCAGATCTCCGGCACGCCGTGGGTCGGCGTCGGGATCGCCTCGTTCTCGTATCAGAGCAAGATGAACTTCGCGCTGAGCGGCGATCCTCAGACGATCCAGGACGGCTACGGCGTCCTCAACCTGACCGCCGGCATTCGTGATCCCGAGCACCACTACGAGATCATGGCGTTCGTGAACAACGTCTTCGACAAGCAGTACTATTCGAACATCTTCAACGCGACGACCACCTACAACAGTCAGCAGGCGCTGCAGGTCATCCTGCCTCGCGACTTCCGGCGCTTCGCTGGCATCCGCGGCTCCTACAAGTTCTAGGACGCCGCGCCCCGCCGGACGGCTCTCTCCCCCAGAGCCGCCCGGCGGCCCCCCTTTCGGGCGACATTTCTTCGGACGATCTTCGGGCCTCCGCGCAAGCGGAGGCTTCGCTGTTTTGGGCGTAGGGGAGGGGCGGCTTCGCCCACTCAATCGAAGGACAGGTCGACCCTTCGCCAGGCGCCGTCACGCCGGTCGTTCAAGACGGTCGCGCCCGAGACCTTAAGCGGCCGCGCTTCACCTGGGCGCAACAGCAGGGCCAGCGAGCCCGCAGGCGGCTGCGGACCCAGACGACTGACCTGGATCGCCAGCCCGCTGGGGTCGGCTTCGCCCGCCAGCCCCCACTCGCCCCAGGCGCCGTCACGCCAGGCCTCGGTCTCGCCGTCGTCCTCCAGACAGCGCCCGGCGATCGGCCCTGAGGCCGGGGCGAAGACAGCGAAGGCTCGCTGGTCGGCGCGGCGCTCGAAGCTCTGCTCGGCGATGTTCAACGGAATGGCCGAGCCGGCGCGCACCAGCAGCGGCGGCTGGCCCCAGGGCGCAGGTCGCCTGACGCTGCGACCGCCGGCGAATTGCTCGCCGGTCCAGAAGTCCAGCCAGTCCGCGCCGGCGGGCAGGTAGACTTCGCGGGCGAGGGGGCCCGGCTCGACCACCGAAGCCACCAGGAGCGAAGGGCCCAGCATCAGGTCGTCGCTGTCGGCATAGCACCGCGCATCGCCTGGGAAGTCGTGGAACGCCGGCCGGGCGATCGGCTCGAAGTCGCGGTGGTGGCGCAGCGTCAGGTCATAGAGGTAGGGCAGGAGCTGGTAGCGCAGGCGGATGAGCCCGCGCACCGTGGCGGTGGCTTCGTCATACATCCACGGCTCGTTCGCCGAGCCATCATCGTTCCACGAGTGGATGCTGAAGCGCGGCATGAACACCCCGGCCTCGACCCAGCGGACGAAGAGCTCGGCGTCGGGCTTCGGGCCGGCGAACCCGCCGATGTCGTGCCCGCTGTTGGAGACCCCGGAGAGCGCCAGGCCCAGGCCCATGCGGATGTTCCAGCGCAGGCTCTCCCAGGCGGTGGCGTTGTCGCCGGACCAGGTCTGGACATAGCGCTGCATGCCTGCCGCACCCGCCCGCGACACCAGGAACGGCCGCGCCCCCGGCGCATGCGCCCGCTGGGCCGCCTGGGAGGCGCGCTGCATCAGCAGGGTCTGCAGCGGCTTGCTCTCGATGGCCGGGGCTGGTCCGCCGAACATGGCGGAGAGGGCGTTGGGGTCGACGACCTCGAACTCGTTGTTGTCGTTCCAGGTGGCGACGATGCCCATGTCGAGCAGGTCGGCGGTCACGTGCTCCCGCCACCATGTCTGAGCCCGCGGGTTGGTGAAGTCGATGTAGGCGCCGAGCCCATCCCAGAACTGGCACCAGCTGGGTTCGCCGTCCGGCCCGCAGATCAGCAGGCCCTCGCTTTGCGCCTGGGCGAAGAGCGGGTGGTCGTCGAGGAGGCACGGCTTGATATTGGCCACCAGCCGCACCCCCGCCTCGCGGTAGCTGGCCGCGAAGGCCGCCGGGTCGGGGAACTTCTCGCGGTTCCAGTGGAAGACGTAGCGGCGCGGGCCGATGGAGGTGTAGCCGCTGGAGAGGTGGAAGCTGTCGCAGAGGATGTCGTGGCGGCGGCAGTTGTCGATGAAGCCGGCCATCTGCGCCTGCGCGTCCGGGGCGTCGGTGTAGCTCATGGTCGAGCCGGAATAGCCCAGCGCCCAGCGCGGGAGCCGCGTCGGGCGGCCGGTCAGCCAGGTGAAGCGGCGGGTGACGTCCGCCACCGCCGGCCCGGCGATGACATAGTAGTCCAGGTCGCCGGCCGCGGCCCGGAAGCTGCGGAAAAGGCCGTGGTAGTTGCTGCGCTCGCAGCCGAAGTCGAAAGCCGCGTCGGCATAGGTGTCGTAGAACAGGCCGAAGGCATGGCCGCTGGCCGCGTTCTGAGTGATGTAGAACGGGATGTGCTTGTAGAGCGGGTCCGAGGCCTGGGCGTCGTAGCCCATGGCGTCGACGTTGTTCAGCACGAAGCGGCGGCCGGCGCGGTCCAGCGGCCCGCTGCGCTCGCCCAGGCCGAAGTAGCGCTCGGCCGGATCGCGGGCGAGGTAGTGGACCGGGCTAGGCGCCCACCAGCCGAAATTATAGGCCTGGGTCGGCCGGTCCCGCGCGATCGCGGCCCAGCCTTCGGCCGTCGCCATCTCCCAGGTCGAGGCCAGGCCCTCCAGGCGGATCGTCAGGCGCAGGCGGTCGGTGGCGATGGTCAGCCGCCCGTCCGCCTCGTCCAGTTGGAAGTCGGGGCAGCTGAACCCCGCGGTGTCCAGGCGCTCGCGGCCCGCATCGGCCACGTCCTCCGCGCCGGGGGCGATGGCCCAGGTGCGCGGACTGGTCGGCCCGTCGGGGCCGGTGTGCAGCACGTGGACGATGTCCGGCTCCAGCACCAGGATGTCCACGGCGTAGCCGGCCTCGCTGGCCAGGGTGACTCGCGGCCCTTCGCGGCCCTGCAGCCGGAAGCGCGGCGGCCGTGCGATGGACGGCGTCATGCGAGGGCGGCCCGGGCGTCGCGGCGGACCGGCCGCAGGACGGCGAACAGGATGATCGCGCCGCTGATGTCGAACACCGCCAGGAGGCGGAACAATGGCGCGAAGCCCACGGTGTCGGCCAACGCCCCCACCAGCAGCGAGAACAGCAGCCCGCCGATCCAGCCGCACATGCCGACGAAGCCGTTGGCGCGGGCCACGCTCTCGCGCGGGAAGACGTCGGTGGTCAGGGTGTTCAGCAGCACCGAAAGCATCTGGTGGGCGAACCCGCCGACGCAGAAGAGGGCGATGGCCGCGTAGGGCCCGGCCGCCAGGCCGACGCTGGCCGGGGCGATCATCATCACGCAGCCCAGGGCGAATCCGGCCGAGCGCGAGGTCAGCAGCCCCAGGCGGAAGCGCTTCATCAGGAACGGCGAGAGGTAGCCGCCCAGGATGCCCCCGGCGTCGGACGCCAGGAACGGCAGCCAGGCGAAGAGGGCGATGGACTTCAGGTCCAGGCCGCGCTCACGGGCGAGGTACAGGGGGATCCAGAAGCTGAAGGTCTGCCAGGCCGGCTCGATCAGGAACCGCGGGATCGCCAGGCCCCAGAACTCGCGCTGGCGCACCAGGCCGGCGAAGGTGACGGGCGGCTGGGTCGAGGCCTCGACGATCGAAGGCGCAAGGGCCCGTTGCTCGGCGTTGAGGGCGCGGTGCTTGGCGGGCGAATCGTAGAGCAGGTACCAGGCCGCCGCCCAGACGAGGCCGACCGCGCCGGTGACCACGAAGGCCGAACGCCAGCCGTAGGCCAGGGACAGGAAGATCACCACCGGCGGGGCGATGGCCGCGCCCAGCGAGGTGCCGGCGTTGAAGAAGCCAATGGCCACCGAGCGGTCGCGGGCCGGGAACCACTCGCTGACCGCCTTCACGCCCGCCGGGATCGCCGCGGACTCGCTGATTCCCAGCAGGCCGCGGAAGAAGGCCAGCGACATCCAGCCGCCGGCGAAGCCGTGGGCCATGTTGGCCAGCGACCAGGCCACCGCGAAGAGGGCGAAGGCCAGCTTCAGGCCCAGCCCGTCGATCAGGGCGCCGCAGATCGGCTGCATGGCGGTGTAGGCCACCTGGAAGGCGGCCACGACGTAGGAGTACTGCTGGGTGGTGAAGCCCAGGTCCTTGGTGAGCTGCGGGGCCAGGACGCCGAGGGAGTTGCGGGCCAGGTAGTTCAGCACCGTCCCGGCGCAGACCAGCGCGACGATCCACCAGCGAAGGCGGCTGAGCTTCATGGCCGCGCTCCGGCCCTGCGCCTCACCCCCGCCACGGCCTCACCAGTTCCACATGGTGCCATCCTCGAGCCGCGCGACCGGGAGCTGGCGCGGGTCGTAGGGGTATTTCGCCGCCAGGGCCTCGTCGATGTCCACGCCGTGGCCCGGCGCCTCGCCGGGGAACAGCAGGCCATCCTTGAAGCTGTAGGCATGCGGGAAGACCGCATCGGTCTCCGGCGTGTGGCGCATATATTCCTGGATCCCGAAGTTCGGGACCCAGCTGTCGAAGTGCAGGGCCGCGCCCATGGTCACGGGCGACAGGTCGGTGGCCCCGTGGCACCCGGTCCGCACCTGCCACAGCGCGGCGAAATCGGCGATCCGCCGCAGGTGGGTGACCCCGCCGGCGCCGACGATGGTGGCGCGGATGAAGTCGATCAGCTGGCCCTGGATCAGGTCCTTGCAGTCCCAGATGGTGTTGAACACCTCGCCCACCGCCAGCGGCGTGGTGGTGTGCTGGCGCACCAGGCGGAACGCCTCCTGGTTCTCGGCCGGAGTCACGTCCTCCAGCCAGAACAGGCGGTAGGGCTCCAGCGACTTGCCCAGGCGCGCGGCCTCCATGGGCGTCAGCCGGTGGTGGGCGTCGTGCAGCAGCTCCACCCCGAAGCCCACCCGCTGGCGCAGGGCGTCGAACAGCTTGGGCGCATGGTCCAGGTATTTGGACGTCGACCAGACCGTCTCGGTAGGCAGGGCCGCGTCGGCGGGCTCGTAGAACATCTGGCCGCGGCCGACGCCGTAGGCCTTCTCCACGCCGGGGATGCCGCTCTGGGCGCGGATGGCCTTGTAGCCCATGCCGAGGTAGCGCTCGACCTCATCGCAGGTCTCGGCGATGTCGGCGCCGTTGGCGTGGCCGTAGACCATCACGCCCTCGCGGCTCTTGCCGCCGAGGAGGTCATACAGGGGCATGCCGGCCAGCTTGGCCTTGATGTCCCATAGCGCCACGTCGACCGCCGCGATCGCCCGCATGGTGACCGGCCCGCGCCGCCAGTAGGCCCCGCGGTAGAGGAACTGCCAGATGTCCTCGATCCGCCGCGGATCGCGCCCGATCAGCACCGGGATCACGTGCTCCTGCAGGTAGGCGACCACCGCCAGCTCGCGGCCGTTCAGCGTGGCGTCGCCGATGCCGTGGACGCCCTCGTCCGTCACGATCTTCAGGGTGACGAAGTTGCGACCGGGAGAGGTGACGATCACCTTCGCGTCGACGATACGCATATCGCGCGGATCCTCCTGCAGCGGTCGAGCGGCTTGGGCTCGACCCATTCTCATGGGGGCGGCATTGGCAAGCTGCGCTCGTCGTTCCCACCCACCCCTGTCGCTAAGGCGCCGGAATTGGTTTGTCCACTCTGGACTGACCAATTTGGGTAGAAGATCGGACCTCGTGCGTTTCGCGCCGTTCGAGGCCGATCGTTCCGGCGCCTGGAAGGCCATCTTTCGAAGGCTGGCCATTCGGGTAGACGCTGGAACGCTCTAAATCGGACCGCCTGGATCGTTGGGCGAGCAAGAGGAGCCTTGGGCATGGCCGGCGTGCTGCAGCGGATCGGGGTGGAGCTGCCGATCATCCAGGCGCCGATGGCGGGGGTGTCGACGCCCCAGATGGCCGCGGCCGTGACCGAGGCTGGAGCCCTGGGCTCCATCGGGGTCGCCGCCACGGACGCGGCCGGTGCGCGCAAGATGATCGAGGCGGCGCGGTCGCTGACCTCCGGCCCCTTCAACGTGAACGTCTTCTGCCATCGCCCTGCGAGCGCCGACCCGGAGCGGGAGGCGGCATGGCTGGCCCGGCTGCGCCCGGTCTTCGCGCGTTATGGCGCCGAGCCACCGACCGGCCTCCGGGAGATCTACCGCACCTTCCTGGCGGACCCGGCCATGGTCGACCTCTTGGTGGAGACGCGACCCGCGGTGGTCAGCTTCCACTTCGGCCTGCCGTCGGCGGCGGTCATCGGCCGGCTGAAGGGGGCGGGGATCGTGCTGCTGTCGTCGGCGACCAACCTCGCGGAGGCCGAGGCTGGGGTCGCCGCTGGCGTCGACGCCATCGTGGCCCAGGGCTACGAGGCCGGCGGCCACCGCGGGGTCTTCGATCCGGAGGCGCCCGACCCGCGCCTCGGCGTGTTGGCCCTGACCCGCCTGCTGGCGCGGAAGATCCCGCGTCCGGTGATCGCCGCGGGCGCCATCATGGACGGCGCGGGCGTCGCAGCGGTCCTCGATCTTGGCGCCGAGGCCGCCCAGCTGGGGACGGCCTTCATCGGCTGTCCGGAGTCCAGCGCCGACAACTTCTTCCGCGAGGCGCTGTTCGGCCCCGGCGCGGCGGCGACCGAGATGACCGCCCTGGTCTCCGGCCGCCTGGCGCGCAGCCTGCCCAACCGCTTCACGGCCCTGAAGGACGCCGAGCTGAAGGGCGCGGCGGTCCCCGACTATCCGATCACCTACGACGCCGGAAAGGCGCTGGCGGCCGCGGCGAAGGCGAGAGGTGAGGGCGGCTACGGCGCGCAGTGGGCGGGGCAGGGCGCCCCGCTGGCCCGCGCCATGCCGGCCGGCGAGCTGGTGGCGACCCTGGCGCGCGAACTCGCCGCCGCACGCCAGCGCTGAGGCGCAGTCGGGGAGGCGGCCCACGCCGGCCGTCGCGGGAAGTTCCGTCCGCGGCCCCCGGAACCCGCCCGGTTGGGCTGAGGTTGGGAGGGCAATCGAACTCCGGGACGGGACGGATGCCTCGAAGGTCGGCGCATGCGGCGCGCCAGCGGATGGCGCGTCGAGCAGCTGTTGGGCTGGCCGCGGCCGGGCTCGGCGGATGCGCGCGCGGCGTCCTGGATCCGGTCGGCCCGGTGGGGGCCGACGACAGCGCCATCTTCTTCGACGCCCTGATGGTGATGCTGGTGATCGTGATCCCCACGATCCTGCTCGCCTTCTGGATGGCCTGGCGCTACCGCGCCTCCAACCCCAAGGCGGAGTACCTGCCCAACTGGTCCTATTCGGGCCGGATCGAGGCTGTGGTCTGGTCGATCCCGATCCTGACCATCATGTTCATCGGCGGCATCATCTGGATCGGGTCTTACCGCCTCGACCCGTTCAAGCCCCTGCCCTCGAAGAGCCCGCCGCTGGAGGTCCAGGTGGTGGCCCTGGATTGGAAGTGGCTGTTCATCTACCCGCAGCAGGGCATCGCCACGGTCAACCAGCTGGTGGTGCCGGCCGGGACGCCGGTGCATTTCTCGATCACCTCGGCCAGCGTCTTCAACGTGTTCTTCGTGCCGCGCCTGGGCTCGATGATCTACGCCATGCCGGGCATGGTCTCGCAGCTCAACCTGCAGGCCGACCGGCCGGCTCTGCTGTTCGGCCAGTCCGCGCAGTTCAGCGGCGACGGCTTTTCCGACATGCAGTTCCAGGTCAGGAGCGTCGCGCCCGCCGAGTTCCAGGCGTGGGCCCAGGCCGCGCGCGGCGCCGGCCCGATGCTGGACCCCGCCGCCTACGCCCAGCTCATGCGCCAGAGCCAGAGGGTGAGCCCCGTCACCTACGGCGGCGTCGATCCGCAGCTGTTCCAGGCGGTGGCGACCCAGGCGATCGGCCCCGGCCCAGGCCCGCAGCCGGAAAACCCATCGCATTCGGGGCGCGAGGTCTCAACCGGGGGGAGGCGCTGACGCATGTTCGGCAAGCTCAGCTGGTCCGCCATCCCCCTCGACCAGCCCATTCCCCTGATCACCTCGGTGGTCCTGATCCTGACCATCCTGGGCGTCCTCGGCCTGGTGACGGCGAAGGGGTGGTGGCCCTACCTCTGGCGCGAGTGGATCACCAGCGTCGACCACAAGCGCATCGGCATCATGTACTGCCTGCTGGGGTCGGTGATGCTGATCCGCGGCTTCGCCGACGCGATCATGATGCGCAGCCAGCAGGCGCTGGCGATCAACGCCCCGGGCTACCTGCCGCCGGAGCACTACAACCAGATCTTCTCGGCGCACGGCACGATCATGATCTTCTTCGCGGCCATGCCGCTGGTGATCGGCCTCATGAACTTCGTCACGCCCCTGCAGCTCGGCGTGCGCGACGTGGCCTTTCCGACCCTGAACTCGGTCAGCTTCTGGCTCACGGCCTCGGGCGCGCTTCTGGTCAATGTCTCGCTGTTCATCGGCGAGTTCGCCCGCACCGGCTGGCTGCCCTATCCCCCGCTCAGCGAGGCGACCTACTCGCCCGGCGTCGGCGTCGACTACTACCTCTGGGCCGTGCAGATCTCCGGCGTGGGCACGCTGATGACGGGGATAAACTTCGTCACCACGGTGCTGAAGATGCGCTGCCCCGGCATGACCTATCTGCGCATGCCGATGTTCTGCTGGACCGTGCTGGCCGCCAGCCTGCTGATCGTGGCGGTGTTCCCGATCCTGACCGCCACCTTGGCGATGCTGAGCCTCGATCGGTACTTCGGCTTCCACTATTTCACCAACACCGCGGGCGGCAACCCGATGATGTTCGTGAACCTGATCTGGGCCTGGGGGCACCCTGAGGTCTACATCCTGGTCCTGCCGGCGTTCGGCATCTTCTCGGAAATCTTCTCCACCTTCTCGGGCAAGCCGCTGTTCGGCTACCGCTCGATGGTCGCGGCCACCCTGTTCATCTGCATCGTGGCCATGATGGTGTGGCTGCACCACTTCTTCACCATGGGGGCGGGCGCGGCGGTCAACACCGCCTTCGGCATCTCCACCAGCATCATCGCCGTAGGCACCGGCGTGAAGATCTACAACTGGATCTTCACCATGTACGGCGGGCGGGTGCGCTTCAGCGTGCCGATGCTGTGGTCCCTGGGGTTCATCTTCACCTTCGTGATCGGGGGCATGACCGGGGTTTTGCTGGCCGTCCCGCCGGCCGACTTCCTGGTCCACAACTCGATGTTCCTGGTGGCCCACTTCCACAACGTGATCGTCGGCGGCGTGGTGTTCGGCCTGTTCGCGGGCATCGACTACTGGTTCCCCAAGGCCTTCGGCTTCCGCCTGCACGAGGGGTGGGGCAAGGCGGCGTTCTGGTTCGCCCTGGTCGGCTTCTGGGTCACCTTCGCGCCCCTCTACATCCTGGGCCTGCAGGGCATGACGCGGCGCCTGCAGCACGTGAACATCGAGGAATGGCGGCCGTTGCTGGACCTGTCGCTGGTCGGCGTCGGGATCCTGATCGTCGGCGCCGTCTGCCAGGTGGTGATGCTGGTGGTCAGCATCCTGCGGCGTGACGAGCTGCGCGACGTGACTGGCGATCCCTGGGACGGCCGCTCCCTGGAATGGGCGACCCCGTCGCCGGCGCCGTTCTTCAACTTCGCGGTCATGCCCAACGTCCAGGGCGAGGAGGCCTACTGGGACATCAAGCTGCGGGCGGTCGAGTCCCAGCAGCTGTCGCCGGAACCCCGGTACGAGCCGATCGAGATGCCGGTGAACAGCCCGGTCGGCTTCTACACCGCCTTCTTCGCCACCGTGACCGGGTTTGCGCTGATCTGGCAGATCTGGTGGCTGGCGGGGCTGGGCCTGGCGGCCGCCTTCGCCGGGTTCGTGGTCTTCGCCTGGCGCGACGTGCATGAGTTCCACGTGCCGGCCGAAGAGGTGGCGCGGGTGGACCGGGCGCGTCGGTCGGCGCGTGAAGCCCTGCTCGAGCGGCTGGGCCAGCAGGGCGCCGCGACGTGAGCGACCTCGGCCTTCCCGCCGCGGTGGAGACCCTGCGCCGGGTGCGAGAGGATCCGCATCGGCTGGGCCACCGCGGCCACGGCCCGGACTCCCCCGTCGAGGGCGCGGGCCATGGCGCCACCGGCCCGGCGCGCAAGCGCATCGTCGTCGGCTACGGCTTCTGGATCTTCCTGCTCAGCGACATCGTGATGTTCGCCTGCTTCTTCGCCGCCTTCGCCGTGCTGCGGGGCGCCACCGCGGGCGGTCCGACACCGCGGGATGTGGTGGAGCTGCCGCGGGTAGGGCTGGAGACCGCCGCGCTGCTCCTTTCCAGCTACACCTGCGGCCTGTCCTTCGCCGCCACCAACGCCCGGAGCCTGCTGTGGACCCAGGTCTTCCTGCTGGTCACCGGCCTCCTGGGCCTGGCCTTCGTGGGCCTGGAGCTGCAGGAGTTCATCTCCCTGGCCGCCCGCGGGATCACGCCGCAGCGCAGCGCCTTCCTCACCGGCTTCTTCGGCCTCGTGGGGCTGCACGGGCTGCACGTGACGGTCGCCGGCATGTGGCTGGCGACCATGATGGCCCAGGTCCAGGTCAAGGGCTTCCGCCGCGAGATCGTGCACCGGCTGATCTGCTTCAACCTCTTCTGGCACGCCCTGGACATCGTCTGGATCGGCATCTTCACCATCGTCTACCTGATGGGGGTCACGCCATGAGCGAGCTCGAGTACGACCCGAATCTCCACACGGCCGAGCTGGATGCGCGCGAAGACCACGCCCCGGGCGACGAGCCGGAGGAGAGCGCCGGCCACTGGGTCCGCAATTCGAACCTGGGGCTCGGCTTTTCGATCGTGCTGACCCTAGCCGCGTTCCTGGCGGTCGGCTCCCACCTGATCTGGGGCCCGGCGGTCGGCGTGGCCCTCATCGTGCTGGCCATCGGCCAGATGGGCGTGCACCTGGTCTTCTTCCTCCACGTGACCACAGGGCCGGACAACACCAACAACGTGCTGGCGCTCGCCTTCGGGATCCTGGTGGTGTTCCTGATCGTCGCCGGCTCGATCTGGATCATGGGCCACCTGAGCCACAACATGATGCCCATGGATCGGCTGATGCAGATGCAGCCGTAAGCGGCGCGGCTATCCGGCCAGGCGATAGAACTGGACGGCGTTGTTGTAGAAGATGTCCTGCTTCTGCGCCTCGGTCAGGAAGCCGGCCGACTCGATGCCCTCGACGGCCAGGCCGATCGCGTCGGGCCAGAACATCTGGTCCGAGCCGAACATGATGCGCTTGCCGAAGCCCGCCTCCACCAGCCTGTGCAGGCACTCGTGGAAATACGGACGCGGCAGCAGCCAATCCAGCGCGCCCGTGTCGAGGCTCACGTTCGGGTACAGCATCAGCATGGCCATGGTGTCTTCCAGATACGGCCAGCCGGCGTGCATCAGGTTGAGGCGCAGCTTGGGGTGCCGATTGAGCGCCTCCTCGACATTGCCCGGATTGCCGAGATGGGCCCGGGCCGTGCGGCAGCAGGGGTCGAACGACGTGCCGGCCGGCATCGTCCCGGTGTGCAGCGCGACCGGGATGTCGAACTCCTCGGCGAGGGCCAGATAGGGCTCGTACTTCGGGTCGCTGAGCGACAGCCCGGCATATTGCGAGGTCACTTCGCCCAGCACCCGCAGCCTGCCGTCGGCGAACGCCTTGCGGAGCGTCTCCAGGGGCGGCAGCGGCGTGTCCTCCGACCCGCGGACGCCGGCGCCGGCGACGAAGCGGCCGGGATCATGATCATGCCAATCCAGGGCCGCCTGCAGGCGATCTCCGTCACCCCCGCTCACGATCCCCTTGACCACATTGTGCCGCTTCATCTCGGCCACGCAGGCCGAATAGTGGTCGGCGCCGTTGCGGATGGCGCTCTTCACGCCGGAGATCGGGTTGGCCGAGGCCTCGATCGGCATGGTCGCGGGATAGGCGTGCATGTGCACGTCGATGATCCGGCGGCCCTTCGAAGCATCCGCGGCCAGAAGCGGCGCCGGGGCGGCGAGCGATGACAGGACCGCTGCGCCGATGCGCAGGAAGCCGCGACGTCCGATTGGCATGCCGATCCCCACCCTTGCTCATGTTCCAGACGCAGATCGCGCTTGAGTCGACGACCTGGAGATCTGCCATTCAGGATGGTGTTAGCCGACGTCGCGCCTCCTCTTCAAGGCGGTCGCATTGGCCCCGCCGATCTCCAGCGAGTCGCAGTTCGCGCCCGTGGGAACGGCCGTCAGCGGCGGCCGACACGCCCGCGGCGTCGCTCGCCACGTCTCGGAAATGATTGGGAAGATGGTGGATGCGACAGGGATTGAACCTGTGACCCCCTCGGTGTGAACGAGGTGCTCTCCCGCTGAGCTACGCATCCATCGCAGGAAGGTCGCGGGCTATAGCGGACCCGCGATTGCGCCGCAAGCGCCGAGAAGCCGTTCGCAGGCTGCGGCCAATTCCTCGAAATGGTCGATCAGGATGTCGGGATGCAGCTCGGCCGCTGGCGTCTCGGTGTAGCCGAAGCTGACCAGGATCAGGCCGGCGCCAGCCGCGCGCGCCGCGCCCGCATCGGTGGCTGCGTCGCCCACCAGGATGGCGCGGTCCATGGCGCCGCCGACCGCCTCGACCGCGGTCTGCAGGTGGCGCGGATCGGGCTTGATCGCGGGTGTGGCGTCGGAGCCGATCACCGCCTCGAAACGCGACGCGAGACCCAAGGCCTTCAGCAGCGCGACCGAGAGGTCGGTGCGCTTGTTGGTGCAGACCGCGAGCTTCGCGCCGCGCGCCTTCAGCCCGTCCAGCGCCGCTGCGCAGCCGGGGAAGGGACGGCTCTCGTCGGCGATGTGCTCGCGGTAGTGTGCGATGAAGCGGTCGAAGAGGGCGTCGGTCCGGGGACGGTCCAGGTCGGCGCCGGCCGCCTGGAACCCGCGCTCGATCATCCAGCGCGCGCCGCGGCCGATGAACGGCCGGGCCTCGTCGATCGGCAGGGGCGGTAGGCGCTCGTCGGCCAGCAGCACGTTCAGCGTGCCGATCAGGTCCGGGGCGGTGTCGACCAGGGTGCCGTCGAGGTCGAAGGCGATGACCGCCCCGGCGAGGGGATCAGCCGCCATTGATCACCTTGGTCGCCGCATCCAGGCCCGCGGCGTAGTCGTCGAGCGCCTCGGCGGTGAGCGTGATATAGGCGCTGGCGTCGTCGAACCGGCGCTCCTCGATGGCCTCGCGGATGCCCGGCAGGGTCTTGGCCCCATAGCCGGTGAAGCGGCCCGGGGCGTAGATCACGTTCTTGTACCAGGGGCGCAGGGGCAGGCCCTTGTCGCGCAGCAGGCGCTGCTCGAGCGTCAGGATGTCGGCGTCCAGGGCCTTCCTCTGCGCGGGCGTCAGGGTGGCGGCCTTGGCGGCGAGGGCCTGGTCGAAGCCCTGGGCGCTGGCCTTCAGCTTCGCCACCGCCTGGTCCATGGGCGCGAACTCGAGGCGCGGCGAGGCCGGCAGCGGCGGCGGGTCGGCGCGGGAGACCGTGGGGTCGTCGGAGAGCTTGTAGGCCCCGGCGGCGAGCAAGCGGGTCCGGGCGGCGGCCTCGTCGCGCTTGCCGTCGGCTAGCTTCTTCACCTCGTCCACATAGCCGGCCACGGTGTCGGCGAAGTCGCCATAGCGCTGGACCGGGGTGTCGGCGTCGGCCAGGCGCATGACCATCCGGCCGGTCACCTTGGCCAGGGCGCCCGAATAGGCCAGGCCGGGGTCCACGAACCGCGTGTGGTGTTCCCAGGTATCGTAGGCCGAGTGGTAGACGCCCGCCTCGTTCCCCTCGCCGCCGAAGCCGAGGTTGAGCGTCATCAGGCCCAGGTGCTGCAGGAAGCTGGAGTAGTCGGAGCCGGAGCCGAGGGCCTCCAGCGGCAGGTCGCGGCTGGGGTCGGCGGCGATGCGGCCGAGGGCGGCGGCGCGCGGATTGTTCGGCTCCTCCGCGCCCTCGACGGCCAGGTGGGCGCGGGCCCGCTCGCGCACCGAGACGCCGGTCTGCGGGTCCTTCACGTCGGCGGAGACCAGGTTCACGAAGTGCTGCAGCGAGTGGCTGCCGCCCACCTGCAGGAACCCGCGGCCGTTGCTGTCGGAGTTGATGTAGACGACGGCCTTCTTCTTCAGCTCGTCGCCGTGGGTTTCGGCCCATTCGGTGGAGCCCAGCAGCATGGGCTCCTCGGCGTCCCAGCTGGCGTAGACGATGGTGCGCTTGGGCTTCCAGCCGGCCTTGGCCAGGGCGCCCAGCGCCTTGGCCTCGCCCATCATGGCGACGTGGCCGGAGAGGGGGTCCGAGGCGCCGAACACCCAGCCGTCGCGGTGGTTGCCGCGCACCACCCACTCGTCGGGCTTTTCCTTGCCCTTCAGCATGCCGACCACGTCGTAGATTGGCTTCAGGCTCCAGTCGGAGACCACCTTGAGGTGGACCTGCGCGGCCGCACCGCCGCCCACGTGGTAGGTGATCGGCAGGCTACCGCGCCACCCCGCCGGCGCCACCGGGCCATCCAGGGCCTTCAGCAACTGGGTTGCGTCACCGTAGGAGATCGGCAGGGTGGGGATCTTCAGGATCGTCTGGGCGTCCTCGCGGGACACCCGCTTGGCGTCCTTGGTGGAGCCGTAGCCCGGCGTGGTGGGATCGCCCGGGAAGGTGGTCATGTCGGCCACCGAGCCGCGCTGGAAGCCGTTCGGGGGCCGCGAGCCGCCCTTGGGATAGACGTCGTCCACCGAATAGCCGTCGTCGCGCGGGTCGGAATAGATGATGCAGCCGATGGCCCCGTGCTCCTGGGCCAGCTTCGGCTTCAGGCCGCGCCAGCCGGCGCCATAGCGGGCGATGACGATCTTGCCCTTCACCGACACGCCCAGCCGCTCCAGCTGGTCGTAGTCGGCCGGCATGCCATAGTTGACGTAGACCAGCGGCGCGGTGACGTCGCCGTCGCCCTGGAAGGCCACATAGGCCGGCAGCTCGTCCTTGGTGCGGGACGAGGTCTCGTCGCCGGGAATCGGCGCCTCGGTCAGGGTGGCCTTGAAGCCCGCGCCCGGGCCGCTGGCCAGCTCCAGCAGCTCCTCCTTCGGGGTCGGATAGAGGACCCAGAAGGTCTCGATGTGCGCATCCCAGCCCCAGGACTTGAAGAGGGCCAGGGTCATGTCGGCGTTGGCCTTGTCGTGGGGGGAGCCCACGTGGTTCGGCTCGGCGGCGTAGGTCTTCAGCCAGTCGCTCATCTCGGCCGGGCTGATCATTCCGTCGAAGCGGGCTTCCAGCGCCGCGTCGGCCGCGTGGCCCGCGGCAGGGGCCAGGGCGCAAAGCGCAGCGGCGGTGAACAAGGCGGCCAGACGCGAACGAGATTGCATGGAGACTCCCCGACAGGACGGCGCGGAGGCTAGCCCCGTCTCGCGCCGGGCCACAAGGCTTGCTAAGCGAGGGGACGACGAGACTCGAATGCGCCCCGGAGGGCTGAATGACCGCACGCGCCGCCGTGATCATGGCCGCCGGCCAGGGCACGCGCATGAAGTCCAAGACGCCCAAGGTGCTGCACAAGGTGGGCGGCCGCACCCTCTTGGACCGGGTGATCGATGCGGTGCAGGCCGCCGGGTGCGAGCGGGTGCACGTGATCGTCGGGACCCACAGCCCGCAGGTGCCGGCGCTGGTGGAAAAGCGCCTGGGCAAGGCGGCGGCTGTGGTCCAGGACCCGCCCCTGGGCACCGGCCATGCCGTGCTCTGCGCCAAGGACGCCCTGGCCGACTTCGACGGCGACGTGCTGGTGGTCAACGGCGACTGCCCGCTGCTGTCGGCCCAGGACCTGGAGCACCTGTTCACGCTGCGCGCTCACGGGGCGGCCCTGGCGATCATGGGGTTCGAGCCGCACGATCCGCTGCTCTACGGCCGCATCATCCGCGGGGCCGACGGCCACGTGATGCGCAACGTCGAGCCCAGCCTGGCGACCGATGAGGAGAAGCAGGTCCGGACCTGCAACGGCGGCATGTACCTGGCGGGGCGCGCGGACCTGTTCCGCTGGCTCAGCCACGTGACCAACGACAACCCCAAGGGCGAGTACTTCCTGCCCGACATCATCGCCGAGGCCACGCGCGAGGAGGCCCTGGTGCGGGCCCACATCGCCCCGGAGACCGCGGTGATGGGCGCGGACACGCCGATGCAGCTCTCCCAGGCCGAGGCGGTGTTCCAGAAGCGCCGGCGCGAGTTCTTCCTGCAGCAGGGCGTGGCCATGACCGCGCCGGAGACGGTGTTCTTCGCCTGGGACACCGAGATCGCCCCGGGCGCCAGCGTCGAGCCCTATGTGGTCTTCGCCCCGGGCGTGAAGGTGGCGACCGGGGCCGTGATCCGGGCCTTCAGCCACCTGGAGGGCGCAGTGGTGGGCGAGGGCGCCCTGATCGGCCCCTACGCGCGCCTGCGGCCCGGCGCGGCCATCGGCGCGGACGCCCATATCGGCAACTTCGTGGAGGTCAAGAACGTGACCGTGGGCGAGGGCGCCAAGGCCAACCACCTGAGTTACCTGGGCGACGGATCGGTGGGGGCGGGGGCGAACATCGGGGCCGGCACGATCTTCTGCAACTACGACGGCTTCTTCAAATACGAGACCCACGTGGGCGAGGGCGCCTTCATCGGCTCCAACACGGCGCTGGTGGCGCCGATCCGCGTGGGGCCGGGGGCCTATACCGCGTCGGGGTCCGTCGTCACCGAGGACGTCGCCGCCGACGCCCTGGCGATCGGGCGCGGACGCCAGGCGCAGAAGGACGGCTGGGCCGCCGCCTTCCGCAAGGCGATGGGCGCGAAGAAGGCGGCCAAGGCGTGATGGACGCCGACGCACAGAAGCGCGCCGCGGGCGAAGCGGCGGCCGCCCTCGTCGAAAGCGGCATGGTGGTGGGCATGGGCACCGGCTCGACGGCGGCCTGGTTCGTCCGCGCCCTGGGCGCCCGCAAGCTGGACATCGTGGGCGTGCCGACGTCCCAGGCGACCGCGGACCTGGCCGCCAGCCTGGGCATCCGGCTGGGCGAGCTGGGCGAGACGCGGGAGATCGACCTCACCGTCGACGGCGCCGACGAGATCGGGCCGGGCCTGTCGCTGATCAAGGGCGGCGGCGGCGCTCTGCTGCGCGAGAAGCTGGTGTGGGAGGCGTCCAAGCGCTGCGTGGTCATCGCCGACGCGGCCAAGCAGGTGAAGACGCTCGGCAAGTTCGCCCTGCCCATCGAGGTGGTGGCCTTCGGGCACAAGACCACGGCGCTGAAGATCTGCGACGCCCTGGCCGAATGCGATCTGGGTATCGCACCGATGCTTCGCCGCAAGGACGGCCAGGCTGTAAGGACTGATGGCGGGAACCTTATCTATGACGCAGCCTGCGGGCGGATCGAGGAGCCGGCCATCCTGGCGGCGGCGCTGAAGAGCGTCACCGGCGTGGTGGACCACGGCCTCTTCCTCGACCTGGCCGACCGGGCGCTGATCGGCGGTCCGGACGGCATCGTCGAGCTCGAACCCTGAGGAGGGCAGGCGAAGCCGCCTGCCCTCCTCGCCAACTCTAGACGAGAAGCCTTCCCGGGAAGGCTTCGGGAGGCCGCCTTGGCGGACTACGACTACGATCTCTTCGTCATCGGCGCCGGCTCCGGCGGCGTGCGCGCGGCCAGGCTGGCGGCCATGTCGGGCGCCAAGGTGCTGGTGGCCGAGGAGCACCGCGTCGGCGGCACCTGCGTGATCCGCGGCTGCGTGCCCAAGAAGTTCATGGTCTATGCCTCGGAATACAAAAAGCATTTCGAGACCGCGCGCGGCTACGGCTGGACCATCGGCGAGACCAGCTTCGACTGGCCGCGGTTCCTGATGGAGAAGGACAAGGAGATCGCCCGCCTCTCCGGCATCTATGTCCGCAACCTGCAGAACGCCGGCGCAGAGCTGGTGCACGGCAAGGCCCGGCTCAAGGACCGCCACACCGTGGAGGTGGAAGGGCGCGGGTCCGTCACCGCCGCCAAGATCCTCATCGCCACGGGCGGGCGGCCCTGGCTGCCGCAGGAGCTGCCGGGCATCGAGCACTGCATCTCCTCCAATGAGGCCTTCCAGCTGCCCGAGCTGCCCAAGCGGATCGTGGTGGCCGGCGGCGGCTATATCGCGCTGGAGTTCGCCTGCATCTTCAATGGCCTCGGGGTGGACACCACCCTGATGTACCGCGGGCCGAACCTGCTGCGCGGCTTCGACGACGACGTCCGGTCCTTCATCGCCGAGGAGATGGAGGGCCGCGGGATCAAGGTGCTGCTGGGCACCCAGCACACCCGGATCGAGAAGACCGCCACCGGCCTCTCCAACGTCTGCACCAATGGCCACACCTTCGAGGCCGACGCGGTGATGTTCGCCACCGGCCGCGTGCCCTACACCGACGACCTGGGGCTGGAGACGGCGGGCGTGGAGCTGGCCGCGGACGGGGCGGTGAAGGTCGACGACTTCTCGCGGTCCAACGTCGACAACATCTGGGCCGTGGGCGACGTCACCAACCGGATCAACCTCACCCCGGTGGCGATCCGCGAGGGCCAGGCCTTCGCCCTGACCGAGTTCCACAACCAGCCCACCACCTTCGACCACGACATGGTCGCCTCAGCGGTCTTCACCCAGCCGCAGATCGGCAGCGTGGGCCTCTCCGAGGCCGAGGCGCGCCACAAGCACGGCAAGGTCGACGTCTATCTCGCCAAGTTCCGGCCTATGAAGGAGACCTTCTATGGCGGGCACCAGCGCGCCCTGGTGAAGCTGGTGGTGGAGCAGGGCAGCGAGCGGATCCTGGGCTGCCACGTGGTCTCGCCCGACGCGCCGGAGATCATCCAGATGGCGGCCATCGCGCTGAAGATGGGCGTGACCAAGCCGCAGTGGGATTCCACCTGCGCCGTGCACCCGACCCTGGCCGAGGAACTGGTGACCCTGCGCGAGAAATACATGCCGCCCGCCCTGGGCCAGGTCGCGTGACCGCAAACGCCGGCCGGGAAGACCGGCTCTCGAGACTCTACGGCGGCGTGCTCGTGGGGGCGGCCGGCCTGACCCCTTTGCTGGGCTGGTTCGGGCCGCTGGGCTTTGCGCCCCTGCTGGCGCTGGCGGGGCTCCTCTGCCTGCCGGCGCTGCGGCTGGAGCGTCGGGACGGGCTGCTGGCCGTGCTGCTGCTGTCGCTGCTGGCCTGGGCGGCGCTCTCCACCATCTGGAGCCGCTTCCATCCCCGGTCAGTGCAGGGCGCGACGGCGCTCAAGCTCGCCTTCCAGCTGCTGCTCTATGGGGCGGCGGTGGCGGGCGCGCGCCGGGCGGACCCGCGGCGGGCGCGAATGGCGTTGCAGATCCTGGCCTGGGGCCTCGCCGCCCTGGGCGTGATCCTCGCGGTCGAGGCCCTGAGCGATGCCGCCCTCTACCGCGGCGTGCGCGCCGCGCTGCATACCCCGATGGAGTTCCCCTACGCCCGCAAGAACCTGGCCCAGGGCAGCTTCGTCCTGGCGCTGCTGTGGCCAGTGGCGGCTGCGGCCGGCGCGCGGGCCGGGGCTCCATGGTGGCTGGCGATCCCGATGGCGCTGGGCGCGGCGGTCGAGGCGCACATCTTCCTGGCCGATGCCCCCGTCCTGGCCGTGGGCCTGGCGGTGCTCGCGGCCGGCGTGGCCTGGACCTGGCCGGACCGCGGCCCCAAGGCGGCGGGCCTGCTGGCCGTGGCCATGATCCTGCTGATGCCCTTCGTCGGCGCGGTTTCCCAGGCCCTGGGCCTGGCGCAAAAGGTGCCGCTCTCCTGGGCGGAGCGGCTGGGCTACTGGGACGCGGCCTGCCGCTTCATCGGCCAGCGGCCGCGGACGGGCTGGGGCCTGGACGCCAGCCGCACCTTCACGCCGCTGATCCAGCTGCACCCGCACAATGGCGCCCTGCAGCTCTGGCTGGAGCTCGGGGTGGTGGGCGCGGCCCTGGCGGCGCTGGTCTGGCTGACCCTCCTGTGGAGCCTGGCTGGGTCTCGGCGCGACAGCGTGGCCGCCGGCGCCATGGGCTCGGCGGCGGTCTACCTGCTGTTCGGCCTGGTCAGCTTCGGCATCTGGCAGGAATGGTGGCTGGCGCTCGGGGCGCTGGTGGCGGTGATCGTCGCCCTGAGCCGCCGCGCCTCGCCGATCTCCGCTACGCCCACCGCCTGAAGCCGCTTGATCCCGCCGCGCGGGGCTCTAAGACCCTGCGTCTGCGGCGGGACTTCCACGTGGAAGACGGCGCTGGGAGACCCGATGTCGAGCGCGCTTCGCACCGTTCTGGCGGCCACCGGCCTGCTGCGCCCGGCCTTCCGGCTGCGTGAGCGGATGCGCGCCTGGGGCGGGCCACCGCCGCCGGCCGCCGCGCCCGACGGCCTGCCGCTGCCGGACCGGCTGCACATGGTGCGGGTGGTGGGCCATGCGGACTGGCGTCAGTTCTACGAGACCGGCCTGGACCACGCGGGCGTCTACGCGGCCATCGCGGCGGACGCCGGCGCGCCGCTGTCCGAAGCGCGGACGGTGCTGGACTGGGGCTGCGGCTGCGGCCGCATCTCGCGCCACCTGCCGCGCCACACCTCGGCCCAGGTGCTGGGGCGCGACGTGGATGCGCTGACGGTCGGCTGGTCCGCGCGTCACCTGCCCGGCGACTTCCGCGTCTCCGGCTTCTCGCCGCCACTGGACCTCGCCGACGGCGCGGTGGACGGGATCATCGCCCAGTCGGTGTTCACCCACCTCAGCCGGGCGGCCCAGGGGCTGTGGCTGGCGGAGCTGGCCCGCATCCTGCGGCCCGGCGGCCTGCTCCTGCTGTCGTTCATGGACGAGCACCACCACCAGGCCCACCACCTGGGCCCCGCCCGCGCGGACCTCGACGCCGAGGGCTTTGCCACCACCACCCTGGCGCTCGAGGGCACCAACCACATGGCCACCTTCCAGACCCGCGCCCAGTTGGCCGCCAGCGCCGCGCCCTGGTTCCGCGAGGCGGCCGCGCGGACCAGCGGCGACACCAGCCTGCACCAGGCCGTCCTGGCCCTCATCCGCCGATAAGGCCGGCGCGACGGCCAAGCCCATCGACGCTGGAGGCCTAAGCGAGTAAAACGCCCGGCCCGCCAAAACCGGCGGTTCCCGAGAAGCGTCATGACCCAGCCTTGGACCCCTGCATCCTGGAGAGCAAAACCCGCCAAGCACGTGCCGTCCGACTATCCGGACATGGCCGAGCTTTCGCAGGTTGAGACCACCCTGCGCCGGATGCCGCCGCTGGTGTTTGCAGGCGAGGCGCGCCGCCTGAAAAGCCTCCTTGGCGATGTCGCGGCCGGCAAGGCCTTCCTCCTGCAGGGCGGCGACTGCGCCGAGAGCTTCAAGGAATTCCACGCCGACAACATCCGCGACACCTTCCGCCTGATCCTGCAGATGGCGGTGGTGCTGACCTTCGCCGGCGGCAAGCCGGTGGTGAAGGTGGGGCGCATGGCCGGCCAGTTCGGCAAGCCGCGTTCCTCGGCCGTGGAGCGCATCGGCGACGTCGAGCTGCCCAGCTACCGCGGCGACAACATCAACGGCATGGAGTTCACGCCTGAGTCGCGCACGCCGGATCCGCAGCGCCTGCTGCAGGCCTACGCCCAGTCGTCCTCGACGCTGAACCTGCTGCGGGCCTTCGCGGGCGGCGGCTATGCCGACCTGTACAACATCCACCGCTGGACCCTGGGCTTCGTGAACGACAGCCCGCAGGGCGCGCGATACCGCGAACTTTCCGAGAAGATCTCCGAGAGCCTGACCTTCATGGCGGCGATCGGCGTGACGCCCGAGACCCATCCCGAGATGCACCGGGTGGAGTTCTTCACCTCCCACGAGGGCCTGCTGCTGGGCTTCGAGGAGGCGATGACCCGCGTCGATAGCACCTCGGGCGAGTGGTACGACACCTCGGCGCACCTTCTGTGGATCGGCGAGCGCACCCGCCAGCTGGACGGGGCGCACGTGGAGTTCTTCCGCGGGATCAAGAACCCGATCGGCGTGAAGGTGGGCCCGACGCTGGAGCCTGACGAGCTGCTGCGCCTGATCGACGCCCTGAACCCCAAGGACGAGCCCGGCCGCCTGACGCTCTACGGCCGGTTCGGCTACGACAAGATCGAGGGCCGGTTGCCGCGCCTCTTGCAGGCGACCAAGGCCGCCGGCCGCCAGGTGGTCTGGGCGATCGACCCGATGCACGGCAACACGCTCACCGCCAACACCGGCTACAAGACCCGGCCCTTCGACCGGATCCTGTCCGAGGTGAAGTCCTTCGTGGACATCTGCAAGGCCGAGGGCGTGCACCCCGGCGGCGTCCACCTGGAGATGACCGGCCAGAACGTCACCGAGTGCCTGGGCGGCGCGCGGGCGGTGGGGGAGGGCGACCTCGCTGACCGCTACCACACCCACTGCGACCCGCGCCTCAACGGCGAGCAGGCGCTGGAGCTGGCGTTCCTGGTGGCCGAGAAGCTGAAGGACGACCGGGTGGACCTCTCGCAGCGGGTGGCCGCCTCGATCTGACCGGATATCCATCCGGTCAGATCTTCGCCTGTGGTCAATGGGCCACGCTTGGCTGGGAAGCTGTGTCCCGGCCAAGCGTGGCTTGCCCAATTTTGACGGCGGCGCCAGTGTCCGCGCCTCTTTGAAAACCAGGATCTCCCGCCATGGACCGCTCCGCGGCCCAGGCGCCCGCCGTTGACGGAGGGCGCCGGGGCGCCGTTCGCGCCGATCTTCTCCAGCTGCTGACCCTCTCGGGGCCGGTGGTGATGTCGCGCCTGGGCATCATGGCCATGGGCCTGTGCGACGCCCTTGTGGTGGGCAACTATTCGGCCAAACAGCTGGGCTACCACGCCCTCGCCTGGGCCCCGACCAGCGTGATCCTGACCATGGCGGTGGGGGCCCTGACCGGCGTCCAGGTGATGACCGCCCGGCGGATCGGGGAGGGGCGGCGCGACCTCACCGGGGCGGTGCTGCGCCGTGGCCTGGTCTACGGCTTCTGGCTGGGTTTTGCGTCGATGGCGATCCTGGTGCTGGGCGGCCCCAGCCTCCTGCGCGCCCTCCACCTGCCGCCGGACCTGGCGCGGGGCGCCACCGCGCCGCTGATCGTCTTCTCGCTGTCGCTGCCGGGCTACACCCTGAGCGTGGCGGCCACCTTCTGGCTGGAGGGGCTGTCCAAGCCCGGGCCGGCAGCCTGGTCCATGTGGGCGGCGAACCTCGTCAACCTCGCCATCGACCTGCTGCTGGTGCCCGGGACGTTCGGGTTGCCGGCCCTGGGCGCGGTGGGCGGGGCGTGGGCGACCACCGGGGCGCGGACCTTCCTGGCGCTGGCGACGCTCGGCTACATCGCCCTGATGCCGGAGGCCCGGGCGCTGGGCGTGTTCGCCAAGCCCGAGCCGGACCGGGCCGCGGCTATCGAGCAACGGCGGATCGGCTATGGCGCCGGCGCCTCCAACTTCTTCGAGGTCGCCGCCTTCGCCAGCCTCAACGTCATCGCCGGCTGGATCGGCGCGCTGGCGGTGGCGGCCTGGACGATCGTGCTGAACGTGGCGGCGATCATCTTCATGGTCCCGCTGGGCCTGGCCACGGGCGCGGCGGTGGTGGTGGGCCAGTACTATGGCGCGCGGGACCGCGCCGGCGTGAACCGCGCCGGCTGCGTCGCCTTCGCAGTTACGGCAGTGTTCGGGCTGGTGGTGAGCCTGGTGGTCTGGGCCTTCGCCAGCCCCATCGCCCATGGCTACACCCGCGACGCCCAGGCGCTGGCCATGGCCATCCCGGCCCTGGCGCTGTGCAGCCTGTTCCTCGTGCCCGACGCGCTGCAGGTGGTCACCGCCCAGTCCCTGCGCTCGCGCGGCGATGTCCTGCTGCCCTCGATCACCCACCTGACCAGCTACATCCTGGTGATGATGCCGCTGGCCTGGTGGTTCGCCATTCCCCTGCGCCTGGGCCTGGTGGGCATCGTCTGGGCGGTGGTGGCGGCGAGCTTCCTCTCCGGCGGCCTCCTGCTCGGCCGCTTCTGGATCCTGAGCCGCCGACCGATGTAGCGGACCGCCCCTCTAGCCCCGCGCCGCCCGGCCGCTATGCTCCGCGCGAACCGCGGAGAGGGCCATGAAGTACGAGATTTCCGGCAGCACCATGCAGACGGTCTCCATCGACCTGGAGGCGGGCGAGACGGTGTTTTCCCAGACCCACGCCATGGCCTGGATGACCGACGGCATGGCCATGAACACCAACACCGGCGGCGGGCTGTTCGCCGGCCTGAAGCGGGCCATGGGCGGCGGCAGCTTCTTCGTGACCCAGTACACCGCCGAGCGGCGTGGCCAGGTGGCGTTCGCGCCGCGCTTTCCCGGCACGATCGTGCCGATGCGGCTGGCGGCCGGCCAGTCGCTGATCTGCCGCAAGGAGACCTTCCTCTGCGCCGAGCAGTCGGTGACCCTGGAGATCGCCCTGCAGCAGCGCCTGGGGGCCGGCTTCTTCGCCGGCGAGGGCTTCATCCTGCAGCGAGTGACCGGCCCGGGGACGGTGTTCCTCGACCTCTCCGGCGAGGTGATCGAGAAGGAGCTGGCGCCCGGCGAGCGCCTGCTGGTCCACGCCGGTCACATCGGCATCCAGGAGCCCACGGTCTCGACCGACATCCAGATGGTCCGCGGCTTTCGTAATGTGCTGTTCGGCGGGGAGGGGCTGTTCCTGGCCACCCTGACCGGGCCGGGGCGGATCTGGCTGCAGTCGATGCCGATCCTGAACCTCGCCGAGGAGATCGCCCGCCACATGCCCGGCAACGACAGCGGCCGCGGCGGCGGAGCCATGGGCGCCGGCGTCGGCGGCGCCGTGCTGGGCGGCATCCTCGGCAGCATCCTGTCGAGCGAGTAGGGGCTCCCACCCGCGCCGCCGCGCAAGCGGGGGCTCAGTCAATTTGACGAACCACACGAACCACACGAACCACACGAACGCGGCCAGCTCGCACCGCCGCGCCTCGTTCCGCAGCCTGTTCGTGTGGTTCGTGGTCGATTTCTTGGGAAGGCGCCGCTTCGCGGCCTCTAGGCTCCCGCCCCCAGGATCCAGCCCTCCTCGCGTTCGGCGTCCAGCACGACGTCGGCGGGCGTGGCCTTCGGCGGCGCGAACAGCGCCCCCAGCTTGTTGGCCTCATCCAGCCGGGCGAAGTGCTCCGCCGTCGTGCGCACCTGGGTCAGGTCCTTGACCTCGCCCGGGGCGCCCTGCGGCTTCAGCAGGGAGGGATAGACCTCCGCCACCACCACCTCGACGCCCGCCAGGTCGGCCTCGGTCAGGGCCTTGAAGCCGGTCTCGAACGGCCAGGCCTTGACGCCCTCGCCGCGGGCCAGCTTCAGGCGGCGCACGAAGGGGATTCCCAGGATCGCCTGACCGCCCACCGAGCCGTTGTAGTAGAGCTTCCAGATCGGGGCCGCGCCCTTGGCCGCCAGGTCCGCATGGCGGAATTCCGGCAGGTCGTCCGGCCCGTGGTTGCGGGTGCGCTTGGGCTGCAGGGTGGTCAGGGCGTCCTTGGGCGGGCAGCCCCAGAACGGGAACGGCCCGCCGGTCATCCGCCGGTTGATCTCCGAGCCCACCCCGAAGCGGTTGTTGGTGTTGTCGACCTTGTCCTTGACCATCTTGTCCAGCTGGTCCCACGCCGCGCGCCACGGCTGCTCGCCGGGCAGCTTCAGCGCGGCCGCGAAGCCGCGGGGGAAGCCCAGCGGGAAGTCGAAGCCCAGCAGGCATCGCTCCCCGCGTTTCTTCAGGTCGTCCAGGATCAGCGTCAGCCGCTTCTCCGCCTCGGCCCGCGTCGCGGGGTTGAAGCTCTCGAAGGCCATGCGGAAGCGGATGTCGCGCTTCAGCACGCCGATCCAGATGGAATCGGCCCCCGTGGTGGGCTTGGAGGCCGCGCTCCAGTCGACGATCACATAGGCGCTGAAAAGGCGCGGCACGGCCGGCTCCGAGGTTCGGGGAAGACCCGCAGGCTTTTACGCGGTCGGCCGTGACGGTCCAACGATCAGGCGAGCTTGACCAGCATCTTTCCCAGGTTCTCGCCGGTGAACAGGCCGACGAAAGCGTCCGGCGCCCGCTCGATGCCTTCGAACACGGTCTCCTTCCAGGTGACCTTGCCCGACTTCACCCAGCCGGCCAGCTCCTCGGCGTACTGGCCCATCATCCCGAAGTGGTGGGAGACGATGAAGCCCTCCATGCGGATGTTCTTGCCGATCAGCTGGGCCAGGTTGCGCGGTCCGGGCGGCGGCTCGGTGGCGTTGTACATCGAGATCATCCCGCAGATGGCGAAGCGGGCGAAGAGCTTGGCCGAGTTCAGCGCCGCCTCCAGGTGCTCGCCGCCAACGTTGTCGAAATAGACGTCGATGCCGTCCGGCGCCACGCGGGCCAGGGCGGCGCTCAGGTCCTTCTCGGCCTTGTAGTCGATGGCGTGGTCGGCCCCGATCGATTTCAGGAAGGCGACCTTCTCGGCCCCGCCGGCCGAGCCGATCACGGTGTGGCCCTTGGCCTTGGCGATCTGGACGACCATCGAGCCCACGGCCCCGGCCGCGCCCGAGACGAAGACCACATCGCCGTCCTTCAGGGCGGCGACCTTAAGCAGGCCGGCGTAGGCGGTGAGGCCCGGCATGCCGGCGGCGCCGAGGAAGGCCTGGGGCGGCAGGCCGCGCGGGTCCAGCTTCTGGACGGACTTGGCCGGAGCAGTGAAGCCCTCGCGCCAGCCGAAGCCGGACTGCACCAGGTCGCCGGGCTTCAGCGCCGGATCGTTGGAGGCGGTGACCTCGCCGATGGCGCCGCCGTCCATCACCTTGCCCAGGGCGAAGGGCGGGGCGTAGCTCTTCACGTCGTTCATGCGGCCGCGCATGTAGGGGTCGACCGTCATCCAGAGGTTCTTGACCTGCACCTCGCCCGCGCCGGGCGCCGGCAGGTCCACCGTGGCCATCTCGAAGTTCTCGGCGGTGGGCAGGCCCCTGGGTCGGCTCTTCAGCCGGATCTCGCGCACGCTGGTCATTGGTATCCTCCCGAAGCTCGTTTCAAACATCTGTATAACCGCCTGCGGGTGGCGTCGAGGCCAAGCGGCATGGTAGGGCCGCGCCGCACAGCGGAGGCCCGATGGCGGATTCCTTGAGAGGCGGTGTCGTGGGCGCCGGCGTGTTCGGCGGCTACCACGCCGCTCAGTATGCGCGCCTGCCGGGCGTGACGCTGTCGGCGGTGTTCGATCCACACCCGGAGCGGGCGGCCAAGGTCGCCATGCCGCTGGGCGGCCGCGCCTTCCACGATTTCGACGCCTTCCTGGCGGCGGTGGACGTGGTCACCGTCGCTTCGCCCGCCAGCTGCCACGCCGAACAGGCCCTGGCCGCCATCGCCGCGGGAAAGCCGGTCTATGTGGAAAAGCCCGTGGCGATCAGCGTGGCCGACGCGGAGCGGGTGCGCGCGGCCGCGGCCAAGGCCGGGCTGGTCGTCGCCTGCGGTCACCAGGAGCGGGTGATGTTCCAGGCCATCGGCCTCTTGGACGCGCCGGAGCAGCCGCTGCTGCTGGAGGCGCTGCGCCACGGCCCGCCCTCGGAGCGCAGCCGCGACGTCTCCGCGGTGCTGGACCTGATGGTGCACGACCTGGACCTGGCGCTGGCGGTCTCGGCCAGCGAGGCGGTGACGGCTGAGGCCGAGGGCGAGCGCGGGCCGGACGGAGTCTGGGACCAGGTGCGCGCCGAGGTCAGCTTCGAAAGCGGCGCCATCGCGCGCTTCGACGTCTCGCGCCAGGCGCCTGCGCGCCGGCGCACCATGCGGGTGGTCTATCCCTCGGGCGAGGTCGAGATCGACTTCGTGGCGCGCACCTTCCGCAACACCACGCCCTTCGCGCTCAATCCCGACTATGCCGAGACGCCGGCCGCCAAGGATCCCCTGGGCGTCAGTGTCGAGGCCTTCCTGGACGCCGTGCGCGGGCGCGCGCCGCGGCCGGTGGTGACCGTGGATGAGGCGATCGCGGCGCTGGATCTCGCCCTGGCTGTCGAACAGGCGTTGGAGGCGGGCGGCTAACCGGTCTAGCTTCCCCGGCCAGATCCTCCGGAGCCTTCGCCATGTCCAGCGCCTACGACTATGAATTCACCGCCATCGACGGCACGCCGCTGCCGCTGACGACGTTCAAGGACAAGGTCGTGCTGGTGGTGAACACCGCCTCCAAGTGCGGCCTGACCCCGCAGTACGAGGGGCTGGAGCAGCTCTACTCCGAGATGAAGGACAAGGGCCTGGTGGTGCTGGGCGTGCCGTGCAACCAGTTCGCCGGCCAGGAGCCGGGGACCGAGGGCGAGATCCAGACCTTCTGCTCCACCACCTTCGGCATCGACTTCCCGATGACCGCCAAGGTCGACGTCAAGGGCGAGGACGCCCACCCGTTCTACCGCTGGGCGGAGGCGGAGCTGGGCGAGCCGGCGGTGCCGGTGTGGAACTTCCACAAGATCCTGCTCGGCAAGGACGGCAAGGCCCTGAAGGCCTTCGGCCCGCGCACCGACCCGCACGACGGCGAACTGGTGGGCGCGATCGAGGCGGCCCTCTGAGCAGTCGGCTGCGCCCCTCCCGCCAAACGGCGGAGGGGCGCGCCGTCGAAGCCTAGAAGCGGTACTGCAGCTCCACGCCGTAGGTGCGCGGCGGGGTGAGCTCCAGGTTCTGGCCGCCGTTGAGGAAGCGGTCGGAGGCCACCGTGGCGCTGTTGTTGCGCTGCGAGGCCGCGACCGCCGCGTCGTAGCCGGCGGTGTCGAACACGTTCTTCACATAGGCGATGATCGTGTAGTTGCCCTTGGACGGCGACCAGTTGGCCCGCAGGTCGACCTGGTCCCACGACGGCGCGCGGTTGTAGTCGCGCGTGAAGACGTTGGCGTAGGCCTCGCTGCGGTAGATGTAGGTGGCCCCGAGCGTCAGGGTGCCGGGGTCGAGGAAGAACGAATAGTTCCCGTTCAACGCCACCTTGTGCTTCGGCGCCTGGGGCAGGCGGTTGCCGCTGACGTCGATGGCGCCGGTGTTGACGTTGTCGTTCACGTCCACCAGCGGGATGCTCCGCAGGATCTTGGTGTCGTTGAACGAGTAGTCGAACATCAGGCGCACGGCGCGAACCGGCTGCCAGATGGTGTCCAGCTCCAGGCCGTCCGAGCGGGACTTCCCGACGTTGACGAACTGGCTGACGCTGGTGGGGCCGATGCGGACGGTCACCGGCGCCTGCAGGTCGCGGTAGTCGAGGTAGTAGAGGGCGGCGTTCACCTGCAGCTTGCCGTCCAGCAGGGTCTTCTTGAGGCCCAGCTCGTAGGCGTTGACGAACTCGGGCTTGGCCTCGGGCTCGGCCAGGAAGGCGCCGGCCGAGAAGCCGAAGGCTTTGTAGCCCTTGCTGAAGCGGGCATACATCATCGTGCCCTCGGCCGGGTCCCACTGCACGCCGAAGGTGCCGGTGACCGCGTCGGAGGTGTCGTCGAGGCCCCGGGTGGCGATGCCGGTGTTGGGGTCGATGGTGTACTGCTTGCAGACGCCGGTGGCGGCGCAGACCGGGGCGGTGGAGACACCCTTGGCGCCGGCGGCGGTCGTTGTAGGCGCCAGGGTGGCGGTGAGGTCCATGCCGCCGTTGCCGAGGCCGGCCAGGCCCGCGAGCTTGTTGCCCAGGCCCAGCGAGGGGCCGAGGGCCGCGACGGCGTTCAGATTGCCGAGCAGGCTGCCCCAGTTGGCCGCCGTGCCGGGCCCGAACCCGGAGAGCCCGACGGCGGGATAGAGGCCCGCGTAGCAGGTGTCGGAGTTGCAGACGATGCGCCGGTGCTCGACCCCGAACTTGCGGTCCTTGGTGTAGCGCAGGCCCGCGGTGACCTTCAGGGTCTCGGTGGCCTTCCAGTCGATCTGGCCGAAGATCGCCTTGCTGCGGGTGGTCAGCTCGTAGTTGCCGGTGGACCAGGTGCCCGAGGGGTTCGCCGCCGCGCCCAGGATGGGCGTGTTCAGCGAGGTCTGGCCGGCCTGGAAGAAGTCGGCGGTGCTGCCGGTGCCGGTATAGTGCTCGTTATAGAAGAAGCCGCCGACGATCCACTGCAACGGCGAGTCGTTGGTCGAGGCGATGTCGATCTCGTGGCTGTACCACTTCGGATATTCGAAATAGTGGTAGGTGTTGTCGCCGTTGACCGTCAGGGGGCTGCAGTCGACAGGGGCCTTGCCCGCGCCGAACAACGCGTGGACCGTGCCGCAGATCGAGCCGGGCGCCAGCGGGATCTGGTACGACTTCACGTTCGACGCGTCGGTGTCGCCGTAGAGGTCGTACTTATAGTTCTGGATGCCGCCGATATACTTCACGTCGAAGATCGGCGCGTGATAGGTGAAGTGCGCCGTCAGCGAGTGGACGTCGGTCAGGCGCACCTTCTGCGCCGTGTTGGTGTTGAAGGCGTGGCTGTCGCTCAGCGCCGGGTTGGTCGTCGTCGTGCCGCCGTTGAACTGGGTCAGGCTGCCGGGGACGATGCCGTTCGTGCCGGTGTCGGTGGAATAGCCGTGCACCGGGTTGAAGATCACCGAGAAGTTGGGGTCGATCAGCCCGGTCTCGTAGGCGCCGTTGAGATAGCCGGCACGCGCGCCGGGGCCGCCGCGGTTGTTCCAGCCCAGCGACTTGTAGTTGGCCCAGAGCTCGATGTTCTCGCCCAGCTTGGCCTGGAACTGGGCCTGGTATTCCCACTCGTCCCGCTTACTGCCTTCGGTTGGCATGCCCTGGTTGACGTTGTGGTAGTAGCCGCGCCGCTGGTCGAGCTTGTAGCCCGACACCCGGAAGCCGAGGTTGTCGCCCAGCGGGGCGGACACGGCGCCCTGGAAGTTGGTGAAGCTGTAGTTCTCCGCGATGGCGCGCGCCTCGGCGTAGAAGTGGTCCGTGGGGCGCGGCGAGATGATGTTGATGGCGCCGCCGATGGCGTTGCGGCCGTAGAGCGTGCCTTGCGGGCCGCGCAGGATCTCGACCCGGTCGGTCTCCAGCGGCGGCGCGCCGGCCAGCACGGTCGAGGTGGTGAAGAGGCCGTCGATGTAGATCGACACCGCCCCGTCCACCGAGTGGACGTTGGTCAGGCGGCCGATGCCGCGCATGCTGGCCCGGTCGTTGGCCGACTGGTAGACGAAGCCCGGCGTGAAGTTGGTCAGGTCCTGGACGGTGTTGACGCCGAGCAGGTCGCGGCTCTTGCCGGTGAAGGCGGTGATCGCCACCGGAACGTCCTGCAGGCTCTGCTCGCGCTTCTCGGCGGTGACCACCAGCTCCTCGATGGTGGTGGCGGCGCCCCCAGAGCTGGTCTGGGCGTGGGCGGGTGCGCCCATGACGGCGGCCAGCATGGCGCTGGTCGCCAGCAAACTGTGCTGGAATTTCATTGAACTGCCTCCCCGCAGCCTTTGAGCGCTATTCCTGCGCTTCGAATCCAAGCTGTCCCACGGGATGCCGACCGTCAACGCAAATGCGAGCGTTGAACGCCGATAACTGAATTTGATTCACTCAGCTTTGCAGGCGCGCTCGAATGTCCATCCGGCTCCGCCCTGTGGACAGCAGGATTCAGCGGGATTATGTTCATGTTCTGACGTGGTACATCCCAGATGCAACCTATGGCGCGCCCCTCGGGCGCGCCTTGTTTGTTTAAGCCATCTATTCATGGTCATGATTTCGACGCGTTCGCGCTTGCAAACGCGCGGATTCCCCCGATCCCGCAAGGGAATCCTGAAAAATCGAAGGTGCGGTATCCCGCGGTGCAACACCCCCCGCTGGCGCGCCCTGTGGCGGCGGGTCCAGTCCACCCGGTTCCGCACAGGCCCTTCCACCCGCCGCGGCCCGCCCTTAGAGAGGGCTCGCCAAGTCGCGGAGCCTTTGAGACCCATGCATCGCAAGCCGGACGGATCCTGGGACAAGTCCAACCTGCCCAGCCGCCACACCACCGAGGGGCCGTCGCGCGCGCCGCACCGGTCGTACTATTACGCCATGGGCCTGGGCAGCCGCGAGATCGCCCAGCCGTTCGTGGGCGTGGCCTCCTGCTGGAACGAGGCGGCGCCCTGCAACACCGCCCTGATGCGCCAGGCCCACGCGGCCGCGGAGGGCGTCAAGCGGGCCGGCGGCACGCCGCGGGAGTTCTGCACCATCACCGTCACCGATGGCATCGCCATGGGCCACGAGGGGATGCGCTCGTCCCTGGTCAGCCGCGAGGTGATCGCCGACTCGGTGGAGCTGACCATGCGCGGCCACGCCTATGACGCCCTGGTCGGGGTGGCGGGCTGCGACAAGAGCCTGCCCGGCATGATGATGGCCATGCTGCGCCTGAACGTGCCGTCGGCCTTCATCTACGGCGGCTCGATCCTGCCCGGCCGCTGGGGCAACCGCGACGTGACGGTGCAGGACGTGTTCGAGGGCGTCGGCAAATATTCCGCCGGCCAGATGACCCTCGAGGACCTGTGCGACCTGGAGCAGCACGCCTGCCCGGGCGACGGGGCGTGCGGCGGCCAGTACACGGCCAACACCATGGCCTGCGTCTCCGAGGCCATCGGCCTGGCCCTGCCGCTGTCGTCGGCCCTGCCGGCGGCCTACCTGCACCGCGATCAATACGCCGAGGCCACGGGCGAGGCGGTGATGGCCCTCCTGGAGCGCAACATCCGCCCGCGCGACATCTGCACCCGCGAGGCGTTCGAGAACGCCGCCGTGGTGGTCGCCGCCACCGGCGGGTCCACCAATGGCGGCCTGCACCTGCCGGCCATGGCCCACGAGGCCGGGATCTCCTTCAGCCTGCGCGACGTGGCCGAGATCATGAAGAAGACGCCGTACCTGGCCGACCTGATGCCGGGCGGGCGCTATCCGGCCAAGAAGATGGGGGAGGCGGGCGGCGTGCCCATGCTGCTGCGCACCCTGCTGGACGCCGGCCTGATCCACGGCGACTGCATGACGGTCACCGGCAAGACGATCCGCGAGAACCTGGAAGGCGTGGTCTGGGACGGCGCCCAGGACGTGATCCGCCCGGTTTCCAGCCCGCTGTCGCCCACCGGCGGCGTGGTGGGCCTGTGGGGCTCGCTGGCCCCTGACGGCGCCATCGTCAAGGTGGCGGGGCTGAAGCACACGAAGCATCGCGGGCCCGCCCGGGTGTTCGACGGCGAGGAGGCCTGCTTCGCCGCCGTCGAGGCGCGCCAGTACAAGGAAGGCGACGTGCTGGTCATTCGCTACGAGGGGCCCCGCGGCGGCCCGGGCATGCGCGAGATGCTGTCCACCACGGCGGCCATCTACGGCCAGGGCGTGGAGAACATCGCCCTGATCACCGACGGGCGCTTCTCCGGCGCCACCCGCGGCCTCTGCATCGGCCATGTGGGGCCGGAGGCGGCGGCGGGCGGGCCCATCGGCCTGGTCCGCGACGGGGACATCATCGCCATCGACGCCGACGCCGGGACCATCGAGCTGGAGGTGGATCCGATCGAGCTGGAGAACCGCCAGCGCCATTGGGAGCCGCGCCGCACCAACTACCAGACCGGCGCGCTCTGGAAGTTCGCCCAAGGGGTCGGCCCGGCCCACCTGGGCGCGGTGACCCACCCGGGCGCCGCCGCGGAGACCCACGTCTACGCGGACATCTGACGTGAAGACCCTGGGCCTGATTGGCGGGATCAGCGCCGAGAGCACGGCGGTCTACTACCGCGAGCTGACCCGCCTGGTGCGCGAGCGCCTGGGCGGGCTGCATTCGTGCGAGTTGGTGATGTGGTCGGTGGACTTCGCGCCGGTCGCCGAGCTGCAGGCCCGCGACGACTGGGACGCGACCGGCGCGATCCTGGCCGAGGCGGCGCGCAAGCTGGAGGCGGCCGGCGCGCAGGCGATCGTGATCTGCGCCAATACCATGCACCTCAACGCCCCGCAGATCCGGGCCGCGGTGCGCGCGCCGGTGATCCACATCGCCGACGCCACCGCCGCGGCGCTGACCGCGCGCGGCGTGAAGCGGCCCCTGCTGCTGGCCACTCGCTTCACCATGGAGAAGGCGTTCTACCGCGACCGGCTGGCCGAGCTGGGCCTTGAGCCGCTGACGCCGGAGAAGGCCGACCGCGACCGGCTGCACACGATCATCTACGACGAGCTGTGCCAGGGCGTGATCCGCGCGGCCTCCAAGGCCGAAGTGCTGGCGATGATCGCCCGCGGCCAAGCCGCAGGCTGCGACGGGATCGTCTTCGGCTGCACCGAGATCGGCCTGTTGCTCGACCCGGCCGAGATGCCGCTGCCGACCGTGGACACCGCCGTCGCCCACTGCGAGGCGGCCGTGGACTTCGCGCTCGGCTGAGCCTCACCAGATCCCAGGCACGAGGCGCCACCGCACCCGGCGCATGTAGGCCGAATAGCCGGGCAGGCCCGCCGCCAGCATCCGCTCCTCGCCCAGCAGCCGGACGACGACCACCGCCATGGCGGCCGCTCCTATCAGCAGATCCCAGGGTCCCCCGATCAGCAGCGGCATGCCGAACATCCAGAAGATCGCGCCGGCGTACATCGGGTGGCGCACGACCGCGTAGGGACCGGTGTCGATCACCCTCTGACCCCGCTCGGCCTGCAGCTTGATCGTGGCCGCCGCGAAGCTGTTCTCGCGGAACGTCAGACCGGCGATGGCGAGGCACGCCAGGACCCCGGCCGCGCCGAGCGCCTGGGCCCACGCCGGCCACGGCTGGCTCTCGCGGTGCCGCGCCTCAAGGCCCATCCAGACGAACCAGAGGTGGAAGCCGACCATCATGGCGGTGATGTAGGCGCGGTTCACCGGATCGGGCTCGCTGAGGCCGACCGGCCTCAGGCGCTCGCGCAGCAGGCCGGGGTCCCGTCGCGCCAGCCAGAAGCCCAGGCCCAGGCTGCAGGCCAGCACGATCGCCAGGAACACCCAGGCCTGCGGCCAGTCCAGCCGGCCGGCCGGCCAGAAGAGCAGGACCCCGACGACGGCCACCCACGCGACCGTCTGCGCAACCATACGCAACACCACGGCGACACCTCAGGGCAGGGCGCGGACTCCGAAGAGATAGGGATGCGCCCAGGCCAACAGCGCCCAGATGGCGACGCCCAGGGCGATGCGCCACCAGCCGATCTCGCCCAGCCTCAGCTGCTGGCGGCCCGCGATGATCGCAGCGAAGGGGACGTTCGACGTCTGGGCGGCGAAGGTGTCCCACTTGGGGCCCAGGGCGCGGCGGCGCTTGGCGTCGATGCTGGACGTGCCGAAGAGCCCCAGCAGCAGCAGGGACCCGAAGAGGATGATCGAGGCGGTATTGCCGTTGACGATCAGGTGCCCGGCCGCCCAGACCGCCACGCCCCACAGGAACGGGTGCCGCGTGATCCGCAGCATGCCCTTGACCACGTCGGGCCGGTCCAGGGCGCCTTCCTGGCGCACGCTGGTGGGATTGGGCGTCGTGAGGCCCGGCACGATCAGCAGCATGGCGACCAGCTGCACGACGACCTGCGCATAGCGGGCGGCCGGGGTGATGTCCCAGTAGAAGCGGTCGCCCGGCGTGCCGAGGGCGCCGGCGAAGGCGAAACCCAACCACGCCAGCCCCGCGGCGGAGGCGGCGGAGAAGAGCCCCATGTAGGGCCCCACGCCGATGGCGCCGGTCAGGGCGTCGCGCACACGGGTGCCCGACACCAAGAGGTGCAGCAGCACGAAGTAGAGGGCGGCGGCGATCAGGTTCGGCATGGCGGAGTGCTCCTCCTGCACGAGACTGACAGATGAATTTACATCGTCAAGTTATAGCGTCTTCCGGATCGCCGGTGATCTCGTCCTCGTCGTCGTCCCACGGCGGCCCGGCGTCTTCGAACAGCGGGCCGGCCGGCGGTGAGGTGGCTGGGGCCGGACGCGCGGCGGGCGGCGGGGCGAGCGCCAAGGGCGCGGGGATCGCCGCGGGGCGGGGCGGATGGCGGCGCAGCAGGGCCTCGATGCGGGCGAGCCAGCGGTTGGCCTCGTGCAGCGCTTCTTCGGGCTCCAGGCGGCCGCGCCGGCCAACGTCCTCCGGCCGCCACAGGTCGATGTCGAAGTCGGGCCTGCCAGGATCGTCGAAGACGAAGCGCAGGCGCACGCGCTCCTGCGGCGCGTCCAGATGGTCCAGCGGCCGGCGCGGCTCGCCCCGGAAGGCCCGGGCCGCCACGCGCCGGTCGACGATCAACTCCACCCCGATCAGCTCGGCGATGGCATAGCCCAGGCGCCAGCCGCCCCTGTCCCAGGTGACCGCCAGCTCGCCCGTGGCCAGGTTGAAGCCGATCCCGACGCCGCGTCCGCACGCGGCCAGCCACGGCTCAGGCTCCGCGCCCAGCGCCAGGCGCAGGGTGCGCCGGATCCGCCGCGTCTCGTCGAGGAACCACGCGAAGACCGCGCCGAGCAGCGTCAGCGCGCCCCCGGCGAGCGCGAGCAGGGTGATCAGCCGCGCGGCCTCGTCCATGGCGCAAGGCTACGCCTTTCGGCGAGTCGCCTAAACCGCCGGCTCAGGCGTCCAGCTCGACCACCAGCGGCACGTGGTCCGAGGGCTTTTCCCAGGCGCGAACATCGCGGTGGATGGAGACGCCCAGCAGCCGGTCGGCCGCCTGGGGCGAGAGCAGGGCGTGGTCGATGCGGATGCCGTTGTTCCGCTGCCACGCGCCGGCCTGGTAGTCCCAGAAGGTGTAGGCGCCGGGCGCGCCGTCCGCCTGCAGATAGGCCTCGGTGAGGCCCAGGTTCTTCAGGGCCCGGAAGGCGCGGCGGCTCTCGGGCTGGAAGAGGGCGTCGGTGGTCCAGTTGGCGGGGAATTCGGCATCGCGCGGCTCGGGGATGACGTTGTAGTCGCCGACCAGGGCGAACGGCTCCTCAAGCGCCAACAGGTTCTGGGCGTGGCGGTGCAGCCGGCCCATCCAGCTGAGCTTGTAGGCGAACTTCTCCGTCCCGATCGGATTGCCGTTGGGCAGGTAGATCGACGCCACCCGCACCGGCTGCGGGCCCGACACCACCGCCTCGAGGTAGCGGGCATGGTCGTCGCCGTCGCCTCCGATGTCCTCGAAAACGGGGAGGCCCTTGCGCACGTCCTCCAGCGGGGTCTTCGAGAGGATGGCCACACCGTTGTAGCTCTTCTGGCCATGGACGGCGATGTTGTAGCCAAGCCGTTCAAAGGCTTCGGCGGGAAACTTCTCGTCGACGCACTTGATCTCCTGCAGGCACGCCACGTCCGGCTTCGCCTCTTCGAACCAGCGCACGACGGTCTCCAGCCGCGCGTTGACCGAGTTCACGTTCCAGGTGGCGATGCGCATCGGGTCCTCCAGAGCGCCAGCAAGCTAGGGGCGCCCGGCGCGCCGCTCAATGGGGACGGTCAAGCGGCGGGCGCTGGCGGCGTGGGGCAGGCGGCGCGCGGTCGGCCGGCGGGAAGTGGGGTCGCCTGGCTTGACCGTACGGCCCCAGCGTGAACCATCGCGCGATGCTGCGTCTCCTGTCGATCCTGGCCCTTGCCGCGGCTGCGCCCCCGCCACCGTCGCTGCCTAAGCCGCCGCCCGCGCTGGAAGGGCCGACCATGGACCTTCCGCCGGTGGTGGCGCCGCCCGGCGGCTGCGCGCCCGACACCCTGGTGCGGCTGGTGGTGCGCAACGTCAGCCCCGGGCTGGCGGCGGCCGATCCGCGCGCCCAGCCGCGGCTGATGTACCGCCGCAGCTCGATCTACATGCGCACCGAGGAGCCGCCCGATCCCAGCCATAACGGGGCCAAGATGCTCTTCATCGTCTCCGAGCCCGACATCTGGATCGTCGACGCCTCGACCCGGTCCGGTCGGCACAGCCGTGATGCGGGGCCGCAGTTCGAGGTGCATGCGCCGATCCTGCCAAACCTGGCGGACCTGCCGCCGGCGTTCCAGGCGCTGGAGTTCGGCTGCGAAGCGGCTTTCGTCGCCGCCAATGCGCCCGAGGTTCGGCGAACCTTGGCCTGGGGCGAGACCACCGCGGCGTTGCACGCGCTCACGGCGGGCGACCAGACGGTGGCGCTGCTGATGGACGAGCGGCGAGGGGCCCCGCTGATGGTCAGCTACCTGCGCAAGGGCAAGCCCGTGTGGGTGGTGCGCTACGACGAGTTCCGCGCCGACCTGCCGGAGCATCCCGAGCTGTTCCAGCCGAGCAAGTCGACGCGGATCCAGGAGGCGCCGCCGCCCGGAGCGCCGCCGCTCATCACACCGCAAGCGCCGCGGCCGGAGACGCCGCTGCGCCAGCCGCGCTGATTCGCGCCGGCTGAAGCCTGCGCGGTCCTAGATCGAGAAGCTGACGCCGCAGCCGCAGCTGGATTTCGCGTTCGGGTTCCTGATCCGGAATTCCGCCCCCGCCAGCTCGTCGACGAAGTCGATCTCCGAGCCCTTGAGCAGGGCCAGGGAGACCACGTCCACCAGGGCCGCGGCGCCGTCGCGCTCGACGCGCAGGTCGTCGTCCTGGGCCGCGTCGACCAGGTCGAACAGGTACTGGAAGCCGGAGCAGCCGCCGCCTTCCACCGCCACGCGCAACATCACCGGGCGGCCTTCCTTGGCCCCGATGGCGCGGATGCGGTCGGCCGCGGCCGGCGAGAGGGTGACTTCGGTGGTGGTCATGCTTCCGTTAGACGTTGGTCAGGCCTCGACTATATGAGGGCGATGACGGCTTCGACCAAGGGGCCTTCGCCGAGAAGGGTTTGATGGCCGTATCCGTTCCTGTCCGCGCCCCCTACGCCGAGGACCCGGCTGCGTCGCGCGGCCGCAAGGTCGCCGAGCCGCACAGCCGCACCCGCACCGACTTCGCCCGCGACCGCGACCGCATCATCCACTCGACGGCGTTCCGGCGGCTGAAGGAGAAGACCCAGGTCTTCGTGGCCCACGAGGGCGACCACTTCCGCACCCGCCTGACCCACTCCCTGGAGGTGGCGCAGATCGCCCGCTCGCTGGCCACCGCGCTCGGGCTCGACGCCGACCTGGCCGAGACCATCGCTTTGGCCCACGACCTGGGCCATCCGCCCTTCGGCCACGCCGGCGAGGACGAGCTGCAGGTCCAGATGCAGGGCTACGGCGGCTTCGACCACAATGTGCAGACCTTCCGCGTGGTCACCAAGCTGGAGCGGCGCTACCCGCGCTTCGACGGCCTGAACCTCACCTGGGAGACCCTGGAGGGGGTGATCAAGCACAACGGGCCGGTGGTGGACCAGCTGGCCAAGCCCTCGTGGAGCGCGATTTCGGAATTCGACGCGCAGTACGGCCTGCGGCTGGACACCTGGGCGTCGGCCGAGGCCCAGGTGGCGGCGCTCTCCGACGACATCGCCTACAACAACCACGACGTGGACGACGGGGTGCTGGCCGGCCTGTTCAACCTCGAGGAACTGGCCCACGTGCCCCTGATCGGCCCGCATGTGGTCTCGGCGCGCGCGGACTACCCGGACTGCGAGCCGGGGATCCTGCGGCTGGAGGCGGTGCGCCGGATGATCGGGGCCATGGTCGACGACGTGCTGGACGAGACTCGCCGGCGCGCCGCGGCGGACCATGTCGGATCGCCCGAGGCGGTGCGGGTCCTGGGCCATGCCCTCCTGGCCTTCTCCCGCGACATGGTCGAGGACCTGTCGCAGCTGCGGGCGTTCCTGATGGAGCGGATGTACCGCCACTGGAAGGTCAACCGCACGCGCAGCCAGGCGCGGCGGATCCTGGCGGAGATGTTCCAGCTGTTCATGGCCGAGCCGGACGTGCTGCCGGGCGAGTGGTTCGCCCGCTGCCAGGGCCGCGACGAGGCGGGCCGCGCGCGCGTGGTCTGCGACTACATCGCCGGCATGACCGACCGCTTCGCCATCGAGGAGCACCGCAAGCTGTTCCACCTGGACGTCTGGAACTGAGCGTGGCGGCCGAGACCCTGGTCGTGCGCGGGCCGACCTTCTATTCGCCCGGCGACGAGACCGCTTTCTTCACCTGGCTGAAGCGGATCCGCGCGGTGGCCCGCGTCTACAACCGCGGCCGCGACCTGCAGATCGAGCTGCGGGCCGGCAAGGTCTCGGCCGACGAGCTTGGCGAGTTCCGGGCGCTCTTCCATCGCTATGGCATGGACACCACGGACCTTGGGGCGCTGGGCGGCTGAGCCGGCGCGCATTTCCGGGCCCCGCCCCAATTCCGCCCCCCGCCGTGCACAGGAATCGCGTCGGCGGGGCGCTCCGGACCCGGACAGGTCCGCTAGACTGACGCCTCACGCGCGCGATTCGCGAGCCGTTCGCGCGCCCGGTTTCTCGGAGCCTCCTGCGATGTCCGACCACGAGCGCGGCGCCTATACGCCCCCCACGGCCGATGCGCCACTCAGCTTCGATCCGCGCCAGCCCCAGCGCGGGGCGCGGCCGATACCCTTCACCCTGATCCTCAGCGTCCTGGTGCTGGCGGGCCTCGTGGCGGCGATCTTCATGTTCTACCAGTCCGGCGTGCGCCGCGCCGGCGAGGCGCCGCAGACCGTGGGCGCCCCGGTGGCCAGCATCAAGGCGCCGCCGCCGGCCGACGCCCAGCCGCAGGACGCAGCCGCCGGGCTGCAGATCTATCGCTCGGAGAATGGCGGCCCGGTGGAGACCGTCCCCGCTCCCCCCAAGTTCGCCCCGCCGCCGGAGCAGCCGCAGGCCCGGCCCACAACGCCGGTGGCTGTGGCCCCCGCGCCGCCGGTCGCCACGACCCCGCAACCCGCCCCGCAGGCGGCCCAGGCGTTGAGGCCGGCCCTGCCGTCCGCGCCGCCGCCGGCCCCCAAGACCGCTGCCGCCGAGCCAGCGCCCAAGCCCGTTCCGGCCCTGAAGGTCGCCGCCGCCACGCCGCCGCCCAAGGCTGTGGAGCTGAAAAAGGCGCCGCCCGCCGAGGCCAAGGCGCCCGCAAAGCCTGCGGCCAAGGCCGAGACCAAGCCCGCCGAAGCCAAGCCCGCGCCCAAGGCCGCCGACGCCAAGCCCGCGGGGACCGGCGGCGCGGCGGTGCAGATCGGCGCCGTCTCCTCGACGGCGCTCGCCGACAAGGCCTGGAGTGACGCGGTCGCCGCCGCGCCGGGCCTGGCCGCCGGCAAGGGGAAGAGCATCGAGAAGATCGAGAAGAACGGCGGCACGCTCTACCGCACCGCCGTCACCGGCTTTGCCAGCCGCGCGGACGCCCAGGCGTTCTGCGCCAAGCTGACCGCGGCCGGGAAGAGCTGCTTCGTCCGGTGACCGCCTCGGCCTGCATCCTGGGCTGTTCGGGCCTGACGCTCACCAAGGCGGAGAAGGCGTTCTTCCGCGACGTCCAGCCCTGGGGCTTCATCCTCTTCGCGCGCAATGTGGAGAGCCCTGAGCAGGTGCGCGCGCTCACCGCCGCCCTGCGCGAGACGGTGGGGCGGGCGGACGCGCCGATCCTGATCGACCAGGAGGGCGGGCGGGTGGCGCGCCTGAAGCCGCCGCACTGGAAGCGCTACCCGCCAGGCCGGGCCTATGGCGCGCTGGCCGGCAACGACCCGCTGCTGCGGCGCGAGATCACCCGGCTGGGCGCACGGCTGCTGGCGCACGACCTGGCCGCGCTCGGGATCAACGTCGACTGCGTGCCGGTGCTGGACGTGCCGGACCCGCAGGGCCACGAGATCATCGGCGACCGCGCCTATGGTCAGACCCCGGAGGAGGTCGCCCTGCTGGGCCGCGCCGCCGCCGAAGGGCTGATCGCCGGCGGCGTGCTGCCGGTGATCAAGCACATTCCGGGTCACGGCCGCGCCAAGGCCGACAGTCACCTGGAACTGCCGGTGGTCGAGGCGGCCTGGGATGAGCTGGCCGGCCGCGACTTCGCGCCGTTCCAGGCGCTCTCCGACATGCCGATGGCGATGACCGCCCACGTGATCTACACGGCCGTCGATCCCAAGCGCCCGGCCACCACCTCGAAGAAGGCGTTCAAGCGGGTGATCCGCGGGGCGATCGGCTTCGACGGCCTGGTGATGAGCGACGACCTGTCCATGAAGGCCCTGGCCGGCGACTTCCGCGAACGGGCGGAGACGTCGCTGGCCGCCGGCTGCGACGTCGTCCTGCACTGCAACGGCGACATGGCCGAGATGAAGGCGGTGGTGGCGGGGACCGGCGATCTCAAGGGCCGCGCCGCGCGCCGTGCGGAGGCGGCCCTGGCGCGGCTCCCCAAGGCCGCCGAGCCGTTCGACGCGGCGGAAGGCCGCGCTCGCTTCGACGCCGCCTTCGGCGGAGAGTGGGCTTCGTGAGCAACCCCTTTCAGCCCAGCCTGGACTTCGACGCCGCGGCCACCGCGGCCGAGGACGGCGAGGCGCTGATCATCGACGTGGACGGCTATGAGGGCCCGCTGCACGTGCTGCTGGCCCTGGCGCGCACCCAGAAGGTGGACCTGCTCAAGCTCTCGGTCCTGAAGCTGGCCGAGCAGTACCTGGCGTTCGTGCACGAGGCGCGGCGGCGGCGCTTCTCGCTGGCCGCGGACTACCTGGTGATGGCCGCCTGGCTCGCCTACCTGAAGTCGCGCCTCCTCCTGCCCAAGCCGGACCGTCCCAAGGCCGAGGAGCCGCCGGCCGAGGAGATGGCCGCGCGCCTGGCGTTCCGCCTCGCCAAGCTGGAGGCCATGCGGGTGGCGTCCGAAGCGTTGCGCACCGGCCCGCAGCTGGGCCGCGAGGTCTTCGTGCGCGGCGATCCGGAAGCGATCCGGGTAATCCCGTCGGGCCGTATCGAGGGCGACCTCTACGCCCTGATGGACGCCTACATCGGCCAGCGGCGGAAGGAGGCCTCGCGCCACTACCAGCCCGCCGCGCCCCAGGCCTATCCGCTGGAGGACGCCCGCGACCGCCTGCGCCGCCTGCTGCCCGACCTGGAGCGCTGGACGCCGCTGGCCGGCGTCGCGCCCCTGGGCTCGCCGGCCGCCGGCCCGAGCCGGGCCTCGTACGTGGCCTCCACCCTCTCGGCGAGCCTGGAGCTGATCAAGGAAGGCGCCCTGGAGGCCCGCCAGCTTGAGGCCTTCGCGGACATCTACCTGCGGGCGCGCAAAGGGGAGGCGAGGGCGTGAGGGGGAGCATTTCCTCATGACCGACCGCATGGAGACCGCGCGCGAGATCGAGGCGCTGTTGTTCGCCGCCGCCGGGCCGCTCACCGACGCGGACCTCGCCAAGCGCCTGCCGGAGGGCGCGGACATCGCCGGCGCCCTGGGGGAGCTGGCCGAGCGCTACCAGGGCCGTGGCGTGGTCCTGGCGCAGGTCGCCGGCGGCTGGCGCTTCCAGACCGCCGAGGACTTGGCGTGGCTGATGACCGAGGAGCGGGACGAGCCGCGCCGCCTTTCCAAGGCCGCCCAGGAGACCCTGGCGATCATCGCCTACCACCAGCCGGTGACCCGGGCCGAGATCGAGGCCGTGCGCGGCGTGCAGGCCAGCCGCGGCACCCTGGACGTCCTCCTGGAGCTGGGCCTGGTGCGCATGCGCGGCCGCCGCCGCACGCCCGGGCGTCCGGTGACCTATGGCACCACCGACGCCTTCCTGGAGCACTATGGGCTGGCGAGCCTCTCCGACCTGCCGGGCCTGGCGGAAATGAAGGCCGCCGGCCTGCTCTCGATGGACCTGCCGCCGGACTTCGCGGTGCCCGACCCGAACCTCGCCCAGGCCGACGAGGATCCGCTGGAGGCGACGGATGCGCCGGAGTTCCACGTGGATTTCCTGGCCGAGGAATGAAGCGACTGCTTCAAAACCAGGTGGATATGGGAATAAAGGCCGCGTGGCGTCCGTCTGCGGGACGGACTATATAGCCGCCTGACGCATTCAATTCGTCGTTCGCGCCCGGCAGGCGGCGGACCGATCATGGAGTTACCCGAATGGGCGCCTTGAGCATCTGGCACATCCTGGCCGTCGTGGTCGTCTTCGCGCTGCTGTTCGGCGGCCGCGGCAAGATCTCCGGCATCATGGGCGACACCGCCAAGGGCATTCGCGCCTTCCGCGAGGGCCTGAAGGGCGAGGACGAGCACCACGAGACCGCCGCGGCCAAGCCGCTGCCGAAGGAAACCGACGGCGATAAGGCCCGGAGCTGATTGGACCCGCGGCTGACCCGCGCCGACGGCCGATATTTCGCAGCATTCCGGATGCAAGGGCCGATGCAGGGCTTGATCGCCTGGCCAAAGCTCGACTAGGCCCAGCACATGTTCCCTGAAGGACGTTTCCTCGAGTTCCTGATCGTCGGGATCGTCGCCCTGGTGGTGGTGGGTCCGAAGGACCTGCCGCCGCTGTTGCGCAAGCTGGGCCAGTTCATGGCCAAGCTGCGCGGCATGGCCGCGGAGTTCCGCGCCAGCTTCGACGAGATGGCGCGCCAGTCCGAACTGGATGAGCTGCGCAAGGAGGTCGAGGCCATGCGCCGCGGCCAGCTGGCCGATATCGCCGCCCATTCCGGCCACGAAGAGATGCAGTCGGCGGTCAGCGAGATCCAGGACAGCCTGTCGGGCGTCGGCGTCCAGCTGCACCCCCCGATGAGCTACCAGTACAGCGAGATGCAGTCCCTGCCGCCGGGCGACGCCGAGCCGGTCGTCGAGGAACCCGCCAAGCCGGCCCGCAAGCCGCGCGCGAAGACTGCCGCGGCCCCGGCGCCCGCCGCCCCGAAGACCGCCCCGAAGACCAAGGCCGCCCCGGCGACGCGGAAGCCCTCCGCCGCCAAGCCCGCGACCAAGGCCGCTGACCGGCCCAACGCCGCGCGGCGGCCCCGCGCCCGCAAGACCGAGGCCGGCTCGTGAGCGACGATGCCCCCGACGAGGCCGAGATCGAGGCGTCCCGCGCCCCGCTGCTCGACCACCTGGTGGAGCTGCGCAAGCGGCTGATCATCTGCATCGTGGCGATCGTGGCGGGCTTCATCGTCTGCTTCGTCTTCGCCACCCAGATCTACGCCCTCTTGCTGCACCCCTTCGCCATCGCGGCGAACATCCTGGCCGTGCGCAACGCCGAGGCGGCGCACCCCACGTCCGGCTTCGACATCAAAGGGCTGTGGGACGGCACCAAGAACATGTTCCTGGCCCTGGTGGGCGCGCGTTCCGTGCCCCAGGCGCCCGACCAGCACGCCCTGAAGTTGGTGTTCACCGCGCCGCTGGAGTTCTTCTTCACCAAGGTGAAGCTGGCCGGGTTCGGCGCGGTCGTCGTGGCCTTCCCGGTGCTGGCCTGGCAGGTCTACGCCTTCGTGGCGCCCGGCCTCTACAAGCGCGAGCGGCGGGCCTTCCTGCCGTTCCTGGTGGCGGCGCCGGTGCTGTTCGTGGCCGGCGCGGCCCTGGTCTATTTCATGATCCTGCCGTTCGTCCTCTGGTTCTCGCTGAGCCAGCAGATCGTGGGCGCGGGCTCCATCTCGGTGGAGTTGCTGCCCAAGGTCTCGGACTACTTCAGCCTGGTGACGACCCTGCTGCTGGCGTTCGGCCTCTGCTTCCAGCTGCCGGTGGTGCTGACCCTGCTGGGGATGGCCGGGATCGTGAACTCGCGCATGCTGATGAGCGGCTGGCGCTATGCGGTGCTGGGCGTCTTCGTGGTGGCGGCCATCGTGACGCCGCCGGATCCGATCAGCCAGACCCTGCTCGCCTTCCCGATCATCGGGCTCTACTTCGCCTCCGTGTTGTGCGTGAAGCTGATCGAACGCCGGCGCGAGCGCGAGGACGCCGCCGCCGAGGCTGCCTAGAGACCCCTGGGGGTTGGCCCGTCCTTCGACGCGCTCTAGAGAGGGCCGCTCAACCCCATAGCGGCCCCCCAATGCACGACATCCGAGCCATTCGCGAAACCCCCGAGCTTTACGAGAAAGCCTGGGCGGCGAAGGGCTCCTCGGGCCAGGTCGCCGCGATCCTCGACCTCGACACCCGCCTGCGCGCCGCCCAGACCGCCGCCCAGGCCGCCCAGGCCGAGCGCAACGAGGTCTCCAAGAAGATCGGCCAGGCCAAGGCCCAGAAGAACGAGGCCGAGGCGCAGGCCCTGATGGCCCGGGTCGAGGCGCTGAAGGCCGACTTCGCCAACCACGCCGAGATGGAACGGCTGGCCGGCGAGAGCCTGAAGAAGATCCTCGAGGCGATGCCCAACATCCCGGCGCCTGACGTACCGCAGGGCGCCGACGAGCACGACAACGTCGAGGTCCGCCGCTGGGGTGAGCCCGTCGCCATCGCCAGCCCGAAGGACCACGTGGACCTGGGCGAGGCGTCCGGCCTGCTCGACTTCGAGGCGGCCGCCCGGATGAGCGGGGCGCGGTTCACGGTCCTGAAGGGCCAGCTGGCGCGGCTGGAGCGGGCCATCGGCCAGTTCATGCTGGACCTGCAGACCCGCGAGCACGGCTATCTGGAGGTCTCGCCGCCGCTGCTGGTCAATGACGCGGCCGCCTATGGCACCGACAAGCTGCCGAAGTTCGCCGACGATCTCTTCCAGACCACCGACGGCCGCTGGCTGATCCCCACGGCCGAGGTGCCGCTGACCAGCCTGGTCATGGGCCAGATCGTGGCCGAGGAAGAGCTGCCGATGCGGATGACGGCCCTGACGCCCTGCTTCCGTTCGGAAGCCGGCGCCTCGGGCCGCGACACCCGCGGCATGATCCGCCAGCACCAGTTCTACAAGGTCGAGCTGGTCTCGATCACCGCGCCCGAGCAGTCGGCCGACGAGCATGAGCGGATGGTGGGCTGCGCCGAGGCGGTGCTGAAGCGCCTGGAGCTGCCATACCGCACCATGCTGCTGTGCACCGGCGACATGGGCTTTGGCGCGCGCAAGACCTACGACCTGGAGGTCTGGCTGCCCAGCCAGGGCAAGTACCGCGAGATCAGCTCCTGCTCGAACTGCGGCGACTTCCAGGCCCGGCGCATGGACGCCCGCGCCAAGAAGGCCGGCGAGAAGGGCACGCGCTACGTCCACACCCTGAACGGCTCGGGCCTGGCGGTGGGCCGCACCCTGGTGGCGGTGATGGAGAACTATCAGGACGAAGGCGGCCGCATCGCCATCCCGCAAGCCCTGCACCCCTACATGCCCGGCGTGACGCATATCGGGGGCGAGGCGTGAGGGGGCGCACCGTCTTCCCTCCCCTTAATGGGGAGGGACAGCTCGCCTCCGGCGAGCCGGGTGGGGAAGGGTGGGCCAGGCGCCCACGTCCACGCTCCGGTCCATACCTCCCCACCCCGACCGCTTCGCGGTCTGCCCCTCCCCATAAAGGGGAGGGAAATGCCGCATGAGGATTCTGCTCACCAACGACGACGGGATCCACGCGGACGGGCTGGCGGCGCTGGAGCGGATCGCGGCCCAGCTGTCCGACGACGTCTGGGTCTGCGCGCCGGAGTACGAGCAGTCGGGGGCCAGCCGGGCGCTGACCCTGGCCGATCCGATCCGGGTGCGCACCCTGTCGGAGCGCCGCTTCGCCACCACCGGGACGCCGACCGACTGCGTGATGCTGGCGCTCAACGACCTGATCCCTGGCCGCAAGCCCGACCTGGTGCTCTCCGGCGTCAACCGCGGCGCAAACCTGGCCGAGGACGTCACCATGTCCGGCACGGTGGCCGGCGCCATCGAGGGCATGGCCCTGGGCGTGCCCTCGATCGCCCTGTCGCAGATGGGCTTCTACGAGCCCGGCCACAGTTTCGAGCCGGCGGAGACCTTCGGGCCGGGCGTGATCCGCCGCGCCGTGGAGGTGGGCTGGCCGGCGGACGTGGTGCTGAACGTCAACTTCCCGAACCGCGAGATCGCCGAGATCACCGAGGTGGAGGTCACCCGCCAGGGCTTCCGCGACATGCAGGTGCGCCATGCCGAGAAGCGCACCGACCTGCGCGGCCGCGACTACTACTGGGTGGGTTTCCGCCAGCTGCGTTCGAGCCCGCCGAACGGGACCGACCTGCGTGCGCTATATGAGGGGCGGATTTCCGTGACCCCGCTGCATATCGACCTGACCCACCAGCCCACCGTCCATGCGCTGAAAGGCGCCCTGGGCGGAACCCCGCCGAAGGCCTGAGCATGGCCGAGCCGCCCGAACCGCCTGCCGACGACAGCCCCGAGACGCGGATGGCGCGCCTGATCCTGGCGCTGCGCTCTCAGGGGGTCAGCGAGCCCAAGGTGCTGCAGGCCATCGAGACCACGCCGCGGGAGATCTTCACGCCGGAGCTCTTCAAGCAGCGGGCTTTCGAGGACTCTGCCCTGCCGATCGCCTGCGGCCAGACCATCAGCCAGCCGTTCATCGTCGGGCTGATGACCCAGGCGCTGAAGGTCGACAAGCGCGACCGGGTGCTCGAGATCGGCACCGGCAGCGGCTATCAGACCACGATCCTCTCGAAGCTGGCGCGGCTGGTCTACACGGTGGAGCGCTACCGCACCCTGATGCGCGAGGCCGAGGGGCGGTTCAAGGCGCTGGGCCTGACCAACGTCATCACCCGCTTCGGCGATGGCGGGGAGGGGTGGCCCGAGCAGGCGCCGTTTGACCGCATTATGGTCACAGCCGCGGCGCCGGGCGAGCCGAAGGCTTTGCTTTCACAGCTGAAACCTACGGGGATCCTGGTGGCGCCGATCGGAAAAGGCCCCGTCCAGAGCCTGCGCCGCTACACCGGCGACGGGCAGGGCGGGTTCAATGTCGAGAAGTTGATCGACGTGCGCTTCGTGCCGCTGCTCGACGGCGTGGCCAAGGAACTCTGACGTTTTGACGCTGCAATGGAATTGCGGGTTGGCGCGGGCGTCCGCTGGCCGCCATCATGCGCCCCGGACGCCCCGACGATTCTCACGTCACCACCCCGCGGAGCGGCGATGACCTATCCCATCCAGCGTACGGCGCTGATCCTCCTGGCCGGCACGGCCCTGACCGCCTGCGCCAGCCCGCGCTATCCGACGCAGGCCCGGCTGCTGGACCTGCCGCCGCCCGCGGTCGCTCCGCCCGCCCAGGCTGCGCCGCAGCAGTTGGCGCAGGCCGACGCGCCGCTGGCGCCGCACGCCAGCGTGCCGGTGGAGAGCGCGCCGCTCGCGCCACCCGCGCCCGCGCCGACCCCCGCGCCCCGCGCGCCGGAGACCGCCGCCCCGGCCCTGGCGGCGGCCGAGTCCGCCCCGGCGCTGGCCATGGCCCCTACCGGTGAGGACGCCGCCGCCCGTGTGCGCCATCGCCACCACCATGCGGCCGCCGCGCCGGTCGAGGACGCCGAGCCGGCGACCTACAAGGTGCGCAAGGGCGACACCCTGGAGAAGGTCGCGCCCAAGCTGGGCGTCGACATCGAGACCCTGGCGAAGCTCAACGGGCTGAAGAAGCCCTACCGCCTGCATCCGGGCCAGGTCCTGCATGGCCCGCAGCCGGAGGGCCACGCGTCCGCCAAGGGTAAGGCCGCCGGCAGGGCGCACGCCGAGAGCTATGTGGTGAAGAAGGGCGACACGCTGTTCTCCATCGCCAAGGCGCATGGGATCTCCGTCGAACAGCTGAAGGCCGCCAACCACCTGGGCCGCAGCAATTCGATCTCGCACGGCCAGACCCTGCGCCTGGCCGGCGACGCTGAGCCCGCCGACGAGACGCCCGCGCCGCGCGGCCGCCATCGGGGCGAGGCGCCGGCTGAGGAGCCCGCCAGCCACGGCGCCATGGGCCGCGTGGTCGAGGTGGAGGGCGCCGGCCGAAGCTACCGCGTGCGCCGCGGCGACACCGCCGAGAAGGCCGCCCGCAAGCTCGGCGTCAGCGTCGAGGAGCTGGGCCGGCTGAACCACCTGAAGCGCCCGTACCATGTGCGGGCCGGCCAGACGCTGCACGGCGCCGGCGGCTCGACCTCCAAGGCCTATGTGGTGGCCCGCGGCGACACCCTGGCCGCCATCGCCCAGCGCTTTGGCGTCTCCGAGGGCGAGCTGCGCGCCGCCAATGGCCTGAAGCGCCACGCGGCGGTGAAGCCCGGCCGCCGCCTGCGCCTGCCCGGCGGCTCGCGCGATCGCGGCCGCGAGGAGTACCAGCCGCCGCGCTACACCCCGCCGGCCGGTGGGCCGCTGCCGCCCATGCGGCCGTCGACGCCGCTGCCCTCGCAGCCCCAGCCCTATTCGCCGGGCGGCGGCGGCGGCGGGAGCGGCATCACTGGCGCCCCCAGCGCCAGCGCCCCGATCCCGGACGCCGAGATCAGCCAGCGGGGCCGCGGCCTCTTCGCCTGGCCGATCAAGGGCGCGATCATCGCCGGCTTCGGCGACCGGGGCGGCGGCCAGCGCAACGATGGCCTCGACATCCGCGCCAACGCCGGCGACCCCGTGCGGGCCGCGGCGGCGGGCAATGTGGTCTACGCCGGCGACCAGGTGCCCGGCTTCGGCAACCTGGTGCTGATCCAGCACGCCGACGGCTGGGTGACGGCCTACGGTCACCTGGGCCGGGTGGACGTGCGCATGCAACAGAAGGTCAGCCAGGGCCAGCAGATCGGCGAGGCCGGCACCTCCGGCGGCGTCTCCGAGCCGCAGCTGCACTTCGAAGTCCGCTACAAGCCCTCGCCCGACGACCGCGCCCGGCCGGTGGACCCCGCGCTGGTGCTGCCGAAGTAGCCAAGCGTCCCTCCCTTGATGGGGAGGGACAGATCGCGAAGCGATCAGGGTGAGGCGGCCACGACCGGGCGCTGCACGTCGGATGCTGTCGCCATTGAGGGTCACGACCTGGCGCTGCGCTCGATCGACTATCCCTCACCCTGGCGGCTGCGCAGCCTGTCCCTCCCCATCAAGGGAGGGACTACAGCGGCAGATCTTTCCCCAGCTCGCCCGCCAGGTCGCGGATGAACTGCCAGGCCACGCGCCCCGAGCGCGACCCGCGCAGCTGGGCCCACTGCAGGGCGCGGCGCTCCAGCTCCGGCGCCTGCAGCCCGAAACGCTCCGCATAGCCCGCCACCGCCGCCAGGTAGGTGGCCTGGTCCATGGGCGGGAAGCCGATCCAGAGGCCGAAGCGGTCGGAGACGCTGACCTCCTCCTCGGCGTCCTCGGCGGCGGCCACCAGACCGCGGTCCTCGCCGTGGCCGCGGGGCATCAGGTGACGGCGGTTGGAGGTGGCCACGAACAGCACGTTCGCCGGCGGCCCGGACACGCCCCCCTCCAGCGCCGACTTCAGGGCCTTGGCCGCGGCCGCCCCCTCCTCGAACGAGAGGTCGTCGCAAAGCACCACGAAGCGCTCGGCTCGCGCCCGCAGCACGTCGAACAGCGGGGGCAGGGCGGTGACCTGGTCGCGGTCCACCTCCACCAGCCGCAGGTCCGGCGCGTCCGCCGCCACCGCCATGAACGCCGCCTTGGCCAGGGAGCTCTTGCCGGTGCCGCGCACGCCCCACAGCAGGGCGTGGTTGAACGGCCGCCCGCGGGCGAACCGCGCCAGGTTCTCCACGAACCGGTCCTTCTGGCGCTCCACCCCCACGAGGTTCTCCAGGCCCAGGGGATAGTCCGGCGCGGGGTGGAAGGCCCCCGTGGCCGGGTCGTGCCGGAAGAGGCGCGCCCTGGCGAAGCTGGGGGCCGCCTCGACGGGCGGGGCCAGGCGCTCCAGCGCCTCGGCGATGCGGATCAAGAGCGGCGTCGGGTCGCGGTCCATGCCCGCCTGCCTATCATCGGCCCCGGTTCCATTGCAAAAGCAGGCCTCTGCGCATAGCTTCCGCCGACCTAATTTCCGGCCCCCTCGCGCGGGCCGTCGCGGAGCTCCGATGACCGACCCGAACAACCTGATCCAGTTCCTTCCGCTGGTGGTCCTGGCCGTCCTCTTCTACTTCCTGATGATCCGTCCGCAGCAGAAGCGGATGAAGGACCACCAGACCCTGCTGTCCGGCCTGAAGCGCGGCGACCAGGTGGTGCTGTCCTCCGGGATCATCGGCAAGATCGTCCGCGTCGAGGACAAGGAGGTCGGCCTGGAGGTCGCCACCGGCGTCACCGTGAAGGTGGTCCGCTCGATGATCGCGGACGTCCGCTCGCGCGGCGAGCCGGCGCCGGCCAACGACTCCAAGGCCTGAAGCGTCCTCGATGATCAGCGTCTCCCGCTGGAGGATCATCGCCGTCGCCCTCGCGACGATCTTTGGCATCCTCTTCACCCTGCCCAACCTGCTGCCCGCCAATGTGCGCGACGGCCTGCCGGGCTTCCTTCCGAAGAAGACCCTGAACCTGGGTCTCGACCTGCAGGGCGGCTCCTACCTGCTCTACGAGGTCGATATCCCGGCGTTGCGCGCGGAGAAGCTGACCAACCTCGTCGAGGACGTGCGGACGAACCTGCGGGACAAGAACATCGAGTTCACCGGCCTCGGCGTCGTGAACGGCGAGGTCCAGGTCCGGATCAATGACGCCACCCAGGTGAGCGACGCCGCCAAGGCGCTGCGCCAGACCGTGGGTGCGCCCCTGGCCGGCGTGGCGGGCGGCCGTGACGTCAACGTCAGCACCGCCGACGACCAGCGCATCCGCATCCAGTTCGTGCCCCAGGCCTTCGACGCCGAGTCCGCCAAGGCGGTGGACCAGTCCATCGAGGTGGTGCGCCGCCGGATCGACCAGCTGGGCACCAAGGAGCCGGACATCCGCCGCCAGGGCGCGGACCGGATCATGATCGCCGCCCCCGGCGAGAGCGACCCGCAGAAGCTGCAGGACATCATCGGCAAGACCGCCAAGCTCACCTTCCAGATGGTGGACGAGAACGCCGACCCGGTGGCCGCCCAGCAGGGCCGCGTCCCGCCGGGCGACATGCTGGTGCCGGGCGACAAGATCGCCCCGTTCTATGTGGTCAAGCGCCGGGCCCTGGTGACGGGCGAGATGCTGACCGACGCCCAGGCCAGCTTCGACAGCCAGACGGGCCAGCCGGTGGTGAGCTTCCGCTTCAACGGCCAGGGCGCCCAGAAGTTCGGCCTGGCCACCAGCCAGAACGTCGGCAAGCGGTTCGCCATCATCCTCGACAACAAGACGGTATCGGCTCCCGTGATCAACGGCCCGATCACCGGCGGCTCCGGCCAGATCACCGGCAACTTCACCGTGGAAGGCGCCAACCAGTTCGCGGTCCTGCTGCGGGCCGGCGCCCTGCCGGCCCCGCTGAAGGTGATCGAGCAGCGCACCGTCGGCGCCGAGCTGGGCGCCGACGCCATCCGCGCCGGGACCATCTCCCTGGCCCTGGGCGCCGGGGCGATCATCATCTTCATCATCCTGGCCTATGGCCTGTTCGGGATCTTCGCCGCCGTGGCGCTGATCGTGAACGTGCTGATGATCCTGGGCATCATGTCGGGCTTCCAGGCCACCATGACCCTGCCGGGCATCGCCGGCCTGATCCTGACCCTGGCCGTGGCGGTCGACGCCAATGTGCTGATCTACGAGCGGGTGCGTGACGAGGCGCATGCCGGGCGGACGCCGATCATGGCCCTGGAGCACGGCTACAGCCGCGCCCTGGTCTCGATCCTGGACGCCAACATCACCAGCGCGATTTCCGCCGTGATCATGCTCTATTTCGGGGCCGGTCCGATCCGCGGCTTCGCCCTGACCCTGCTCATCGGCGTGATCACCTCGGTGTTCACGGCGGTGGTGATCACCCAACTGCTGATCGGCTGGTGGTTCCGCGCCACGAAGCCCAAAACCCTGCCGATCGAATAGGGACTCCCATGCGCTGGCCTTTCATCCGCAACCTCCCGCGCGAGTTCCACATCGACTTCGTGCGGCTCGCGCCGTTCGCGGCCGTGCTGTCGGCCCTGCTGGTCGTGGGCTCTGGCGTCTCGTTCTTCACCCAGGGCCTGAACCTCGGCATCGACTTCCGGGGCGGCACCCAGATGGAAGTCCAGACGCCCGGCAAGACCGCGCCGGTGGGCGCGCTGCGCGCGGCCCTGCCGGCCATGGGCGCGCACGACGCCCAGGTGCAGGGCATCGGCGCCGCCGACTCGGCCATGGTCCGCTTCCGCACCGAGGGCGCCGACCCCACCGCCGCCACCGCCAAGGTGAAGGACGGCCTGCAGGCGCGTTTCCCGGGCCTCCTGGTCAAGAGCGTCTCGGTGATCGGCGCCAAGGTGTCGGGCGAGCTGGCCTGGTCCGGCGCCCAGGCGCTGGGCGCGGCGCTGCTCTTGATGCTGCTCTACATCTGGTTCCGCTTCCAGCTGCAGTTCGGCCTGGGCGCGGTGGTCGCGGTGTTCCACGACATCCTGCTGACCCTGGGCCTGCTGTCGGTGACCCAGATCGAGTTCTCCATGGCCTCGATCGCGGCCCTGCTGACGGTCATCGGCTATTCGATGAACGAGAAGGTGATCACCTTCGACCGGCTTCGGGAGAACCTGCGAAAGTACAAGTCCACGCCCCTGCGCGACGTGATCAACAAGTCCGAGAACGAGCGGCTGTCGCGGACCATCATCACCGGCTCGACCGCGATCCTGGCCCTGGCCGGCGCGTTCTTCCTGGGTGGCCCCCTGTTCCCGCTGGTCTCGACCATGGTGTTCGGCATCTTCATCGGCACCTATTCGTCGGTCTACGTCGCCCTGCCGATCATCCTGCTCTGGGGCGTGAAGCGGAACGACGACCCGGCCGTGCCGCTGAAGCCGGCCAAGGTCCGGCCGTAGGGCAGGAGCGGCGGCCATGGCCCGCGACGCGCCCTCCATCGACGCCTATGGCGACGGCGGCTTCCGGCTTTCCGGCGAGCGGCGCGAGGGCTCGGTGCTGATCGTCGCCGACGAGCCGCGGTCGTGGCCGGTGGCGCGCCTGGAGGAGCTGACCCTGGCGGCCCTGCAGCCCGTGCTGGCCGCCGGGCGCGCCGAAGTCGAGGTGCTGGTGCTGGGCGTCGGCGCCCGCAACGCCCTGCCGCCACGCGAGGTGCGCGACGGCCTCGCCCGCGCCGGCATCGGCTTCGAGTTCCTGGACACTCCCGCCGCGGCCAAGCTCTACAACCTGCTCACCGCCGAAGGCCGCCGCGTCGCCGCCGCCCTGATCGCCATCTGACCCGCCGCGGACGCCGCAGGCGTCGTCAGTCGAACCGCGGAAAACGCGGAAAGGCGCGGAAGGCGGAACCACGAATGCACACGAAGAACACGAATGCGCCGTCGGAGCTGGGCCACGGTGAGCGGGGCCATCACCGCCCTATTCGTGTTCTTCGTGTGCATTCGTGGTTCAGCCAGGAGCGCCCGCTGCGCGGGCAGGAGGCCTGAGCCGCCGCTTCCGCGTCCTTCCGCGTTTTCCGCGGTTTCCAAAATGGGAGCGCGCCGACTTCCCCGAGGAGAGCGCCCGCGGCCGCATCGCTTTCAGGCTGCGGCGAAAGGCCCTATACCTCGGGGCTAGGGCAGGGACTCAGAGGGCAAGCTTCATGGCTGGAATACTCGCCAACTTCAGAAATACCGTGATCCTGAGCGTGATCCTCGCGCTCGTCATGATCATCGCCTATTCGCAGAGCCCGCATGGGATGGACGCCGCCTTCTGGCAGGCCGTCGCGCGCTGGCTGCACGTGTTCTTCGGCATCCTGTGGATCGGGCTGCTGTACTACTTCAACTTCGTCCAGATCCGCAAAATGCCCGACGTGCCGGCCGAGCTGAAGCCGGGCGTGACCAAGTACATCGCCCCCGAGGCGCTGTTCTGGTTCCGCTGGGGCGCCGTCGGCACCCTGGTGATGGGGATCGTGGTGATGGCCACCCGCGGCGGCGGTTACGGCAAGGAGGTCATGACCCTTGGCCTGGCCGACGGCTACAGCGCCGCCGACAAGGGCTACACCCTGATGGGCGTGGGCGCTTACCTCGCCATCATCATGTTCCTGAACGTCTGGGTGATCATCTGGCCGAACCAGAAGATCGCCCTGGGCCTGGTCGAGGCGGATGCCGACGCCAAGGCCAAGGCCGGCCGCATCGCCATGCTGGCCTCGCGCACCAACATGCTGCTGTCCATTCCGATGCTGACCAGCATGACCATGACCCAGACCCTGTTCGGCTAGACCCGACCCGGAAAAGGCGAGAAGGCCCGCCCTCACGGCGGGCCTTTTTCGTTGGAGCTGCATGGACGACGACCTCGACGCCCTGGTCCGCCGCGTGGACCCCGACCGCTGGCTCTCCAGCCGGTTCATCGGCGATGCGCAGGCGCGGGCCGACGTGGTGGCGCTCTACGCCTACGACCACGAGCTGGCGCGGGCCCCCAAGGTGGCCTCCAACCCGCTCCTGGGCGAGATCCGGCTGACCTGGTGGCGCGAGGTGCTGGACGAGGCCTATGAGGGCCGTCACGTGCGCCATCACCCCACCGCCCAGGCCCTGGCCGCCGCCATCGCCCGGCGCAGCCTGCCGCGCGCGCCGCTGGAGGCGATGATCGACGCCCGCTACCGCGAACTGGATGCTGCGCCGATGGACGAGGCCGAGGCGCTGGAATGGGCCCGCGGGACCGGGGGCCAGGCGGCGGAGGCGGCGGTGCGGATCCTCGACCCCGCGGCCGATCCGGCCCGCGCCGCGGCCGCCGGCGCCGTGTGGATGCTCGGTCGCGGGGAGCCGAAACCAGGCCTGGGGGCTGTGGCGGCCGCCGCCCGCGCCGACGCCCGCGCCCTCAGCGCCGCCGCCTTCCCGGCCGTGGCCCATGCGACCCTGGCGCTGCACCCGGCCCGCTCGGAGCTCGGGCGCCGGTTGCGGCTCACCTGGGCCGTGGCCATCGGGCGGATCTGAGCGCGCGCGGTCGCAAGTCCCTCCTCTTCAGGGGAGGGACAGATCGCGGAGCGATCAGGGTGGGGGAACCACGACCGGACACCGAGCCAGATCCAGAAACCCCCACCCGGCTCGCCTCCGGCGAGTCGTCCCTCCCCTAAAGAGGAGGGATGATCATTCCGCGGCCTCGAGCGCCGGGGCCGTGGCGGCCCAGGCGGCCAGGTCGGCCAGGGCGCGTTCCCCGACCATCCGCTTCTTGGCGCGGGTCTTCTCCTTGGCGCCCAGCCGGCGGCCCTCGGCGTCGCGCTTGGGCGGCTCCATGGGCGGCAGGAGGCCGTAGTTGATGTTCATCGGCTGGAAGCTGCCCTTGCCCCCTTCGAGGTGCCCGCCGGTGATGTGGCTCACCAGCCCGCCCAGCGCCGTCGTGGGCGGCGGGGCGGCGACCGGGCGGCCCAGGCGCTCGGCGGCGGCGAAGCGGCCGGCCAGGAGGCCCATGGCGGCGCTCTCCACATAGCCTTCCACACCGGTCACCTGGCCGGCGAACCTCAGCCGCGGCTGGGCCCTCAGGCGCAGCGTGCCATCCAGCAGGCGCGGGGAGTTGATGAAGGTGTTGCGGTGCAGGCCGCCCAGACGGGCGAACACCGCCTTCTCCAGCCCCGGGATCATCCGGAAGATCTCGCTCTGGGCGCCGTGCTTCAGCTTGGTCTGGAAGCCCACCATGTTCCACAGCGTGCCCAGGGCGTTGTCCTGGCGCAGCTGGACCACCGCCCACGCCTTCTCGTCGGGTTTGTGGGCGTTGGTCAGGCCGACGGGCTTCATCGGCCCATGCCGCAGGGTCTCGCGGCCCCGCTCCGCCATCACCTCGATCGGCAGGCAGCCGTCGAAGTAGGGCACGTGCTCCCAGTCCTTGAACTCCGACTTCGGGCCGGCCAGCAGGGCGTCGATGAAGGCCTCGTACTGGTCCTTGGTCATCGGGCAGTTGATGTAGGCGGCGGCGTCGCCCCCGGGGCCTTCCTTGTCGTAGCGCGACTGGCGCCAGGCGATGTCCATGTCCACGCTCTCCAGCGTGACGATGGGGGCGATGGCGTCGAAGAAGCTGAGCTGGCCCTCGCCGGTCAGTTCCAGGATCGCCTGGCTGAGGGCCGGGGAGGTGAGGGGGCCGGTGGCCAGGATCACGCTGTCCCACTCGGCCGGCGGCAGGCCCGCCACCTCTTCCCGGGCGATGGTCACCCGCGGGTGCGCCTCCAGACGGGCGGTCACGGCCTCGGCGAAGCCGTCGCGGTCCACCGCCAGGGCGCCGCCGGCGGGCACCTGGTGGGCGTCGCCGCAGGCCATGATCAGCGAGCCCAGGGCCCGCATCTCGGCGTGCAGCAGGCCGACGGCGTTGCCGGTCCAGTCGTCCGCGCGGAAGGAGTTGGAGCAGACCAGCTCGGCCAGGCGGTCGGTCTGGTGGGCGTCGGTGCCGCGGACCGGGCGCATCTCGTGCAGGATGACCGGCAGGCCGGCCTCGGCGATCTGCCAGGCGGCTTCGGAACCGGCCAGGCCGCCGCCCACCACATGGACCGCGCTGGGGCTTGGGGAGTTGGACATGCGTGGCTAACTAGCAACGAACGCCAAGGATCGCGAGCGGGGCCTTGCATGGCCTGGACCCGCGGCGGCAAGCTTCAGCCGGAAGGCTGGGTCGAGTCGCCATCTGGAAGCGGCTCGAAGGGACATGGATGATCAAGTTTTCGCCGAGTGACGCGGCGCTCGAGGGTTTCCGTCTGACGCGCGAGCGTCCGGGCACGATCCTGGCGTGGTGCGCGGTCTATCTGGCCGGGCTGTTCATCATCGCGCTGGCGATGACGGCGACGCTCGGGCCCAAGTTCGTGGAACTGGCCCGCAAGGGCGAGCTGGTCACCGCCCAGGACCCCGAGGCCCTGGCGACTCTGCTGGGCGGTTCCTGGCCAGCGTTCATCGTCGTGCTGATGATGACCGTGCTGCTGATCTCGGTGATCATGGGCGGCATCTATCGCCTGGTCATGCGGCCGTCCGAGCACGGCTTCGCGCACCTGCGCCTGGGCATGGACGAGCTGCGGCTCGCGGTCGTGAACCTGGTGCTGGTGCTGGTCGGCGCCGCGTTCCTGCTGCTGGGCGTGATCGTCAGCCAGATCGCCGCCCAGGGCGGCGGGATGGTGGCCGTGGTCTCCGACCTGGTCCTGGTCTGCATCACCATCTGGATCGGCGTGCGCCTGTCGCTGGTGACGCCGATGACCTTCGACTCCGGCCGAATCGCCTTCCGCGCCGCCTGGCGGCTGACCCGCAACCGCTTCTGGCCCCTGCTCGGCATGGTCGTGCTGGCGGTGATCTTTTACATCATCGTCTGGGTGCTGATGAGCGTGATCAGCCTTGGGGTCGTGGCGCTCTGCGGCGGCGAGCAGGCGCTCAAGGACGTGACCAAGCTCACGCCCCTCACGGGGCTGGCCGCCGTGGCGACCCTGGTGCTGCAGCTCCTGCTCCAGATCCTGCAGATCGTGATGATCTACGGGCCCTTCGCGGTGGCCTACCAGCAGGTGGCCAAGGGGCCGGACGTCCCCGCCCAGCCCGCCTGACGCTGTCTGGGCCGGGGGGCCTAGGCCTGGGCGCTCGGCCGCGCCGTGACCCGGTCGTGCCAGGCCTTGACGTTGGCGCGCTCGTCCGGGACCGGCAGGCCGATCACGGTGGCGAAATCGATCGTCGACAGCGCGCAGATGTCGGCCATGGTGTAGGTCTCGCCGGCCACGAAAGGCTTGTCGGCCAACTCGCGGTCCAGCCACTTCAGGGCGTTCGCATAGGTCTCGCGGTTGGACTCACCGAAGTCCTTGTACTGGGTCAGCAGGGCCGCCGTGCGCGGGTGGGCGTGGCGCCAGAACTGGCCGACCGGCATCATCAGCACGAACTCGACGCGGCGGATCCACATGTCGACCATGGCCTTCTCCACGGGCGTCGTCCCGAAGAGCGGCGGATCCGCCTGGGTTTCCTCGAAGTAGCGGCAGATGGCGACGGTCTCGGAGATGCAGGTCCCGTCGTCCAGCTCCAGGGTGGGGATCTGGCCCAGGGAGTTGCGCGCCCGGTGCTCGGGGCTCTTGTGCTCCCGCTGCATGAGGCTGACCGGGGTCTCGGGCAGCTCGATGCCCTTCTCGGCCAGGAAGATGCGCACGCGCCGCGGATTCGGCGCCGGATTGGGCGCGCCATAGAGAATCATCGTCGTCTCCAAATCTTCAAAAGAATGGCGCGACGCTAGTTCAAACACTCGTTTGAGATCAATCCCTGCCTCTCCTGGGATCAATCCCTCCCCTTTATGGGGAGGGTGGCTCGCGCCTGCGCGAGCCGGGTGGGGATACCGGAGCTTCCGCCAGCGCAGCGCGGATCGAATACATCACGCCGTCAAGATCTTGGCGAACCTCGCCATTCCAGAACCGCAGCACCTTGAAGCCCTCGCGTCGCAGCACGGCGTCGCGAACGCCATCGTGCGCGGCCTGCACCGCGCTCTCGTGGACTTCCCCATCCACCTCGATCACGACGCGGCGGGAGAAGCAGACGAAGTCGAGGAAGTAGCCTCGAAAAGGGGTTTGGCGGCGAAAGTGGAATCCCTCGGCGCGCAGCTGCTTCAGGCCTGACCACAGGATCACCTCTGGCTCGGTCATCGCGTTGCGCAGCGCGCGAGCGCGGTAGCCTTTGGCGGTGTAAGGCATCCCCGGTATCCCCACCCGGTCCGTGCTCCGCACGAACCACCCTCCCCATGAAGGGGAGGGATTTTCCTTACGCCCCCACCAGCTTCTTGCGGCGTTCGCCCTTGCGTTGGCGGTGGCGTTCCAGGAGGTCGGCGAGGTAGCGGCCGGTCCAGCTCTTGGGGCTGCCGGCGACCTGTTCGGGGGAGCCCATGGCGACGATCTCGCCGCCGCCGTCGCCGCCTTCCGGGCCGAAGTCCACCAGCCAGTCGGCGGTCTTCACGACGTCGAGGTTGTGCTCGATGACCACCACCGTGTTGCCCTGGTCGGCCAGCTCGTGCAGCACCTCCAGCAGCTTCTTGACGTCCTCGAAGTGCAGGCCGGTGGTCGGCTCGTCCAGGATGTAGAGCGTCTTGCCGGTGGCGCGCCGCGACAGCTCCTTGGAGAGCTTCACCCGCTGGGCCTCGCCGCCGGACAGGGTGGTCGCCTGCTGGCCCACCTTGACGTAGCCCAGGCCCACCCGCTTCAGCGTCTCCATCTTCTCGCGGATCGGGGGCACCGCCTTGAAGAAGTCCGCCGCCTCCTCGACCGTCATGTCGAGCACCTCGGCGATGTTCTTGCCCTTGAACAGGATCTCCAGGGTCTCGCGGTTGTAGCGATGGCCGTGGCAGACGTCGCAGGTGACATAGACGTCCGGCAGGAAGTGCATCTCGATCTTGATCAGCCCGTCGCCCTGGCAGGCCTCGCAGCGGCCGCCCTTGACGTTGAAGCTGAACCGCCCGGGGCCATAGCCACGCGCCTTGGACTCCGGCAGGCCGGCGAACCAGTCGCGGATGGGTTGGAAGGCGCCGGTATAGGTCGCCGGGTTCGACCGCGGCGTGCGCCCGATCGGCGACTGGTCGATGTCGATGACCTTGTCGAAGTTCTCCAGCCCCTCGATCCGCTCGTGCGGCGCAGGCGCGTCGGAGGCGTTGTGCAGCCGGCGCGCGGCGGCCTTGTAGAGCGTCTCGATGGTGAAGGTGGACTTGCCGCCGCCGGAGACGCCGGTGATGCAGGTGAAGGTGCCCACCGGGATTTCGGCGGTGACGTTCTTCAGGTTGTTGCCGGTGGCCCCGACCACGCGCAGCACCTTCTTCTTCGAGATCGGCCGCCGATCCTCCGGCACCGAGATCTCCCGCGCGCCCGACAGGTACTGGCCGGTGAGGCTGCGCGGGTTGGCCATGATGTCGGCCGGCTTGCCCTCGGCGATGATCTCGCCGCCGTGGACGCCGGCCGCCGGGCCCATGTCGATCACATGGTCGGCGGTGAGGATGGCCTCCTCGTCGTGCTCGACGACCAGCACCGAGTTGCCGAGGTCGCGCAGGCCCTTGAGGCTCTCCAGCAGCCGCGTGTTGTCGCGCTGGTGCAGGCCGATGGAGGGCTCGTCCAGCACATAGAGCACGCCGGTCAGGCCCGAGCCGATCTGGCTGGCCAGCCGGATGCGCTGGCTCTCGCCGCCCGACAGGGTGCCGGAGGCGCGGCTGAGGTTCAGGTAGTCCAGGCCGACGTTCACCAGGAAGCGCAGGCGGTCGTTGATCTCCTTCAGGATCCGCCGGGCGATCTCCATCTGCTTGTCGGTGAGCTGGCCCTCCAGCCCCTCGAACCAGGCCTGGGCCTGGCGGATCGCCAGCCGCGAGGCCTGGCCGATGTGCTGGCCGGCGATCTTCACCGCCAGGGCCTCGGGCTTCAGGCGATAGCCTTCGCAGGCGGTGCAGGGCGTCTCCGACTGGTAGCGGCCCAGCTCCTCGCGCACCCACGACGAGTCGGTTTCGCGCCAGCGCCGCTCGAGGTTCGGCAGCACGCCCTCGAAGGTCTTGTTGACCTCGTACTTGCGGGCGTTGTCGTCATAGACGAAGCGGATCTTCTCCTGGCCCGAGCCGTAGAGGATCACCTGCTTGGCGTCGTCCGGCAGCTTCCACCACGGCACGTCCATGGAGAAGCCGTAGTGGCGCGACAGGGCCTGCAGCGTCTGGGTGTAGAGCGGGGAGGGACCCTTCGCCCAGGGCGAGATCGCGCCCTTGTGCAGCGTCCGGTCCTTGTCCGGCACCACCATGTCGGCGTCGAAGGCCAGCTTCGCGCCCAGGCCGTCGCAGACCGGGCAGGCGCCGTAGGGGTTGTTGAACGAGAACAGCCGCGGCTCGATCTCGCTGATGGTGAAGCCGGAGACGGGGCAGGCGAACTTCTCGGAGAAGATCAGCCGCCGCGGCGCTTCCTCGGTGGGGTCCTTGTCGGCCCATTCGGCGACCGCGATGCCGTCGGCCAGCTTCAGCGCGGTCTCAAGGCTGTCGGCGTAGCGGCTTTCCAGGCCGGGCTTGGTCACCAGCCGGTCCACGACGATGTCGATGTCGTGCTTGAACTTCTTGTCGAGGGTGGGCGCGTCCTCGATCGGATAGAACTCGCCGTTGATCTTCAGGCGCTGGAAGCCCGACTTCTGCCACTCGGCGATCTCCTTGCGGTACTCGCCCTTGCGGCCGCGCACCACGGGCGCCAGCAGGTAGATCCGTGTGCCTTCCGGCAGGGCGGTGAGCTTGTCGACCATCTGGCTGACGGTCTGGCTCTCGATCGGCAGGCCCGTGGCCGGCGAATACGGCACGCCGACCCGCGCCCACAGCAGGCGCATGTAGTCGTGGATCTCGGTCACCGTGCCCACGGTGGAGCGCGGGTTGCGGCTGGTGGTCTTCTGCTCGATGGAGATCGCCGGCGACAGGCCCTCGATGAGGTCCACGTCCGGCTTGCTCATCAGCTCCAGGAACTGGCGCGCATAGGCCGAGAGGCTCTCCACATAGCGGCGCTGGCCCTCGGCGTAGATGGTGTCGAAGGCGAGCGAGCTCTTGCCCGACCCCGACAGGCCGGTCAGCACCACCAGTTCGCCGCGCGGGATGTCCACGCTGACGTCCTTGAGGTTGTGCTCGCGCGCGCCACGCACGCGGATCAGGTTGTGAGGGTCGGCTGCCATGCTGCTTTCGGAAAACACCCAATCGCCCGCGGAGGTCCGCCGGCGAGACCGCCTAATGTAGGTAACGCGACTCCCTGTTAACACAGGAACATAGGTGGAACAAAGGGCCTGCGGCATCGCGTGCGCGAGGGCTGCTGACATGACGCTGTCAGCAGGCGGCCAAGGCCGTTTAGCCCATGATGGTCCGGGGAACGTCCGTCCGGCCGGCCCGGTTGTCCCACGTCCCTCCTTCCGGGGACGCAAGGAGATAGTTCATGGACAAGAAGGTCTTTCTGATCGGCGCTGTCGGCGCCCTGGCGATCGCCGGCGTGGCTGTCGCCCAGTCCTCCGGCAGCACCAGCTCCGGCTCCACCAGCTCCAGCCCGAGCACCAGCAGCTCGAGCATGAACAACGGTTCGACCACCACCAGCGGCTCGAGCATGAACAACGACCAGGGCACGTCCTCCAGCTCCAGCAACTACGGCTCTAGCGGCAGCGGCTCCGGCAGCTACGGCGCCAACGGCTCGACCAGCGTCAATGGCACGGCCTCCAGCGCCGGCGCCTACGGCAGCAACACGTCGTCGACCACCGGCGGCTCGGCGACAGATCGCGCGGGCGAACGCGGCTGAGCGCTGCGGACCGTACGCCACAGCCGGCCGGGAGCCCCTCGGCCGGCTGGCTTGGCGCGCTGGCCGGGGCCGCGGTCCTGGCCGGCGCCCTCGGCGCGCCCGTCCATCCGCTGAGCGGGCCGCCGGCCGCCGCCTGGGCCGCCCGCCCGCTGGAGGCCGCCCTTCGGCAGGCCGCTCCCGACGCGCCCACCGCGGTCAACAGCTTCTACCGGGCGCGGGCCTATGCGCCGTTGTGGGTCAGCGGCCGGCGGCTGCGTCCGGAGGCCGAGACGGCTGCGGCCCTGGTCGCCGCCGCCGATCGCGATGGCCTCGACCGCGGCGCCTATGATGCGGGCGGTCTGCGCCGCAAGCTCGCAGCCGCCCGGAGCGGCAACCCCGCGGCGCTGGCCCAGGCCGAACTGGCGCTCTCCACCGCCGTTTCCGACTACCTCGCCGACCTGCACCGCGCGCCGGCGAGCGCCGCGCCGCAGTTCTGGGATCCGGCCGTGCCGCTTCCGCCGATCACTCCCGCCCAGGCGCTCGACGCCCTGGCGGGCCCGGGCGGTCTCGCCGCCAAGCTGGCGGCGCTGCAGCGGATGCATCCCATCTACGCGGCCCTGCGCGACGCCCTGGCCGCCGACCGCGCGGCCCACCCGGGCGGGTCGCCCCGACAGGACCTGATCCTCGCCAACATGGCCCGCGCCCGCGCCCTGCCGGCCGACCCGGGCCGGCGCTACGTCCTGGTCGACGCCGCCGCCCAGCGGCTGTGGCTCTACGAGGACGGCCGGCCGGTGGACAGCATGCGCGTCATCGTCGGTCGCGCCGACAACCAGACGCCGACCCTCACCGGCCTGATCCGCTACGCCGACTTCCGCCCCTACTGGAACATCCCACCCGACATCGTCGCCAAGGAGATCGCCCCGCACGTGCTGCGCGAAGGGCCGGGCTACCTGGCGCGGCAGGACCTGGAGGCGCTGTCCGACTGGTCGCCCCAGGCGCGGGTGCTGGATCCCGCGGAGGTGGACTGGAGCGCCGTGGCCGCCGGCGCGCAGGAGCTGCGCATGCGTCGTCGGCCGGGCGCCACCAACATCCTGGGCCAGGTCAAGCTGATGCTGCCCAACACCCTCGGCATCTACCTGCACGACACGCCGGACAAGTCGCCGTTCTCCCGCGCCCAGCGGACCATCAGCCACGGCTGCATCCGCCTGGAGCACGCCATGCGCCTGACGCGGGCCCTGGTCGGCCCGGCCGCCGACAACCCGCCGCCGGGCGACGACGTGCGCGTCGACCTGCCCAAGCCCGTGCCGGTCTATGTGCTGTACCTCACCCTCGCGCCCGGCCCCGACGGGCTGGAGGCTCGGCGCGATGTCTACGGCCGCGACGCGCCGTTGATCGCGACGCTGAAGCGCTCCGACCGGGCCATGGCCGACTGAGACTAGGCGCGCTTGCGCCCGCTCCAGGCGTAGAGCCCCAGCGCCAGGGCCAGGTAGCTGATCGCCGCCAGAGGTGACGCCCAGGGAACGCCCTCGGGGACGACGGCGAGCGGCGCGGGCTTGTTGGTCGCGGCGATCAGGCCGGCGTGCAGGACGTTCAGCAGGCTGTCGCCGACGATATAGCCCGACACCATCAGCACCCCCAGCCGCATGGCCGCCTCCCCATCGGGGCGGTCCTCGACCCGCCGGTCGTAGACCCAGCCGGCGAAGGCGCCGAGGATCACCGGCACGGTCACGGACGAGGGCAGGTAGATCGCCAGGGCCGCGCCCAGGGGCGGCAGGCTGAAGCGCTTGGTCCGGCGCAGCGCCTCGTCCACCACCACCAGGGCCGCGCCCACCAGGGCGCCGACGCCGATCAGGCCCCACTCCAGCTTCCCGCCGATCACCCCCGAGGCGATGGTGGAGATCAGGGTCGCCTGGGGGGCCGCCAGCGGGGTGGAACCGGCCACGGCGTGGGAGCTCGCGCCGGCGAAGCCGTTGGAGCGGTTCAGCAGGTTCAGGATCACCGGGATCATCACCGATCCGGCGATCACCCCGATCACCAGCGCCACCTGCTGGCGCCAGGGCGTGGCGTCCACCAGCTGGCCGGTCTTGAGGTCCTGCAGGTTGTCGTTGGCGCTGACCGCCACCGAGATCAGCACCGCGGTCACCAGGAGGGCGAAGGCGATCAGCGGCTTGGCGTCGCCGCCCTTCAAGATCGGCAGGCCGATGGCGGCCACGATCAGGGCCGCCCCCAGCACCGACAGGATCGCCATGCCGCTGACGGGGCTGTTGGACGAGCCGATCAGCCCGGCCATGTAGCCGCAGACCGCCGCCACCGCGAAGCCGGCCACCGCGATGTAGAGGACGGCCGCCACCAGGAGCGGGACCGCCAGGCCCGCCAGCGGGCCGCCGGCCAGGAAGACCGCCAGCACCACGGCGATCGGCACCAGGCAGGCAAGCGAGATCACCGCCATTGCGCTGATGGGGATGTCCTGCTCGGTGCGGCCCAGGGCCGGCGCGTCCGCGCCGCGGGCGCGCTGGGCCGCGATGGCCGCGCCGATGCCGGTCCACAGCGGCTGGGCCAGCTTGGCCAGCGTCCAGATAGCCGAGACGCCGATCGCCCCCGCGCCGATGAAGCGCACCTGGTGGCTCCAGATCCCCTGGGCGAAGTCCGAGATCGAGGTGGTCGCGTCCGGCGACGGCGCCATGGCGGTGAGCACAGGAACCGCGACCGCCCAGGCGATGACCAGGCCCACCGCCATGGCCGCCCCCACCGCCACGCCCATCAGGTGCCCGGCGCCGAACAGCGCCAGCGACATCGAGGCCCCGAGCCCCGTGGCGCCGCCGTTGCCGGTGCGCACATAGGCCGAGACCTCCTCGGAGAAGATCCGCAGCTTGGTCAGCAGGGCATAGCCGGCGCCCGCCGCCGAACCGATGCAGATGGCGGCGAAGCCCAGGCGGCTGTCGGCCTCGGCCTCAAGCGTGTCGCCCTCGGCGCCGGAGCCGACCTCCAGCACCTTGGCCGCCGCCACGCCTTCCGGGTAGGGCAGGGGTGACTGGGTCACCAGCGCCCGGCGCAGCGGGATCGTGTACATCACCCCCAGCACGCCACCGGCGGCGCATACGCCGAAGGTCAGCCAGAACGGGAAGTGGTCCCAGGCGCCGATGATCACCAGGCCGGGCAGCACGAACACCACCGAGGCCATGGCGCCGGCCGCCGAAGCCACGGTCTGGACGATGTTGTTTTCCCAGATCGTCGAGTTGCGCACGAAGATCCGTAGCACCGCCATGGAGATCACCGCGGCGGGGATCGAGGTGGCGAAGGTCAGGGCCACCTTCAGGCCCAGGTAGACGTTGGCGGCCGTGAACACGAGGGTGATCAATATGCCCAGGATCACGCCCCGGACCGTGAGCTCCACCCGTCGGGCCGAGCCCTCCGCCGCCACCGCCGCCGTCATCGATACGTGCTCCAACCGGTCCCCGCTCCGTTAGAGCCTGACTGGGACGGGGGCTCAAGCGGCGAGGGCGGGCGCTCGCCCTAGAACCGCTGCTTGTAGACCACCTCGGCGTAATGCAGCCGCACGCCCTGGTCGTCGGACCAGGCCGCCTTGGCCGGGATCTTCACCTTGGGAAGGGCGGCCGCGGGCGCGTCGGGCGCGGGCTTCAGCGCGGGCGCTTGTGGGGCTGGCGCGGTCCAGGCCGTCACGGCGGCGGACGGGGCCCGCCACACCGGCGCCTCCAGCGGGACGCTGAGCGTCGAGCGGGGCTGGGCGAAGGTGGGGGTGGTCACCGCACCGGCGGGCCAGGTCTGGGCTGCGGCCGGCAGCGCGCTCGAGGCGGCGGTGATCGCGAGCGCCCCCAGAACAAGCGCCCCCAGAAGCGGTCGGCGGTCCAAGATCGTCTCTCCAAGCGTTTGACCGCCCGGCGAAATTCCCTCGGACCGCTTTGGTTTCGCGCGATCACCAAACCGTCAGTTCGACCGACGCAGCCTCAGGCCCGGTCGATGCGCGCGGCGTAGCAGCCGTGGCCGGCGTTGTGGGCGTGGATGTAGGCCGTGTCCGGCAGGGCGAGCAGCTTCTCGATCGCCGGCGGCAGGTCCGTTCCGGGCGCCACGTCGGAGCCGACGATGTTGCCCTGACCGTCGAAGGCGCGCAGCGAGATGTACCTGCGCGCCGCCAGCGCCGGCGGCGCCTCGTCCACATAGCGCGCGGACTCATGCCGGCCCTCGCGCACGAAGATCGCATGGCGCGAGCGGTAGGGCGTCTCGGCCGGCTGGTGCTCGTAGTTGAGCAGCAGCACCGTCTCGCCGACGGGGGCGTCCTCGAGGGTGATGCGGCAGGGGAAGCCCACCGGCGCATCGACCGTCTTGCGGACGACGCCGAGGCCGGCGAGCGCCTCGTCCGAGAGGCCGAACAGGTGCTGGAACGGCTCGCTGGGGAGCCCGGTGACGACGAACGACATGATGTCCTCCTTGCTTGCGGAGAAGATCATGCGGCGCGCGCCGCGGGCCAATGTGGCGATGCCAACACATGTCCGAAAGCCGCCAGCAGCCAGCCGCGGGCGGGCGGTCCTCGTCAGGCCGCGTCGAGGGCCGGCTGGGCCTGGGCCGAGGCCAGACCCTCCAGGACCTCGACGACCGGCGACTGGCGCGCCTCGTAGCTCACCGCCTCGCCCAGCCGCACCGCGGCGGCCCGGAAGCCGGGTTCCCGCAGGAGCCGCTTCAGGGCCTTGCGGATCTCCTCCGTCGTCGCGCCGGGCGGTAGCGAGAGCCCTGCGCCGCGCTCGGTGACGCGGACGGCGTTGTCGGCCTGGTCGCGACCATGCGGGATCACCAGCAGCGGGCGCCGGTGGACCAGGGCGCGGGTGACGGTGCCGTGGCCGCCGTGCGTCACCACGACCGCCGCCTTGCCCATGACGGCGTCATGCGGGGCGCTCTCGACGAGGCGCGCATTGGCCGGGGGTTGCAGGTCGCCGGCAGGGATGCTGCCGCCCAGCGTCACGAGCACCCGGACCGGCAGTTCCGCGGCCGCGTCCAGCACCCGCTGCAGCACGGCGGCGTGGTTCTGGAAGGTGGTGGAGAAGCCCACCACGATCAGAGGCCGCTCGTCTTCGGCCTCCCACGGCAAGGCGAACGGCGCCGCGGCCCAGGCGGGCTCGTCCAGCTGAGGACCGATGTAGTGCAGGCCCGGCGGCAGGGCCGCGGGCGTGAAGTCGAAAGCGCGGGCCGTCGCGAGCAGCGTGGCGGCGGCCGCCTGGGTCTGGTCGACGAGATGGGCGAGCGGCGCAAGGCCCAGGGCCAGGCGCGCGGTGTTGAGGGCGGGCAGGCCGCTGTCGAACAGGCCCGTCACCTGTTCGCCGATCGCCGCGTGCTCGGCGCGCTCCGCCTCGGTCCGGGCGGGCGGCAGGCCCAGGCCCATGGGTGGCACACCGGGCGTCGGGAAGAGGTTGATGTTGGGCTGCAGGATGCAGAATGGCTGGCCGGCGGCCTCGCAGCCGGCGGCGACGCCGAACAGGAACCCGCTGGTGACCACCAGGTCGGCCGGCTCGCAGCGCAGCTCCGCCATGACGTCCCGCGCATAGGCAAGGGCGGGGGCGGTCCAGACCTCGGTGATCACCTGAACCAGGCCCGCAGGCCCTTCGTACTGCCAGTCGCGGACCGGATCGGTGGCCGGTGTCCGGTCTGGACGGCTGGGGGCGCGGGTCCAGGGCAGGAACTCCGCGCCCGCGGCCTCGGCCTCGGCGCGGTTGCAGGCGTCGCCCAGGGCGCGGACGCGATGGCCGCGCTGCACCAGCTTGCGCGCTGCGGTCAGGGCGGGAGCGACAGTGCCACCGCCCTCCCACAGGGCGAACAGGAAGGACTTCGGGGTCTCGGTCATCGGGTTGGTCCGTCGGAAAGCGTTGCAGGAAGGTACGCGTACGAGAGGGGGTTGGCCTTAGGCGGCCTTCAGCGGGTGTCGTCAGCGCTCGTCAGGGCGGCGTGGACGAAGCGCTCCACGAGTGCGGCGTAGTCGTCGACCGGGCGCTGCATGTCCCGGCGCACCAGCTTCCAGAGATAGACGTCGGTGGCGGCGACCAGCGCGTCGAGCCGGCGCTGGGCGGCCGTCGGCGAAAGGGTTTCGAGCCAGCGCGCGAAGGTCTCCGCCAGCCAGTCCCGGTGCCCGGCGCGGCCGATCTTGGTGACCCGCCGCAGGGTCGGGTAGCGCTCCTCCTGGGCCAGCACCCGCATCACCAGGTCACCGGAGACCTCGTAGTCGTCCACCAGCGCACGCACCGCGGCCGCCGGATCACCGGGCGCCGTCCGGCGCAGCTCCATGATCTCCCGCGCCAGGACGTCGACTGTGGCGTCCAGCAATCCCTCCTTGCCGCCGAAGCGACGGATCACCGTCTGGACCGTCACGTCGGCTTCCCGAGCCACGTCCTCGAGCCGGATCTCGTCGAACCACAGGGTCTGCAGGCGGCCGCGGAAGGCCTGGACGATGCGCGCCGCCGTGGCTTCCGACGCAGCGGCCCGGGTGGTCTGGCGATAGGGGCGCTTGGTGTCGGCGTCGTTTTTCATGAAAGCCGTACTAACATGAAAAACGGTGTTCGCAATAGTTTTGTGTGAGTCTAACTAATTTGAAATGTGGCGTGCTTCAGGCCGCGTCGTGGAAGATGATCCCCAGGGTGTGGCGGCGCCCGGACCGCAGGCGGCTGACGCCGTGGCGCAGGTTGACGCGGTAGACGCCGCGGCCGCCCTGCACGGGGCGGTGATGCACCGGGAAGACCACCGCATCGCCCTGGCGCAGGGGGACCACCTCGGCCCGCGACTGCATGCGCGGCCGCTGCTCGGTCAGCACGAACTCGCCGCCTTCGAAGTCGCGGCCAGGCTCGGAGAGCAGGATCGCCACCTGCAGCGGGAAGACGTGCTCCCCGTAGAGGTCCTGGTGCAGGCAGTTGTAGTCGCCCGGACCGTAGCGCAGCAGCAGGGGCGTCGGCCGCGTCTGGCCAGCGGCGTGGCAGCGGGCGCGGAACGCCGCGTGACTGGGCGGGAAGCGCAGGGGCTCCCCCAGGGCCTCGGCCCAGCGGTTGGCGACGGCGGCGAGCGGCGGATAGAGGCCGGTCCGCAGTTGGGCGACCAGGTCGGGGAGGGGATGGGCGAAGTAGCGGTACTCGCCGCGGCCGAACCCGTGGCGCGCCATCACCACCGTGGAGCGGAAGAGACCCGGCTGGTCGTAACCGGCGGCGACCGCCGCGCAGGCCTCCGGGTCGAGCAGGCGGGGGATCACCGCGCAGCCGTGGGTGTCCAGGTCGGCGGCCAGGCGGGTCCAGTCGAGGGACGCGAGAGTGTCGGTCAGGGTCATCGCCGGCAGATGCGGTCGTCGCCCGCTGGCGGCAATCGGTCTCGCGCACGCCGCGTCCGGATTGCGCCAGAGCGGGCGGGCGCCTAGATCAGGGTCTCGTCACAAGGAGCAGGCCAATGCGGCTCGCGCTGGAAACCCCGATCGCCCGGACCTTCCACGCTGCCCTGGACCGCCATGCCTTCCGCCTTTGTGACCCTCGATCGGCTCAGCTACGCGAGCCCTGATAGCAAGCCCCTTTTCGAAAACCTGACCCTGGCCTTCGGGCCTGAGCGCACCGGCTTGGTCGGCCGCAATGGCGTGGGCAAGACCACCCTGGTGCGCCTGATCCTGGGCGAACTCGCCCCGACCGCAGGCGGCCTGGCCGTACGCGGCCGGGTCGGCGTGCTGCGCCAGGCCCTGGCGCCGCCGCGGGGAGCCACTGTGGCGGACCTGATCGGCGTCGCCGACGACCTGGCGCGGCTGGCGCGCATCGAGGCCGGGGCGGGGAGCGAGGCGGACTTCGCCGAGGCCGACTGGGCGCTGCCCGCGCGGCTGGAGGCGGCGTTGGCGGAGGCCGGCCTGCCGGACCTGGACCTCGATCGGCCGGCATCGACCCTCAGCGGCGGCCAGGTCACCCGCGCCAGCCTCGCCGGCCTGATCGCCCAGGCGCCGGACCTGCTGATCCTCGACGAGCCCACCAACAACCTGGATGCGGCCGCGCGCGAGCGGGTAGGCCGGATGATCGAGGACTGGAAGGGCGGCGCCATCGTCGTCAGCCACGACCGCGCGCTGCTGCGCCGCATGGACCGGATCGTCGAGCTCAGCGGATTGGGCGCCCAGGTCTACGGCGGCGGCTACGACCTCTACGCCGAGCGCAAGGCGCTGGGCGAGGCGGCGGCTGCCCGCGACCTCGCCGATGCTGAGAAGGCCGCTGCCCGCGTGGCGCGCGAGGTCCAGCTGGCGGCCGAGCGCAAGGCGCGCCGGGATGCCGCCGGCAAGCGGGCCCGGGCGAAGGGCGATGCGCCGAAGATCCTGCTCGACGCCCAGGCCGAGCGCGCGCAGGCCAGCGGCGGGGCCCAGCGGCGACTTGCCGAGCGCCTGAGCGCCGACGCCGCCGAGAGCCTGGCCGCCGCCGCGGCGCGGGTGGAGCGCGTGCGCCGGTTGGCCTTCGACCTGCCTCCGTCGGGCCTGGGGTTCGGCAAGACGGTGCTGGCCATGGAGGAGGTGGGCTTTGCCTATCCCGGCGGACCACCGCGCCTGACGGGCGTCTCGCTGCGGATGGTGGGGCCGGAGCGCGTCGCGGTGACCGGCCCGAACGGCGCCGGCAAGACCACCCTGCTGCGCCTGGCCGCCGGCGAGCTGGCGCAGACCTCCGGGCGGGTGTCGCGCGGCGTTCCCGCGGCCTTCCTAGACCAGCGCACGGCGCTGCTGGGAGACGCACCAAGCCTGGTCGCCGCCTTCCGCCGCCTCAACCCCGCCGCCAGTGAGAACGCCGCCCGCGCCGCCCTGGCGCGCTTCCTGTTCCGCAATGTTGCGGCGGACAAGCCGGTCGCGGCCCTCAGCGGCGGCGAGCGCCTGCGCGCGGCCCTGGCCTGTGTGCTCCTGGGCGACCGCCAGCCGCAGCTGCTGATCCTGGACGAGCCGACCAACCACCTGGACCTGGAGTCGATCGCCGCGGTCGAGGCCGCGCTCGCCGGCTACGACGGCGCCCTGCTGGTGGTGAGCCACGACCGGGACTTCCTGGACGCGGTGGGGGTGGAGCGCGAGGTCGCGCTAGGATAGCGCCGCGCGGCGTCAGCGCCCCCTCCACCATCTCGTGGTCCCCCTCCCCCGCGGGCGGGGGAGGAACTGGAGCTTGGCGCCCGCGGCCAAGTTCCTCCCCCGAAAGGAACACTTCGGGGAGGGGGACCGCGAAGCGGTGGAGGGGGCGCGACGGCTAGCTCACGCCGCCGCCTTGCGCACCACGCGGAACACCGCATTGGCCCGGGCACAGGGCTGGCCGTCGGCGGTGACGAAGGCCTGGGCGAAGCTCAGCGTGCCGCCAGGGCGGATGAACGCCGTGTCGAACTCCAGCCACTGGCCGATGTTGGCCGAGCTCAGAAAGTCGACGGCGAGGTTCACTGTCACCAGGCTGGCGAGGTCGCCCATCTTGCGCGCGCATGACAGGCCCATGGCGTTGTCGCTGAGCGCCGAGATCAGCCCGCCATGCACGAAGCCGCGGCCGTTGCAGTGGGCCTCGGCGGCGCGGATCGCCAGCACGACGGTGTCGCCTGAGAACCGTCGCCAGATCGGCTCCCAGGGCGCGGTGAGCGGGCTCTTGCGGTCGTGCCGCTCGAAGCCCTCGGGGACGTCCAGACAGGTTTCCATGGCACTCACGCAGCGTTGGCCAGGCGCGCCAGGCTCTCCAGCGTGCCATGGCAGGCGCGGGCGGCCTCGGCGCCCTTGAGCCGGAAGTGGGCGTGGAAGAACCCCTGGTGCGCGTCGTGTTCGTGGAAATGGTGCGGCGTCAGCACCACCGAGAAGATCGGGGTCTCGGTGGCCAGCTGCACCTGCATCAGGGCCTGGACCACGGTCTGGGCCACGAACTCGTGGCGGTAGATGCCGCCGTCCACCACGAAGGCGGCGCCGACGATGGCGGCGTAGCGGCCGCTGCGGGCCAGGGTCTGGGCGTGCAGCGGGATCTCGAACGCCCCCGGGGTCTCGAAGCGCTCCACCACCTCGGGCGGGAAGCCGAGGACGGCCATCTCCTCGACGAAGCCGGCATAGGCCTCGCGGACGATGTCGCCATGCCAGAGGCCGTGCACGAAGGCGATGCGGCCGGCGCGGAAGGCGCCGTTGGCGGTGGGGTATTCGAGGAAGGTCTTGCCCGTGGACGTCTTGTCCATTTGGGCGGCAGGTTGGGTCATGGTCTTCTCCCTGACCGGGTTCAAAGGACCACGACTCAGGGAGAGGCCGCGCACGCGCCCAGGGCGGAATCCGCCTGCGGCTCGCACTCGACCGTTCTCATAACCGGACTATGACCGTCGGCCCCGGGATCGCACCGGGTCTGCTCGTCCCCTCCAGGGCCCGCAAGGAGCGATGGAGGGCGCCCGCGGGCTCGTCCCGTCTTGGCTCCAGCTCTCGCCGAGGCCTCGAAGGGCATTACCGCCGGTGGGGAGTTGCACCCCGCCCTGAGAACGCAGACCGCCGGACTGTCCGACGGCATGGTGAGAATAGGCGCCTTCCGCAGCGTTAAACAACTGTTTGAACCAGGCCAGTCGCAGGCAAGCGGCCCTTGTGGCCGGGGCGTCGCCTCCACAGCTCTGGGGTCGAGCCCGAAGGAGCCCCACGCGATGTTCGACCACCTGTCCCTCGGCGTGCGCGACCTTGCGGCCGCGCGGCGCTTCTACGATGCGTTCCTGGCGCCCCTGGGGGCGAGCCTCGTGTCGGCGGCCGACACCGAGCTGAGCTACGGTCCCGGCGGCCTGGCTGCGCAGCTCTACCTCTATCCGGTGGCGGGCGAGCAGGTGGCCGGCCGCGGCGCGCACCTGGCGTTGACGGCGCCGAGCCGCGCGGCGGTGGATACGGCCTACGCCCTGGCGGTCGCCCATGGCGCGACGTCGGTGCGGCCGGCCGGCCTGCATCCGGACCTCGCAGCGGGCTACTACGGCGCCGTGCTCCTGGACCCCGACGGCAACAAGCTCGAGATCGTCGCCGGCACGATGCACTGAGCTTCGGCGCGCAGCGCAGGTCAAAGACTCAAACCGCGGAAGACGCGGAGGGACGCGGAAGGCCGAACTTGCAGGCGCTTCTGCGTTTTCCGCGTTTTCCGCGGTTCAATCGATGATGCCTGCGGCGCCCCCGCGATGGCTGAGAAACTCAGGCGCGCTTGTTCAGGGTGATGGCGGTGGCGGCGGCGGGGATGGCGGCCTGGCGGCCGGCGGCGCCGTAGGTGGCGCCCTGGGTGCGCTGGCTGGCGACCTCGTCGGCGATGCACTTCACCAGGCCCTCGGTGATCACCCGGGCGGCCTCGATGGCGCGGCCCTGGCGGGCCAGGACGGCGTCGAAGGCTTCCGTCGAGCGCACCAGCCGCAGGCGCAGCTCCTTGGGCGCCGACGACACCAGCCGCGGATCGGCCCGCACGCGCGCCGACTCGTGGCGGTAGAGGTTCGCCAGCCGCGTGGTCTCTTCCAGCAGGGCCGCGGCGTCCTGCGGACGGCGGCTTTCGAACGCCTGGGCCTGCTTGGCGATCAGCTCGGTCAGCCGGTCGGTGAGCAGGATCAGCTGTTCGACGCGGTCGGTCGGATCGATCATCACTTCAGCCCCTGCATCTTCAGGATCTCGCGCTGCACGGTGTCGGCCACGCCGACGCCGCCGGCCTTGACCACCTGCTTGGCCATGGCGTCGGTCATCACCGAGCGGAACATCTCCTCGCCGAACCCGCCGCCGAACGGGCCGTCCGACTGGATGCCCTGGAACATCTGCTGGAACATCGAGGAGAGGAACTGGCTCTCGAACTTCTGGCCGGCCTCCTTGGCGCGGGCCTTCTGGGCGTCGTTTGCGGCGCCCGCCGCGGTGGCAGGCGAGGAGCCCAGGGCCACGGTCGGGGTCGGCTTCAGGAAGGTCGCGGCGACGCTGGCCGGGGAGAGCAGGGCGGAGCTCATCACATCACCTCGATTTCGGCCTGCAGCGCGCCGGCGGCCTTGATGGTCTGCAGGATGGAGATCATGTCACGCGGGGTTACCCCCAAGGCGTTAAGACCGGCCACCAGGGTCGCCAGCGAGGCGCCCGACCGCACGGTCAGGAACTGCTTGCCCTTCTCCTCGTCCACCGAGACGTCCGACTGCGGCACCACCGTGGTCTGGCCGCCGCGGGAGAACGGCGCGGGCTGGCTGACCGCGGGCTGCTCGCGCACGGTGATGGTGAGGTTGCCCTGCTGGATGGCCACCGTGGAGATGCGCACCGCATCGCCCATGACGATCACGCCGGCCACCTCGTCGATCACCACCTTGGCCGGGGCGTCGGGCTCGACGGAGAGGTTCTCCACCTGGGCCATGAAGGCGACCATGTTGGTCCCGGCCGGCGGGCGCAGGGACACGATGGTGGGGTTCTCGGCCATGGCCGTGCCGGGGAAGGCGGCGTTGACCACGTCGGCGATGCGGCGGGCGGTGGTGAAGTCGGGGTTGCGCAGGGTCATGCGCAGGACGCCCATCGAGGCCAGCTGGAAGTTGACCTCGCGCTCGACGCTGGCCCCGCCGGCGATGCGGCCCGCGGTGGGCACGCCCTTGGTGATGGTGGAGCCCGAGGCGCCGCCGGCGCTGACCGAGCCGGTCTGGACCGTGCCCTGGGCCACCGCATAGGCCTGGCCGTCGGCGCCCAGCAGCGGGGTGACCAGCAGGGTGCCGCCCAGCAGGCTCTTGGAGTCGCCCAGGGCGGAGACCGTAGCGTCGATCCGCGCGCCCGGCGCGGCGAAGGCCGGCAGGTTGGCGGTGACCATCACCGCGGCCACGTTCTTGGTGTTGAGGTTCGCGTCGCGGGTGTTGACGCCCAGCCGCTCCAGCATCGCCTCCAGGCTCTGCTTGGTGAAGGGCGCATTGCGCAGGGCGTCGCCGGTGCCGTTCAGGCCGACCACGATACCGTAGCCCACCAGCTGGTTCTGGCGCACCCCCTCGAACTCGACGATGTCCTTGATGCGGGACTTCGCGAAGGCGGGGCCGGCAATGGCGCCGAGACTCAGGGCCAGGACCAGGGCGGAGAGGAAGCGCATCGGACGCATCGGGACCTTCGGACGTAATTGTTCGCCCGCGGCCCACGCGAGATCCGTGCCAGGCCAAAACACCAGCAAATACAGCGGGCGAGGGGCGCCCGCGACCGGATCGGCCTAGGCAGAATGTGCCGCCCGTTAACCATGCTGCAAGTTTAGCCGGTAAAGGTGACCCAGAAGCGTTTTGAGGGTAGGCGTCCCCCACCATGAAGGTCACCGGAACGGGCGGCATGACGCCCGCCGCCGGGCCCAAGGCGGCCCGGAGCGGCGCGAGCGAGGGGGGCTTCCGGATCGCCGGCGGCGCTGGCCCGACCGCGGCTGCGCCGGCGGCCTCGGTCAGCGGCGTCGCGGGCGTCATGGGCGTCGAAGCCCTGCTGGCCCTGCAGGACGTCGAATCGCCCACGGAACGGCGCCGGCGCTCGGTGCGCCGCGCCAGCCGCCTGCTGGACGAACTGGACGACATCAAGATTGCGCTGCTGGGCGGAGAGCTCAGCCAGGCTCAGCTGGAGCGCCTCGGGCGCACCATCCGCGAGCAGCGCGCTGCGACGGAGGACCCCAAGCTGGAGGGCCTCCTCGACGAAATCGAGACGCGCGCTGCGGTTGAGCTTGCCAAGCTGGAGATGGCGTCGCGTGCGGCCTAAACGCCCTGGGCCTGCCGGCGACGTTGAAACCATGCCTTGTTTTGATATACAGCCGGCGCGTGTCTCAGGGTTCCCAGGGGCGTGAGGTTTTCATGAAGACAGCCACAGTTCTGGCTGAGGGTCCTGAATATCGTCCTTCCGAGGACGAGGAATTCATGAACGAGCGTCAGCTTGAGTATTTCAAGCAGAAGCTCTTGATGTGGAAAGAAGACATCCTTCGCGAATCTCGCGAGACGCTGTCCCACCTCCAGAAAGAGACCGAGAACCATCCGGACCTCGCCGATCGAGCGTCGTCGGAGACTGATCGGGCTCTTGAACTCCGTACCCGGGATCGCCAGCGGAAGTTGATTTCGAAGATCGACGAGGCCTTGCGCCGGATCGAGGACGGCTCGTACGGCTTCTGCGAAGAGACCGGTGAGCCGATCGGCGTCGCCCGCCTCGAGGCGCGCCCGATCGCCACCCTCAGCCTGGAAGCCCAGGAGCGGCACGAGCGCCGCGAACGCGTCCACCGCGACGACTGACGAGCCTTATCCCTCCCCTTCATGGGGAGGGACAGCCCGCCAAGGGCGGGCAGGGTGGGGCGGCCATGACCGGACGCTGAGCCCGGTCGACCATTCCCCACCCGTCGCGCCGCCTGCGGCTCGCGCCACCCTCCCTATGAAGGGGAGGGATAGCTTTCGGGGTCTGCAGCCTATATATGCTCAAAGTGAGCATAACCGGGCCGGAGCCGATCGTGACGCAGGCGTTCCATTCGATCCACAGCCACGGCTTTGTCCGCGCCGCCGTCTGCACGCCGGCGGTGCGCCCGGGCGACCCGGGGTTCAACGCCGCCGAGACCCTGCGCCTAGCGCACGAGGGCGACGTCGAGGGCTGCGACCTGATGCTGTTCCCGGAGCTGGGGCTCTCGGCCTACGCCATCGACGACCTCTTCCTGCAGGACGCCCTGCTGGACCGGGTGGAGGCCGAGATCGGGGCCCTGGCCTTGGCGTCGGAGCGGCTGAAGCCGGTGCTGGTGGTGGGCGCGCCGCTGCGCCACAACGGCCGGGTCTACAACTGCGCGGTGGCGATCTCGCGCGGCCGGATCCTGGGCGCGACGCCCAAAAGTTTCCTGCCCAACTACCGGGAATATTACGAGAAACGCTGGTTCGCGCCGGGCTACGGCGTGGTCGGGCTGGAGATGGAACTGGCCGGCCAGCGCATCCCGTTCGGCACGGACCTGGTGTTCGCCGCCGACGACCTGCGCGACTTCGTCTTCCACCTGGAGGTCTGCGAGGACTTCTGGGCGCCGCAGCCGCCCTCGACCGCCGGCGCCCTGGCCGGCGCCCTGATCCTCTGCAACCTCTCGGCCTCCAACATCGTGGTCGGCAAGGCGGACGACCGCGAGACCCTGTGCGCCTCGCAATCGATGCGCTGCTCGGCCGCTTACCTCTATTCGGCGGCCGGGCCAGGAGAGAGCACCACGGACCTCGCCTGGGACGGCCAGGCCTCGATCCACGAGCTGGGCCGCCGGCTGGCGCAGACCGAGCGCTTCCCGGCCGCCTCGCAGGTGGCCATCGCCGACATCGACGTGGAGCGCCTGCGCCTGGAGCGGATGCGCACGCCGACCTTCAACGACGGCGCGGTCGCCGCCGGTCATCCGGAGCGCAGCTTCCGCCGGGTGCGCTTCGTCCACCAGCCGACCTTCGAGGACGTGGGCCTGATCCGGCCTCTGGACCGCTTCCCGTTCGTGCCGGACGATCCGGCGCGCCTCGACAAGGACTGCTACGAGGCCTTCAACATCCAGGTCCAGGGCCTGACCAAGCGCCTGCTGGCGACCAAGTCGCAGCACATCGTGATCGGCGTCTCCGGCGGGCTCGATTCCACCCATGCCCTGATCGTGGCGGCCAAGGCGTTCGACGCCGTCGGCCTCCCGCGGGCCAATATCCTGGGCTTCACCATGCCCGGCTTCGCCACCAGCGAGGGCACCAAGTCCAACGCCTGGGCGCTGATGCGCGGGCTGGGCGTGACGGGCCAGGAGATCGATATCAAGCCCACCGCGCGGCTGATGCTGGAGGAGATGGGCCACCCCTTCGCCAAGGGCGATCCGGTCTACGACATCACCTTCGAGAACGTGCAGGCGGGCCTGCGCACCGACTACCTGTTCCGCCTGGCCAACCAGCGCGCCGGGTTCGTGCTGGGCACAGGCGACCTCTCGGAGCTCGCCCTGGGCTGGTGCACCTACGGCGTCGGCGACCAGATGAGCCACTACAACGTCAACTCGGGCGTGGCGAAGACCCTGATCCAGCACCTGATCCGGTGGGTGGTGAAGACCGGGCAGTTCGAGGAAGGCGCTTCGGCCACCCTGCTGTCCATCCTGGACACCGAAATCTCGCCTGAGCTGGTGCCGGCGGACGCCTCCGGGGCGATCCAGTCCACCCAGGCCAAGGTTGGCCCCTACGAGCTGCAGGACTTCAACCTCTACCACATCACCCGCTTCGGGCTGCGGCCGTCCAAGGTGGCGTTCCTGGCCTGGCACGCCTGGCACGACGTGGCCAAGGGCGAGTGGCCGCAGAACTTCCCGGCGGAGGCGCGCAACGCCTACGACCTGGCGACGATCAAGAAATGGCTGGGGGTCTTCCTGTTCCGCTTCTTCGAGATCAGCCAGTTCAAGCGCTCGGCCATGCCCAACGGTCCGAAGGTGATCTCCGGCGGCGCGCTCTCCCCCCGCGGCGACTGGCGCGCGCCCAGCGACGGCACGGCGCGGGTCTGGCTGGATGAGCTGGACGCGAATGTGCCCTGATTTCCCTCCCCTTTATGGGGAGGGACAGCCCGCCACGGGCGGGCAGGGTGGGGAAGCGACGACCGGACGCCGAGCCTGGTCGATCATTCCCCACCCGTCGCGTCGCCTTCGGCTTGCGCCACCCTCCCCTAAAGAGGAGGGATTTTCTCAGCGCATCGCCATCACACGGTCGTGGGTCCGGTGGGCCAGCGCCCGGCGTTCGCGCCATTTGCGGCGCAGGGCGCGGAAGGCGGGCTCCACCCACAGCACCCAGTAGCCGAACGGAACCTCCTTATGGATCCGGTGCATCTCTTCCATGGCGGCCTCCTCTGGCACGGCTTGCTTGGTGAGAGGAAGATGAGGGCTTGAGCGCCCCTCGACAAACGGGGTTCTCCTGCTGTACCCATAAGGACAGCTTATGGCCGATCCGCTCGCATCCCTGCCGCTTTCGGCGATCCGCGTCTTCGAGGCGGCCGCGCGCCTCGGCAGCTTCACCCGCGCCGCCGAGGAGCTGGGCATGACCCAGGCGGCGGTCAGCTGGCAGGTGAAGGCCCTGGAGCAGCGGCTGGACCGGCCCCTGTTCCGCCGCCTGCCGCGGGAGGTGACGCTCACCGCCGCGGGCGAGCGCCTGGCCCGCGCCGCCACCGAGGCCATGAGCGCCTTGCGCGCCGCGGTGGGCGACCTCTCCGACACCGGGGCGGGGATTCTCAACATCACCACCGCCCACACCTTCGCCACCCAGTGGCTGGCGGGGCGCCTCGGCGCGTTCCAGCTGGAGCATCCGGAGATCGCGGTGCGGCTCGACACCAGCACCCGCCTCGTCGACCTGCTGCGCGAGGAGGCCGACGTCGGCATCCGCACCGCCGCGGCGGGCGAATGGGCCGGCATGGAGTCGGTGCGGCTGTTTCCGGCGGCCCAGACGGTGCTCTCGGCGCCGTCCGCGCTGGCGCAGCTGGGCGATCCGCCGGACCCCGCGGCGTTGCTGGACGCCCCGCGCGTGGGCTCCGACCTGGAGTGGAGCGCCTGGTTCGCCGCCGCCGGCGTCGCCGCGCCCGTCGCGCCGGCCTCCGGGGCGCCGCGGTTGGCCGCCGACAATCAGGTGGTGGAGGTGACCGCCGCCATGGCGCGGGGCGAGAGCGGCATCGGCTCGCCGGTGATGTTCGCGGCCGAGCTTGCCGCTGGCCGCCTGGCCCAGCCGTTCGAGATCTATTTCGGCGGCGAGCGCAGCTACTGGCTGGTCTATCCCCGCGACCGCCGCCGCGCCCGCAAGATCGCCGCCTTCCGGGAATGGCTGCTGGACCACGTCCGCGCCGACAAGGCCGCCGAGCGGCTGAACGCCCTGTTCCCGGCCTGAGGGCGGCGCGCTAACCCTGCGGCGTCAGCATCTGCTCCAGGACGGGCAGCACCTGGGCGGAGGCGCTCATCTCCTGCTCATGGTTCAGGCCGTCCAGCACGCGGGCGACTACGCCCCATTGCGCGAGGGTCCCGCTGTACTGCGCCAGGCTCTCCAGGGCGCCGACATCGTTCTTCGAGCCGACCAGCCACAGGGTGGGGCAGCGCAGGTCGCGCGGCTCCACCGGCGGCCAATCCAGCAGGGCCGAGAACCACGCCAGGGTGGCGCGGGTGGCTGGCTCGGCCCAGGCGGCGCGCAGGTTCGGCGACAGCTTCTCCGGCTGCGGGTTTGGCCCCAGCACGGGCGCCCACTGGGAGAGGTTGCCCTCGACGCCACGGCGCAGGTGCTCGGGCACGCCGGGGCCGAAGCCGATGCCGATCATCACGAACCGCGTCACCCGGTCGGTGCGCGAGGCCAGGTAGCGGCCGATGTTGCCCCCGTAAGAATAGCCGATGAGGTCGAACGTCGCCGCCCCGCAGGCGTCGGCCACCGCCAGCACGTCCGCCATCACCCGCTCGATCGCGTAGTTCGCCCGGGCGGTGGGCTTGTCGCTGGCGCCGTGGCCACGGGCGTCGATGGCGATCACCCGGAAATGCTTCGACAGGGCCGCCACATAGCCGCCATCGACCCAGTTTCGGTGCGACTGGCCCCCGCCGTGCAGCAGGATCAATGGCGGGCCCGAACCGGTGGTCTCATAGGCGATGCGGACGCCGTCCGCGCTGGTCGCAAAGTCCAAGGTCAGCCCCGCCGCCCGACGGCCGCCTCGGACGGATAGGTCTCGCGGCCCTGGCCCAGCAGCGCCGGCACCACGGCTTCGACGGTATCCACCGAGACCCAGGCCTGCATGAACTCCGGCGGGGTCAGCCGCTCGTCCACGGTGTGCTGGAAGAGTTTGAACAGCGGCTCCCAGAAGCCGCGCGGGTTGTAGAACACCACCGGCTTGGCGTGGAGGTCCAGGCGCCGCCAGGACAGCAGCTCGACCACCTCCTCCAGCGTGCCGATCCCGCCGGGCAGGATGACGAAGCTGTCGGAGCGCTGGAACATGAGCATTTTCCGCTCATGCATGTTGTCGACGATGATGTGCTCCACCGTCTCCAGGGCGCGCTCCTTGCCGACCAGGAAGGTCGGGATGATGCCCAGGACGTCGCCGCGCGCCTCATGCGCCGCGCGCGCCACCGCGCCCATCAGGCCCACGCCGCCGCCGCCGTAGACCAGCTTGATGCCGGCATCGGCCAGGGCCTTGCCCAAAACGCCGGCCGCGGCGAGGAATTCCGGGTCGGCCTCGTCGGACGACCCGCAGAACACGCAGGCCGATTCCAGGCGCTGGCTCTCACGCCCCATCACGCATACTCCAAGGAAAACAGGTGCGGTTCGCTTGCGTCAGCGCCGCGCAGACCCAACTAGCTATGGTGAGGCCAGGGAGTGTCAAGCAGCCCGTGATTCCGCAACCATCAAACCCTGCGCCGCGCCGAGGCCTAATCGGCCGAGGCTTGATCGGTTGAGTCACGCCCACCTCGCGCGCGGCCGCTTTTCCCAGCCGGATGCGGTGTCCCCGCCGGGGGTCAAGTTCAGCTTCTGGGGCTCCATGGCCGACCTGTGGCGCCTGGTGCTGCGCTCGGGCGCGCCACAGCTGCGCGTGCGGATCGCCGGGGCCCTGTTCCTGGTCCTGCTGGGCAAGCTGGCCGGCGTGCTGTCGCCGGTGCTGCTGGGGGACGCCATCAACCACCTGGCGCCGCGCGCAGGGCCGGTCTCGCTGTCCCTGTTCGTCACCGGCGCCCTGGCGGCGACGGCCATGGCGCTGGCGTCCGCCTGGATGCCCTACCTGCGCGATGCGATCTTCACCCGGGTGTCGCAGTCCACCATGGCCAAGGCGGCGGTGGAGAGCCTGGGGCACGCCCTGGCGCTCTCGCTGGACTTCCACCAGTCCAAGCAGATGGGGACCCTGTCGCGGGTGATCGACCGCGGCTCGCGCTCCACCGACTTCCTGATCCGCAGCGTGGTCTTCAACATCGGCCCGACCCTGGTGGAGCTGGTGCTGGCGCTGGGCGTCATGGCGCTGAAGCTGGGCTGGGCGTTCTCGGCGATCACCCTCGTCACCATCGGCGCCTATGTGATCATCACCTTCCGCATCACCAACTGGCGGCTCAGCCACCGGCGCCGCCTGAACGAGACCGACAGCCGCGCGGCGGGCCTCTCGGTGGACGCCCTGATCAACTACGAGACTATCAAGACCTTCGGCGCCGAGGGGCGGGTGGTCGGCGGCTACCAGGCGGCGATGGGCGAGTTCGTCGACGCCAGCGTCCAGGCTAACACCTCGCTCAACATGCTGAACGGCGCCCAGGCGCTGATCATGCAGATCGGGGCGGCGGTGATGACCGTGGCCACCGGCGTCTATGTGGTCCACGGCGAGATGAGCATCGGGGGGCTCTATACGGCGACCGCCCTGCTGCGGAACCTCTACGCGCCGCTGGGCATGCTGGGCTTCAACTACCGCGAGATCCGCCAGGCCTTCATCGACATGGAGCAGATGGTCGACCTGCAGGGCGCGGTTCCGGAGATCCAGGACAAGCCGAACGCCCAGCCCCTGCCGCCGGCCAGGCACCGCGGCGCGGCGCTGAGCTTCGAGGACGTCAGCTTCCGGCACGACGCGCGCTCGTCGGGCCTGCTGGGCGTCAGCTTCGCGGCCTGGCCCGGCGAGACGGTGGCCTTCGTGGGCCCGTCCGGCGCCGGCAAGACCACCGCCGTGCGCCTGGCCATGCGCCTGATCGACCCGCAGGAGGGACGCGTGACGCTGGACGGGGTCGACCTGCGCGACATCCGCCAGGACTCCCTGCGCCGCGCCGTGGCCCTGGTGCCGCAGGACGTGGCCCTCTTCAACGACACGCTGTTCGCCAACATCGGCTTCGCCCGGCCCGACGCCACCGCCGCCGAGGTGCGCGCCGCGGCGGACGACGCCGAACTCGGCCCCTTCATCGACGGCCTGCCCAACGGCATGGCGACGCTGGTGGGGGAGCGGGGGCTGAAGCTGTCCGGCGGCGAGCGCCAGCGAGTGGGTATCGCCCGGGCGCTCCTGGCCGACCCGCGGCTGCTGATCCTGGACGAGGCCACCAGCGCCCTGGACGGCCCCACCGAGGCGGCGATCCAGGAGACCCTGCGCCGGGTGAAGGCGGGGCGCACGACCCTGGTCATCGCCCACCGCCTCTCCACCATCGTCGACGCCGACCAGATCCTGGTCCTGCGGCGGGGGCGCATCGTGGAGCGCGGGACGCACGCCGAGCTCCTGGCCAAGACCGGCGAATACGCGGCGCTCTGGCGGCGCCAGACGCGAGAAGCCTGAAGCGGGACCGAAGGTCCTTATTGACCGCCAAGACGCCAAGCCCGCCAAGAGTGCGCGGGCCGGCGTCGACCGCCTTGGCGTTCTTGGCGTCTTGGCGGTGAATCGGGCCTGCGGCCGGCAGAGCGCCGATGGGCGTTGCCCCGGGCCTGCGTGCGGCCTTAGATGCGCCCGCATGAACGCCGGGCCCACCTCGCACTTCTACACCTCCCAGCGCCTGCGCCTTCACTACGTCGACTGGGGCACGGACGGCCTGGAGCCGCTGCTGATGATCCACGGCGGCCGCGACCACTGCCGCAACTGGGACTGGGTCGCCGCCCGCATGCGCGAGCGCTATCACGTCCTGGCCATGGACCTGCGCGGCCACGGCGACAGCGCCTGGGCCATCGGCGGCGCCTATACCGAGACGAGCCACATCCAGGACATCGCCCAGCTGGTCCACCAGCGGATCGAGCGGCCGGTGACCATCATGGCCCATTCGCTAGGGGCGCTGCTGGCCCTGGCCTATGCGGGGGTGTTTCCGGAGAAGGTGGCGCGGATTGTCGCCATCGAGGGCATTCCGCCGATCAGCATGATCGAGGCCAGCGAGGCCGACCCGGTGGAGGCGCGGGTCCGGAGCTGGATCGAGATGCGCCGCGACCTCTCCGGCAAGCCGCACCGGCGCTATCCCACCTTCGAGGACGCTGTGGCCCGCATGCGCGAGGCCAACCAGCACCTCAGCGTGGCGCAGGCCCATCACCTCACCCGTCACGGCGCGCAGCAGAACGAGGACGGGACCTATTCCTGGAAGTTCGACCCCTACGCCCGTTTCGCCGGCGGGCCGGATGGGCTGAGCGCGGCCGAGCAGCACCACCTGTGGGGCCGCATCACCTGCCCGGTGCTGCTGGTGCGCGGGGCGGAATCCAGCTTCCCCGACCCCGCCGAAGATGGCCGCATGGCCCTGCTGGACGACGCCGCCCTGGCCACCATCCCCGGCGCCGGCCACTGGGCCCACCACGACCAGCTGGAACTGTTCATGGCCGAGGTCTGGCGGTTCCTGGACAGCTAGTTCCTCTCCCACGTTGTGGGAGAGGGGGACCGCGCGCCGAGCGCAGCGAAGAGCGCGTGGGGGAGAGGGCGACTCTCACGCTCCGCTTGTCGACCGGGCGGCCCGTGGTGGCGCCGCGGATGTGGCCTGCCCTTTCCACCAGCCGCTCTTCAGCCGGCTGCGCCGGCTTCGGCGACCGGTCCCCCTTTCCCACCATGTGGGAAAGGAACGAAATCTAAGCGGGGACTTTCGAGGCCATTCGGCGGGCGTCGCGCTCCAGCACCTGCTCGGCCTGGCGCATGATGTTGGCCACCAGCTCCTTGCAGGTGGGGATGTCGTGGATCAGGCCCTGGCTCTGGCCGACGGTCCAGATGCCGCCGTCGGTGTCGCCGGCGCCCAACACATTGGTGCGGCCGCGCACCCCGGCCACCAGGTGGCGCACGTCGTCGATGGTCTTGGTGGGGTCCTGCTGGATCTTCGCCACCTCCTCCGAGATCGCGTTGCGGGCCACCCGGCTGGTGTTGCGCAGGGTGCGGTTGGTCAGCAGGGTGTCGCGCTCGGTATTTTCGACGATCTTGCGCTTCACGTTCTCATGGATGGCGCACTCCTGGGTGGCCATGAAGCGGGTGCCCATGTTGACCCCGTCGGCGCCGAGGGCCAGGGCCGCGGCCAGGCTGCGGCCGTCCGCCATGCCGCCCGAGGCGATGATCGGCACGTCCACCGCATCGGCCGTGGCCGGCAGCAGCACGATCAGGCCGATGTCGTCCTCGCCCGGGTGGCCGGCGCATTCGAAGCCGTCGATGGAGATCACGTCCACCCCGTGCCGCACCGCCGACACCGAGTGGCGGACCGAGGTGCACTTGTGGATCACCTTGACCCCGGCGGCCTTGAAGGCCGGCAGGTGGTCGACCGGCGCGCGGCCGGCGGTCTCCACGATCTTGATCCCGCTCTCGATGATCGCCTCGCGGTATTCGTCATAGGGGATCGGGTTCAGCGAGGGCAGGAGGGTCAGGTTCACGCCGAACGGCTTGTCGGTCAGGTCGCGGCAGCGCTGGATCTCCTTGTGGAGCTCCTCGGCTGTCTGGGAGTGGTGGGCGGTGATGAAGCCCAGGGCGCCGGCATTGGCCACGGCGGCCACCAGGGGCGCGTAGCCGACGCCGGTCATGCCGCCCATGACGAGCGGGGTCTCGACGCCGAACATCTCGGTGATACGGGTCCTGATCACGGTTTCCTGTCCCTTGTTCTGCTGCGGGCCCGGGCGGCCGCGGGATTGTCGTTCGCAGTCTAAGGGATAGTGCTGGCGCCGCTAGGTCAGGCGAGTCCTACCGTTCCACAGCCGCGATCGGCTTGCCCATCCGCACCAACGGCACGGCCGCGCCGCCGCGGGAGTCCTGGATGGCCTCGATGTCCACATAGCCGCACTGTGAATAGAGCGCGCGGCCGGAGAGGGTGGCCATCAGCTCCAGCCGCCGGAAGCCCTCGGCGGCGGCGGCTTCCTCGCAGAGCTGCAGGATCAGCCGCCCCACCCCGCGGCGGGCAAAGTCGGGGTGGGTGTACATCGCCCGCACGCGGGCCGCCTCGGTGGCGGGGTTCAGCAGGGCGGCGTCACGCCCGGGGGTGTGGTCGCCGCCGTACAGCGTGGCGCGACGGCTCCAGCCCCCGCACCCGGCGATGCGGCCCTGCGCCTCCACCACGAAATAGGTGCCATCGGCCACCAGCTGGCGGTCCAGGCCCATGATCGTGCGGCTGGAGGCGATCTGGGCGGGGTCCAGGAACCCGCGCTGCAGCTCGGCGATGGCGGCCTCCATCACCGCCGAGAGGGCAGGGATGTCGGCGGGTGTCGCCAGCCGGTGCGAAAGCCCCTCGGCCAACCGCTACTCCGCGGCCCGGGGCAGGTCGTCGCCGTAGCGGGGCTCGCGCGACGCCCGGACGCGGCGCCGACCCAGCGCGCGGTCGCGCAGCCAGCCGAAGCGGGCCGACATCACCTTGGGGGCCGCCAGCAGCACCGGCGTCAGCACCAGAGTCAGCAAGGTCGAGAACGACAGCCCCCAGACCACCGCGCCCGAGAGGTGGACCCAGATGGCCGAGCCCGGCGCGTGCGACTCGATGAGGCCCGCCCCGAAGTCCGGGTGGATCTGGAACATCAGCGGCAGCAGGCCAGCCACCGTGACGAGGGTGGTCAGCATCACCGGCCGGAAGCGCTGCGTCGCCGCGCGAATGGCCGCGTCGTCCGCCGATCGGCCCTCGCGCCGCAGCTGGTAGAAGGTGTCCACGAGCACGATGTTGTGCCCCACCACGACGCCGAACAAGGACACGACGCCGGTCCCCAGCATGATGACCGATATGTAGTCGAAGGTGTGGGCCAGGTTCACCTGCACGCCCAAAAGCACGCCGGCCGTCGAGAGGATCACCGCCGAGAGGGTCACCAGGACGCCGTAGAAGCTGTTGAACTGCCACAGCAGGATCACGAACATCAGGAACAGCGACACGCCCATGGCGATGACGAAGAACTGGGCCGCCTTCTGGCCCTCCTCGTCGGCGCCGGTGAACTTCCAGCGTACGGCCGGATCGGTCAGCGCCTTGGCCAGCCAGGGCTTCAGCTCGGCGATCTTCTGGTTGGCCGCCACGCCCTTCACGACGTTGGCCTGGACGATCACCAGCCGCTGGCCCTCGCGCCGCTGGATCTGGGTGACCTGCTGGGCGGGCACGCGGCGGATGAAGTAGCTGGCCGGCACCGGTCCCGATGGCGTGGTGATCTTCAGCTGGTCGAAGGCGGCGGTGTTGCGCGAGTCCGCCGGGAAGCGCACCCGGATGTCCAGCTCGTCCTGCACGTCGTCGGGGCGGAAGCGGCCGACCAGCACGCCGCCGGTCAGGAACTGGATCGCCTGGCCGACGGACAGGACGTCGACGCCGTAGCGGCCGGCCGCCTCGCGGTCGACCTGCAGGTTCCACTCGATGCCGGGTGAGGTGCGGGTGTCCTCCCGCTCGATGAACTGCGGGTCGTGGGCGAACATGCCGTCCACCAGGTTCGCGGCGCGGTCCAGGGCGACGGGGTCATGGCTGGTCAGCTGCACCTGGACGGCCTTGCCGGTGGGCGGGCCATTCTCGGGCAACCGCACCTCCACCTGCAGGCCCGGCACATCGCTGACGCGGCTGCGGATGGTGTCGGTGATCTTCAGGCCGGTGAGGCCCAGGGTCTTCAACTGCGCATATTTGACGAACTCCACCTGGATGCGGCCGATGGTGTCGTTGGGCGCGGAGTTGGGGCCGCCGTTGCTGGTGAAGCCGCCCGAGCGGACGTAGTAGGACTCCACCCCCTTCACGCCCGCGAGACGAGCCTCCACCTGGTGGACCAGCTGGTCCTGCGCCTCGGGCGCCAGGTTGCCGCGGCCCTTCACATAGATGGTGATCTGCTCGGGATCCTCGCTGGGGAAGAACTCCACCCGGTGCGGGCTCATGGCGAACCAGGCGACGATGCCCACCACCACCGCGGTCGAGGCCAGCAGGGTGCGCCCGGGATGGCGGCCCAGATAGGTGAGGGTGCGGGCGTACCAGCCCATGAAGCCGGCCATTTCGCGCGGGTCGCCGTGCTCGGACTTCACGATCTCGGCCAGGTGCGTGGCGTTGGTCTCCGACTTGCCGCCGAACAGCGAGCCGAACGCGGGCGTGAAGATCAGCGCCACGAAGATCGAGGCGCCCAGCACGAAGAACAGGGTCAGGGGGAAGAAGCTCATGAACTTCCCGGTGATCGAGTTCCAGAACAGGAACGGCAGGAAGGCGCACAGGGTGGTCAGGGTGCCGTTCACCACCGGCCAGAACATCCGCTTGCCCGCGGCGGCGAAGGCTTGCTCCTTGGGCAGGCCCTCGGCCATCTTGCGGTCGGCGTACTCGACCACGACGATGCCGCCGTCGACCAGGATGCCTACGGCCAGCACCATGCCGAACATCACCATCTGGTTCAGGGTGATGCCGCTGAAGTTCATGGCCATCAGGGCCAGCATGAAGCAGATCGGGATCGACAGGCCGACCATCAGGCCCTGGCGGATGCCCAGGCTGCCCACCACGATCAGCATCACCAGCAGGCTGGCGGTCAGCAGGCCGCTTTCGAGGATCGTCAGGATGCGGGCGATGAAGTCGGAGCGGTCGTAGGTGTAGGAGACCTTGACCGTCGAGGGCCAGTGCCGGGACTCCTCGGCGACCACCTGGTGGACCGTCTTCACGGTCTCCAGGATGTTGGATCCGTTGCGCTTGGAGACGTCCAGCGCCACCGCCGGCTCGCCGTTGAAGCGGGTGATGAAGTCCGGCTCCTTGAACGAGCGGCGCACGTCGCCGATGTCGCCCACGGTCACCAGCCGGTCGCCGGCCTTCTTGATCGGCAGGCTGAGGATGTCCTGCGGGCTCTGGACCACGCCCGGCACCTTGACGGCGAACTTGCCGGTGGCGTTGCGCATGTTGCCGGCGGGGACCAGCTGGTTGTTGCGCGAGATCACCTGGGCCAGCTCGGTGGCGGTGACGTTGTAGGCCTCCATGCGCAGCGGATCGATGGTGACCTCGAGCTGCTCGTCGCGGACGCCGCTGGGGAACACCTCCTGCACCCCGGGCGAGCTTTCCAGCCGTTCCTTCAGGTCGCGGGCAATGCGGGTCAGCTCGCGCTCCGGCGCCTGGCCGGACAGCACGATGCCGATGATCGGCTGGTCGGCGAAGCCCTGCTCCTGGATGATCGGCTCCTCGGCGTCGGGCGGGAAGCGGCCGCGGGCCAGGTCCACCTTGGCGCGCACGTCGGCCAGGGCCTTATCCGTGGAGAAGCTGGGGTCGAACTCCAGGGTCATGATCGCCTGGTTCTGGCGGGCCACCGAGTTCATGTGCTTGACGCCCTTGATCGTCTGCAGCTGGACCTCCAGCGGCTTGATCAGCAGGCGCTCGGCGTCCTCGGGGCTGACGCCCGGGAACGGCACGGCGATGAAGATGTAGGGCAGCTTGATGTCGGGCTGCGCCTCGCGGGGCATGGAAAGGTAGGCGAAGAAGCCGAAGATGCAGGCGATCGCGGTGACGCCCAGCACCACCTTGCGCCGCTTGATGGCTCCCTCGATCAGCGGACCGATCATCCCGCGCCTCCCGGTCGCCAGGCCCTAGCGGACCTGGGCGACGCGAACCTTCTGTCCGTCGGCCACGAACGACTGGCCCACGGTGATGACATTGACCGCGCCCGAGAGGCCGCCGACCCAGGCGCCTTGCGGGGTCTCTTCCAGCACCGTCACCGGCGCGAAGCCGACGCGGCCGTCGGGCTGCACGAAGCGCAGGCCCTGGCGTCCGGCGGAATCCAGCACCAGGGCCGAAACCGGCACCAGGTGCGCCGGCCCGCGGCCGGCGTTGATACGCAGTTCGGCGGAAAGGCCGGAGCGGACGGCCAGGCCGCCGTTCGGGGCCTCGACCTCCAGGTGGTAGGTGCGCGTCTGCGGATCGGCGTCGTGCGCCACATAGCGGACGCGCCCGCTCAGCATCTGGCCCGACAGCAGCCGCGCCTGCGCCGGTGCGCCCACCCGCAGCCGGCCGGCCTCGGTCTCCGGCGCATCGCCGACCACCAGCATGGGGTTGAGGTCGACCACCGTACCGCAGGCCTGGCCGGGCGACAGATAGCTCCCCACCTGGGCGTCGCGATGGTCGAAGACGCCGTCGAACGGGGCGCGCAGCTCCACCTGCTTCAGGGCGATCTCGGCCTGGCGCACGGCGGCCTGGGCCGCATCGAGGTCGGCCTGGGCCTGCAGCACCTGGGTCTGCGAGCGATAGCCCTTGGCGGCCAATTGGGTGGCGGCGTCCTTGGACAGCTGGCGCGACTTCAGCTGGGCGCGCGCCTGGTCCAGGCTGGCTTGGCGGGCGTCGACGGCCAGGCGGCACAGCACCTGGCCCTGCTTCACCGGCGTGCCCTGGAGCACGGGCGTCGCAGCGACCACGCCGGCCGTCTCCGAGCGCACCACCACGCTGCGCACCGCCTCGGTGCGACCGCGCATCACCACCGTCAGCTCGCGCACGCTCTCCGGCGTCAGCCGGGCCTGCACGCTGGGCAAGGCGTTGGGCGGCGTCGGCTTGGCCTCAGCCTTGCCCGAGCCGTGCGGCGACAGCCCGCGCACCAGGAAGAAAAGCGCGAGGACGCCGACCACGGCGATGATGAAGACATACTGTGACTTCAAACGCATAGAGTCCCTATCCCCGATGCCCGCAGGGCTTCGAATCGCCCCACCGCCTGCAGGCGCCGATGTGTCTCGGCTTGTCCCGCTTGTGATGCCGCCGTTATGCGAGCGCAAATGAAATTGCGATCCTCATGGCGGGCAGGTCTAATTGGCCGCAGCCAGTTCTGATTGTGGCGCCCCGGAAGCTCGCGCGCCACGCGAAACATCGTTCTGTTTCTTACGAGGTAAGAGGAAGAGTCGCCAGTGAGATACCTCCACACCATGGTCCGGGTGACCGACCTCGACGCCTCGCTTTCGTTCTATTGTGACAAACTCGGGCTTAAGGAAGTCTCCCGGATCGAGAACGCCGGCGGGCGGTTCACCCTGGTGTTCCTCTGCGCCCCCGGCGACGAGTCGGCGGCGCGCGAGAAGAAGGCGCCGATGGTCGAGCTCACCTACAACTGGGATCCGGAGGCCTACCAGGGCGGCCGCAATTTCGGCCACCTGGCCTACCAAGTCGACGACATCTACGCGCTGTGCCAGCGGCTGAAGGACGCCGGCGTGGTGATCAACCGCCCGCCGCGCGACGGGCACATGGCGTTCGTCCGCTCCCCGGACAACATCTCCATCGAGCTGCTCCAGGTTGGGCCCGCATTGGCTCCGGCCGAGCCCTGGGCGTCCATGCCCAACACGGGGACGTGGTGAATTGGTCCCTCCTCTTCAGGGGAGGGACAGGCTGCGCAGCAGCCAGGGTGGGGGGACCACGACCGGGCACCGAGCCTGATCCTTGCACCCCCACCCCGCTCGGCTTCGCCGAGTCGTCCCTCCCCTAAAGAGGAGGGAGGGGCGCCAGCCACCGTGCGACGTTCTCGAAGTACCTCAGCGCCTCGGCCTGGGCCGACGGGTCGCGGATGATCGCCTCGCCGGGCGGCTCGTCCACGAAGCTGGGGCAGCCGTCGCGCGGGTCCAGGTTGTAGTCGCAGAAGTGGTGGAAGGTGCTCTGCGCCAGGGCCCGGCCGCCGTCGGCGCTGGCCTCGAACGCCACGGCGATGTTGAAGCGCTGGCCGGTGGCCTTGCTGACGCCGCGGGCGATGACGCGGGCGGAGGGATCGTCCGGCGGCGCGCCGACGGCGCCCTCGTGCGGGTGGGCGGGCAGACGGGCGACGCCCGCGAACAGCGGGTGGGGCGGCGCCACGAGTTCCACCGCCTGGATGTCGCCATTGGCGCCGGAGTGGTAGTTCGGCCAGTCGATGTAGGTGGTGAACGGGTCGTCGCGGCGGCGGTGGCTCGGGTCCGGGTCCGGGTTCTTGGAGTGGAAGTAGTGGGCCGCGCCCACGCCGCCCAGGGTGCAGACCGACTTGCCCAGGTCCTGGTGGTCGCGGGTGACCATCAGGCCCTTGCCGGCGGCGCGGAAGCGGCTGATGGCGGCGCACTCGTCGCCATTCAGCCCGTCGCCCTCGTCCACGGCGAACAGCCAGAGCTCGTCGAAGTCGGAGCGGTCCAGGCCGCCCAGGACGGGATCGGTCTGGCCGGGCGGCGCGGCGCGGTCGCGGGCGGTGACCTCGACGCCGTCCAGCGACGCCAGATGGCGCGCCAGGCGCGAGAAGCGGCCGATGTTCCAGTTGTCGGCCTCGGGGAGGATGGTGGTCTGCAGGAGGATGCGGAGAGGGGCGCTCATGGCGCGAATCTAGCAGCGCGTCCCGGCGGCGTCAGGTGGGCGCGCGCGCCTGTCCGGCCAGCACGCGCCAGCGCCAGACGATCAGCACTCCCGCCACGAGCACCACGGCGACGCCGATCCCGATCGGCGCCAGGTGCGCCATCAGCCCGTCCAGCAGGCCCATGACCGCGGGCCCGAACGCATAGCCCAGGCCCACGAAGACGCCGGCCCAGATCCCGGCGCCCACGGCGTTCAGCACCGCGAACAGTCCCGAGGACACCTGGGTCACGCCCACGGCCACCGGCCCGGCCGCGCGCAGGCCGTACAGGAACCGGAAGATCAGGATGAAGCCGGCGGGGAAGCGCTCGATCAGCCCCAGCGCCTTGGCGAAAGCGGGCTTGGCCGCGATGCGTCCGACGAAGCGGCCGCCGCGGAAGGTGCGGCCCATCCAGAACAGCGCCAGGTCCAGGATCCCAGAGCCCAGCGCCGCGGCCAGCACAGCCACCCAGGGCGAGATCACATGCTGGCGCGCCAGCACGCCGCCGGCGATGACCGCCGTCTGCCCTTCGAAGGCGGCGCCCAGCAGGATCGCGATCGGCCCGAACGCCGCCAGATAATGCTGTAGGTCCGCCATGTCCGCCGATCGGGAGCTAAGAGCCTCATATGGTCGATGCCGGCCCACGGCGCCAACACCAAGTCAGCGACAAATTCGCAGAGCGGCGAAAGGGTCCCGGGCTCAGCTTCGAGGCGGCGGCCGGAGCGGCGATGCGGGCGGGACTTCGATGGCTCCCCGAGTAGGACTCGAACCTACGACAAGTCGGTTAACAGCCGACTGCTCTACCAGCTGAGCTATCGGGGATCACATCGAGAGGCCGGGCGTATACGGCGCCCGCGGGGCCTGTGCAAGCGTCGCGCGTGCGTGTCGCAGGCCGCGCTCGGCCGGCAGAAAAAGAGCCCGGCGCAGGCGCCGGGCTTTGATCAAGTTGGTGATGGTGGGGTGTCTTCAAAAGAAGACGACGCCAGGGTCGTTTGCCGTCGTTAAGGACAAGTAAATTACGGCGCCGCTTTGGAAACTTTCGCTTAAGCACGTTGCGCGGGCTGGCTGCAGCGCCCGATTGCCGCGCGGGGCTGGACGAGGGCCGCGGATCGGTCGAAACGAAGCGCGATGCGCATCCATTTCACCGGCATCGCTGGGGCGGGCATGGCCGCCGCCGCGCTCATGATGCGCGAGGCCGGCCACACCATTTCCGGCTCGGACGAGGACGTCTTCCCGCCGATGTCGACCTATGTGGCTGGGCTCGGCTTTCCGGTCACCCTGCGATTCGATCCGGCCAACCTGCCGGACGATCTGGACCTCCTGGTCCTGGGCGCCAGCGCCAAACTGGGCGGGGAGGCCAACGCCGAGGTCAAGGCGGCGCGCGCCCGCGGCGTACGGGTGACCACCTTTCCGGACCTGGTGGGCGAGGCGACCGCCGGGCGGACCAACACGGTGGTGGCCGGCTCGTTCGGCAAGTCCACCTGCACGGCGCTGCTGGCCCATGCGCTGCGCGAATCGGGCGTTGACGCCGGTTGGATGATCGGCGCGATCTCGCCCTCCCTGCCGGACACCGGCCATTGGGGGAGCGCCCCGCAGGTGGTGCTGGAGGGGGACGAGTACATCGTCGGCGCCGCGGACCGCCGCTCCAAGTTCGTGCTCTACCACCCGCGCGACGTGCTGCTGACCTCGCTGGTCCACGACCACGTCAACGTCTTCCCGACCTTCGCCGACTACGAGGCGCCGTTCCGCCAGCTGCTGCGCCTGTTGCCGGCCGACGGCCTCCTGGTGGCGCGCGCGCACCCGGCGATCCGCGCCATCGCCGGCGAATCGGCGGCGCGCATTGTCTGGTACGACACCGCCCCCGGCGCGGACTGGCGCGCCGAGGACGTGGCCTTCGGCGAGACCTCGCGCTTCACGCTCGTGGGTCCCAACGGCCGTCGCCTCACAATGGCGACGACCCTGCTGGGCGAGCACAACGTCGAGAATATCGTCGGCGTCGGGGCCTATCTGCTGGAGCGCGGCCTTGTGACCGAGGCCCAGCTCCAGCGCGGGGTGGAGAGCTTCGCGGGCATTCGCCGCCGGCTCGACCGGCTGACGCGCGCCTCCGCGGTCCCGATCATCGAAGGCTTCGGCTCGTCCTACGAAAAGGCGCGCTCGGCCATCGAGGCGGTGCGGCTGCACTATCCGCATCGGCCGCTGACGGTGGTGTTCGAGCCGCACACCTTCTCCTGGCGCAGCCGCGACGCGCTCGGCTGGTACGACACGGTGTTCGAAGGCGCGTCCCGCGTGCTGGTGGCGCCGCCGCCGCATCACGGCGAGGCCAGCCACAACCAGTCCAGCTTCGCCGAGATCCTGGCCCGCGTGGCCGCCACCGGCGTTCCGGCGCAGGCCGTCGAGACCGCCGAGGCCGCCGTCGCCGCGCTCGGCGACCTCACGGGCGAGGAGGTGGTGCTGCTGCTCTCGTCCGGCCCGCTCCTGGGCCTGCCTGACAGCCTGCCCGCGGTGTTCGACCGGGTGTACGGTGCGAAGGAAGCGGCAGCCTGATCGCGCAATAGCGCTTTGCCAGCGTCAAAGTTCTCATTATGTTCCGGACAGTCTCGCCGGAGCCTGTATGAGCGCTCAGATCCGATATTGGCAAACCTTCAGCACGCTCAAGCGCGATGCGATCTACATCAATCGCTATCACGGCCGCGTTGAGCGCATTGATCGGCTGCTCAACATGTTTTCGGCCATGGCTTCGAGCGGCTCCGTTGCGGGCTGGATCATCTGGAAGGATCTTGGACTTGTCTGGGGTGCGGTGATCGCGCTCTCGCAGGCTTTGAATGCCGTGAAGCCCTACCTGCCGTTCCGAAGGCGCTTGGCCGCGCTGGCGGCGCTGGGTCCTGACCTGGAGGCCCTTGCGCTGGTCGCGGAGGCGGACTGGTTCAAGGTCAGCGACGGCCAACTGACCGAACAGGAAATCCATTCGCTCATGATGGCCTTGAAGACCAAGGCGCAACGCGGACGTTCTCGGGCGCCTCCCTGCCAGAGGATCGGCGGCTATTGGAGCTAGCCGAGCGTAAGGCAGGCGATTACATGTCGACATTCGCCGAAGGGCCAAATCCATGAGCAAGTCGCCGGACTCGTCTCGCCATCGCACCGTTCGCGACAGCCGCGTGCTGCCGGCGACGCAGTTCAGCCCGCCGATGCCAAAGGTTGCCCCGCCGCGTCCCGCCGAAGCGCGGTCGCCCCGACAGACGCCTTCGCCCAAGCGCTAAACTGCTGGGATCGTAAGCGAGGGGCGTTCGCCTCTCAGCCGTTGTGGTGCGCCGGGATCGGCTGGACGTAGGCGTCCATGGCCTTGAACTGCGCCCGCTTGGGGCCGAGGTAGCCGAACAGATAGGCCGCCACCTTGCGCATCTGGATCTCCTCGGAGCCCTCGGTGATGCGGTAGCGGCGGTGGTGGCGGTAGATGTGTTCGAAGGGCTTGTGGCGCGAATAGCCCATGCCGCCATGCACCTGCATCGCCCGGTCGGACGCCTCGCAGACCAGCCGGTTGGCCCAGTAGTTACACATCGAGACCTTGTCGGAGATCGTGCGCTCGATCTCCTTGTGGTCCATGCCGTCCATCTCCCAGGCGGTCTTGCGGATCAGCAGGCGCAGCATCTCGCACTGGGTCTGCAGTTCCACCAGCGGCCACTGGATGGCCTGGTTCTCGGCAAGGGCCTTGCCGAACGGCTTGCGCTGGCGGGCGTACTTCACGCTCTCGTCGATGCAGTACTGGGCGGCGCCCAGGGATGAGGCGGCCTGCCGGATGCGGTTCTGGTGCACGAAGCTCTGCCCCAGGCCCAGGCCCCGGTCGATGACGCCCCAGTAGCTGTCCTCCGGCACCCAGACGTCGGTGAAGCTCACCCGCGGGTGGTCGGTGGGCATGTTGAAGGTCCACATGTACTCCTCGACCTTCACGCCGGGCGTCTCGGCGGGGACGATGAAGCAGGTGATGCCGGTGGCGTCGCCGTCCTTGCCCGAGGTGCGGGCGAAGACCATCACGTGGGTCGCCACGTGCATGCCCGTGGTCCACATCTTCTCGCCATTGATCAGCCAGCCGGGCTGGCCGTCCTTCGCCTGGCGGACGGCGCGAGTCTCCATGAAGGTGGCGTCCGAGCCGTGGTTCGGCTCGGTGAGGCCGAAGCCGGTGCGCATCTTGCCCGACAGCAGCATGTCGGCGTCGCGCTCGTACTGGGCGTTGGTGGCGAACTCCTTGAACATCAGCACGAAGGGGTTGTTGCCGACGATGGAGTGCTCGGTCTGCAGGTCGTTGAAGAGGCCGAGGCCCTTGCTGGCCAGGTGCTCGCGGATGATCGCCATGGCCAGCTGGGTGCCGCCCTTGCCGCCCATCTCCGGGGGCCAGGCGTAGCGCAGGTGGCCGGCGTCGTCGGCCAGCTTGCGGGCCTTGGCCAGCAGCTCCTCCCACTCCTTGCGCGGCAGGCCCTGGTTGTCCCAGTCGGTGCGCGCATGCTCGCGGCGATGGTCGAAGAACCGCTCGTTGTCGTCCTGCGCCTGCAGCGGGGCGATCACCTCGTCGATGAACCGGTCCAGCTCGCCCAGGTAGTCCTGGATGTCCTTCGGGATCGAGAAGTCCATGGCCGTGTCTCCCAACGCTCTCGGCCAGCCCGCTGGCCACGGTTCTTGGGCGGGGGTGACGCAGGGGAGCCGTTTACAAGCCCCGGCTTTGCCCGCCAGATCGCCGCCAGATTAGACCAGGGCGAAGGTTCCGTATGGTCACGGACGTGGATGTGCGGGTGGACGTGCGGGAGGGGCTCGAACGGCTGGCCGAACGGCTGGGCGGACGCGGTGCGCGGCTGACCGAGGCCCAGCGGCTTTCGGGCGGCGCCAGCATGGAGACCTGGGCGTTTTCGTTCGAGGGCGAGGGCGGCGCGGAGCGCCTGATCCTGCGCCGCCGCAGCGCGCCCTTCGACCCGGACAACACCCGCGCGATCCCCCTCGCCACCGAGGCGGCGCTGATCCAGGCCACCGGGGCCAATGGCGCGCGCGCGCCAAAGGTGCGGCACGTCTGCGACGAGGCCGACGGCCTGGGCGAGGCCTATCTCATGGTCCGGGTCGACGGCGAGACCCTGGGCCGGAAGATCACCAGCGACCCGCGCTTCGACGCCGTGCGCCCGGTCCTGGCCCGCCAGTGCGGCGAGGCCCTGGCCCAGATCCACGCCACGCCCCCGCCGCCGGGCCTGGCGCTGAAGTCGGTGGACGCGGCCGGCGAGCTCGACCGCTACGAGGAGGTCTACCGGGCCACCGGCGCCGAGCGGCCGATCCTGGAGATCGCGTTCCAATACCTGCGCCGTCACGTGCCCGAGCCGGTCCCGCTGGTTCTGCTGCACGGCGATTTCCGCAACGGGAACATCATGTTCCATCCGGAATTTGGCGTCGCGGCGGTGCTGGACTGGGAGCTGGCCCACATCGGCGACCCCGCCGAGGACATGGGCTGGATCTGCACCAACTCCTGGCGCTTCGGCCGGCCCGACCGCCCGGTGGGCGGGTTTGGCGACTACGCCGACCTCCTCGCTGGCTACGCCGCCGCGGGCGGGCCTCCCGTCGAGCTCAGCCGCGTGCGCTTCTGGCAGACCCTGGGCTCCCTGCGCTGGGGGGTCATGTGCCTGGGCATGTATCTCTCGTGGCGCGATGGCGTGGAGAAGTCCGTGGAGCGGCCGATGATCGGGCGCCGCGTGACCGAGACCGAGGCCGACCTCGTGGTGCTGCTGGAGCAGGGGCTGTGATCACCCACCCGAAGACCGAGGAGCTGGTGCGCTCCGTCGCCCTCTGGCTGGAGCAGATCCGGCCGCAGTTGGATCCCCGCAACGCCTTCCTGGCCCGAGTGGCGGGCAACGCCCTGGCGACGGTGGAGCGGGAGCTGACCCAGGGGCCGGCGGCGGAGGCCGAGGCCGTGACCCTGATGGCCCAGTTGCTGGGCCATCAGGGCGACTTCGAGGCGTTGAACGCCGAACTCTGCGCCGCCATCCGCGACGGTCGCTTCACGGTGGAGACGCCCGGCCTGCTGCCCGCGTTGCAGACCATGGCCCGGAACCAGCTGGCCATCGACCAGCCCAACTATCGTCCCGAAGGCGCATCAGCGCGCCCGTGACCCGGGTCCGCGGCGCCAAGGTCGCTGCGATGTCCTACGCCGCCTCCAGCACCCGGATGATCTCGCTCTCGCGCTCGTTCCAGAGGATGGCGACGCGGCCGGCGCGGGCGGCGTCGGGGCCCAGGGCGGCCTCCACCTCGGGCTCGTGCAGGCGGCGTTCGGAGAGGCGCAGCAGGGTGCGCTGGCCGCCCTGGTCGACGGCCACGTCGTGGAAGCGCAGCACGGCGTCGACGACCGCGGCCGGCGGCAGGTTGGGCGCGGGCCGCGGGGCGGGGGCCGGGCGCGGCGCGAAGCGGGCGGGGCGGGCGGGGAAGCGGCCGGGGCGGCGGCTCTGGAATTTGGCGGCCATGGTCTGAAGTCCCTTGCGGCGTTGCGATGTTTCCGTTCTGATCCGCGCCTGCGACAGAAACGGACGTACGCTCATGCGCCACGAAAAAGGAGCTCGGCTGCTGGAGTTGGCCCGCATGCTGGCCAGCAGCGCCGAGGGGCTGACCCTGGACGAGATGGCCGAGCGCCTCGGCGTCGGTCGCCGCACCGCCGAGCGGATGCGCGACGCGGTCTGGGAGATGTTCCCCCAGCTGGAGGTGGTGGAGGAGCCGCCGACCAAGCGCTTCCGCATCCCCGCCGGCCTGGACGGGCTCTTCCAGGCGCCCACGGCGGAGGAGCTGGCCGCCCTGTCGGCCTCCGCTGAGCTGATGGACCGGCAGGGTGCGGCGGCCCGCGCGGCGGCGCTGCGCTCGCTGGAGCAGAAGGTGATGTCCGCCACCCGCGCCGCGGCCCGCCGACGCCTGGCCCCCGACCTGGAGGCCCTGCTGCAGGCCGAGACCATGGCCGTTCAGGCCGGGCCGCGTCCGTTCGAGGACGAGGGCGTGCTGGCCGAGGTGCGCGAGGCCTTGAAGGCGCTCTCCACCCTGCGCTTTCGCTACGACGGCGGCTCCAACCCGGGTCGCATCCGCGAGGTGACGCCCTACGGCATCCTGTTCGGCCGCTCGAACTACCTGGTGGCGGAGGAGGTCGGCCTGCGCACCGGTCCGCGCAACTGGCGGCTGGACCGGATCTTCGAGCCTGAGGTCACCGGTCGCTACAGTCCCCGGCCGGAAGGGTTCTCGCTGCAGGCCTATGCCGACGAGAGCTTCGGCATCTACCAGGACGACACCGAGGACGTGGTGCTGCGGGTCACGCCGGAGGGCCGCGAGGACGCCCTGCGCTGGCGCTTCCACGCCCGCCAGAAGGTGGAGCCGCAGGACGACGGCTCGGTGATCGTGCGTTTCCGGGCCAGCGGCATGCGCGAGCTGGCCTGGCACCTCTTCACCTGGGGCGATCGGCTGCGGGTGGAGGCGCCGCAGGCCTTGAAGGACATGCTGCGCCAGGAGCTCGAGGTGGCCTGGAAGGCCCACGTCCGGAACTGACGTACCCGGCCGCCAGGGTCGCCGGCGTCGCACCGAGGAGCCGCGCCATGACCACCTACGACTACGCCGACCTCTACGAAGCCCAGTACCGGCCCGGCCGCCGCCTTCGCCGGGCGGTCGCCCGCATCCTCTGGGTGGCCCTCTTCCTGGTGCGGCCCGGGCTGGCCCTGGACATCTGGCGGGGCCGCTAGACCCGCGCCGGCGCCGCTCGCCGCATTCCCCTTGAGGTCTCGCCCGGCATGATCTCTATCGGCAGGCGCGTTCAGGTTTGCGGGGCAAGACGATGAAACTATGGCTGATTGCGACGGCGCTGGCCGGCGTGTTCCTGACGGCGGCCGCCGCCGCGCCCGTCGACCCTTACGCCTATATGGAGGAGGCCGAGGGCGCGCCGGCCCTGGCCTTCGCCAAGGCCGAGAACGCCCGCTCGCTGCCGCAGCTGCAGAACGACCCGCGCTTCGCCGGCCTCTACGCAGACGCCGTCAAGATCACCACGGCCAAGGACCGCATCCCGGGCGTCGAGTTCGCCGGCGACGGGACGTTCCGCAACTTCTGGCAGGACGCCGACCACGTCCGCGGCCTCTGGCGGGCGGCCTCCGTCGCCAGCTATCAGACCGGGACGCCGGAGTGGAAGACCCTGATCGACCTGGACGCCCTCTCCAAGGCCGAGAGCGCGAACTGGGTCTGGAAGGGCGCCGACTGCCTGCCACCCCAGGACCGCTACTGCCTGGTCAGCCTCTCCAACGGCGGCAAGGACGCCGTGCAGGTCCGCGAGTTCGACACCGCGACCGGCCAGTTCGTCGCCGGCGGGTTCCGCCTCCCGGAGGGCAAGCATCGGTTCGAGTGGATCGACAAGGACACCCTGCTGGTGGTCACCGACTGGACCCGCGCGGACGTCACCACCTCGGGCTATCCCTTCATCGGCAAGATCCTGAAGCGCGGCCAGCCGCTCTCGGCCGCCCGTCAGGTTTTCACCGGGACCAAGGAGGACGGCGGCTACGGCGTGGACGGCCAGGCGCTGCGCGACGGCGAGGGCCGGCTGCAGGCGATGGTCATCAAGCGGCCGTTGGACACCTTCAACGCCGAGTTCTACCTGCTGGCCGGCGATCGCCCGCTGCGCCTGGGCCTGCCCAGAAAGTCCACGGTCGAGGCCTATTCCCAGGGCCGCGTGATCGTCAGCCTGCAAGAAGACTGGCCGGAAAAGGGGTTCCACGAGGGCGACCTGCTCGACCTGGACCTCGCCGCGGTGAAGGCGGCGCCGGGACGCCTGAAGCCCGCCCTGATGCTGCGGCCCAGCCAGAGCCAGGCGATCGAGGAGGTGGTCCCCAGCCACGACCGGCTGCTGGTGACCCTGTTGGACGACGTCAAGGGCGAGGTCCGCAGCTATCGGCGCGGCGCCGACGGGGCCTGGACTGCGACCACCCTGGACCTGCCGAAGGGCTCCACCCTCAATATCGACTCCGCCTCCGAGCGCACCGATCAGGTGGTGGTCACCGCGGCGAGCTTCCTGACGCCCTCGAGCCAGTGGCTCGCCGATGGCGCCAGTGGCAAGGCGGAGAAGCTGCGCACCCTGCCGGACCGCTTCGACGCCTCGCGCTTCGTCACCGAGCAGTTCTGGGCCACCTCGAAGGATGGGACGAAGGTCCCGTACTTCGTGGTCCACGCCAAGGACCTGAAGCTGGACGGCGCCAACCCGACCCTGCTCAACGCCTACGGCGGCTTCCAGATCAGCCAGTCGCCGACCTACTCCGGCGCGGTGGGCAAGCTGTGGCTGGAAAAGGGCGGGGTCTATGTGGTCGCCAATATCCGCGGCGGCGGCGAATTCGGGCCACGCTGGCACAACGCCGGGCTGAAGCTGAATCGCATGCGGGTCTATGACGACTTCTTCGCCGTCAGCCAGGACCTGATCGCCCGCAAGATCACCAACCCGAAGAAGCTCGGCATCATCGGCGGCTCCAACGGCGGCCTGCTGATGGGCGTGGCCCTGACCCAGCACCCTGAGCTCTACAACGCCATCGTCATCCAGGTGCCGCTGTTCGACATGATCGGCTACACCCACATCGGCGCCGGCGCTTCCTGGGTGGGCGAGTATGGCGATCCGGCCGTTCCGGCTGAGCGGGCGGTGATCGAGACCTACTCCCCCTACCAGCGCCTGAAGGCGGGCCAGCCCTATCCGCGCGTGTTTATCGAGACGTCGACCAAGGACGACCGGGTCCACCCGGCCCACGCCCGCAAGGCCGCCGCGCGGCTGAAGGAGCTGGGCTACGACTACCTCTATTACGAGAACATCGATGGCGGGCACGCGGCGGCGGCCAACCTCAACGAGCGCGCCATGCGCATCGCCCTGGAGTACACCTACCTCCAGCAGCGGCTGATGGACTGACGCCCGATCGGGCGAGGAGGCGTCGAGGTGACCTTGCACCGGACCCTGGAGGATCTGGTCGGGCCGCGTTCGGGCGTGCTCTGCGCCTTTCGCTTCGCTCGAGATGGGCGCGGCCAGGCCTGCGACGCGGCCGAGTTCGCCGGGGCGGAGACCGACGCCGGGTCCGCGGGCTGGACCTGGTCGCACCTGGCCCTGGGCGACCTGCGCTCCAAGCTGCTCCTGGACAAGGTGGCCGGGCTGCCGGCCGACGCGCGCGCCCTGTTCATCCAGCGCGAGACGCGGGTGAACTTCGAGCAGGCCGACGGCTGGGTCTTCGGCGTCCTGCCCGACCTGGAGCGAGACCTGGCCGGCCGACCGCAAGGGGAGGGGCGCCTCGTCTTCGCCATGGACGAGCGGCGGCTGATCACAGGGCGGCTGCACGCCCTGCGGGCCGTCGACGACCTGCGGCGCGAGGTCGACCTGGGCGGCGCGTTCGAAAGCCCCGCCGCCGCCCTGGCCCGCATCGTCGAACACTATGTGGATCGCCTGGAGCAGATGTTCGAGGACACCGGCGCGCAGCTGGCCCAGGTCGAGGACTATGTCCTGACCGAACCCAGCGACCTGGCCGACACGGGCCTGACGCCCATCCGCCGCAGCCTGTCGCGCTACCGGCGCGAGGTGCAGGCGCTGCGTGGGGCTCTCATGCGCGCCTATGCCGGCCGCGGCTCACGGCGGGTCGCCATGCTGGCCGAGTGGCTGCCCGAGCTCACCGCCGCCGCGGACGACCTGGACCGCGAGGCCGGCGGCCTGCAGGACCGCGCGCGGCTGCTGCACGAAGAGATCGACACCCTGATCAACAGCGCCACCAACCGCGCCATGCGCACCCTGACGGTGATCTCCACCCTGCTGATTCCGCCCACCCTGATCACCGGGGCCTGGGGGATGAACGTCGGCGGCGTGCCGTTCTCCCACTCCGAGTCGGGCTTCGTTGTCGTGGCGCTGCTCTGCATCGTCATCGTGGCGGGCTTGCTGTGGATGCTGCGCCGCCTGGGCATGTGGAGCTGATGGCGCAGGTCAGCGCCGGGGTGCTGGCCTGGCGGGGCCTGGCCCAGGCGCCGGAATTCCTGCTGGTGCATCCCGGCGGGCCCTACTGGGCGGGCAAGGACGAGGCGGCCTGGTCGATCCCCAAGGGGCTGGTGGAGGCGGAGGAAGATGGCTGGGCCGCCGCGGCGCGGGAGTTCCGCGAGGAGCTGGGGCTGGAGATCCAGGGCGAGCCGCAGCCGCTCACACCCTGCAAGGCGGGCGGCGGCAAGGTGGTCCACGCCTGGCTGGTGGCCGCGGACCTCGACGTGACCCGCATCGTCAGCAACACCTTCGAGATCGAGTGGCCGCCGCATACCGGCCGTCGCCAGGCGTTTCCCGAGGTCGATCGCGCGGGCTGGTTCGACGCCCCCACCGCGGCCTGGAAGATCCACAAGGGCCAGCGGCCGATCCTGGCCGAGGCGCTCCAACGCCTCGGGGCGCTCCCGCCCCTGTCTTAGGACCTCTTAGCGCACGTAGCTGGCGCCGTTGAGATCCAGCACGGCGCCGGTCATGGACGCCGGAGCTTCCAGCGCCAGGTAGGCGGCGGCATTGCCGACCTCGGCCGGCTCGGCCACGCGCCCCAGCGGGATGTCGGCCAGCAGCTTCTGGCCGCCGCGGCTGGAGAGGTACTCCTCCGCCATGCCGGTCATGGTGAAACCCGGGCAGATCGCGAAGGCGAGGATCCCCTCGGCCGCGTAGCCACGGGCGATGGACTTGGTCATGGCCACCATGCCGGCCTTGGAGGCGGCGTAGTGCCAGTGGGCCGGGCTGTCCCCCCGATAGGCCGCGCGGCTGGCGATGTTGACGATCCGCCCGCCGGTCCCGCGATGTTGCCAGTGCAGGACGGCCCGGCGACAGAGGTCGGCGGAGGCCTGCAGGTTGATCTGCATCGTTCGCGCCCAGCCCGCCTGCCACTCGGCCAGCGGCGCGGCGAGCTCCACGGCCTCGAACACCCCGGCGTTGTTGATCAGCACGTCGATGCGGCCGTCGAGGCGGGCGAGGGCTGCCTCCCACAGCCGGTCCGCCGCTGCCGGGTCCGCCAGGTCAGCGCCGACGATCCCGTCGCCGTCGCGGCTCCCATGGCCCACCACCTCCGCGCGGCCCGCCAGGGCCTCAGCGATGGACGCGCCGATTCCCCGGGTCGAGCCGGTGACGAGGATATGGGGACGGCTCATGGACGACTCAGGGCTGGGCCGGAAACTTCACGGCGATGTAGACGAACGGCGCCCCGCCGGTGGGCGTCACCTGGTGCGGCTGGCCGGCGGGGATCCAGAGGGTGTCGCCGGGGCCCAGGTCGAAGCGGGCGCCCCCCGCGATCGCGCCGCCGCGCCACTCGCCCGGCCAGGCCTCCCGCGCGCCGGTGAGCTGGCCGCCCACCGTGACCGTCGCGTGGCCGCTCTGGACGATGAACTCGTCGTGCAGGACCTTGTGCACCTCCACCGCACCGGCGGTGTCGCGCCGGGCGGCCAGCACCGTCACGCCCGGTCCGGTGGGCAGGGCGAAGTTCACCGTGCCGTCGACTGGCTTGGCCAGCCGGGCGGTGATCTCCTGGGCTGACAGATAGTGCGCGCCGCCGGCGTCCTGGGCCTGCGCCGCGCGCCCAGCGAAGAGGGCGGCGAGCAGGGCGGAGAGGGCGGCCAGGGCTGCGACCTGCGATCTGCTCATGGACGCCCGCCCGTCGTCTGGAGAGTTGGAGGCCTGACCGAGAATCGAACTCGGGTGCACGGATTTGCAGTCCGCTGCGTCACCACTCCGCCATCAGGCCGCCGGAGAGGGGGAGTGGCTATCAGAACGGCCCATCACCCGCAATTGCCTTCCCGCCCGGGCCGCCTATAACCCGGCGCGACACACGCTTACGCGCTCTCTCTTGCGTCTCTGGGGACTCCTGATGGCCGACTTCGCCGCCGCCCGCCTCAACATGGTGGAAAGCCAGGTGCGCACCGCCGACGTGACCGACGTGCGGCTGCACGACGTCCTGCGCGCCCTGCCGCGCGAGCGCTTCGCGCCGGCCGACAAGGCGCACCTGGCCTATGCCGACATCGAGGTGGAGTACGCGCCTGGGCGCTGGCTGCTGAAGCCGCGCGACGTCTCCAAGCTGCTGCAGGCCCTGCGCCCGATGCCCGGCGAGCGGGCCCTGGCCATCGCCGCGCCCTATGCCGCCGCGGTGATCGAGGAGCTGGGCCTGCCGGTGACCCGCATCGAGGCGGAGGCCGCGCCGCCGGCCGGGGAGTTCGACGTCATCGTCTGCGAAGGCGCGGTCGGACGGGTTCCGGAAGCCTGGACGGCGGCCCTGGCCCTGAACGGGCGCCTGGGCGTGGTCGAGCGCGACGGCCCGGTAGGCAAGGCCTGCCTCTACCTGCGGACCGCCGACGGGATCGGCCGCCGCGACCTGTTCGACAGTTTCTGCCCCGTGCTGGCCGGCTTCGAGGCGCGCCACGGTTTTGCCCTCTAAAGTGGCGAGAAAAGCCACCAAAACGACGGCGTGAAAAAAGCTTAAGGTGACGCGGCTTGGCCCAGGCGGCAGACCGACGCATATAGGGCTGCGTCTCTCGCGAGATCGGGGATAACGAATGTCGACTAGCTTCCGCGGCCGCCTGTTGGCCGCGACCGTCTGCGCCGGTGCGCTGGCCGCGGTTCCGGCCTGCGCCGAGACCCTCGCCGACGCCATTGCGCTGGCCTACCAGAACAACCCGACGCTGGAGGCCCAGCGGGCGACCCAGCGCGCGCTCGACGAGACCTATGTTCAGGCCCGCACCGGCTGGCGGCCGACACTGAACGCCAACGCCTCGATGACCTACAACGAGCTTCGCGTCCCGCACACCGCCGGCACCGCCGTGGACATCAACGGCGATGGCATCCCGGACGCGGTCAAATATGGCGTCTTCCAGAACAACTCGGCGCGGATCGGCCTGACCTTCACCCAGCCCCTGTGGACCGGCGGCCGCGTCGCCGCCGCCGTGAACGCGGCGAACTATGACGTCCTGGCCGGAGAGGAAAACCTGCGCCGGGTCGAGGCCCAGGTGCTCGCCTCGGTCATCCAGTCCTATTCCGACGTGCGCCGCGACCAGGAAGCCCTGGCCATCCAGCAGACCAACGTCGAGGTCCTGACCCGCCAGCTGCAGGAGAGCCAGGCCCGCTTCGACGTGGGCGAACTCACCCGCACCGATGTGGCCCAGTCCCAGGCGCGTCTGGCCCAGGCCCAGGCCCTGCTGCAGTCGGCCATCGCCCAACTGGCGATCAGCCGCGCCAGCTACGCCACCCTGGTCGGCCAGAACCCCGGCGACCTCGCGCCGCAACCGTCCCTGGCCTACCTGCTGCCGAAGGACGTGGACGAGGCCTACAAGGTCGCCGAGGAGCACAATCCCCAGCTCCGCGCCCAGGAGTTCGCCGAACAGGCCAGCCGCGCGCGCGTCGCCGGCGCCCACGCCGACCGCATGCCGAACGTCACCGGGCAGGTGACCTACGGCTTCAACGGCCCGGCCTTCCCGCAGACGGGCGGCAATTTCCCGAGCAGCCTCTACGACCGCAACGTCGTGGCGACGCTCGGCGCCACCCTGCCGCTGTTCAGCGGCGGCCTGACCTCGTCGCGCATCCGCCAGGCTGTGGAGCGCAACAACACGGACCGGATCACCATCGAGACGGTGCGGCGCAACACGCTGCAGGGAATCACCCAGTTCTGGAGCCAGCTGATCGCGGCGCGCTCCAACATCACCTCGTCCGACGAGCAGGTGCGCGCCGCGCGCATCGCCTCCGAAGGAACCCACCAGGAGCAGCAGGTCGGCCTGCGCACCACCATCGACGTCCTGAACGCCGAGCAGGAACTGCGCCAGGCGGAGCTGAACGCCGTCACCTCCCGCCGCGACGAATATGTCGCGGCCGCCAACGTGCTGGCCACCATGGGCCGGCTGGAGGCGAAGGACCTGATTCCCTCGGTGAAGCCCTACGACGCCACCAAGAACTTCCGCCGCCTGCGCCTGACCTGGGGCTGGGTGCCGTGGGAGGAGCCGATCAGCAAGATCGACCAGCACCTCACGCCGTACCCGTCGCGCACGCCTGAGGCCAAGCCGGTGGAGGCTCCGATCGGCCCGGGGCTGCAGCCCGCGCCGGCGGTCGTGGCGGCCCCCGCCGCGGCCCCCACTACGGTCAAGCATTGACCTTTGATTAGTCAGGAAATTGCACGATCGGCCGGCTGCGCTTAGGGTCGTCGGCGCAGTTTCAACCGCGGCGGCAGGCTGATGTCAGAACCGAGTTCACAAGAACCGACGATGGAGGAGATTCTCGCCTCCATCCGCCGCATCATTTCGGAGGACGAGGCGCCGGCCCCCGCGGCCGAATTGCCGATCCCGCCGCCCGAAGACGTGCCTGCGCCGCGAGAGCCGGATTTCTCCGGCGGTTCGGTGGAGCCGACCAGCGCCTTCAACTCCGGCAACAGCCTGGGCAACGAGAGCCGCGATACGGCCTTCAGCGGCTCGTCCGAGCCGCACCGCCTCAACCTGCCCGATGACGACGAGGACGACGGCGACCTGGAACTGACTCAGCGCGTCGAGACCCACGGCGACCTCGACGTGGTGGCCGCCACCCTCGACCCCGAGCCCGAGCCGGCCCCGCCGCCTCCGCCGGTGGCCGGGGAGGGGCTGGTGAGCGACCCGATCGCCGCCGTCGCCGCCGCCACCTTCGGCAAGCTCACCTCCGACCTCCTGGTCCCGCACAGCGACCGCACGCTCGAGGATGTGGTCCGCGACCTCCTGCGGCCCCTGCTGCAGACCTGGCTCGACGAGAACCTGCCCGGGATCGTCCAGCGCGCCGTCGACGCCGAAGTCGAACGCATCGCCCGCGGCCGCGTACGCTAGCGCCGTTCCTCTCCTACGAAGTGGGAGAGGAACGGCGCTCAACCGACCCCTGACGCCCTTTCACGCGGTGCGTGGGGTGTGTATGCAGCCCGCCAGCCCACAAAGACCGCCATGCTCGACAAGACCTTCGATCCCAAGACTGCCGAACCGCGCCTCTACGACGCCTGGATGACCTCCGGCGGTTTTGCGCCGACCGACGACCCGAACGCCGAGCCGTTCTCCATCGTCATCCCGCCGCCGAACGTGACGGGGTCGCTGCATATCGGCCACGCGCTGAACAACACCCTGCAGGACGTGCTGATCCGCTTCGAGCGCATGCGCGGCAAGGCGGCCCTGTGGCTGCCCGGCACCGACCACGCCGGCATCGCCACCCAGATGGTGGTGGAGCGCCAGCTGGCCGAGAGCGGCAACCAGAGCCGCCGCGACCTGGGCCGCGAGGACTTCGTCGCCAAGGTCTGGGAGTGGAAGGCCAAGTCCGGCGGCACGATCGTCAACCAGTTGAAGCGCCTGGGGGCCTCCTGCGACTGGTCGCGCGAGCGCTTCACCCTGGACGAGGGCCTGTCGGCCGCGGTGCGCAAGGTGTTCGTCACCCTGCACAAGGAAAAGCTGATCTACCGCGACAAGCGGCTGGTGAACTGGGACCCGCAGTTCCAGACCGCCATCTCCGACCTGGAGGTCGAGCAGCGCGAGGTCGACGGCTTCTACTGGCACTTCGCCTATCCGCTGGAGGATGGCTCCGGCGAGATCGTGGTCGCCACCACCCGGCCCGAGACCATGCTGGGCGACACCGCCGTGGCAGTGCATCCCGATGACGAGCGCTACAAGGCCCTGGTCGGCCGGGCCGTGCGCCTGCCGATCGTGAACCGCCCGATCCCGATCATCGCCGACGAATATCCCGATCCCGAGAAGGGCTCGGGCGCGGTGAAGATCACCCCGGCCCACGACTTCAACGACTTCGCCGTCGGCAAGCGCCACAGCCTGCCGATGATCAACATCTTCGACGACTTCGCGCGGCTGAACGACAACGTCCCGGCGGAGTATCGCGGCCTGGACCGGTTCGCGGCCCGCAAGAAGGTGGTCGAGGAATTCGAGCGCCTGGGCCTCCTGCGCGAGATCGAGAAGACCCGCCACACCGTCCCGCACGGCGACCGCTCCGGCGTGGTCGTCGAGCCCTATCTGACCGACCAGTGGTACGTCGCCGCCGATGTGCTGGCCAAGCCCGCCATCAAGGCGGTGGAGGAGGGGGCCACCGTCTTCCAGCCGAAGAACTGGGAGAAGACCTACTTCGAGTGGATGCGGAACATCCAGCCGTGGTGCGTCTCGCGCCAGCTGTGGTGGGGCCACCGCATCCCGGCCTGGTACGGGCCGGACGGCAAGGTGTTCGTCGAGGAGACGGAGGCGCAGGCCAAGCGCCAGGCCGAGGAGCACTATGGGCGGCCCACCGAGCTGCGCCAGGACGAGGACGTCCTCGACACCTGGTTCTCCTCAGGGCTTTGGCCGTTCTCCACCCTGGGCTGGCCAGAGAAGACCTCGGACCTCGCCCGGTTCTATCCGACCCACACCCTGATCACCGGCTTCGACATCATCTTCTTCTGGGTGGCCCGGATGATGATGCAGGGCATCCACTTCACCGGCGAGGTCCCCTTCAAGCGGGTGTTCATCAACGCCCTGGTCCGCGACGCCAGCGGCGCCAAGATGTCCAAGTCCAAGGGCAATGTCATGGACCCCCTGGAGCTGGTGGACGACTACGGCGCCGATGCGCTGCGCTTCACCCTGACGGCCATGTCGGGCCAGGCCCGGGACATCAAGCTCAGCCGACAGCGCATTGAAGGCTATCGCAATTTCGGCACCAAGCTGTGGAACGCCACGCGCTTCTGCCAGATGAACGGCTGCGCGCGCGCTGCCGGCTTCGACCCGGCCCAGGTCAAGGCGCCCCTGAACCGCTGGATCGTGGGCGAGACCGCGCGCACCGCGCGGGCCGTCACCGATGCGCTCGCCGACTGCGGCTTCGACGAGACGGCGAACGGCCTCTACCGCTTCATCTGGAACCAGTTCTGCGACTGGTACGTGGAGCTGGCCAAGCCGCTGCTCACCGGGGACGACGCCGCCGCCAAGGCCGAGACCCAGGCCACCGCGGCCTGGGTGCTGGACGTGATCCTGAAGCTGCTGCACCCGGTGATGCCGTTCATCACGGAGGAGCTGTGGGGCCAGACCGCTGACCTCGGCGCCCCTCGGGCGCACCAGGGCCAACTGATGGTGGCCCGGTGGCCGCAGCTCGGGGACGACCTGATCGACCCCGCCGCCGACGCGGACATCGCCCTCATCATCGAGACCATCTCCGAAGGCCGGTCCGTCCGCCAGGGCCTGAACGTGCCGCTGTCGGCCAAGCCGCCGCTGCTGGTTCTCGAGGCCAGCGACGCCCAGCGTGCGACCCTGGAGGCCAACGCCGCCCAGGTGGCCCAGCTTCTGCGGGTGTCGGGCGTCCAGGCCGTCGACGCCATCCCGCCCGGCGCGATTCCCTACGTCGTCGCGGGCGCGACCTTCGCCCTCCCGGTGGCCGAGTTCATCGACCTGGCCGCCGAACGCGCGCGCCTGACCAAGGAGGTCGCCAGCCTGGACGGCGAGATCCGCAAGATCGCCGGCAAGCTCGGCAACGCCGACTTCGTCGCCCGCGCGCCGGAGGAGGTGGTCGAGGAGAACCGCGAACGGCTGGCCGAGGCGCAAGGCGCCAAGGCGAAGCTCGAGGAAGCCCTGCAACGGCTGGGCGCGGTGGGCTAAGCGCTCCGCGCGGCGCAACGGCCGACGCAACGCCTGTCGCGTCCACGGCGCTTGCGGTGGACGCGGTTCAGCTTGACCATCGCGGCCGCGCGGAGCGGGGTCGAGACACCATGGCTGCGGAGGGACCGACCAGGGCGTTCGGCTGGCGCGTCTACGGGCTGGGCGTCATGGCGATCGCGGTGCTCTGCCTGGTGCGCGGCGACTTCGATCCGGGCCAGCCCGTGCCCAAGGCGTTTCCGGCGCGCGCGGCGCTGGCCTATGTCGCCGGCGCCTACATGCTGATCGCCGCCGGGGTCCTCCAGTGGCGCCGCACGGTGGCCTGGGGCGCGGCGGCGCTCACCGCCTACTACACGCTCGTCGTGGTCATCCTGATGGGCGGCCGCTCGATCCTGCGTCACGCCAGCGAATACCTCGCCTACAGCAACACGGCGGGGCAGGTGGCGATCGCGGCCGGCGGCCTGATCGTGTTCGCCAGCCATGCGGCGATCGACGCGCCGCTTGCGGGGCGCCTCACGTGGGTGGGCCAAAAGGTCTTCGGGCTCTGCGCCCTGCTCTTCGGCGGGGCGCACTTCCTCTACATGAACCTCACCGCGCCGCTGGTCCCCAGTTGGCTGCCGCCGAGCCAGGTGTTCTGGGGCTATGCGACCGGGGTGGCCCATCTCGCCGCCGGCCTGGCGATCCTGAGCGGCGTGCAGGCCCGCCTTGCCGCGATCCTGCTGACCATCATGTTCGCCAGCTTCACGCCGCTGGTGCACCTGCCGATGCTTATCGCCGATCCCTCCAACCAGGGCGTCTGGACCGAGAACGCGGCCAACCTGGCCTATACCGGCGTCGCCTGGGTGGTGGCCGACTCGCTGGCGCGCTCGCGGCGCCAGAAGCCGGCCGCCTGACGGAAGAGGTCAGCCCTACTTCGGCTTCCTGAACCGCAGCAGGAACTGGTCGGTCTTGCCGCGGATCGAGGGGTCGAAGACCATCTTGGAGTGGTCGTCGGCGGCGTTGGCCAGCGCCTTGCTCTCGCCGTCCAGCTTGAAGCCGGCGGCCAGGACGTCCTTCTTGACCCGGTCCTCGTCGATCCGGTGGAGGGTCTCGGTGACGTTGTCCGGCGCGCCCTTGGCGGCCGCATGGTCCAGGATCACATAGACACCGCCGGGCTTGAGCGCGGCGAACACCTGCTTGTTGAAGCCGGCCACGTCAGCCGGGCCCATGAACTTGTCGTAGAGGTCGTGGTAGTTCTGGCGGATGAAGACCGCGTCCAGGCCGGCCGCGGGCAGGGCCATGGCGTTCACCGGCGGCGTCAGCACCTCCACATTCCCGCTGGCGCCGGCCGCCCCCTTCAGCATGCCCTCGACCTCCGGGTGGACCTTCACCACCTCGGCCGGCATCACGGCGTAGACCTTGCCCTTCGGCCCGACGGCGGCGCTCAGGGCCCGCACGAACCGGCCCGAGACGATGTCGGCCACCTTGTCGCCGGGCTTCACGCCGATGAAGGCGATCACGTCCTCGCGCTTCAGGGCCGGGTCGGTCATGGCGTCGGCCGGAGGCGTCGCCGGCTGGGCCAGGGCCACGGCGGCCGGGAGGGTGATGCCGATCGCCAAGGCGGCGAGGGCGCTGGCAAGCTTGGTGCTCATGGTGTTTCCCCACTTATGTGCGCGCGAGCTTAGCAGACCCGGCGGCGCGCTGAAGCCGGCATTGCAACGCCAGGTCTGCCCGCGCCGGCGGCGCCCGTCAGTCCCGGTCCGGCGCGCCCAGGGGGAAGAGGGGCCGGAACTCGCGCGCTTCGTCCACGGCGCGCGCGAAGGACGGCCGCGCCAGCAGCCGGGCGCGATAGGCCCTAAGCGCCGGATAGGTCTCGGCGATGGGCTGGGTCCAGTCGGCGTAGAACAGCGACGGCGCCGCCGCACAGTCCGCCAGGGTGAAGGTCTCGCCCGCCGCCCAGGTCTTCCCCGCCAGGTGGCCCTCCAGCCAGGCGTAGGCGCTCTCCAGCCGCTCGCCCGCCAGCTTGCGCCCGTCGTCGGCCGCCATCGGAATCCGCCCCAGTGTCGCGGCCACCGCCAGCTGCACCGCATCCATCACATAGAGGTCGAAGAACCGGTCGAGGAAGCGCACGTCCAGCGCAGCCATCGGATCGTCCGGCACCAGCCGCACCGGCCCTGGATGGGCCAGCTGCAGGTACTCGACGATGACGCTGGTCTCCACCACCTGGCGCTCGCCATCCACCAGCAGCGGGAACCGGGCCATCGGCCAGCGCTCCAGCCACGCGGCCATGTGCTCCGGCGTGTCGGGGCCGATGCTGCGGAACTCGAAGGGCGTCGCATTCTCGTAGAGCGCGATCAGCGCCTTCTGCGTGTAGGAGGAGAAGGGGTGACCGTAGAGCGCCGGGGACATCGGGACCTCTCGCAAGCAAACTGATTGCAAATCGCAATCAGTATGCTGATACGTCCGCGTCCGCCGCGTGGCAAGCGCGAAATCGGCGCCGGCCGGACGGGCGCTTGCGGCGAGCGGTGCTGGCGCAGCCCGCAAGCCTGGCATAGCGTCCCCGCTTCTCACCGATTTGGGGGCATGCTCATGCGCAGACTTCTGGCGGCCGCCGCGCTCGCCGCCGGCCTTTCGTTCGGCCTTTCCGCCCTCGCCGACGACGCCCCCAAGGCCGACGCCGGTAAGTCCGAAGCCAAGGACAAGATCGACCTGCCGCCGTTCCCGGCCGACGCCAGCGTCAAGCAGGTCACCCACGTCGCCGGCAAGACCCTGAACTACACCGCCACGGTGGGGGCCTTGCCGGTGCGCGACGAGAAGGGCAAGAAGGTGGGCGAGGTGGTGTTCACCGCCTACACCCTGAACGGTCCGAAGGACCCCAGCCGGCCCGTCACCTTCGCCTTCAACGGCGGCCCGGGCGCGGCCTCGGTCTACCTCAACATGGGCGCCATCGGCCCCAAGCGCGTGCAGTTCGGCGCCGCCGGCGATGCGCCCTCCGATCCGGCCCAGCTGCTCGACAATCCCGGCACCTGGCTCGACTTCACGGACCTGGTGTTCATCGACCCGATCGGCACCGGCTATTCGCGCAGCCTGGTGGACAAGGAGGAGACCAAGAAGCTCTTCTGGTCGATCAAGCCGGACATCGAATACCTCAGCCGCGTCACCTTCGACTGGCTGGTGAAGAACGGCCGCATGGCCTCGCCGAAGTACATCGTCGGCGAGAGCTACGGCGGCTTCCGCGTGCCACGCATCGCCCGCTACCTGCAGACCCAGCTGGGCGTCGGCATGAGCGGCATCGTCATGGTCTCGCCCTACCTCGAGCCGCCGGCCGACCAGGCGCCGGACTTCTCGCCCATGCCATGGGTGATCACCCTGCCGTCCATGGCCGCCGCCAACTACGAGCGCCAGGGCAAGGCGCTGTCGCCGGCCCAGATGGCCGAGGTGGAGGAATATACCCGCACCGAGTTCGTCACCGACCTGATGAAGGGCCGCCGCGACCCCGCGGCCCTGGATCGGCTGGTCAAGAAGGTCACGCTCTATACCGGCCTCGACCCGGCCTTCGTGCAGCGCTCCGGCGGGCGGATCGAGAGCCGCGCCTTCCTGCGCGAGCTCTACCGCGGCCAGGGCCGGATCGGCAGCTGGTACGACAGCAACGTCACCGCCCTCGATCCCTTCCCCTGGTCGAACGACCAGCGCACGGGCGACCCGATCCTGGACGCCATCATCGCCCCGACCACCAGCGCGGCGGTGGACTTCACCACCCGGATCGTCGGGTGGAAGGTGGAGGGCCGCTACAACGCGCTCTCCTACGAGGTCGGCGAGAACTGGGAGCACGGGGTGGAGCTGCAGGACTCGGTGACGGACCTGCGCCAGGCGCTCTCCAGCGATCCGAAGATGCGGGTGATGATCGTCCACGGCTACGACGACCTCAGCTGCCCGTACTTCGCCTCCAAGCTGATCGTCGACCAGATGCCGGACCCTGGCCGGGTGAAGCTGAACCTCTATCCCGGCGGCCATATGTTCTATTCGCGGCCAGGCAGCCAGGACCAGTTCCGCAAGGACGTGGCGGCCCTGTTCGCGGCGCGATGAGGGGCGGCTGAACACCGCCGGGGCGCCGAAGGTTGTCTGCAGGCTCGACGCCTGACGGGAACCCCGCGATGTCCGACTACGACCTCTACTACTGGTCCGTGCCGTTCCGCGGCCAGTTCGTGCGCGCCGTCCTGGCCTATGCCGGCAAGACCTGGACGGAGGCGGGCGATGCGGCGATCGCCAGGCTGATGAAGGGGCCGGTCGCGGACATGCCCGTGCCGTTCATGGGGCCACCGATGCTGGTCGACCGCGCCGCCGGATTCGCCATCGCCGAAATGCCGGCGGTGGTCCTCTACCTGGGCGAGACGCTGGGGCTGATGCCGGCGACCGTAGCCCTGCGCGCCCTCACCATGAAGGTCGTCAACGACGCCAACGACGTAATCGACGAACTGACCCTGGACGGCGGCCGCCAGATGTGGACGGCCGAGCGTTGGGCCGACTTCGTCCCGCGCCTGAAGAAGTGGATGTCGTTCTGGGAGGAGACCGGCCGGCGGCATGGCCTGACGGCCGACGCGGGTTTCCTGTTGGGCGGCGAGGCGCCCGGCGTCGCCGACATCGTGACGGCGACCCTGTGGACGACCGTGGGCGAGCGGTTCGGCAAGGTCCAGGCGATGCTCGAGGAGACCGCGCCGATGACGGCGGCCCTCTCGCGACGGGTCGCGGACTTGCCGCCGCTGGCGGCGCTGGCGGCCGCGTCCCGGCGCGACTATGGCGAGGCCTGGTGCGGTGGCCAGATCGAGGCCTCGCTGCGCAAGGTGCTGGGCGCCTGAGCCCACCGGCTGGTCGAGTTTTCCAGCCGGCCACGCCCAGGTTCTGGCGAACCGGGCTTGCAGGTCGCCGCGCGCTGTGGCGGGTGCGGATAACGCCATCGATTCCCAGCCGCAGGACCTTCATGGACTTCGCCCGATCGCTCCGCGCCCTCTTGGCCTGCGTCCTGCTGGCCGCGCCGCTCCAGGCGCGGGCCGCGCCCGGTGACTGGGTGGATCGGGTCAACGCGCTGCCGGCGCCTGCCGACGGACAGGGCCTGCCTCTGGCCGTCGCGCCGTCGACCCAGCGGCCGCTCGACCCCGCGCCCCGCGAAGGCTGGGCGGGCAACGCCGGCCAGCGGATGGTCTACGACGTCACCCAGCCGCAGCTGATCCCGGTCGGCGGGGTGGGCGGCTGCGCCAAGCCGTGTCCCGCCCTGATCCTGGTTCCCGGCGGCGGGTTCGAGTTCCTGTCGATGGACAACGAGGGCTACGAAGTGGCCGCCCGGCTCAAGGGCCTGGGCCTCAAGGTGTTCATCCTGAAGTACCGCACCCTGCCGCTGCCCGACGGCTTCGCCGGGTTCCAGGCGGCGATCGCCAGCACCTTCGCCGGCCGGCCGCGGCCGGCGGGCCCGCCCAACCTCTACGCCGACCTGCCCGACGCCATTGCCGACACCGAAGCGGCGGTTCGCGCCGTCCGCGCCCACGCCGCCGAATGGCATGTGGACCCCGCTCGCGTCGGGATTCTCGGCTTCTCCGCCGGGGCCGTCACCAGCCTGGGCATGACCCAGGCCAATGCCGAGGGCGCGCGGCCCGATTTCGTCGGCCTGATCTACGGGCCGACCCACACCGGGCCCGTGCCGCCCCACGCCCCGCCGCTGTTCGCCGCCATCGCCGCCGACGACCGCTTCTTCGGCAAGGAGGACTTGGGGCTCCTGGACGCCTGGCGCCGCTCGGGCGCCTCGGTGGAGTTCCACCTCTACAGCGCCGGCGGCCACGGCTTCGCCTCCCGGCCCAACGGCACGACCAGCGACGCCTGGTTCGACCAGTTCGTCCTCTGGCTCCGGGCCAGCAAGATCGTCGCGCCTGTGGCCGGAAAGTCGGTTCCGCCGAAGGGCTGAGCGCGGGCCGGCTTGGCCTCAAACGGGCGTTTGCCTCTGACGCTGGGTTATGCTTGTTCACTTGGACGACGTCCGGACGGGTATCCGGGCGCGCTTTAGGGAGAACGACGCGTATGTCCGAGGCTCAGCTGCCGCCCGGTTGGCCCGCCATGTCGATCCAGCAGGCGCATGCGATCCTGTCGCAGCCGGGCCTGCCCACGGAGGTGGCCGAGGAGACCATCCGCGGCGTCAAGCTGAAGGTCTGGAAGAACCAGCCGCCCACCCTGCGGGCTGTCGCCGAGATGGCCAAGGGCCACGGCGACAAGATGTTCCTCATCTACGAGGACGAGCGCGTCAGCTTCGACGCCTTCCACCGGGCTGTCGCCGCCTTCGCGGCCGAGCTGATCGCCCAGGGCGTCGAGAAGGGCGACCGGGTCGCGGTGATCATGCGCAACCTTCCGGAATGGGTGGTGGCCTTCTACGCCGCCGCCGCCATCGGCGCGATCGTCACCCCGCTGAACGCCTGGTGGACCGGGCCGGAGCTGGAATACGGCCTGACCGATTCAGGGACCAAGGTCGCGGTGATGGACGCCGAGCGCTTCGCCCGCATGACCGAGCATTTCGTCAACTGCCCGGAGCTGAAGCGGGTCTACGTCTCCCGCGAGCCGGACGAGATCGCCCATCCCTACGTGACCAAGCTGGAGAGCGTGATCGGCGCGCCGCCGGAGTGGGCGAACCTGCCGGACCAGCCGATCCCGCCGGTGGAGCTCGGCACCGACGACGACGCCACGATCTTCTACACCTCCGGGACCACCGGCCGGCCGAAGGGGGCGCTGGCCACCCACCGGAGCATCAACACCAACATCATCACCGCCGGCGCGGCCATGGCCCGCAGCTTCCTGCGCCGGGGCGAGGCGCCGCCACAACCCGATCCGAACCAGCCGCAGCGGGCGACCCTGCTCTCGGTGCCGTTCTTCCACGTCACGGGCTGTTTCGCCGTGCTGAACCCGTCGCTGTTCGCCGGCGCCAAGCTGGTCCTCATGTACAAGTGGGACCCGATCCGCGCCTTCGAGCTGATCGAGCGGGAGCGGGTGACCTCGGCCGGGGGCGTGCCCACCATCGCCTGGCAGCTGATCGAGCACCCGGCGCGGACGAACTACGACCTCTCATCCCTCGAGGCCGTCAGCTACGGCGGCGCCCCCTCGGCGCCCGAGCTGGTGAAGCGGCTGAAGGAGGTGTTCCCCAAGTCGCAGTCGGGCCAGGGCTGGGGCATGACCGAGACCTGCGCCACGGTCACCTCCAACGGCGCCGAGGACTACCAGAACCGGCCCTCCAGCTGCGGACCAGCCGCGGTCGTGGCCGAGCTGCAGATCCGCGACCCGGCCGACGGCAAGACCGTGCTGCGCGCCGGCGAGGTGGGCGAGCTGTGGTCCAAGGGCCCGATGAACGCCAAGCTCTACTGGAACAAGCCCGAGCCCACCGCCCAGACCTTCGTCGACGGCTGGGTGCGCACGGGTGACTTGGCGCGGCTGGACGACGAGGGCTTCTGCTACATCATCGACCGGGCCAAGGACATGCTGATCCGGGGCGGCGAGAACATCTACTGCGTGGAGGTGGAGAACGCGCTCTACGACCACCCGGCGGTGATGGACGCTGCCGTGGTCGGCAAGCCGCACCGCATCCTGGGCGAGGAGCCGGCGGCGGTGGTGACCCTGAAGCCGGGCGCCGAGGCCACAGAGGAGGAGCTTCGCGCCCACGTGGCCGAGCGGCTGGCCGCGTTCAAGGTGCCGGTGGCGGTGAAGTTCTGGAAAGAGACCCTGCCGCGCAACCCGAACGGCAAGATCCTCAAGAACGAGCTGAAGAAGCTGTTCGAGGAAGAGCCGGTCTAGGGGACGGTCGCCTGAAGACCCGCGCCGACGTCCTGCTGGTCGCCCGGGGCCTGTTCGAGAGCCGGGCCAAGGCGCGCGCGGCCATCGAGGCCGGTGGCGTGACCGCCGATGGCCGGCCCGTGCTCAAGGCGGCCGAGCTGCTGGCCGACGACGCGCAGATCGCGGCCCAGCCGGCCCATCCCTGGGTCGGGCGTGGGGCGCTGAAGCTGGCGCACGCCCTGGCGCTCTGGCCGGTGGCGGTGGAGGGCCGGGTGGTGCTGGACGTGGGCGCCTCCACGGGCGGCTTCACCGAGGTCTGCCTCGCGCGCGGTGCGGCGCGGGTCTATGCCGTCGATGTCGGCCACGGCCAGCTGCACCCAAGTCTCGCGGCTGATCCGCGGGTCGTGAGCCTGGAGGGCCTCGACGCCCGCACCCTGACGCCGGTCCTCGTCCCGCAGGCGCCGGGCCTGATCGTCACCGACGTCAGCTTCATCTCCCTGGCCAAGGCGCTGCCGGCCGCCCTGGCGCTGGCCGCGCCGGACGCGGACCTCGTCGCGCTGGTCAAGCCACAGTTCGAGGTCGGCCGCGACCGGGTGGGGAAGGGCGGGCTGGTCAACGACCCCGCGGCCCGCGCCGACGCCGTCGAGGGCGTGTCGGGCTTCCTGGAGGCCGCTGGCTGGCGCGTCCGAGCCACCGCCGACAGCCCCATCGCCGGGGGTGACGGCAACTGCGAATACCTGCTCTGGGCCAGCCGTTAGGCGCAAACAAAAGGGCCGCCCCGAAGGACGGCCCAGTCGCTCGACATGGAAGCGGCGCGTCAGTCGACGACGGCGTAGCGGCCCGAACTGTCGCGGCAGACGCGCACGAAGCGCATCTGGGTGCGCCCGTCGGGCATGTAGATCGGGCTCTCGGCCAGGGTGCAGCCGTCCGAGTCCGGGGCGCGGTCGTCGACGATGCGGTAGCGGTCGCCGTGGCCGCCATAGGCCCAGCCGTCGTCGCCGTAGCGGTGGCGGTAGCTGCCGCGCTCGGCGTAGTCGTCGCGGTGGTAGTAGCGGTTGTCGGTGCGCGGCGGCGGGGGAGGCGGCGGCGAAGCGTAGGTCGCGTTCGAATCGCAGGCCGCGGTGTTGTTGCCCACCACACCGCCGGCGATGGCGCCCAGCAGGCCGCCGAGGATCGCGCCCTCGGGCCGCGCGTTGCGGGCGGCCACGTTGGAGCCGATCACGGCCCCGCCGGCGCCGCCCAGCAGGGCGCCCACAGTGCCGCGCTCGGTCTTGGCGCGCTTGCAGGCGTCGTAGTTGTAGCCGTCCGGGCTCTGGGTCGCGTAGCGGCTGGCCTCCGGCGGCGGAGCCGGCTCGGACGTGGACTGCGCCTGGGCCTGCACGGCGGCGCTGAGCGCCAGCATGCCGGCAAGGGCGGCGGCGCCGGCCTTGGCGATGGCGACACGCTTGGACATTGGGTATCCCTCTTTTCGATGCCTCAACTCGCCCTACGGCGAGGCTTGAAGCGAAGATGCGTCGGCCAAGCTGAACGGCCGTTGAGAGTCTCGTTCATGTTCGTTCATTTTGACCTAAGCGTGGCTAAGCCTATGGACCCTATATGAGGTCGCCGCGCCGTCGCGCCAATTTCCGTCCGAGTCCCAAGCCCGCGTCCGGTCCGCCGGTGGAGCTCACGATCGAATCGGTCGGGGGAGAGGGGGACGGCGTGGCGGCCGGGCCGCTGTTCGTGCCGTTCACCCTGCCGGGCGAGCGGGTGCGCGCGCAGGGCTCGGGCGAGCGGCGCGAGCTGGTGGAGGTGCTGGAAGCCAGCGCCGAACGGGTCGTGCCACCCTGTCCGCACTTCTTCGCCTGCGGCGGCTGCGCCCTGCAGCACTGGGACCACGCGCCTTACCTGGCGTGGAAGGTGGAGCGGCTGGCCGGTCTGCTGGCGCGTCAGCGGATCGAGACGCAGCTGCTGGCCCCCTTCGCCGCCGGCCCCGGCACGCGCAGGCGCGTGGCGCTGCACGCCCGGCGTGGCAGCCGCGAGGCCGCGCACCTGGGCTACAAGGCCCGCCGCTCCTGGGACCTGGTGGACGTGGCGGTCTGCCCGATCGCCGACCCCCGGCTGCAGGCGGCGTTCCCGGGGTTGGCCCGCCTGGCCGCCCCGCTGTTCGAGCACCCGAAGTCCGCGCCGACGCTCCACGTCAGCCTCACCGAGACCGGCCTGGATGTGGATATCACCGGCGTCGAGGCCAAGAGTGGCGGCCTCTCCGGCGATGCGCGCCTGCAGCTGGCCGAGCGGGCGGCGGCCGCGGACCTGGCGCGCGTCACCCTGGCCGGCGAGATGGTCTACCTGGCGCGCCAGCCGACCGTGCGCCTGGGCGCGGCCAGCGTCGCCCTGCCGGCGGGGGCCTTCCTGCAAGCGACTGTGGGCGCCGAGGCGGTGATGTCGCGGTTCGTGGCCGACGCGGCCGCCGGGGCCTCGCGCATCGCCGACCTCTTCTGCGGCGCCGGCACCTTCACCTTCCGCCTGGCCGAGCTGGCGCCTGTCTACGCCGCCGATGCGGGCGGCGCGGCTGTGGGGGCTCTCGCGGCGGCCCGCGCCACGGCACCGGGCCTGAAGGCGATCGTCGCCGAGACGCGGGACCTGGCGCGCCGCCCGGTCCTGGCCGAGGAGCTCAAGAAGACCGACGTGGTGGTGTTCGACCCGCCCCGCGCCGGCGCCGCCGAACAGGCCGCCGAGCTGGCGCGCTCGGCTGTGCCCCGGGTGATCGGCGTCTCCTGCAACCCGGCCACCTTCGTGCGCGACGCCCGCATCCTCATCGACGCCGGCTTCCGGCTGACCCGCGTGCTCCCCGTCGACCAGTTCCTCTGGTCGCCGCATGTGGAACTGGTGGGCGTGTTCGAGCGCTGAGCCGCCGGCTCTAGGGGACGTAGGGCCCGCCCGGCGGCCCCCAGCCCCAGACCGGCATGGGCGCGCCTTCGGGTGGGGCCTCGACGCCCGGCGCTGAGTTCAGCACCGCGAGCCGCGTGCCCCATTCCAGATAGCCCACGAAGGCGGCGCGGAATTCCGGGTCGCCGGGCAGCCCGACCGCGTCGGCGGTGTCGAGCATCAGCTCCACCCACCGGCGGCGCTGTGGCTCGGTCAGGTGGCGACCCAGGTGGTGGCCGATCATCCCGGCGTGGCTGCCGCCGGCGGCGGTATAGGCCCTGGGCCCGCCGAACACCTCGCCGATGAACGCCGCCACATGGGCCGGGTGGTCTGGGCTCATCTGGGCGAACACCGGCGCCAGCACGGGATCCTGCGCCACCGCGGCGTAGAAGGCCTTGGTCAGCCCCTCCAGCGCCAAAGGCCCGCCGGCCCACTCAAGTAATGTCGGAGTTGCGGTTGCGCTGTCGCTCGTCATGCCGGTCAAGCTGGCGTGGCGCGCAGGCGTTTTCAACCAGGTGCTGCGTTGCTCACATCCTCACCCCCCACTGCCGAACAGATCCATCTGGTCGCCCGGCTTGGGTGGGACCCGGAACTTGCCGAGGTCGAGCTCGCCCCAGCCCTGGTCCAGGCCGTAGCGCTTCTTGGCGGCGGCGAAGCGCTTGGCCATCAGGTCGGCGATGGGGCCCTGGCCCTTCATGCGCGAGCCCCACTCGGCGTCGTAGTCCTTGCCGCCGCGGATCTGGCGCACGAGGGACATCACCCGCCGCGCCCGGTCCGGGTGGTCGCTTTCCAGCCACTCGCGGAACAGGTCCTTGATCTCCAGCGGTAGGCGCAGCGCCACATAGCCGGCGCCCGAAGCCCCCGCCTGCGCCGCCCGTTCCAGCACCGCCTCCATCTCGTGATCGTTGAGGCCGGGGATGCAGGGCGCGAACATCACCGTCACGGGCACGCCGGCCGCGGTCAGCCGGCGAACGGCGTCGATCCGCTTCTCCGGCGTGGCGGCGCGCGGCTCCATGGACCGCGCCAGCCGCCGGTCCAGGCTGGTGATCGAGATCGCCACCCGCACCAGGTCGTCCTTCGCCGCTTCGGCCAGCAGGTCCAGGTCGCGCACGATCAGGGCGGACTTGGTGATCACCGAGAAGGCATGCCGGAAGCGCAGCAGCACCTCGATGACGCCGCGGGTGATGCGCAGGGTGCGCTCCTGCGGCTGGTACGGGTCGGTGTTGCCGCCGATGTGGATCAGCTGTGGGCGGTAGCGGGGCTTGGAAAGCTCGGCCTCCAGCAGCTTCGCGGCCTGCGGCTTGAAGAAAAGCTTGGATTCGAAATCCAGGCCGGGGGAGAGCCCCATGTAGGCGTGGGCCGGGCGCGCATAGCAGTAGATGCAGCCATGCTCGCACCCCCGGTACGGGTTGATGGAGGCCGAGAAGCCGACATCGGGGCTGTCGTTGTGGCTGATGATGACCCGGGCGGCCTCCGGCTGGACGCTGGTCTGCAGCTGCTGGGGTTCGGGATCCTCGAGCGTCCAGCCGTCGTCGAACGCCTCGCGCGCCTGGGATTCGTAGCGCCCCGAAGTGTTGGAGCGGGCGCCGCGGCCGCGGACGGGGATCTGGGAGGTGAAGCCGGTGGACACCCGCCGAACATAGCGGCCAGGTGAGAACATAACAAGAACTCTTGACGCCGAGGCCCGAAGCACGGCCCATCGGGTCCATGCTCACGGTGGTGATCGAGGCGCGGTCGGGGGCCGAGCGGCTGCCCGCGCTGCTGGCGCAGCTGACGGCCGGGGCGGTGGATGGCCTGGTCCGCCAGGTGCTGATCGTTGCCGCCGCGGACCAGCCGGGCGTCGCCGAACTCTGCGAGGAAACCGGGGCCGAGGCGCACGTCAGCCTGCCGGGCGCGGCGCGGGCGTCGCGGTCGGACCGGCTGCTGGTGCTGCCGGCGGATTTCCGGCTACGCGACGGCTGGATCGGCGCCCTCGGCGGGCACCTTGCGGCTGGCGGCGGGCGTGCGTTGGTGGTGGGGCTGGGGCAGGGCCGCCTGTTCGGCCCGCGGGCCAGCGGCCTGCTAGTCGAGCGCGGTCTTGTCCAGGATGGCGTCGATGACGCCCAGCGCCTGCGTCGACGCCTGGGCCTGTCGGTTCCCCGCATCGGGTAGGTCGAGGCGGGCGTCGATGCGCTTGGCGCCGCTGGCCAGGGCGTCGAGGGTGCGCGTCTCCTCGCCGAACATCCGCCGATAGGTCCAGTAGGCGGCCATCACCTTCTCGACGTAGTTGCGCGTCTCCAGCGCCGGCAGGCACTCGATCATCAGCAGCGGATCGTCGTCGCCGACCATGCTGGTGGTCTTCAGCACGGCGCCGGGACCGGCGTTGTAGGCGGCCACCACCTTCAGGAGGTCGGAGCCGACGCCGCGGTCCATCAGGTAGCCGAGATAGTCCTGGCCGACGCGCAGGTTCACCTGCGGGTTCAGCAGCACCTTGGGGCGCTTGCGGTAGCGCGGATCGCCCGTAGCCAGGGTCGCCGAGGCGGGCAGCATCTGCATCAGGCCGATGGCGCCGGCGGGCGAGATGGCGCCCGGGTTGAAGGCGCTCTCCTGGCGCACGATGGCGTAGACAAGGGCCTTGTCCACGGTGAAGCCGTTCTTCGGCTCCAGGTTCGGGGTCTGGTAGGCGCCCAGGGTCAGGTACTGCGGCTTGGAGAAGCCGGGGCCGGCGGCGGGGCCGAGGGCGGTCAGGAGGTCGTTCCACGCCTGGCGCTCGGCGGTGGTGTGGGAGAGGGCGAGGCCGGCGCGCAGCTCCTCGCGCGCCTCTTCCTGGCGGCCGATCTGGGCCAGGGCCGCGGCGCGGTGGGCGCGCGGGTCTTGCTCGACGAAGTGCGACAGGTCAGGCTCGGGCGGGTGGTACGCGGCCAGGGTCATCTGGCCGGTGGGCGCGGCCTCGGCCAGGGTCTTCTGGGTCTGGCGCTCGGCGATCATGCCGTAGAACGTCTGCGGCGCCATGGCCGCCATCTTCAGGAACGACTGCGCCGCGACGCCATCGCCCAGGGCCAGGGCCGAGCGGGAGGCCCAATATGCGGCCGCGGCGCGCAGCCAGGGGTCTTCCTGGTCGTCGCGGGCCACCTGGGCGAAATAGTCCCGGGCCTGGGTGTAATCCTGTAGCCGCCAGGCCGAGAGGCCGGCGATCCAGCGCTCGCCCACGCCCACCGCCAGCTTGAAGGCAGTGCGGGCATCGCCGCTGTAGAAGGCCTCGCGCGCCGGGCGGGTCAGTTCGCTGCGCGCGTTCTCCAGCAGGGCCACCTGCGGCGCGGGCGGGTCGAACGCAGCGTCGGCCGGCTTGCGCTTGGAGGCCAGGGAGAACACCCGGTCGGCGATCGGCAGCTCGCGGAAGCGGGTCAGCCAGCCGCACAGCTCGTCGAAACTGGCCTTGTGCGCGCTCGGGTGCATCAGGGCGCCGAAGGAGATGTAGCCGGCCAGCGACTGGTCCTCGATCTCGGTCGCCTGCAGCTGGGCGCCCAGGAGGTCGCCGTCATCGATGGCCTTGAAGGCGGCCGCGTACGCGCGGGCGTCCGCGTCGGAGAGCGCCTTGGCAGCAGGCTGCGCCGCGGCGGTGGCGGCGAGCGAGGCGGCGGTGGCCAGGGCGCAGACCCCGACGCATAGGCGCTTGAAGAGCGTCATGCCGTCTTATTCGCGCACCAGAACTAACGCCAGGTTGAGCGCGAACCCCTTTTTCTCCATCGAAGCGGTGAGGCTAGAGGGGCCGCTCCGGGCGATCAAGCCTTTCAGTCAGCGTCAGGAGGTCGCTCCAGGCCCGCTTCTTGGCCCCTGGCTGGCGCAGGAGGAAGGCCGGATGCAGGGTCGGCAGGGCCGGGAGCTCCAGGGCGCCATCGGCCGAGCGCCACTCAAACCAGCGTCCGCGCAGCGACAGGATGCCTTCGTCCCGCTTCAGCATCGCCTTGGTGGAGGGGGCCCCCACCAGGAGCAGCATGCGCGGCGCGACCAGGGCGATCAGCCGCTCCAGGAAGGGCGCGCAGACCGCCTGCTCCAGCGGCGTGGGCGTGCGGTTGCCCGGCGGGCGCCAGAACACCGTGTTGCTGATCAGCACGCGGCCCTCCAGGCCGGCCGCGGCGAACATGCGGTCCAGCAGCTTGCCCGAGCGGCCGACAAAAGGCTGGCCCGCCGCATCCTCGTCCGCGCCGGGGGCCTCGCCGATGACCATCAGGGGCGCCTTGGGGTCCCCGCGATAGACCACCGCCTGGGTGGCCGCGCCCTCGAAGCGCAGAGGGCAGCCCTCGAAGGCGGCGATGGCGGCGACCAGGCTCTCGAGGTCCGTCGCCGCGGCAGCGCGCGCCTGGGCCTCGGCCACCGCGGCGGAGATGTCAGGCTGGGGGCTCGCGGCCCGGACCGGCGCGCTGGCCGGCGCCGTGGCGCGGACGGGCGGCGCGACCTTGCCCGCCTCGATGCGGTCGAACGGCTGGTCCAGCAGCATGGCGTCGACGCCCGCGTCCGCCCAGAAGGCGAGCAGGCTCTCGATCGCGGGTTCGGCGGGCGCCGGCATGCGGACGGTTCACTCCCGGGCTGGGTTGCGCCACTCTTGGCGCGAAGCGGCGGGCTTGTCAGCCCAGGGACAGGGGCGAGGATCGAAATGCGCAGCTTTGCTGCCCTGCTGGCGGTGGCGGTCCTCGCCGCCGGTTGGCCAGCCGCCGCCCAGGACACCCGGGCCGCCCGCGCCGAGCGCGAGCAACAGGCCCAGGTGCTGGAGGGCCTGGGCGGCGCCTACGACGGTCCGCAGGCCGCCTATGTCAGCCGCATCGGCGAGCGGATGGCCGCCGTGGCGGGGCTGCGGGGGCGCTGCGTCTTCACCCTGGTGAACTCCGAGGTGGTCAACGCCTTCGCTGCGCCGCCCGGCTGCCATGTCTACGTCACCCGCGGCCTGCTCAGCCTCCTGAATTCCGAGGCGGAGCTGGCGGCGGTCCTGGGCCACGAGGTCGGCCACGTGGCCGCCGACCACGCGACGCGCCAGCGCAACCAGCAGGTGGCGACGGGCCTCGCCGCGGCCCTGGTCGGCGCCCTGGCCAAGTCGGACCTGGTCGGAGAGGTGGCGGGCAAGGCGGCCCAGCTGGGCGTGCTCAGCTATTCGCGCAACCAGGAGTTCGAGGCCGACAACCTGTCGCTCCACTACCTGCCGCTGGCCGGCTACGACCCCCGGGCGCTGGCGGCGGTGCTCGACGCCCTGCAGCGGGAGGAGGCGTTCACGGCGCACACCGCGGGGACCAGCCGGTCCTTGCCCGCCTGGGCCAGCACCCACCCGCTGACCGCCGACCGCATCCGGCGCGCGGACGACGGCGCCGCCGGCGGAGCGGCCGATCCGGGCCTGGAAGTGGGCGCGCCCGCGTTCCTGGCGGCCCTGGACGGCCTGGCCTATGGCGACGACCCGGTCGGTGGGGTGATCCGCGGCGGCGCCTTCCTGCACCCGGGCCTGCGGATCGGCTTCCAGGCGCCGGGCGGCTTTCGGCTGGTGAACGCCAGCCGGGCGGTGGGAATCGAGGGCCCCGGCGCGCTGCGCGGTGAGTTCGCCGCCGGCCGCGCCACGGCCGGCCGTCTGGAGGACTATGCGGCGCAGGTGCTGGCCGCCGTCGCCGGCTCGACCCCGCTGCAGGCGGAGCGGCCGCAGCATACGGTGATCAACGGCCTGGACGCGGTGGTGCTGGCGGCGCGCGCCTTTCCGCGCAGCGGCCCGGTGGACCTGACCGTGGCCGCCTATGCTGTCGGGGACGGCCGCGCCTACCATTTCGTGACCATTGCGCCGGTGGGGCAGGGGCGGGCGGTCGACGACCTGATCGGCTCGTTCCACCGCCTGTCGGAACGCGAGGCGGCGGCGGTCGGGGCGCGCCGGATCTCGGTGGTGACCGTCCGGGCCGGCGACACCAGCGAGAGCCTGGCCGCGCGCATGGCCGGCGAGGCGCGGCTGGAACGCTTCCGGCTGCTGAACGCCCTGGATCCCGGCGAGGCCCTGGCCCCGGGCCGGAAGGTGAAGCTGGTGGTGGACGGCGGCGGCTGAGCGCGGGTTTGTGCACCGGCCGTTCACGTGTGACGAGAGGGCGCTTGCGGCCGCGCCCTCGCGCGCCCAGACTCGCGCGCATGTATCGCCGCCTGTCCGCGCTCGCCTTCGCCCCGATCCTGCTCCTCGGCGCCTGCGCCTCGACGCCCCAGAAGGCCGCGAGCGATTCCCCCTCGGCGGCTGCGGCGGCCGACAGCGCCTATGGCATGTTCCTGGCCGGCAGCGCCGCGCTGAACCAGGGCCACAATGGCGATGCGGCGAAGTTCCTCGACCTCGCCCGTAACCAGAGCGGCGGCGACGCGGCCGTGGGGGAGCGCGCCTTCACCGCGGCGCTGATGGCCGGCGAGATCGACCGGGCCGCCCAGCTGGCGCCCGACGGTCCGGACGCGTCCGAGCCCGGCCGCCGTCTCGGCCGGCTGGTCAAGGTCGTGGCCGCCCTCGGCGAGGGCAAGGGCAAGGTCGCCAAGGAGAGCCTCGGCAACGACGGCATCGGCTTCCCGCACCGCAGCGCCGCGGCCCTGCTCGCGCCCTGGGTGGCGGCGGCGGCCGGCGACGTGGACGCCTCCCTGGTGCGCCCCCAGCTGCGCGGCGACGCCGGCGTGGAATACTTTGGCCAGATCGGCCAGGCCCACCTCTACGAGCGGGCCAAGCGCTTCGACGAGGCCGAGACCGACTTCAAGGCCATCACCGCCAGCGAGACGCCCAGCGAGATCGCCGTGGCGGCCTATGGCGCTTTCCTGGAGCGGCGCGGCCGCAAGCCCGAGGCCCTCGCGCTCTATGACGCGGCGCTGAAGCGCAACCCCGCCAACCTCGCCATCAAGGCCGCGCGGGCCCGCGCTGCGGCGGGTAAGTCCCCGCCGCCGGCGCCGTCGATCAAGGAGGGCGCCGCCTTCGCATTGCTGGCCCCTGCGGCCAGCATGATCAGCGCCAAGCAGGACCAGATCGGCCTCGCCTATCTGCGCATGGCCCTGCGCCTGGACCCCCAGCGCAACGACGCCTGGTTGATGGTCGGCGACATCCTGCAGCAGCAGGGCGACGTGGAGGGCGCCCGCGCCGCCTACGAGAAGCCCAAGGCCAACAGCGCCGAGTTCCCGGCGGCCCAGGCCAAGCTGGCCTGGAGCTACCAGGCCGCCGGCGACAAGGAGCAGGCGCTGAAGCTGGCCCGCGCCGCCGCGGCCACGGGCGACTACGAGGGCCGTCTGACGCTCTCCGACCTGTTGCGGTCCGACGAGCGCTATCCGGAAGCGATCGAGCTGCTGAACGGCCTGATCGCCGACGCCAAGGCGCCCGACTGGCAGCTCTACTACGCCCGCGGCCAGGCCCATGAGCGCAGCGGTGACTGGGCGAAGGCCGAGGCCGACCTGCAGGCGGCGCTGAAGCTGAAGCCTGAGGAGGCCGAGCTTCTCAACTACCTGGGCTATGCCTGGATCGACCGCGGCGAGCACCTGACCGAGGCCCTGGACATGGTGAAGCGGGCGGTGGCGGCCGAGCCGCGCTCCGGCGCCATCACCGACAGCCTAGGCTGGGCCTATTACCGCCTGGGCGACTACAAAAAGGCCGCCGAGACCCTGGAGCAGGCGGTGGAGCTGGAAGCCGGCGATCCGGAGATCAACAACCACCTGGGCGACGCCTACTGGATGGTGGGCCGCAAGGACGAGGCGGCGTTCCAGTGGCGGCGCGTCCTGACGCTGAAGCCGGACGACAAGATCAAGGTCGACGCCGAGAAGAAGCTCGCCTCCGGCCTTGGCCCCACGCCCAAGGTCGCCGGGCAGTAGGATGGCCACGGCTTTCGCGCCGGCCAAGGTCAACCTGTTCCTCCACGTTGGCGCGCCGGCCGTGGACGGCTTCCATCCGCTCTGCAGCCTGATGGTCTTCGCCGACGTCGGCGACCGGGTGCGGGTCGAGCTGGGCGAGGGGCGACTGACCGTGGGCGGCCCGTACGGGCGCCAGACCGGGCCCGAGGCCGACAACCTGGTGTTCCGCGCCGTGCGGGCCTTCGTGGCCGAGCTGGGCCGGCCCATGGCCGAGCTGGCGATCTCGCTCGACAAGCAGCTGCCGGTGGCCAGCGGCCTGGGCGGCGGCTCCAGCGACGCGGGCGCGACCCTTCGCCTGATCCGCGACGTCTTCGCACCCCAGGTCGACGACGTCCGGCTGCAGGCCGTGGCGGCCGGCCTGGGCGCCGACGGCGCCGCCTGCCTCTGGGGCCGGCCGGTGATCGCCGAGGGGCGCGGCGAGCGTCTGACGCCCGCGCCGGGCCTGCCGGTGCTGCCGGCGGTGCTGGTGAACCCTGGCGTGCCGGTCTCCACGCCGGCGGTCTATGCGGCCTTGGACCGGGCCGGCCGCTTCGGCGATGTGGCCCCGCCCAAGGAACCGGACGCCTTCGAAAGCGCGGAGGAGGTGGCCTCGTGGCTCGCCACCCTCGCCAACGACCTGGAGGCGCCCGCCATCGCCGTGGCGCCGCAGGTGGGCACGGTGCTGGAGACCCTGGCCGGCGAGCCCGAGACGCTGCTGGCCCGGGTCTCCGGCTCCGGCGGCACCTGCTTCGCCCTCTGCGCAGACGACATCGCCGCCGAGAGCCTGGCCGAGCGGATCGAGGCCATGGCGCCCGACTGGTGGGTGCGGCGCTGCCGGCTGGGCGGGCCCTGGGAGTCTTCGCACTAGATTTCGTCGGCCGACCCGCGCGATACCCCGGTTCGACGACCAACAGGGGGCTGCGATGGCGGACGTTCGGCTGGCGGACCTGGACGGACTCTACGGACCACCCGGCGCGCGGGCCGCGGCCAAGACCCTGCCGCGGCTGGACCGGCACATGACCCGCTTCATCGGTCTGTCGCCCTTCTGCGTCCTGGCCAGCGTCGGCGGCGACGGGACGGTGGACGTCTCGCCGCGCGGGGGCGCCCCGGGCTTCGTGCAGGTGGCGGACGAGCGCACCCTGGTGATGCCGGACCGGCGCGGCAACAACCGGCTCGACACCTTCCGCAACATCCTCTCGGGGTCCGGGGAAGTTTCGTTGCTGTTCCTGCTGCCGGGGATGGACGAGACCCTGCGCGTGGCCGGGCGGGCCGAGCTCACCGCGGACCCGGCGCTGCTGGCCGCGATGGTGGAGTTCGGCAAGCCGCCGAAGACCGCGCTGCGCATCGCGGTGCGCGAGGCGTTCCTGCACTGCGCCAAGGCGGTGATGCGCGGGCGGTTGTGGGAGCCGCAGGCGCAGATCGACCGCAGTGTCTTTCCCAGCCTGGGCGAGATGATCGTCGAGCAGACCGGGGTCGGGGAGGCCGAGACCCAGGCCCAGATGGTGGCGCGCTACCGCGAGACGCTCTGACTGCAAACGAGAACGGGGCCGTGAGGGCCCCGCTAACCACAAACGAAAACGGGGGCCCGCGAGAGCCCCCGTTCCCGAAGCTTCGATCCGAGGCGGATCAGGCTTGGACGACCTCGCCGTGGAGGTTGATGTCCAGGCCTTCGATCTCGACCTCTTCGGAGACCCGCAGCCCGATGGTGAACTTGATCACCGTCAGGATGATGAAGGTGACCACCGCGCAGTAGGCGAAGGTGACGCCGACATCCAGGAACTGCAGCTTCATCTGGCCGATGTTGCCGTCGTGGATCCAGCCCTTGCCCAGCGAGTTGATCGCGCTGTTGGCGAAGACGCCGGTCAGGAGGGCGCCCAGAGCCCCGCCCACGCCGTGCACGCCCCAGCAGTCGAGCGCGTCGTCGTAGCCGATCATCTTCTTCACATGGACCGCCGAGATGTAGCAGACCACGCCGGCCACCAGGCCGATCACCAGGGCGTCCGCCGCATTGACGAAGCCCGAGGCCGGGGTGATCGCCACCAGGCCCGCCACCGCGCCGGACACCATGCCCAGCACCGACGGCTTCTTGGAGATGATCCACTCGGCGAACATCCAGGCCAGGGCCGCACCGGCCGTGGCGATCTGGGTCGCCGCCGCCGCCATGCCGGCGTTGACGTTGGAGGTCACCGCCGAGCCGGCGTTGAAGCCGAACCAGCCCACCCACAGCAGCGAGGCGCCGATGACGGAGTAGGCGAGGTTGTGCGGGGCCATGTGCTCGTGGCCGAGGCCCTTGCGCTTGCCCAGCATCAGGGCCGCGACCAGGCCCGCGGTGCCGGCGTTCAGGTGCACCACGGTGCCGCCGGCGTAGTCCAGCGCGCCCGCCGTGCCCAGCCAGCCGCCGCCCCACACCCAGTGGGCGATCGGGCAGTAGACCAGCAGCAGCCAGGCGCCCATGAAGGCCAGGAACGCCGAGAACTTCATGCGGTCGGCCAGCGCACCGGCGATCAGCGCCGGGGTGATGATCGCGAAGGTCATCTGGAAGAACATGTAGACGGACTCAGGGATCGTCGCGGCCAAGGAGTTGGTCGAGTTGAGGCCCATCGGTCCCAGCAGCAGGTAGTTCACCCCGCCGATGTACTTGTTCATGTCGCCGGCGCCGGGCGTGAACGCGATCGAATAGCCGATCAGCATCCACAGCACGGTGATCAGCGCGGTGGCCGCGAAGCTCTGGGCCAGGGTGGCCAGGATGTTCTTCTTGCGGACCATGCCGGCGTAGAACAGCGCCAGGCCCGGGATGGTCATCATCAGCACGAGGACCGACGAGGTCAGCATCCAGGCGGTGTCGCCGGTGTCGATCTTGGGCGCGGCGGGTGCGGCGGCGGCCGGAGCCGGGGCGGCGGCCGCGGGGGCGGCAGCTTCCGGAGCGGCGGCGGGCGCAGGGGCCGCAGCCGCGGGGGCAGCGGCGGCCGGAGCGGCGGCGTCCTGGGCGAAGGCCGGGACGGCCAGCGGCGCGCCCAGCACGGT
>JAEKKJ010000054.1 GCA_019510435.1 Caulobacterales bacterium | reverse complement strand
TCGAGGACGACGAGGACTCCGAGGACCTCGAGCCCGAGGACTCCGACGAGTACGACGACGTCGACGAGGACGAGGAGCCGGAGGACGACGAGGACGACTACGCCGGCGCATCCCCGTCCACGGCCCGGGCCCGACGAGCACGCCGGGCGCGAGCGCTCGCGCCGACCGCGGCGGGAGGACGCTGAGATGGCTACCAGGCAGAAGTCCCAGAGCTCCAGCGGTCTGCTCGACGAGCTGCCGGTCGACCGCCTCAAGGAGGAGGCCGTGAGCCTCGGCAAGACCCTCGCCAAGCGAGGAGCCGCCAAGCTCGGGGAGCGCCTCACCGGTGCGCCCGGCAAGCTGGGCGACCTCACCGACGCGGTGCCCGGACCCAAGGACCTGGCGAAGGCGGCCGGCAAGGCTGCCTCTCCCCTCGGCTCGGTCAAGAGCGCTGCCTCGAAGGTCAAGGACGCACTCCCGGGCACCGGGTCCGACGACGCCGAGGGCGGCAGCGACGGGAGCTCGGGCAACGCGGTCGGCGACGACACCGACCTCAAGGTGACCAACATCGTCGAGTCGATCGACGTGCCGGTCAGCCGGGAGATCGCCTATGAGCTCTGGACGCAGTTCGAGGAGTTCCCCTCGTTCATGAAGAAGGTCGAGGCGGTCAACCAGAAGGACCCCGAGGTGGTGACCTGGAAGGCACAGATCTTCTGGTCGCACCGGACGTGGACGGCGAAGATCGTCGACCAGGTCCCGCCGGAGCGGATCGTGTGGAAGTCCGAGGCCGACAAGGGCAAGGTCGACGGCGCGGTGACCTTCCACGAGCTGGCGCCGGACCTCACTCGGGTGCTGGTCTCGCTGGAGTACTTCCCGCAGGGGCTCTTCGAACGCACCGGCAACCTCTGGCGAGCCCAGGGCCGGCGGGTGCGGCTGGAGCTGAGGCACTTCCGCCGGTACGTCGCGAACCATGCCCTGATCAACCAGGACGAGGTCGACGGCTGGGGCGGCGAGATCCACGACGGCAAGGTGAAGCGACGCCGCTCGTCCGCGGCAGCGAAGAAGTCGTCGACGAGCAGTTCGACCGCGAAGAAGTCGCCCGCCAAGAAGACGGCGTCGAGTCGCCCGGCCGCCAAGAAGACGACCTCGAGTCGCCCGGCCGCCAAGAAGACGACCTCGAGTCGCCCGGCCGCCAAGAAGTCGACCTCGTCACGCTCGACGGCCCGCAAGCGCTCGGCGAAGAAGGCGACGTCGGC
>JAEKKJ010000055.1 GCA_019510435.1 Caulobacterales bacterium | reverse complement strand
TCAAGCGGACAACTAGGGGCGGGCTTGGTGGATGTGTGGGGGATCGGGGGCGTGGGCTGGCGAGCGGGTGGGGCCTTGGCGGGGGTGGGTCCTGCGACTGCGCGCAGGATGACGGAGTGGGGGAGGAGCCTCGGGGCGAAGGCGGCGAAGGCGCGCCCCGGCTTTGGGACAATGGTGTCATGCCCCGGCGCCGCCGGCGCTCGAGCCGGGGTGCCCCGCGCTTGCTTGCTGATCAATCGCACTTCTTCGTTCCGCCTCTCCATGAGCGTCCCGCCTCTCGTTTCTCCGTCCGCCGTGATCCCGCCGCTGTCGCCCTGGGCGCAGTGGGCCGCCGTCTGCCTGGGCGGCGGCGTCGGGGCGGTGATGCGCTGGCGGCTGGTGGTCGGGCTGGCCTCGCTGGGCTGGCCGATCGCGCCGGGCATCCTGGTGGCGAACCTTCTGGGTGGCCTGTGCATCGGCTTCTCGATCGTCGCGTTCCAGCGCATGCCGTCCGAAGGCCTGCAGCTGCTGCTGGTCACCGGCCTGCTGGGCGGGCTGACGACGTTCTCGTCGTTCTCGGGCGAGTCGCTGGGGCTGATGATCAAGGGGCAGTGGGGCGTGGCCATCCTGCACACGCTGGTGCACGTCTGCGGCGCGTTGTTCGCCGCCGCGCTGGGCTGGCAGATCGGGCGCTGGGTGCTGGCTTGAGCGCTTCGGACATGGCCAACGATTCCAACGCCGTCCCGCCCGTGCAGGTGCCCGAGCTTGCCGCGGCCGAACTGGGGCCCGACGAGTTGCGCCAGGCGCTGGGGCGCTTCGTCACGGGCGTGACCATCGTCACCTGCCGCGACGAACAAGGTGTTCCCATCGGCCTGACGGCCAACTCGTTCAACGCGCTGTCGCTCGATCCGCCGCTGGTGCTGTGGTCGCTGCGCCAGGCCAGCTCCACGATCGAGGCGTTCACCCGGGCCAGCCACTTCGCGGTCAACGTGCTGGCGGCCGACCAGGTGGATCTGTCGCGCCGCTTCGCACGTCCGTCGAGCGCGAAGTTCGACGCCGGCGTCTGGACGGACGGGCAGGGCGGCGCGCCGCTGCTGGCCGGCTGCGTCGCCGTGTTCGAGTGCCGCCGCCGCAGCCATCATGCGGCCGGCGACCATGTGCTGTTCATCGGCGAGGTGGAGCGCATCGGCGGCTCGGCCTCGACGCCGCTGGTCTACCACGGCGGCCACTACCGCACGCTCAACGAGCCGGAGTAGCTCGGGGATCGCC
>JAEKKJ010000025.1 GCA_019510435.1 Caulobacterales bacterium | reverse complement strand
CCCAGACCTTCTCGACCGCGGACGACAACCAGTCGGCCGTGACGATCCGGGTCTTCCAGGGCGAACGCCCGATGGCGCAGGACAACAAGATGCTGGGCCAGTTCGACCTGGTCGGCATCCCGCCGGCGCCGCGCGGCGTTCCGCAGGTCGAGGTCACGTTCGACATCGACGCCAACGGCATCGTCAACGTCTCGGCCCGCGACAAGGCGACCAGCAAGGAACAGTCGATCCGCATCCAGGCCAATGGCGGCCTCTCGGACTCGGACATCGACGCCATGGTCAAGGAAGCCGAGTCCAACAAGGCCGACGACGAGAAGCGCAAGGCGGCCGTCGAGGCCAAGAACCAGGCCGATGCGGTCATCCACTCGTCCGAGAAGGCGCTCGCCGAACACGGCGACAAGGTCTCCGAGGTCGAGCGGGGCGCGATCCAATCGGCGCTGGACGACCTGAAGGGCAGCCTGGAGTCGGGTGACGCCGAGGCGATCTCGGCCAAGACCCAGGCCCTGATCCAGGCCTCGATGAAGCTCGGCGAGGCCATGTACAAGGCCCAGCAGGGCGGCGAAGGCGCCGACGGCGGGACCGAAGGCGCGGCGCATGCCGGCGGCTCGGACGACGTGGTCGACGCCGAGTTCGAGGAAGTCGACGGCGACAAGAAGTAAGCGCCGTGACACTGCGCCCCATGGTCCGGCTGAACGCCAAATGCGATGAAGCTGGCCATGGGGTCGTCGCCGCCGCCTTCGCGGTTGCTGAAGCAACAGGTTCCCCCGCCCACTCGGCTTTGCTAAGCCTTGCAGTCGGGCGGGGGGCCACCCACTTCAATTCCAACAGTATTTGAGCGCCTGACGTTTCATGCGGGACTATTACGAGATCCTGGGCGTGGACCGTGGCTGCGATGACGGCGCCCTGAAGGCTGCCTTCCGCAAGCTCGCCATGGAGCACCACCCTGACCGCAACGGCGGCTGCGAGGAGGCCTCCGGCCGCTTCAAGGAAGTCAACGAGGCCTATTCGGTCCTGTCCGACCCCCAGAAGCGGGCGGCCTACGACCGCTTCGGCCACGCCGGCGTCAACGGCAATGGCGGCGGCGGCGGGCCCCAGTTCCACGACGTGCACGACATCTTCAACGAGGTGTTCGGCGACGTCTTCGGCGACATGTTCGGCGGGCGCGGCGGCCAGCGCGCGCGCAGCGGCCCGGCCCGCGGCGCCGACCTGCGCTACGACCTGGAGATCACGCTGGAGCAGGCCTACGCCAGCGCCGAGATCGAGATCACGGTCCCGGCGACCCTGACCTGCGAGGCCTGCGACGGCTCCGGCGCCAAGCCCGGCACCAGCCCCACCCAGTGCACCACCTGCCACGGCGCGGGCCGCGTGCGCGCCACCCAGGGCTTCTTCTCCATCGAGCGCGCCTGCCCGCGCTGCGGCGGCTCGGGCCGCATGGTGCTGGACCCCTGCGTCGAATGCCATGGCGCGGGCCAGGTGCGCCGCCACCGGACGCTGGCGGTCCGCATCCCGGCGGGCGTCGACGACGGCGCGCGCATCCGGCTGGCGGGCGAGGGCGACGCGGGCCAGCGCGGCGGGCCGCGCGGCGACCTCTACATCTTCATTTCGGTGCGGCCACACGAGCTCTTCGAGCGCGACGGGCTGGACCTGCTGTGCACGGTGCCGGTGCCCATGTCGACGGCCGTGCTGGGCGGCGAGATCGATGCGCCCTGCCTGATGGGCGGCGAGAACTGCGACGGCAACTGCAAGCTCTCGGTGAAGGTCCCGGAAGGGGCCCAGACCGGCAAGACGGTGCGTGTGAAGGGCCGCGGCATGCCGTCCCTGCGCGGGCCGCAACGTGGCGACCTGGTGGTCGAGCTGTTCGTGGAGACGCCCACGAAGCTAACCGCGCGGCAGAAGGAGCTGATGCGCGAATTCGCCGGCCTCTGCGGCGACCAGCACCACCCCAAGGCCGCCGGCTTCACCGGCAAGGCCAAGCGCTTCTGGGACAGCGTCACCGGCGCCGAGTGAGGTTATCCCTCCCCTTCATGGGGAGGGACAGATCGCGCAGCGATCAGGGTGGGAAGCCGCGTCCGGGCTGAGCGTCAGATCGGCTGTCCGAGTGAATCCTGCCATCCACCGCGCCCGGCCGTGGCTTCCCCACCCGTCTCTCGCCTTGGGCTCGCGACACCCTCCCCATGAAGGGGAGGGATGGGCCTGCGCACTATTTCCTCGGCCGGAACGCCACCAGCACGTTGCCGGCCTGCTGGCCGAAGGTGGCGTAGCCCGAGCTGACGAACACCATGCCGTCGCCGGCGAAGGGGCCCGCCGCGTCGATCGAGCCGCCGGCCCCGGCCAGCTTGTTGACGGCCTGGAACGGGACCGCGGTGTCGTGGGTGGCGAGCAGCTTGCCGGTGGCCGCCTCGAACACATAGAGCCGCCCGTCCAGGCCGCCGGCGATCACCGTCCCATCCACCACCAGCGGCGGGGCCGAGAGGCCGAAGCGGACGTCGCAGCTGGGCACGCGGGCCTTGCGGCCGCCCTCGCAGTCGGGGCTCGCCTTCCACGACCAGGCGACCTTGCCGCTGGCGATGTCCACCGCATAGAGGCCGGCGGCGTTGACCGGCGCCGGCACGCCAGGGTCGGCGATGGGCGCGAACAGGCGCACGCCGTCGGTGGCCACGCCCCAGTGCACCCCGCCGAGCGGCGAGCCCTTGCCGAACTGCTGGCGCCAGACCTGCCGGCCGGTGGCGGCGTCCACCGCCCAGACGTCGCCGGACTTCTGGCCGTCCAGGACCAGCCGCCGGCCGCCGCCTTTCCAGATCACCGGCCCGCCGCCGAAGTCGTGGTCGCGCAGGACGCTGCCCTCGGCGACGAAGAAGCAGTTGGGACCGGGCGGGCGTCCGCCGGTCGGCGAGCCGTTCGGGCAGGACATGTTCCAGACGTCGTTCTTCAGGGCCTGGAACACCCATTTCTGCCGCCCCGTCGCCAGGTCCACGGCCACCAGGCTATCGGACGTGCCCGTGGCGGGCGGCGAGGTGTTCTCGCCGGTGGCCGTGTAGGCGACGCCGGCTGCAAGGTCGACCGCCGGGCTGGACCAGATCGGCGCGCCCGACGGGCCGTAGACGTCCACCCCCTGGCTGTTCTTGCGGCCCAGGGCCTTGGCGTCCTCCATGGTGTGCCAGGTCCAGATGAGCTTGCCGCTGGCCGCGTCGACCGTCGCCAGGGCGCCGTGGGCCTTGCAGCAGGCGAAGCTGCCGCGCATGGCGTTGGCCACGTCGATCGCCGAGATCGGAACCAGGATCTTGTCGCCCGCGAACAGCGGCGTGCCGGAGAGCGGCACGGTCTTGTCGTGGCGCGGGTCCACGGACCAGACCAGCTGGCCGGTCCGTGCGTCCCATGCGCCGAGCTTGCCCTGGCCGTCGCCGCCCACCAGGGCCCACGGCCCCTTGGGGCCCAGGCGCCCGAACGCCAGGCTGGCGCGCAGGCCGCCCGGCGCGGGTGTCGCCCACTTCACGCAGCCGCTCCTGGTGTCCAGGGCCAGCAGGTAGCCGGCCTGGCCCGCGGGATAGAACAGCGTCGAGCCCACCACCACGCCCTGGCCGCGCAGGGCCGAGGTGCGCGGCATGGCGAAGGCCCAGGCGACCTCCAGGTTCGACGCCTGCCTGCCGGTGAGGCCGGCTTGGGCGGCGCTCATGCGGCGCGAGTTCTGCGTATCGACCCCAAACCCCACCTGGGCCGGCCGCGCCGTGAGGTCGACCGTGCGCTTGTCCGGCGCGCACATGTCGTCGTCGATCCAGGCGGTTCCGCCAGGCTCGGCCGGAGCGGCCAGATAGGCCACCACGTCGCGGATCTGCTGGCGGTCCAGCCCGTCGCCGACCGGCTTCATGACGCCCGTGGTCAGGGCGGCGCGGATCTGCTCGGCGCTCATCTTGCGCAGGGCCGCGAACGGCGGGGTGCGGCTGCCCGGCTCCGGCGCGGCGTGGCAGGCGGCGCAGACCTGGTCGTACACCGTCTTGCCCGGCGGGGGCGGGCCCTCCTGGCCGTGGGCGGCGAGGCCGGCGCCGGCCATGGCCGCCACGCCCGCCAAGGCGCTCCACATCGCCGCCCTGCTCCAGCTGCGCATGCCGTCCCCCATACCGATCCTTCGACCGCTTCGTGAGGCGGACCCTAGCCGTTCCGTCGCGGTTGTCGATTGCCCGCCTGAAATCCCGCGGCGGCCGCGGCGGCGATTTCTACCGTGGCGTCAATTGTGTCGGCCGGGCAACAGTCCCCTGAAGAGCGAATCCGGCGCCACCCCAGGTGGTCGGCGGCCCTGGTCATGGCGACGCTTGTGCGTCTATCCCTTGGCCACACAAGGCGGCCGCAGTGTCGCCTCAGGAGGGAGAAACAGATGACACTTCGCAAGGTGGCGCTCGCTTCGTGCGCGAGCAGCCTGGCCCTTTCGCTCGCCATCCCGGTCACCGCCCACGCCGCCGCAGCCGCCGAAGGCGCCTCCGCCGCCGCAGAGGTGCAGGAGGTGGTGGTCACGGCCCGCAAGCGCGATGAGGCCCTCATCGACGTGCCGTTCTCGGTGAACGCCCAGACCGAGCAGGCGCTGCGCGCCAAGGGCGTGACCAACCTCGAGGACCTGTCGCGCAACATCGCCAGCTTCACGGTGCAGAACCTGGGCCCCGGCCAGAGCCAGGTGGCGATCCGGGGCATCTCCGCCGGCCAGATCGTCCGCGACCAGCCGGGCGTGAAGGAGCAGGTCGGCGTCTACCTCGACGAGTCGGTGATCTCGCTGTCCCTGTTCACGCCCGACCTCGACCTCTTCGACCTTTCCCGCGTGGAGGTGCTGCGCGGGCCGCAGGGCACCCTGTTCGGCTCCGGCTCGCTCTCCGGCACCGTGCGCTACATCACCAACATGCCCGACCTGAAGGGCTTCCACGCCACCGTTGAAGGCACGCTCTCCAAGATCCAGGGCGGCGATGTCGGCGGCGAGATCAAGGGCATGGTCAACCTGCCGATCAACGAGCAGGCGGCCCTGCGCGTCACCGCCTATGACACCGAATATGCGGGCTTCATCGACGCGGTGCAGCCGAACGGCTCGGTGAAGAGCGACGTCAACGACGGCCACCGCCGGGGCGTCCGCGCCAGCCTGCTGTTCCAGCCCAACGACAACCTGAAGATCACCCCGCGGGTGCTCTACCAGAAGATCGACGTGAACGGCTTCAACCGGGTGGACGTGTTCAACATCCTGGCCAACCCCTTCACCACCACCCGGCCGAAGGTGGTGCTGGGCGGGCTGAAGCAGTTCACCCAGCTGGACGAGAAGTTCGCCGACAAGTTCTTCCTGTCGGACCTGAACGTGCAGTACGACATGAACGGCCTGCGCTTCAATTCGATCTCCAGCTACACGCACCGCGACGTGCTGGTGCGGCGCGACGCCACCGCCCTGACCGGTTCGATCACCGGCGGCTCGATCGGCCTGCCGCCGGCCGTCTACACGCTCAATGCGCCGCTGAACGACACCACCAAGGTCAAGTCGTTCACTCAGGAAGCGCGGGTCAGCAACACCGGCGCCGGGCCGCTGCAGTGGGTGTTCGGCGGGTTCTACTCGCACATCACCCGCGACTACGCCCAGGACCTGCCGGTGACCGGGTTCACCGCCCTGACCGGCATCCCCACCAAGGGGACCGCGAACCCCACCGACAGCCTCTACTACTCGACCGTGCCCTATAAGCAGACCCAGTACGCGGCGTTCGGCGAGGCGACCTACGCCATCACCGACCAGCTCGATGTGACCGGCGGCCTGCGTTACGCGCACTACAAGGAAACCCGCACCCTGACGTTCGACGGCATCTTCGCCGATACGACCATCGCGGTGCCGGGCCGCACCACCGCCAACAGCTGGGCCCCGCGGGTGATCCTGGCCTACAAGGCCACGCCCGACGTCACCTTCAACGCCCAGGTCTCCAAGGGCTTCCGGCTGGGCGGCATCAACGACCCGCTTAACAAGCCGCTGTGCACTCCGGCGGACCTGGCCACCTTCAGCGGCCTCTCCACCCCCAGCTTCAAGAACGAGACGGTGTGGAACTACGAGGCCGGGATGAAGGCCCGGCTGGGCGGCAAGGGCTCGCTGACCCTGGCCGGCTTCTACGCCGACATCTCAAACCTGCAGGCCACCATCGACGCCGGCAGCTGCTCCTCGCGGGTCATCGCCAACGTGCCCAGCGCCCGCTCCATCGGCTTCGACGCCGAGGCCTCCTACCGGCTGACCGACAACTGGGACGTGGCGGGCACCGCCTCGTACAACAACGCCAAGCTCACCTCGAGCCTGGTGGACGCCAAGGGCCTGCCGATCCAGGGCCTGCGCGACGGCAACCGCCTGCCCACCGTGCCGCGGTTCCAGGGCTCGTTCAGCCTGGGCTACGAGCGGGCGACGTTCAACGACATGGTCGCCTTCGCCAACCTCACCTACCAGTACGTCGGCAAGCGCTACACCCAGATCTCCGACCAGGAGAACGACCCGGCGTCGGTGGCGCTGTTCACCAACGTCGGGATCACCACAGTCTCGACCCTGTCGTTCCCGCTGGAGCTGCCCTCGTACGACATCGTCAACCTGCGCCTGGGCCTGCGCAGCGGGGCGGACTGGGAGGCGGCGCTGTTCGTCAACAACCTCGGCGACGAGCGGGCCCATCTGGCCATCGACCGCGAGCGCGGCCTGCGCGCCCGCTACGGCTTCCTCACCAACCAGCCCCGCACCTACGGGGCCACGGTGCGCAAGTCGTTCTGAGGCTTCTGACGCAGAAGGGGCGCGTCGTTGCGGCGGCGCGCCCTTTCGGCTAGAGACACGCCTCGCTTGAAGACGCACCCGTAGCTCAGCTGGATAGAGCGTTGCCCTCCGAAGGCAAAGGTCACACGTTCGAATCGTGTCGGGTGCGCCAGCGAACGTCTAGAAAAACAAGGCGATAAGCGGCGCGAAAGCGCTCGGGCGAGCGCCATCCGCATAGAAGGGATAGCCGGCTCGGATTGCGCGGGCGGCGGGCGTATGTCATTGTCATACGGGTAGGTGCAAAGCCTGGGAACCGCTTCGCCATGACCTCGTCTGTGTTGAGCGTGCGTGTGAACGACGAGGAGCGGGCCTTGCTGGAGGCGGCCTCGGATCAGGCGCGCACCACCCTGAGCGACTTCGTTCGCCGCAAGGCCCTCGAAGCCGCCGAAATGGACCTTCTGGAGCGCCCGCGGGTGACGATCCCGGCCAAGGATTGGGCCGCGTTCGAAGCCTGGGCCGATCGGCCGCCGCAGGCGATCGCCGGACTCGAGGAACTGGCCCGCACCCGCCCCGCATGGCGGAAATAACCCCGCCGAGGCCGCTGGCCGAGACCGACGACCGCGACGCCTTCGATTGCGGCCGCGCATCGATGAACCAGTGGTTCCGGCGTCACGCCTGGGCCAATCATGCCGCGGGGCTGTCGCGCGCAAATGTCATCTGCGAGGCCGCGACCGGCGCCATCGTCGGCTACGTCACCTTGAGCGCCGGCCAGATCGAGCGCGACGCCTTGCCTCGCCGGCTGCAGCGCAACACACCGGATCCCGTGCCCGCGACCCTGCTGGGCCAGCTGGCTGTGCACGTGGCGCACCACGGGCGGGGCTATGCCCGCTCATTGCTCTATTTCGCCCTGCGCACAGCGCTCCGCGCCTCCGCCGACGTGGGCAGCCTGGGCGTGTTCACCCACCCATTGGATGACGCCGCGCGCGCGTTCTATGCGCGGTGGGGCTTCGTCGAGCTGCCGTCCGATCCGCGCCGGGCGATGATCGTGCGGATGGTCGACCTGGAGCGCGCCGGCCTCGGCCTCTGAGGTAGCCGCCGCGCTCACTGCCCCTTCGCGCGGGCCTCCATCTTGGCCTTGATGTCGGCGGGGAAGTCGGGGAGCGGATTGCCCTTGGCCACGCCGTTGGCCTTGATGCCGGGCTGGATGACGTACTCCTCGTGGCAGGCGACGCAGACCTCGTAGAGCTTGGCGCCTTCCTCGAAGACCGCCTTCTTGTCGTGCTTCTCGGCGGCCTCGCGGGCGATGACGGCGCGCTCGGTCAGCAGCTGAGCGTACTTCATCCAGTCGGCCTCGGGGGCGCGGACGTTGCCGGGCAGCTGCAGCACATTGCCGGCCTGCCAGAGGATGGTGGCGCCGCTGACCAGGGTGTCCCAGCCGGCCTGGTCGTTGGGGGCGGGGGCCAGGTCCTTCTCGCCCTTGAGCGTGACCTCGGTGCCGGAGCCCTTCCAGTACATGAAGGCCCCCGGGTCGACCATGTGGCCCATGAGCTCGGGCATCGGCAGGTCGGTGTTGAACCTGGCGGCCGCGGCGGGCGGCGGGGCCTTGGGCGCGGCAGGCTTGCCCGGGGAACAGCCGGCCAGCAGGGCGGCGCAGGCGCCGAACACGAACAGTTGCTTCACGGCGGTCTCCATCCGGCGCGCTTGCGACTGGCGCGCATCGCCCGGCCCATGGCAGGCGTTGGGACCCAGTTCGCGTACGGAACGGTTTAGCTCACGTTACAGGCGGCGCGCAGAGCGCAGGAGCGGCTGGTGGTTCGTGCCCTTTCCCTTGCCCAGACGCACACGATTTCACCCCTTGCGCCGAATTGGCGCATCGTGCGTTTCTCCCGCCAGCCCGGGGACGCCGAGAGCGTGCCCCCAAACCCGCAAATACTTCCCCTGCCCAGGATGACGCCTTGACCGCCCAACCCCTGCCGCCGCCCGCGGCGTCCACCCTCGACCTCATCGGCGGCACGCCGATGGTGGAGCTCAAGGGCTTCGACACCGGACCCTGCCGGCTGTTCGTGAAGCTGGAGAGCGCCAATCCCGGCGGCTCCATCAAGGACCGCATCGCCCGCTCGATGATCGAGGCGGCGGAGAAGGATGGCCGGCTGAAGCCGGGCGGCACGATCGTGGAGGCCACCGCCGGCAACACGGGCCTGGGCTTGGCCCAGGTGGGCATCCTCAAGGGCTACAAGCTGCTCCTGGTGGTGCCCGACAAGATGGCGCGGGAGAAGATCCAGCACCTGCGCGCCATGGGCGTGGACGTGCGCATCACCCGGTCCGACGTCGGCAAGGGCCACCCGGAGTACTACCAGGACATGGCCGCGGCGATCGCGGCGAAGCTGAACAACGCCGTCTACATCAACCAGTTCTCCAACCCGGCGAACCCCCTGGCGCACGAGACCACCACCGGCCCGGAGATCCTGGAGCAGATGGAAGGCGACGTGGATGCGATGGTGGTGGGCGTCGGCTCGGGCGGCACCCTGACCGGCCTCGGCCGCTTCTTCGCCAAGGCCTCGCCGAAGACCAAGATGGTGCTGGCCGACCCGGTGGGCTCGATCCTGGCGCCCCTGGTGGAGCGCGGCGAGGAGATCACGCCCGGCTCGTGGGTGGTGGAGGGCATCGGCGAGGATTTCGTGCCCGACAACTGCGACCTCGCCCTGGTGGCCAAGGCCTATGAGATCACCGACACCGAGAGCATCGCGGCGGCGCGCTCGCTGCTGGTCAAGGCGGGCATCCTGGGCGGCTCGTCCTCGGGCACCCTGCTGGCCGGCGCGCTGAAGTACTGCCGCGAGCAAACCGAGCCCAAGCGGGTGGTCACCCTCGTCTGCGACACCGGCTCGCGCTACCTCTCCAAGGTCTATAACGACAGCTGGGTCCTGGAGCAGGGGCTGATGGACCGCGAGCTGCACGGCGACCTGCGCGACCTGATCGCCCGCGGCGCCACCTCGGGCGACACGGTGACCGTGGGGCCGGACGACACCCTGCTCACGGCCTACAACCGCATGCGCGCCGCCGACGTGAGCCAGCTGCCGGTGCTGGACGACGGGCGGCTGATCGGGCTGATCGACGAGAGCGACCTCCTGGAAGCCGTCGAGGACCGCCGCCAGGACGTGCGCTTCAACCAGCCCGTCGCCGCCGCCATGACCGCCAAGCTGCACACCCTGCAGGCGGGGGAGAGCCTTGAGGCGTTGCTTCCGATCTTCGAGCGTGACGAGGTGGCCATCGTGATGGAGGGCAAGGAGTTCCTGGGCCTCATCACCCGCATCGACCTGATCAACTACCTGAGGCGCGCCGCGTGAAGGACGACCATTCCGCCGGGAAGAACCGGCTCGACTTCGCCACCCGCGCGATCCACGGCGGCCAGAGCCACGACCCCACGACCGGGGCGGTGATGCCGCCGATCTACGCCACCTCGACCTACGCCCAGTCGAGCCCGGGCGTGCACCAGGGGTTCGAGTACAGCCGCAGCCAGAACCCGACCCGCTTCGCCCTGGAACGGGGCCTTGCGGACCTGGAGAGCGGAACCAAGGGCTACGCCTTCGCCTCCGGGCTGGCGGCCATCGCCACCCTGCTGGACGTGTTCGACGCCGGCGACCACATCATCGCCAGCGAGGACCTCTACGGCGGCTCGTTCCGGCTGTTCGACAAGGTGCGCAAGCGCTCGGCGGGGCTGGCGTTCAGCTTCGTCGATCTGGCCGACGTGGCCGCGATCGAGGCGGCCATCACCCCGCGCACGCGCATGGTCTGGGTGGAGACGCCCACCAACCCCCTGCTGCGGCTGGCGGACCTGCAGGCCATTTCCGCGCTCTGCAAGACGCGGGGGCTGATCGCCGCGGCGGACAACACCTTCGCCAGCCCCTACGTCCAGCGCCCGCTGGAGCTGGGCTTCGACGTGGTGATGCATTCGACCACCAAATATATAGGCGGCCACTCCGACGTGGTGGGCGGCGCGCTGGTGGTGGGCGAGAACGCCGAGCTGCGCGACCAGCTGACCTTCCTGCAGAACGCCGTGGGGGCGGTGGCCTCGCCGTTCGACAGCTTCCTGACCCTGCGGGGCATGAAGACCCTGGCCCTGCGCATGCAGCGCCACTGCGAGAACGCCCAGGCCATCGCCGAGTGGCTGGAGGGGCGCAAGGACTTGGCGCAGGTGGTCTACCCGGGCCTGCCCAGCCATCCGCAGTACGAGCTGGCGCGCCGGCAGATGGCCGCGCCCGGCGGCATGATCACCGCGATCCTGGACCGCAACCTGGCCGGCGTGCGCGAGATGCTGGAGCGCACCTGCCTCTTCACCCTGGCCGAGAGCCTGGGCGGGGTGGAAAGCCTGATCGAGCATCCCGCCATCATGACCCACGCCTCGATCCCGGCCGAGACCCGGGCGCGGATCGGGATCTCGGACGGGCTGGTCCGGCTGAGCGTGGGCGTGGAAAATGTGGACGACCTGATCGCGGACCTGGACCAGGCGCTGGGGTAGGGCAGGGCGGCGGTCGATGACCCAGCGCCCCCTCCACCGCTTCGCGGTCCCCCTCCCCGCAAGCGGGGGAGGAACTGGAGAGGTCGACATAGCTAGTTCCTCCCCCGTGCCAACGGGGGAGGGGGACCGCGAAGGGGTGGAGGGCGCGCTGCCGCCGCGACCTACAAAAACAGCTCCGCGCAGGCCTCGACGATGGCGTCCACGTCCAGGCGGTAGTGGCGGTAGAGGTCGGGCAGGTCGCCGACCTGGCCGAAGCTGTCCAGGCCAAGGGCGCTGACACGCTGGCCGCGGACGCCGCCCAGCCAGCTGAGCGTCGCCGGTGAGCCGTCGATCACCGTCACCAGCCCCGCGGTGGGCGACAGCTGGCCCAGCAGGGCCTCGGCGTGGCTCTCGCGCCGGCCCGGCCCGCGCCAGCGGCCGCGGCGGGCGGCCATGACGTCGCGGTGCAGGAGGCCAGGCGAGACCACGTTCAGGACGCCCAGGCCGGGCAGGTCGTCCGCCAGCTGTTCGGCCGCCGCGAGCACCTCGGGCGCCACCGCGCCGCAGAAGGCGATGGCGGCCTCCGCGCCCGGCGCCGGCGGCTTCAGCCAGTAGGCCCCCTTCAGCGCATCCTCGCGCCAGGCGTCATTCTTCCGCTCGGGCTGGGCGATCGCGCGGGTGGTCAGGCGCAGGTAGACCGAGCCGCCGTCGTCGGCCTGCATGTGCTCGAACGACCAGCGCATCACCTCGCTGAGCTCGTCCACGAAGGCCGGTTCGAAATAGGTCAGGCCCGGTTGGCCCATGCCGATCAGCGGCGTGTAGATCGACTGGTGCGCCCCGCCTTCGGGGCCGAGCGTCAATCCTGACGGTGTCGCCACCAGCATGAAGCGTGCGTCCTGGTAGCAGGCGTAGTTCAGGGCATCGAGGCCGCGGCTGATGAAGGGGTCGTAGACCGTCCCGATGGGCAGCAGCCGCTCGCCGAACAGCGGGGCGGCGAGGCCGAAGGCGGCCAGGTTCAGGAACAGGTTGTGCTCGGCGATGCCGAGCTCCACGTGCTGGCCCGCCATCCGGCCTGCCCAGCGCTGCGGCGAGGGGATCTTGGCGTCGCGGAACACATCCGCCGTCTCGCGCCGCCGGAAGAGGCCGCGCTGGTTCACGAAGCCGCCCAGGTTGGTGGAGACGGTGACGTCCGGCGAGGTGGTGACGATGCGGTCGGCCAGCGGGTGGCCGCTTTTGGCGAGGTCCAGGAGGATGCGGCCGAACGCCTGCTGCGTGGCCTGTTCGGCGCCATCGGGGCTGGGGAACGCCCCGCGGGCCGGGACGGGCACGGCCGGGGCGGTGAAACGCCGCGTCGCCGGCTGGGCGAAGGGCGCGCCCGCCACGAAGGCGCGGACCTCGTCGGCCTCCGCCTCCGAAAGGCCGGCCAGCGGCTCCCACTCCGCGCCCGACGGCACGCCCATGGACTGGCGCAGCGCCTCCACCTGGGCGGGGGTCATCAGGCCGGCGTGGTTGTCCTTATGGCCCTGCAGCGGCAGGCCGAAGCCCTTGACGGTATAGGCGATGAAGAGGGTCGGCGTGTCGTCCTGGGCCGCATCGAAGGCCTCGGTCAGGGTCTCGATGCAGTGACCGCCCAGGCCGATCATGAGCTGGTGCAGGGCTTCGTCGTCGAAGCTCTCCAGCAGCGCCGGCACGCCCGGCTCGCGGCCGATGTCGGCGGTGAGGCGGGCCCGCCAAGCCGCCCCGCCCTGGTAGGTAAGGGCCGCGAACTCCGCGTTCGGGCAGGCCTCGATCCAGGCCTTCAGCTTCGTCCCGCCGGGCCGGGCGAAGGCGCGCTGCTGGGCCTTGCCCCACTTCAGCGTCACCACCCGCCAGCCCGCGGTCTCGAAGATGTCGTCGAACCGGTCGAACATCCGGTCGGCGGTGGTCGCGTCCAGGCTCTGGCGGTTGTAGTCCACGATCCACCAGACATTGCGGATGTCGTGCTTGTAGGCCTCGATCAGGCCCTCGTAGATGTTGCCCTCGTCCAGCTCGGCGTCGCCCAGGGTGGCCACGAACCGGCCCCGGCGCTCGCTGGCCAGCCAGCCGTGGCCGGAGAGATAGTCCTGCATCAGCGAGGCGAAGGCGGTGATCGCCACGCCCAGCCCCACCGAGCCGGTGGAGAAGTCCACGTCGTCCTTGTCCTTGGTGCGCGAGGGATAGGACTGGGCTCCGCCGAAGCTGCGGAAACCCTCCAGCTGTTCGCGGCTCTGGCGGCCCATCAGGTACTGGGCGGCGTGGAACACCGGGCTGGCGTGCGGCTTCACCGCGACCCGGTCCTCGGGCTTCAGGGCATGGAAGTAGAGCGCCGTCAGGATGGTGGTCATCGAGGCGCAGGAGGCCTGGTGGCCGCCCACCTTCAGCCCGTCGCGGCTCTCGCGCAGGTGGTTGGCGTTGTGGATCGTCCAGGTGGCCAGCCACCGCAGCCGCTCGTCGATGCGGCTGAGCGCCCAGGCCTCGCGCTCGGCGAGGCGATTGTGGCCGGCGGCCGGCGCGGCAGGGGCGGCCTTGGGGGCGCGGGGCATGGAATCTCCCGTATCCGGCCTCCAAGCGGCCGAACATGCTTCACCTGTCCGCGAACGCGGACGCTTCGTTGGCTTCCTAGCAGATATGGGGAACGATGTGAGCACCGGCGAGGCGGCGCCGTTGTGAAGAGAACCGCCAAGACGCCAAGGTCGCTCAGAGTTCGACGCGGCGCGAGCCGCCTTGGCGAACTTGGCGTCTTGGCGGTCGCCTTCCAGCGGGCGCGAAGCGTCGCGGCGCTGGATTGACCACGAACCACACGAACCACACGAACGGGGGCCCTGCAGGGGGCGAAGCACCGACAAGGTCTCCAACGCCATCGAATGGATCGCCGCTTCGCGGCCGCACGGCGCGTTCGTTCGTGTGGTTCGTGTGGTTCGTGGTCCTCTTCGGGCGGCTCAGCCCGGCCGCAGGGCCTGCATCAGGCTGCCCGTGTAGGCGGCGTGGCCAACATGGGTCAGGCGCGCGGCGAAGTCGGCCCAGATCTCGCCGCCCAGGTCGCGCCAACGGCGGCAGAAGGCGTAGTCCTCGGAGAGGTACTGGCCGGTCTCCGGCTCGATCATGGTGTCGAACACCATCACCGCCTCGGGCGCCTGGTTGTCGTGCATGTCGCCCATCTTGGCGCGCAGCTGCGGATAGCTGTCGAACAGGCGCTGCATGGCGGCGCGCTTGATCATCAGGAAGCCGGTGCCGCCATAGGCCACCTGGGCGAAGCCGTCGTTCACCTCGACGCTCTTGTCGGCGGTGGGCAGGAAGCGGACCACATAGCCGATCGAGGCCTCCTGCAGGTCCTTCACGCCGCGCAGGGCCGCGGCCCGCACCTTTTCCCAGTCGATGCTCTTCAGCGGGCAGACGGCGGCGATGACGTCCTTGTCCGCGTCCAGCAGGCGGAACACCGTCTCCGGCCCGAAGCCGATGTCGGCGTCGATGTAGAGGATGTGGGTGGCCTGCCGATAGGCGAGGAACTGGGCCGCCAGGCGCGAGCGGCCGCGGGTGATCAGGGCCTCGCCGCCCATCATCTCCACGTGCAGGCCGATCCCGCGCTCGCGGCAGGCGTCCTGCAGCCGCAGCAGCGAAGCCACGAAATAGAGGTTCAGCTGGCCGCCGTAACAGGGCACGGCGAGATAGATGAAGGGCTTGGTCGGCTCGGGCATGCGGCGAGCTTAGACTGCGCCGATCACGCGGGCCACGAGGTCGTCGTAGAGGTCCAGCCGCTTGTAGGCGCGGAACTCGGGCGTGGCGGCGCGCCAGGCCTGGGCGAACAGCGCCAGCCGCGCCGGATCGGCGGCGATGGCCGACAGCGGGTCGACCCACACCCGGATGGTGAAGACCACGCCGCCGGTCTGCGGCAGCCGGCGCAGGGTCTGGCGCTCCACCCGCACGCGCAGGTCCTGGGCGGCGCGGGCGGGGTCGAGGGCGGGGATGGCGGCGCGCATGGGCCCGGGGTCGGGCATGAAGAGGTCCGGCGAACTCACCACGCTCCAGTTGCGGCGCTCCAGCACCAGATCGTCACGCAGGCCCTCGAAGATGCGGGTGACGCGGGCGAGCAGCCGCTCGTGGAAACCGGTCACGGGGACGTGCAGCTCGGCGAGGCTCTTGCCGATCACCTGGTCGGCGGTGAAGAAGCTGCCGGCGCTGAGCGACAGGGCGGTGAGCCGCCAGGTCCCGTCGCGCTTCTCCATCAGGCAGAGGTCGTCGGCCACGGCTCGGGCGGCGGCCAGCAGGGGCGGGCGACCCTCGGCGTCGATCGGCGCGTCGACGGCTTGCGCCACCAGGGCCAGGGCCTCCGCCTGCGCCGGACGCGAGCCCTCGATCTCGCCCCAGACCTGGTCGCGGTGAGTGGCGAACAGCGGGTCCTTGCGCGCCGCCGGGTCGGGCTCGCCGCCCTCGAACCAGTGGGCGGCCTCGATGGGGCGCAGGCCAATGCGGAACTCGGCGGCCTCCTCCCAGGGCGCGTGACGAAGGCTCACCGGCGCACGGTCCGCCGCCAGGCCCCATAGCCCAGCACCGCCACGGCCACGCCGACGCAGTCGGCGATCCAGTCGCCCACCTCGGCGTCGCGGCCGAACGGCAGGACCCCCTGCAGCACCTCCACCAGCACCCCGAACAGCGCCGCGAACAGCGGGATCGCCCAGCCGCGCCGGGGCGAGAGCACATAGCCGCTCGCGGTCAGCAGGAACCAGGCGGTGGCGTGCTCGACCTTGTCGTCGGCCTTCACGCCCGGCAGGTCCGCCTGGGGCGCGTTGGTCAGATAGAGCAGCGTCGCGGCGGCCAGGACGTAGAGGCCCAGGCGCACGGGGCGGGGCCAGCGGGACGGAAACAGCATCGCGCCCTTACTTGCACGTCCGCCGCGCCGTCTCTAGCGTCCGCGCCGCAGAGAATTGGTGCAGGAGCGGCGTGTGGCGGTCGAGGCGGTGATCTGGGATTTCGGCGGGGTGTTCACCTCCTCGCCGTTCGAGGCGTTCAACCGCCTGGAGGCCGAGCTGGGGGCGCCGAAGGACCATATCCGGCGCGTCAACGCCGCAAACCACCACGACAACGCCTGGGCCCTGTTCGAGCGCAACGAGATCGATGCGGCGCGGTTCGACCAGCTGTTCCTGGAGGAGTCGACCGCGTTGGGCTTTCCGATCCGCGGCGCGGACGTGCTGCCGCGCCTTGCGGGCGAGCTGCGGCCGGCGATGGTGGCGGCGCTGAAGGCCTGCAAGCGCCATTTCAAGGTGGGCTGCATCACCAACAACGTGGTCTCGATGCACAGCCCCGGCCAGAACGAGATCCAGCAGGCGGCCGGCGCCATGGGCCAGGTGATGCCGCTGTTCGACGCGATCATCGAGAGCAGCAAGGCCGGCGTGCGCAAGCCGGACCCGAAGATCTACCTGATGATGTGCGAGCTGCTGGCCGTGGCCCCGGAGGCCTGCGTCTACCTCGACGACCTGGGCATCAACTGCAAGCCGGCGGCCCAGCTGGGCATGAAGGCGATCAAGGTGACGGGCGTCGACCAGGCGCTGGGCGAGCTCGCCACGCTCACCGGGCTCACCTTCGACCAGGCGGAACCGGCATGACCCGGCCCGAAAGGATCGGCGCGGAGGCGGCGCTGGGCCGACTCTCGGGCTGGGCCAGGGTGGAGGGCGGGCGCGATGCGATCTGCAAGACCTTCCGGTTCAAGGACTTCAACCAGGCCTTCGGCTTCATGACCCGCGTGGCCATCCGCGCCGAGCAGCTGGACCACCATCCGGAGTGGTTCAATGTCTACAACCGGGTCGAGGTGGTGCTGGCCACCCACGACGCCGAGGGAGTGACCGAGCTGGACGTGACCCTGGCGGGGTTCATGGACGCGGTGGCCGGGGGCTGAGGGGACACAGGAGCTCGGCCCTGCCCGATCCCCAGCGGCTGTCATCCCGGTTTCGGCGAAGCCGAAGACCGGGATCCAACGCGCCGCCACTCTGAGCCTGCGTGCAGGGTCGCAGCGGCCGCAGGGGGACCGCACGCCGTCCGCCCTAGACGTCCACCTCGGCGTCCAGGGCGTTCTCCTGGATGAACTCGCGGCGCGGCTCGACCAGGTCGCCCATCAGGCGGGTGAACATGTCGTCGGCGTCGTCGGCGTGGTTGACCCGGACCTGCAGCAGGGTGCGGGCCTCCACGTCCAGGGTGGTTTCCCACAGCTGCTCGGCGTTCATCTCGCCCAGGCCCTTGTAGCGCTGGATGGAGAGGCCGCGGCGGCCGTTGTCCATCACCGCGTTCACCAGGTCGAGCGGGCCGCGCACCTTGGTGGCGCGCTCCTTGCGGGTGAAGGTGGCGACGCCGGAGAACACCTGCGCCAGGGCGACCGAGCGTTCCGCCAGCCGCCGCGCATCGGCCGCGTGCAGCAGGAGCTCGTCCAGCACGACCTTTTCGGAAACGCCCCGCTTCACGCGGCTGAAGGTATAGCCGCCGCCGACCGCGCCCTCGCCGCTCCAGGGCCCGTCGCCCTCCTCGGCGTAGAGGTCCAGCCGCCGGGCGGCCGACGCGGGATCGCCGCCCTCGGCCAGCAGCCCCGCCAGGGCCGCCTGCTCGATGGCGAAGGCGGGCGCACGGGCCGCGAGCCGCTCGATATTGGCCTTGGCGCCGCGCGCGGTCTGCACCAGCGCCAAGAGGTCCTGGCCCACCAGCCGCTCGCCCGAGGGCAGGTCCAGGGTGGCCCCGTCCACGCCCTCGTCGATCAGATAGGTCTCGAGCTCCGGGTCGTCCTTCAGGTAGCGGACCGACTTGCCCTTGCTCGCCTTATAGAGCGGCGGCTGGGCTATATAGAGGTAGCCGCGCTCGATCACCTCCGGCATCTGCCGGTAGAAGAAGGTCAGCAACAGGGTGCGGATGTGGGCGCCGTCGACGTCGGCGTCCGTCATGATGACGATCTTGTGGTAGCGCAGCTTGTTGATGTCGAATTCGTCGCGGCCGATGCCGGCGCCGAGCGCCATGATCAGGGTCCCGACCTGTTCGCTCGACAGCATCTTGTCGAAGCGCGCGCGCTCGACGTTCAGGATCTTGCCCCGGAGCGGCAGGATGGCCTGGTTCTCGCGGTTGCGCGCCTGCTTGGCCGAGCCGCCAGCGGAATCGCCCTCCACCAGGAAGATCTCAGACTTGGCCGGATCCTTCTCCGAGCAGTCGGCGAGCTTGCCGGGCAGGGAGGTGATGTCCAGGGCCGACTTGCGGCGGGTGAGCTCGCGCGCCTTGCGGGCGGCCTCGCGGGCGGCGGCGGCCTCGGCGATCTTCTGGACGATCAGCCGCGCCTCGTTCGGATGCTCCTCGAACCAACTGGCCAGCCCCTCGCCCACCAGGCCTTCCACGGCCGGGCGCACCTCGGAGGAGACCAGCTTGTCCTTGGTCTGGGACGAGAACTTGGGGTCCGGCACCTTCACCGAGAGCACGCAGGTCAGGCCCTCGCGGGCGTCCTCGCCGGAGACCGAGACCTTCTCGCGCTTCGCCGCGCCGGAGCTCTCGGCGTAGTTGGTGATGATCCGCGTCAGGGCCGAGCGGAAGGCGGCCAGGTGGGTGCCGCCGTCGCGCTGGGGGATGTTGTTGGTGAAGCAGAGGACGTTCTCGTGGTAGCCGTCGTTCCACCACAGCGACATGTCGACCTCGACGTTCTCGCGCCGGCCGCGGATCACGATCGGGGTCTTGATCAGCGGGGTCTTGGCCTTGTCCAGGTGGCGCACGAAGGCCTCGATGCCGCCGTCATAGTGCATGACCTCCTCGAACGGCTCGGCGCCGCGCAGGTCCTTCAGCCAGATCGTCACGCCGGAGTTCAGGAACGCCAGCTCGCGCAGGCGGTGCTCCAGGGTCTTCAGGTCGAAGTCGATGAACTTGAAGGTCTCGAGGGAGGGCAGGAAGGTGACCTCGGTGCCGGTCAGCGGCTCGCCGTTCTCCCGCATCGGCGACTTGCCGGTCACCACCAGGGGCGAGACCGCATCGCCCAGCCGGAACTCCATCTCGTGCTCGAGCCCGTTGCGGTGGACCTTCAGCTTCAGGAACTCGGAGAGCGCGTTCACCACCGAGACGCCTACGCCGTGCAGGCCGCCGGAGACCTTGTAGCTGTTCTGGTCGAACTTCCCGCCCGCGTGCAGCTGGGTCATGATGACCTCGGCGGCCGAGACGCCCTCGCCCTCGTGGATGTCGGTGGGGATGCCGCGGCCGTCGTCGGTCACGGTGCAAGAGCCGTCGGCGTTGAGGATCACCTCGACCCGCGTCGCCCAGCCGGCCAGGGCCTCGTCGATGGCGTTGTCCACCACCTCATAGACCATGTGGTGCAGGCCGGACCCGTCGTCGGTGTCGCCGATGTACATGCCGGGACGCTTGCGCACCGCGTCCAGGCCCTTCAGCACCTTGATCGATTCCGCGCCGTATTCCGCCGCGCCGTTCCCGCTGTGGGGGATCTCGTTGTCTTCGCTCATGACCTGTCCAGCTGAGGCGCCAGTTGCGGGGTTCGGACCCCAAGGAATGGAGGCGCCCGGGTCAGGCCGCCGCGCGGCGCGCGGAGCCTAACGCTCGTCCCGTTCTATATAGTGTTCCGAGCTGATTCTGCACGCGTTTCGGCGCCGCAGCAAAGGGGTCGCACCTCCTGGGATCGCCAGATCAGTCGGTGGGCGGCTTGCGGATGTCCCGGCGGTTCGCCTCCCCCTGCCGGGCTTCGTGCTCCCGCCGTGACAGCTTGGCGGCGAGGCCCACGGCGAACACCAGCACGAACACGCCCACGAGGGCGAGCAGCCACCAGAAAACGCTGTGGTCAGCCATGACGCCTGGTCCTCGTCCCGCAATGACCAGTTCCACACGGACCTGCGTCAGGATCAGGGCGGCGCGCGCGGGCGAGGGCCCTTGAGCTCCTCCCCCTGGCGCGGCAGCGTCCTGGGGGAGGCCGGGTGGGGGCGGCGCGGCGGTGGTTACGGCTGCGGCGTTGGACCCGGAGGCGCGTCTGGATACTTGATCCAACTATGCGGCAGCGGCGAGGCCGCGCCGCCCTCACCCGGCCTCTCCCACAGCGCTGCGCGCTTGGGAGAGGAGCTGGCCAGCGCGCAGGTCTTCGCCACACCCCCCAACGCGTGTCATCCCGGTTTTCGCCGAAGGCGGGAGACCGGGACCCAAGAGGGGCCAAGGCTCAGCCGCCCACCGCCGCCAGCCCCGAGCCCTCCACCGCAAAGCCCTGGGCGCGGCCGCGCAGGCCTTCGAACAGCATCTCGTCGGTGCCGGTCAGGAAGGCCTGCAGGCCCAGGGCCTCGATCTCGTCGAACAGGGCGGTCCGGCGGCGGGCGTCCAGGTGGGCGGCGACCTCGTCCAGCAGGAGCAGGGGCGCGGGCGCATCGGTGCGGGCCAGGCGCGCGGCCTGGGCGAGCACCAGGTTGAGGATCAGGGCCTTCTGCTCGCCCGTGGAGCATTCGCCGGCGGGCCGGTCCTTCTCCACGTGGATGACCGCCAGGTCGCCGCGGTGCGGGCCAGTGAGCGCGCGGCCGGCGGCGCCGTCGCGGTCGCGGGCCCCGGCCAGGGCGGCGGCCAGGCGCGCGGCGATCTCGCCTCCGTCGACGCCCTCGCGGGCCAGCCGCTCCCAGTCCCCGGTCAGCGACAGCCGCGCCTGGGGGAACGGCCGCTCGCCGCGGCCGGCGATTTCCTCGGCCAGGGCGGCCAGGGTGCGGCCGCGCGCCTGGGCCATCAGGGTCCCGGCCTCGGCCAGGCGGGCCTCCAGGGCGTCCAGCCAGACGGGGTCTGCGGGGCCATCGGTCAGCAGGCGCATGCGCTCGCGCAGGGCCTTCTCATAGGTCTGGACATGGGCGGCATGGGACGGCTCGGCGGCGAACACCAGCCGGTCGAAGAAGCGCCGGCGGTCGGCGGCGCCCTCCAGGAAGAGGCGATCCTGGGCCGGGGTCAGCCACACCTGGCGCACATGCTCGGCCAGCCGTCCGGGCGCGGCGGGCTCACCGTCGACGCGCACCAGCCGGCGGGTGGCGCCCGCCTGCTCGACCCCGGCGCCCAGCCGCGTCTCGCCATCCGGGGTGCGCACGACGGCGGCCACGGCCCACGGCCGTCCCACCGCCTCGCCGGGCAGCCGCCGGCCGACCTCCGCCAGGCTCGAGCCCCGCAGGCCGCGGCCCGGGATCAGGAAGCTCACCGCTTCCAGGAGGTTGGTCTTGCCCGCGCCGTTGGGCCCGGCCAGCCACACGGGACGGCCGTCCAGGCTCAGGTCCGCGCGCTCGTACGAGCGGAAGTCGGTCAGGGAAAGGCGCGTGAGGGCGGCGGCGGTCACCGGCGGGGTCTTAGCGGCATTTGGCGGCCGGCGCCTAACCCAGCAGCACGATCTCCGGCACGAACGCGCCGCCGTCCAGGGTGATGCGGGCGAAGGTGGGTCCCGCGCCGCCGGCGGGCAGCACCGCGCTGCCCGGATTGAGCGCCTGCGCCCGCGGCCCAAAGGCGCCGCCGCCCGGCCGGTGGGTGGCGGCGTGGAGCAGGAGGTCGACCTCGCGCCCGAACACGCGCCGGGCCGCTTCCGGTGCATCCGCCACCGCCTCGAACGGCTCGACAGTCTCGGCGAGGCCGGCGGCCACAGCGTCGAACACGCAGCCCACGGCCAGGTCGCCCACCGTCAGCACCAGCAGCGGCGCGCTGGTGCGCGGGTCGTCCTCGTCGTCCTCGCCGCGCACCCCGACCACCGGGGCGATGGCGTCCAGCTGGTCAAGGCCCGCGACATCGCCCATGTCGCCGAGGGTGACGATCAGGTCGACGCCCTGCAGGGCGTTCAGCACGATCTGCGGGAACTGCGGCCCGCCGCCGGGATGGATGTGGCAGTCGGCCAGCACGGCGAAGGTCCGGCCCAGGAAGGGCGTGGTGCGCACCGCTTCGGCCATGGCTGGTCCTCCGTCCCTGGCGGCACTATTCGCCGGGCGCCGGCCGCTGGCTAGTCCCGCATCTCGCAGGTGGGCTCGATCGGCGGCGGGCCCTTGAACACGGCCGGCCAGACCTTGCGGGCGCCCATTTCGGCGACGAGGGCGGCGTAGGTCTTGCCGGTCTCGCGGGCGATGCAGACCACGTCGGCGCAGCGCATGGCGCCAGGATAGCAGCGCCTGTTGCGCCGTCGATGTCCGGATTCCGCGAGCGGCTTGTCACAGGGCTCCCCATATCGACGTCCTAGCTGCGCCGAACGAGGGGACCCCGATGAGCCAGAACGCCAAGGCCGAACGCTTCCACCAGCTGCACCAGGGACCCGAGGTCCTGGTGCTGGCCAATGTCTGGGACGCGGCGAGCGCCGCAGTGGTGGCCGACGCCGGGGCGAAGGCCATCGCCACCTCCTCCGCCGCCGTCGCCTGGGCGCACGGCCAGGCCGATGGCGACATCCTGGCGGTGGAGAAGACCTGCGCCATGGTGGCCGAGCTGGTGGCGGTCACCGACCTGCCGGTCTCCACCGACTTCGAAGGCGGCTTCACCGACGACCTGGACGAGCTGGACGCCAACATCACCCGCCTGCTCGCCGCCGGCGCGGTCGGCATCAACTTCGAGGATGGTGCGCGAGATCCGGCGCTGCACGCCCGCAAGATCGCCGCCGTCCGCGCCGCCGCCGCGCGGGCCGGCGTCAACCTCTTCATCAACGCGCGCACCGACATCTATCTGAAGCGCCTGGCCGAGGGCGAGGCGGCGGAGGCCGAGGCGATCCGGCGCGGCAAGCTCTACGCCCAGGCGGGGGCGAGCGGGATCTTCGTGCCCGCAGCGGCCGATCCCGAGCTGATCCGCCGCCTGGCCGCCGCCATCCCGTTGCCGCTCAACATCATGGCCTGGCCGGGCGTGCCCGACGCGGCGGCGCTGGCGCAGCTGGGCGCGCGGCGTCTCAGCGCCGGGACCGCCACCTTCAACGCCGCCTACGCGGCGCTGGCCAAGGCCGCTGCGGACTTCCTGAAGACCGGCGACGTGGCGGCGCTCGGCGCGGCCGGAGCCGGCGCGCCCAGCCTGCAGAAGCGCTTCTCGAAGGGCTGAGCTGAACACCCTGGATTCGACGGCGCGCCGCAGATGACCGCGCGCGCGCGCCGCCCTATCTTGCCCGGATGACCGATACGCTCGACGCCGCCGCGCCCCAGACCCTGGCCGATATCCCGCGCGATCCCACCCAGGACGGACCACAGATCCGGCTCTACCTAGTGGACGGCTCCGGCTTCATCTTCCGCGCGTTCCACGCCCTGCCGCCACTGACCCGCAAGACGGACGGCCTGCCCGTGGGCGCGGTCTCCGGCTTCTGCAACATGCTGTGGAAGCTCCTGGTGGACATGAAGGCCTCCAGCGAGGCGCCGACCCACCTGGCGGTGATCTTCGACCACTCCGAGAGCACGTTCCGCAACAAGCTCTACGACAAGTACAAGGCCCACCGGCCGCCGCCGCCGGAGGACCTGGTCCCGCAGTTCCCGCTGGTGCGGGAGGCGACGCGCGCGTTCGGCGTGCCCTGCCTGGAGCTGTCCGGCTACGAAGCCGACGACCTGATCGCCGCCTACGCCTGCAAGGTGCGCGACCTGGGCGGCGAGGTGGTGATCGTCTCCTCCGACAAGGACCTGATGCAGCTGGTGGGCGAGCGGGTCTCGATGCTCGACACCATGAAGAACGTGAAGATCGGGATTGAGCAGGTCGCCGAGAAGTTCGGCGTAACGCCGGACAAGGTCGTCGATGTGCAGGCCCTCTGCGGCGACTCCGTAGACAATGTGCCGGGCGCGCCGGGGATCGGCATCAAGACCGCCTCGGCCCTGATCAACGAGTACGGCGACCTGGACACGCTGCTGGCCCGGGCTTCGGAGATCAAGCAGGAGAAGCGCCGCCAGACCCTGATCGAGTTCGCCGACCAGATCCGCCTGTCACGCCAGCTGGTGCAGCTGGACTGCGACACCCCGCTGCCGGAGCCGATCGACGACCTGGCGGTGCGCGACCCGGACGGGCCGACCCTGCAGGCCTTCCTGGAGCATATGGAGTTCCGCACCCTGGCCCGGCGCATCTCCGACGGCAGCGGCGCCTCGGCCGGCGGCGCCCAGGCGCTGACCGTGCCCGCGATCCCGGCGCCGGAGACCCGCGCCCCCACTGCGCCGCAGCACGGGGCGATCGACGTCAACGCCTATGAGTGCGTGCGCGACCTGGAGACCCTCGACCGCTGGATCGCCGAGGCCTACGCCGCCGGGATCGTCGCCTTCGACACCGAGACCGACGCCCTGGGCGCCACGAGCGCCAACCTGTGCGGGGTCAGCCTGGCCACCGCGCCGGGCAAGGCCTGCTACATCCCGGTGGGCCATGCCCACGAGGGCGAGGGCGGCCTGCAGCTGGACGCCCCGCCGGACCTGACCCAGATCCCGCTCGAGGCGGCCATGGCGCGGCTGAAGCCGCTGCTGGAGGACCCCTCGGTCCTGAAGATCGCCCAGAACGCCAAGTACGACCTGGCGGTCCTGGCCCGCTACGGCCTGCAGGTGGCGCCGGTCGACGACACCATGCTGATCAGCTTCGCCCTGGAGGGCGGGCTGCATAAGAGCCACGGCATGGACGAGCTGTCCCAGCGGCTGCTGGCCCACGAGCCGATCAGCTTCAAGACCGTGGCCGGCGCCGGCAAGGCGCAGAAGAGCTTCAAGCACGTCGAGCTCTCGGCCGCGACCTGCTACGCCGCCGAGGACGCCGACGTCACCCTGCGCATCTGGGAGCACCTGAAGCCGCGCCTGGCGCACGAGCGGCTGCTCACGGTCTACGAGACCCTGGAGCGGCCGATGCCGCAGGTGCTGGTGGAGATGGAGCTGGCGGGGGTCAAGATCGACCCGGACCAGCTGCGCGTGCTCTCCAACGACTTCTCCGTGCGCATGGGCGAGCTGGAGATCGAGGCGCATCGCGTGGCGGGCCGGCCGTTCAACCTTGGCTCGCCCAAGCAGATCGGCGACATCCTGTTCAAGGAGATGGGCCTGGCCTCAGGCCGCACCACCGCCACGGGCGCGGCCTCCACCGACGCCTCGATGCTGGAGGACCTGGCGGCCCAGGGCCACGAGCTGCCGCGCATCCTGCTGGACTGGCGGCAGCTCTCGAAGCTGAAGGGCACCTACACGGACGCCCTGGTGGCGGCGGTCAATCCGCAGACGGGCCGGGTGCACACCTCCTACCAGCTGGCCGCGGCGACGACCGGCCGCCTGGCCTCCTCCGATCCCAACCTGCAGAACATCCCGATCCGCACCGAGGAGGGCCGCAAGATCCGCCGCGCCTTCATCGCCGAGCCGGGCCATGTGCTGATCAGCGCCGACTACTCCCAGATCGAGCTGCGCCTGCTGGCTCACATCGGCGACATCCCGCAGCTGAAGCAGGCCTTCGCCGAGGGACTGGACATCCACGCCATGACCGCCTCGGAGATGTTCGGGGTCCCGATCGAAGGCATGCCCGCCGAGACCCGCCGGCGGGCCAAGGCCATCAACTTCGGCATCGTCTACGGCATCTCGGCGTTCGGCCTGGCCAACCAGCTGTCGATCCCGCGCGACGAGGCCGGGGCCTATATCAAGACCTACTTCGAACGCTTCCCGGGCATCCGCACCTACATGGACCGCATGCAGCGCCAGGTGCGCGCCGAGGCGTTCGTGACCACGGTGTTCGGGCGCAAGGTCTACATCCCCGCCGCGCGCGGCAAGTCTCAGGCCGAGCGCAGCTTCGCCGACCGCGCCGCCATCAACGCCCCGATCCAGGGCGCGGCGGCCGACATCATGCGCCGGGCGATGATCCGCATGCCGGGGGCCCTGCGCGAGGCGGGGCTGAAGGCGAAGATGCTGCTGCAGGTGCACGACGAACTGGTGTTCGAGGCGCCCGAGGCGGAGGCCGAGGCGGTGATCGCCGTGGCCCGGCGGATCATGGAGCGCGCCGCCGAGCCGGCGCTCTCCGTTTCAGTTCCGCTGGTGGTGGAAGCCCGCGCCGCCGCCAACTGGGACGACGCGCACTAAGCCCGGTCCGGCCCGCGTCGATAACGCGGGCCGGACCGGCTCTAGAACACCCAGCCCGTAGTGGTTGCGTGCAGGTCGGCCGCGTGGAGGTTCTCCACCAGCACGCTGTCGCCGGTGGTGAAGCTGATCGTCACGCCGCTGGTCCCATCGGTCAGCGTGGCGTGCAGGCCCTGGGCGTAGAAGGCCGACACGTCGATGGCGTCGTGCGCGCCCCCGGCGCCGAAGTCGTGGATCACGTCGTGGCCGTCGCCCCGGGTGAAGCTGAACACGTCCGCGCCCGTGCCGCCGGTCAGCTGGTCCGCCCCGTGGCCGCCGACCAGGGTGTCGGTCCCGTCGCCGCCCGACAGGGTGTCGGCCCCGTCCACGCCCAGCAGCTTGTTGTTGCCGGTGTTGCCGGTGATCACATTGTCCAGCGCGTTGCCCTGGCCGACCGTCGAGTGCGCGCCCGTGAGGACCAGGTCTTCGACGTTGCCGCTGAGGGTGTAGAAATTGGTCGTCTGGACGGTGTCGTGGCCGCCGCCGGCGCCTTCCACGACCTTGGCGTTGCCGTCGAAGATGTAGACGTCGTTGCCGGCCCCGCCGGTGAGCAGGTCGGCGCCCGCGCCCCCGCTCAGGGTGTCGCCCGCATTGCCGCCCGTCAGGGTGTCCGCGCCCGACGTGCCGATCAGGTCAAGGCCCGTGGTCGAGGGCGCGACGTAGCTCGACGCGCTGGTCTGGGTGGTTTGCCAGCTCGCGGTGATCGCCGCCCCGCCGTCGGACGCCAGGCCGATGGTGGTGTTGCCGGACTGGACGATCTGGGAGTCGCCCACCGACAGGGTCACCACATTGGCCTCGTTGCCGGTGACGGTCCCGCCCGTGGTGTAGTCCAGGCGGATCCAGGACTTCATGTCGGTGAAGCCCTGGACGTAGTTGTTGGTGGCGGTGATGTCGGCGCCGTGGGTGACGTAGATGCTGTTGTACTGCATCCCCGACACCAGGTTCCCGCTGATCGTCACGTGCTGGTAGGCGAGGTTCCCCACCTCGTCCTTCATGAAGATCCCCTGCGTCGCCGCGCCGGTCCCACGGTGGATCTCGTTGTTGGCGATGACGATGTCGTGGCCCGCGGCGGTCGTGCCGGTCGTCCAGAACTGGATGGCGTCGGCGTGGTCGCCGGTGTTCGGATGGAAGCTGCTGAAGTTGTTGTTCTCGATCGTGACGTAGGACGAGCCGCCGCCGCGCACGCCGTCCATCCGCAGGTCGTGGAAGGTGTTGCCCTGGACGATCAGGCCGCTGTCGTTGAGGTGGGCTAGGCCCCAGTAGAGCTGCTCGAAGGTGGAGTTGCTGACCAGCACATTGCTGCTGCTCTGGATGAGCAGGCCGGCGGTGTCGTTGCCCGGATTGCTGTCCAGCGAGCCATGGAAGTGCAGCTGGTCGAACTGGATGTCATGGCTGCCGTTGACGGTGAAGGCGTTCGATCCCGCCGAGGGCAGGGCGCTGAAGTCCAGGCCGCGGAACGCCAGGCCGGACGACCCGGAGACCTTCAGTCCGACGATGGAAGCCTCGTGCGCGGCGTCGGCCGAGGTGATCGTCACGCCGCCGGCGATGTTCAGGCCGCTGATCGACAGGCCGGAATAGCTTCCGCTGGCGAGCTGAATGGTGTCGCCACCGTGCGCGGTCGCAAGCGCGGCGGTGAGTTGGGCGGTCGTGCTGACAGTGCTGATCATCGTTTGCGCTCCGTAGGGCGGGGAAAGGAAGCGTCTGGACTGGGGGCGCGCGAGACCATCCGACGCTCGCCCCAGGGCTTGCGCGGACAGCAGCAACAGCAGTCCTGGCGCGGATTCTCCGCAGCGCAGGCGTCAAGCGAAGGCCGATTCCCGTTACGGCCAAGCTTGTTGCTGTTCTCTCAAAGTCTTTCTGTGAAAGACGTGCCCTTCTCCCGACCCCGAAGCACTATCTTCTGAATACGTCGGTGCGAAGACGCAATCATGTCGCAGGTTGGCAGGCCGCGATATTCCCCGGATTCACAGGACTACAACCTTTTGGCGCTAAGTTATGATCGGCGTTCTGCAATCGCACGACAGCCGCAGGTCTTCCAAATTCGGCGAGGACGTCAATATTGGCGGAATAGTGTCGGCGCGCCTGAACAGTCCCAGGGCGCTCGGCCCATACGGACGCGCCGCACGGCCCCGCGCCCGAGGCTGGACGGGCGCGCTGGTCGGCGGTGGAAGGCGGGGCAGGAGGTTCCTGGTGGAGCCGAGGGGAGTCGAACCCCTGACCTCCTCATTGCGAACGAGGCGCTCTACCAACTGAGCTACGGCCCCAGGAAGGCGCGGAATAAGTCGATCCGGGGGCCGTCTGTCAAGCGGCCTCGCGCGCGGCGGCCCGATGCCGCGCCTTGCCAGCGCCGGCGGACACGATAGAAGCGGCACGATGATCGGCTTCATCTACTTCATCCTCGATAACCTGATCGGCCTGGCGATCCTGGCCATCATCGTGAGCGCCGTGCTGTCGTGGCTGGTGGCGTTCAACGTCATCAACCTGCGCAACCAGCTGGTCTATGGCGTGGCGCGCTTCCTCGACGCCGTCACCACCCCGATCATGCGGCCGGTGCAGCGCTTCATCCCGCCGCTCGGCGGCGTCGACATCAGCCCGATCATCGTGATCCTGATCCTGCAGGGCATCCGGGGGTACCTGCTGCCGTGGCTGTTCAGCCCGCTGCTGCGCCTTATCGGCTGACCGTGCGGGTGACGCCCCGCGGCGGCCGCGATGCGGTCGACGGCTGGGTGCTCGACGACGCCGGTCGCGCGGTGCTGAAGGTGCGGGTGGCCGCCGCGGCCGCGGACGGGGCGGCGAACGCCGCGGTCACGGCCCTGCTCGCCAAGGCCCTGGGGCTGGGCCGGTCCGCCATCGAAATCGCCTCGGGCCAGACCGCCCGGGTGAAGCGCCTGGCGCTCCGCGGCGTCGACGCCGCCGACGTCGCGCGTACATTCGGCCCACCGCCGGGCTGAATCTTCGGAACCGCATTCACCGTCAATTGTTATAGGCGCGATCGTCCAACGACTTGCCTGTCGGACACGGACGGTCCGGATCGGCCCGGCCCACACCCCTGGCATCCCCCCGACCGAGGCCGGGCCGATCCTTCCAACAGCTTCCAGCTCCTGCGCCGCCGCGATCCGGCGGATCCCCCGGAACGGACCGCCGGTTCAGCGGTTCTCCATGGCGTAGCTTGCGTGGAGGAGCGTTCCCATGGCCGAGCATGAAGGCCCCTATGCGGGCAAGGGCCCCAAGGGCTGGACCCCGAGCGACCTTGCCCTGTGCGAAGAGGTGTCGGACCGCATGCTGCAGGACCGCCTGCTGGACGCCCGCGGCGTGGAGGTCAGCGCCGACGCTGGCGTCATCGTCCTGACCGGCGAGGTGCCGGGCGCCTCGGACGTGGCCCACGCCGAGATGCTGGCCCGCGCAACGCCGGGCGTGGTCGACGTCAAGAACAGGCTGGTCGTCCACCCGGGCCCGCGCGCGGTCGACAAGCTGGCCCCCAGGGAGGCGGCGCACTACGAGGGCCGCTGGGGCCGCTGGGTGCCGCCGTTCATCACCTGACGCCAGCCGCGGCGCGCTTCAGGCGATGATGGCGTCAGGCGATAATGTCAGGGTTCAGGTAGTCCTCGATCCGGGCGATCTCGTCCTTCAGCGCCAGCTTCTTGCGCTTCAGCCGGCCAATGACCACCAGGTCGGGGAGCGGGGCGAGCGACAGCGCCTGGATCGCCGCGTCCATGTCGGCGTGGTCCTGGCGCAGGTCCTTCAGCCGGGCCTCCAGCGCCTCCTCGGTGAAGGTGGAATAGTCGATCATGTACAAGGCATCCTACCCCAGGGCTGCGGCGAGGGCAGCCAGGGCGTCGGCCGGCGCGGGCGGCCCCCAGGCGGCGGAGGCGGCCTCCAGGGCGGCGAGGGCCGGAGCGCCGTCGGATGCGCCCCGCGACAGCCCCTCCAGCGTCTCCATCAGCAGGCGCTCGGCCGCCAGCTCCAGGCCCTTGACCTCCTCGCGCAGCGCCTCGCGGCCGGCGTCGGGCACTGGCGGCAGCGGCGCCTTCAGCGCCCGGCGCGAGGCCCTGAGCGGCGTCAGCGCGACCCGGTCCCAGGCCAAGGCCGCGGCCGCGGCGCGCTTGAGGAGCTCGGGGTTGGCGGTCTCGGCGTGTACGGCCCACAGCAGGAACGAGGTGTTCTGCCCGAACCGGTCCTGCAGCTCGAGGCAGGCTTCCGGCACGCCCGGCCGCCCATAGGCCTCCAGCACCCACTCCCAGATCGCCATGGCCTCAGTCCTCGTCCACCGGGGCGGGCGCGCCCACCGGCCCGACATCGCGGCCCCAGCGTTTCACCGGCGACCAGGAGAGACCGAAGAGGTCCAGCGCCCGGCCCACCGACTGGTCCACCATCTCGGCCAGGGTCTGCGGCCGCGCATAGAACGCCGGCATCGGCGGGGCGATCACTGCGCCCATCTCGGCCAGCCGGACCATGGTGCGCAGGTGGCCCAGGTGCAGCGGCGTCTCGCGCACCATCAGCACCAGCGGCCGGCGCTCCTTCAGGGTGACGTCGGCGGCGCGGGTGAGCAGGGACGAGGTGACGCCGGTGGCCACCTCGCTCATGGTCCGCACCGAGCAGGGGGCGATGATCATCCCCAGGGTCTGGAACGATCCCGAGGCGATGGCCGCGCCCACGTCGCCCACCTTGTGGACCACGTCGGCCTGGGCCTGAAGGTCGGCAGGCGAGAGCTGGGTCTCCTGGGCCAGGGTGAGGGCCGAGGAGCGGCTCATCACCAGATGGCTCTCCACGCCCAGGTCGCGGCAGGCGGCGAGCACGCGCAGGCCATAGGCCGCCCCCGACGCGCCGGAGACGCCCACGATCAGCCGCGGCTTCACTGTTTCAGCCATGGGTCCTCAGCGACGGCCCGGCCGGGCGCAAGGCGCAGCCGGCCTGCAAACATATGTGATCTGACAGCCGCGGGAAGCGGGCGTTTACTCTCGGATCGTGCAACAGCGAGGAGGCTCTCCGCCATGGCGTTAGATGCCCGGATCCGCGAACTCGGATCCCGCCACCAGTCTCTGGAGCAAGCGATCCAGGACGAAATGCGCAGGCCCTACGCCGACGACCTCAGGCTCAAGGAACTCAAGCGACAGAAGCTCAGGCTGAAGGAAGAGATCGAGACCTTGCGAGGCCAGCTCCACTGATCGCCGCCCTCCCCCAACGGGGGAGGGAACGCTCAGCGTTTGCGGCTCAGTCCTCGTCGCCCTCGTCCTCGTAGGCGGGTTCGGGCGCCAGATCGGCCATGTCCTCATCGACCTCGGCCACATCGGCTTCGGTCACGTCGGCCTCGGTCACAGCCGCTTCAGCGGCGCCGGTTTCCGACGCCGGGCGCAGGGTGGCGCCCTCGGGCTCGACGATGCCGCGGCGGGCGTCGTCCTTGGCCTTCTTCTCGGCTGCCTTCTTCACCACCGCGTCCAGCTCCAGCTGGGTGGCCAGGCCCAGGGTCACCGGATCGACCGGCTTGATGTTGGCCGAGTTCCAGTGGCTGCGGGTGCGCACCTGGTCGATGGTGGCCTTGGTGGTGCCCAGGATGCGGGCGACCTGGCTGTCCGCCACTTCGGGGTGGTTGCGCAGGAACCAGGCGATGGCGTCCGGACGGTCCTGGCGGCGCGAGACCGGCGTATAGCGCGGGCCCTTCTTCACCGGCTTCAGCAGCTCGGCGTGCCGGCTCTTCTGGGCCTTCATGCGGTAGTTGGCGTTCTTCTCGGCCGCATCCAGCTCCTCGCGGGAGAGCTGGCCGTTGGCGATCGGATCGGCGCCGCGGATGTCGCGCGCCACCTCGCCGTCGGCGATGCCCTTCACCTCCAGCGGGTGCAGTTCGCAGAAGTCGGCGATCTGGTCGAAGGTGAGCGAGGTGTTGTCGACCAGCCAGACGGCGGTCGCCTTGGGCATCAGGATCTGGGTCATCTAGCCAAGCCTTGGAAACGAAGGCGCCCGGCCTTTCGGCCGGGCGGTGAGGTCTTTCATATAGGCCGGTTATCGCGGCCGGGAAACGGATTCTTGGCGAGGCGCGCGGTCGCGGGGGGTTAGGCGCCGTAGATCCAGCCGTCCGGCAGCGCCGACATCTGCACGCCGACCAGGATCAGCTGGTCCGAGGCCGCGCCCAGGGTGATCACCGTGTCCGCCCCCACCTGCGCCACCGTGAAGTGCGTGCCGGGATCCAGCATCACCCGGTCGCCCTCGGCGATGTTGAAATCGGTCACCCGGTCGATCCCGGCGCCGGTGAAGCTGTGGAAGATGTCCGCGCCCGTCCCGCCGGTCAGGGTGTCATTGCCCAGGTCCCCCGAGACGAAGTCGTTTCCCGCCCCGCCCGTCACCACGTCATTGCCCTGGCCGCCGCGGACGATGTCGTCGCCGCCGCCGCCGTCCAGGGTGTCGTCGCCGAGGTTGCCGTAGACCAGGTCCGCGCCCGTATCGCCGAACAGGGCGTCGTTGTCCTTGCCGCCCACCACCCAGTCGTCGCCGCCGCCGCCGTGGGCGGTGTCATTGCCCTGGTTGCCGTTGATGTCGTCGAAGCCGCCGCCGCCGACGATCGAGTCGTTGCCCTCCTCGCCGCGCAGGTAGCTGCCGCCGCCCTCGCCGCCGTCGACCGTGTCGTTGCCCGCGCCGCCGTAGATATTGTCGGCCCCCGCCGCCCCGGACAGCCGGTTGTCGGCGCCGTTGCCGGTGATGGTGTCGGAACCGAACCCGCCGATGGCGTTCTCGATGCTGACGCCCTGGGCGATGGCCACATTGCCGACCAGGCCGCCGACGTTCGAGAAGTCGCCGGCCTTGAGGTCGATCACCTGGTTCTGGCTGTAGCCGGAGAAGTCGAAGGTGTCGTTGCCGCCCGCGTCCCACACCGCGAAGATCAGCTTGGTGGCGCCGGAGGTGGCGCTGAACCAGTCGCGACCGGCGGTGGAATTGAAGCCGTAGACCGTGTCGTCGGTCCGCGTCGTCATGTTGGCGCCGTACTCGTACTGGGCGGCGCGGATGTCATCGAGCTGGGGCGTGGCCGCATACTGTCCGCCATAGCTGGCGCCGGTGTTGGTCTCGCTGAAGTAGCTCATCACCGTGTACTGGCGGCTGTCCTCGTAATACTCCGCGTCGTTGGCGTAGGTGATGACCCCGGTGGCCGAGGCGTTGTAGTCGCCGGGGTGGGCCAGGCCGATGGCGTGACCGGTCTCGTGCACCAGCACCTGGGCGCCGTAGTTGCCGGAGGTGGGGAAGCCGTTGCTGCCGGCGTTGATATTCACCCAGACGTCGCCCGCCGAGCTCAGCGGGTTGATGTTGCCGGGATAGTTGGCGAAGGCGGCCGAGCCGGCCTCGCCGCTGGAGTAGTCGCCGTAGAGGATCGTGGCCTCGTCCGAATAGGCGGCCTCGCCCTCGGTCCCGGAGCCCACGCGCACGAAGGTGATGTTGGCCACGTCCGACCAGGCCAGGAGGGCCTTCTCCGCCTGGACGATCTGCTGGGCGTTGAAGCGCTGGAAGCCTTCCGTGTCGCTCGGCATCTGGAACGGCGCATCGGCGCGGAAGCCGTAGGTGATGGTGACAGACTGGCCGGCGACCCCGCCCCAGCCCGGGTCGGGCGCCAGGGTCTTGGCGTCGAAGCCGGTCATCTGCAGCCCGGCGCGGTCGATGGTGAAGCTGGGCTTGCCGTTGATGGGCGGCGCGTCCGCGCGCTGGTCGGCGTTGAGGTAGGCGAGCGGATCCTCGGGCGCCGGGACCGTGGTGACCGTCTCCATGACCCGCGGGTCGCCGCCGGCGTCCTCGTCGGTCAGGCTCGGATCGGAGGAGGCGTCCAGGTTCATCACCGCACTCTACATGACACCCATCCCCTTCATTTCCTTAAGGGAATGGGTAAATCCGCTCAACACGGACCCACGCGGCCAATCCGCACATGGCCAATGTACGAGCCGCGCTACGGTCAAGTTTCGCCGGACCATGCCGCAAACGCCGCAGGACCGCTAGGCGAGCCGCGCCTTGAGGGCCAGGGCGTCCAGCGGGGCGGCGCTTTTGATGTCGTTGTCGAAGTAGGCGTAGACGTCGCGGCCCGCCGCGCGCCAGCCCGCAATGTGCGCCGCCCAGTCCGCCAGGGCCGCGTCCGGATAGCGTCCGTAGTACCGCCCGCCCGGTCCGTGGCCGCGCACATAGGCGAAGCTGGCGGTGAGCTCCCAGGGCGCGGGCGCGTGGTGGTGGTCGCTGATGCAGAGCGCCACATCGAAGTCGGCCAGCAGGCGCAGCACCGCGGGCTCGTACCAGGAGGGGTGGCGGAACTCGACCGTGTGGCGACCCTTGGGCAGCAGCTTCAGGAAGGCGGCCAGCCGCTCGTCGTCGCGGCGCAGCTGCGGCGGCAGCTGGATGAGGGACGGCCCCAGCTTGTCGCCCAGCGGCGCCATGCGGCCGAACACCAGGTCGACCGAGTCCGCGCAGTCCTTCAGCTTCTTGTTGTGGGTGATGAAGCGGCTGACCTTCCAGGCGAACAGGAAGCCGGCTGGCGCGCGCTCCGCCCAGCCCGCCACCATGGCCTCCGAGGGCAGGCGGTAGAACGAGGCGTTGATCTCGGCGGTGTCGAAGCGGCTGGCGTAGTACTCCAGCCGCGCCCGATCCTTGGTCCCCGGCGGATAGAACGGCCCGGTCCAGTCCTTGTAGACCCACCCCGAACAGCCGATGCGCAGCTGGCTCATGCGGGGATTAGAACCGCATGTCGGGCTCGGGTTCCAGACGGTGCGTCTGGCGGGGCGCTCGCGCAGTCCTAACTCAGCGGCACGCGGCCCACGATCTTCAGGCCGTAGCCGGTGGACGCCGGCAGCACGGTCTGGGAACTGGTCAGCAGCAGCATGTCGCGCACGCCGAGGTCGAGCAGGATCTGGGCGCCGATGCCGTAGTCGCGCAGCACGCTCTCGCTGTGGTCGGCCTGGGGCTGGCCATAGCGTTCGGACAGCCAGTGCGGGTTGGAGTCGCGGATGAACACCGCCACGCCCGCGCCGTCATAGGCGCCGATCGCCTCCAGCGAGCGCGGCACATACTCCCGCCGGGTCTCCACCGCGCCCAGCATGTCGGTGGCCATGTCCACCCGGTGCATGCGCACCAGGGTCGGCTTGTCGGGGTCGATCCGGCCCTTGGTCAGGACCACATGCTCGGTCTGGTCCAGCGAATTGCGGTAGATGACCATCCGGAAGCGGCCGCCGTAGGCGCTGTCGAACGTCGTCTCCAGCACCCGCTCCACCTGGCGCTCGGTGCGGCGGCGGTAGGCGATGAGGTCGGCGATGGTCCCGATCTTCAGGCCGTGCAGCTGGGCGAAGGCGACCAGGTCGGGCAGGCGGGCCATGGACCCGTCGTCCTTCATGATCTCGCAGATCACCCCGGCGGGGTTCAGGCCGGCCATGCGGCTGATGTCCACCGCCGCCTCGGTGTGGCCGGCGCGGACCAGAACGCCGCCGTCCTTGGCCACCAGCGGGAAGACGTGCCCCGGCGAGACGATGTCGTCCGGCCCCTTGGTGGGGTCGACCGCCACGGCGATGGTGTGGGCCCGGTCGTGGGCGGAGATGCCGGTGGTGACGCCTTCGCGCGCCTCGACGGAGACGGTGAAGGCCGTGCCGTGGCCCGACTGGTTGTCGGTGGCCATGGGCGGCAGGCGCAGCTGGCGCGCGCGCTCGGCGGTGATGGAGAGGCAGATCAGGCCGCGCGCGTGCTTGGCCATGAAGTTGATCTGCTCCGGCGTGGCGAACTGCGCCGGGATGATCACGTCGCCTTCGTTCTCGCGGTCCTCGGCGTCCACCAGGATGTAGGGCCGCCCGTTGCGGGCGTCCTCGATGATGTCCTCGATGGGGCTAATGGCGCCGGAGACCCCCTCGGGGTCGTGTGCGCCGGTATTGGGCGGCACCAGGTAGGGACGCTTCATGGTCAGGCCCTCTCAGCCGCCTTCATCTTCGCGAACTCCATCACCTGCTCGGCGACCGTGGTGAGCTGCCAGGCGTCTTTCGCGTCCCGGCAGTCGCCCGCGTCGTCGAACAGCGGCGCGCCCGCGTTCAGGGCCGCGCCGAACGGCGTCGGCCAACCCCTTAGCGCATGTATGATCGCCCGGAGCGCCATCAAGGTCGTGCCCGCCGCCTGCCAGCCGTCGGCGGTGATGATCGTGCCCACCGGCTTGGCGGTGAGGTAGGGGCGCGCGTCGCTGCGGGTCAGCTCCAGGGTGTCGAGGGCGTTCTTGATCACCCCGGAGATCGAGCCGTGGTAGCCGGGGCTGGCCACGATCACCCCATCGGCGGCGCGGATGGTGTCGGCCAGGGCCTGCTGCTCCGGGGTCGGCGGCGCGGTGGGCCGTGGGTCGAAGATCGGCAACCCGCCGAGGAAGGCGCCGCCCAGCAGCCTTGTCTCCGCGCCCAGCGCCTCGGCCCGCCGCAGGGCGCAGGCCAGCGCCCGCTCGGTGGACGAGCCGGCGCGGATGGTTCCGCCGAGGCCGACGATGAGGGGTCGGGTCATGGGCGGGAATCCGTGGGGGTATCAGCGCCCCCTCCACCGCTTCGCGGTCCCCCTCCCCCGCAGGCGGGGGAGGAACTGGAGCGGTCGACCCAGCGAGTTCCTCCCCCGTGCCAACGGGGGAGGGGGACCGCGAAGCGGTGGAGGGGGCGCTGGGGGCGCTGGGGCCGCACCGACGTCACGCCTGCTCCGCTTCCCGGGCGAAGACCTTCTTCAGCTCGTTCTTCATGATCTTCCCGTTGGCGTTGCGCGGCAGGGTTTCCGGCCAGAAGGCCACCTTTACGGGAACCTTGAACGCCGCCAAGCGCCCGCGCACCCATTGGCGCAACTCGGCTTCCGTAGCGGACCCGCCCGGCTTCAGATGGACCACCGCCGCCGGCTCCTCGCCCAGGGTCTTGTGCGGCACGCCCACGATCGCCGCGTCCATCACCGCCGGATGCTCGTAGAGGACGCTCTCCACCTCCACGCAATAGATGTTCTCCCCGCCGCGGATCAGCATGTCCTTGGCCCGGTCGACGATGAAGAGGAAGCCCTCTTCGTCGAGGCGCGCCAGGTCGCCGGTGCGCAGCCAGCCGTCGACGAAGGTCTCGGCGGTGGCCTCGGGCTTGTTCCAGTACAGCTTCACCACCTGCGGGCCCTTGCACCAGAGCTCGCCGACCGCACCTGTCGCCAGGAGGGTCTTGCCGTCGGCCGGGTCGCGGATCTGCATCTCGCCCACCGGGGCGGCGGGTCCGGCGCTGTCCGGTCGGTTCAGGTAGTCGCGGCCGAGGTGGCTGGTGAAGGTGGCGGTGGTCTCGGTCATGCCCCAGCCGTTGCCGGGCTGGGAGCCCGGGAACACCTCGGCGATCTTGCGCACCAGCTCCGGCGCCGACGGCGCGCCGCCGTAGGTCACCGCCACCAGCGACGACAGGTCGTAGTTGGCCCGCGCCGGATGCTCGATCAGCTGCCAGGCGATGGTGGGCACCCCGCCGGTGGAGCTGACCTTCTCGCGCTCGATCAGCTTCATCGCCGGCTCGGCGTCCCAGCGCCGCATCAGCACGATCTTGCCGCCGGCGTTCAGGGTCGGGCCCAGGGTGGCCGAGAGGCCCGTGGCGTGGAACAGCGGCACCACCAGCAGGGTGACCCGCTGGGGCGTCTTGGTGGGGTCCATCTCGGGCAGGGGCTCGCCCGCCCGCAGGAAGTTGCGCGCCGCCGAGATGCCGCCGGCCCCGATGTTCGAGGTCATGTTGCGGTGGGTGCCCAGGGCGCCCTTCGGCTTTCCGGTGGTGCCGGAGGTGTAGAGGATGGTGGCGTCGTCCTCGGGGTCCAGGGGCACGTCCGGCAGGGCGAGCTCGGCCAGCTGGCCCCAGTCGTTGACCTTGCCGATCACGGACTCCAGCCCGCAGCAGCGGCGGTCGCCGGGCGCCTCGTGCAGGCGCGCCACATAGATCCGCTCCAGCGCCGGCAGGGCCGCTAGGTGGGGCGCCAGCCGCTCCAGCCGTTCGTCGTCGACGAAGGCGATCTTGGACCCGGAGTCGGCCAGGCCGTACTCCAGCTCCGCGCCCGTCCACCAGGCGTTCAGCGGCGTCACGATCGCGCCCACCAGCTGGGCGGCGAAGAAGGTCACCGGCCATTCGGGCAGGTTGCGCATGATCACCGCCACCCGGTCGCCCTTCTTCACCCCGTCCGCCTGCAGCTGGTGCGCCAGCTTCAGCGTGGCGCGGGCGAAGCTGTCGAAGGTGGCGCGGTCGTCCTCGTAGACCAGGAACTCCCGCTCGCGGAACCGCAGGCCGTTGACGAACACGTCGCGCAGGGTGGGCGGGGCGTTCTTCCAGGTGCGGGTGGGCACGCCCCGGATCACCTTCTCCTCGATCTCGAACGGCGCCCCCGGCGCGGTCAGCCGCGCATGGGCTTCGGCGATCGACATCACAGGCCAGGGTTTGGCGGACTCAGACACTGGGGGCGGCCTCCCGGAAAATATCTTGTTCTTGGAAAAGTTATCAGCGTTCAGGAATGCGCCCATCCTACGCGCGCTCATCCGACGGCTCCAAGCCCCTGCTTCCGCTCATCCCCGCGCGGGCGGGGATGAGCGGTCCGGGGGGAGCGCCGATCCATGTGCGAGGGCCGAAATCCCCCCGTCGCGGATAGGCGACCGGCAGTCCTACCGCGCGTCCCGCCAAGCATCCCCAGGATGCTTCCTGTGCTTAAACCTCACGGTAGATGCGAGCCTCCGGGCCAGGCGATGTCAAGGTTCGCGCTTCCGGCGCGACCGCGCCGCGGCGGCCCCGCGGGCCGACCTTGAGATCGCCTGGCCCGGAGGCAGACTGGCCGCCATGAGATTTATGGCGGGGCGTGGCCGCGGCCGCTTTCGACCCATAGGCGACACTTGGGAGGCAAGTTAGATTGCTCAGATGAAGGCGCGCGCAAAATCACCCGAACCCGAGATTTACTGCGATTTCAACGGGCGCATGACCGAGCGCGGATACCTGCCTACCAACGGCACGGTCCGCGACTTGGCTGCCTTGGGGCTTACACTTGAGAACGCTGTGGGGCGGCGATTCGTCTTTGTCGGCGATGATGCGGATGATCATGGCAATCCCGACGACATAATGCACAACGGCATGATTGTTCGTGACGCGGAGTTCGGCGTCCTCTTGGAAGGCGATGACATGGGCTTCTACTGGCGATCCGAGGTGGCGGGCTAACGTCCGCAATCCACCCCCATCCGACCTCCCCAATGTCGGCTTCGACCGCGCTCGTTCGTCGTTCCGATACACCGGACGATGTCCCGATCGGCCGGGAGAGCCCCGCCGCCCTGGCCAAGCGGCCCTTCAGAGGGCGTCCACGGTCTCGCGCGGGTCCAGGAGGATGACGGGAACCTCGCGGCCGGCCGCCCGGATCTGGTAGTCGCGGTAGGGCGGATAGAGCTCGACCATCTCGTCCCAGACCTCCGCCCGCTCGGCGCCCTTGGGTTCGCGCCACACACCGCGGTACTTCTTGTCCGCGACCTGGAAGGCGACGTCCGGACGGGCGGTCAGGTTCAGGTACCAGGCCGGGTGCTCGGGCGCACCGCCCTTGGAGCCGATCACCACGATCTCGTGGCCGTGGCGGCCATAGATCAGCGGCGTGAGGTGCGGATGGCCCGTGCGGCGGCCGATGGTCTTCAGGATCAGGGTCGGCGTCTCCGCCCGCCCGCCGCCGGGGGTGAAGTCCAGCAGGTGGCCCTCCGCGCCATCGGTGGCGAGATAGGCCTGGAGGTGGCGCTCGATCCAGCCTGGGCCACCCACCTGAAGCGTCGACGTCATCGTTGCGACCTCCTGAGCCGGGATGAGGGAGGTCTTTTAGCACAGCGGCTCCGAGACGGACCCGGCCGAACCGCGTCCAAAAAGCAGCCGCCATCCCGGAGCTGTCCTGGCTTTGCGGGCGGGCCTAGGCGGTCTCGCTGGCCTTGCGGCTGGCGTAGGCGTCGCGCAGGTCCCTCAGCTCGGTCTTGAACCGCTTCTGCGCCTCCTCCCGCAGCTTGGGAATGTGGTAGGCGGGGAAGAGGCCGTTGTCGGGCTGGTAGTCCTTCAGGATCTGCTTGGCCAAGGTCACCTTGTGCACCTCGGTCGGCCCGTCGGCGATGCCCATCACCAGGGCCGAATTGACCATGTGCATGAAGGGCATCTCGTTGGAGACGCCCAGGGCGCCGTGCAGGTGCGCGGCCTTGGTGGCCACGTCGTGGTAGACCTTGGGCATGGCCACCTTGATGGCGGCGATGTCCTTGCGGACCTTCTGGTAGTCCTTGTGCTTGTCGATCAGCCAGGCGGTGCGCAGGACCAGGAGGCGGAAGCTCTCCACCGCGATCCAGGACTCGGCGATCTGGTCCTGGACCATCTGCAGGTCGGCAAGGCGCCCCTCGCGGGTGGTGCGCGAGACGGCCCTGCGGCACATCAGGTCCAGGGCGTGGCGGCAGGCGCCGACCGTGCGCATGGCGTGGTGCACCCGCCCGCCGCCCAGCCGCACCTGGGCTATCACGAAGGCCGCGCCGCGCTCGCCCAGCAGGGCGTCGTAGGGCAGGCGCACGTCGGTGTAGCGGACGTAGCCCTCGTTGCCGCCGCCGATCTCGCCGCCCGCGCCCACGGCCACGTTGCGGATGATCTCCACGCCGGGGGTGTCGGTGGGGACCAGGAAGATCGAGGTGCGCCGGTAGGGGTCCTTGGCGTCCGGGTCGGTCACCGCATAGAGCACCAGCACCTTCGAATAGCGGGCGTTGGTGGAGAACCACTTCTCGCCGTTGATCACCCATTCGTCGCCGTCCAGCACCGCGCGGGTGGTGAAGGTGAGCGGATCGGAGCCGCCGGTGGGCTCGCTCATGGAGAAGGCCGAACGGATCTCGCCGTTGAGCAGCGGCCAGAGGTATTTCTCCTTCTGCGCCTCGGTGCCGTAGTGGGCGATGATCTCGGCGTTGCCGCTGTCGGGCGCCTGGCAGCCGAAGACCGAGGGGGCCAGGCCGTTGCGGCCCAGCTTCTCGTTCATCAGCGCCAGTTTCAGCTGGCCGAACCCCTGGCCGCCCAGCTCGGGGCCCAGGTGGCAGGCCCACAGACCCTGGTCCTTCACCTGCTGCTGCAGCGGCCTGATGAACTTCTCGCGACCGAGGCTGGAATAGACCGCCATGCCCAGGTGGGAGAGCGGCTCCACCTCCTCGCGCATGAAGTCCTCGATCCAGTCGAGCTTCTTCTGGAACTCCGGGTCGGTCTCGAAATCCCACGCCATGGTTGTGGCGCCTCCCAGCGCACTTTTTCGTATTTCCGGTACGGTAGGCCCGGGCGTGCGGGAGATCAACGCTGGTTCGGGCGCTCTCTCAGAACGCCCCGCCGCGGCCCTGGCCTGTGGCGAACCGGGTTGCGCCCTCCACCGCCGAGCCGCTGCGCAGGGTCTCCATCCCGAAGCGCACCTCGACGGCGGTGGCCTCGTCCCAGTCCAGCGACCATTGCGCCAGCGCCGAGAGCCGGTCGTTGCGCAGGCAGAGCTGCGGGAAGGCGCTGATCTGGCGCGCCAGTTCCAGGGCGGCGGCCAGGGCCTCGCCCTGCGGCGCGAGCCGGTTGGCGAGGCCGATCTCGAAGGCCTCCTGCGCCGCCACCGGCCGGCCAGTCAGGATCAGGTCCATGGCCCGCGAGGCCCCGATGAGCCGCGGCAGGCGCACGGTGCCGAGGTCGATCAGCGGCACGCCGAACCGGCGGCAGAAGACGCCGAAGGTCGCGCCCTCGGCGGCCACGCGCAGGTCGGCCCAGCAGGCCACCTCCAGCCCGCCCGCCACCGCTGGCCCCTCGATCGCGGCGATGACCGGCTTGCCCAGCCGCAGGCGCGTGCAGCCCATGGGGCCCAGGTCGCCGTCCTCGGCGATGGGGTTGGCCTCGGCGTTCGGCTGGCGGCTGCTGATCGCCTTGAGGTCGGCGCCCGCGCAGAAATAGCCGCCGCGTCCGGTCAGCACGGCCACGTCCAGCCCCTCGTCCGCGTCGAAAGCCTTGAAGGCGGCGTAGAGCGCGCGGGCGGTGGCGCCGTCCACCGCGTTGCGCCGTTCGGGCCGCTCGATGGTGACGATCCCGATCCGCCCGTCGCGCTCGAAGCTCACTGTCGACATCGCCGGCTCCTTCGAAAGTCCGCCATCCTCGGGCTTGCGACCGCGCGGAAGGCAAGGGCAAATGCGGCGCAGTTCGTTGGGAGGGTGTCCATGGGCAAGGCCAAGTCGCACGGGTTTTCGAAGGCGCGGCTGGAGCGGATCGACCGCTTCCTGGCCGAGAAGTACGTGGCGCCCGGTCGCCTGCCCTGCGCCCAGTTCCTGCTCGCCCGCGACGGCGAGGTCGTGCACCAGACCCTGCTGGGCCAGCAGGATCCCGAACGCGGCGTGGCGATCGCCGAGGACACGATCTTCCGCATCTATTCCATGACCAAGCCGGTCACCTCGGTGGCGCTGATGAGCCTGGTGGAGGAGGGCCTGGTCGCGCTCGACGACCCCGTCGCCAGGCACATCCCGGAGTTCAAGGACCTGGGCGTCTTCGCCGCCGGCGTGGACCCCTACCTGACCACCCCGCCCGTGCGGCCGATGCAGGTGGTCGACCTGCTGCGCCATACCTCGGGCCTGACCTACGGCTTCCAGAACCGCACCAATGTCGACGCCGCCTATCGCAAGCTCAAGCTGGAGGACATGCACGGCGACCACGACCTGGAGGGCTTCATCCAGCGCCTGGCCAAGCTGCCGCTGGAGTTCTCGCCCGGCGAGGCCTGGAACTATTCGGTCTCCACCGACGTCTGCGGCTACCTCGTGCAGAAGCTCTGCGGCAAGCCGCTGGACCAGGTGCTGCAGGAGCGGATCTTCGCGCCCCTGCGGATGGTCGACACCGGCTTCCACGTGCCCGAGGGCCAGCAGGGGCGCTTCGCCGCCTGCTACAACGCTGCGCCGGGCGGCAAGCTGAAGCTGCAGGACGACGCTCAGAAGAGCCCCTACCTGGCCCCGCCCGCCCTGTTGTCCGGCGGCGGCGGCCTGGTCAGCACGGCGGCCGACTACATGCGCTTCGCCACCATGTTGGTGAACGGCGGCGAACTGGACGGAGCGCGGATCCTGGCGCCCAAGACCGTGCGCCTGATGGCCTCCAACCACCTGCCGGGCGGGCAGGACCTGACCCAGCTGTCGCGCTCGCTGTTCTCCGAGAGCACCAACGCCGGCATCGGCTTCGGCCTGGGCTTCGCCGTGGTGTTCGACCCGGCCCAGACCCTGATCCCCTGCTCGAAGGGCGAGTTCTACTGGGGCGGCGCAGCCTCGACGGCCTTCTGGGTCGACCCGCTGGAGAAGGTCACGGCGGTGTTCATGACCCAGCTCCTGCCCTCGTCCACCTATCCGATCCGGCGCGAGCTGCGGACCCTGGCCTATTCGGCGCTGATGGACAGCAACGAGTAGGCCCGGCGGTCAGGCCTTCGCGGGCTGGGCCGCAGGCGCCTGGGCGGCGGCCTCGGCGATCATCTCGGCCTCCTCGATCATGGGCTGGCCGAAGCCGGTGTCGGGCTCGTCGGTGGCGGGCGTGGTGGTGGGCAGCATCCGCGACTTGCGCCAGCCGCCCCACTGGTAATAGCCGGCGGCGAGCGCCAGCACCGTGACGCTCCCGACCGGGAAGCTCAGCCAGACGGCGTCGGCGCCCATGCGCGGCTCCAGGAAATTGGCCATCGGGATGCGCACGCCCCACAGCGCGATGATCATCGCCAGCAGGGGCGGCCAGACCGCGCCGGTGGAGCGCACGATGCCCGAGAAGATGAAGGCCATGCCGAAGGCGATGAAGCCCCACAGCACGATCGAATTGATGTGCACGGCGATCGGCAGCGAGGGGCTGTTCCCCGGCAGGAAGGCCCGCAGCACCCAGGGGTCGGCGAGGTAGATCAGCACCACCGGCGTGGCGGTGAAGAGGAAGGAATAGAGCGCCCCGGACCGCGCCACCCGCTCCACCCGGTCCATCCGCCCGGCGCCGACGTTCTGGGCGGCCATGGAGGAGACCGCCGCGCCCAGGGCCATGGCCGGCATCTGCACATAGGTCCACAGCTGGGCCGCCGCGCCATAGGCCGCCGAGGTGTGCACTCCATAGCGGTTGACGAGCCCCATCATGGTCACCGCCGCCAGGCTGTTGACCAGCATCTGGAAGCCCATCGGCAGGCCCTTGAGCACCAGCGAGCGGACGACGGTGAGGTCCGGGATCAGCAGCTTCAGCTCGTTCGGACGCAGCACCAGGATCGAGCGCTTGCGGTAGAGGTGCACGATCATCGCCACCAGGGTGATGGTCTGGGAGACCAGCGTGGAGGTGGCCGAGCCGGCGATGCCCATCCGCGGGAACGGGCCGATCCCCATGATCAGCAGCGGGTTCAGGGTGATGTCCAGGCCCACGGCCAGCAGCGAGAAGTAGAACGGCGTGCGGCTGTCGCCCGTGCCGCGCTGGGCCATCATCACGTACGAGAAGAAGTACATGAACGGCATGGCCGAGAAGATCACCCGCAGGTAGGCGATGGCGTCGCGCTTGGCGTCCAGGGGCGTGCCCATGGCCGTCAGGATCGACGGCGTCAGGGCTGCGCCGAGCGCGCCGACCGTCAGCGACACGACGATGAAGAAGGCCGTGGAGGTGCCGATCACCTTCTTCGCCAGGGTCTGGTCGCGCGCCCCGAGGGCCTGGCCGATCATGATGTTCGAGGCCATGGAGAGGCCGAACACGGCCCCCAGCATCAGGAACATGATCTGGTTGGCGTTGGAGGTGGCGGTCAGCGCGGCCTCGCCCAGCACGTGGCTGACCCAGATGGCGTTGGCCGAGCCGTTCAGCGACTGCAGGATGTTGGAGCCCAGCACCGGCAGGGCGAACATCACCAGGGTCGGGCCGATCGGCCCGCTGGTGAGGTCCGGCATCTTGCGGCCCTGCGGCGGCCCGCTGTCGGCGGCCTTCGCCGTCTCTGCCTCTGTCCGCGCCTCCATCGCCCGCCCTCCGGATCGCGTGACTCGGCGTCACATACCGCTTCTATGGGGGCTCCGGCGCCGGGTTCAAGCTTGAGGGGCCATCGATTGGCGCTAAGACGGCGCCATGACCGTGCAGATCCTCCAGTTCGGAACCACCGGCCAGCTCGGCGTCGAGCTCCTGCGCCAGGCCCCGCGCCACGATGTCGCTGTCACCGGCCTCGGGCGTGCGGACGGCGACCTGGCCGACCCGGCGGCGGCGGCCCAGCGGGTGCGCGCGGCCCGGCCGGATCTGGTCGTCATCGCCGCCGCCTACACCGCCGTCGACCTGGCCGAGACCGAGCGCGACCTGGCCCGCACCGTCAACGCCCTGACCCCAGGCGCCATCGCGGGCGCCGCGGCCGAGGTCGGGGCGGCGGTGGTGAACATCTCCACGGACTATGTCTTCGACGGCGACGGCGGGGCGCCCTACGCCGAGGACGCACCCCCCAATCCGCTGAACGTCTACGGGGCCACCAAGCTGGAGGGCGAACGGGCGGTGGCGGCGGGCAATCCGCGCGCGCTCAATATCCGCACCTCCTGGGTGGTCTCGGCGCACGGCAAGAACTTCATCAAGACGATGCTGCGGGTGGCGGCGGCGGGAAATCCGCTGAAGGTGGTGGACGACCAGTCCGGCCGGCCCACCTCGGCCGCCGATCTCGCGGGCTTCATCCTAGACCTGGCCCCGCGCCTGGCCGCGGCCAAGGCGGGCGATCCGCTGTTCGGGACCGTCCACTACGCCAACGACGGCGAGGTGACCTGGCGCGGCTTCGCCCAGGCGATCTTCGCCGAGGCGCTGGGCGACAAGGCCCCCGACGTGGCCGCCACCACCACCGCCGACTATGTCACGCCGGCCCGCCGCCCCCTGCGCGCCACCATGGACCTCTCCAGGCTGCAGCGCGTCTATGGCGTCACGCCCCGCCCCTGGCCGGCCGCGCTGCGCGAGATCCTGGCGGAGCTGCAGGCCCAGGCCTGACGCCGCCAATGGCCCTGTCGACGATCTAAAAAGAGCGTATTTCGATACGCTCGAAATAGCGCTTGCAGCGTCGATACGGTTTAGATATATCTGCCAATCAGACATATCTAAACAGGGTCTAAACCGAAATGCACAGACACTTCTTCGAACACCGCATGCACCGCAGCCGCCACGGCTGGGGCGGGCGCATGGAAGGCCATGCCGAACGGCACGAGCACCGGCGCGGCCGCCGCTTCGGCCGCTTCTTCGACCACGGCGACCTGCGGTTCGTCATCCTGGCGCTGCTGGAAGAGCAGCCGCGCCATGGCTACGAGCTGATCAAGGAGCTGGAGGAGCGCACCGGCGGCGCCTACCGGCCCTCCGCCGGCGTCATCTACCCCACCCTGGCGCTGCTGGAGGACGAGGGGCTGATCCGCCAGGCCGGCGGCGACACGGGGCGCAAGCTCTTCGAGGTCACCGACACCGGCAAGGCCGAGCTCGACAAGAACCGCACCGGCGTGGAGGCGGTCTTCGGCCGCATGGAGGAGGCCGCCCAGAGCGCCGGCCCCGGCCGCCCGCGCCTGGGCCGCGCGATGATGAACCTGGGCATGGCCCTGCGGAACCGCATGGGCCGCCCGATCACCGCCGAGGAGCTGGACCGGATCGTCGCGATCATCGACGACACTGCCGCCGCCATCGAACGGAGCTGATTTCTCCCCGAACGCCGCAAGCCGCGCGTTCCCACCTTGGCCCCCGCCCGCAAGGCGGGGGCTTTTTCTTCGCCGCGGCCATTCTTCAGTGAGTTCTGGAGCCGCATCGGGGGCCGCGTCGGTCAGCCGAGGTGCGGCGGACGGCGTTCTCGCCTATATAGCCGCCCCCATGAGCCGTCCGTTCCTCAAGATGAACGGGCTCGGCAACGACTTCGTCGTGGTCGAGACCCGCAGCGCCCCCTTCGCCCCCACGGCGGCGGAGGTGCGCGCCATTGCGGACCGCAAGTCCGGGATCGGCTGCGACCAGCTGATCGCGGTCGACAAGGCCGACGACGCCGACGCGCGGGTGCGGTTCTGGAACGCCGACGGCGAGGAGGTGGGGGCCTGCGGCAACGGCACGCGCTGTGTGGGTTGGCTGCTGATGCAGTCGACCGGCAAGGACAGCGCCGTGATCGACACCGCCGGCGGCCGGCTGGTGGCGACCCGCGCCGGCGAGCGGTTGGTCAGCGTCGACATGGGCCCGCCGCGCCTGGACTGGGCGGAGATCCCGCTGGCCGAGGCGCACGACACGGATGCGCTGGACGTGGTGCTCTACGACCATGCCGCCCTGATGGCGCCGCCCGGCTGTGTCTCCATGGGCAATCCGCACGTGGTGTTCTTCGTGCCCGAGGTCGAGGCCGTGCCGATCGCGATCATCGGCCCGGCGGTCGAGCGCCACCCGCTGTTCCCGCAGCACGTCAACGTCGGGTTCGCCGAGGTCCGTGGGCGCGACCGCATCCGCCTGCGGGTCTGGGAGCGCGGAGCCGGCCTTACCAAGGCCTGCGGCACCGGGGCCTGCGCCGCCCTGGTGGCGGCGGCGCGCCGCGACCTGACCGGCCGCCACGCCACCCTGGAGCTGGACGGCGGCGAGCTCTTCATCGAGTGGACCGCCGACGGCCACGTCATCATGACCGGCCCAGCTGCCGTGGACTTCGCGGGCGAGCTGCCATGAGGCGCATCCTGGCCTGCGTGTCGATGGTCGGCCTTGCCGGTTGCGGCGGCCAAGTTCCGCTGAGCACCTATTCGATGTCTTCGTCCTCGATGGATCCGACCCTGCGGGAGGGCGATCTCGTCGCCGCGAACACGCTGAAAGGCGTCTGCGGCCAGACCCGACCTGAGCCTGGACAGCTGATCGTGTTCCGGCGTAGCGACGGGCTCTTCTACATTTCTCGCGCCATTGCCGGACCGGGACACGTCGTGGCGGTGACGCAGGGTCGCCTGTCCGTCGATGGTAGACCGGTGGCGACGTCGGAGGCCGGCAGCGATGCGGGCCCGTTCGGCCAGCCGACCAAGCTCATTCGGGAAACGCTGGCCAATGGCTCGAGTTATCTGACGCAGGACTTCGGCCCTGACGGCGACCTGGACGAATATGGGCCTACTGTCGTGAAGGACGGTTGGTTCGTAATGGGAGACAGCCGCGACAACGCCGCGGATTCCCGCGTCAAGGGCCCGGTGCCAGGAGCCGACATCTGCGGTCGGATCGTCCGCATCCTCTTCGCCAAGGACAAGAGCCGTGTCGGCCAAGCCCTCTGACGTCGACATCGTCACGTTCGGCTGCCGGCTGAACGCCTACGAGAGCGAGGTCATCCGCAAGCGGGCGGCCGAGGACGGGCTCGCCGACGCCATCGTCTTCAACACCTGCGCGGTCACCGGCGAGGCGGTGCGCCAGGCGCGCCAGGCGATCCGCAAGGCGCGGCGCGAGCGGCCGGGCGCGAAGCTGATCGTCACGGGCTGCGCGGCCCAGATCGACCCGCAGGCCTTCGCCGCCATGGCGGAGGTCGACCTCGTGCTGGGCAATGCCGAGAAGAGCCAGGCCGGGGCCTATGCACCCCCGCCCGCCGGCGCCGAGCCGATGCGGGTGCGCGTCAACGACATCATGAGCGTGCGCGAGACCGCCGGTCACCTGGTGGACGGGCTGAAGGACCGGGCGCGGGCCTATGTGGAGGTCCAGAACGGCTGCGACCACCGCTGCACCTTCTGCATCATCCCCTACGGGCGCGGGAATTCCCGCTCGGCGGCGGCGGGCGAGGTGGTGGAGCAGGTGCGGCGGCTGGCGGCCCAGGGCTACCAGGAGGTGGTGCTGACCGGGGTGGACGTGACCAGCTGGGGCGCCGACCTGCCGGGCCAGCCCACCCTGGGCCAGCTGGTGGCGCGGATCCTGAAGCTGGTCCCCGAGCTGCCCCGCCTGCGCCTGTCGTCCATCGACGCGGCCGAGATCGACGCCGACCTGCTGCGGTGCCTGGCCGAAGAGCCGCGGCTGATGCCCTACCTGCACCTCAGCCTGCAGGCGGGCGACGACATGATCCTGAAGCGCATGAAGCGCCGCCACCTGCGCGCCGACGCCCTGAAGCTTGTCGCCGAGGTGCGCGCCGTGCGGCCCGACGTGGCGTTCGGCGCTGATCTGATCGCCGGCTTCCCCACTGAGACCGAGGCGATGTTCGAGAACACCCTGCGGCTGGTGGAGGAGGCGGGGCTGGCCTTCCTGCACGTCTTCCCGTTCAGCGCCCGGCCCGGCACGCCCGCAGCGCGGATGCCGGCGGTGAAGCGCGACGTGGTCAAGGCCCGCGCGGCGCGCCTGCGGGCGGCGGGGGAGGCGGCGCTGACCCGCCACCTGGACCGCCAGGCCGGCCGGGTGCTGATGGGCCTGGTGGAGCGGCCGGGCGTGGCGCGCGCCGAGGACTTCACTGAGATCGCCTTCGTGGGCGAGGCGGCCGTGGGCGGCGTGGCGGCGCTGCGCGTCACCGGCCATGACGGCCGCCGGCTGCTGGCCCAGACCCTGGTGACGGAGGCGGCATGACCCGGTCCGGCGGATGCCAGTGCGGCGCTGTGCGCTTCCGCGTGGAGGGCGAGCTGGGCCGCGCCAGCATCTGCCACTGCCGGATGTGCCAGAAGGCGTTCGGCGCGTTCTACGGCCCCTATGTGTCGGCGCGGACGGAGCAGGTCACCTGGACCCGGGGCGCGCCGAAGTATTTCCAGAGCTCCAACGTGGTGCGCCGGGGCTTCTGCGGCGAGTGCGGCACCCAACTGACCTTCGAAGGCGGCCCGGCCTTCTTCGACTTCGCCATTGGGGCCTTCGACGACCCCACCGACATCCGGCCGGTGATCCAGATCGGCCTGGAGGCAAAGCTGCCCTGGGTGGACGAGCTCGACGACCTGCCGGGCCGCACGCCGCAGGAGGAGGCCAAGCTGGCGGGCTACTACGCGGGCGTCGTCTCCCACCAGCATCCGGATCGGGACACCTGAGGCGACGCGACCCTCGCCGCCCCACCCCAACATTCGTCATCCCACGGTCGCCCGTGAGGGCGAACCGGGGGACCCATGCGGCATCTGCATCGGCGGCGACTCAGCTTGGGTCCCCCGGTTCAGCCTTCGGCTGACCGTGGGATGACGACATTTTGGGAGGGTGCGGGTGCGGGTCAGTCGTCCGGCCCGCTCCGCCCGGGGAACCCCGGCATCTGCCAGCCGAACAGGATCGCGCCGGCGCGCACCACGAAGGCCGCCACGAAGCCCGCGCCGCCCGAGGCGAACAGCGGCAGGTGCGCGGCGTTCAGGGCCACGAACACCGCCGCGCCGATCAGCGCCGGGGTGATGTAGAGCTCGCGGCGCAGCAGGATCGACGGCTCGTGGGCGAGCACGTCGCGGATGACCCCGCCGAAGCTGGAGGTCAGCACCCCCATCACCACCGCCGAGAACGGCGGCACGCCCAGGGAGCTGGCCTTCAAGGCGCCGACAACCGCGTAGGCGGCCATGCCCACGGCGTCGAGCCAGATCAGCATCCGCTCGCCCCGCCGGCCCCAGCCGAAGATCCAGATCGCCAGGGCGCCGGCCAGGCACACCGCCACATACTGCGGCCGCGCCACCCAGAACACCTGCGCGCCGATCAGGAGGTCGCGCAGGGTGCCGCCGCCGACGCCGGTGACGGCCGCGAAGAAGCCGAAGGTGATGATGTCGTGCTTGCGCCGCGCCGCGGCCAATGCGCCGGACGCCCCGAACACCGCCACAGCGGCGTAGTCCAGCACCGAGAGCGAGGCGGCCAGCGCGTCCATTGCGCGCTCTTAGTGCGGTGGCGCGTGACGCGGGGCAAGCCTGCGGCTAGAAGCGCCCCCCATGTCTGAACCCAAACGCGGCTGGTTCCAGCGCCTCACCGAGGGGCTGACGAAGTCCTCCAAGCAGATGGGCGACCAGATCGCCCAGGTCTTCGTGGCCAAGCAGCCGCTGGACCAGGCCAAGCTGGACGAGCTGGAGGAGATGCTGATCGAGGCCGACCTCGGCCCGCATTCGGCCGCCCGGATCACCGAGCGCTTCGCCGCCGAGAAGTTCGGCAAGGACGTGGACGAGGCCGAGATCCGCGAGGCCCTGGGCTCGGCGATCGGCGAGGAGCTGTCGAGCCGGCAGGGCGTGTTCGACCCGCTGGGCGGCCCGCGGCCCTACATCGTGCTCTTCATCGGCGTGAACGGCTCGGGCAAGACCACGACCCTGGGCAAGGTCGCCACCGACCTCACGCGCCGCGGCGCCAAGGTGCTGGTGGTGGCCGGCGACACCTTCCGCGCGGCGGCGGTCGAGCAGCTGAAGGTCTGGTCCGAGCGCGCTGGCGCCGATTTCATCGGCCGGCCCACGGGCTCGGACGCGGCGGGGCTGGCGTTCGACGCGGTGCAAAAGGCCCAGGCCGAGGGCTATGACGTGGTGCTGATCGACACCGCCGGCCGCCTGCAGAACAAGCAGGGCCTGATGGACGAGCTCCTGAAGATCATCCGGGTGGTCAAGAAGGTGGACCCTGACGCGCCGCACGAGACCCTCCTGGTGCTGGACGCCACCGTCGGGCGCAACGCCCTGGCCCAGGAGAACATCTTCGGCAACCAGATCGGGGTCTCGGGGATCGTCATGACCAAGCTGGACGGCACGGCCCGCGGCGGGGTGCTGGTGCCGGTGGCCCAGGCCTCGGACAGCCCGATCAAGCTGATCGGCGTCGGCGAGGGGGTGGACGACCTGCAGCCCTTCGACGCCCGCGCCTTCGCCCGCACCCTGGTGGGCCTCGGGGAGACGGTGGCGTGACGAGCAAGACCAAGACCTACATCCGCATGGCGGTCGACTACGGACCCCTGGCGGTGTTCCTGGGCGCCCTGGCCACGACGCATGGCAATGCGGTGGCGGCCAGCTGGGCGGTGGTGATCGGCTCGGTGCTGGCCCTGGCGGTCGGCTATGCGCTGGAGCGCCGCGTCGCGCCCATGCCGCTGGTGACCGCGGTGATGGGCGTGGTGTTCGGCGGGCTGACGATCGTCTTCCACGACGACCGCTTCATCAAGATGAAGCCGACCATCCTCTACTGCCTGTTCGGCCTCTTCCTGCTGACCGGCCTGATCCGCGGCAAGAACCCGCTGAAGACCCTGATGGGCGACGCCTTCCACCTGCCCGACCCGGTGGTGCGCACCCTGACGCTTCGCTACGCGCTGTTCTTCTTCGCCCTGGCCGCGACCAACGAGGCGGTCTGGCGCACCCAGTCGACCCTGGTCTGGGGCTTCTTCAAGTTCCCGGGCGCGGCGGTGCTGATCTTCGTCTTCGCCCTGACCCAGATGCCGCTGATGATGAAGCACGCGCCGGACGATCCGCCGGCGAAATAGGTCCCGCAGGCGCGGCCGTTAGGCGCGCTTGGGGAAGGCGACGTTCGCGCCGCGCAGGTGCGGCGTAGCCAGGCGGTTGTAGTCCGCATCGGGCAGGCTGCCGACGATGAGGGCAAGGATCGTCGCGCCGTCCGCCTCGCGCGGCGGCGGCTCGTCGTACAGCCGACGCCAGAGCTCGGCCGCCTCGTCGTAGATTCGCTCGTCCCGTCCCATCATGGCTTTCACGCGCGGCGTTCAGCTGCCAAACCCGCGCGCCGCCCGGGACGTTCCGAAGAAATTATCGTTAATTTCGAGACTTAGGCGCGACAGTTAGACGCGGATGTCGATTAACGAGCCTGGCCGGAGTATCTTTTGAGGGGCTTCAGCGGGCGTATTTGCCGCCATCCGCTGGACCGGCGGGGACGCCGCCGGTGGCGCGGATGTCGCCACTGTGGCCGTGCTCGCCGCCGCCTGGGGCGCGCCGGTCCGGCCCATCGCCGCCTGGAAGAACGCGCGCTGCGCCGCCAGCTTGGCCGGATCGGCCGCAGCGCTGGGTTGCGGCGGGAGTTGCGGAGCGCCGGGGCGGATCGGAGTGGTCACGGTCGGGCGGCCAACATGGTTAACGGACGCCCCCAAACTGGCGTGCGCCCCTCAACGCCGGGTTAACGCGCCAGTTGGGCCAATCGCGCCGCCTCGGCTTCGTCCAGGGGGCCGGTGTGCTTGGCGATCACCTTGCCGCCACGGGCGACCACGTAGGTCTCGGGCACGCCGGTGACGCCGAACTCCACGCCGGCGCGGCCGTCGCGGTCCACCAGCACCTGGGCGTAGGGATCGCCCAGCCGGGTCAGCAGGGCCTGGGTATTGGGCGGGGCGTCCTTGAAGGCGACGCCGATCACCGTGGCCCCGCGACCCTTCAGGCCCATCAGCACCGGATGCTCGATCTCGCAGGGGGCGCACCACGAGGCGAAGAAGTTGACGATCACCGGCCCCTGGTCGGTGGCGGCCCGCAGGCGCACGGCCTGGCCGCCGGCGAGCTCGGGCAGCGTGAGGTCAGGCGCCATCTTGCCCACCAGCGCCTTGGGCTGGACCTGGGGGTCGCGGTGCAGGGCGTAGAAGTAGAAGAGCGCGCCCAGCGCCAGCAGCGCCACCAGCGGGAGGGCCGCCAGCCAGCGCCTCACGGCGCGGCCTTCTTCGCCGGGTCGGCGGGGGCCTTGCCCGAGAGCTCCTCGTAGCGGCGCTTCCAGCGGCGGCTGTGGCTGAGCGACAGGCCGATCAGCGCGGCGAAGACCACGCCGGTGACCAGATAGGCCGGCCAGATGAAGAGCGCATATTTGTCGGCCATGGTCAGCTGTAGGCCACCCGCAGCGCCGCCGCATCGGCCCGCCGCCGCCAGACCTCGCCCCGGATCCGCACCAGCCAGAGCGAGCCGAACGCCGACATCCACGCCAGGGTGAGCAGGATCACCGGCCAGTAGTAGACCGGCGCCAGGCTGGAGCCGCCCTTTTTGAACACCGAGGCGCCCTGGTGCAGGGTGTTCCACCAGTCGACGCTGAAGTGGATGATCGGCAGGTTGACCACGCCCACCAGCGCCAGGATGGCGCCCGCCCGCGCGGCCTTCTGCTCGTCGTCCAGGGCCGCACGCAGGGCGATGTAGGCGACGTACAGCAGCAGCAGCACCAGCACCGAGGTCAGCCGCGCGTCCCAGACCCAGAAGGTCCCCCACATCGGCCGGCCCCAGAGCGAGCCGGTGACGAGGGCCAGGAGCGTGAAGCCGGCGCCCAGCGGGGCGGCCGCCTGCGCCGCCGCGTCGGCCAGCACGTGCCGGAAGATCAGCGCCAGGAAGCTGGCCCCGGCCAGGCAGGCGTAGACGAACATCGACATCCAGGCCGAGGGGATGTGGATGAACATGATCCGCACCGTCAGGCCCTGCTGGTAGTCCGGCGGGGCATGGAAGCCGAGCCACAGGCCGGCGCCGGCCAGGGCCGCGGCCAGGAGGCCGAACATCGGCGCCGCCCAGCGCGAGAACGCCATGAAGCGTTCGGGATTGGACAGGAAGGCGGGCGCCCAGCTCATGGCTCTCGCATTAGGGCCGGCGCGTCCGCCTCGCAAGCGGCGCGGACGCCGCTCAAGCTCCGGGGGGCCGGGGCGGCATAGGCGGGACCGGGGGCGTCGGCGTCGGCGTCGGGGGCGTGGGCCACGACCGGTCGACGATCGGCATGACGTGCGGGACCAGGATCGGGCCGACGTTGGGGCCGGCGACCATGATCATCGGCATGGCGTCGAAGGCCTTCTTCTGACGTTCGTCGAGCTGGGCGTAGAAGGCGCGCACCGCGGCGATCTTGCGGGCCATCTCGGCCTGCTGCTGGGACAGCCGCGCCTGCATCTCGTCCAGCTTCTGAAGGGTGGTGCGGGGGTCGTCGCGGTCGATGCGCGACATGTGCTCGTGATCGTGCGCCGGCCGGGTCGCCTCCAGGAACGCCTTCAGGGCCGGCTCCTGGTCGGGCCGCAGCTGCAGCACGCTTGAGAGGGTCTCGGGGCGGCCGTCGCGCACGATGGTCACGTCGTCGCCGTCGTGGCGGTAGATGCGCAGCTCATGGTGTTCGTGCCGGGCCGCGCGGGCCGCGTCGCGGGCGTCGTCGTCATCGGCAGCGGAGGTGCGGGCGTCTTCGTTCGCCTGGCGGGCAGCGGCGCGAGCGTCGTCCTGCGGATCGGCGGCGGCGACGGCCACGGAGGCCGTGAGGGTCAGGGCGGCTCCGGCGAGGAGCCAGGTCAGGGGGGTCTTGGTCATGTCGGCGTCTCCCGATGGGTTCCCTTCGCGGCTCAAGCGGAGCCTTGAGCATGCGGCGGAAACGCGGCGGACGGGATTAAGCTTTGTTCATTCAGCGGCTTGCCGTTCTGGTCAGCCCGGCATCAGGCCAGCCTGGCGGTCAGGAGAGGGCGTTGCGGCAGGCGCCGGCCATGGCGAAGGGCCCCAGCGCCACCGCGCCCGCCGCATAGGCGCCGAGCAGGGCGAAGCCCGACGTCCAGGGCAGGCCGCCGGCGAAGGCGTCCAGGGCGCCGCCGCCGAAGATCACCGGCGGCACGAACAGCGGCAGGACGATCACCGCGGTGAGCAGCCCGCCGCGGCGGGCCCCCAGGCTGAGGGCCGCGCCGATCCCGCCGACGAAGGAGAAGGCGAGGCCGCCCAGGAGGGCGCAGGCGAAGATCAGCGGCGCCAGCTCCAGCCGCGCGCCCAGGCCGATGGCGGCGACCGGGGCGGCCAGGGCCAGGGGCGCGCCGGTGGCCAGCCACTGGCCGACGCACTTGAGGAAGCAGGTGAGCTCCAGCGGCTGGGGCGAGAGCAGCAAGAGGTCCAGCGCGCCGTCCTCGAAGTCCCGCTCGAACAGGCGCTCCAGCGACAGGAGGGTCGCCAGGGCCAGCGCCACCCAGGCCGCGCCGGGCGCGATGGCGGCCAGCCGCGCCGGCTCCGGCCCGATGGCTAGGGGCAGCAGGGTGGCGACACCGGCATAGAAGCCGACCGCCACCAGCGGACCGCCGCCACGGCCCCAGGCCAGCGCCGTCTCGCGCCGCAGCAGGGTGAGGAGCATGCTCATGCCGCGAGCTCCAGGCTCAGGGTCGGCAGAGGCAGCGGGTCGTGGACGGCGGCCAGGATCAGCCCACCCTGGTCCAGGTGGCGGCGCATCAGGCCGCCGAACACTTCGCGCCAGCGGGCGTCGAGCGGGCTCAGGGGCTCGTCGAGCAGCCAGAGGGCTCGCGGCGCCGCCAAGAGGCGCGCCATGGCGAGGCGCCGGCGCTGGCCGGCCGAGAGGCGGCGAACCTCCAGGTCCAGCAGCGGGACCAGCTCCAGCGCCTCGGCCGCGTCCTGTGCGCTGGCGGGCGTGCCGCCGCACCAGCTGACCCAGAAGGCCAGCTCCTCACGCGCCGTGCGCCCGCTCTTCAGCCCATCCGCATGGCCCACCAGGTGCAGCCCGTCCCCCCGGGCCACCTCCGCCTCCATGCCGCCGAAGCCGATCTCGCCGCCGTCCAGCCGCACCAGCCCCGCCACCGCCCGCAGCAGGCTGGTCTTCCCCGACCCGTTCGGCCCCGTCAGCGCACAAGCCTGCCCCGCCTCCAGCGCCAACGAGACCCCGGAAAACAGCAGCCGCCCCCCACGCCGAATGGCCGAGTCCTTGATGGCGAGCGCCGAGATCATCCGCGCGCCCAAGAATGAACCGCAGAGATCGCGGAGATACGCGGAGAGGAGCTTCGCATTTCAGAGGCCATTGGCGACGCGCGAGATTCCGTCCTTCAGCATTTTCACATTGAAATTCAGCAGATAGCCGAGGCGATATCGGCCGAGCTTCAAGTAGCTAAGTATCTGCGCGCGATGAATGTCATTCACCCGATCGACAGCCTTAATCTCGATCACGACGAGGTCTTCCACCAGAATGTCGAGGCGGTATCCGAGATCGATCCGCACGCCGTCGTATTCGACGGGCATCGCGACCTGACGTGCGTGATTCAGGCCTGACTTGGTGAGTTCATACGCCAGGCAGGCTTCGTATGCGCCCTCGAGCAAGCCAGGGCCCAGCGCGCGATGCACCTTGAGCGCACAGCCTAGGATTCTCTCGCCGATCAGATTCTCGTCCACGAACCCTCTGCGTGTCTCCGCGATCTCTGCGGTTTTCAAAACTGCGGTCGCAGTTGCATCAATTCACGTCTCCGGCCCAGCTTCCGCGAGCGCCACATGGACGCGCGGAAAGGGGCGGTCTATGAAGCGGCGGCCGCCGCAGCCGGAGGGGACCAACGCCGCGCGGGGACGAACGCTGTGTGTCCGTCTCTTCATGAGCGCGCGATCCTTCCAGGGTGTGTTGAGCGGCAGGGAACAGAGAAAGGATCTCCCCTCATGGCGTCCGTCGACAGCCTGAAAACCCGCCGTCAGCTGACGGTGGGCGACAAGACCTACGCTTACTACAGCCTCGCCGCCGCCGAGGAAGCCGGACTTTCCGGCATCTCGCGCCTGCCGATCTCGATGAAGGTGCTGCTGGAGAACCTGCTGCGCAACGAGGACGGCGCGACGGTGAGCCCCGAGGACCTGAAGGCCATCGCCGCCTGGGTCGACAACAAGGGCTCGGTCGAGCACGAGATCAGCTTCCGCCCGGCGCGGGTGCTGATGCAGGACTTCACCGGCGTGCCGGCGGTGGTCGACCTGGCCGCCATGCGCGACGCCATGACGGCGCTGGGCGCCAACCCCGAGAAGATCAATCCGCTGAACCCCGTCGACCTCGTGATCGACCACTCGGTGATGGTGGACTACTTCGGCACGTCCAAGGCCTTCGGCGAGAACGTCGAGCGGGAATACGAGCGCAACATGGAGCGCTACAACTTCCTGCGCTGGGGCTCGTCGGCCTTCAACAACTTCCGCGTGGTGCCGCCCGGCACCGGCATCTGTCACCAGGTCAACCTCGAATACCTGGCCCAGACCGTGTGGACCAACGCCGACGAGGGCCCGGAAGTGGCCTATCCGGACACCGTGGTCGGCACCGACAGCCATACCACCATGATCAACGGCCTGGCGGTGCTGGGCTGGGGCGTGGGCGGCATCGAGGCCGAGGCGGCCATGCTGGGCCAGCCGATCCCGATGCTGATCCCCGAGGTCATCGGCTTCCACCTGGACGGCAAGCTGCCCGAGGGCGCGACCGCCACCGACCTGGTGCTGACCGTCACCCAGATGCTGCGCAAGAAGGGCGTGGTGGGCAAGTTCGTGGAGTTCTACGGCCCCGGCCTGGCCAACATGACCCTGGAAGACCAGGCGACCATCGCCAACATGGCGCCCGAGTACGGCGCCACCTGCGGCTTCTTCCCGGTCACCCAGGCCACCATCGACTACCTGACCGCCACCGGCCGCGACCCGCAGCGCGTGGCGCTGGTGGAAGCCTACGCCAAGGCCCAGGGCATGTGGCGCGAGCCCACCGATCCGGATCCGGTGTTCACCGACAGCCTGGAGCTGGACCTGGGCTCGGTGGCCCCGTCCCTGGCCGGCCCCAAGCGGCCGCAGGACCGGGTGCTGCTGGCCGGCGCCGCGCAGGAGTTCAAGACCGCCCTGGCCAATGACTTCGGCAAGGCCGACAGCATGGCCGAGCGCTACAAGGTCGAGGGCGAGAACTTCGACCTGGGCAATGGCGACGTGGTGATCGCCGCCATCACCTCCTGCACCAATACCTCCAACCCCTCGGTGCTGATCGCCGCCGGCCTGGTGGCCAAGAAGGCCATCGAGAAGGGCCTGCGGGTGAAGCCGTGGGTGAAGACCTCGCTCGCCCCCGGCTCGCAGGTGGTCACCGACTATCTGAAGGCCGCCAAGCTGGACAAGACCCTGGACGCGCTCGGCTTCAACCTGGTCGGCTACGGCTGCACCACCTGCATCGGCAACTCGGGCCCCCTGCCCGAGCCGATCAGCGAGTGCGTGCAGAAGAACGACCTGGTGGCCGTCTCGGTGCTCTCCGGCAACCGCAACTTCGAAGGCCGCGTAAACCCCGATGTCCGCGCCAACTACCTGGCCAGCCCGCCGCTGGTGGTGGCCTACGCCCTGGCGGGCTCGATGCAGATCGACCTCGTCAACGAGCCGCTGGGCGAGGGCAAGGACGGCCAGCCGGTGTTCCTGAAGGACATCTGGCCGACCACCGCCGAGGTCACCGCCCTGCAGCGCAAGCACGTGACGAACAAGATGTTCGCCACCCGCTACGCCGACGTCTTCAAGGGCGACAAGAACTGGCAGGCCATCAAGGTGAAGGGCGGCCAGACCTACGCCTGGGACATGGGCTCCACCTATGTCCAGAACCCGCCCTACTTCACCGACATGTCGATGGA
>JAEKKJ010000024.1 GCA_019510435.1 Caulobacterales bacterium | reverse complement strand
TCTCCGATGTGCTGCTGGAAGACCACGGGATCTACGTCCAGCCGATCAACTATCCCACCGTGCCGCGCGGCACCGAGCGCCTGCGCTTCACCCCCAGCCCCGGCCACACCGACGACATGATGGACCACCTCACCGAGGTCCTCGAAGCCCTCTGGGTCCGCTGCAACGTCAAGCGCGTCGGCGGCGTCGCGGCGTAGGGACAGGGCCGCCGGGCGCTAGCGGCGAGCCAAGGCCTCCAGGGCCTCGCGAATGGCCCGGGCCAGGGTCTCGCCCAGCAGGGGCTTTTCCAGGATCGGCGCGCGCGCCGCCGCCGCCGCGGCCCGCATCGTCAGGTTCGGGTGGCTGGTCATCAGGATGGCGGGCAGGTCCACCTGCCGCTCACGCAGCTGGCGCAGGGTCTCCAGACCGGAGATCCCCGGCAGGCGTTCGTCGAGCACCAGGCAGCCGGGCAGGCGGGGGGTGTCGCGCAGCAACAGCGCCTCGCCGGACTCGAAGGTCTCCACCTCGAAGCCCTCCAGCTCCAGGGCGAAGGCCAGGGCCCGCCGCACCGCGGCGTCGTCATCGATGACGAAGACGGTTGGCGGCTCGTGGATCATGCGCTGGTCCATGGGACGTTTGTCCGACGGGGCCGGGCCAGCCGCCTTGATCTTTCGCAACCGATTAGAAGCCGTCTCGAGCCGGCGGTCAGAACCCGGCCAGCAGGGCGATGCGCACCAGTTCGGAGAGCCCGTTCGCCTGGGTCTTGCTCATCACATTGGCGCGGTAGACCTCGACGGTGCGCGGGCTGATGCCCAGCTCGTAGGCGATCACCTTGTTCATCTTGCCGGCGATGACGCCGCGCAGCACGTCCTTCTCGCGGCCGGACAGGGCCGACAGCATCTGTTCGAAACGCTGCCGCTCCTGGGCGTGCACGTCGGACTCCAGGCGGGTGTCCAGGGCCATGCGGATCGCCCGCAGCAGGACCTCGTCGTCGAACGGCTTTTCGATGAAATCGATGACGCCGGCGCGCATGGCCTCCACCGCCAGCGGCACGTCGCCGTGGCCGGTGATGACGATCACCGGCAGGCCGACGCCGCGCGTCTTCAGCTCGCGCACCAGCTCCAGGCCGCTCATCTCCGGCATCCGCACATCGGTCACGACGCAACCGGCCGCCTCGGCCGCGACCTGCAGGAACTCGATCGCGGAGGCATAGGTCCGCGCGGGAAGGTCATTCATCTCCAGGACGAAACTCAGCGACGCGCGCACCGCGTCGTCGTCGTCGATCAGATGGACGATCGGCTCACTCATCTTGCGCCAGTTCCTCCTCGCGCACGCTGCGCAGGGTGAAGCGGAAGATCGCCCCGCCCTCGGGATTGGGCTCCACCCAGATTCGGCCCCCATGCGCCTCGATTATAGTGCGGGAAATCGACAGGCCGATGCCCATGCCCGTGACCTTGGTGGTCATGAAGGGCTGGAACAGCTGCTCGGCCACGTCCGGGCTGATGCCGTGGCCCGTGTCGCTGACCCACACCTCGACCATGTCGTTGCCCAGCGCCCGGGCCCCGACCACCAGCTCGCGGCGCGGGCAGCCCTCCATCGCCTCTACGGCGTTGCGGATCAGGTTCAGGGCCACCTGCTGGATCTGCACCTTGTCGGCCAGCACCAGGTCCACCTGCGGGTCGATCTCGAAGCGCAGGCGTATGCTCCGCTCCTTGGCCCCGACCATGGCCAAGGCGCCGGCCTCCTCCAGCAAGGTGGGCAGGTGCTCCAGGCGACGGTCGGCCTCGCCCTTGGCCACGAAGTCGCGCAGGCGCCGGATGATCTGGCCGGCGCGCAGCGCCTGATCGGCGCCCTGGGAGATCATGTCCTGCAGGCGGTCGCGGTCGATCGGGTCGCGCCGCGCCAGGATCAGGCAGCCCTTCATGAAGTTGGTAGCCGCCGTCAGCGGCTGGTTGAGCTCGTGCGCCAGGGCCGAGGCCATCTCGCCCAGGGCCGAAAGGCGCGAGACGTGCACCAGCTCGCCCTGCAGGTCCTGCAACCGCCGCTCGGCCGCCTGGCGTTCGGTCAGGTCGCGCACGAAGCCGGTGAAGAACCGCTGGTCGCCGGAGATCATCTCGCCGACCGAGAGCTCCATTGGAAAGGTCGAGCCATCGCGGCGCTCGCCCACCACCACCCGGCCGATCCCGATGATCCGCCGCTCGCCCGTGGAGAGGTAGCGCTCGAGGTAGTGGTCGTGGGCCGTACGGTAGGGCTCGGGCATCAGCAGGCTGACGTTGCGGCCCACGACCTCGGCCGACGTCCAGCCAAACTGGCGCTCGGCGGCGGTCGAGAACGACTGCATGACCCCGCGCTCGTCGATCACGATCATGGCGTCGGGCACCGTGTCGAGGATCGACTTCAGGTGCGCCTCGCTGGCCTTCAGGTCCTCGACGATGCGGCGCACCGAAATCGCGTCCCGCTGCATCCGCCAGCCCACGAGGCCGATCCCGATCGTCAGCGCCGCGAAGACCGCGAGCCGGACCTCCAACTCGACGTCGGCCAGGCGCTCGGGACCGATGATCCCGATGCTGATGAAGATCGCCAGTGCGCCCGCCGCCAGGGTCGGGCCGAGGCCGCCCACCACCGCGCTGGCCAGCAGCGCCGGCACGAACAGCAGGAACACCAGGGCGTCGTGGAAGAACGGATCGAGCGCCAGGCGGAAGAGGGCGCAGGCGAGCGTCGAGAAGACCGCCACGCCATAGGGCGCCAGCTTGGCGAGCAGACCTGGGCGAACCGCCGGCGTCATGGGTCCTGGCCTAGGCTGGAAGCGCGAGTGTGACAACACGCTGTGCGGGTGTGGCGGCTCAAGGCGCGTGCAGCGTTCCGAGATAGGCCGTCAGGTCGTCGGCCTCGGACTTGCTGAAGCTGATGGGCGGCATGCGGTCGAAGCCGTGGGCCGAGATCTCGGCGAAACGGCCCCGCAGGGAGAGTGAATTGTAGCGTCGCGCCAGGGTGCGGAACGCAGGGCCCTCGGCCGCGCCGCCGTCGTCCTCCCCGATCTCGTGGCAGCCGGCGCAGCGCCGCGCGGCAAGGTCGTGACCGCGTTGGGCGGAGGGGTCCAGGGCTGGCGCAGCCGCCAGCGCGCCGCGCTCGGGCTTCGACGCGGGCGTGGCGCAGCCGGCGAGCGCGGCTGCGGCGAGCCAGACGGCGAGGCGGCGCGCCATGGCTCAGTGGCTCATCAGCACGAAGCAGGGCGGATCGCGCATGAAGGCGTCGGTCACCCCGCCGAACGCCCATTCGTGCAGGCGGCTGTGGCCATAGGCGCCGGTGACGATCAGGTCGGCGCCGTTCAACTGCGCCACGCGGGTCAGTTCGGCGACCACGGCCTCCGGATCGGCGTGGGTGACCAGCGCGCGGGCGTCGACGCCGTGGCGCTTGAGATTGGCGGCCACGTCGTCGGTCTCCAACTTCAAGGTGTCGGTCTCGTCGCGGGCGCAGATCGCGTGGACGATCACATTGTCGGCCCGCTGCAGGAAGGGCAGGGCGTCGGCCAGGGCCCGGCGGCACTCGCGGGTGTCCTTCCAGGCCACCACGACGGTCATGGCGTGCAGGTGCGTGAGGCCGGCCGGGACCATCAGCACGGGCCGGCCCGCGCTCATCACCACGTCGGCCGGATCGGCGGCGCGGGTGACGCCCAGGCTGCTGCGGGGACTGGCCACGATCAGGTCGGCCGCGTGGGCGGTGCGCACCAGCGCGCGGTGCGGATATTCCTGCAGCGAGCGCCACTCGACCTTGGCGCCGGCGGCGTCGCGGTGGAAGGCGGCCTCCGCGGCCTGCAGGTCCTTGCCGATCTGCGCCTGGACCAGGGCCACCCATTCGCCCGCCGCGTAACCGGTGAAGGGGTCGGGGGTCGGAATGGGATCGAAGGTCTCGGCGCCCAGGCCCAGCAGGGTGGCGTCCAGGTCGCGCGCCAGCCGCGCAGCGACCTGCACCCGGTGGGTGGAATAGGTGGCCGGCTCGGCGTGAACCAGGAGGGTGGCATAGGCGCTGGGCCGCACGACCACCTCGGCCGCGGGGCGTTCCGTCGTCTGGGTCATGGCTTGTCTCCTATGTCGGCGCGGCGGCGCGACGGGCTGGTCAGGCGGCCAGCGCCTCCAGGGCGTTCCACTTGCGGACCTGGAACCGGCGCGAGGAGGGGAACTCCACGATGTCGTCGCCTTGCAGCTGGGTCAGCATGCGCGAGACGGTCTCGATGGTGAGGCCCAGGTAGTCGGCCATGTCCTGGCGGCCCATGGGCAGGTCGACGTGGGTTTCCTCTCGCCGCTGGGCCAGGGACATCAGGAAGCTGGCGACGCGCTCGCGGGCGCTCTTGCGGCCCAGCATCACCACATGCTCCTGCAGGCGCTCCATCTCCTGGCGGGTGGCCTCGAGGATGGCGCGGTCCAGTTCGGCGTCGCCGGCGAAGGCGCGCACGGCGCTGCGGCGGACCAGGTGGATCTCGCAGTCGGTCAGGGCCTCGGCGGCGAAGCGATGGTCAGGACCGGGCTCCAGGCCGAACAGGTCCCCGGCGTAGTAGAAGTCGCCCACCTGGCGGCGGCCGTCCACGGTCAGGCGGCTGGTGCGGACCACGCCGCGGACCACCCGGTAAAGCATCTCCGCCTCGTCGTCCTGGGCGTAGATCTCCTCGTCGCGGCCATAGCTCATCCGCGAGCCGAGACGCTCGAAGGCGTCGCTCAGCGCGGTCGCCGGGCGGGCGGTGCGGGGGTCGCTCATCGGATAGGCCAGGGTCATCGCGGGCTCCTCAGTCGATGAACCCAGAGCTACGCTTCGACGCCCGCCGGGAACATTTGGGAGCGTCCCCTAAGTAGCAGTACGGAGGCTGCCCGCCGTCCGGCTTTGACAACGATCAGGGAGCCCGAGCGCGGGCGGGTCTAGCCCTGGCGGCACAGGCATTCAGAAATCCGGAATCCGCCCATGGCCCTCGACCTGACCTTCCACGGCGCCGCGGGCTGTGTGACGGGCTTCTGCGCCCGGCTCGACACAGGGCGGGCCAAGGTCCTCATCGACTGCGGAATGTTCCAGGGCTCCAAGACCCTGAAGACGCTGAACTACGAGCGCTTCCCGTTCGACCCGCGCGAGATCGACGCCGTCCTGCTCACCCACGCCCACATCGACCATTCCGGGCTGCTGCCCAAACTGATGCGGGCAGGCTATCGGGGCCCGATCATCGCCACGGCCGGGACCCGCGATCTCTGCGGCGTGTTGCTGCCCGACGCCGGCGACATCCAGGAAAGCGAGGTCCGCCGCCTCAATCGCCGCAACGAGCAGCGCGGCAAGCCGGTCGTCGAGCCGATCTACACCGTCCGCGACGCACATCGCACGCTGGAGCTCTTCGACACCGCCAGGCTTGGCGAGGAGGTGGCGGTCGCCCCGGGGGTGGCGGCGCGCTACTGGGAGGCCGGACACATCCTGGGCTCGGCCTCCATCGAGGTGACGGTCGAGGCGGACGGTCAGGTGACCACGCTGCTGTTCTCCGGCGACCTGGGTCCGGGCGGACGCGACTTCCTGCCCGATCCCCAAGGGCCCTCCGGCGTCGATCATCTGATCCTGGAATCGACCTATGGCGGCCGGGCGCGCCCGCCCATCGATCCGGCGGCGCGGCGACGGATGCTCGCCCGCGAACTGCACGACGCCCAGGCGGCCGGCGGTCCGTTGCTGATCCCGGCCTTCGCCGTGGAGCGGTCGCAGGAGCTGCTCGCCGACCTGCAGATCCTGACCCGCGACGGCGACATCCCCGAGGCGGACGTGTTTCTCGACTCGCCCCTGGCCATCGAGGCGACGGAGGTGTTCCAGCGGCGCGGCTACAGCCCGGCCATGGGGCGCAACCCCTTCGAGGACCTGCGCGCCAGCGGCCGGCTCCAGTTCCTGCGCGAGCCGTCCGAGAGCGACCGCCTGGACCGGCTGGCCGGCTGGCACATCATCCTGGCGGCGAGCGGCATGTGCGACGCCGGGCGCGTGCGCAAGCACCTGAAACGCCTGCTGTGGCGTCGGGACGCCACCGTGCTGCTGACGGGCTACCAGGCCACCGGCACGCTGGGCCGGTATCTCCAGGAAGGCGCGAGCTCCGTGCGCATCCAGGGCGAGGACCTGACGGTCAAGGCGCGCATCCGCTCCCTGGACGTCTATTCCGGCCATGCGGACCAGACCGCCCTGGTCGCCTGGGCGAAGGCGCGCGGGCCGGTGGCGGGCGACATCTTCCTGGCCCACGGCGAGCCGGAGGGTCTCGAGGCGCTGAAGGGGGCGCTGGTCGCCGCCGGCCTCGATCCGGCGCGAATCCGGACTCCAGCGCTCGATGGCGTTTTCCGTCTCGGACGGGAGGGAGTCACCGAGACGGCCACCCAACGCCGGATCGCACCGGCGCAGGCGGCGCGTCCCGACTGGCACAATGCGCGGGCCCGGCTGATGCTGGACCTCAACGCCCGCCTCGACGCCCTGCCCAGCAACGCCGCGCGCGAGGCGCTGCTCAGGCGCCTTGCGCTGGACCTCGAACCCGCCGAAGCCGTCTGAGCCGCCGGAACGGGGCTTCCCCTGGGCCGCATTGCGCACTAGAGCGCCGCCATGGCCGACGCAGTGATCCTGGGCGAATGCATGGTGGAGCTGAGCCTGACGGAGCCGCGTCAGGCGGCCATCGGCTATGCCGGCGACACCTTCAACACCGCGGTCTATCTGGCGCGCCTGGGCGTGCCCACGGCCTATGCGACGGCGCTGGGCCGGGGCGATCCCTTCAGCGCCGGGATCCTGGCGCTGATGGACGACGAGGGGGTCGAGCGCGGCCTGGTGGTCGAGGCCGAAGGGCGCGTCCCGGGGCTCTACGCCATCCAGTGCGACGAGCGCGGAGAGCGCAGCTTCTTCTACTGGCGGGACAACGCCCCCGCTCGCGACTACATGGCCCTGGCTGACCTGGACCTCCTGTCCGCGGCGATGGCGGGTGCGAAGCTCGCCTACGTGTCGGCGATCAGCCTGGCGATCCTGGGGCAGGCGGGGCGCGCCGCCCTGCTGCCGCGCCTCGAGGCCGCCGCGAAGGCCGGAGCCGGCGTCGTCCTGGACACCAACTACCGCCCGCGACTGTGGCCGGGACCCGAAGCGGCGCGGGCCGCGGTGGAGACCCTGGCGCCGCTCTGCCGCTATGTCTCGGTCAGCGCCGCCGACGTGGAGGCGTTCGGCCTGGACGCCGAGTCCTGCGCCGCGCGCTGGGCCGAGGCGGGCGCCGAGGTGCTGCTGCGGCGGGAGGATCGCTCAATCGCGGTTCTCTCCGGCGGGCAGGGCTTCGCGTTCGAGGCCTCACCGCCGATCGCGGTGGTGGACACGACGGGCGCGGGCGATTCGTTCAACGCCGGCTACCTCGCCGGGCGCCTGCGGGGCGACAGCATCGCCGATTCCATCGGCGCGGCGCGGCGGCTCGCCGAGGCGGTGGTGCGCCATCGCGGCGCGATCATTCCCAAGTCGGCGATGCCGGGTTAAGCCCAGGCCTTCGGAGCGGGAGGCGGTCAGGCGTGCAACGCGGCGGTGAAGGCGGCCCGGGCGGGGGCGGAGGCGGCGCGGGCAGCGGCGGCGCCAAGAAGCGGCCTACGATCAACGACATCGCCCGCATGGCCGGCGTCTCGAAGAAGACGGTCTCGCGCGTCATCAACGACAGCCCGCTGGTCCGCGGCGAGACCCGCGAGGCGGTCAAGGCGATCATCCAGGAGACCGGCTTCGCGCCGGACCCGCAGGCCCGCGGCCTGGCGTTCCGCCGCGCGTTCCTGGTGGGGCTGATCTACGACAACCCCAATCCGCAGCACACCGTCAGCCACCAGCAGGGCCTGCTGGACGCCCTGCAGGGCTCCGGCTTCGAGCTGGTGGTGCGCCCCATCGACCGCACCAGCCCGCGGCGACTCTCCGACATCCGCAGCTTCATCGAGCGGCAGAAACCGTTCGGCGTGGTGCTGCCGTCGCCGGTCTCCGAGGACGAGGAACTGGTCGAACTGCTGAAGGAGCTGGACTGCCGGTATGTGCGCATCGCCTCGGTCCCGCTGGACGAGGACGACCGCATGGTGGTCAGCCACGACGGGGAAGGGGCGGCCCAGGCGGCGCGCCACCTGGCGGACCTCGGCCACACGCGCATCGCCCTGGTATCCGGCCCGCCCACGTTCCGCTCCTCCAAGGAGCGCCGGAAGGGGTTCGAGGCGGGGCTGGCCGAGCGCGGCCTGTTGCTGGATCCGGCCCTGGTGCGCCAGGCGGGCTACACCTACGAATCGGGCGTCGCTGCGGCGCGCGATCTGTTCGCCCTGCCGAATCCGCCGACCGCAGTCTTCGCCCTCAACGACGAGATGGCGGCGGGCGCCTACACCTCGGCGCATGAGGCGGGGCTCACGATCCCGCGGGACATCTCGGTGGTCGGCTTCGACGACGCGCCCATCGCCTCGCGGCTCTGGCCGCCGATGACCTCCGTCCGCCTGCCGCTGCGCGACATGGGGCGGCTGGCGGGCGAGATGCTGGCGCCGGACCTCATGCGCGGCCGTCCCCCGAGCCACGATGTGCAGCCCGAGCTCATCGTGCGTGCTTCGACGGCCACACCCCGCTGAAGGCTTGATCTGGCCGTCTTGCGGCTCGGCTCGAAACATGTCTAACCTATGACTGTCACCGGTGTCATAAGCTCCAAGTGGAAATGACACCGGTATCATAGAGGTTGGAGGCCGGGCTCCGGGGAGCCCCAACGATCGCGGCCCAGGTGGGCGGCGGCAGGTCTCCGAGAGGGAGGGATGGGCATGGGCCCCACGGCGTCTTCGAAGCGTGCGCGTGCAATTCTGGGCGGGGTGTCGCTGGCGGCGCTCGCGGCCGGCCTGGTAGCGGCTTCGCCCGCTATGGCCCAGACCGGAGGCGCTCAAACCGGAGGCGCACAGACAGGAGCCGCCGGCGCCAGCGAGGTGCAGGAGATCGTGGTCACCGGCTTCCGCGGCAGCCTGGCCCGGGCCCTGAACCAGAAGCGCACTGAAGCGATCGCGATCGACTCGATCCTCGCCGAGGACATCGGCAAGTTCCCCGACCTCAACCTGTCGGAATCGATCCAGCGGATCCCGGGCGTGGCCCTGGCGCGCGACGCCGGCGAAGGGCGCAACATCTCGGTGCGCGGCCTGGGCCCGCAGTTCACCCGCGTGCGCATCAACGGCATGGAGGCCCTCTCCACCACCGGCAGCTCCGACGCCGCCGGCGGCACCAACCGCGGCCGCGCGTTCGACTTCAACGTCTTCGCCTCGGACCTCTTCAACTCGATCGCCGTGCGCAAGACGGCCGACGCCCAGACCGAGGAGGGCTCGCTAGGCGCGACGGTGGATCTGCGGACGGCGCGCCCGTTCGACTACAAGGGCTTCACCTTCGTGACCTCCGGCCAGGCCGGCTACAACGACCTGTCCGAGAAGTTCAATCCGCGCGGCGCGGCGATGATCGCCAACACCTGGATGGACGGCACCCTGGGCGCCCTGGCCTCGGTGGCCTACAGCCGGCGCGAGACCAAGGACATCGGCACCTCGACCGTGCGCTGGGCGACGGGCAACGCCTTCTCGCCGGGCTTCCGTTCGGCGCTGCCGGGCGCGGGCGTGACCCTGGCCCAGGCCGACGCGGCGTTCCACCCGCGCTTCCCCCGCTACGACGACTACACCGACGACCAGAAGCGGCTGGGCGCGACCGGCGCGCTGCAGTGGCGGCCGACCGACAAGACGCTGGTCAACTTCGACGTCCTCTACGCGAACTTCAAAGGCACCCGCGAGGAGCGCTACCTCGAGGCCCCCTCGCTCAGCGTCGGCGGCGCGTGCACGGCGGCGACGACGGCGAACGGCAGCTGCGGCATCGCCCAGACCGACGTGGTGTCCGCCACCATCGACGGCAGCAACACCATGACCAAGGGGACGTTCAACAACGTCGACCTGCGGGTGGAAGACCGCTTCGACGAGCTGCAGACCAAGTTCCTGCAGTACGGCCTCTCGGGCGAGCACGAGTTCAACGACCAGTGGAAGGTCGACTTCCTGGCCGGCCACTCGCGTTCGAACTTCAAGAACCCGATCCAGACGACCCTGACCTTCGACCAGTTCAACGTGCAGGGCTACAGCTACGACTATTCCCAGGGCCGCGCGCCGCTGCTGTCCTATGGCAGCGCGAACCTGACCAGCCCGTCGGCCTGGACGCTGACCCAGATCCGCGAGCGGCCGCAGACCGCGCTGAACGTCTTCGACACGGTGCAGGGCAATATCTACTTCAAGCCCACCGAGATCCTGAAGCTCTCGGCCGGCTACGACTTCAAGAAGTACAAGTTCGAGACCACTGAAATGCGCCGCTCGAACGGCACCACGGCGAACCAGGAGGCGGTCATCCCGGCCGGCATCGCCGCGATCCCGGTCTCGTCCTACTCCCAGGTGACGACCCTCGACACCAAGGGCCTGGGTGTCCCGGCCGGCACCGCGACCAGCTGGCTGGTGCCGAACCTATCGACCGCCACGAGCCTGCTCAGCCTCTACGACCAGAGCGCGTTCGGCGGCGCCTTCCACCTCGGCAACGAGCCGGCGCTCGGCAACAACAACGCCATCCGCGAGGAAGACAACGGCGGCTACCTGCAGGGCGACTGGAACACCGAGATCATGGGCATGTCGTTCCGCGGCAACGCCGGCGTGCGCTATGTCCGCACCAAGGAAAGCGCCTCGGGCTACACCTTCCTCTCGGGTTCGGCCCTGCCGATCACCGTCGACCGCACCTACCATGACTGGCTGCCGTCGGTGAACATGGTGCTGGAGCCGCGCCAGGACTTCCTGATCCGCTTCGCCGCCGCCAAGGTGATGTCGCGACCGAACCTGGGCAGCCTCGCGCCAGGGGCCACCGTGAACGTGTCGGGGGCCAACCGCACCGTCACCGCCGGCAACCCGCTGCTCGACCCGATCCGGGCCAAGGCCTACGACCTGTCGTTCGAGTGGTACTTCGCCAAGGAGTCGCTGATCTCCCTGGCGCTGTTCCGCAAGGACATCGACACCTTCATCCAGACCCGCCAGACGATCTCGACGTTCCACAACAACGCGTTCGGCATTCCGGACTCTGTGGCGACGGCGGCCTGCGGCAACCAGGCCGGCTGCGATACGACGACGACGAACTGGACGTTCTCCGTGCCGGTGAACACCAGCGGCGGGCCGCTGAAGGGCCTGGAGGTGAACTACCAGCAGTCGTTCAGCTTCCTGCCCAGCCTGCTCAGCCACACCGGCGCGCTGCTGAACTTCACCTACGTCACCTCGTCGATCGACTATGTGAACGGCGCGGGCGCGGTGGTGGCGACTGACCAGCTGACCGGCCTGTCCAAGCGTTCGTACAACGCGACCTTCTACTACGAGGACGACAAGCTCTCGGCCCGCATCTCGGCCGCCTACCGCTCGAAGTACCTGACCCGCGTGCCGGGCCAGGAGGCGGGCACCGACGTGGACGGCACCAACTCGACCTTCAACCTGGACGTCTCGGCCCAGTACACCTGGAACGACCACCTGAAGTTCACCTTCGAGGGCATCAACCTCACCGACGAATTCCAGGACCAGTACAACGACTCCTCGGACCGGGTGTCGTTCTACCACCACACCGGCCGCGAGTTCCTGGTGGGCTTCCGCTACACCTACTGACCAGATCTTCCTCGATGGACCTGGGCGCGCCCTTCGCGGGGCGCGCCCTTTTCTTATCTGGCGAAGCTGGACGGTGACCGCCAAGAGGCCGTGGATACTTGGCGGCCTTGGCGGCCTTGGCGGTGAACTTAGTGGGCCGGAGCCGGGCTACAGCGTGACGCCGCGCTTCCAGAGCGCGATTTCGCGCTCGCCGTTCTGCTCGGCGCGGGTGGGCTGGCCGGAGGCCGTGGCGATGACCAGGTCCAGCAGGGCGTCGGCGGCCGCGTCCAGGCTCTGGCCGGCGGCGATGCGGCCGGCGTCGAAGTCGATCCAGTGCGGCTTGCGCTGGGCCAGGCCTGAGTTGGTGGCGAGCTTCAGGGTCGGCGCCGGGAACCCCAGGGGCGTGCCGCGGCCGGTGGTGAAGAGGATCACCGTGGCGCCGGCGGCGGTGAGCGCCGTCGAGGAGACCGCGTCGTTGCCGGGCGCCTCCAGCAGGGCCACACCCGGCCGGTCCACGCGCTCGCCGTAGCGCAGCACCTCGGTCACCGGCGCGCGGCCAGCCTTCTGCACCGCGCCGAGCGACTTCTCCTCCAGGGTGGTGATGCCGCCGGCGATGTTGCCGGGGGAGGGGTTCTCGCTCACCGGCTCGCCGTGGCGCAGGAAGTAGGCCTTGAAGTCGTTGACCACCTGGCCGATCGCCTCGAACACGGCGGCGTCGGCGGCGCGGGTCATCAGCAGGCGCTCGGCGCCGAAGATCTCCGGGATCTCGGTGAGGATCGCCGATCCGCCGGCCCCGCAGACCGCGTCGGCGATGCGCCCAACCAGGGGATTGGCAGTCAGGCCGGAGAAACCGTCGGAGCCGCCGCACTTCAGCCCGACCACCAGGTCGGAGAGCGGGCAGGGCGTGCGCCGGTCCTGCTCGGCCACGGCCACCAGGGCCTCGACCGCCTTCAGCCCTTCCTCCAACTCGTCCTCGAAGGCCTGGGCGGCGAAGGCGCGCAGGCGGGCGGGGTCGGCGTCGGGGATCAGGGGCAAGAGCGCGTCCAGCTGGTTGCTCTCGCAGCCCAGGCCCAGCACCAGCACGCCGCCGGCGTTGGGATGGGCCGCCAATGCCGCGATCATCCTGCGCGTCGCCGAGAGATCGTCGCCCAGCTGGGAGCAGCCGAACGGATGGGTCAGGGCGTAGACCCCATCGACGCGGCCTTTGAAGCGCCGGTCCGCCTCGGCGGCGATGCGCTGGGCCGTGCGGGTGACGCAGCCGACGGTGCAGAGGATCCAGATCTCGTTGCGGGTCCCGACCCGCCCGCTGGCGCGCCGATAGCCCTGGAACGAGGCCTCGGGGTGCGGCAGCGGATCGGCGGCCGCGGGCGCATAGGCATAGGCCTCGTGGCCCGTGAGCGAGGTCGCGAGGTTGTGGCTGTGGACATGCTCCCCGGCGACGATGTCGGCCGTGGCGTGGCCGATGGGCCAGCCGTACTTTCGCACCTCTCCGCCCGCCGCGATGGCCCGCAGGGCGACCTTGTGGCCCGCCGGGACGTCGGTCCCGGCCACCACCCCCGGCGCGACCGGATCGCCCGCCGCCAGGCCATGCAGGGCGACGGCGACGTCGTCGCGCGGGTCGATGACCAGGAGGCCGGGCGTCTCGGGCATCGGATCTCCTAGACCTTCACGGGCTCCATGCGCGGCGTCAGCAGGTGGATCACCAGCAGCGCCAGGAGATAGGCGGACGAGGCCACCACGAAGATCGGCGTGTACGAGCCCACCTTCTCCAGGATGAACCCGGCGTACTGCGACATGGCCATGCCGCCGAAGCCGCCGATCATGCCGCCGATGCCGATCACCGAGCCTACGGCCGCACGCGGGAAGACATCGCCCGGCAGGGTGTAGAGATTGGCCGAGAAACCCTGGTGGGCCGCGGTGGCCAGGCCGATGATCCCGACCGCCACCCAGAGGCTATCAGCCATGGCCCCGAACGCGATGGGGGTCACGGCGAGGGCGCAGATCAGCATGGTGGTCTTGCGCGCGCGGTTGATGCTCCAGCCGCGCTTCATGAGGCGCGAGGAGAGCCAGCCGCCGGCCACGCTGCCGAAGTCGGAGAGCAGGTAGATGACCACCAGCGGCGGCCCGAAGGTTTTCAGGTCCAGGCCGTGGCGCTTCTGCAGGAAGTCGGGCAGCCAGAAGAGGTACATCCACCAGATCGGATCGATCAGGAACTTGCCCAGGGCATAGGCCCAGGTCTCGCGCTTGCGGATCAGGACGCGCCAGGGCGTGGCCGCGACGGGCGGATCGACGCCGTCGCTCTCGATGTGGGCCAGCTCGCCCGGCGTCAGGCGCGCGTGCTCGCGCGGCCGGCGATAGACCAGGAGCCAGACCGGCAGCCAGGTCAGCCCGACGACGCCGGTGATGATGAACGCCGCGCGCCAGCCGAAGGCCAGGGTCACCACCGGGATCACCAGCGGGGTGATGATGGCGCCGATATTGGTGCCGGCATTGAACAGCCCCGTGGCGAAGGCGCGCTCCTTCTTGGGGAACCACTCCGTCACCGCCTTGATGCCGCCCGGGAAGCCGCCGCCTTCGCCGACGCCCAGCAGCATGCGCACGCCGATGAAGCCGCCCAGCGTGTTCACCGCCGCGTGCAGGATGTGGGCGGCCTGCCAGATCAGGAAGGCGATGCCGAAGCCCCAGCGGGCGCCCAGCCGGTCCACGATGCGGCCGAAGAAGAGGTAGGAGCCCGCGTAGGCGGCCTGGAACCAGAAGACCACATTGGCGTAGTCGGTCTCGCGCCAGCCCATGGCCTTGGAGAGGTCGCCCTTCAGCAGGCCCAGCGTCTGCCGGTCGACGTAGTTGATCACCATGGCGGTGAACAGCAGCGCCACGATGACCCAGCGGTAGCGGCCTATGGCGGCGGTGGGCTGGGCAGCCTGGTCAGGGGCGGAGGTCGTGGCGCTCATCGGTCTGTCCTCCCGGACCTTCGGCCGTGGACGCGGGCTGCGCAAGGCAGTGGATCTCGTCCAGGTCGGCGAAGGCGATGCGGGCCGTTTGTCCGGCCTCGATGTCATGGATGCCGCTGGCGGCGCCGGTGGTGACCAGCTGGCCGCGCTTGAGGGGGCGGCCCCGCGCAGCGCAGATCCCCAGCAGATAGGCCAGCGAGGCGCTGGGGCCGCCGGGCACGGACGACGGCGCGCCGCGGCCGACCAGCTGGCCATCGATCCAGACTTCGCAGGGCGGCCAGTCGTCGGTGCGCTCGCGCCAGCCAGGGATCGACTTGCCGAGGATCAGGCCGGCGTTGTTGCCGAAGTCGCAGGCGACCACGCGCGGGCCCAGGAGGTTGATGGTGGCGAGCGGGCTGCCGGCGAACTCCACGCCCACCAGCTCGTCCTCCACCAGCTGCAGCGCGTCCTCGGCGGTCCATTCGGTGCGGCTCGCGGGCGCGTCCTCGCCGATGCGGTAGATGTATTCGGCCTCCACCGCCGCAAACCCGCCGGGGATCAGGGGCAGCGGCGTAGGCGTCGGCCCGGGACGCCAGACGTTCTGGGCGAACACCGGACCCATCACCCGTTGGGCGCCCAGCTCGGCCTGCAGCTCCAGCGGGATGCGGCCCACCTTCCAGCCGGCCACCTGGTCGGGCCACAGCCCGATGGCGGCCTCCTGGCAGGCGTAGCCGGCGGCCATGTCCGCGGGCAGCGGGCCGGGGAAAGCCGGCAGCGCCAGTCGGGTGCGCCGTGCGTCGGTGAACCGACGGGCGACCTCCTCGGGCCGGAAGCCCGCGGGCGCGGAGTCGGCGGGACTCATGCGCGACCCCTGACACGGGCGGATCTGCGGCGGGCGGATCTGGGGGCGGAATGGATCGGGTCAGCGGTCACGGTCCGCGGACATTGGGCGAGTTGGTAACCGGTGTCAATTTGCAGTTCGGTGTCAAAACGACCGGTTTAGAAGACGGTTGCGCTGCTGTCTGACACCGGTTACCCCGAACCGACCGACAAAACGGGAGGACCGACGTGTTCAAGCGCACCTACCACGCGACGCATCCCGACATGATGGAGGGGGTCGACAACGAGACCCTGCGCCAGCGCTACCTGATCGACGGCCTGTTCGCGGCCGACGCGGTGGCGCTGAACTACACCCACTACGAGCGCTTCGTGATCGGCGGCGCCATGCCGGTGAAGGGCCCGGTGAAACTGCCCCACCAGACCGAACCGGAGAGCGCCAAGGGCCATCCGTTCCTCGAGCGGCGCGAGATGGGCGTGGTCAATGTCTCCGACGCCGCCGGCACGGTCACCGTCGACGGGACTGCCTATCCGCTGGCCCCCAAGGACTGCCTCTACATCACCATGGGCTCCAAGGACGTGACCTTCGCCTCGGACGATGGGGCGAGCCCGGCGCGGTTCTACCTGGTCTCCACGCCGGCCCATGCGGCCTTCGAGACCCGCAAGCTCTCGATCTCCGACGCCGTGCCGCTGGAGCGGGGCGGGCTGGAGACCTCCAACGAGCGCACCATCTACCAGCTGGTCGTGCCGGCCACCTGCAAGTCGGCGCAGCTGCTGCTGGGCCTGACGATCCTGAAGACCGGCAGCGTCTGGAACACCATGCCGCCGCACCTCCACGATCGGCGCAGCGAGGTCTATTTCTACTTCGGCCTCGGCGAGAACGACCGCGTGTTCCACTTCATGGGCGAGCCGGACAAGGCCCGCCACATCATCATGGCCAATGACGAGGCGGTGGTCTCGCCGCCCTGGTCGATCCATATGGGTTCGGGCACCGCGAACTACGCCTTCATCTGGGCCATGGGCGGCGAGAACCTGGACTACACAGACATGAACGTCCTCGACATCTGCCAGCTGAAATGAGCGCCGGCCTCTTCGACCTCAGCGGCCAGGCGGCCCTGGTCACCGGGGCCAACACCGGCCTCGGCCAGGCGATCGCGGTGGGCCTCGCCCAGGCGGGCGCCGACATCGTCGCCGTGGGGCGCAGCGCGCCGGATGAGACGGCGGCGCTGGTGGCCAAGGCGGGCCGCAAGCTGCACGCGGTCTCCGCCGACCTCTCCACCACCGAGCCGATCGAACGGGTGGTGTTCGAGGCCTACGCCGCCGCTGGCCGCCTCGACATCCTGGTCAACAACGCCGGCATCATCCGCCGCGCCGACTCCCTCGATTTCACCGAGGAGGACTGGGATGCGGTGATGGGGACGAACCTGAAGTCGGTGTTCTTCCTCTCCCAGGCCGTGGCGCGCCGCTGGGTGGCCGACAGCCGCGGCGGCAAGATCATCAATGTCGTCTCACGTTAACGGTCTCGCGCCCGGCTATTTCGCCACCAACAACACCGCCGCCCTCCAGGCCGACACCGACCGCAGCCGCCAGATCCTGGAACGCATCCCGGCCGCCCGCTGGGGCCAGCCGGAGGACCTGGCCGGCGCCGCCGTCTTCCTCGCCAGCCGCGCCTCGGACTACATGCACGGCGCGATCGTGCCCGTGGATGGCGGCTGGCTGGCCCGGTGACCTTGGCCTCCCCCTGAGGCGTCCCTAGATCAGGGGCAATCCAGGGAGGTTACCGATGAGCGACCAGGGTTTGCCCGTCGAGGGCGGATGTCGGTGCGGCCAGGTGCGGTTCCGGGTCAGTGCGCTGCCGCTCTTGACCATGGCCTGCCACTGCACAGGCTGCCAGCGGATGACCGCCAGCGCCTTTTCGCTCAGCGCGGCCATCCCCAGCGAAGGCTTCGAGGTGATCGCCGGTGAGCCGGTGATCGGGGGCCTGCACGGCGATCCGACCCACTACTTTTGCCCGCATTGCATGAGCTGGCTCTTCACCCGCGCGGCGGGGATGGACTGGTTCGTCAACATCCGCACGACGATGCTGGACCAGCCGCGCTGGAACCGCCCCTTCGTCGAGACCTTCACCAGCGAGAAGGTGGACTGGGCGACCACGCCGGCGGTCCATAGCTTCCCGCAGTTCCCGCCGTTCGAGGCCTATCGGGACCTGACAGCCGCCTACCAGGCGCAGGCGACGGCGACGGCCTAGGTCCCCGCCTGGACGAACGGGACCTTGGCGAAGAGGCGCCGCTCGGCGCCGCGCGGGTCGTCGACCATCCGGGTCTGGTTGTCGAACACCATGGTCTGGCGGCGGGGCAGGGCGTAGGGCTCCCAGCGCGGGATGGCCTTGCAGTTGGGATCGCCGGTGCGGGCGAAGGCGATGAACGCCGCGCTCATCCGGTCCGCCATCGGCTGGGCGGTGGGCCCCTCGGCGCGCGAGCCCGGCTGGGCGACGTTGTCGAACACCAGCGGGATGTCGGTCATGTGCGGGGCGCCCAGCCGGCCGCCCTCCTTCGGGCTCACCCAGTCGACCTGGTAGACGAACGCCGGCGTTCCCGCCTTGGCCCGTTCCTCGGCCTCGATGATCGCCGCGCGCCAGGAGCGGGCGGCGGTGGTGGCGGCGAAGAGGACGTCACTGGGCGAATAGGCCGGGTAGAGCCGACGGTACTCGGCGATCACCGTGCCCGGATCGATGTCGACCCGCATGTTGGCCGGGTTCAGCTTGGCCGGCAGCTGGTCCCAGGTGACGCTGAAGTTGGAGGCATCCCCGCCCAGGAAGGCGCGGGTCTCGTCGTGGGTGTTGCCGATGATCATCGGGATCTTGGCCGACTGGGCCGGCGCGTCCGGATAGAACGGGTGGCGCTTCAGGCTGCGCTCGTCCAGGACCGGCCCGAAGTAGAGCCCGCCGAAGCCCAGCACCGGGTCCTCCGCGCCCTGCGCCTCCAGCAGCCGCTCGACCGGCAAGGTGAGGACCTCGCGCGCCTGCTCCGGCTTCAGCTTCAGGGCGTCCAGCCAGGCCAGGGTGCGGCGCGTGGCGTTGCCGGGGCCGGAGGCGGTGACCTGCTGGCCGCTCATGGTCGCGGCGCGATGGAAGAGGCCGGCCGCCGCCGGCGTCGCCATCAGGGTGGCGATCTTGGCCCCGCCGCCGGACTGGCCAAAGACCATCACCCGGCCCGGATCGCCGCCGAACTCGGCGATGTTGTCGCGCACCCACTGCAGCGCCAGGATCAGGTCCAGCTGGCCGGCGTTGCCGCTGTCGGCGAGCTCGGGGACCAGGCGGGCGAGATAGGCATATCCGAACGCGTTCAGGCGGTGGTTCAGGGTCACCACCACCACGTCGCCCCGGCGGCAGAGGCGCACGCCGTCGTAGAGCGCCGCCGAACCCGACCCGGAGGAATAGGCGCCGCCGTGGATATAGACCATCACCGGTCGCCGCCGCCCGTCGCGCAGGGTGGGCGTCCAGACGTTGAGGAAGAGGCAGTCCTCGCTGGTGGGTTCGCGGAGGCCGCGCTGCGGCGAGGCGGGACCGTAGGCGAGGACGTCCCGCACCTCGGTCCAGGGTGTGGGCGGGGCCGGTGGCTGGAACCGCCGCGGGCCGGTGTCGGCGCCATAGCGCACGCCCTTGAACACCAGGATCCCATTGTCCACGGCCCCACGGACCGGCCCGTGGCGGGTCTGGGCGATGGGCGAGGCCGGCTGGGCGTGGACGCCGCTCGCGAGGGCGCCGGCGCCGAGACCGATCAGCAGGTCGCGGCGGCCGATCAACCGGCGAACCCCTGGCGGCGCGCCCAGGCCAGGAACAGGTCCAGCCAGGCCGCGGCCGGCTTGCCCTGCGCGCCGCGGATGCCGAAGCCGTGGCCGCCCTCGGCGAACAGATGGGCCTCGGCCGGGATCTTCTGGGCGCGCAGCGCTTCGAGATAGCGCAGGCTGTTCTCCACCGGCACCGTGGCATCGTCCCAGGCGTGGACCAGGAAGGTCGGCGGAGTCTGGGCCGTGACCCGCCGCTCGGGCGAATAGCGCGCCTCGACCTCGGCCGTCGGATGCGGACCGAGCAGGGTCTCGCGCGAGCCGGCATGGGCAAAGGCGGGGTCCATAGTCACGACCGGGTACATGGGGCAGGAGAGGTCGGGCCGCGCGGAGAGGGCGTCAGCGGCGTCCACCGGCGCATAGACGGCCTCGGCGAAGCGGGTGGCGATGGAGGCGGCCACATGTCCCCCGGCGGAGAAGCCCATGAACGCCACCCGCGCCGGGTCGATGCCGAAACCCTTGGCGCCGGCGCGAACCAGGCGCACCGCCCGCTGCGCATCCTGCAGCGGGACGTCTGCGGCCTTGTCCCAGCCTTCGCCGGGCAGGCGGTAGCGCAGGACGAAGACGGTGATGCCGGCGGCGGCCATGCGATGGCCGACCTCGAAGCCCTCCTTGTCGATGACGACGCGGACATAGCCGCCGCCCGGCGCCACGATCAGGGCCGCGCCGTTCGGGCGCGCGGGGCGGATGACGGTGAGCAGGGGATGGCCGATGCCAGTGACGAAGCGGTCCTGGAAGCCGCTGGTCTTGATCCGGTCGACGATCTGTTCCTGCGGGAGCTGGGCCCGCGCGCCCGGGGGCGGGCCGGGCCACAGGGGAACGGTCTCCGCGGGGTCGGGCTCGAGCGGGCTGTCGGCGGCGGCCGCCAACGGCGCCGCCGAGGCGAGCGCGGCCAGACCCATCAGGGTGCGTCGGTCGAACTCGGGGGAGGGTTTCACCGGCATGGCCGCGCCGCCTCGGAGGACGATGATACCGGTATCATTTCAGCTCCATCGCCGCTAGCGTATCGTTGATGATCGACCGTCGAAACCTGTTGGCGGCTGGGGCCGCCATGGCGCTGGCAGCGCCCGCCCGGGCGGCCACGGACTACGCCGAAGCCCTGGCCAAGGCCTGGGGCGCGCCGCTGGACCCGCACACCGCCCATGCCGCGGCCGCTGCTGCGGTGCGCGCCGCCCAGGCCCGGGCCGACCGCCTGCTGAAGCGAATCGGCCTCGCTCAGGGATCGGTGGGAAGCCGCCTGCGCACGCTCTCCGCCGACCCGCGCTGGCTCTATCCCGACGACGACGCCGGCCGCGACCGGGCGGTGGCGGAGATGAACGCCAGGCTCGCCGCCCTGCGGCCGGCGCTCGGCGCGGCGTTCGGGGACCTGCCGATCGCAGAGGCCCAGGTGCGGCGCATGTCCCCGGCCGAGGTGGCCGCCGGCCGCGCCGGCTATCGCGAGGCCCCGCAGGCCGGCCGCGCCGGCGCCTATTACGTCGACCTGCGCGCCATCCGCGAGCGCCCGGCCTGGACCCTGCCCGGCGTGGCGTTCCACGAGGTGATCCCCGGCCACCTGTTGCAGCTGCCGCTGCAGGCGGCGGCGGATGTCTCGCCGGAGCGCGCCAAGGCGGCCGGGGCCTATTTCGAGGCCTGGGCCATCTATGCCGAGCAGCTGGCGGCGGACCTCGGCGCCTATCGCGACGATCCGCGCGGCGAGATCGGCTACCTGCAATGGCGGCTGTTCCGGCTGGGCCGGGCGGTGGCCGACACCGGCCTCGGCGCACTCGGTTGGACGCCAGCGCAGGCCATCGCGGCCATGACCGAGCTCCAGGGCCGCTCCATCGCCTTCATCACGATCGAGGCCGACGTGGCGCGCATGGCCGAGCGGCCGGGCCAGGTGACGGCCGACGCCCTGGGGGCCTTGGAGATCGCCCGTTTGCGGCCGAAGGACCGGGCGCTGTGGCCCGCCTTCCACCGCAAGGTGCTGGCCCAGGGCCCATGGCCGCCGGCGGACCTGGCCAAGGTGATCGCCGGATAGGGCGCCGCGGCGCGCCATCTAGGGAACGGGCTGGCTGTTGTTGAGCTGGGTGACCTCCGCCACCGGCAGCGACAGCCGCACCCGGCCGCCCTGCACCGTCGCCGGCAGTTTCACCTTCAGCGTCACGGTCTTGGGCGCCAGGTCGCGGGGGGCCTTCAGCGGTGGGACAGCCGCCTGGGCGACGACCTTGCCGGCCGCGTCCTCGACCACCAGGGTCCCGGCGGGCGTGTCGGCGGCGCCCAGGCTGTGCACGGTGACCGCCAGGCTGGCGCCCTTGCGGACCACGTCCTCCGGCCCGACGCCCAGGTCGGGACGGGTCTCCACGGGCGGGCCCGCCTTCACGAGCTCGAAGGTGAAGGCGTTCTGGCCGGGCGCGAAGGCCAGGTCCACGCCGGCGCTCTTCTCGAAGGGGAAGCTTCGCGAACCTGCGGCCGACGACAGCCGCCATTCGCCGCCGGTGACGTTCCAGCCCGTCATGGTCGCCTTCACCGGGTGGTCGGTCGTGTTGAAGGCCTCGACGGTGAACCGCCCGGGCGTCGCGCCGCCCACCAGGATCGCCACCTGCTCGGCCTCGGGGTCGTGCTCGAAGCGCCAGCTCACCGTATGGCCCGGCCAGATCCAGCCGCGCTTCAGCGCCACCCCGCCGAGCCGCGAGCGCTGCAGGGTCTCGGACGGCAGCTCCACGCGGTCGCTCCACCAGTGGCCCTCGGTCTGGGTGTAGAAGCGCTGGGCGCCGGCGCGGATTTCCTCGCCGTACAGCTCTTCCAGGTGGCGCTTGTCGCCGTCCGCCTGCCACGCCAGCCAGCGGTCGAAGCTCGAGGCGCGCTCGCCCTCGCCCTTCTTGATGGCGTCAGCCGCCCAGGCCTCGCGCTTGCCCAGCACGTCGAAGGCGTTCTCGTTCATCTGGCTGAGCGCCCGGGTCCCGAGCTTGGCCTGGAAGCCCATCAGCGGCGCCAGGTACTTCCCATCGCCCGTGAAGCGCCACGCGCCCCAGAAGAGCTGCATCGGCGGGCTGTCGAGCGGCAGCGTGGCCTTGGTGGCGTCTGTGCGCCAGTTGATCTCGTCGGGCCAGGTCCACGAGCCGTCCGCGGCCTGCTTGCCGTGTGCCAGGATCCCATCGGCGAGGCCGATCACGAACCGCCGACCGGTCGGATCGCCGTTGTAGGCGCCCATCAGCAGGCCAGGGTGCAGCACCAGGTAGGAATAGTACTTCGACCACTCCCACGGCCCTTCGGAATAGGCCTTGGCGCCGGAGTACCAGCTGGTGGTGAAGTGCAGGTGCCCCGCCGGGTTCGGCTTGATGATCCGGTCATAGGCGCGGACCGTGGTCATCAGCCGCTCGACCACCTTGGGGTCGCCCCAGTTGATGTAGAGCGCTTCGCTGTTGGAGTTGATGCCCTCTTCGTAGGAATGCAGCTCGTCGGTCATGATGGTCGAGAGGCCATCGGTGAACATGCCGTTCTTGTAGACCGCGTCGGCCAGCCTCATCTGCGAGGCGCGCAGGCGCTCGGGCTCCACGCCCATCAGCGCCAGCCCCGGCCACTGCTCCATCAGGTCGGTGTCGTCACTGATGCCGCCGCCGAAGTCGCCGTAGGGGACCTGGCGGTTGTCGATCCACCAGTCGGCGAAGCGGCGAACCTGCTTCAGGTCCTCCAGCTGGCGGAAGGCCCACAGCGGCACGCCGGCCGGCGGCTTCGGCTGCTCGAACGGCAGCTGGCCCTCGCTGCCGTAGGTGATGTCGGCCCAGTATTCCCGCGCGATCCTGTTCTCGGGATCGACGCGCAGCAGGTCGGTGATGTCGGCGGTCAGGCGCTGGAACAGGCCCTCGCGCTTGGAGGCGGTGTGCTCCTCGACCAGGAAGCCCCAGTTGTCCTTCACCTGGTTCAGGCGGTCCGCCACGTGCTCCACGGCGCCGGCGGCGCGGTCCTTGAACACCAGGCGGATCTTGGCGCCGTCCAGGCTTGCCGCGTCGAACGCCGGGCTAGCGCTGGCGAGGGTCAGGTAGAGGCTCTTGTTCGGCAGGATGCGGTCGCGGGTGTCGAGCCACAGGGTGCGCGCCTCGCCGGCCTTCACCGAGACGCTGACGTCCATCAGGTTGCGGCCCGGCCAGATCGGGTCCTTGACCTGGATGTTGAGCGGAATGACCTCGCCCGGCGCGCCCTTCAGCGGCGGCAGGTCGATGGCCACGCCGTCCAGGGCGTCGTGCATGTTCTCCCAGCCGTAGCCCCATGAGCGGTAGAGCGGCTGGGCCGCCGGCTCGGCGCCGAACTCGAACGGGATCAGCACATGGACGATGGGCAGCCGCACGCCGCCCTCGGCAGGGCGCGCGCGCATGGGCGCGCCGTCGGGCAGGGCCACCACCGTGGCGCGCTCGGCCGGCGCATAGCGGCCGCGGATGAAGGCGGTCAGGGGATCGAGGTCCGGATAGTCCGGCCTGGCCGCCACGCGCACGGTGTAGCTCAGCTTCGTCGTGCCCGCGGGCTCGGCGCCCGGCCCCAAGTCATAGGCGGCGATCTCCTGGATCGGCGTCTCCTGGGCGAGGTTGGTGAAGGTCAGCACGCCGCCGGTCCGCGGGTCGGCGAACTGGTGGAAGGTCCGCTCCTGGTCCTTGGCCCGGCTGGCGAGCTTGAGGTCCTTGGCCCCCGCGCCGGCCGCCCAGGTCAGGTCGCCATAGGCCGCCCCCTGGATCTCGATGTGGTTCCACGGCTCCTGCGGCAGGGTCAGGGCATAGGCCTTGCCGCCCTCCACATAGACGTTCCAGTCCGGCAGGGTCATGTAGTCGTTGCGACCGGGCAGGCGCGAGCGGTTGTAGACCCCGGGCCAGGTGGTCTCGGGGATCCCGTCGGTCCCCTTCCACATCCATTCCTTCAGGTCCTTGGCGTCGGCGAACTCGACCTTGCGGATGCGGGTGATGGGCGCGGTCAGCAGCGGCGGCAGGTCGCCCTTGCGGTTCCAGCCGTAGCGCAGGCTCCACTCGGCGCCCGTGGCCGGGTCGCTGAGGGCGGGTGCGGCTGGGGCCGGCGGTGGCGGCTCCTGGGCCTTCGCCAGCACCGACACGGCGGCGGCGTCCAGGGCGTGGTCGTAGATGCGCAGCTCATCGTAGTCGCCGCCGCGCATGAAGTTATAGCGGCTCTGCACCTGGTGCGGCGAGACCACCCGCCCCGAGACCCCGAACTGGTCGAGGCCGGTGTCATAGACCGCCACCGCGGCCTGGCGCGCCACGGGCTTGCCGTCGACGAACAGCTCCACGCCGCGGGTCTCGTCCCAGCTGAAGGCCAGGTGGGTCCAGGCGTCGGCTGTTGGCGGCTTGGGCAGGGTGAACGAGACCCGCGTGCGGGCCAGGTTGTTGTCGGTGACGAAGGCGTCGAAGCCGTGGCCGTTCCAGTCGATGCGCAGCCAGGTCATGTCCCAGCTGGAGTGGTCGGCGAAGGCCACGCGGAAGATGGCGAAGGGCGCTTCGCCCACCGGATAGCGCGAGCGCCAGAAGAACGAGACCGTGCCGCGCTGGGCGTAGATGTTGCCGGGCGCCTTCCAGGCCAGGACCACCTCGTCCGCCGCCGAGAACGCGCCGCCCCTGGCCCCGTTCGGCACGATGGCGGCCTTGTCGGCGAAATTGGGGACGGCCTCGCCACCGGCCACGTCGGCGGTCAGCGACTTGTCGGCGGAGAGATAGAAAAGCAGGCCGCCTGCGTCGGCGGCGTGCGCCGCACCGGCGAGGCCGCCGCAAACCGTGGCGAGCGCGAACGCGAGCCGCCGCGAACCCTGGCGTTTCCGACCCATGGACCATCCTATGGCTGGAGGTTGGCGGGAACGGAACCCAATTCCAGGGTAACCGCAAGCGGAAAATGACACCGGTTACCAAGCCGAAATCATATAGTTTCGTTCGGTGGCCGTGCAGGCCTCCCGGCTACTCGCCGGCGTCGATCAGGACGAAGGGCGCCCAATAGGCCGGGTGCGCCCATTGCGGCTTCCAGCCGGGCAGGGGCGTGCCGTCGGCGCGGCGGCCGCTGCGCACCTCGCGCATGGCCAGCTGCAGGGCCTGGGCCTTGCCCATCCTGGGGTGCGCTTTCTGTAGCGCCAGGGTCTGGACGGTGAGGGCGGCGGTGGAGTCGTCGAACACCCGCCAGTGGCTGACCAGCAGGGCGTGGGCGCCGGCGTAGAGGAAGGCCCGGGCCAGGCCGGAGAGGTTGTCGGCCCCCGGCTCTCCGTCCGAGCCGGCGGTGTTGCAGGCCGACAGGATCACCCAGTCGGCGGAGAGGTCCAGCTCGGCCGCCTCCGAGGCGGTCAGGACGCCATCGTCTTCCGAGGTCGGTTTGGCGGGCGGCGTCAGCACCAGGCCCGGCTCCTTGACGCCCGGCGCCTCGCGCGACAGCAGGCCATGGGTGGCGAAGAGCACCACGCCGGCCTTGCCGAGCTCGGCGGAGGTCTTGATCGCCGTCTCGGTGGCCCGCGACCCGATGCGCAGGCTGGAGGACGGGGCGCCGAGGGCCCTGGCCATGGCGCGCAGCTCGTCCGCCGTACCGGGCAGCGGGGAGAAGGCGGCGTTCAGCACCCGCGGGTCGGCGAGGGGCCGGCCCTCGCTCGCGGTGCGTGGCGAGGGCCGGCGTTGGCCAGCCCCGGCCCCGCCGAGGATCGGATCGCCGAAGCCGATGAACGCCCAGCGCTGGGCTTGCGGGCGCGCCGGCGGCGGCATGGCGCGCAGGCTGGCGATCGAGGGCAGCGTGGTGAGGGCGTAGCGGTCGGCGAGCCAAGGCGTTTCCGCAAGCGCCTTCGTCCCATGCTGGCCCGGCGCCGGCGGAGCGGTCGGCAGGAGCGCCAGGGGCAGGCCGCCGAACCGTCCCGAGGCGGTGACGAACAGCTGGCCTGCGCCGTCCAGAGCGTCCTCCACGGGCGAGATCAGGTCGCGGTAGAGGCTGTAGGCCGTCGCCAGATCGTAGGGCGAGGCGCCGTCGGCGGAGATCGGCGCCTTGCCGGCGCAGGTCCCGTCGTCGACCGAGCAGCGCAGCACGCGGATCCGCCGCTCCAGTTCGGCCTCGCCGCCGACGATCCGGGTCCAGGCGCTCTTGGTGCGCGAGGCGGCGAAGACATAGACGTCCCCGTCGGCCGGCACGATCAGCAGCAGGCCCTCGCCCCGGCGCAGGCGGCGCTGGGCCTGGGCCAGGCTGAGCGGCGCGGGCGCCAGCATGGCGGCGTACAGCGGGTTCTCGCTGGCGAGGCGGGCGTCGAGCCCCGCCAGCTCGCGTCCGACAGCGTCCAGCGCCACGCCGATCGAGGCGGCGCGGTCGGCGTTGCCGGACGGCAGGGCCTCCAGCAGCTGGCCCTCGATCTGGCGCGCCTGGCCGGCCAACGCCTGCTGCACGCGCGCCTCGCCGGCGGCGGGCTTGCGGCCGAGCGCGGCGCGCGCCGCGGTCTGCGCCAGGGCCTGGGCGGCGGGCGAGACCTGCAGCTCCTGGGCGGCCGAGAACGCGGCGTCGCGCAGGCGCTGCGCCTCGGCGGGCCGCGCGCGGGCGGCCAGCCAGGCCATGCGCAGGTAGCGGCGGAAGATCGGGGCGTCGGCGTCCTCGACCGCCCCGGCCCGGGCGCGGCGCAGGGCGGCGTCCGGATCTGAGCCGGCGGCGCGCTGGTCGGCGGCGCGGCGGGCGCGCACGATGGCCACGGCCTTGCCGGCCAACTGCTCGGCGTCGCCATCGGCGGCCAGGCGGTGCTGGTTCTCCGCCAGGGCGTCGTAGGCGCGGGCCGTAGCCGGATGGGCCTCGCCCAGGGCGGCGCGGCGCACCTCCAGGGCGTTGCGCAGCAGCGGCTCGGCGTCCTTGGCGCGATTGAGGGCCATGAGGTCGGCCGCCAGCGCGATCTCGGCGTCGGCGGTGGCGGGGTCGCGATCGCCCTTGGCGGCGCGGAGGGTCTCGAGGGCGCGCCGGTGCAGGCGCTCGGCTTCGCCGGCCTTGCCGCGGGCGGCCAGGGTCGCGGCGACCTCGGCGTAGCTGGCGGCCGTCTCGGGATCGCGCTCGCCCAGCGCGCGGCGGCGGATCTCCAGCGCCTGGCGCAGCAGCGGCTCGGCGTCCTTCGTTCGACCCTGCGCCGTGAGGTTGGCGCCGAGATCGGCCAGGTCGGCGGCGGTGGTCGGATGGCGCTCGCCCCGCACCTGCCGGTCCGTAGCCAGGGCTGCGCGATACAGCGGCTCGGCCTCGGCGTGCCGGCCCTGGGCGTCGAGATTGGCGCCCATGCGGGCATAGGCCTGGGCGGTGGCCGCGTCGCGCTCGCCGAACGCCTTCAGCCGGATGGCGAGGGACCGGCGGTGCAGGGGTTCGGCCTCCACATGCCGGCCCAGGGCGTCCAGCACGACCGCCAGGGCGCCCAGGTCGGCGGCGACCCGCGGATCGGCTTCGGACGCGGTCGCCGCATCGGTCTCCAGCGCCTGGCGATAGAGCGGCTCGGCCTCGCGGGCCCGGCCTTGGGCCCGCAGCACGTCGCCCAGGGCTGCGGCGGCCGCCGCGGCCTCGGCGCTCTTCTCGCCAAAGGCCGCGCAGGCGGACACCAGCAACGCCCGGCGCAGCGGCTCGGCCTCGGCGAATCGGCGCTGTCGCTCCAGGACGCCGGCGAGGTTGTTGGTGGCCAGCAGGGTCTGGCCCTGGGTCTCGCCCAGCGCCTTGCGGTCGATTTCCAGGGCGCGGCGGTAGAACGGCTCGGCCTCGGCGTCGCGCCCGCGGCGGCTGAGCGCGAGGCCGATCCAGGAGTAGGACGCGGCGGTCACCGGCGCCTCGAGCCCGAAGGTGCGCTCCTCGATGGCGGCGCGCTTACGCGTCACCTGCTCCAGCCGCGCCCAGTCGCCGACCGCCTGGGCCGTCTCCGCCTGGGCCACCAGGGCCTTCCACGCGGCTGCCTCCTTCGGCGTCGGGTCACGCGGCAGGGTCCGCGGAGTCCCCGCGGCGGCGCTGCCGGCCATGGCGCAGATAAGCACGCAGGCTGTCAGGCCTGCGCGCAATCGCTGGCGCCGCATATTCCCCGTTCCGTTGCGATTCCCGTAGGGCGGGAGCCTACTCGCTTCGAGGGCGATTTCGAGTGGGACGCGACGCCGCGCCTGCCGGAATCGCACCGATGTACCCTAAGGCGGCAGCGCGCTGCACGGCCTGGGCGCGACCGCCGGCCGAGAGCTTGCGGGCGGCGTTGGCGACGTGGAACCGGACCGTGGCCAGGGAGATGGCCACGATCTCGGCGATCTCGGCGTCGGTCTTGCCCGCCGCCGCCCACTTCAGGCACTGGATTTCGCGCCGCGTCAGCCGCGCTGGCGCCTGGTCGGAGCCGGCCACCGCGTCCTCGTAGGTGGCCACGAACCGCAGCGCCAGGAGGTGCATCTGCGGCGCGTGCGCGTCGAAGGCCGCCTTGACGTCGAAGCCGGCGTCGGGCGTCCCCCAGATCACCACCCCGATCACGCCCTTGGGCAGGTGGATGGGCGCCACGATGCAGGCGGCCGCGCCGTGGGTCTCGAACGGCCACTCCGCCGAGAACGCCTCCAGCGCTGCGTTCGGCCGCCAGGAGCCGAAGCGGCCCTGCGCCAGCCAGAAGGGCTCGGCGCATGCGCGCGCCACATGGATCCCCATGGCCCGCAGCGCGAAACCATGGTCCTCCCAGTAGCGGAGCTCGGGGTCGATCCAGCGGAACACGGTCTCGGCCAGCGGCCGCCCGTCCGTCCCGACCGGCAGCCGGGGCGAGCCGATGTCGCTGGTGGCGGCCACGAACGGCAGGCCCACGCGGGCGCCGATCGCCATGATCTCCCGGGCGAGCGCTTCGGCGGCGGCAAGGTGGTCTTCGGCGGCGGCCATCCCTCGCCCCTATCACTTCCGCTAGCTTGTTGCGCGCCGCCGCGGCCCGCAAGGTCGCGGCGCGCGGCGCGATGCGCCGAGGCCAAACAGATCCGAACGGACAACGCCCGCGTCGCCGACGGGCCTGAGGAGGAAAAGCCGATGAACATGATCCTGTCGCACCGCCGACCGCCCTTCCGCACCTATTCGATCACCCAGCTTTGCCGCGAGTTCGGCGCCACGCCGCGGGCGCTGCGCTTCTACGAGGAGCAGGGGCTGCTCGCCCCGGCCCGGCGCGACACCAGCCGGGTCTATTCCTACAAGGACCGCGCCCGGCTGAAGCTGATCCTGAACGGCCGCCGTGTGGGCCTCTCGATCGCCCAGATCCGCGACATCCTCGACCTCTATGACGAGGAGGGCGTGGCGGCCCAGGACCGCGAGGCCATCCGCATCTTCCGCGGCCGGATCGCCGAGCTGGAGGCTCAGCGCGCCGCCGTGGACGAGGCGATCGACACCCTGAAGGACGCCGTCGAAAAACTGTCCAGCCAATACCCGGACGCGCGCGAACTGGACTCCTGAGACGCAGCTATTGCTGGCGCCAGCCCTGGTCGCGCGCAGCGCGTTCCTGCGCCGCATCCAGCGCCTGGCCGGCCATGGCGGCGTCCACAGCCGCGAGCACCGCCGGGGGCGTTTCGCTCGCCGCGGTGCGGTAGTCGGGCTGCGAAGCCGCCGCCGCCCACGCCGTGGCGGTCTCCAGGCGCCAGCGCGCGCCGTCGCGGCAGGCCAGGCCGGCCAGGCGGTCCTGTGCGCTCTCGAAGGTGCGGCAGTAGCGGCCCCGCGCGTCGCGGAAGGTCAGGCCGATGCGGACTGGGCCGGGGTCAGCGGCGAGATCCCGGTCCAGCGCCTTGGCGAGCGCGAGCCGCGCCGGCACCGCGCCGCCAACGGCCAGCGGCGGCGGCTGGATCGCCTGGCCGGCGAGGACGCCGATCACCAGGCTGGCCGCGGCCGCGATCCAGGGCGCCAGCCTGCGTGTGCCTCCGTCGTTGGCCGCCTGGGCCGCGAGACGCAGCCGCAGGGGAACCTCTTCTTGGAGCGCGGGCGCGTAGGTGCGGCCAATCTGGTCGGCCAGCGCGCTATGGGCCGCCACCTGCGCGGCCAGCTCCGGCTCGGCGGCCATCCGCGCCTCGAAGGCGGCGCGGTCCGCGGCGTCCAGCTCGCCGTCCACATAGGCCATCAGCTGCTCCAGCTCGCTCATGGCGCGCCTCCCGCCAGGTCGGCCAGGAGGGCGGCGCGGCCACGGCCCAGCCGGCTGGTCAGGGTGCCCTGCGGCACCTCCAGCACCTCGGCCGCCTCGCGATAGGAGAGGCCCTCCACCAGGACCAGCGCCACGGCCAGGCGCTGGTCGTCGGGCAGGCGGCCCATGGCGTCCGCCACCGCCCGCGCCTCCAGCCGGGCCTCCAGCGCCTGGGCGCCGTCGAGGCCGGTGTTGGCGCCGTCCTCCTCGGGCGCCAGCACCGCGGTGCGACGGCGGCGGGCGCGGCTCTCATCGATCCAGGCGTTCTTCATGATGCGGAACATCCAGCTGTCCAGGCGCGTGCCGAGCCGCCACTGGCCGCGGTGGACGAGCGCCCGCTCCACGGTCTGCTGCACCAGGTCGTCGGCGTCGGCCATGTCGCGGCTCAGCGTCCGGGCGAACCGGCGCAGCCGCGGCAGGAGGTCGACGATCGCGCGTTCCAGGCGGTCCAAGACTCAACCTTCTTCCCGGATGAAACGAACCGCACCGGCCGTTTCATCCGTTGAGGCCATGAAAACGCCGAAGCTGGGGCGTTGAAAGCGGCGAGAAAGAGGAGCCCCGTATGAAGTCCGCCTGGGGACGCATCGCCGCCGCGGTGGCGGCCGGGCTGGCTGTATGGGGTCCCGCGCAGGCGCAGCTGGGCGCTGTGGCGGGCCTGCCACCCCTGGCGCTGCCGGCCGTTCCGCCTGCGCCCGCCGCCACGCCGGCCGCGTCCCAGGCCAGTGTTTCTTCTGCGGGCGTCGCGCCAGGCGCCCTGGCCACCTCCGCCCTGAGCCGGGTCGCGGCGCCGGCCCCCACCGCGCGCACGGCGGACCAGGCCGCCGCCGTGGCCGCCAAGCTGCCTCCCATCGGGGCCGGCGGCGCGGTCGCGACGCTCGAACTCTCCACCAGCCTCGAGCCGCGGGCGCTCAGCGTATCGCGCGACGCCCTCGGCGTGGTGTCGCTGAAGGCCGCGGCGCCGATTTCCGCGGTGGCGGCGAGCTTGGCCACCGACGCCGAGAGCTACCGCGCCCAGGCCGACGCCCTGCTGGCGCTGCATCCCGAGGCGGTGGAGCCCGATGCGGCGGGCCATCCGGCGCTCCGGGGCGAGATCCTCGGCCTCGATGTCTCGCCGGCGGCCCTGGCGCAGGCGCGTGCCGCGGGGTTCGCCGTGCGGGCCCAGGAGACGGTGGCGGGGCTCGACCTGGCGACCGTGACCCTCGCGACGCCGCGCGGCATGGCAGCGGCGGAGGCGCTGCGGCGGTTGCGTGCGCTCGATCCGGCCGGGCGCTACGACCTGGACCACATCTATTTCGAGAGCGGCGTGGCGGCGGCGGGGCGTCCCGCGGTGGGATCCGCCAACCCTCGGCCAGCAAAGGGCCTGCGGATCGGCCTGGTCGATGGCGCCGCGCCCGCCGCCATCCCGGCGCTGCAGCATGCGCGGCTGGTGCAGCAGGCCTTCGCGCCGGGAGGGCTCAAGGCCACCGCCCACGGTGCGGCGGTGGCCTCGCTGCTGGTGGGCGAGGGGCCAGGATTCCGAGGCGCGGCGCCCGGGGCGACGCTCTATGTGGCCGACGTCTATGGGACGACCCCGGCCGGCGGTTCGGCCCTGGCGGTGGTGCGGGCGCTGGGCTGGCTGGTCCAGGCGCGCGTGCCGGTGGTCAACGTCAGCCTCGTCGGGCCCCCGAACGCGGTGCTGGGCGCGGCCGTGGCGGCCACCCTGGCCCGCGGCCACCTGATCGTGGCGGCCGTCGGCAACGAGGGCCCCGCCGCCCCGCCGCTCTATCCGGCCGCCTATCCCGGCGTGGTGGCCGTCACGGGCGTGGACGCGCGCCGCCGCGTCCTGCCCGAAGCCGGCCGAGGCGCACAGGTGGCCTTTGCCGCACCGGGCGCGGACATGCTGGCCTCTGGACTGGACGGGGCGATGGCCGAGGTGCGCGGCACCTCCTTCGCCGCGCCGCTGGTGGCGGGCCGGCTGGCTGCGCTGCTGCCCGAGGCGGATCCCGGCCGGGCGCGCCAGGCGGTGGAGGCCCTGGCCCGCCAGGCGGTCGACCTGGGCGCGCGCGGGCCGGATCCGGTCTATGGGCGCGGCCTCGTGGCCTTCGAACTGGCCGTGCGGCCCCAGACCGTCCGCTACGCGGCTGGCCCGCGCTGAATTTCGGGCGTCGGCGGGATGAAACCGCCGGCCCGCGTCGTTGGACCTCTCGATCCCTGGATTTTCCGGTGAGGAGACCTGCGATGCTTGTGAAGTCCCTGGCGGCGGCGGCCGCCCTTCTGGCCCTTTCGACCGGCGCGGCGAACGCACAGTTGCTCGGCGGCGCCCTGGGCGGCAGCCTGGGCGCGACCGGCAGCCTCGGCGGCATGGTCGGCGGCGTCGGCGGATCGCTGGGCGGCTCCCTGGGTGGCGCGGTGAACGGCGCCGGCCATGTGGGTGCGCCCTCCACGGCGGGCCTGGGCGGCTCCGTCACCGGCGCCCTGGGCGGGGCGGGCCGGGTCACGTCGGCGCCCGCGGCGGCGTCGGGCGCAGCCAACGCCGCGGCGAACGCGGCGACCACCACAGGGCTGCAGAACGCCCAGGCGCGGGTGCAGGAGGCCGGCTCGGCCACCGGCCAGGCGCATAGCCAGGCCAGTTCGGCCCTCGCCCAGGCCGAGGCGGGCGGCGCTGCGGCGGCCGGTGCTGCCGGCGGCGCGGTCCCGCGGTTCGATCCGGCGGTGATCCCGACGGGCGGCTCTGCGAGCGGTTCCGGCTCGGCCTCGATGTCGGCCAGCGCCCATGGCGGCGACGTCGACCTGACCACCTCGGGGTCCGGCTCGGCCAAGGCCCGCAAGCACTGATCGCGCTGGGGTCCCGGCGCTGATTGGAGAGGTCCCCGCAGGACCGGCCCGAGACCCCATGCGCCCGGCCGCCGGAGCAAGGCTCCGGCGGCCTTCTTTTTTTGGCGAAGGAATGGGGCCTGGATTTAGGCCCCGGGGTCAGAGCTGCGTCCAGACCTCGAACGAGCGGGGCAGGGGCTGCGGGCCCAGGGGCGCGCGGATGGTGAAGCGGGCGCCGCCTTCGGCGTCGGTCTGGGCGGTGAGGGCGCCCTTCAGGTCGCGCACGATGGCCGCGACGATGGACATTCCGAGGCCGCCGCCGCCGGTTCCCGAACTCAGCCCCTTGCCGCGATCGGCGACGCTGAGCACCAGCTCGGCGCCTTCGCGCCGGCAGGTCACCGCCAGGCGCCCGCCCGGGCGGCCTTCATAGGCGTGCTTGGCGGCGTTGATGGCGAACTCGTTGATGGCGATGGCCAGTTGCTGGGCCATGTCGCCCGGCACGCTGGCGCCGTCGGCGTCCAGCTCGACCGCCAGGCCCGTCGCCGCGCCCACCGCCTTGCAGAGCCCGGCCAGGAACGGCCTCAGCTCCACCATCGCCCGGTCGGCGTGGTCGTAGAGGTAGCGGTGCAGCTCGCCCACGGCCACGAGGCGGGCGCGGCTGGCTTCCAGCGCGGCCTGGGCCAGCGGGTCGCGGGCGCGCAGCTGTTCGAACACCAGCATGTCGGCCGCCAGCTGCAGGCTGTTGGCGATCCGGTGGTTCAGCTCCTGGATCTGCCGTTCCTGGCTGGCGAGCTGGGCCCGCGCGCTGGACAGTTCCCGGGCCAGGCCAGGTTGATTTGCTGCAACGCCTTGGTACATGGGGCCGTCCTCGTCGCTACGGCGAAGGTTGTTTCGGTGGCGGAAGCGGCGTTCTGCAGCCATCAGTCGCTTCAACAACTGAAATCGCTTCTGCGTTCCATAAGCTTTGAGCTTAAATTGGGGCAAAAGATCGACAGCCCGCAGCTTCCGCAGGAAAAAGTCCCGCAGTTCTTAATGTCTTGTTAACGACTATTCTTGGGGTAGCGGGTCTTCTTTTCGTCTTGCCTGACCGCACGCTGTGCGCAGGGCGGCCGGCCAGAACGCAAAAACCCCTCTCCGGGGGAGAGGGGTCCTTGCAGCGATCCGCGCGCGGATCGGGCGTTCAGATGCGCTCGATGATGATCGCCGGCGCCATGCCGCCCGCCGCGCACATGGTGACCAGGCCGCGCTTGAGGTCGCGGCGTTCCAGTTCGTCGAGCAGCGTGCCGATGAGGATCGAACCGGTGGCGCCGATCGGATGGCCCAGGGCCATGGCGCCGCCGTTCACATTGACCTTGTCGCGGTCCAGCTTGAGGTCGCGGATGAACTTCTCGGCGACCACCGCGAAGGCCTCGTTGATCTCCCACAGGTCGATGTCGTCGGGGGTCAGGCCGGCCTTCTTCAGCACCTTGTGGGCGGCCGGCACCGGCGCGTTCAGCATCAGGGTTGGGCTGTCGCCGACATTGGCCATGGCCAGCACCCGGGCGCGGGCCTTCAGACCGTTCTTCTTGGCATACTCCGGAGAGGCCAGCAGCACGGCCGCCGCGCCGTCCACGACGCCCGACGAGTTGCCGGCGTGGTGCACGTGGGTGAGCTTCAGGTCGGGATAGACCTGCTGGATCAGGCCCGCGAACGTGATCCCGCTGGCGTCGAGCGGGACATTGGCCATGGCCTCGAACGAGGGCTTCAGGGACGCCAGGCCCTCCAGCGTGGTCTGCGGGCGGGGGAACTCCTCGCGGTCGAGGGCGAGGCTGCCGTCCTCGTGGTAGACGGCCACCAGCGAGCGGTCGAAGCGGCCCTCGTCGATCGCCTTGGCGGCCCGCTGCTGGCTGACATAGGCCAGCTCGTCCAGGGCCTCGCGCGGGATGTTCTCCAGGGTGGCGATGGCGTCGGCGCAGATGCCCTGGTGCGACTGGGGATGCAGCTTGCGCAGGTGGGCGTTGCCGGCGTCCATCAACGCCGGGCCCTCGAAGAAGGCCGCATGCTGCGGCGAGGACGAGGCGGTGTAGGACATCATCTCGGTGCCGCCTGCGATGACCAGGTCCTCCATGCCCGACATGATCTGGGCCGCGGCCAGGTTCACCGCGGTGATGCCCGAGCCGCAGAAGCGGTCCAGGGTGACGCCGGAGGCGCGCACGTCGTAGCCGGCGTCGAGGGCGGCCATGCGGCCCATGTCGTTGCCCTGCTTGCCGCGCTGGGACGAGGTGCCCCAGATGATGTCGTCCACCTCGGCGGTGTTGAGGCCGTTGCGCTCGGCGATGGCGCCCAGCACCGTGGCGGCCAGACGCTGCGGATGCTCGTCGGCCAGGGCCCCCTTGCCGACCTTGCCGATGCCGCGCGGCGTGCGGCAGGCGTCGATGATCAGGGCTTCGGACATGGTTCTTCCTCGCGAGGGCCGGTGGGCCGTTTGGGCGACGTTCGACCCTCGACGCTAGGTCAGTCTAGGGCCAAATGCGGCTGGCGAGGCGCGGAACTCTAGGCGTCCGGCAGGGCGCTGGAGGCCTGGCCGAAGGCGTAGCGCCAGCCGCCGGCGGTGCGGACATAGGTGTCGCTGAACCAGAGGGTGCGGTCGAAGGCCTTGCCGCCGGTCACATACTTCAGCCGCAGCCTGGCGGTGACCACGGCCGTGTCGCCGAACAGGCGCACGGTCTGGCTGCCCGGCGCTTCGTCCTGGATCTCATAGACGGCGAGGCGGTTGCGCGCCGCGGCCAGCAGGTCCTCGCGGCTGACCACGCCGCCGGTCCCCACCACCAGGGTCATCCGCGGATCGAGGATCGCGGCCATGGCGTCGGCGTCATTGGCCTTCACCGCGGCCTGGTAGGCCACGTCCAGGGCCGCGACGGCCGCCCGGTCCGTCTCGGGACCCGCCGGTGGGGCGGCGGCCGCGCCCGCGGCCAAGGCGAGGCTGGTCATGGCGGCGGCGACAGGCATGAGCATCGAGGATTTCCGTCGTGGTTGGCATACCCCCGATACGGCAGCGGCGGTCTGCGATCTGGCGGAATACGGACATCATAGGATCGCGCCGACCACACCCGGCTTTCGACAGTTCGCCCCCGTGAGGCAGACCTCCGCGCGCCGAAAAAGCGGTCCGGGAAACATTGGTGTAACGTTGTATGCGCAAAAGGGCGGCGACGTTCCCGCGCCAAGTGGGACAGGACCGATCCGAGGGGGACACTTCGCATGACCACCACCCGCGCCAGCGCCCTGGCCGCCGCTCTTCTGGCCACCACCGCGCTCGCCGGTTGCGCCAGCGACAAGGGCGCGCCGCACGCCGAGGCCGCCGGTGCGGCGGTCAACGCCGCCGCCGTGACGCCGGCGATGGTGGACAACTTCATGCTGGTGGACGCCAACATGGAGGCCCACGAGCTCTACCGCCTGTCGGACGCGCCCGCGGTGATGATCGTCAGCCAGGCGAACGGAGACGCGGTGCTGCAGCGCGCGGCCGGCGAGCTGAAGGCTCTGGCGGCCGGCTACCAGCCCAAGGGCGTCGAGTTCATGCTGCTGAACTCCAGCCTGAAGGACACCCGCGAGGCCATCCAGGCCGAGGCGCAGAAGGTGGGCTACACCCTGCCGATCCTGATGGATTCCAACCAGTTGGTGGGCGAGAGCCTGGGCGTCACGCGCTCGGCCGAGGCCTATGTGGTCAACCCGAAGACCTGGCAGGTGGTCTACCACGGCCCCGTGTCGGGGGCGCAGGCGGCGCTGGATGCGCTACTGGCGGGCAAGCCGGCGGCTGCAACGGGCGGGCCGCTCACGGGCGCTCCCATCGCCTTCCCCGACCGGGCGGCGACGACCAAGATCTCCTACGCCAAGGACGTCGCGCCGATCCTCGAGAAGCGCTGTGTGACCTGCCACCAGGAGGGCGGGATCGGCCCCTTCGCCATGTCCGGCTACGACATGGTCAAGGGCTTCTCGCCGATGATCCGCGAGGTGATCCGCACCGACCGGATGCCGCCCTACAACGCCGATCCGCACATCGGAAAGTTCTCGGATTCCCGCAACCTGGATCCGGCCGAGCTCAAGACCATCGTCCACTGGATCGAGCAGGGCGCCCAGCGCGGCGACGGGCCGGATCCGCTGGCGGCGGTCAAGCACGTCGCCGCCGAATGGCCGCTGGGCAAGCCCGACCTGATCCTCAAGATCCCGGCGTTCAAGGTGCCGGCCTCGGGCGTGGTCGACTACCAGCGGCCGGTGAGCCTGAACCCCGAGACCGAGGGCCACTGGATCCGCGCCACCACGGTGAAGCCGGGCGACCGCCAGGCCGTGCACCACGTCCTGACCGGCTGGATGTCGGAAGTCCCGGCCAACGGCCAATCCTCGGAGCTGCGCTGGAAGGGCTCGGTGGGCGGCTACGCGGTGGGCGCGGAATCGAACATCTTCGACGGCGACGTGGGCACCTACCTGCCACCGGGCGGGGCCATCGGGTACCAGATGCACTACACGCCGTACGGCAAGGAGACGGTCGATAACTCCCAGATCGGCGTCTACTTCCGCAAGGACGCGCCGAAGTACCTGATGCGGGGCGTGGTGGTGCTGGATCCGACAATCGAGATCGGCCCCAACGAGCCGCGCCACAAGGAAGTCGCCTACGTCGAGTTCCCGAACGATGCGCTGCTCTATTCGGCGTTCCCGCACGCGCACTACCGGGCCTATTCCTCGGACCTGTGGATCCGCTATCCGGACGGCAAGGAGAAGCTGCTGCTGAGCCTGCCGCGCTACGACTTCAACTGGCAGCGCAGCTACACCTTCGCCGAGCCGATAAAGATCCCGGCCGGGTCGAAGCTGATCGCCCGCTACGTCTACGACAACTCCAAGCGCAACCCGGCCAACCCCGATCCCTCGATCAAGGTCAGCTGGGGCGAGCAGTCCTTCCAGGAGATGCTGTTCACCTCGCTGTCGTTCCGCTGGCTGGACGAGACTGCGGCCCACCAGGTGGATTCCGAGGCGCGCTTCCAGTCCACCCGGCTGATGGGGATGCTGGACGACAACCTCGACGGCAAGGTGGAGAAGGCCGAGCTCAAGGGCCAGATGGGCGCCATGCTGGGCATGGCCTGGAGCAAGATCGACACCAACAGCGACGGCGTCCTGGACAAGACCGAGCTGGCGGCGGCGTCCAAGATGATGGGCATGCGTCGGCGCGAAGCCGCGGGCGCCGGGCCCAGCGAAAAGACCCCGTTCGGCGGTTAAGCCCGTCTAGGCCGGGGCGGCGGCCAGCTTCATCCGGCTCTGGCGCAGGCTGAACACCAGGCCGGCGGCGAGCAGGTAGGCGAAGGGCAGGACCGCCAGCCCGGCGTGGAAGCCGCCGGTGGCGTCCCGGGAGACGCCCCAGAGCGCGGGCAGGACAAACGAGCCCAGCTGGCCCAGGGCGTTGATGGTCGCCGAGCCGACGGCCGCGGTGCGCGGGTGCAGCACGCCGAAAAGCACCGGCCACACCACCCCGCCGACCGCCGCGTTGGCGACCAGGGCCACGACATAGGCGCCCGCCACGGCCCAGGGCGCGGCGGCCTGGCCGATCACGGCGAAGGCTGCCGCCATGACCAGGATCGGGACCACCAGGTGCAGGTGGCGCTCGGCGCTGTGGTCCGAGTGCCAGCCGTTGAGCAACAGCGCCACGGCGCCCAGCAGGCCGCCAGCCGCCACCAGGTAACCGACCTCCCCGGCGCTCATCCCGGTGGCGCCGCGCAGCAGCTCCGGAGCCGACAGGTTGAAGGCGTAGAAGCCGCCGAGCAGCAGGAAGTTCACCGCGGTGGCGGTCAGCACCGGCAGGCTGGTGACCGCGCGCAGGGCGTCCTGCGGCGCGCCCGCCAGGGCCGCCGCATCGCCGGCCAGCCGACGCCGGAGCCAGGCCTTCTCGCCGTCGGTCAGCCAGGCCGCCTGTTCCGGCGAATCGGGCAGGCGCAGCAGGATCACCACGCTCAGCAGCAGCGCCGGCGCGCCCTCGACCAGGAACAGCCACTGCCAGCCGGCGAGGCCCAGACGCCCCTGCAGGCCCAGGAGGGCCCCGGCCACCGCGCCCATCACCACCGTGCTGAGCGGCCAGGCGACGTAGAACCGGCTGATCGCCCGACCGCGGTGCGCCTCCGGGAACCACAGGGTCAGGTAGTAGGCCACGCCCGGGAAGAACCCCGCCTCGGCCACGCCGAGCAGGAAGCGCATGACGTAGAACTGCACCGGGGTGCGGACGAACAGCATGCCGATCGCCAGGGCGCCCCAGGTCAGCATGATGCGGGCGATCCAGCGCCGCGCGCCCACCCGCACCAGGATCATGTTGGATGGCACTTCGCAGAGCGCGTAGCCCAGGAAGAAAAGGCCGGCGCCCAGGCCGTAGACGGTGGCGCTGAACCCCAGGTCGCGGTTCATCTGCAGCGCGGCGAAGCTGATGTTGACCCGGTCGATGTAGGAGACCCCGTAGCCCAGGCCGATCAGCGGCAGCAGCCGCCAGCTGGCCTTGGACACCGCCGACCGTTCCAACGCTGCGTCCGACATCCGCATCCCCTGACGGGGAAGTAGCTCATGGGCCGCGGCGAGCGTCCAGTCGGGATGGCCGCGCCTACTGCGCCGCCTGCTCCTGGGCGTAGCCCAGCTGCTGGTTCAGGCGCTCGAGGACGGTGATGGCCGCCTCCGGGATCACCGTGCCCGGCGTGAAGATGGCCGCCACGCCCATCTCCTCCAGGGCCTTGAAGTCCTCGGGCGGAATCACACCGCCCACGAACACCAGGATGTCGGGGCGACCCAGCTTGGCGAGCTCGGCCTTCAGCTGGGGCACCAGGGTGAGGTGACCGGCGGCCAGGGAGCTTGCGCCCACGGCGTGGACACCGGTCTCCACCGCCTCGGCCGCGGCCTCGGCGGGGGTCTGGAACAGGTCGCCGATCTCCACCTCGAAGCCGAGATCGGCGAAGCCTGAGGCGATCACCTTCTGGCCTCGGTCGTGGCCGTCCTGGCCCATCTTGGCGACCATGATCCGCGGCTTCTTGCCGTCGGCCTGGGTGAAGGCCTCGGCCATGGCCCGGGCGCGGTCCGAGGCCGGCGTCGGGCCCGCCTCGCGCAGGTAAACGCCCTTCACCGCATCGGCGTGGGCCTTGTGGCGGCCGAACACCTTCTCCAGGGCGAAGGAGATCTCGCCGACGGTGGCGTGGGCGCGGGCGGCGTTGACCGACAGCTCCAGCAGGTTGCCGCCACCGGCGGCGCCGCTGGTCAGCGCGTCCAGGGCGGCGGCCACGGCCTCCGGATCGCGCTCGCGCTTCAGCCGCCGCAGCTTTTCCAGCTGGGCGTTGCGGACCGCGGTGTTGTCCACCTTCAGCACCGGGATGTCGTCGGGATGCTCCGGCCGGTAGCGGTTCACGCCCACCACCGACTGCGATCCGGAGTCGATCCGCGCCTGGATCCGGGCGGAGGCCTCCTCGATCCGGCGCTTGGGCAGGCCTTCCTCGATGGCCTTGGCCATGCCGCCCAGGGCTTCCACCTCGGCGATGTGGGTGAGGGCGCGCTCGGCTAGGTCGGCCGTGAGGCGCTCGACGTAGTAGGAGCCGCCCCAGGGATCGATCACCCGGTTCTGGCCGCTCTCCAGCTGCAGGAAGAGCTGGGTGTTGCGCGCGATCCGGGCCGAGAAGTCGGTCGGCAGCGCCAGGGCCTCGTCCAGCGAGTTGGTGTGCAGGCTCTGGGTCTGGCCGCCGGTGGCGCCCATGGCCTCGATGGCGGTGCGCGGCACGTTGTTGAACACGTCCTGGGCCGCCAGGCTCCAGCCGCTGGTCTGGGTGTGCGCGCGCAGGGACAGCGAGCGGACGTCCTTGGGATCGAACTCCGCCTTCATCAGCTTGGCCCAGAGCAGCCGGCTGGCCCGCTGCTTGGCGACCTCCATGAACATGTTCATGCCGGCGCACCAGAAGAACGACAGGCGCGGCGCGAACTGGTCCACGGTCATGCCTGCGGCCACGCCGGCGCGGACATATTCGATGCCGTCGGCCAGGGTGTAGGCCAGCTCCAGGTCCAGCGTCGCCCCGGCTTCCTGCATGTGGTAGCCGCTGATCGAGATCGAGTTGAAGCGCGGCATCTCCCTGCTGGTGTAGGCGAAGATGTCCGAGACGATCCGCATCGAGGGGCCGGGCGGATAGATGTAGGTGTTCCGGGTCAGGAACTCCTTCAGGATGTCGTTCTGGATGGTGCCCGACAGCTTCTCGTGCGGGACGCCCTGTTCTTCGCCCGCCACGATGTAGAGCGCCAGGATCGGCAGCACCGCGCCGTTCATGGTCATCGACACACTCATCTTGTCGAGCGGGATACCGTCGAACAGGGTCCGCATGTCGAGGATGGAGTCGATGGCGACGCCCGCCATGCCCACGTCGCCGGGCACCCGCGGGTGGTCGCTGTCGTAGCCGCGGTGGGTGGCCAGGTCGAAGGCGATGGAGAGGCCCATCTGCCCGGCCGCCAGGTTGCGGCGGTAGAAGGCGTTGGAGTCCTCGGCCGTGGAGAAGCCCGCGTACTGGCGGATCGTCCACGGGTTGGTGGCGTACATGGTCGGGTAGGGGCCGCGCACGAACGGGGCCAGGCCCGGGAAGCCGCCCATGGCTGGGAAGCCCGCGATGTCCGCCGCCGTGTAGGCGCTGCGCACGGCGATGCCTTCGGGCGTGGCCCAGGGCTCGGCCGGGGTGGCCGGCGGGATCGCCAGATCGGTGTCGAAGGGCAGGGTGGAGAAATCGGGCAAGGCGGTCATGCGGCTGCCTCGTGCGGTTCGGACAGGCGCTGGGCCTTCAGCGTCGGGCAGCGGCTGTCGGGGCCGGGCAGGCGGGCGGGCTCGGGGTCGAGGCGCGCGGGTTCGCCCGCCTCGACCGCGACCGCCTCGTCGCTCGCGGGCGAGAAGGCGGTGACGCCCAGGATCTTGGGTTGGCCGCGGGCGGCGACGGCGGCCTCGACCGCGCCCGCCACGAGCCCCTGTTCCAGGGCCGCGATGACGCCGCCTGCCGCCTCGATCGCCTGCATCCGCGCCCAGGCGGCGCGGGCGATCTGGTCGGTCAGGGCCTCCAGGTAGCCGGCGCCGGCGGCGGGGTCGGCCACGCGGCCGATGTTGGCCTCTTCCATCAGCACCAGCTGGGTGTTGCGGCTCTGGCGGCGGGCGAAGGGCGTGGGCAGCCCCAGCGCGTCGGTGAACTGGCCCAGAACCACCGCGTCGGCGCCGCCGACCGCCGCGCCGAACCCGGCGGCGGTCAGCCGGATCATGTTGGTCCAGGCGTCCTTGGCGGTGAGCATGCGGCGCGACGAGCGCGCCTCGATCCGCGCCTGGGGCGAGGCGCCCGAGGCGGCCGCCAGGCGGGCGAAGACGGCGCGGGCGGCCCGCAGCTTGGCGATGGTCAGGAAATAGTCGGCGTCCGCCGAAAGGCCCAGGGTGATGCGGGCGAAGGCCTCGCCGACCGGCAGGCCGGCCCGGACCAGGGCCTTGGCGTAGGCGATGGCCGCCGCCGCCGCGAGCGCCACCTCTTCAGCCTCGCCGGCGCCAGCCTCGTGAGCCACCCGCCCGGACGCCAGGAACAGCTGCGCCTGCGGATAGGTCTGGGCGTGGCGCACGGCGACGTTGGCGGCGTTCACCAGGTGGCTCTCGATGGGTCCGGGGCTGGCGCCCGCCTCGGCGAAGGCGCTCAGGGGATCGAGGTGGAAGTTGAGCCTGGCGCCCGGCGAGGCCTTGGCCACGGCATGCAGCGCGTCGGCGGCCTTGGGGCCCAGGAAGCCGGCGTCCAGGCCCACCGGCGCCAGTTCGACGATGATGTCCTTCAGCGCCCGGGCCAGGGCGTCGGCGGTGGCGTGTCCGGCCACGATCACCGAGGCGGCGCCCCCCTCCAGGTCGGCCAGCAGCTCGACATTGGCGCGGGCCGGATCGGCATGGGCGCAAAGGGTTCGCACGTCCCACGGGCGGTCCGCCTCGAACGGGCGGGCGGGGAAGGCGCCGGGGCTGTCCGCCGCCGCGTACAGCGGGGCGATCGGCAGGCCCTCGACGGTCGATTTCGCCAGGCTCTCGAAGGGCTTGTCGCCCAGCGTCTTGGCGACCAGGGCGCGCCAGGCGTCCTCGCCGGCGGGCGGGAATCCGGGATCCAGGAGGCGGGTGTCGGCCATGCGGGGAGATGCGCCCTGGCGGCGCGGGGCGTCAAGTTCACGCAGCGAGAGCGCCAGGCGCCCGCCGTTGACGTCTCGTTCACCATAATCGGCTCTGCTTTGGGCGTCGCAAACCAGCGCCGGAGGCGGCAGGGCAGATGGACCAACAGATGCCGCAACCCGCCAGCGCGCCGCTCGTCAGCCTGTGCCTAGCCACCTACAACCGCGCGGCCTACCTCGACCGCTACCTCTCGCACCACCTGGGCGCGCTCGACGCCGCCGGCCTCGACTACGAGCTGGTGGTCTCCGACAACTGCTCCACCGACGAGACGCCGCAGATCCTGGCGCGCTACGCCGCGCAGCATCCGCGGATGCGCGTCAGCCGCCAGCCGCGCAACCTGGGCGCCTATCCCAACATCCTGACCACCCTGCGCCAGGCGCGCGGGGAGATCGTGCTCAGCATCGCCGACGACGACCTGGCCGTGCCCGAGACTCTGGTCGACTACATCGGCCGCATGCGCGACGACCCGGAGCTGGTGATGATCCAGGCGCCGTGGCTGCTGATGGACGAGACCCGCGACAATGCGGTGATCGGCCAGTTCTACGACTTCGAGGGCGACTGGCGTTTCGAGGCGGGCCAATACGGCAACTGCCTGGCCTTCGTGATCCAGAACCACGTGTTCCCGGAGTGCTGGCTGATCCGCCGCTCGGCGCTGGCCGGCGTGGTGGGACCCAACCCACGCTTCGCCTACAGCTTCTTCTGCATGCTGACCTATGCGCTGGCCAAGGGCGCGGTGCTGTTCAGCCCCAGGCCCCACATCGCCGCCACTGCGATCTCCAAGACCGGCCACGTCGGCAACACCGAAGCGATGGAGTCCTGGGACGTCTACCGCGGCGGGCTGGAGCTGATGGCCTCCCATGCGCGCCAGTTCAATCCGGGCGCCCTGCCGGACGCGGCGGCGGTGGGGGCGGCGATCACCGGGTTCGTGTCCGAGCGCATGGCGGTGGCCGCCAAGCTGCAGGCCCACGCCCGCAACTGGGCCGAGACCTACCAGATCCTGCGCCGCCTGCTGGCCTATGAGCTGGCCCCCGACATCGGCGTCGCCCACAACGACGTGGCGCTGCTGGCGGCGGTGGAGACGACCCTTGTGGAGTGCGCCCAACGCGGCGTGACGCGCATCGTGGTGGCGCCGGGGGTGCCGGAGCATGTGCTGGAGCGCATGAAGCCGATCGAGGGCGCGCCGTTCGTCAGAGTGGCGGAGCTGCGCGGCAACGACGGCCCCAGGGGCTATTGCACGGTGGGCGAAGCGCCGGACGCCTCGGTGCGCGACCAGGACTCCGCCTGTGACGTCGCCGAGACCATGGAGCGCTTTCCCGCCTTTCCCGCGGCCGCCTAACGCTCGGGCACGCCCGCCACCACGACCCGGTAGCGCTTGCGCAGGCCGGCCATGAACGCCGCATTGGACGCAGCCCGGCGGTCGGCGAGGTAGGCGTCCCGCACCTGGTCGCGCACCGCCTCGAAGGCGACAGCCGGCGGCTGGCGGCGCGCCTCGATCCGCACCAGATGCCATCCGTAAGGCGACAGCACGGGCCCGCTCCACTCGCCCACGGGTGCGGTCTCCAGGAGCTTCACGAACGCAGGCCCGTAGTCGCGCAAGAGGTCGGCAGTCGGCGCGTCCTCGTAGCTGAGCGGGAACAGGAAGGGATCGCCCGTCGGCGCATCACGGCCCCCTTCTTCGGCCCGATGCAGCGCCTGGGCCGCCGCCTTGGCCGCCCCGCCGTTGGGCCGGTCGCCGCTGAAGAACACCTGCTGGAAACTGACCCGCGCGGGCGCGGCGTAGCGGCTGGCCGTCCGGGCGTAGAAGGCGCGTAGCTCCGCCTCGGTGGGTTCGCGCGCGGCGGCCACGTCGTCGGTGGCGAAGGACATCTTCTGGGCCAGCCGCCGGCGGATGATCATGTCGCCCTTGTCGAGGCCCAGGCGCAGGGCCTCGCGCGCCAGCAGCTCCTCGTCGATCCGCTCGTTGATGATGCCGGCCAGCTCGGCCTTGTTCGGCGGCCGCTGCATCTGCAGCTCCCAGTAGGCGGCCAGCTGGTTCAGGTCCTGGGCGTCGATCCGCACCACCGGCCGCTCCAGCGACTTCGCCAGGCTCAGGCCGGCGAACAGCACGGCCCCGATGATGAGGAAGTGGACCAGGGGCTCAGCCGCGATCCGGCGCAGGCTGCGGCGCAGCGCGCTGTCGTGGCTCGGCTGCGTGTCCCCAACCGGCCCCGCGGCCGGCCCGTCACCCCTTGGGCTCATACCAGATCGGCGAGGACCAGGCCCGCTCCATGAGGGTCTTGGCCAGGGTCGGGTTGGGCGGCGTGCCGTTGCGCAGCGCGTCCCAGGTCGACCAGCGGCAGGATGGGTTCTCCAGGACGCGGACGTAGTAGATGGCGCGCTGGCTGGGCTTGAACGTCGGGTCCGTCCAGACCGTGCGCAGCTCCACGTCGCCCTTGAAGCGGTCCGGCTCGCAGGTGGCGAGGTTCACGCCGGCGCCGTTGTCGGGGCAGCGCCAGGTCTTGGTGTTGAGCGGCAGCTTGTCCGAGCACGCCACGTCGAACACCTGCTCCCTGGCCACGCCATTCTCGATCCAGCCCTTCACCACCTGCGCCCGCTGCAGATAGCCGCCATTGGGATCGCGGACCCCCCAGACCAGGAACTTCGGCGGCTTGCCGGCCGAGACCTTCAGGTCGCCGCCCATGGGCACGCCCTTGGCGTAGGCCTGGCGCACGAGGTCCGGTCGCTTGGCGAGGTCGTCCGGGAAGTCGTAGCCGGCGAAGAAGCGGACGCGGATGCGCGGGCCCGACGTGGCGAAGGTCTCCTTGCGCCGCAGGGCCTGGAAGATCGCCTCGCGACTGTTCTCCTCCGCCCAGACGCCGGCCAGACCGGACGCGCCCCAGGCCTGGTACGGCGAGGCGGCGTGGTTGGCGTCGGGCGTGTCCGCGGGCCAGGTCTTGGCGCCGTCCGGCGGGACCGAGGCGCGCAGCTCGGGCGTTCCATCCGATCGGCCGACCTTGGAGAAGTAGTTGCGCTCCTCCACCGAGCCCGGCGCGGCGTTGTGGGTGTCGGACGAGCCGATGAAGCCCATCTTGAACGGGTTGAAGCCCTTCTGCTCGCGCATCAGGATCCCGTCCTTCAGGGCCTCGCGCACATAGCTGCCGTGGAACTTGGTCACCTGGCGGTTGGAGCCGATGTAGCGCTCCATGATCTCGAAATTGGCCCACTCGTCGTTGGGTGCGAGCGAGGGGTGGACCTCGGACGTCCCCTTGATCTGGGTGATCTCCACCAGCGGCTCGTTGCGCATTCGCAGCTCGGCATAGGCCCGGTCCATGGGCGAGCCGTCGCGCTTGGTCGGCTCGAACATCAGCCCGTCCGAGCCGTTGGAATTGTGCGGGATGGCCAGGACGTCGACGCCCTTGGCCCGCCAGGCGTCCATGGTCTTCCAGAGGTTTTCCGGATTGTTGGAGACGACGGCGGTGTAGGGCAGGGCCGGGACCTTGTCCGTGCGGAAGATCACGTTGCGGTGCAGGTTCCGGCCGTCGGGCGCGGAGGTGTACTCATAGGCCACGAAGGTCGTGAAGTGGCCCGGGTCGTTGTGGCGCCGCGCCGCCTCCTGCACCTCGCTCCAGGCCCGGCCGGCCACGTCCGGCGCGCTGAATTCCTTCGGCATCTGGCCGGCGTGGTTCAGGGTCACGATCTTGGCGAAGGCCGCGCCGATGGCCTTGGGGTCGGGGCTGAACAGGCCCTGCACCAGCGGGTTCTTGGACAGCGGGCGGTTCGCATCGTTCGCCTCCCGCATGGCGCCCATGTACTCGGAGTGGTCGGTGACCGCGGTGAAGTCCAGCGGCCCGCCGGCCAGGCGGATGCTGTAGCCCTGGGCGTGGCCGATCGGCTCGCCCTTGGCGAAGCGATAGGCGTCGTCGGGCATGGCGCGGACGTTGAAGATGTAGGCGTCGAACGACAGGCCGGTATGGACGTGCAGGTCGCCGAAGTAGGCGTTGCGGTCGGGGTTCCAGCCGGGAAGGTGGGCCGCGGGCTTGGCCGGGGCCGCGGCGGCGGCGGCAGGTTTGGCCGCCGGCCTTGCGGCCTGGCCGGGCGCGGCGCTGGCGCTGGCCAGCAGACCGACGAACGCCGTGGCGGCGACGAGACGAACCGGTAGGCGACCGCGCCGGACCATTTTTCTGCTTCCCCGCCCCATGCCCGGTGTCGATGGCGCCCGAGCTTCAAGGATGATTGTCCCTACCGTGCGACGCTGTCAAAAAGCGATGGGAGTCAAAGCTATCGGGGGCCAAGCTTGAGGCTATGGGGCGGGGACCGGAAGGCAGGGGCGCGCGCGACCTGCTGGCTGCTGCTGGGCCTGTTGTGGTCCCTGCTGAGCCTGTCCGCCGCCGTCGCCCATGAGGTCCGGCCCGCCCTCGTCCAGATCGTGGAGACGGCTCCGGGCTCGTACGACGTCACCTGGAAGCAGCCGGTGGTGGGCGACATGGCCCTGCGCCTGGCGCCGCATCTGTCGTCAGGGGTGCTGGACCGGCCGCCGACGGGCGAGGCGGATGCGCCCGGCTTCCTGGTGCGGACCTGGCAGGTGCGCGGCGGGCCGCCGCTGGACGGCCAGACGCTGAGCGTCGAGGGGCTGGCGCAGAGCGTCACCGATGTGCTGCTCCGGGTCACCACCGCCGACGGGCGGACCGTCAACGACGTGCTGCGCCCGGCCGCGCCCAGCCGGCGCCTGGCGCTGGCCGCGCCCCAGGGCCTGCGCGTCCCCGCCTATGTGAGCCTGGGGATCGAGCACATCCTGACCGGCGTCGACCACCTGCTGTTCGTCCTAGGCCTGCTGCTGCTGATCGGCCCCAGCTGGCGGCTGGTGAAGGCCATCACCGCCTTCACGGCGGCGCACAGCATCACCCTGGCGCTGGCGGCGCTGGGCATTGTGCATTTCCCCGCTGCGATCATCGAGGCGCTGGTGGCGCTCAGCATCGTCTTCGTGGCCTGCGAGCTGGCGCGGCCGGCGGACGCGCCGCCGACCCTGACGCGGCGCCATCCCTGGGTGATCGCCTTCGCCTTCGGCCTTCTGCACGGCCTGGCCTTCGCGGGCGCCCTCAGCCAGGTGGGCCTGCCGCCGGGCGCCGCGCCCCAGGCCCTGTTCCTGTTCAACGTGGGCGTCGAGATCGGCCAGCTTACCTTCATCGGCGCGGCGCTGGCGGTGATGGCCTTCATCCGCAGGGTCCGGCCTCGGCTGGGCTTCGTGGGCGACGGCCTGGCGCGTGTGGCCCCGGCCTACGGCATCGGCGGGGCGGCGGCCTTCTGGCTGATCGAGCGGATCGCGGCGGTCTAGGCGCGCTCAGCCGCCGCAGATCATGCTGGCATGGGCCAGCAGCGGCGCTGGGTCGACGAGCGTTCCCCCGCCGACCAGCACCACCAGGGCCAGGCGCCGGCCCAGGGCCGCCACCAGCCCGCCGGCCATCGCCAGGCTGGCGCAGCAGATCATTCCGCGGCCGCCGCGCAGGCCGGGCAGCCGGCGGGCTGGGCCTCGTAGAGGTCGTGCAGCTTCACCCAGCCGCCCAGGTTGCCGCCCTCGTTCTCCTGGCGGCCGAGGGGCAGCATGTCGAGCAGGCGGTAGGTGGCCAGCAGCTCCTCGCCCCCGCGGGCGAATTGCGAATAGGTGTGGAAGATCTGGCCGTCGTCGCCCTTGATGAAGACGCTGACGCCGGGCAGGTCCTCGATCGGCGGCTGGATCGGGGCGAAGTTGTAGGTGGCCGGGGCGCCGGCGACCTGCTCGGGCGTGAAGCTGACGTTGAAGTCGTAGTTGAAATCGCTGCCCGCGGACGACACCCAGCAGAACGACCAGCCCATCCGCCGGCGGAACGCTTCCAGCTTGCCGATCGGGGCGCGGGAGACCGCGGCATAGGCCACGTCCTTCTGCTCCAGGTGCGGGACGATCGCGTCCACGTGGTCCGACAGGAACGAGCATCCGGTGCAGCCCGTCTCCCACTCCGGCGAGAACATGAAGTGGTAGACGATCAGCTGGCGCTTGCCGCGGAAGAGGTCCGAGAGGCTGACCGGCCCGTCAGGGCTCTCGAAGGCATAGGCCTTGTCGACCTTGACCCAGGGCAGGGCGCGGCGCTTGGCGGCCAGGGCGTCGCGCGCATGGGTCAGCGCCTTCTCTTCGGCCAGCAGGGCCCGGCGGGCTTCGAGCCAGGCCTCGCGGCTGGTGGTCGGGTGATCGAGCATGGGAGGTCCTTTCGTTCAGGCGGTGACGGCCGCCAGCAAGGCGGGAAGCTTGTCGAGCATGGCGTTCCAGCCCTCGACGTGGAGGTCGCGGACCGCCTCGTCGTGCAGCTGCTCATGGTGGACGGTGAGCTCGGTGCCCTCGGGGATCGGCGCGAGGCTGATGGTCACCTGGGAGATCCGCTCGGGCAGGGTCACCCACTGGTGCGTGAAGACGAGGCGGCGGTCGGGCTCGATCTCGAGGTATTGCCCGCCCATCTCCTGGCGCTCGCCGTCGGCGGTGCGAAAGACCATGCGGAAGCGGCCGCCCACGCGCAGGTCGGCCTCGGCCTCCAGGGCCGGCCCGTCCTGCGGACCCCACCAGCGCACGATCTGCTCGGGTCGGGTGAAGGCGGCGAACACCCGCGACGGCGGGGCCTTGAGGCGGCGGACAATGGTCAGGCTGGGTTTCATCGCGGGTCAGGCCTCCGGCGGGGTTTCGACGAACGCGGCCAGGCGATCCAGGCTCGCGGTCCAGAACCGCTCGTAGCGCTGCAGCCAGGCCATGGCGGCCTCCATCGGTTGCGGCGTCAGGGTCACCGAGACCGTCCGCCCACTCTTATGACGGGCGACCAGGCCGGCATCCGACAGCACGTCGAGATGTTTCATCACCGCGTTGAGCTGCATGGGAAACGGCTCGGCCAGCGCGCTCACCGACAGCGCCGGCTCGGTCTCCAGCCGCGCCAGGATCGCCCGGCGGGTGGGGTCGGCCAGCGCCTGGAAGGTGCGACCCAGTTCGTCGCTTTCATACTTCACCATGTGGTGAAGTGTCTGCCGATGAGGGTGCGCTGTCAAGCGGCGCGCGGGATTTGCTTCCGCCGCGGCACGCTGCCAGCGTCGTCGCGACGCCTTGCCAGCCATGTCCGGTTTGCGTACAACGTAAACCAAACAACCGTTCGAAGGACCCCTCCATGGCCCTGCCGCCTGTCCTGCGCGACCGTCTCCGCCTGCCGGTGATCGCCAGCCCGCTGTTCATCATCTCGGTGCCGGAGCTGGTGATCGCCCAGTGCAAGGCCGGGGTGGTGGGCTCGTTCCCGGCGCTGAACGCGCGGCCGGCGTCGCTGCTGCACGAGTGGCTGCACCAGATCACCGAGGAACTGGCGATCTGGGACCGCGACCATCCGGACACGCCGTCGGCGCCGTTCGCGGTGAACCACATCGTCCACAAGACCAACGACCGCCTCGAACACGACGTGGAAGCCTCCTCCAAGTGGAAGGCGCCGATCGTCATCACCTCGCTGGGCGCGCGGGAGGATGTGAACAAGGCGGTCCACGACTCCGGCGGCGTGGTGCTGCATGACGTGATCACCGACCGCTTCGCGCGCAAGGCGATCGAGAAGGGCGCCGACGGCCTGATCCCCGTCGCGGCCGGGGCGGGCGGGCACGCCGGCACGCTTTCGCCCTTCGCTCTGGTGCAGGGCCTGCGCGAGTGGTTCGACGGGCCGATCGCGCTCTCCGGCTCCATCGCCACGGGTCGGGCCATCCTCGGCGCCCAGGCCATGGGCGCGGACCTGGCCTATATCGGCTCGGCCTTCATCGCCACGCAGGAGGCGGCCGCGGCCGAGGGCTACAAGGACATGATCGTCGCCTCGACCGGCGAGGACATCGTCTACACCAACCTCTTCACCGGGGTTCACGGCAACTACCTGGCGCCGTCGGTGGCGGCCGCGGGGCTGGACCCCAACGACCTGCCGAAGTCCGATCCCTCGGCCATGAACTTCGGCTCAGGCGGCAACCAGAAGTCCAAGGCCTGGCGCGACATCTGGGGCTGCGGCCAGGGCATCGGGGCGGTGAAGAACGTTCCGACGGCGGGCGAGTTGGTGGCCCGGCTGGCCTCGGAATACGAAGAGGCGAAGGCCGAGCTGGCCATGAAGACCTCCTTCACCGCCGGCCGCGTGCTGATGGCGGCGGAGTAGGCTTCCGCCCGCCGCGCGGTCTGTTAAGGTCCGGTCATCGGGCCTTTCGCGGATCGCCCGGTCAGACGCACCCACGTCCAAGCATCCGCTCCGTTTGAGCCCCTCGGGGGGCGAGGAGCAGACATGGACGAGAACCTTCCCAAGATAGCCCTGGTCTGGCGCGGCGATGCGCTGGAGCGGCGCGAGGCGCGGCTGGTGGACAGCCGTTTCTCCGCGGTGGCCCATGCGCTGGCGCAGGCGGGCTTCGCACCCGAGCCGTGCGTCTTCCACGAGGGCGCCATCCCGGCGGTTCGGGCCCAGCTGCTGGGCGTGGCCGCGGCCCTGGTCTGGGTGAACCCACTGCAGGACGGCCTGCGCCGCGACCGCCTGGACGGCCTGCTGCGCGAGGTGGCTGACGCCGGTGTCCTGGTGAGCGGCCACCCCGACGTCATCGACCGCATGGGCGTGAAGGCGGTGCTCTGGCGCACCCGTGACCTCGGCTGGGGCTCGGACTGCGGCTTCCACACCGAGGCTGCGGACTTTGCGGCCACGTTCCCCGCGCGGGTGGCCGCCGGTCCGCGGGTCCTGAAGCCCAACCGCGGCAACGGCGGGCAGGGGGTCTGGAAGGTCGAGGCGGCCGGCGAGGGGCGGGTGCGCGTCCAGGCGGCGGACGGCGATCCCAGCCCGCGGACGCTGTCGTTCGCGGCGCTGTTCGCGGCGCGCGCGCCGGACTTCGAGGAGGCTGGCGGACTGGTCGACCAGGCGTTCCAGCCGCGCCTGACCGAGGGCATGGTGCGCTGCTACATGGCCGGCGGCCGCTGCGCCGGGTTCGGGCGGCAGAAGGTGCGGATGCTGGCGCCCGCGGATGCGCCGCACGGCCCGCGCCTCTATTCGGGACCGGACGATCCGCGCTTCCAGCCGCTGCGCCGGCTGATGGAAGGCGAATGGACGCCCCAGCTCTGCCGCGCGCTGAATCTGGCGCCGGACGACCTGCCGCTGATCTGGGACGCCGACTTCCTGCTCGGGCCGCCCGATGCCGCGGGCGCGGACAGCTACGTCCTGTGCGAGATCAACGCCAGCTCGGTCAGCCCCATGCCGGACGAGGCGCCGGTGGCCATCGCCGCGGCCCTGGCGGCGCGCCTCGCCCCACACGCCAGCGGCACGACCCGTTCCGCAGCGTCTCAATTTCAAGCCTAGGAGGACCACCATGAAGGACATCGCTATCGGACGTCGCCAGCTGTTGGGCGGCGCGGCTCTTGTGAGTGCGGCGGCCGCAGTTCCGGCCGCGGCGCCTGCGGCGGCCTTCGAGGTCAAGCCCTTGCCGTTCGACCCGAAGGGCGTGCCGGGCCTCTCCGAAGCCCTGCTCGTCAGCCACCACGACAACAACTACGCCGGCGCCGTGAAGCGGCTGGGCGCGATCCGCGGCGAACTGGGCGCCCTGGATATGGCCACCGCGCCCGGCTACCGCCTGAACGGGCTGAAGCGCGAGGAGCTCATCGCCTGGAATTCGATGGTCCTCCACGACCTCTATTTCGCGGGGCTGGGCGCGAAGGCGGCGCCGTCCAGCGCGCTGGCGGCGGCCGTGGAGCGGGACTTCGGCAGCCTGGACCGCTGGGGTGCGGAGTTCGTGGCCATGGGCAAGGCGCTGGGGGGCGGCTCCGGCTGGGTTCTGCTCACCTTCAGCCGCCACGATGGGCGCCTGGTGAACACCTGGGCGGCGGACCACACCATGACCCTGGCCGATGGCGCGCCGATCCTCGCGCTCGACATGTACGAACACGCCTACGCCCTGGACTACGGCGCAAAGGCGGGCGCCTATGTCGACGCCTTCATGAAGGCGATGACCTGGGGAGAAGCCAGCCGCCGGTACGCCAAGCTCGTCTGAGCTAGCAGAATTTCTTCAAGCTCCATCAGGCCAATCCTAGTTACCTGATAGGATTTATCGGCATAACTTCATCCCCGCAGTGACGGAGAGGGACGAAGCATGCGCATGTCTGGACGGATCCTGGGGGCGAGCGCGGTGGCGGTGTTGCTGTGCGGCGCGGCGCCGGCGGCCCTGGCGCAGGAGGCCACGGCGACGGCCAAGCCGCAGCCGGTGACCGTCAGCCAGGAGCAACTGCTGGCGCTGGTCGGGCGCCTCGATGCGCTGGAGAAGCGCAACGAGGAGCTCGAAGGCCAGATCCAGGACCTGAAGGTCCAGGCGTCGGGCAACGTCAGCGCGATCCGCGGCCAGATCGCCAGCCAGCCGACGGTCTCGCTGGCCAATGGCCGGCCGACCATCTCCTCGCCCGACGGCCGCTTCACCGCCTCGCTGCGCGGCATCGTGCAGCTGGACGCGGCCAAGTACGACCAGCACGACCCCGGCCCGCTGGCGACGGACTTCCGCCGCGGCTCCCTGGGCGATGCCGGCGAGGCCGACCACGCCCGCGACCTGTCCGACGGCACGAACTTCCGCCGCGTGCGGTTCGGCATCGAGGGCAAGGCCTGGGGCGACTGGAGCTACAACCTGTTGTTCGACTTCGGCGGCGCCGGCGTCGAGGACCCTGGCAAGATCAACAACGCCTACATCGAGTACGCGGGCTTCAACCCCGTGAAGCTGCGCGTCGGCGCCTACGCCCAGACGACCAGCCTCGAGGACGCCACGCCCAATACCTCCTCGCTGTTCCTGGAGCGCCCGGCGGCCGCCGAACTGGTCCGCGGGCTAGCGGGCGGCGACGGCCGGGTCGGCGCCTCGGCCTTCGCGAGCGGCGAGCGCTGGAGCCTGGCCGGCACCGTGACGGGCAACACCATCGGGGTCTCAAGCTTCGACGAGCAGCTGGGCTTCATCGGCCGGGCCACCTTTGTGCCCTACCGGACCGCCGACGCCCTGATCCATGTGGGCGCCAACCTGAACTGGGTGATCAATCCGGCCGCGACCGGGCCGGACGTGACGGCCGCCGGCGGCGCGGCGACCCCCGTGCGGCTGCGCGAGCGGCCTGAGCTGCGGGTGGACGGCACACGGCTGGTGGACACCGGCAGCCTCGACGCCGACGGGGTGGTCGCCTACGGCCTGGAGCTGGGCGGCCAGGTGAAGCAGTTCACCGTCTCCAGCGAGTACTTCCGGATCAATGTGGACCGCCGCAACTCGGTCCTGGCCGATCCGCACTTCGACGGCTGGTACGTGGCGGGGGCCTGGACCCTCACCGGCCAGCCGCGCCGCTACAACACCGCCGCCGGCGGCTTCGACGCCCCCAAGATCGACAAGCCGTTCGACCTGAAGACCCGCGCCCTCGGCGTCTGGGAGCTGGCGGCCCGCTATTCGGACCTGAACCTGGACTATGCGCCCGGCTCGCCCGGCACGCCGACCCTGGCCAGCGCCATCCGCGGCGGCGAGCAGAAGATCGTCACGGTGGGCCTGAACTGGTACCCCAACAGCAACGTCCGCTTCCTGGCCGATTACCAGCACGTGGACGTCGACCGGCTGTCGCCCGGCGGAACTGCGTTCGGCGCCGGCGCCTTGACCCCCCCGGCGGGCGCCCAGGTCGGCCAGACCTACAGCGTCTGGTCGCTTCGTACCCAGTACGCGTTCTAAGCCAAATCCTGAGGGACCCTTCATGACCGAGAGCCCCATTCTCGACCGCCGCCGCCTGCTCGCCGCCAGCGGCGCAGGCCTGGCCGCGGCCGCCCTGCCGGCCGCCCCCCTGGCGCAGGCGCTGAAGCCCGCGACGCTGCTGAACGTCAGCTACGACCCGACACGCGAGCTCTACAAGGAGATCAACGCCGCCTACATCGACTACTGGAAGGGCAAGACCGGCCAGGTCCTGACCATCAACCAGAGTCACGGCGGCTCCGGCGCCCAGTCGCGGGCGGTCATCGACGGGCTGCAGGCCGATGTGGTCACCCTGGCCCTGGCCGCGGACATCGACGAGATCGCCAACCGCGCCAAGCTCTTGCCGGCCAACTGGCAGAGCCGCCTGCCCAACAACTCCACGCCCTACACCTCGACGATCGTGTTCCTGGTGCGCAAGGGCAACCCGTGGAAGATCCGGGACTGGGGCGACCTGATCAAGCCGGGGGTCGGCGTGATCACCCCGAACCCGAAGACCTCCGGCGGCGCGCGGTGGGCCTATCTGGCGGCCTATGCCTATGGCCTGAAGTCGGGCGGCGGCGATGCGGGCGCCCAGGCCTATATGACCAAGCTCTACAAGAACGTGCCGGTGCTCGACACCGGCGCGCGGGGCGCGACCACCACCTTCGCCCAGCGCAAGATCGGCGACGTGCTGCTGTCCTGGGAGAACGAGGCCTATCTGACCATCGACGAGTTCGGGCCGAACTTCGAGATCGTCTATCCGTCGCAGTCGATCCTGGCGGAGCCGCCGGTGGCGCTGGTGGACAAGAACGTCGACCGCCACAAGACCCGGGTCCAGGCCGAGGGCTATCTCAACTTCCTCTACAGCCCCCGCGCCCAGGAAATCGTGGCCAAGCACCACTTCCGCCCGCGCAATCCCGAGATCGCGGCCAAGTACGCCGTCGCGTTCAAGCAGCTGCCGCTCGTCACCATCGACCAGGCGTTCGGCGGCTGGAAGAAGGCCCAGGCGACCCACTTCGCCGACGGCGGCGTGTTCGACCGGATCTACAAGCCGTGACCGACCGCGCGGCTGCCGCCACGGTCGTCCGTCCCGTCACCGACGCCTGGCCCAGGCGGACCCGGCTGGTGGAGCATTCCATCCTGCCGGGCCTGGGTCTGTCGCTGGGGGTGACCCTGGTCTACCTCGGGGTGATCGTCATCATCCCCCTCACCATGCTGGCGCTGCGGCCGTGGGAGCTGGGCCTGGACGGGGTGGTGCGCACCCTGACCTCGCCGCGGGTGGCGGCGGCGCTGCGGGTCAGTTTCGGCGTCTCTCTGGCGGCGGCGCTGACCAATGCGCCACTGGGGCTGCTGATCGCCTGGACCCTGACCCGCTACGACTTTCCAGGGCGGCGGCTCATGGACGCCTTCGTCGACCTGCCGTTCGCCCTGCCGACTGCGGTGGCGGGCATCGCGCTGACCACCATCTACGCCCCCGCCGGCCCGCTCGGGGCCCTGGCGGCTAAGATCGGGCTGAAGACCGCCTATTCGCCGCTGGGCATCTTCATCGCCCTGACCTTCATCGGCCTGCCGTTCGTGGTGCGCTCGATCCAGCCGGTGCTGCAGGACCTAGACCGCGACGTGGAGGAGGCCGCCCAGACCCTGGGCGCCAACGATCTGCAGCGCATCGCCCTGGTGGTGATCCCGGCGCTGGCGCCGGCGCTGCTGTCGGGGGTCAGCCTGGCCTTCGCCCGCGCAGTCGGCGAGTACGGCTCGGTGATCTTCATCGCCGGCAACATGCCGCTGAAGACCGAGATCGCCCCGCTGCTGATCGTCATCAAGCTCGAGCAGTACGACTACGCGGGGGCCGCGGCCATCGGCCTGGCCATGCTGGCGATCTCGTTCGGAGCGCTCGCCGGGATGAACGCGGTGCAGATCTTCCTGGCCCGCCGGGGGCGCGCATGAGCCAGCTCGCCCTTCCGCCCGCCGCCTCCACCGCGACGCCAGCCGTGGCCGCACGCCCGATCGCGCGGATCCGCCTGCCGGGGATCGCGCCGTTGATGCTGCTGGCCTCGGCGGCGGTGATGATGGGCCTGATCGGCCTGCCGCTGGTCGTGGTGTTCCAGGAGGCGCTGGCCAAGGGCCTGCCGCCCTTCCTGGCGGCGCTCAAGGAGCCGGACGCCATCGCGGCGGTGAAGCTGACGCTGCTGGTGGCCGCCATCGCCGTGCCGCTCAACGCCGTGTTCGGGGTCTCTGCCGCCTGGGCGATCAGCAAGTTCGAGTTCCGCGGCAAGAGCGTGCTCCTGACCCTCATCGACCTGCCGTTCTCGATCTCGCCGGTGGTCTCGGGCCTGGTCTGGGTGCTGCTGTTCGGCGCCCAGGGCCTGTTCGGGACCTTCCTGGTCGACCACGACATCAAGATCGTCTTCGCCGTGCCCGGGCTGGTCCTGGCGACCATCCTGGTCACCTTCCCGTTCGTGGCCCGCGAGCTGATCCCGCTGATGCAGGCCCAGGGCGCGGACGAGGAGGCGGCGGCCCTGACCCTGGGCGCCGGCGGCTTCACGACCTTCCGGCGGGTGACCCTGCCCAACATCCAGTGGGCGCTGCTCTACGGCGTCCTGCTCTGCAATGCGCGCGCAATGGGCGAGTTCGGGGCGGTTTCGGTGGTCTCAGGCCACATCCGCGGGCTCACCAACACTTTGCCGCTTCACGTCGAGGTGCTCTACAATGACTATGACTCCGTCGGCGCTTTCGCCGCGGCATCGCTCCTGGCCGGCCTCGGGATCATCACGCTTGTCCTCAAGACCGTCCTCGAATGGCGACACGCCGGCGAGCTCGCGCTCGGCCATAGATCCTGACGACGCGCTGGCGCTCGAGATCAAGGGCGTCTCCAAGGCCTTCGGCCGCTTCCCGGCGCTGAAGGACGTGTCGCTCCAGGCGCGGGACAAGGAGTTCCTGGCGCTGCTGGGTCCGTCGGGCTCGGGCAAGACCACGTTGCTGCGCGTGCTGGCGGGGCTGGAGAAGCCGGACGCGGGCGAGGTGCGCTTCGGCGGCGAGGATTTCCTCAGCCTGCCCGTGCGCCGCCGCCGGGTGGGCATGGTGTTCCAGCACTACGCCCTCTTCCGCCACATGACGGTGGAGCAGAACATCGCCTTCGGGCTGACCGTGCGCAGCCGGCGCGAGAAGCCCAGCCGCGCCGACATCCGCGCGCGGGTCGCCGACCTGCTGTCGCTGGTGCAGCTGGAGGGGCTGGACAAGCGCTTCCCGGCCCAGCTCTCCGGCGGCCAGCGGCAGCGGGTGGCCCTGGCGCGGGCGCTGGCCATCGAGCCGCGCATGCTGCTGCTGGACGAGCCGTTCGGGGCGCTGGACGCCCAGGTGCGGCGCGAGCTGCGCCGCTGGCTGCGCGAGCTGCACGACCGGGCCGGCGTCACCACCGTCTTCGTCACCCACGACCAGGAGGAGGCGCTGGACCTCGCCGACCGCGTGGCGATCCTGAAGGACGGCGAGCTGATCCAGCTGGGCGCGCCCAACGAGGTCTACGAGCATCCCGCGACGCCGTTCGTCTTCGACTTCCTGGGCCAGGCCTGCCGGCTGCCCGGGGTGATCGAGGCGGGGCGGCTGCGGATCGCGGACTGGGAGTCGGCGGCGCCGAAGGATGCGCCGGGCGGGCCGGTCGAGGTGTTCTTCCGCCCGGACGAGGTGGATTTCGCGCCGGTGGACGGGGCGGGCCTGGCGGCTGAGGTCACAGGCGTCGCCCAGCGCGGCCCTGACGTGCGCATCGACTGCCGCATCGAGGGCCACGCCATGGAGCTGATCGGCCATGGTCCGACACTGCCGATCGGGGTGGCGCCGGGCCTGTCGGTGCGCATCAAGCCCTTCCGTCCACAGGTTTACGCCGCCCGGTGACTCCGAAGGCCTCGGTCGCGCGTTAGGGCGGCATGAGCGAGACCCTCACCCGCCGCTACTGCGTGCACGGCGTCGCCGAGGCGGCGGCGCGCGCCCACCTGGTCGAAGGTCAGAGCTTTGAGGACGCGGCCCTGCAGTTCGTCGAGCACCAGCACCCGCTGGCCGACGCTGAGGGCGACGTCAGCCTCTACGTCGAGGACCTGGAGACAGGCGAGCGCCAGTGCTTCCGGGTCGACGTCGAGCGCGGCGAGGCCGAGCCGTGCGATTGACCCCCGCGCTGATCCCGGCTCAACCGCCGTTGGCCGCCAGCCAGCGCTCCATCTCCGGCACGCGGTCCTTGATCACCGCCAGGCGGTAGCGGATCGAGGCTCTCGCCTTTTCGGCCTCGCCGCGGCTGGAGGCGGGCAGGGTGGCGGCGAAGGCCGCGAGCTTGTCCAGCATCGCCGGCTCGCGCGAGAGCGTCGCCAGGCGCGGGTAGTAGGACGCACGGCTGGTCGGCTCCAGATAGGTCTCAAGCTTGGCGCGGTTGGCGAGGGCGAAGTCGAAGGCCTTGTCCGGATAGATCTCGGAGACGGCGGCGATGATGGCGGGCCCGTCGGTGGCGGAGGGCTCACCGCTCAGCGCCAGGGCCAGGGCCTTGTCGGCCAGGGCCGGGTCGTTGCTGGCGCCGAGCAGACGGTAGAGCCGGGCGCGGTCGGTGATGTCGGTGGAGGCCTTGGCCTTCTGGTGGATCTGCTCCCACGTGGCCGCGTCGGCATTGGCCGCCACCACGCCCAGGACGGTGCGGCGCACGGCGCCTTTCAGGCTGTCGGGGTCGGTAAGCCAACGCTCGAACCGCCGGCGCGCCTCGGCCACCACGGCCGGCTCGCCCATCTCCCCCAGGGTGGTGAGGACCGAACGGCGCAGAACGGCGTCGTTGTCCGGTTCGCCGGCCTTGGGATCCCAGCCCAGCCGCTGGGCCATGGGACCCAGGCGGCTGAAGACGAAGGCGCGATAGGCGGGGCGGCTGGCTCTGCCCTCGTAGAGCCAGTCCAGGGCGTCCAGCTGTTCGGACAGGGTCTGCAGCACGATGGGTTCGCCGGTGGACGGCGCGTTCTTGGCGAGGGCCAGGAAGTCGCTCATCGGCGTGACGCCGGTCTCGCCCAGGGCGCGGCTGTCGTAGAGCAGGCCCAGCTGGTCGGCGGGGTCGAGCCGGCCGAACTGCGGGGCCAGCGCCGCCCAGAGCTCCGGCGCATAGGCGGTGCGGAAGTAGCTGGTCTGGCCGGCGTTCACGACGGCCGGCGCGGCGACCGGCGCCGTGCGCGGCTGGCCTGCGGCCACGACGCCGTCCCAGCGGCCGCCATCAACGCCCTTCACCGCCACCGGCGTGTGCCAGGTGCGCGGCGTGCGCTGCTCGGGCTCGGTGCCAAAGCGCTCCTGGCTGAGCGCGATCGCGCCGGCGCCTGCCGGCTTGGCGCGGATCAGCGGCACGCCGGCCTGCAGGGTGAAGTCGTGGGCGATCGCGGTGACCTTCTTCGGCGAGACCTTGTCGATCTCGGTCCAGAGGTCGTCGGTCACCGTGTTCCCGTAGGCATGGGCCTTGATGTAGTTGCGCACGCCGGCGCGGAAGGCGTCCTCGCCCACATAGCTCTCCAGCATCCGGATCACCGCCTGGCCCTTCTGGTAGGTGATGACGTCGAAGGCGTTGGCGGCGGCGAAGACGTCGCGGATCGGGGTGATGATCGGGTGGGTGCCGCCGCGCGCATCGGTGCGCATGGCGCCCTGCTGGCCCGCCTGGGTGCCCAGCCACATGTGCCATTCGGGGTGGAAGTGGTCGGTGGACTTGTTCTCCATCCACGAGGCGAAGCCTTCGTTGAGCCAGAGGTTGTCCCACCATTCCATGGTCACCAGGTCGCCGAACCACTGGTGCGCGGTCTCGTGCGCGACGGTGGTGAAGACGTTCTGCTTGTCGGTCTCGGTGGAGAGCTTGGGATCGATCAGGATCGCGTAGTCGAAGTAGAAGATCGCGCCCCAGTTCTCCATGGCGCTGAAGGTCTGGCTCTGGCCGGGGCCGGCCACCAGGTCCAGCTTGGGCAGCGGGTAGGGGACGCCGAAATAGTCGTTGTAGAAGCCCAGCACCTTCACGGCGGCGTCCAGGGCGTATTCGCCCTTCGCCGCGTCGCCCTTGCGGACCACCACCCCGACGTCGGTCTTGCCGACCATCTTGTGGATCCGCTCGAAGTCGCCGAGCCCCAGGAAGACCAGGTACGAGCTCATCTTCGGGCTGTCCTGGAAGCGGACTTCCTTCAGGCCGCCGGGCAGGGCCTTCTCCGTGGCCACCGGCATGTTGGAGACCGCCATCTCGCCCTGCGGCGCGTCCACGGTCAGCCCGAACACCGCCTTGACGCCCGGCTCGTCCCACATGGGCGCGAGGCGCCGGGCGTCGGAATTTTCGAACTGGGTGAAGAGCGCGCGCTTCTTGGCGCCGTCAGCCTCGTAGTCGAGGGCGAAGAGGCCCGAGGCCTGCTGGTAGATCTGGCCGTCGTAGGCGATGGCGAGGGTGTAGCGGCCCGGCGCCAGGGGCTTGGCGAAGACGAAGGCGGCGGTCTGCTGGTCCTTGTCCTCCACCACCTTCGGCGCGGCGGCGACGCCGGACAGGCGCACGGAGCGGAATGTCAGATCGGCCGCGTTCAGCACGATCCGGTCGGTGGGCTTCAGCACCGTCAGCGCGATCTTCGCCTCGCCGCTGAAGGTCAGACGCCCGGCGTCGGGACGGATGTGGATGTCGTAGCGGTCGGGCCGCACGTCCTTGGGCAGCACCACGCGCTCCGCCGCGGCGGGCTTGGCTTTCGGTCTGGCGGGCGCAGCGTCGGACATGGCGGGAATGGCCGCGGCGACGAAGAGGGCGGCGGCCAGTCTGAGGAATTTCATACGTGCAGGCTCGGTTCCAACAGCGGGATTGCGGGCACCTTAGGGATGTCCGTTCGGCGCCGCTACCGGGGCTTACGACCGTTCATCTCATCACCCGCATCGCTCGGCAGGCGCACGAACCACAGCATGGAGATCATGGTCACCAGGCCGATGATCACGAACGCCGGTGTCACGCTCTCGACGGTCAGGTGGGTCTGGCCCTGCCAGGTCATCAGCGCGTGCAGCAGGCTGGCCGAGAGGCCGATACCGATGGACTGCACCAGGCTCTGCATCATCGAGGAGGTGGTGGCCGCCCGGCTCATCTGGTCCTGCTCGACCTCCGCGAACGCCATGCCGTTCAGGGCGGTGAACTGGAGAGAGCGGAAGAAGCCCCCGATCCCCAGCACCAGCATGATCGCCCAGTGCGGCCAGCTGGGCCGGAACAGCGAGTAGGCCATGAAACTCGCGCCGACGATCACCGCGTTGACGAGCAGCACCGTGCGGAAGCCGTAGGCCCGCAGGATCGGCGGGGCGGTGGTCTTCATCACCAGGGCGCCCACGGCGGAGATGAAGGTCATCAGGCCCGCGGCGAAGGCCGAAAGGCCGAAGGCGACCTGCAGCAGCATCGCCAGCAGGAAGGGATTGGCGCCCATGGCGATGCGCATCCAGGCGCCGCCGATCACCGAGGCGGAGAAGGTCTTCTTGCGGAAGATCGTCAGGTTCACCACGGCGTGCGGCGTGTGGGCGGCGTGCCAGCCGTAGACGCCGAGGCCGGCGAACCCGAGCACGAAGAGGCCCGCCACCGCCCAGGGGCTGAGCGCGTCGCGTCCCAGGTTCTCGAAGCCGAAGATCAGGGCCGCCAGGCCTACGCCGGTGAGCACGATGCCCAGGAGGTCCACGGGCGGCGCGTCGTGCTCGCGGACCTCGGGCACATGGCGGAACACCAGCACGAGGCCGAGGGCGGCGATCGGCAGGTTCATGAAGAAGATCCAGCGCCAGTTGGCGAAGGTGACGATGGCGCCGCCGATCACCGGCCCGACCACAGGGCCCAGCAGGGCCGGCATGGTGACCACCGAGAGGGCGCCCACCAGCTCGCTCTTGGGCGTGGTGCGCAGCAGGACCAGGCGGCCCACCGGCATCAGGGTGGCCCCCGCTGCGCCCTGGGCGAAGCGGGCCAGAATCAGTTGCCAGATGTCGTGCGACAGGCCGCAGGCCACCGAGCCTAGGGCGTAGAGGACGATGGAAGTCATGAACACGCGGCGCGCGCCGAAGCGGTCGGCCAGCCAGCCGGACAGCGGCAGGAAGATCGCCGCCGCCAGGAGATAGACGGTGATGGCGATGTTGAGCCGCAGCGGCTCGACGTGGAAGGCGTGCGCCATGGCGGGCAGGGCGTTGGAGATCACCGTGGCGTTCAGCGTCTGCATCAGGAGCGCCGAGCCGATGATCGCCGGCACCAGCCAGCCGCGCCGGAACTGCGCCGCCGCGGCGTCGGGCGCCTCAGCTTCGCCCGCCTGTGTCGCCTCGGGGGGCGCCAGGGCCTCCAAGGTCTCGTCGGTCGGGCTCATGCGTCGGCCAGGCGCAGCAGCGGTGCGGCCGCCGCGTCCAGCGCAGCCCGTTCGGCGGGGGTGAGGCGCGCCAGGCGTGCGGCCAGCCAGTCGTTCCGCTGGCGGCGGATCGCCTCCAGCTTGCGCGTTCCGGCCACGGTGATCGCCAGGCCCGAGCGGCGTCCGTCCTCGGCGTCGCCGCTGCGGGCCACCAGGCCGGCCGCCTCCAGGCGCTTGATGTGGGCGCTCATGGTGGGCTTCGAGGTGCGCTCCAGCTCGGCCAGGGCGCTGACACCGACGCCGGGATGCTTGCGGATGTGGCCCAGCAGGAGCGCGTCCTGCGCCGAGAGGCCCGCCTTCTGCGCCTCCTGCCGCAGCCGCCGCGACACCCGCAGGATGGCGGGACGCAGGGCGTCGGCCAGGTCGACGATGGGACTGGTGGTGAGGGGCTGGGACATCGGCTCAAGTAGTTAGGTCGACGAACTATCTACCTGAAACAACCCTTCGACGCAACCGGCTTGACAGCGGCATGGCGTCTCTTATTTAACAGAGACGTTATTTAACGGATGCGCTAATGACGACGCAGCAGCTCGATCCCCTGAGCGCCACGCTCTCGGCCCTGGCCGACCCGACCCGCCGGGCGATCCTCGCGCGGCTGGCGCAGGGCGAGGCGACCGTGGGCGAACTGGCGGAGCCGTTCGAGATCAGCCTGCCGGCCGTCTCCCGCCACCTGAAGGTGCTGCAGTCCGCCGGCCTGATCGTCCAGGGCCGCGACGCCCAGCGACGGCCCTGCCGCCTGACGCCGGAGGCCCTGAAGGCGGTCGACGGCTGGCTCAGCCACTACCGCCGTTTCTGGGACGGCAGCTTCGACCGCATGGACGCCTACCTCGCGGAACTGACCAAAGGAGACCCCGATGGACGCAAGAACTGACGCGGCCCTTCCGCCCCATCCGGCCGTGGTCCAGGACGACGAGCTCTACCTCGTCCGCGCCTTCGCCGCCCCGGTCCCGCTGGTGTTCCGCATGTGGGAGGATCCGAACCACCGCGTGCGGTGGTGGGGCCCCACGCAGTACGTGTGCAAGCACTTCGAGCAGGACTTCCGGCCCGGCGGCGCCTGGCGCGCCTGCATCGTCTCGCCGACGCTTGGCGAGAACTGGCAGCGGGGCGTCTTCCGCGAGATCGAACGCGACCGCCGGATCGTCTTCACCTTCATCTGGGACGCAGGGCCGGCGGCCGGCGTGGAGACCCTCGTCACCATCACCTTCGCCGAACAGAACGGCGCCACCATCCAGACCTTCCACCAGACCCCGTTCCGCACGGTCGAGCGGCGCAACAACCACATCGTGGGCTGGAGCCGCCTCTTGGACTGCGAGCAGGCCTACGTCGAAACCCTCGCAAAAGGAGACTCCCAATGATCACCATCACCGGCTTCAAGTCCGTGCCGCCCTTCGCGCGCGGCCTCGTCCGAGACCTGCGGGTCCGCTGGGCCCTGGAAGAGGCGGGCATCCCCTATGACCAGAAGCTGCTGGCTCCGGGCGACGGCGACGCGCCCGACTACCGCGCGATGCAACCCTGGGGCCAGGTGCCCGTGCTGATGGAAGACGACCTGACCCTCTTCGAGAGCGGCGCGATCGTGCTGCGCATCGCCGAGCGGTCGGAAGCGCTGTGTCCGCGCGACGACGCGGGGCGGGCCAAGACCGTCCAGTGGATGTTCGCGGCGCTGAACTCCATCGAGCCGCACGTCCAGAACCTGTTCAACGTCGACGTCTTCTTCACCGACGAGGCCTGGGCCAAGGCTCGCAAGCCGGCCCAGGAGGCCTTCACCCGCATGAAGCTGGCTTCGCTGGCCCGCCGGCTGAAGGGGCGCGAGTATCTGGAGGACCGCTTCACCGCGGGCGACCTCTTGATGGTCACCGTGCTGCGCAACCTGAACTACACCGACATCGTCAGCGGTGACCCTGTGCTCGGGCCCTACGTGGCCCGCTGCGAGGCGCGTCCGGCCTTCCAGCGCGCCCTGGCGGCGCAACTGGCCAGCTTCGAAGAGCTCGAGGCGGCGTAAGTCCGGAGTTGGCGGCGAGGGGAGCGGTTTCCCCTCGCCGCCGCCTTGTCAGAGGACGCCCAGCATTTCCGCCACCAGCGGGTGGCGGACGATGTCGCAGTCGGCGAGGCGCACCACGGCGATGTTCGCCACCTGCTCCAGCCGCTCGGCCACCGGCCGCAGGCCGGAGATCTCGGGTAGCAGGTCCGACTGGTTCGGATCGCCCGTCACCACCATGGTCGAGTGCCAGCCCAGGCGGGTCAGCAGCATCTTGAGCTGGCCGTAGGTGCAGTTCTGCGCCTCGTCGATGACCACGAAGGCGTTGTTGAGCGTGCGGCCGCGCATGAAGCCCACCGGCGCGATCTCGATGGCGCCCTCGGCCATCAGCGCCCGCACCCGCTTCATCGAGAGCCGGTCGGAAAGCGCGTCGTAGAGCGGGCGCAGGTAGGGCGCGAGCTTGTCTTCCGCGTCGCCGGGCAGGAAACCGATCGACTCGCCCGCCTCCACCGCGGGACGGGACAGGACGATCCGCCCGACGCGGCCGCTTTCCAGGGCCTCGACCGCCTTGGCGATGGCGAGGTAGGTCTTGCCGGTGCCGGCCGGACCCAGGGCCAGGACCAGGTTCTTGGCGTCGACGGCGTCGATCAGTTCCTGCTGGCCCGGCGACTTGGCCTTGATCGTCTTCAGGTAGCCCTGCTCGCGCCCCTGTTCGCGATCGTCGTTGTGATGCGCCAATGGCGACCAGCCGCGGTCGATCGGCAACCGGCGGATTTTATCGTCCCCCTGGAATTGACCGGCGTCGAACGCGCCTTCGCGCACTTGTCGCTTCAGAGCCCGTTTGCTCATCAAGGCCTCCTCAGGGGGCAAGAAAAAAGGGCGTCCCGTGACTGGGAGCGCCCTTTGGAAAAACGGATGAAAACACTGCGGCGGCGGCTTGCCGGGCCTGGCGGCCCAGCGGCTTCTGCGGGTCCGGGCGTCACCGCCCGTGGGAACAACAGACTCAGCGCCATCCACCCCGTCCAGCGCGAGAACACGGAGGCGACGCCCCCGTGGCGGCTTTCGCGAAGGCTTTCGCCCCCTCGAATCGCCCGACTAGAATGATCCTAACGTCCTTTCCGAGTCGTTAAACGGACGGAATGTCGCAAGCAAAGGGGTTCCCCGGTGGCTGTCTACAACTTGGGCAATGTGACACCTGAGCTACCGAATGATGACGAATACTGGATCGCACCCAGCGCCTCGGTCATCGGGCGAGTCGTCTTGAAGAAAAACGCCTCGGTCTGGTGGGGCGCCACCCTGCGCGGGGACAACGATCCGATCGTGGTGGGCGAGGGCTCCAACATCCAGGACGGCAGCGTCTGCCACACAGATACTGGCTCGCCGCTCATCATCGGCGCGGACGTCACCGTAGGCCACATGGTGATGCTGCACGGCTGCACCATCGGGGACGGCAGCCTGGTGGGCATCGGCTCGGTGGTCCTGAACGGCGCCAGGATCGGGAAGAACTGCCTGATCGGCGCCAACTGCCTGATCACCGAGGGCAAGGAGATCCCGGACAACTCCCTGGTGATGGGCGCGCCGGGCAAGGTGGTGCGCGAGGTCAGCCCCGAGCAGGCGATGATGATCCTGGGCGGGTCGAAACACTATGTGGAGAACTGGAAGCGTTACCGGCGCGAGCTGCGGGTCGTGGGGTGATTTTCCCTCCCCTTCATGGGGAGGGACAGGCTTGGCGCAGCCAGGCCAGGGTGGGGAAGCCACGACCGGGCTCTGCGCTTGATCGACTATTCCCCACCCGTCGCATCGCCTCCGGCTCGCGCCACCCTGCCCATGAAGGGGAGGGAAAGCCGGCTTGACGGACGCTGGGGCGCCCCGTGACCCTCCCGGCCAACAGACGGGAGGACGCCATGGCCTATGAATTCATCAAGGTGGAACGGGACGGGCCGGTCACCACCTTCACCCTGAACCGCCCCGACGTCATGAACGCGCTGCATTCGCCGGCGCACTTCGAGATGCATGAGGCGCTGGACGCCTTCGCCGCCGACCCGGAGCAGTGGGTGGGGATCGTGACCGGCGCCGGCGAACGGGCCTTCTCGGCCGGCAACGACCTGAAGCACCAGGCCACCGGCGGGGTGATGAAGAGCCCGCCATCGGGCTTCGCGGGCCTGACCTCGCGCTTCGACCTGACCAAGCCGCTGATCGCCGCCGTGAACGGCGTGGCCATGGGCGGCGGGTTCGAGATCGCGCTCGCCTGCGACATCATCCTCGCGTCCGAGGCCGCGGTGTTCGCCCTTCCGGAGCCGCGGGTGGGGCTGGCGGCCCTGGCCGGCGGCCTGCACCGGCTGCCGCGGGCGATCGGCGTGAAGCGGGCCATGGGGATGATCCTCACCGCGCGGCGGGTTTCGGCGGCCGAGGGCAAGGACCTGGGCTTCGTCCATGAGGTGACCAAGCCCGAGGCGCTGATGGACGCCGCTCGCGCCCTGGCCAAGACCATCTGCGAGCTGGGGCCCATGTCGATCCGCGCGTCGAAGGAGGCGGTCTACCGCGGGCTCGACGAGCCCAGCCTGGAGGCGGCGATCCGCGGGCAGAACAAATACCCCGCGGTGGCGGCGCTGTTCACGTCCGAGGACTTCAAGGAAGGGCCGCTGGCCTTCAGCCAGAAGCGGGCGCCACAGTGGAAGGGGCGATAGGCTCTGGCTTGACAGGGTGGCACAAAAAGGGAACATGCACCACAACCTCAAGCTGGGGGTGGCAAATGGACAAACTGGGCGGGGCATTTTCGTTTCAGGGGCGCTTGAACCGCGCGCCCTACTGGCAGGGGACGATCCTCGCCTGGATGGCCGTCGTCGTCCTCGGCTTCATCGCGTCCGGCCTGGGAACCTTATTCGCGCCGCTCGGCCTGCTGGCCATCGTGCCGTTGCTGGCCGGCATGGTCGTGGTCCTGTCGCTCTTGGTGCGAAGGCTGCACGATCGCGGAAAAAGCGGATGGTGGCTGCTGCTGATGTATCTGCCGCCCCTGCTCCTCTCGGCGCTAGGGGCAGTCGTGTCGGCCTCCGAGCCTGACGTTGGATCGACCATAAGAGCGCTCAGTCTGCCGTTCTCGATCTGGATGTTCGTGGACCTGGGGTGCCTTCGCGGGACGATGGGGCACAACCGCTTTGGCCCTGACCCGCTTCAGGGCGAGATGGTCGAGGTCTTTAGCTGACCGCGCTTGCCGCTCCATGGCGGCGCGGCCAAAGTCGCCACGGCTGACTGGGGAGCGGCGCGTATGGATCTGGAAGCCTTGGGCGGGGTGGCGACCGGCGGCTTGGTCGCCCAGGCGATCGAGAGCCCGACGGGCCACGCCGGCGAGCACCAGACGGTCTGCGCCGACTGTGGGACCGAGACGATCGGGCGGTTCTGCCACAACTGCGGCAATACCAGCCACGTCCACCGCACGCTCCTGCACCTCGGCGAAGAGCTGCTGCACGGGGTGATGCACTTCGATTCCCGGACGTGGCGCACGCTGCCGATGCTCGCGCTTCGCCCAGGCCAGCTGACCCGAGAATGGTGCCTCGGCAAGCGCATGCGCTACGTCTCGCCACTGGCGGTCTTCCTCTTCACCGTCTTCGTCATGTTCATGATGCTGAGCTACCTGCCGAACCCCAAGGCGACGCTGGTGGAGCAGGAGACCGCGGCCGCGGCGCGGCTGGCGCGTCATCGCACCGAGCTGGCCGATGCGCAGGTGAACCTGGGCTCGGCGATTACGGCGGGCATGCGGGAGAAGGCGCAGCAGGAGGTCAAGCGCGCCCAGGCCGGCGTGGATCAGGCGGGCGTCGATCTGCGCGACCTGCAGACCGCTGGCCACATGACGACCGACTGGAAGGAGTCGCTCGCCCAGGATGCGCGCCGCGGCGACCTGCACATCAACACCGGCAGCAAGTCGCTGGATGGGAAGATTCGGCACAAGCTCGAAAACCCGGACCTGGCGATCTACAAGCTGCAGCAGACGTTCTACAAATTCTCGTTCCTGCTCGTGCCGATCTCGATCCCGTTCGTGGCGGTGCTGTTCCTGTGGAGGCGCGGTTTCACGCTCTACGATCACGGCGTCTTCGTGCTCTATTCGCTGACGTTCATGTCGCTCCTGGCCTTGGCGGCGGGCGCCGCGATGCGGATCGGCGGCGGCGTGGCCGCGCTGATCTGGACCGTGCTGCCTTTCGCGGTTCCGACCCACATGTTCTTCCAGCTCAAAGGCGCCTACGGCCTGTCGGCCGTCTCGGCGCTCTGGCGCACCGTCGTGTTGATGACATTCTGCGCCATCGCCCTCTGCCTCTTCATCGTGAGCGTAATCTGGCTGGGCCTGGGCTGAGGCCCCGACGCGGCTAAAGTTGACGCGGGCGTCACTCTTGCGGGCGAGCCGCTGCGGCGCCACTGTCGCGGCCAACTAAACACCGTTCAGGGAAGAGACGCGTGGATCGCTTCGACTACATCATCATCGGCGCGGGTTCGGCCGGCTGCGTGCTGGCCAACCGCCTGACCGAAGACGGGACGAAGAGCGTCCTGCTGCTGGAGGCCGGGGCCAAGGACAACGCCCTGATGGTCAAGATGCCGGCCGGCGTCGGCGGGCTGATTGGCCAGAAGGGGACCTACAACTGGGGCTTCTGGACCGAGCCGGAGCCGAACCTGGAGGGCCGGCGGCTGTGGTGGCCGCGCGGCAAGGGCTGGGGCGGCTCGTCCTCGATCAACGGCATGATCTACATCCGCGGCCACGCCCGCGACTACGACCAGTGGCGGCAGATGGGGCTGACCGGCTGGGGCTACGCCGACGTGCTGCCCTACTTCAAGCGCTCGGAGAGCCTGGAGGGCGGCGGCGACGCCTGGCACGGCGGGGAGGGGCCGCTGAAGGTCTCCAAGGCCTCGTCCCCGCACCCGATCTACAAGGCGACCATCGAGGCGGGCGTCCAGGCGGGCTACCCGCTGACCCAGGACTTCAACGGCTTCCAGCAGGAGGGCTGGGGCCCTTACCAGCTGACCATCCACGATGGCGAGCGCTGGAGTGCGGCGCGCGGCTACCTGCATCCGGCGCTGGGCCGCGCGAACCTGACGACCCTGACCGGCGCACGCACCACCCGCATCGTGATCGAGGGCGGCCGCGCCGTCGGCGTCGAGATCCAGGAGGCCAAGGGCGGCCGCCGGGTGGTGCACGCCAACGCCGAGGTGCTGCTCTGCGCCGGGGCCGTGCAGTCGCCGCACATCCTGCAGCTGTCGGGCGTCGGCGACCCGGACGAGCTGGGCAAGTTCGGGATTCCGGTCGTGCATGCGCTGAAGGGCGTGGGCGCCAACCTGCAGGACCACCTGGACGTCTGCATGTCCTGGGAGTGCCCGCAGCCGATCACGCTCTATTCCCTGCGCAAGGGGCTGATCAAAACCCTGGGCGTCGGGCTGAACTACATGCTGTTCCGCAAGGGTATCGGCCGCCAGCAGTTCCTGGAGTCGGGCGCCTTCCTGCGCTCGCGGCCCGACCTGGACCGGCCGGACCTGCAGGTCCACGTGGTGCTGGCCATCATGCAGGACCACGGCAAGGTGCAGGTGGCGAAGGACGGCTTCACCTTCCACGTCTGCCAGCTGCGGCCTGAAAGCCGCGGGCGGGTGGGGCTGAGCTCAGCCGACCCGCTGGCCGATCCGGCGATCTTCGCCAACTACCTGTCCGCCGAGGAGGACCGCCGCGCCCTGCGGCAGGGCGTGCGCATGATGCGCGAAGTGGCCAAGCAGGCGGCGTTGAAGCCGTTCGTCACCTGCGAGTTCGCGCCGGGCGAGGCTGTGCAGTCCGACGCCGAGATCGACGCCTGGATCCGCAAGTCCGCCGAGACGATCTACCACCCGGTGGGCACCTGCCGCATGGGCGCGGTCGGCGATCCGATGGCGGTGGTCGACGGCGACTGCCGGGTGCAGGGCCTCTCCGGCCTGCGCGTGGTGGACGCCTCGGTCATGCCGACCCTGGTGGGCGGCAACACCAACGCCCCCACGATCATGATCGCCGAGAAGATCTCCGACGTGATCCGCGGCCGCGCGACCCTGCCGGCGGAGGACGCCCCGGTCTACGAGCCCGGGACACAAGCGGCGGCGTGAGCTTTCCCTCCCTTGATGGGGAGGGACGGCGCCGGGGCGCCAGGGTGAGGCGGCTACGACCAGGCGCCGAGTCCGTTCGACCGTTCCCCACCCTGATCGCTGCGCGATCTGTCCCTCCCCAAAAAGGGGAGGGATATCAGTCGGCGGCGGGCTTCGGCTGGGCCTGGGCTTCGGCGTAGGCCTGGGGCTCGATGACGAGCTTGAAGGCGGTCTCGGGCTTCAGCCAGGTCTGGGCGGCGCGCTTGACGTCGGCGGCCGTGACCTGCTCGGTCCCGGGCACGATCTCGCGGATGACGTCCAGCCGGCGCGGATCGGCCTGGGCGCCGGAGAGTTCGCCGACCCAGTAGCCGTTGGTCTGCTGGGCCTTTTCGATAGCGTCCACGCGCGGCTTCTTGGCCCGCGCCAGCTCGTCGGCGGTGACGTCGCCGGTGCGCAGGTCCTGGGCGATCTTCAGGGTGTCGTCGAAGAAGCCCTGCAGCTTCTCGGGCGGCACCTCCACATTGGCGGCAATATAGCCCCAGCCTTGCCAGACCAGGCTGTGCTGGCTGCCGACGTCGGGGGAATAGGTCACGCCCTCGGTCTCGCGCAGCTGTTCGATCAGCCGCAGCTTCATGATCTCGCGCAGGACCGCCGTGTCCCGCGCCCGTTGCGGATCGGCCCAGTAGTCGCTGGTTGGCCAGCCGATATAGCCGATGGCCTGGTCGGCCCGGCCCTTGTGGGTCAGCACGATCGGAGCCGCCGCGCCCTTGGGGAAGGCGACCGACCGCTCGGCCGCGCTCGCGGGCTTGGGATCCGGCCGCGGCGGCAGGGCCCCGAAGGTCGAGGCGGTCGCCGCGATGGCCTGGTCGACGGTGATGTCGCCGACGATCACCACCTCCACCGGTCCGTGGGAGAGATCCGGCGTCACGTCGGCCTCGATATCGGCCAGCTTGGCGTTGGCCATCTCCTGGCTGGACGGAAAGGTCCAGCGGCGATCGCCGGAGTGCAGCAGGCCGGCCAGCTCCCGGGCCATGACGCCGCCGTCGGTGGACTCGTACTGGTCGTGGATGGTCTTGCCGGCGTTCTGGATCCGCTGGAACGCGGCGTCGCGCCACCCGGGCTCGGTGAGGTAGGCGGCCAGCACCTGCATCTGGACGGGCAGGTCCTGTGGCCGGGTGCCGCCGGACAGCACATAGGCGTCGTCGGTGACGCTGAAGCGGCCGCCGTAGACCTTGGAGGCCAGGACGCGCTCCATGTCCTCCACGCCGATCTTCTTGAGGCCGCCCTCGATCACCGCGCTGGAGGCCCAGAACGGGCTTTGGCGGTCCTTGGGCAGGCCCAGCATGCCCTCGCCGACATTGACCCGCACCTCGACGTCGTCGTCCGCGAACTTCGTCGGCTTCACGGTGAGCCGCACGCCGTTGGCGAAGCGGACGAAGGTGGTCTTCAGGTCGGCGATCTCGCGGCGCTCGGCGACCTTCCCGACGGGGCCGAAGCTGGCGTAGGGCCAGGCCACGGCGCGGGTCTGGACCGGCGGCGCGACGGCCACTTGCTGCGAGGTGGTCAGGGCGGCCAGGACCGCGGTCTCGCCGCCCTCGACGGGCGTCGGGGACGCCATGAAGACCAGCGGGCCTTGTCCCTCGAACACGTGCTTCAGCGCCGCATTGACGGTCTCGGCCTTGAGCCCCTTCACCGCCTGCTCGAAGAGCGCCAGGTCCGTGGTGGGGGAGGTGACCACGGTGTTGTCGGGCAGGGACTCCACGATGTCGGCGGCCAGCTCGGCTGGGCGGCGGGTCGCCGCGCCCGCCAGTTCGGCCGTCAGGCCCGTACGGACCTCCTCGATCTCGCGGTCCAGCTCGTCCTGGCGCACGCCATACTGGACGAGGCGGCGTTCCTCCTGCTCGGCGGCGGCCAGGGCCTCGCGCCAGTGGCCGGGATCGGCATTGACCCCGATGGTGGCGACCCGGGCCGCGTCGTCCTGCTCGCCCTTGTAGGCGCCGGCCCCCAGGAAGGGCGGATTGGCGCCGCGCGAGATCGCCGAGTAGCGGCGGTTCAGCACCGACAGGCCGAGGCTTTCCACCAGGTCCCGGCGGCGCTTGGCGGCGGTGTCGGGCGACTGGTCGGAGGGGCTCACCCAGGCGATCTGCAGCGACTGGCTGACGCCGGGATCGACCACCAGATGGGCCTCGGGCTTGCGCTGGGCCACCGGGCCCTGGTCCGGCTCGGGCAGGGCAGGGGCCCTGGCCTTCCAGCCGCCGAAGGCCGCACGGATCTTGGCCTCCATGGTGTCGACGTCGAAGTCGCCCACCGCCACGAACACCGCCCGCTCCGGCCGGTACCAGTGGTCGTAGAAGTCGGCGATGCGGCTGGCGGGCGCCGTCTTCAGCACCTCCACCTTGCCGATCGGCAGGCGCGTGGGCAGCCGCTGGCCCTTCAGCAGGAAATCCATCCGCTCGACCAGGGTGCGATAGCCGGGCGTGGCCCGGGCGCGTTCCTCCGACAGCACCACCCCGCGCTCGCGGTCGACGGCGTCAGGGGCGATGTTCAGGTCGAAGGCGGTCTCGCGCAGCAGCTTCAAAGAGGTGTCGAGGGTCTCGGCGTCGGTGCGCGGCAGGTCCAGCTTGTAGGTGGTCTGGGAGAATTCGGTGGAGGCGTTGGTGTCGGCGCCGAACGCCAGGCCCAGGCGCTCGAGGATCTTCACCATCTCGCCTTCCTTGACCTCCTTGGAGCCATTGAAAGCCATGTGCTCGAGGAAGTGGGCCAGGCCCTGCTGCTCGTCGGTCTCCATCAGGGAGCCCGCGCCGAACCAGAGGCGGAAGGCGGCCTGGCCGGGCGGAGTGGTCTGGCGGCGGATGGCATAGCGCATGCCGTTGGGCAGGGCGCCGAAGCGGACGTCCGGATCGGCCTTCACGTCGGACCGGGCCTGGGCCCATTCGCCCGGCGCGACTTTCGGCGCGGGATCGGCGAGGGCGGTCGACGACAGGAGAAGCGCGGCGAGGGCGGCGGCGCCTGCGCCGAAGAAGCGGTTGTTCAAGGTGATCGGCCTGGTCCCTGGAGTGCGGCGCGCAACATCCTCGCTCCGGACGACGCGGGCAAGGCGACATAAAGGCGGTGCTCGCGCAACGCCGAGACACCGCTTACATACGCGGTCCATGGACGCCGCCTATTTCGAAGCCCCCGCGCCGGGCGGGTCGCGACCGCCGAGCCCGGGCGACCCCGGCTGGCGGCCGAAGCCCGAGCCGATCGTCAACGCGCCCTGGCCGGTGGCGGCGCTGTCGCTGGGGATCCTGGCGGCCTATGCGATCCAGAGCCGCTTCCCGCTGGACGAGGCGGCGGCCTGGCTGGCGTTTTCGCCGCAGGACCTGCTGCACGGTCGCTATCGTGGCCTGGTGACCTCGCTGTTCGCCCACGGCAACTGGGCGCACGCGCTGATGAACGCGGCCTTCATCCTGGCCTTCGGGGCGCCGGTGGCCCGCTACTTCGGCCCGCGCCTGTGGGGCGTGATCGGCTTCTTCGCCTTCTACTTCTCCTGCGGCGCCCTGGCCTGCCTGGGGTTTGCCGCTGTGCACCTCGCCTTCAGTCCCGCTGAACCGGCAGTGTTGCTCGGCGCGTCCGGCGCCGCCTCAGGCCTGATGGGAGCCGCGTCCCGGCTGATGGGTGGAGATGGCGAGCGCCTCGGCTCGTTGACGTCGCGTCCCGTGGTGAGCATGGCGCTGGCGTGGGTCGCGGTGAACGCCTTGCTGGCGCTGGCGCCCGGCAGCCTCATTCCCGGATCGGGCGGCGCGCCGGTGGGCTGGGAAGCGCACCTGATGGGCTTTGCCGTCGGCGCCCTGCTGATCGCACCCTTCGGTTGGGCCGCGCGACGCCGCTGAGGATGTCCGGTGTAGCCCGGTCACGCGTGCGTGACGCGCGCGTGCATTGTGTCCGCCCTGAAATTGAGCCAACGTGTTGTCCCAACAAGAGAACGGGAGGCCCAGAATGCTGGTCTCGCAGATTCTCAGGACCAAGGGCGACACGGTGTTCACCGCTAAGCCCCAGGAGACCGTCGGAGTCGTTGCCGACATGCTCCACACGCGGGGCATTGGCGCCCTGGTGGTCCTGGACGCCGAACGGGTGGTCGGCATCGTTTCCGAACGCGATATCGTCCGCGCGGTCGCCACGCAGGGCCCTGAGGCCCTGACCCGGCCGATCTCGGACTTCATGACCGCCAATGTGCTGTTCGCCGAGCCGGGCGAGACGGTCGATTCGCTGCTCAGCCGCATGACCGACCGGCGCATCCGCCACCTGCCGGTCTGCGCCAAGGAGCGGCTGGTGGGCATCGTGTCGATCGGCGACCTGGTGAAGTGGAAGATCTCGGAGGTCGAGGCCGAAGCCGACGGGCTGAAGGCCTATATCGCGGCCTCCTGACGCGTTGAGAGACGGGACCCCCCTCCGAGCGGAGGGCTGAAAGCCGGCGGTGCGTCGGCGAAAACGGGCGAGGAAGGGCACGCTACCCTCCCTCGCCCGGATTCGTTCTAGCCTGTAGTGGCGGGGCGCCCCGGCTACATCGCCGTCCGCAGCGACTCAGGCAGGCCGGAGGCGGCGGCGTCGGCCAGGCTGTAGCGCTCCAGGACATCGGCGGTGGCGTCGCGGGCGCGGAGCAGGGCTTCGCGCAGCGTGCAGGTGGCCAGGTCCGCGCAATCGGCGCACTTCCTAAACCCGAGGCGCGGCGAGACGCAGGGCGCCAGGGCGAGAGGGCCGTCGACGATGCGGATCACCTCGGCGAAGGTGATCTCCGGCGAGGGGCGAGCCAGCACGTAGCCGCCGAACTTGCCACGGCGACTCACCACCACCTGGTTGCGCGCCAGCTCCAGAAGAATCGCTTCCAGGAACTTCCGCGGCGCGCCGGCGCGCAGGGCCAGTTCGCCGGCGCTGAGCTGGGCGCCGTCGGCGCGGGCCAGTTCCACAAGGGCTCGGAGGCCATACTTGGCCTTTTGCGACAACATCGGCGCCTCCCGGCGAGAGTAGTGCAGGGCGCGCGGCAGGCGCGCAAGCACGCGCGCGTGAGGCGCGAACTCCGCCGCACGACGGTTTTTGAGAAAATCCGTGACGGGCTGTTGACGGGCCGTCGGGGGCCAACTAGATAGCCGCCTCCGCTCGGAACGGGGCGGCGACGAACGGATCGGAAAGAACGCAAGTTCTTGAAAATCCATACGAAGTTAAGCCGTTCCGAGTTGTTGGCAGCCTCGCCATGAGGGTCGAAGGGGTTTCTTCCCCCGGCCATCGGACGCGGGGCCCGGCCCGAAGAACCGGAGCTTCCGGGGATCGGCCGGGATCCTCGAAAAAGGATCGGTTGACACCCAGGGGGACGGCCACTAGATAGCCGCCTCCCGCTCGGGGCGGGGCTCACCACGAGAACGACGGGCAAGCGTCGAAAAAGCGCTTGATCTTCGGTCCGGAATGAGTATTTTCCCGAGCCTCAATCGAATCGCTACGGACGTATGAGGGAAGCCCCTCGGCAGCCCGCGGTGATTTTTGCGGCCAAATCCGGGGTTTCTCGGAATTGTCGCAAAAGCCGAAAAGGCCGATTGACACGAAAGAGGCCGGTCACTAGATAGCCGCCTCCGCCGCCCACCGGCGCTAAACAGTGGGGCGGGCGAAAGCCGGTCTGGGTCTTTGACATCGTTGATTTGGAAAGAGAAACGCAGGCGGCGGCGTCCTGGCGATAGTGCTAACCACACTATCTCGACGCTGACTGTGACTGCGGTCTCTTGAAGACACCATGAATATGGTCGGCCCTCGGGTCGGCCACGATTTGTGGGAACTCGTCAAGAACTACGCAGACTATAGCCAGCCGGTTCTACCCTGAACCGGTGACGCAGAAAGTCAGAACGTCAACTCAACCTGAGAGTTTGATCCTGGCTCAGAGCGAACGCTGGCGGCAGGCCTAATACATGCAAGTCGAACGCCCCTTCGGGGGAGTGGCGGACGGGTGAGTAACGCGTGGGAACGTGCCCTTTGGTTCGGAACAACACAGGGAAACTTGTGCTAATACCGAATGTGCCCTTCGGGGGAAAGATTTATCGCCATTGGAGCGGCCCGCGTTGGATTAGCTAGTTGGTGGGGTAAAGGCCCACCAAGGCTACGATCCATAGCTGGTCTGAGAGGATGATCAGCCACACTGGGACTGAGACACGGCCCAGACTCCTACGGGAGGCAGCAGTAGGGAATCTTGCGCAATGGGCGAAAGCCTGACGCAGCCATGCCGCGTGAATGATGAAGGTCTTAGGATTGTAAAATTCTTTCACCGGGGAAGATAATGACGGTACCCGGAGAAGAAGCCCCGGCTAACTTCGTGCCAGCAGCCGCGGTAATACGAAGGGGGCTAGCGTTGCTCGGAATTACTGGGCGTAAAGGGCGCGTAGGCGGACAGTTTAGTC
>JAEKKJ010000023.1 GCA_019510435.1 Caulobacterales bacterium | reverse complement strand
CCCTGGTGATCCACGACTATTTCTCGGCGGATCTCCAGAGCGCGTCGAACGCTGCGCTGATCGAGTCGGTCATCCAGGAGACCACCGCCAATATCGGCCGGCTCTATTCCAACCCAGGCGAGGTCTCAATCCTCTTCACCGGCAACCTGATTTCGCAGATCGGCATCGGTGGAAGCCGGGGGACCTATTACGCGCTCTACGCCGGCGACTATAACTACCTTTCCGCTTTCAATTCCGCCGCCCATCCGGAAAATCACGCCCAGGCCGAAGCGTTGCAGTACCTGGGATACGGCAACGCCGCCGACCCGTCCTCGGTCCTGCTGGTGACCTCCGCGAACCTGGGGGCGCTCGGAATTGCCGCCCCCGGCGCCTATGACCTGAACGGCGACTTCCAGGGCGGGGGCCCGAATGTGCTCGGCGGGATCGACGGCGTCATCGATCTTAAGCTGCCGATGTTGAGCTTCGATCCCAATCCCCCGGCCTACGACGGGACCAACGTGCTCTACGCCGCGCGCAACGTCATCGGGCATGAGGTCGATGAGGTGCTGGGCATCGGCGGGGCCGGGTCCAATCTCAACAACATCTATGCACTGAGCAACGGCGGCACGACGGGAGACCCGGCGCTCGACGCGTTCTACCTGCATGCCTTCGGCGTCCTGGACCGGTTCCGCTACGCCGCGCCCGGCGTGCCGACCCTGTCGCAGGACCCCTTTGCGCCCGGGTATTTCTCGCTGGACGGCGGCCAGACCGATCTCGCGGACTTCAACAACTATCCCGGCTATGGCGACGCGGGCGATCTCGCGCTCAGCACCGAATGCCCCGACCATCCGGGCCTTTACGGCGGCGCGTTCGGCGCGATCCAGAACGCCTTCAACTGTCCGAACCTGCCCAGCGTGAAGCTTCACCGCGGGATGGTCGAGGACCTGATGCTGCAGTCGATCGGCTACAATCCGGCGGTGCCGGAACCCGGGACCTGGGCGATGATGCTGGCCGGGCTGTTCCTGGCCGGCTGGCGGCTGCGGGGCCGCCGGATCGGTGGCGCCGGCCTCGGTTCGTGATCGATGCGCTGACCCGCCGAGGCCATCACCCCCGCCCGCCGCGCGGCAAGGCCCCCTAGGGCCGCCGGATCAGATTGATCTGGATGAAGCTGTGGAAGGCCATCGGGTCGCCGGGATGCCGAGCGGCGGCGTCGGCGGCGCGGCGGGCGCGCCAGCCGGCGAAGCGCAGGGCGCCTCGGGTGACGGCGGCGGCGACGCGGCCGGTCAGGGTCCGTCGCGGCCGCGGCTCATAGCGGGCCTCACGGGATGTCCAGGTGGCCGCCCTGTTCGAGGCTGGCCCAACGAGCGTCAGCGCGGCGCCGCTGGCTGGGCCGGGGACTGTTTTTTCGCAGGGGTCTCCACACGGCCCTGCGCGCCGTAGTGGCCGCTCCAGTCGCCGTCCGCCTCGGCGGCGCCGGGGACCGCGCTATCGTGGCGGTCGCTACGGCGGATGGCGTCGGCGAAGGAGCGGGCGGCCTCGCCCAGGGCGAAGGCCAGGCTGGAGGTCGCCTCGCCGGCGTTGTCGGCCGCATCGCCCGCGCTGTCGGCCACCTTGTGCTTGGCGTCATGGGCCAGCTTGCGGACCTTCGGGCTGTCCTTGGCCTTGAGGCCGGCGGCCACCGCGCCTGCGCCGACCACCGCCTGGGCGATCATCGCCTGGCCGGTGGGTGAGGCGAGGAATTCGCCGAACCGGCCGCGCCGCACCGACTTCGGCACCTTCACGCCGGCGATCTTCTTCGGGAACAGGTCTTTCCGCTTCTTGGACATGCCCGGGCTCCTCTTCGGAGAGCGGAAAACGCCGGGCCCGGGCGGGCTGTTCCTGGCGGGTCGCTAGACGTCGAGGTCGGCGGCGGCGAACTCGGCGTTCTCCTGGATGAAGCGGAAGCGCAGCTCCGGCTTGCGGCCCATCAGGGCCTCCACCAGGCTCTCCACCGTCTCCTCGGCCCGGGGCAGGGTGACGCGGGCCAGGGTCCGCGTCTTGGGGTCCATGGTGGTTTCCTTCAGCTGGGCCGGCATCATCTCGCCCAGGCCCTTGAAGCGGCTGATCTCCGGCTTCTTGTTCTTGAAGTCGCGGGCCAGCAGCTCGTCGCGGTGGGCGTCGTCGCGGGCGTAGACGGCCTTGCCGCCGTGGCTGATCCGGTAGAGGGGCGGCAGGGCGAGGTAGAGGCGGCCCGAGCGGATCATCTGCGGCATGGTCCGGTAGAAGAAGGTGATCAGCAGGCTGGCGATGTGGGCGCCGTCCACGTCGGCGTCGGTCATGATGATGATGCGCTCGTAGCGCAGGTCCTCGTCCTTGAACTTCGACCCGGCCTGGGCGCCCAGGGCCAGCAACAGGTCGGAGAGCTCCTTGTTGCCGCCGAACTTGTCGGTGGAGGCGGAGGCGACGTTCAGGATCTTGCCGCGCAGGGGCAGGATCGCCTGGGTGCGCCGGTCGCGGGCCTGCTTGGCGGAGCCGCCGGCCGAGTCGCCCTCGACCAGGAACAGCTCGGTGCCGTCGGTGGCCTGGCCGGAGCAGTCGGCCAGCTTGCCCGGCAGGCGCAGCTTGCGGGTGGCGGAGGCTCTAGCGACCTCCTTCTCCTTGCGGCGCTTCAGCCGCTCCTCGGCGCGCTCGACCACGAACTGCAGGAGGGCGGTGGCCGCCTTGGGCTGGGCCGTGAGCCAGTGGTCGAACGGGTCGGCGAGCGCCTTCTCCACCAGGCGCTGGGCCTCGGTGGAGGAGAGCTTCTCCTTGGTCTGGCCCTGGAATTCGGGGTCGCGGATGAAGACGCTGACCAGGGCGCCGGCCTGGGCGATGACGTCGTCGGCGGTGAGCAGGCCGCCGCGCTTCTCGCCGGTGAGCTCGGCATACTGCTTGAGGCCGCGGGTGAGCACGGCGCGCAGCCCCGCCTCGTGCGTGCCGCCCTCGGGGGTCGGCACGGTGTTGCAGTAGGACTGCATGAAGCCGTCCGCCTCGCCGAAGCCGGCCGGGGTCCAGGTCACGGCCCATTCGACCTTGCCGGTCTCGCCGGGGCGCTCATAGCGGCCGGCGAAGGGCTCGGGCGTCACCGTCTCCAGGCCCTTGGTGCGCTCGGCCAGGAAGTCCGCCAGGCCATTCGGGAAGCGGAACACCGCCTCGGCGGGCGTCTGGTCGTGGATGCGCGAAGGATCGCATTTCCAGCGGATCTCGACGCCGCCGAACAGATAGGCCTTGGAGCGGGCCATGCGGTAGAGCCGCGCCGGGCGGAAGGCGACGCCCTCGCCGAAGATCACCGGATCGGGCGTGAAGCTGATCTGGGTGCCCTTCTTGCGGGTCGCCCCCAGCTTCTCGATCGGACCCACCGGCTTGCCGCGGGTGAAGGCCTGGCGCCACTCGAAGCCGTCCTTCCAGGCGGTGACCTCGACCCGCTCGGAGAGGGCGTTCACCACCGAGACGCCGACGCCGTGCAGGCCGCCGGAGGTCTCGTAGGCCTTGCCGGAGAACTTACCGCCCGAGTGCAGCACGGTCATGATGACCTCTAGCGCCGACTTGCCGGGATGCTTGGGGTGGGGGTCGACCGGGATGCCGCGGCCGTCGTCGATGACGGTGAGCATGCCCTCGGCGTCGAGGCTGACCGTGATCACCTTGGCGTGCCCGGCCACGGCCTCGTCCATGGCGTTGTCCAGCACCTCGGCGAACAGGTGGTGCAGCGCCCGCTCGTCGGTGCCGCCGATGTACATGCCCGGCCGCTTGCGGACCGGCTCCAGCCCCTCCAGGACCTCGATGTCCTTCGCCGAATAGCTGCTGGCGGTCGACGACTTGCCCGTCACCACCGCCGGATCGGGCCGCGGCTCATGGCTCTCGGCCAGGGGCGCGGCGGGCGCGGGATTCAGCGCGTCGTCGAACAGGTCGGGCAGGGGGCTGGCGGAGGACTTGGGCATGGGACCTGGAATTTGACGCGATTCTCCGACCCGTATGGATCCCTCGGCGCCCCCAGGCAATGCGGCCGCGCGGCGCGATGGCTCCGCGCGGCCGGCAAGCTCAATAGTCCAGCTGCAGCGTCACGAAGCCCATGCGCGGCGCCAGCGGGAAGGCCTGGTAGCCGCCCGAGTTGCCGGTGACCACCGCAGTGGAGACGCCCTTGCGGTCGAAGAGGTTGGTGACGTTGGCGCTGACCCGCCCACCCTTGACCCAGTGGGCGCCGGAGATGTCGAAGCTGTAGCCCGCCTCCAGGCCCACCAGGAAGGTCGACTTCACCGAGAGGTCGTTCAGGTAGGTCACGTAGCGGCGGCCCACGTAGTCGCCGCTGATCTGGGCCTCCCAGCCGCCCCAGCTGCCGCTGAGGATGGTCTTGTTCAGCCACTTCGGCGTCAGGGGCACGTACTTGCCGCTGATCGGAACCGTCACCGGCTGGCTGACCCCGTTCACGACCGTCGTGCCGCTCTGGTAGTCGCTGTCATAGGTGGAGTGGTTGTAGGAGATGGCGTTGTAGAGCCGCACGTGCTCGCCAAAGCGGACGGTGGCCGCCAGGTCGACGCCCTTGGTGGTGACGCCGCCGACGTTGGCCAGGATCGCCGGGCCGGGGTTGATGAAGTTGTACGGCGCGATGTTCAGCAGCCGGTTGTGGAACTTCACGTAGTAGGCGCTGGCCTGGCCGTCGATCCCGGTGATCGGGCCCAGGTCCAGGTCGCGGTGGGCGCGCACGCCGGCCTCGAAGGTCCAGGAGTATTCCGGGTCCACCGTCTGCTTGAAGAGGTCGAAGGCGGCCTGGGTGCCGAGGCTCCAGGGCGAGAAGCCGTAGAAGTTGCTGCCGGCGCCGTAGGGGATGAACTGGCGCAGGTTCTTCTGGGCGTTGACGAACACCTGCTCGTGGGCCGTGGCGTCCCACAGGGCGCCGAACTGCGGCAGGAACCATTCGTTCGACTTGATGCGGCCCGACGGGAAGACCGTGGGCACGGCGGCGGTGGGCAGGTTCTTCTGGTTGATCAGGAACTTGCCGTTGGCGTCCTGCAGGCTGGACTTGACCCCGGCCTGCAGCAGCAGGGTCGGCAGGATGCGCCATTGGTCCTGGATGTGGAGCTGGATGTCGGTGACGTAGAACTGGGCGTAGTACTGGGTGAAGACCGACTGGCCCTTCGGCGTGTGGTAGGGGCTGAGGTCGTTGTTCGCCGCGCTGAACGGGTACCAGACCCGGTGCTGGGCGGGCTCGTTGTGCTCCAGCCAACCGCCGGCCTCAATCTGGTGGTCGCCCAGCTGCCAGCTGAGGGTCGAGATCAGGCCGCCGCGGTTGATCCGGTACTCGGTGGTGCGGACCTCATACCCCGTGCCGCCGAACAGGTTCGAGATGTTGGTCAGGGTCGCGGGGCTGGTCGTGGCGCCCACCACCAGCTGCGGGAAGTAGGCCGCGAACAGGCCCGGCAGGCCCGCCTGGTTGATCGGCCCGGCCACGATCCCGCGACCATAGCCGTAGTGGTAGTAGGCCTGGTTCGACCAGGTCAGGCCGTCCAGGATCTTCCAGTCGTACTTCACGTAGCCCAGCAGGTCCGTCCGCTGGGCGGCGCTGAAGCAGTTGGAGAAGTTGTTGCCCTGGGCCGGCGGCGGGGTGCCAGGACCGCCGGTGAGACTGCCGATGCAGGCGTCGATATTGGGGTAGTAGAAGGGCCGGGTGTAGGGCGTGAAGCCCTGGGCCGCGGCGGTCTGCTGGTTGCCGAAGCCGGTGGCGTCCTCGTTGGGCTCGACCTTGTTCTGCCAGTCGAGGAAGGCGGTCAGCTTGCCGCGCTCGTCCTCGCGCACATACTTGATGTTGGCCTGGTCGTCGCGCTGGTGGCCGTCGAAGTCCCAGGCGCGGGCGTCGTGGTGCAGGTAGGAGACGTAGAACCGGCCCTGGGCCAGGTCGCCGGAATCCACGCGCAGGAAGGTGCGGAAGGCGTCGTAGGCGCCCACGGTCTGGCGGATCGTGCCGCCGAACGCGTGCGCCGGGTCGCGGGAGAAGGTCTCGATCGCGCCGCCCAGGTTGCTGGTGGACGCCACGCCCAGGGAGCCGGCGCCGGAGGACAGGGTCACGCGCCCGACGTTCTCGCTGGTCACCGCACGGGAGACCGATAGGCCGTTGTAGTTGCCGTACTGCTGGTCGCCCAGCGGCACGCCGTCCATGGTGTAGCCCAGCTGCTGGGTGGAGAAGCCGTGGACGAACAGGCTCTCGTTCTGCTCGTTGTTGCCCCACGGGTCGGCGGTCACATAGAGCACGCCCGGCAGGGTCTGGATCGCCTTCAGCGGGCTGACGCCCGGCAGCACCTTCTGGATCTCGGCGGTCTCGATCGCCACGGCCGAGCGGGTCGCGGGCAGGGCGGTGACCACCAGTTCGGAGACGCCGGTGGCGCCGGCGTCACCGTCCGCAGCGACCGCGGCGGCAGCGGCGGCAGCGGCGTCTGCGGCTTGGGCGGGGGCGAAGCTTGCGAAGGTCAGGGCCGCGGCAGCCGCCGTCGCCCACAGGTGCGCGCGGCGCGCGCCCGAGGTGTCATAGATCATGATTTTTCCCCTCTCGACGCCGGGAGTCGCGTCGAAAGCGGAGCCTTAGGCGCGCCGCGAGACGATCCGACGACAGTTCCGCTAAGGTGCTGCGACGCGAGTCAGCGGCCGGGGAGGGGCGCATGACCAGCTGGAAGGATCCCGAGATTGCGGGCGTGCGGGCGTTGCTGGCGGCGCGCCAGCCGGAGCCCGGCGCGCCTCACCCGACGCCCGCCGAGCGCCGCGCCGCCATGGACGCCCTGGGCGAGATGGGCGCCCTGCCGGTGGGTTGCTTCCACGAACCGCTGACCCTCAGCGGTGTGAGGTGCGAACGGGTGGTTCCGCAGGGCGCGGTCGCGGGTCGGGCGCTGCTCTACCTGCACGGCGGCGCCTATACCGCGGGAAGCCCGCGCAGCCACCGGCCGCTGGTGGCGCGCCTGGCCGAGGCGGCGCGGACCGTGGCCTTCGCTCCCGACTACCGGCTGGGCCCGGAGCACCGGTTCCCGGCGGCGGTGGAGGATGCGGTGGCGGTCTACCGCGCGCTGCTGGCCCAGGGGACGGAGCCGTCGAGCCTGGTGGTGGCGGGGGACTCGGCGGGCGGGGGCCTGGCCATGGCCCTGGCCCTGGCGCTGAAGGGCGCGGACCTGCCGCAGCCGGCGGGCTTCTTCGTGATCAGCCCCTGGGCGGATCTCACCCAGTCTGGGGCCAGCTACCGCACCAAGGCCGAGACGGATCCGATGATCAGCAAGGCGGGACTGGACGAGAACGCCCTGGCCTATATCGGCGGCCTGGACCGCCGCGATCCCCTGGCCTCGCCGGTGTTCGGCGACTTCGAGGGCGTTGCGCCCGTGCTGATCCAGACCGGGTCGGAGGAGGCCCTGCTCAGCGACAGCGTGACCCTGGCCGACGTGCTTGCCCACGCCCGGGTCGAGGTGCGCCTGGAGGTCTGGCCCGAGATGATCCACGTCTTCCAGGCCTGGGGCGCAGCCCTGCAGGCTGCACGGCGGGCGATCCGGGACGCCGGCGCCTGGATGGAGGCGCGCCTCAAGTGATCGCATGGCGGCCCGGCTGGCGCATCGCCCTGGCCTGCTGCCCTTGTCCGCCTGGGCGCGGCGGGCGCCCTATTATTACGACTAAGAGACGCAGGGCTCGCCCGCGACGCTTCGGCGCTTGCCAGAACGCCGATCCGGAGCGAGCTTGTCAGGAGGCGCAGACCGCACGGGGACAAGCAAACGCGGCGCGCTTAGGGAGACGAGGGTTATGTTGCATTCCACTCTTCGCGGGCGCTCCGGCGGGAAGATCCCCTCTGAGCTCGTCAACATCCTGGGCACCTCGGCGGCCATCCTTGCGGTGGTGGGCGCCGGATCGGCCATCGTCACGGTGATGCCGGCGCCCAGCGTCTGGGAATTCGCCGCGGCCTATCTGGCGCCGGCGAGCCTGGCGTTCGCGGTCTACTGGTGGATCGCCCAGAAGCTGTAGCGGTGCGCACGCGGTAGGCGGCGCGAGCCCCGCTACCTGCGGGGCTCGTAGATCTTGCTGAGCAGGTCGGGCTTGCCGTCGATGCGCTCCAGGCGCGGATAGCGCAGGCCGCCGTGGTAGTCGACGTCCACGACCTTGAAGTGGTCGCCGTCCTTGACGATCAGGCTGACCGGCTGCTTGCCGCCCTTGGCCGCGGTGATGGCGTCCTTCAGCTTTTCGGCCTCGTAGGCCAGGCCGTTGGCGGCGATCACCTTGCCCCCCACGGTGAGGCCGGCCTTGAACGCCGGACTGTCCCAGAGCACCCCGATGATCATGCCCTCCCGGTTCAGGGTCAGGCCCAGGGAGTAGGTGAGGTCCACCATCTTGCGGTTGCCCTCATTGTCCTTCCAGAACTCGGTGGGCGTCTCGGTGTAGACCAGGCGGTAGCCGCCGCGGGTCAGGCCATCCAGGGGGAAGGACGGGGCCACCTCGTTGATGTGGGCGTTGAGGAACTGGGCCCAGTCGTAGGGCACCACGTCGTTCAGCCCCTTGACCACGTCGTCGAAGGTGTAGGGCCGTTCGCCCCAGTTGCCGTCCTCGATGCCGAAGAAGGCGCGGGCGAAATCGTCGAGCGACTTCTTCCCGCCGGTCTTCTCGCGGATCAGGGTGTCGGCGTCGAGCCAGACCAGCTGGCCTTCGGAATAGTAGTCTTCGCTGCGCTGCCAGCTGGTCCAGGGGATCGGCCGGCGGCCGTTGATGATCGGATCGTTCGTGGTGTCCTCCACCGAACGCCATTGCCGCCCGGGGCGCCCGGTCGAGTAGGTGGCCGCCGTCATCGCCAGGGCGTCGAGGGTCTGCTGCCGGGTGTTGAGGCCCGAGCGGGCGCCCAGCACATAGCCCCAGTACTGGTCCTGGCCCTCGTAGACCCAGAGCAGGCTGTCGCGCATGGGCGTGTTGAGGTTCGGCGTCCAGAGGTCGGCCGGCCGGCGGTACTTGCCGTCCCAGGAGTGGCTGTACTCGTGCGCCAGCAGGTTCCGCGCCGGGGCGTTCTTGCCCCAGTCGGTGAAGTAGTCGGGAACCGTGCCGTCCTCGCTGGAGCGGTGGTGCTCCAGGCCGATGCCGCCCAGCTGGTCGGACAGGGAGAACAGGAAGTCGTAGTGGTTGAAGTGGCGCGCGCCGTAGAGGGCGTCGGCCTGGCGGACCAGCTCGCGGTGCTTTTCGATCTGGTCGGGCGCGGCGGCCAGCAGCTCGGGCCGGTCGGCGGCCACGTCCAGGCGCACCGGAGACTTGCCGCTGGTGTCGAGGTCGAAGACCTTGAAATACTTGCCCGCGAGCAGGGGCGAATCCATCAGGACGTCGAAGTCGACGGGCTTGAACTTCACCAGGCCATCGGCGGCGCTGGCGGTCTCCAGGGCCGTGCCATAGCCCCAGCCGGCGGGCAGGCGGAGGGTCGGCTCCACCTGGATGCGGCGGCCGAAGTAGCCGGCCGGATAGAGCGCCAGGTCGATCCACTCGGCGCTGATCAGCTCGGGCGTCATCTGGATCCGGCCCTGGTCGCGCTCCGTGGGCGACAGGTACTGGAACTCCACCTCCAGCAGGGTCGCGCCGGCGGGCGGGGCGACGTGGAAGGCGTGGACGTGTACGGGATCGCGGGTCCAGGGCAGGGCCTGGCCGCCCGCCTTGACCACCAGCCCGCCCATCAGGCTCAGCGGATTGCGCGGCGAGTGGCCGCCCGGAACCCACTCCGGATAGAGCAGGGTGACCGGCTGGCCGGCCACGATCGGGATCCATTCGTGGACGCGGAAGATGCGCCGGTCGAGGTCGGTGGCGTCGACCTCCAGCTTCAGCGCGCCGGCCGGATAGGCCACATCCTGCGGCGCGGGAATCGCCGGCGGCATGGGCGTCGGCTGCGGCAGGGGGAAGGTCTGGGCGGCGAGGGGAGAGGTCGCGGTCAGGGCGGCGGCGAAGGCGAACAGAGCGGATTTCAACGGAAGCGGGCCTTTGGGAGCAGTTGTTTCCCCTGCATCTAGAGCGGGTTGCCCGCCGCGCTCAACTACCGCTGGCAGCTTCGGCGTGACTACGCGACGTTTTGGCGAGCCCCACCACGGAAAAGGGCCGCGGATTTACGCCGCGGCCCTTCCGTCGTTCGTCGAACGCTAGATGCCTAGCACTTGAAGTACATGTCGAACTCCACCGGGTGCGGGTGGAGCTGGAGGCGCATGACCTCCTCCATCTTCAGCTCGATGTAGGCGTCGATGAAGTCGTCGCTCATGACCCCGCCAGCCTTCAGGAAGGCGCGGTCCCTGTCGAGGTTGTCGAGGGCCTCGCGCAGGGAGCCGCAGACTTCGGGGATCTTCTTCTGCTCGCGCGGCGGCAGGTCGTAGAGGTTCTTGTCGGCCGGGCCGCCCGGATCGATCCGGTTGATGATGCCGTCGAGGCCGGCCATCAGCAGCGCCGTGAAGGTCAGATACGGGTTGCCCATGGGGTCCGGGAAACGGGCCTCGATGCGCTTGCCCTTCGGGGAGTCCACGTGCGGGATGCGGATGGAGGCCGAGCGGTTGCGGGCCGAATAGGCCAGCTTCACCGGGGCTTCGTAACCGGGCACGAGGCGCTTGTAGGAGTTGGTGGTCGAGTTCGAGAAGGCGTTGATCGCCTTGGCGTGCTTGATGATCCCGCCGATGTACCAGAGGCACATCTGCGACAGGCCCGCGTACTTGTCGCCGGCGAACATCGGCTTGCCGTCCTTCCAGATCGACTGGTGGACGTGCATGCCCGAGCCGTTGTCGGCGAACATCGGCTTGGCCATGAAGGTCGCGGTCTTGCCGTAGGCGTGGGCCACGTTGTGGATCACGTACTTATAGAGCTGCAGGCGGTCGGCCATCACGATCAGCTCGTCGAACTTCAGGCCGAGTTCGTGCTGCGCCGGGGCCACCTCGTGGTGGTGCTTCTCGGGCTTCATGCCCAGCTCGCCCATCACCGCCAGCATCTCGCCGCGCAGGTCCTGGCCGGAGTCCACCGGGTTCACCGGGAAATAGCCGCCCTTCGGGCCCGGGCGGTGGCCCATGTTGCCTTCCGGGTACGCCTTGCCGGACGAGACCGGCAGCTCGGTGGAGTCGTAGGAATAGCGGGTGTCGTGCGGGGCGGTGTTCCACTGCACGTCGTCGAACACGAAGAACTCGGCCTCGGGGCCGAAGTAGACCGTGTCGCCGACGCCGGCCGACTGCACAAAGGCCAGCGCCGCCTTGGCGATCGAGCGCGGGTCGCGCTCATAGGGGGTGCCCGTGTCGGGGTTCACCACGTCGCAGAACAGCGCCAGGGTGGTCTGCTGGTAGAAGGGGTCGATGATCGCGGAGTCCAGGTCGGGCCGCAGCTTCATGTCGCTCTCGTTGATGGCCTTCCAGCCCGAGATCGAAGAGCCGTCGAACATGGTCCCGTCGGTGAGGAAGTCCTCGTCCACCAGGTCGATGTCGAAGGTGACGTGCTGCATCTTCCCGCGCATGTCGGTGAAGCGCACGTCGACGTATTTGACGTCCTTCTCCTTGATCAGGTTCTGGATGTCTTTGGCTGAGGCCATTTGCGGATATCCCCTTCTTGAAGCTTGAAAGTCAGATGGCGACCGAGCCGGTTTCGCCCGTGCGGATGCGCACGACGTCGATCACCTCGGAAATGAAGATCTTGCCGTCGCCGATGCGGCCGGTCTTGGCCGCGCCGGTGATGGCCTCGATCACGCGGTCGAGCTGGTCGTCGGCGATGACCACCTCGATCTTGATCTTGGGCAGGAAGTCCACGACGTACTCGGCCCCGCGGTAGAGCTCGGTCTGGCCCTTCTGGCGGCCGTAGCCCTTGGCCTCGATGACGGTCATGCCCTGGACGCCCAGCTCCTGCAGGGCCTCCTTCACCTCGTCCAGCTTGAACGGCTTGATGACGGCTTCGATCTTTTTCATGTGCCTGTTACGCGACGCGGGCGCCCCAACGGTTCGGGGGCGACGGAGCACGTCGCCCCCCGGCGCCACAAGCAGGCTTTGGTTGCTTGCCGTTGCGGCCGGCTGGGAAACTGGGGTCGCGCCTAAAGCATAGGCGCCATCGGATCAAAAAACGATCACGCCCGGATTCGCCTTGTGATGGGTCGATGCGACCCTAGGATCGCGGGCCGGACAGTGTCGGAGGCGGCCTAAGCATGGACGATCGCACCCCGGTTCTCATTGGAGCGGGCCAATTCACATACCGGGGCGATCCGGCGACCTCGCCGTCGCCGACCACGCTGCTGAAGATTGCGGCGGAACGAGCGGCGGCTGATGCCGGGCTGGGCGCCGCAGGGCTGGCGGCGATCGACACCCTGGCGGTGGTGGGCTTCACCATCGACGCGCCGGGCTCGCGGCGCGGCGGCATTCCCCACTCCACCAACCCGCCGGCGCAGCTGGCCGGGATGCTGGGCGCGGCGCCGCGCTGGAGCGTCTATTCCGAGATGGGCGGCAACACGCCCCAGTACCTGATCAACACCCTGGCCGAGCGGATCGCGCGCGGCGAGACCGAGCTGGGCCTCACCGTCGGCTGCGAGTTCCTGGGCTCGGCCATGAAGCGGGCCGGCAAGGGCCTGTCGTTCGACGACTGGAAGGCCGCCGAGGACGAGAGCCTGGACCCGCCGGCCCGCATCGGCGACTCGCGCCGCGGCACGACCGAGTACGAGCAGCGCCACGGCCTGGACCGGCCGATCAACATCTATCCGCTGTTCGAGAACGCCGTGCGCGCCCGCGACGGCCGCTCGCTGGAGGCGCACGCAGAGCGTATGGGCCGGCTGTTCGCGGGCTTCTCGCAGGTTGCGCAGCACAATCCGGAGGCCTGGTTCCAGACCCCGCGCACGCCCGAGGAACTGGTCACCGTCACCGACAAGAACCGGATGATCGGCTTTCCGTATCCGAAGCTGCTGAACGCCATCATGGAGGTGGACCAGTCGGCCGGCGTGCTGGTGGCCAGCGTGGCCAAGGCGCGCGAGCTGGGCGTGCCCGAGAGCCAGTGGGTCTATCTGCATGGCTGCGGCGACGCGGCCGACCTCTGGCATCCCATCGACCGCCAGAACTTCCACTCCAGCCCGGCCATGCGGCTCACCGGCAAGCGCGCCCTGGAGATGGCGGGCGTCGGCCTGGACCGGATGGACTACATCGACCTCTACTCCTGCTTCCCCGTGGCGGTGGAGGTGGGGGCCGAGGAACTGGGCCTGTCGCTGGACGACCCGCGGGGCCTGACGGTCACCGGCGGGCTGCCGTACGCGGGCGGGCCGGGCAACAACTACGTCATGCACTCGGTGGCGGCGATGCTGGCCAAGCTGCGGGCGAAGAAGGACGCCTTCGGCCTGATCACCGGCAACGGCTGGTACCTGACCAAGCAGTCGACGGGGGTCTACTCGGCGACCCCGCCCAAGGCGCCGTTCCAGCGGGAGAACACGGCGGTGCTCCAGCGCGAGATCGACGCCCTGCCGCACCCGGAGATCGTGGAGCAGCCGTCGGGTCCGGCCACCATCGAGACCTACACCGTCATCCACAAGCGCGAGGGGCCGTTCATGTCGATCATCGTCGGCCGCGACGCCGCCGGCCGCCGCTTCGTGGCCAACACGCCCAGCGACCCGCAGGTGCTGGCCGAGCTGGAGACCCGCGAGCAGGTGGGCCGACCGGGCCTGGTGAGCCAGGGCGAGGGCGGCCTCAACGTCTTCACGCCGGCCTGAGCATGGAGCGCCTGTATCTGATCCGCCATGGGCGGCCGTCGGCCACCTGGGGCGGCCATGACGACGACCCGGGGCTCGACGCCCAGGGGCAGGCGCAGGCCGAGGCCGCGCGCGACTGGCTGTTGGGCCAGGTGGGCGCGGCGCGCCCCCGCCTGGTGGTGAGTTCGCCCCTGCGCCGCTGCCGCGAGACGGCGATGCCGACGGCTCAGGCGCTCGGGCTGGCGCCGGAAATCGACCCGATCGTCGGCGAGATCCCCACCCCGGCGGGACTGAGCGCGGGGGACCGGCCGGCGTGGCTGCGCGAGGCGTTCCAGGGGACCTGGGGCGCGATCCAGGGCGACGTGGACTACGACGCCTGGCGCGGCGACATCTGCCGCTCGTTGCTGGGCCGCGGCGGGACGGCGGTGTTCTCGCACTATGTGGCGATCAACGCCGTCGTCTCGAAGCTGACCGGCGTCGACCAGGTGCTGGCCTTCCGCCCCGACCACGCCTCGATCACCGTGCTGGAAACCGACGGCGCGACCCTGAAGCTGGTGGAGAAGGGCGCCGAGGCCGCAACCCAGGTGCTCTAGAGATCGCTGCGGTCTTGGCGTGGCGCGAACACCCGCAGCACGTCGACGTCCCCGGCCGTCGCATCGCGCCCCGTATCAGGCCTGACCTCATAGGCGATGCGGTAGCCGCCCACCGTTCGCTCTCGGACGCCCGGGTGGTCGCCGACCGGCCAACGGCAGGGATGTTGGCGCAGGTCGCGCACCGCGTCACGGATGGTCGCCAGGCGTGCTGCGGCCCTCGGGCCCGCGCCGGGTTGCCGCAGCCATCGCCGCGCGCTTTCCAGATCGGCTCTGGCCGCGTCCGACAGAGTCAGGTGGCGCTGCAAGCGGTGTCCGGGCTATTTCCGCTTGGCGGCCGGGACTTCGCCCTGGTCCGCGCCAGGATCGGCAAATTCATCGAGCCAGGCATCGAGGACGGGACCCGACATGCATTTGCCTTGGCGGATTTCCTCGCGCGCGGCGTCGAGCTGTTCCCGCTCGCGCGCGATGCGGAGCGCCCGCGCCTGGGGGGGCTCTCCCCGTCGCCGGGGCCGGCCGGTCATGAAGCCACTCGTCGTCATGCGCTTCGCTATATAAGCCTCGACTCGTCCGCCGGATAGCCAGCCCCAACCTCAACGCCAGCAGGAATTCCGTGACCGCGCGACCGATCCTCACCGTCGCCGAAATGGGCGCCGCCGACCGCGCCGCGATCGCCGCGGGGACGCCCGGCGTCGAGTTGATGGAGCGCGCCGGCCAGGCGGTGGCCGAGGCGGTGCTGGGGCGATTCCGGCCGCAGCCCACCGTGGTGCTCTGCGGTCCCGGCAACAACGGCGGCGACGGCTATGTGGCCGCCCGGCTGCTGAGGGCGCGCGGCTGGCCCGTTGAGGTGCGCGCGCTGGGCGAGCCGGCCACCCAGGACGCCCAGGCGGCCGCGGCGCGCTGGGATGGCGAGACCCGGCCACTGAACGGAACCCTGGGCGGCGAGCTGGCCATCGACGCCCTGTTCGGCGCGGGGCTGGCCCGGCCCTTGGACGGCGCGGCGGCCCAGGCCGCGACGCTGCTGGCCAAGCGGCCGGAGACCGTGGTGGCGGTGGACGTGCCCAGCGGCGTGCCCGGCGATACCGGCGAGCCCAGGGGGCCTGCGGTTTGCGCGGGGCTGACCGTGACCTTCCACGCCCGCAAGCCCGGTCACGTGCTGGAGCCCGGCCGCACCCTCTGTGGCGAGGTGATCGTGGCCGACATCGGCCTCGGCGAGACGCCATCCAAGCTGGTGGAGAACGGGCCGGAGCTGTGGCTGCCGCGCTTTCCCTGGCCCACCGCCGCCTCGCACAAGCACGCCCGCGGCCGGCTGATCGTGGTGAGCGGCGAGGCCTGGAACACCGGCGCGGCGCGGCTGGCGGCGCGGGCGGGCCTGCGCATCGGGGCGGGCCTGGTGACGATCTATTCGCCGCCCGAGGCCCTGGCCTCCAACGCCGCCCACCTCGAGGCGGTGATGCTGAAACCCTTCGACACCGACCTGGAGCTGGAGCAGGGCGCCGACGCGGCCGACGCGGCGGTGATCGGCCCGGCCGCCGGCGTCACCGAGACCACGCTCTTGAACGTCCTGGCCCTGGCGCGCACCGGCGCGGCCCTGGTGATCGACGCCGACGCCATCACCGTCTTCCGCGACGACCCGGAGGAGCTGTTCTCGGTGCTGGACCGCGACGATGTCCTGACCCCGCATCCCGGCGAGTTCGAGCGCCTGTTCGCCGGCGTGCTGAAGGCCGCGCCCGAGCGGATCACCGCGGCGCGGCGGGCGGCGGAGAAAGCGGGGGCGGTGGTGTTGCTGAAGGGCGCCGATACGGTGATCGCCGCCCCGGACGGGCGCTGCGCGGCCAACCTCAATGGCTCCCCCTGGCTGGCGACGGCCGGCTCGGGCGACGTGCTCGCTGGGTTCATCGGCGGACTGATCGCCCAGGGGATGGACAGCTTCGAGGCCGCCTGCGCCGGCGCCTGGATCCATGCGGAGGCGGCGGAGCTGCACGGTCCCGGCCTGATCTCGGAGGACCTGCCCGCACTGTCCTCGACGGTGCTGCGGCGGCTCTACGAGGAGCGGTAGGCGACCGGCTCTAAGCGAACAGCTCGGCGCTGACCCCGCGGGCCATGGTCTGCAGGAGCTCGGCCGCCAAGGCGTCGAGTTCAGAACCTTCGCGGTAGTCACCGCCGGCGGCGAGGCGGGCGCGGCCGTCGCGCAGAAGGCGGGCGGCCGCGGCCTCGGTGATCGGGGTCTCCGGGTCGTAGACCGCCACCGGGTGGCCGCCGTGGTCGGTCATCACCCGCATCACCGGGATGTCGGTCAGGCCGTCGCCGAAGAAGGCGATGCGGTCGAAGGGGACGGCGCGGTCGCGGTCGGCCTGGACCGCGTTGATCGCCTCGTGGTCCCATTCGTTCAGCGTCCATTTGTTGATGCGGAACAGGTACTGGGTCTTTCCCGTGTAATTGATCGCCAGGGCCGGCCCGATCGCCTCGCCGGCGGCGTTGAACATGAAGGCGGAGGCGTAGACGCGTTCGAACCAGGGGGCGATGGGCGAGCCCTCGATCAGCTCGCGGTTGCCGGACGAGATGATGAAATGGCGCAGGTCCAGCCCGAGCGCAGCGGCGCGGCCGTTCTGACGCGCGAACCAGTCCTCGACCCCAGGAAATAGCCGCAGGCTCGCGCCACGCCGCCGCCAGCTGTCGAGGGTGAGCTCCAGGCCCCTCTCGCGGGCCTTCTCGAGCATCAGGTGCATGTAGGCCAGGATGGTGTCGCCGCGCTGGGCCTGGGCCAGGCGGCCGGCCTCGGCCCAGAAGTCCGCATGCGCCATGCCCAGCTCGTCCGGGATGAAGGCGTGCTCCTGCATGTTGCCGGGCGCGAGGGTGCCGTCGAAATCATAGGCGAAGACGGCGAGGGGAGGGCTCGCGAGTGGACGGCTCATGGGCGCCATCCGTAGCGGTCTTGCGAAGGGCTGGAAATGGGTCGCCCCGGCTCCGCGACGGGAGGCGGGAGCCGGGGCGTTACGGTGGCGGTTGTCGGGGAACAGGGCCGCCGCCGCGATTGTTCGTCCGACCCAACGGGAATGGGCGGACAGGGGAGGTACGGACCGCGGAGGCGCCCGGATGCAGGCGGATGCATCCAGCAGTAGAATTTTTTTCGAAAATCTTTTGAGCCGGCTTTCAGGTCCCGGTTCAGGCCCGGCTGCGCGTCCGCTCGTGCAGGGTGTCAAGGGCCAGGGCGAGGCTGGCCAGGGCCAGGGGCAGCAGGAAGAAAAACAGGCGATAGCCGAGGAAGGCGGCAGCCAGGGCGGCCGGCGGGATGCCTTTCACCAGGGTCGAGAGCGAGCCCTCGAACACGCCCACGCCGCCGGGCACGTGGCTGATCAGGCCCACCACCACAGATGGTGCGTAGCCGCCAACGAAGGCGAAGAACGCGATCGATTTGGGCGGCAGCAGCGTCCAGATGATCGACGCCGCCACGGCATTGTCCAGCGCGCCCAGCCCCATCTGCGCCAGGGCCACGCGCCAGGAGGGCAGGCGGATGCTGTGGCCGAAGCCGCTGAGCGGGCGGCGCAGGGTGGCGCATAACGTGACGTAGGTGGCCACGCCGGCGAGCAGCAGGACGCCCACCCCGTCCGCTACCGGATTGGCGATGCGGCTGCCGGCGGCGATGTCGTGGCTGCCGGCGAGCAGGAGCGACAGGCCAGCGAGGGTGGAGAGCCCGACGGTGAACGAGAAGCCGTCGAACAGGGTGGTGGCGGCCACCTGGCGCAGGGTGATCCCGTGCTTGGCGTAGTAGCGGGCCCGCACGGCGCCGGAGACGATCAGGTTGGCCCCAAGGGTGTGGGCGATGGCGCTGGCGATGAACGAGCCAGCCAGGGCCGAGGGCACGGAGATCTTCGCGCCCGACCAGCGCAGGCCCATCCATTCGACGATGCCCATCAGGATGAAGCTGCAGGCCGAGAGCCCGATGGCCCCGGCGATGGCGCGCCAGCCCCAGGCGGAGATGGCGTCGGCGATCTGGCCCGGCTCCAGCTGGTGGAACTCGCGCCACAGGATGTAGACGGCCGCCCCCAGCAGCAGAACGGCCACCAGATGCCAGATGTGCTGGCGGATCATCGGGAAGAAACGCGAGCCTTGCGTCTGCGGCAGCGCGGCCGCGAACTCTTCCTCGACCTCTTCGACCGGGGCGGCGCGGGCGTCGGGGTCGCGGGTGGGCAAGGGCGGGCTTTCCTCGAGTCGGGCCGCCGCCATGGTCGGCGCCTGGAACCGAAGTGCAAGGCGCAGGTTTTGCCCGGAGCTTCATGTCCAATTCAAGGAGGCGGCCATGCCGCGCGAAGATTGGCGGGACCTCGAGGCGGAGCGCCGCTGGCGCCTGCGCGAGCCTGAGCGCTATCCAGACCGGGAAACCTATGCCGACCGCGGAACCTACGACGACCGCGGCCGCGATCGTTACGGCGAGCGCGACCTGGAGGACTACGGCCAGGCCGACTACTCCACGCTCTACGGCTACGACCCGCGCACGCGGACCGGCTACCCCCTGTTCGACGATGGGCGCTCGCCCGGCTACGGCCCCGGACCGGCGGAGCGGCCCGGCCAGTGGGACTACGGGCCCGAGCGCCGCCGCGCCCGGCGCGATGGGCCGTCGGACCGGGTCCTCTGGGCGGTGATCATGGAGCGCCTGGACCACGAGCGCCGGCTCGACACCCGCAACGTGGACGTCGATGTCCGGGACGGGGAAGTCACCCTGAACGGGACCGTGCGGCACAAGGCCGACAAGCGCCGCATCGAGGACATCGCCGACATCGAGGGCGTGCGCAACGTGCAGAACAATCTGCGGGTGCGGGCCAGCCGCTGGACCTTCCTCTAGCCCGCGCGCCTTTCGCCGGGGCCGCCTGCGCCCCATCTGCGGTAGCGAGCCTGGAGGGCCGCCTTGGCCATCGATCCTGCATGAGCAAGCCCCTGGTCGTCACCATCCCGCATGAGCTCGGGCGCGCCGAGGCGCGGCGGCGGATCGAGGGCGGAGTCGGGCGACTGACCGGCCAGCTGGGGGCCATCGGCGAGCTGAAACAGGCCTGGGACGGGGACCAGCTGCGCTTCTCCCTGGACGCCATCGGCCAGACCGTCACCGGGGTGATCGCGGTGGAAGACCGCGAGGTGCGCGTGGAGATCGTGCTGCCCGGCATCTTCGCCATGATCGCCAGCAAGGTGAAGGGCCGGATGCGCCAGGAAGGGTTGGCCCTGCTCTCGGGGCCAAAGCGGGGATAGCTTACGGCGAAGGCAACCGGGGCAGAGCTGCGGCGTTTCCACCCGGCACCTTTCAGGAGGCCACCATGCCCCGCAAGCAATCCGACGAAGAAGCCGAACGCGCGTTCAGCCACGGCTCCAGCGGCGCGACGTCAGACATGGCGTCCGATCCCCACAAGGCCGTCGAAGAGCACCGCCACTTCGACGCGCCCGCCACCCGGCCGGTCAAGCCGCTGCCCGAGGGCGAGAAGCACGACCATATGGCGGAGCGGGAAGCCGAGGCCGAGGACCGGCAGGAAGCCCTGCTGGACGAGGCGATCGAGGAGACCTTCCCCGGCTCCGACCCGATCAGCCCCAAGCACATCACCTGATCGGCCGCCGGGTCTTCAGCGAATGAGGGCTTCGTAGGCCTCCTGGGCCTCGACCCACTCCAGCTCGGCGGCCTCGAGGGCCGTCTGGGCCGCCTGGCGCTTGCGCCCCAGCTCGGCCGCCTTGGCCGGATCTCCGGCGAAGGTGGCCGGGTCGGCGAGGGCGCGGTCGATCACGGCCACCAGTTCGGTGGCCTTGGCCAGCGCCGCCTCGGCCGCTTCGGCCCGCCGCCGGGCGGTGCCGGTCGGGACCTTCGGTTTCGCCGGCAGGGGCGGCGGTGGCGGCGCGGCGACGGGCTCGGCCTTCACCTGGGTCGGGCTGCGCGCCGCCTGACGCGCACGCTCCAGCACGAAGGCGGCATAGTCCTCCATGTCGCCGTCGAACGGCTGGATGGAGCCGTCCGCCGCCAGCCACAGCCGGTCGGCCACCAGCTCCATCAGCGAGCGGTCGTGGGTGATCAGGATCACCGCCCCCTCGTACTCGTTCAGCGCCTCGAGCAGGGCGCGGCGCGAGTCGATGTCGAGGTGGTTCGTCGGCTCGTCGAGGATCAGGAGGTGCGGCGCCTCCAAGGCTACGAGGTTGAGCAGCAGGCGGGCGCGCTCGCCGCCGGAGAGGTTGGCGACGGTGGTCTCCACCTTCTCGAAGCCGATGCCGTATTGGGCCAGGCGCGAGCGGCGGGAGGCCTCGCTGGCCTCGGGCATCACCCGCCGAATGATCTCCAGCGGCGTGTCGCTGGGGTCCATCGCCTCGATTTGGTGCTGGTGGAACCAGCCAACCTTCAGGCGCGGGCTGCGGTGCAGTTTTCCGGATTCGGTGCTGAGCGCGCCGGCCACCAGCTTGGCGAAGGTCGACTTGCCCGCGCCATTGACGCCGAGCAGCCCGATCCGGTCGTCGATGTCCAGGCGCAGGTTGAGCTTGCGCAGGATCGGCGGGCCGCCATAGCCAACGGCGGCGTCCTCCAGCCGCAGCAGGGGCGGGGCCAGGGGCCGCTCGGGGGAGGGCAGGACGAAGGGGGTCACCCGCTCCTCGATCACCGCCGCCACCGGGGGCAGCTTGGCGATCATCTTCAGGCGCGACTGGGCCTGGGTGGCCTTGGAGGCCTTGGCCCGGAAACGGTCGACGAAGGACTGCAAGTGCGCGCGCTGGGCCTCGACCTTGGTGCGCGTCGCCTCCAGCAGGCGCAGCTTCTCGGTCAGCTGGCGCTCGAAATTGTCGTAGCCGCCCGGGTAGAGCTCGAGCTTGCCGTCCTTCAGGTGGAGGATGTGGTCCACCGAATTGTTCAACAGCTCGCGGTCGTGGCTGATGACGATGGCGGTGTGCGGATATTTCTGCAGCCGCGCCTCGAGCCAGAGGGCGCCTTCCAGGTCCAGGTAGTTGGTGGGCTCGTCCAGCAGGAGCAGGTCAGGCTGGGCGAAGAGGCTGGCCGCCAGGGCCACGCGCATCCGCCAGCCGCCCGAGAACTCCGCCATCGGGCGCGACAGGTCCGCCTGGGAAAAGCCGAGGCCCGCCAGGATCTCGGCGGCGCGGGACGGGGCGCGGTCGGCGTCGATCTCGATCAGCCGCGCGTAGATGTCGCCCATCTCCTCGGGCGGGGCCGTCTCCAGTCGGGTCAGGAGGTCGTGGCGCTCCACGTCGGCCTCCAGCACCGTGTCGATCAGGGTCACGGGGGTGGCTGGGTGTTCCTGGTCGACCGAGCCGATGCGGGCCTGGCGCGGGACGCCGACCTCGCCGCCGCCGGGGGTCAGGTGGCCGAGGATGACCTTGAACAGGGTGGACTTGCCCACGCCATTGCGCCCGACGAGGCCCACCTTGGCGTCCTTCGGCAAGGTGACCGTGGCGTGGTCGAAGAAGCGGCGTCCCCAGGCGTCGAGGACAAGGTCATTGATCTGGAGCATCGGAGGGGGCGCGCCTAGCACATGCCGCCGCGCGCGTCATGCGGCGTGCGTCATGTCGCTGCGGAAGGTTGCGTCGGTCGCGGCCTTGACGATATAGACGCCGCCAAACCTGACCGGCAAGGTCAATGCGGTGATCGAGGACGCCGGCCTGCGCATCGTGGCCCAGCGCCGCATCCGCATGAGCAAGGCCCAGGCCGAGAAGTTCTACGAGGTCCACAAGGAACGCCCGTTCTTCGGCGAGCTGGTGGAGTTCATGACCTCCGCGCCGGTGGTGGTGCAGGTGCTGGAAGGCGACAACGCCGTGGCCCGCTATCGCGAAGTGATGGGCGCGACCAACCCGGCCCAGGCGGCGGAGGGCACCATCCGCAAGCTCTACGCCGAGAGCGTGGGCGAAAACTCCGTGCACGGCTCCGACAGCCAGGAGAACGCCCAGCTCGAGATCGCGCAGTTCTTCACCGAGGCCGACATCGTCGGCTGAGGTCAGCGCCTCCGCCGACATTGTCAGTTGAGGTCCGGTCCCTGCCGACTTTGTCGGCGGGGGGCCGCAACCACCCCGCGCCGGAGGGGTTCTTGCCGGCGACCAAGTCCCTATCCGAACACAGCATAAGTGAGCATGAGAGAAAGCAAGGTCCTCCCTGGCTTCTCCGATCGCCTCGCCGCACAGGCCGAAGCCCGGAAAGCCCTCCTCGCCAAATTCAAGCCGAAGCCCGCCGTCCAGGCCGAAGTCTTCGAGACCCGTGAGCAGCGCAAGGCGCGCGAGCTCGAAGAGGTCCGCGCCAAGCGCGCGGCCGAGAAGGAAGCCGCCCGCCTCGCCAAGGAAAAGGCCGAGGAAGAGGCGCGCCTCGCCCGCGAGAACGACGAGGAGCTGATGCTCCAGTTGAAGCGGGAAGACCGCAAGGCGCGCAAGGCCGCCGAAAAGGCCGCCGCCCGCGCCAAGCGCGAGCAGAAGTCGCAGGTGCGCCGGACCGGCTAAGGCCGGTCATCGCTAAGGCGGTCGTCAGGCCTCTGCCGACGACGAGCCGGTCAGGCGCCGGCTCAGCTCGCCATAGTAGCCCTGGATCAGGAGCTCGACGGTGTCGCCGCGCTCCTCGGCCTCGAAGGCGAGGTCCTTGGCCAGCTGCACGGCGGCTGAGCGCGAGAGGTTGCCTGCCACCGGCTGGCCGTCGCTGAAGACGGTCCAGTCGCCTTCCTTCAGCGTTACCGCAAATTGGACCATCCCGTCCGTCCTCCTGCAGCGTCAGCGTCCGGTCGGCGGCAAGGTTCCCGCAGCTGTCACAATTCCACAGGTTTGCCGTGGGGTGTGCGTAAGTAGGCGTTTTCCCACGCCGTTTTGCGGGAACTGAGTTCGTCCATCCCGGCCAGGTTGTGCCGGGCGACCAAAGCCTCCAGCGCCGCCACCCAGTGCTCGTAGTAGCGGGTCCCGTCGTCGGCCGGATCGCGGGCCAGTTCGGCGGACAGCGCCTGGGCCCACTCGGTCCAGGCGAAGGCCCCGCGCGCGTGCAGTTCGAGCGCCAGGGCGAAGGCCTGGGCCTGCCAGGGCTCGGCGAACACCGGCCCCTCGGCGTCACGCGGCAGTCGGGGAAGGGCCAGCGGGTCAGGCGCGCTCAAGGTAGGGCTCCCAGAGGTCCAGGCGCACGCTGTCCCGGGCCGGGGCGTCGGGGCCCCACAGTTCCTGGGCCGTGAAGCGCACGAGGTAGAGGTGGTGCGGGTCGTCGCCGCCGCCGTGGGCATGGCTGTCGGGGAAGACGTGGGCGCCGCGCCAGGCCTCGATGACGCCGGCGCGCCCACGGACGTAGCGGGGCAGGCGAGTGTGGCCAGTGGGGTTGAGGTTGCGAGCGCGGACGGTGTCGCCGGGTTGGAACAGCGGGGCGCCGGCGAGGGGGCGGATATAGGAGCCGCCGGCCCGGCTGAGCGCGGGAGTGACCTCCGCGGCCCGCAGGCGGGGCGTCGCCTTGGGCGCGCCCGGGTCGGCCTGACCGGTGGCCAGCTCCTGCGGCGTCACCAGCCCTTGCTTCAGGAGCAGCGCCGACAGGCTGGTGAACCACTTCTCGTAGTAGCTCATGCGCAGGTAGTCGGGCCCGGGGATCAGCTCGCGCTGGTGGCGGCCCTCGTCGATGTTGCCGCGGGTGGGCGACAGGATGCTCATCGCATGGACCCGGCCTTCCCAGGGGTGGTGGAAGACCGGCGCGCCTACGCCCTCCGGGGCGACGGGGCCCAGCCCGTGCATGCCGCCCATGTCGTGCACGCCATTCATAGCGCCGCCGTCCCGATCATGCCGTCGCGGGTGACCAGCGCCGCCAGTTCGTCTTCGCCCAGCCCCTCGGTCGCCGGCGGGCGCTGCGGGATCACCAGGTAGCGGACCTCGGCGGTGGAATCCCAGACCCGCACCTCCACGTCCGGATCCGGCGCCTCGCCGAACTCGGCGAGCACGCCGCGCGAGTCGATCACCGCCCGGGAACGGTAGGGCGCGGACTTGTACCAGACCGGCGGCAGGCCCAGCACCGGCCAGGGGTAGCAGGAGCAGAGGGTGCAGACGACGAGGTTGCGCACCGTCGGCGTGTTCTCCACCGCCACCATGTGCTCGCCCTGGCCGCCGGTGAAGCCGAGCTCGGCGATGGCCGCCGTGGCGTCGGCCAGCAGCCGCTCGCGATAGGCGGGGTCACTCCAGGCCCGGGCCACCACCCGCGCGCCGTTGCGCGGGCCGACCTTGTGCTCGAAGTGGTCGACGACGGCGTCGAGGGCGGCCGCCTCCACGATCCCCTTCTCGACCAGCAGCGATTCGAGCGCCTTTACCCGCAGCGCCATGTCGGAGGGCGGGTCCTGGGCGTGGTCGTGGCCGTGCCCGTGCCCGTACCCGTACTCGTGCCCGTGCCCGTGGTCGTGCACATCGTCATGGTCGTGGTGGTCGTGCGCCATGGCGCGACCCTGCCGCAGCCGGCGGCCCGGGTGAAGACCGCACGTGACCGGAAAGCCATTCGCTGCGATCATCGCCGCCGAGGAGGCCGCCATGGATGGGCCGCACCTGATCTACTTCTCCGACCCGATGTGCTCCTGGTGCTACGGGTTCTCGCCGGTCATCGAGGCGGTACGCCACGCCTACGGCCGCGCCCTGCCGGTCCGGCTGATCATGGGCGGGCTGCGGCCGGGCAATGAGAAGCCGATGACACCGGAGGCGGCGCGAGAGATCGCCGGCCACTGGGCCCATGTGCACGAGGCCAGCGGCCTGCCGTTCAACCCGGCGGCCCTGCAGCGCGAAGGCTTCGTCTACGACACCGATCCCGCCGCCCGCGCGGTGGTGGTGGTGCGGCGGCAGGACGAGGAGCTGGCGCTGCGCTATCTGACGGCCGTCCAGCGGGCGTTCTACGCGGAGGGGCGGGACGTGACCTCGCCGCAGGTGCTGGCGGAGGTGGCCGGCGACTTCGGCCTGGATCGCCAGCAGTTCCTGGCCGACTGGGGCGAGGAGGCCGCCCGCCAGGAGACCTGGCGCGACTACGCCACCGCCCAGCGCGCCGGCGTCACGGGCTTCCCGACCCTGGTGGGCGGGCCCAACGACCAGGGCGCCTACGGCGTCGTCACCCGCGGCTATGCCCCGCCGGAACAGGTGCTGGCGGTGCTGAGGGACTGGATCTCGCGCATCGCGGCCTAGTCGCTGGATTCGAAAACGTCCGTGGGACTCCTTCCTCCTCGATGGAGGAAGGCCGGGATGGTGGTGTGTGTGCGGTGTTGAGGCGAATACTGAGGTCGGCGCCGACCTGATCCTACTGCCTCAACTCAGAGGCCACACCACCACCCAACCCTCCTCCATCGAGGAGGAGGGCTTCAGATATCAATAGCTTCGCGAGGTGTTTTGCGGACCTTACGTAAGCCCGGCTCACTTCATCGGCGCCGGCGGATTGCGGCCCAGGTCCTGGATCAGCCTGGTGAGCAGGTAGAGGCGGGGGGTGACCGTCTTCAGGTCGAGGTATTCGGCGTCGGAGTGGAAGCCGCCGCCCACGGGACCCAGGCCGTCCAGGGCGGGGACCTTGGCGTCCGCCGCGAGGGCCGATTCGGAGGCGCCGCCGTTACCGGCCGTGCCCAGCGTCAGGCCGACACCGGCGTAGATCGCCTTGGCGCGCTCGGCCAGGGCGTCGGTGGCGGGGTTGTTCTCCAGCGGCGGGAACGAGACCTCGCGCTTGATGGTGACCTTGGTGTCGGGGATCTCGGTGGTCTTGGCGCTCTCGGCGAGGGCCTGGGCCACCTTCTCGGCGTCCTCGCGCTTGCGGACCCGGACGTTGAGCGTGGCCGAGGCGTCCTCCGGGATGATGTTGTTGCGCGAGCCGGCGCTGAGCAGGGTCAGGTTGACGGTCATGCCGTCGCCGGTCTTCGGGAACGGCTGGATGGCGCGCAGCTGGTGGATCACCTCCTCGGCGGCGTTGCGGCCTTCCTGCGGAGCAACCCCGGCGTGGGCCGCGCGGCCCTTTACGTCGATCTCGAAGATGGTCGAGCCTTTGCGCCAGACCGTGACCGCGTCGGGGGCGTCCGCCGGCTCCAGATTCAGCTCCACATCGGCGTCCTTGAGCAGGCGCGCGATCAGGGCCCGCGTGCCGGGCGAGCCGCGCTCCTCGGAGGTCTCGATCAGGAAGGTGATCTGCTTGAAGTCCTTGAAGCCCAGGTCGTGCAGCAGCTGCAGGGCGTAGACGCCCTCGACCACGCCGCCCTTCTCGTCGGAGACGCCGGGGCCGCGGGCGTGATCGCCGTCGACCCGGTAGGGCCGCCTGGCCACGGTGCCGGGGCCGAAGACGGTGTCGATGTGGCCGATCATCAGGATGCGGCCCTTGCCGGTCCCGGCCAGGGTGGCGACGGTGTTTTCGGGCAGGCCATCGGCCTCGGCCTTCACCGACTCGACCGTCATGCCCAGGGCCTTCAGGCGCGGGATCAACAGGCTCGCCACCTTGCGGCCGCCGTCGGCGTCGCCGGTGCCCGAATCGACGTTCACCACCGCCTCCAGCAGCTTCAGCTGCTCGGCGCGGGCGGCCTCGGCCGCGGCCCAAATCTTCGGATCCTTGGGCGGGGCCTTGGTGGCGGCCATCGCCGGCGCGGCCGCCAGGGCCAGGATCATGGTCATCGATGAAAGCCGCATCACGCCCTCCCCAAACTGCCGGCGCACTTTGACCAGACCGTCGCAGCCCTGTCACGGCCGGGCGCTATCCGAGGGTCAGGACCCTGCCCGCCGCAGGGGCCTTCCGGGCTGGGGGCGCCACCTTTTTTCCACAAGCTGTGGGTGGTGACGATTCAACGCTTGCGTGAAGGTTAACGGCGGGCTGGAGTGGTCGGCCGGCCTCTGGGGAGGGGCCGATCAAGTTGATTTCATGGGGGCTTTCATGAGTAAGGTATTCTACAGCCTGGCCGGCGGAGACTTCGCCCAGGACTGGTCGAACACGGGCCTGATCACCACCAGCGTGACGGGGACCGACCCGGCCGCCACCGGCTGGGAGAACGTGCCCAGCATCGTCGGCTACATCGGCGACACCTTCCCGAGCACCAGCCCGACGAACCTGGACGCCAGCGCCCAGACCGGCGCGAATCTCGGCCAGTTCAACGTCTTCGCGAACCAGACCAGCTACGGCTTTTCGAGCGGCGGCGTCGCCGAATTCCAGAACGGCAACCCCACCATCGCCATCCAGGGGTCCGGCACGGCCGACAACCCCAGCATCGTGCTCTACCTCGACTCCTCCGGCCGCCAGGGCCTGCACGTCGACTTCGACCTGCGCCACCTGGACACCGACATCACCAACCAGCAGTTCGCCCTGATGTACCGGGTCGGCGACAGCGGGGCCTGGACCAACCTGCCGGGCGCCTATTCGGCCAACCTCTTCCCGACCCTCGCCAGCCCCGACGTGCACGTGTCGCTGGACCTGCCGTCGTTCCTGAACAACCAGGCCCAGGTGGAGCTGCGGTTCGCCACGGTGAACGCGCCCAGCAGCGACAGCTGGATCGGCATCGACAACATCCATGTCACCAGCAGCCCGGCCAGCGCCGACACCACCCCGCCTAGCCTGATCGGCAGCAACCCGGCCGAGCACGCCCTGGTCACGCCCGCCAGCAACCTGGTCCTGACCTTCGACGAAACGGTCAAGGCCGGCGCCGGCAGCTTCACGATCGTCGGCGACCTAGGCGACACCCACGTGATCAGCGCCGCGGACACCAGCCAGGTGACGTTCAGCGGCAACGTCGTGACCATCAACCCGAGCGCCGACCTCAACGTCAGCGAGGGCTACCACCTGTCGGTCGGCTCCACCGCGGTGACCGACGCGGCCGGTAACGCCTATGCCGGCACGAGCGCGCCGATCGACTTTGCGACCTACAACCCGACGCCGCACATCTACGACATCCAGGGGGCGGGCCACACCTCGGCCTACAACGGCCTGTCGGTGACCACGACGGGCGTGGTGACGGCGATCGACACCACCGGCTCCAAGGGCTTCTGGATCCAGGACCCCACCGGCGACGGCAACGACGCCACCTCAGACGCCGTCTTCGTCTTCACCAGCACCGCGCCGACGGTGGCCGTGGGCCAGCTGGTGAGCGTCCAGGGCGTGGTCAACGAGTTCCAGGGCTCGGACCCCAACAACCTGACCATCACCGAGATCAACAGCCCCACCGTCACGCTGCTGGACCACGACGTCCACACCATCGCCCCGACCATCATCGGGGAGGGCGGGCGCCTGCCGCCGACCGAAGTGATCGAGGACGACCACTTCGGCACGTTCGACCCCAGCCAGGACGCCGCCGACTTCTATGAGTCGCTGGAGGGCATGTTGGTGACGGTGGTCGACGCCCAGGCTGTCGATTCGACCCTGCACAACGCGGACGGCTCGCTGGGCAACTCCACCTGGATCGTGGCCAACGAGGGCGCCGACGCCACGGGCATGAACGGCCGCGGCGGCATCTCCATCACCGCCGGCGACCTGAATCCCGAGAAGGTGCAGATCTTCTACGACTCGGGCGTCGCCCCCGCCTCGGCGCAGCCCAACGCCCTGGCCGGCGACCACCTGGGCGACGTCACCGGCGTGCTGAGCTACTTCGGCGGCAACTACGAGCTGATCCCGACGGCGGTCGGCTCGCAGGGCACGGGCGCGACGGCGACCCTGCCCCGGGAGACCACGACCCTGGCGGGCGACGCCGACCATGTGACCATCGGCGCCTACAACTGCGAGAACCTGGACCCCACCGACCCGCAGGCGAAGTTCGACCAGCTGGGCGTGGACATCGCCCAGAACCTCCACGCGCCCGACATCGTGGGCCTGGAGGAGATCCAGGACGCCGACGGCGCCGGCAACGGGACCAACTATTCCGGCGCGGTCACCGCGCAGAAGCTGATCGACGCCATCGTGGCGGCGGGCGGCCCGCACTACGTCTATGTCGAGGTCGCGCCCACCGCGAACAACACCACCGGCGGCGAGAGCAACGGCAACATCCGCCAGGGCTTCCTCTACAACCCCGACCGGGTGAGCCTGGTGGCGGGCTCCGTACACCAGATCGTCGACGGCGACCTCTCCAACGGCGACGCCTACAACAACAGCCGCAAGCCGCTGGTCGCCGACTTCACCTTCAATGGCCAGAAGATCACCGTCGTCGACGTCCACAACTACTCGCGTGGTGGCAGTGAGGAGACGTTCGGCCAGGACCAGCCGGCCGCGATCAGCGGCGACGATCGGCGCACCGATCAGACGCTGTGGGTCAAGAAGGCGGTGGAGGCCACGGTGGCGGCCGATCCCAACGCCAATGTCGTGGTGATGGGCGACTTCAACGGCTTCCAGTTCGAGACCGCCCAGACCCAGCTGGAGAGCGGCGGGGCGCTTTCGAACCTCACCCGCCTGCTGCCGGTGGACGAGCAGTATTCCTACTCCTTCGAGGGCAACAGCCAGGAGATCGACCACCAGTTCGTCTCGCCCAACCTGCAGAGCGGGGCGGCGTTCGACATCGTCCACCTGAATTCCCTGCAGCCCAGCAACGAGCGGCCCACCGACCACGACCCGATCGTCTCGCGGCTGTTCGTCAACGCCGCGCCGGTGGCCAACACCGACGCTGCGGCGGTGTCCGAGAACCAGACCGTCACCATCGACGTCCTGGCCAACGACATCGACGCCAACGCCGGCGACACGCGCACCCTGATCGGGATCACCGGCGCCACGGCGGCCGGCCACGCCACCATCGTGAACGGCAAGGTGGTCTATGTGGCGGACGGGGACGCCGCCGACGCCCTGAGGCAGCCCCAGACCCTGCTCGACACCTTGACCTACCAGGTGCAGGACAGCCACGGGGCGATCTCGAACGGCACGATCAATGTCACGGTCCGGGGCATCGCCGACGCCCCGGCCCGCACCGGGACCGCCGGCGCCGACACCATGGCCGGCTCGAACCCGCTGGACGACACGCTGAACGGGGCGGGCGGCAACGACAAGCTGTCCGGCCTGGGCGGGACCGACACCCTGAACGGCGGGGCGGGCGACGACACCCTCTCCGGCGGCCTGGGCGTGGACCGGTTCATCTTCACCGGCGCCTTCGGCAAGGACGTGGTCACCGACTTCGAGTCCAAGGACGTGATCCAGCTGGACCACAGCGCTTTCGCCGACTTCGCGGCGGTGCAGACCCACGCGGCCCAGGTCGGGACCAGCGTGGTGATCACCCTGGACGCGGCCGACACCATCACCCTGCAGAACACCACCCTCGGCGCGCTCAACGCCGGCGAGTTCGTGTTCGTCTGACGAGGCTGGACGGGACGGCGGCGCTTATGCCGCCGTCCTGACTCCTTGCGCCCACAGGTGCGGCGGGCGATATCGGAGGGGAGCGCGGGCGTGATCCGCCCGATCTATACCCAAGAAGGACTTCCGATGCGCGATCCCGTCACCACCGCCCTGGGCCTCGTGCCGATGGTCGTCGAGCAGACGAGCCGGGGCGAGCGCGCCTACGACATCTTCTCGCGCCTGCTGAAGGACCGGATCATCTTCCTGGCCGGCCCCGTCGAGGACGGCATGGCCAGCCTGATCTGCGCCCAGCTGCTGCACCTGGAGGCGGAGAACCCGAAGAAAGAGATCCAGATGTACATCAACTCCCCTGGCGGAGTGGTGACGTCCGGCCTCGCGATCTACGACACCATGCAATACATCCGCAGCCCGGTGATCACCCTGTGCCTCGGCATGGCGGCCTCCATGGGCTCGTTCCTGCTGATGGCCGGCGAGAAGGGCAGCCGCATCGCCCTGCCGAACTCGCGGATCATGGTGCACCAGCCCTCGGGCGGCTACTCGGGCAAGGCGACCGACATCCAGCGCCACGCCGAGGACATCATCAAGACCAAGCGCCGGCTGAACGAGATCTACGCCAAGCACACCGGCCAGCCGATCGAGGTGGTCGAGGAGACGCTGGACCGCGACTTCTTCATGACCGCCGAAGAGGCGCGAGATTTCGGCCTGGTGGACCACGTCTGGGAACGCCGCGACGGCGACGCCTGATCGCGTCCCGGCGGCGCGTCAGCCCATGGCCCGCGCCGCCGCCGTCCGCAACAGCTGCGCCTGGCCGGCGGGCGCCGTGACGTCGATCCGCTCGAAGCCGGCGCCGCTGGCGTCGCGCACGTCGGCGAACAGGCCCTTCGGATCCTCGTGGAAGTGCAGGAACGCGCGGCCCTTGCGATAGAAGATCCCGCGGGAACGCTCCTGCAGGCCCTCCAGCGGCCGGAGCTGCGCCAGCAACGGCTCCAGCTGGTCCAGCGCAGCAGCGCCGGCGTGCCTCATGCCCGCCCCGTGAACACCCGGTAGTAGGGCTCCTCGGCGATCGCCAGCATCTCGGTGTCGCCGTCGGTATCGCCGTAGGCCGCCCGCACGCGCAGGTTCGGCCCGTAGGCCGCCTTCAGGCGCACCACCTTCTCCGGGCCGCGGTTGTTGGGGCTGTCGAAGCCGCCGGTGACCCGGCCGCGTTCGTCGAAGGTGAGGGGGGTGGCCAGGAGGTCATCGGCGCCCAGGCCGCGCGCGAACGGCGCCACCACGATCTCCGGCGAGGCGGTGACGATGATCAGCCGCACCCGCTCCTTGCGCCAGCGCTTCCAGGCGATGACCGCGTCGGGCCGCAACAGGCTACGCGAGTGCAGTTCGGCGAACCGCCGCGCCTCGCCCTCCAGCCGCTCGCGGCCGACCCCGCCCAGCAGGACCTTGGTCGCCGCCTGTTTGATGCGCCCGCGGTCGCGGTGGAACAGGTAGCTGGCATAGGCCGGAATCAGCCGGATCCCGGCCAGCAGCAGCTTCAGCTTCGGCGTGCGCCAGACCAGGAAGGCGGTGTAGCTGTCGCGCACGGTCATGGTGCCGTCGAAGTCGAAGGCGACGATCGGCGCTTCGACGTCGGCCGGCCCGCCGCGGGGCAGGTCGGGCAGGGGGTCGGTCTCAGATGCGGCCAACTCACGCTCTTGTGCCATTTCGGCGCGTTTCCCATTTGGTAAGGCGAGGCGCCCAAGGGTCGGGCTCCGCGTTGCACATTGTCGCTCTCGCGAGCGAAGGCTTGTGATCCCGGCGCGGATCGGGGAATGTCAAGACTTGGACAACCCGCGGCGCGTATTCTGCAGTGTCAGGGCGCAGGCGTCCCGGGACGAGGCGGATCCAGACTACCGGGCACCTCGTCGAGAGAGTGAGATGAGACCATGACCAAGGCCGCCAGCGGGGATTCCAAGAGCACGCTGTATTGCTCTTTCTGCGGCAAGAGCCAGCACGAGGTACGCAAGCTGATTGCGGGCCCGACCGTGTTCATCTGTGATGAATGCGTCGAACTGTGCATGGATATCATCCGCGAAGAGCACAAGATTTCCTTCGTGAAGTCGACTCTCGGTCGCCGTCCACAACCACTACAAGCGCCTGAACCACGCGACGAAGAACAACGACGTCGAGCTGGGCAAGGCCAACATCCTGCTGATCGGGCCGACGGGCACCGGCAAGACGCTGCTGGCCCAGACCCTGGCCCGAATCATCGACGTGCCGTTCACCGTGGCCGACGCTACGACCCTCACCGAAGCCGGCTATGTCGGCGAGGACGTCGAAAATATCATCCTGAAGCTGCTGCAGGCGGCCGACTACAACGTCGAGCGGGCCCAGCGCGGCATCGTCTACAAGGGCGTCCAGCAGGCGCTGCTGAAGATCATGGAAGGCACCGTCGCCTCCGTGCCGCCGCAGGGCGGGCGCAAGCATCCGCAGCAGGAGTTCCTGCAGGTCGACACCACCAACATCCTGTTCATCTGCGGCGGCGCCTTCGCGGGCCTGGAGAAGATCATCTCCGCGCGCGGCCAGGGCACCAGCGTCGGTTTCGGCGCGAAGGTGTCGGATCCGGACGAGCGCCGCACGGGCGAGATCTTCCGCCAGGTGGAGCCGGACGACCTGCTCCGCTTCGGCCTGATCCCGGAATTCGTCGGCCGCCTGCCGGTGATCGCCACCCTGGACGACCTGGACGAGAAGGCCCTGGTGAAGATCCTCACCGAGCCGAAGAACGCCTTCGTCAAGCAGTACGTCCGTCTCTTCGAGATGGAGAACATCGGCCTGACGTTCACCGACGACGCGCTGAACGCCGTGGCCCGCAAGGCCATCGTGCGCAAGACCGGCGCGCGGGGCCTGCGCTCGATCCTGGAAGGCATCCTGCTCGACACCATGTACGAGCTGCCCACCTACGACGGGGTCGAGGAGGTGGTGGTCAACGCCGAGGTCGTGGAAGGCCGCGCCCAGCCGCTGATCATCTACGCCGAGCGCCGCGACAAGGGCGGCGCGGCCTGACGCGGCGCCGGCCGAGCTGAGCTCGGTCGACCGCGCTCACCCAGGCCCTATGGGCGAACACCCCCGCCGGAGGCGGCGGGCTGGGCCGCGATGGCTCGTTGGCATGAAGGCCAGTCGGACGACGGGTTGCGGTAGAGCACTGCAAAGCCCTGGTCGTTGACAAGCTGCAGTCCCGGGGCGGCCTGGCGCCGGTCAGCGGGTGGCGCGATGTCGGCATTCATAACCAGGACGTACTGGAAACACTGCCGCCAAAGCCGGACGTACTCCCGATCCGTGAGCTTGGGCGCGCTCAGGGTCTCGACGGAGGGCGGGCCACCGGACGGTGTGCTAATCGGCGCAAACCGCGGCTGCACGCGAAGCGGCTGTTGGCCCGCCTGGGTGAAGACGTTCGGCACGAAGTCGCCGCGCCAGCGCAACGCGAGGCTGGCGAAGTTCCAGTACATCGGCTGGCCACGCAGATAGCGGCCGGGCGGTGCGATGTTGAGGCGGGGCGGGTCGTCGGCCGCCGAGATGATGCGCGCGCCCGCAGGCGCCGACCCCAGCGCAGCCTCGACCGACCTCTCGTCCCGATCGGCCGACGCCCATGCGCGCGCGACGACAGCCGAACGCACAGCAACGCTCAGAAGCAAGGCGGCCGCGGCGGCCACCGCGAACCGCAAGTCCGGGATGCGTGGCCGGATTGCCGAGACCAGGATGAGTGTGCCCATGACCGGCAGTCGTCGGTCGACCCACCCAGTTCCGCCAAGCTGCTCAGGCGCCAGCGGTGAGACGATGAGCAGGAGCGCGCCAACTAGCACCAGGCCCGCGTGAAACTCCACCTTCCCAAACAGCATGGCGGCGGATGCGACGCCCACGAGCGCCATAAGCGTCGCGAGGTCCACGTGGCTCGAGTAGGTCTGCAGTCCGGTCGTGATCACACTGTAGACGTGTGACGGTGAAAGGGCTCCCCAGGTCGCCAGCCGATCGGCTGGCGGGATCGGATTCGGGACCAGCGCCACGACGAGCGCAAAGGGAATGATGACCGCGGCCGCGGTAATGAGAAGTGTTGGCGCCTTCGCTCGCCAGTGCGCGATGGTCAGCAGGTCCCGCAGCGGAGCGCCGACGCTGAGCCCCATGAGAACGCAGAGATACATCAGCGGCCCGAACGGGTGAAACAGCAGGAGCCCGCATGTGATGGCCGCCCGGACGAGCGACTTCACGAGGAGCGAGGTGCGCCAGACGCCGGTTTCCAGCGCGGCGGCGACGAGCGCCAGCCCTATTGCCAGCTGGAAGTTCATGAAGCCGGCCAGCGCCGTGCGCTGCCAGGCCAGCGCGGCCGCGGCGAGACCCCACCAGTGTCCGCCGCCAAACAGGCCCCTGTTCATGACGATGGCCCCGAGCGGAGGAACGACCACTGCGATTGCCAGGAGCAGCCGTGGCGGCAGGTCGGGGCCAAGGATCAGGGCCAAGGCGCGGACAAGCAGGTCGCCGCCGATGTTCACCCCCGCGCGACTCCAGTCGATCGCGTAAAAGGCGTCGAGACTTGGGGATATCTTGGCCCCGCCACCGATGAGCCAAAGACGTACGTAGTGATTTGGGAAGTCGAGAGCGGCCGGCGCCTCGAACGCCAGGCAGATCAGCACCGCGCAAAGCAGCGCCAGCCCGACCAGGCAGTCGGAGACCCGTGCAGACATGCATTCCCCCCACGCCCCCACGATGGCGGTGAGAGCGACAGTCTCGAATAACGGTGGATTTCCAAGTCTGCAGCGGTTGAGGGTTCGGCGTGCCGTGTGTGAGCACCAATACGGGCATGTTTGGAAACGCCGCGTCCAAATGGCAGGCACTTCCACTGACGCTGCGGACACAAGCGCACTTAGCGCGGCGGCTGAAAGTTCAGGGGCCCAGCAGGCGACTGCGGGGCCCCGAGCATCTGAAAGTCTAGGGGCCCCGCAGGCGACTGCGGGGCCCCAAGCATCTGAAAGTTTAGGGGCCCCGCAGGCGACTGCGGGGCCCCAAGCATTTGAAAGTTTAGGGGCCCCGCAGGCGACTGCGGGGCCCCGGCCGTTTCGGGCTCGTATTCCGGCCGTCGCCGACGCTAGGTTGCGCCATGGCCCAACTCGCCGAACCCTGCGCCCGCGGCGCCGCCCACGCGGCCCGCTCCACTGACAGCCATGATGAACGCCAAGACGACCGCCACGACGGCCAACGCGCGCGCACCCTGGTGCTGGCGGGCACGGTGCTGGGCTCCAGCCTGGCGTTCATCGACGGATCCGCCGTCAGCCTGACCCTGCCGATCATGCAGCAGCAGCTGGGGGGCGACGTGGCGGCGGCGCAGTGGATCATGAACGCCTATGCGCTGCTGCTGGGCGCGCTGGTGCTGGCCGGCGGCGCGGCGGCCGACCGCTATGGCCGCAAGGCGGTGTTCCTGGCCGGCGTAGGGCTGTTCTCCGCCGCCTCCCTGGCCTGCGGCCTCGCGCCGAGCCTTTCGATCCTGATCGCCGCGCGCGCGGCGCAGGGGGTCGGCGCGGCGCTGCTAACCCCGGCCAGCCTCGCCCTGCTTGGGGCCACGTTCGACGGCAAGGCGCGGGGCCAGGCGGTGGGCGTCTGGGCCGGCGCCAGCGGCCTGATGAGCGCCATCGGCCCCGTGCTGGGGGGCTGGCTCACCAGCGCCATCTCCTGGCGGGCGGTGTTCCTGATCAACCTGCCGATCGCGGCCCTGGCCGTGTGGCTGGTGGCGGCGGCGGCGCGGGAGAGCCGCGGCGCCCGGGCGGGTCCGGTGGACTGGCTGGGCGCGGCCACGGTGACGGCGGGCCTGGCCCTGGTCACCTGGGCGCTCACCGACGCGCCGAAGAAGGGGTTCGCCGACCCGGTCATCGCCGGGGCTCTGGCGGCCGGCCTAGTGGGCCTGGCGGTCTTCCTGTGGATCGAGCGGCGCGCCAAGGGGCCGATGATGCCGCTCAGCCTCTTCCGCTCGCTGACCTTCTCCGGCCTGAACGGCTACACGCTGTTCCTCTACGGCGCCTTCGGAGGCGCGCTCTTCCTGCTGCCGTTCCTGCTGCTGCGCGTGCACCACTATGCGCCGGCGGCAGCGGGGGCGGCGCTGTTGCCGCTGTCGATCGGCCTGGCGGTGCTGTCGCCCCTGGCCGGGCGTATCGCCAGCGTCGTGGGCGCGAGGACGCTGCTGGTGGCGGGACCAACCCTGGCGGCGGCAGGCTTCGCGCTGCTGGCCTGGCGGGCAGGCGACGGCCGCTATTGGAGCGGCGCGTTCCCCGGGCTCAGCGTGCTGGCGGCGGGGGTGGGAATCGCCGTCGCGCCGCTGACCGACGCCGTGCTCGGCGCGGTACCGGACGAGTACGAGGGCGCGGCCTCGGGCATCAACAACGCTGTGGCGCGGGTGGCCGGCCTATTGGCCGTGGCGCTGGTGGGGTTCGTGCTGGCCGGGTCGGAAGCAACCGCGATCCTGGCGGGCTATCGAACCGCCCTGGCCGTCGCCGCAGCGGCGGCCCTGGCGTCCGCGCTTACGGCCGCGCTGACCGTGCGCCAAGCCACAACCAAGGGCTAGGGCTGGCGCCGCGCGGCCGCGCACGGCACATTCGGTCCATGACCCTGGTGAACGGCCTCGACCACGTGAACATCCGCACCGCCGACCTTGCGGCCACCAAGGCGCTGTTCGTCGGCGTCCTGGGCCTCGCCGAAGGATGGCGGCCGCCGTTCCCGTTTCCGGGCGCCTGGCTCTACGCCGGCGACAAGGACGTGGTGCACCTGGTGGAGGTGGAGCGGCCGGCGGCGGATTCCGCCGGCGCGTCGCTGGACCACTTCGCCTTCGACATCGCCGACTATGACGAGGCGCTGAGGCGGGTGGAGACGACCGGGCTCTCGTTCCGCGCGACAGCCACGCCGGGGACCTCGGTGAAGCAGATCTTCGTCCGCGACCCCAATGGCGTGACCATCGAGCTGAACTGGAAGGGCCCGCGCCCGCGCGGCTGAGCCCTATTTCGGCTTGCGGAACTTCAGGATGAACTGGTCGGTGTGGCCGCGGATCGACTTGTCGAACACCACCACCGTCAGCGGGTCCTTGGGGTTGGCGAGCAGCGGGCTCTCGCCTTCGAACTTGAAGCCGGCCTTCTGCACCTGGGCCTTCACCGCCGCGATGTCGATGCGGTGCAGGCTCTCGGTCTCGGTCATGCCGGTCCCGGCCTTGCCGCGGTGGTCGACGATCACATAGAGGCCGCCGGGCTTCAGGGCCTTGTAGACCGCCGCGTTGAGGACCGCCGGGTCGGTCGGGCCCATGAACTTGTCCGGATAGTCGTGGTAGTTCTGCGAGGTGAAGACCAGGTCCAGCGCCTCGGGCGCCGCGAAGGCCTTGGCCGGCTGGGTCATCACCTTGACGTTGGTGAAGGGCGCGGCGGCGGCCATCTTGCGCAGATTGTCGGAGTCCGGGTGGGACTCCTTGTCGTACTCGTCCGGATAGATCGAATAGACCTTGCCGGTCGGACCGACCGCCAGGCTGAAGAGGCGGGTGAAATAGCCGCCGCCGGGGATCAGGTCGCCGATCTTCTGGCCAGGCTTCACGCCGGCGAAGGCGAGAATTTCCGGACCCTTGCGGGCGGCGTCCTTCTGGGCGTCATCGCCGCGCGCCGGATTGGCGGCCGCCGCTGCGATCGGCTGGGGCAGGGGGGCGGCCACGGCCGGAACGGCCAGCGGCAGGGCAAGCGCGGCCGCGACGGCGGCGGCGAAGGTGGCAGGCTTCATGGAGCGTCCCCGGATCGGTTTGGATCGTACCTAAGCTTTACACCCGTAAAGCGAATGCGCGAGGCACTTGAGACGAACGGGACGAATTCCTATCTCATCGGTCGTGTTCGGGCATGGCCTTGCGCAGACGCCCGCCAACCTCCCGCTCAAGCTACTTGTGGACAGCGATGAGGCGCAGTGTCGCGCACGGTTCTTCCTCTGCTTGAAAGCAGTTGGAAACCGGCCACATAAATCATTGAACAACCGCCGCCCCCGCGGCGGACGGATCGTCCGACTCAAGCGCATCGTTTGGGTGACCGCGATCCGGGAGCCAGGTCCGGGACAAAACGGGCCGGCCAGGAGTTAGAGCATCATGTCAGAGATCAAGATCCTCCCGATCCTGCCGCTGCGGGATATCGTGGTCTTCCCGCACCAGCCCGTTCCGCTGTTCGTCGGCCGGGAGAAATCCGTGCGCGCGCTTGAGGAGGCGATGCGCGCCGAGGGCAAGCAGATCCTGCTGGCCACCCAGAAGGACAAGGACGACGACGATCCGTCGCCGACCGCCATCTACGACGTCGGCGTTGTGGCCACGATCCTGCAGCTGCTGAAGCTGCCCGACGGCACCGTGAAGGTGCTGGTGGAAGGCAAGGCGCGGGCGGGCATCACCCGCTTCACGGGCTCGGGCGACTACTACGAGGCCGAGATCGCCTTCGTGCAGGAAGACGGCGCGGGCTCGCCCGAGGCCGAGGCCCTGTCGCGCGCGGTGGTCGAGCAGTTCGAGAACTACGTCAAACTGAACAAGAAGGTGCCGCCGGAAGCGCTGGCCGCGATCCCGCAGATCGACAACCCCAGCGAACTGGCGGATCGGATTGCCGGCCACCTCAGCGTCAAGATCGCCGAGAAGCAGCAGCTGCTCGAGGTCTTCAATGTCGTGAAGCGGCTGGAGAAGGTCTACGCCCTGATGGAGGGCGAGATCTCGGTCATGCAGACCGAGAAGAAGATCCGCAACCGCGTGAAGCGCCAGATGGAGAAGACGCAGCGCGAGTACTACCTGAACGAGCAGATGAAAGCGATCCAGCGCGAGCTGGGCGAGCAGGACGACCACCGCGACGAGCTGATCGAGCTCGAGAAGCGGATCAAGAAGACCAAGCTGTCCAAGGAAGCGCGGACCAAGGCCGAGAGCGAGCTGAAGAAGCTGCGCAACATGAGCCCGATGTCGGCGGAATCGACGGTCGTCCGGAACTACCTGGACTGGCTGCTGTCGATCCCGTGGGGCAAGGGCAAGCAGAAGGCCATCGACCTGCAGAAGGCCGAGGAGATCCTCAACGAGGACCACTACGGCCTGGAGAAGGTCAAGGAGCGGATCCTGGAGTACCTGGCCGTGCAGGCCCGGGTGGGCGCCCTGAAGGGCCCGATCCTGTGCCTCGTCGGCCCGCCCGGCGTCGGCAAGACCTCGCTCGGCAAGTCGATCGCCAAGGCCACCAGCCGCGAATTCGTCCGGGTCTCCCTGGGCGGGGTGCGCGACGAGGCCGAGATCCGCGGCCACCGGCGGACCTACATCGGCTCCATGCCCGGCAAGATCATCCAGTCCATGAAGAAGGCGAAGACCACCAACGCGTTCTTCCTGCTCGACGAGATCGACAAGATGGGCTCGGACTGGCGTGGCGACCCGTCGTCGGCCCTGCTCGAGGTGCTGGACCCGTCGCAGAACTCCACGTTCGGCGACCACTACCTCGAGGTCGACTACGACCTGTCGCCGGTGATGTTCGTCACCACGGCCAACTCGCTGAACATGCCCCAGCCCCTGCTGGACCGCATGGAGATCATCCGGATCCCCGGCTACACCGACGACGAGAAGGTGGAGATCGCCAAGCGGCACATCCTGCCGAAGCTGACCAAGGACCACGGCCTGAAGCCGGAAGAGTTCGTGGTGCCGGAGCAGGCCATCCGCGACCTGATCCGCTACTACACCCGCGAAGCGGGCGTGCGGAGCCTGGAGCGCGAGCTGGGCAACCTGGCGCGCAAGACCGTGCGTGACCTCTCCCGCGAAAAGCTCATCTCGATCACCATCGACCCCGAGCGGCTCGACAAATATGCGGGCGTCAAGAAGTACCGCTACGGCGAGGCCGACAAGGAAGACGCGGTCGGCGTGGTCAATGGCCTGGCGGTCATGGGCGACGTGGGCGGCGACATCCTGACCATCGAAGCGGTCAAGATGCCGGGCAAGGGCCGCATGTCCATCACGGGCAACCTGAAGGACGTGATGAAGGAGTCGATCTCGGCCGCGAACAGCTACGTCCGCGCCCGGGCCACCAAGTTCGGCATCGAGCCGCCGCTCTTCGAGCGCACCGACGTGCACATCCACGTGCCGGACGGCGCGACCCCGAAGGACGGCCCGTCCGCCGGCGCGGCCATGGCCACGGCCATCGTCTCGGTGCTGACGGGTATCCCGATCCGCGCGGACATCGCCATGACCGGCGAGGTGACGCTGCGGGGCCGGGTGACCGCCATCGGCGGCCTGAAGGAGAAGCTGCTCGCGGCGCTCCGTGCGGGCATCAAGACGGCGCTGATCCCGGAGGAGAACGAGAAGGACCTGGCCGACATCCCGGACAATGTGAAGTCGGGCCTGGAGATCATCCCGGTCTCGACCATGGACGAGGTGCTGGCCAAGGCGCTCACGCGCCAGCCGACGCCGATCGAGTGGACGGAGGTCGCGCCGGTGGCGGTGGCGGCCGAAGAGGTCGACGCGGTCGACCCGATGATCACCCACTAGCGACATCGCCGGCCGGGCCCTGCGGGTTCGGCCGACGATCAAATTCTGTGACAAGGACGCGGCGCGGGAGAGATCCCGCGCCGCAGCCGTTTGACGGCCAAGCCGGGACAGGCCTTTATTCGATTCAAGGCGCAGGCGGGCGCGGCCCAAGACCCTCCACGCCAAAAAAGAATTGGGCTGGGAGAAAACGCATATGACGAAGGCCGAACTCGTCTCGGCGATCGCCGACAAGGCGGGCTTGAACAAGGCGCAGGCCAAGGAGGCCCTCGACGCCTTCATCGCGTCCGTCTCGACCTCGCTGAAGGCGGGAAATGAGGTTCGCCTCGTGGGCTTTGGCAGCTTCGTGCCCGTCAAGCGCGCCGCCGGCGTGGCGCGCAATCCGCGCACCGGGGAGCAGGTGAAGCGGCCGGCGACCCAGACCTGCCGGTTCCGCGTGGGCGACGCGCTGAAGAGCACCCTGAACACCTGAGCCACGAGATACCCGAGGAGGGGGCGGCCGCCCGTCGCGGCCGCCCTTTTTCGTTTGGCCCAAGGCGCCCGGCGCGCTACACCGCCCGCCTCTTCGGGGAGTAGCCGTCCGCGCGACAGCGGAGCCTGCGTCAACAGACTTGGTCGTGGATCCTCGTGGCTCCGCGCCATGGCGCCGGCGGCGGACCTTTCAGGTCCGGATTGGCGAGACCGGCGACCCGGCTTCCATCAGCCCTCGGGCGCGGCGGGAAGCCTAAGTCGTCGTGTCCAACGCCGCGGCCCGGAGTGAACCCTTGGAAGCCTTCCTCATCTCCCTCGGCCTGGTGGCCATCGCCGAGATCGGCGACAAGACCCAGCTGCTGGCCATCCTGCTGGCGGCCCGGTTCCGCAAGCCGGTCCCGATCATCGCCGGCATCTTCGTCGCGACCATCCTGAACCACGCGGCCGCGGCGACGCTCGGCTTCCTGGTCTCCAAGTGGCTTACCGGCCCGGTCTTCCAGGGGATCGTCGGCGCCGGCTTCATCGCCATGGCGCTCTGGGCCCTGGTCCCCGACAAGGACGACGAGGACGCGGCCAAGCGCGCCGCCCACGGCATCTTCCTGACCACCGTGGTCTCGTTCTTCCTCGTGGAGATCGGCGACAAGACCCAGATCGCCACCTCGCTGCTGGCGGCGCGGTTCCACAACATCGCCCTGGTGGCCGCCGGCACCACGGTGGGGATGATGTGCGCCAACGTCCCTGCCGTGCTGCTGGGGGAGGCGGCCACCCGGATCGTTCCCCTGCGTTACGTGCGCATGGCGGCGGCGGTCATCTTCCTGGTGCTAGGGGCATGGGTTCTCGCAGCGGCCTTCCTAAAGCCCGGTTTTTCCTTCTAAGGTCGGCCGGGGTTTGGAGAATCTTATGACGACAAAGACCGCGGACAGCGGCGATACGGCCTTCTTTGGCCATCCTCGGGCGCTGGGCTACCTGGCCTTCACCGAGGCCTGGGAGCGGTTCTCGTACTACGGGATGCAGTCGCTGCTGGTGCTCTACATGACCAAGCAGCTGCTGCTGACGCCCCACGTGGAGCAGATCGCGGGCTTTTCCGCGTTCCACGCCTTCATCCAGGCGGTCTATCGGCCGGGGGTCTCCACCCAGGCGCTGTCGTCGGCGATCTTTGGGCTCTACACGAGCCTGGTCTACCTGACCCCGATCCTGGGCGGTCTGCTGGCCGACCGGCTGCTGGGCAAGACCCGCACCATCGTCATCGGGGCGCTGCTGATGGCCGCCGGCCACTTCCTGATGGCCTTCGACGTCTCGTTCCTGCTGGCCCTGCTGTGCCTGGTGCTCGGCACCGGCTGCTTCAAGGGCAATATCGCCGGCCAGGTGGGGTCGCTCTACGGCGAGGGCGACCTGCGCCGGGCCGACGCCTTCCAGATCTTCTACCTGGGCATCAACGCCGGCGTGATCGCCGCGCCGCTGATCGCGGGTACGCTGGGCGAGAAGGTGGGCTGGCACTACGGGTTCGGCGTGGCCGGCGTCGGCATGCTGATCGCGCTCGCCATCTACCTCTTCGGCCGCCGCTATCTGCCGCCCGAGGCGCCCGTCAAGCGTGTCGACAAGGCCGCGCGGGTGCGGCTCACGGCGAACGAGCGCCGCACGGTGATCCTGCTTCTGCTGCTGATCCCGGTGCTCACGGCCTCGGTGCTGTGCAACCAGCAGATCTTCAACGCCTACCTGGTCTGGGCCGACACCCAGGTGAACCTGACCTTCGCCGGCCAGAGGGTGCCCACCACCTGGCTGATCACCCTGGACAGCGTGGCCTCGGTCTCCTTCCTCGCCGGCATGGTGATCTTCTGGCGCGTCTGGGCGAAGCGCTTCAAGGAGCCGGACGAGATCGGCAAGCTGACCATCGGGACCTTCATCTCCGTGGCGGGCGTGCTGTGCCTGGCGGCCGGCTCGGCCGTGGCCGCCGCGACGGGGACCAAGGTCAACATCCTGTGGTGCGTGGCCTTCCACGTGCTGAACTCGATCGCCTTCGCCAACATGCTGCCGGTGTCGCTGGCGCTCTATGCGCGGGCGGCCCCGAAGGCCCTGGGGGCAACAATCATCGGCGTCTACTACCTGCACCTCTTCGCCGGAAACCAGACCGTCGGCATCCTGGGCGGCCTGCTCGAGAAGATGCCCGCCACCCAGTTCTGGCTGATGCACGCCGGCATCGCGGCCGCTGCCGGCGTAGTGTTCCTGCTGGTCGGGCGGGTCTTCGCGCGGCTGCTGAGCCACGAGAACACAGCCGGAGCAGCAGCGGCCCAACCGGCCTAGCGGTCGGGGGGGCGGTTGCACTAAAACCGCAAAGCGGGCGGCTAGCTCAGCTGGTCAGAGCACCTGGTTTACACCCAGGGGGTCGGGGGTTCGAACCCCTCGCCGCCCACCAGCCTTCGCGCCAGGCGGCGCATCGAGCGCGAGGAGCGCGTATGAGGTTTGCTGCAATCGTCTTGGCCGCAGCCGGTCTGCTGCTCACCGCGTTCGCGCCAGCCCCCGCGCCCGGCTACCACCTGGAGGCCAAGGTCGCGCTGCCGGATGGCGGCTGGGACCTGGCGAGCTTCGATGCGGCGACGGGGCGGGTCTATCTGGCGCGGACCGACGCGCTGGATGCGCTGGACGTGGCCTCGAACCAGGTCAGCAAGCTTGCGCCCGCCACCCGCGGCCATGCGGCGGTCGCCATCAACGGCGGGGCCGAGGTGCTGCTGACCGACGGCGGGACCGATATGGCGCGGATCTTCGACGCCAAGTCGGGGGCGCAGGTCGCGGCGATCCCGACCGGCAAGAGCCCGGACGCGGCCCTGCTGGACCCGGCCAGCGGCCTGGCCCTGGTGATGAACGCCCGCAGCGGCGAGGTGACCCTCATCGATCCCAAGACCCACGCGGCGGTCGGCAAGATCGAGGTCGGCGGCTCGCTGGAGCTGGCGGCGGCCGACGGCAAGGGCCGGGTGTTCCTGAACGTCGAGGACAAGAACGAGCTGGTGGTGCTGGACATCAAGGGCCGCACGGCCAAGCACGTAGCCCTGGCCGGGTGCGATGGGCCGACGGGCATCGCCTACCTGGCGCTCTCGCACCGGGTGCTGTCGGCCTGCGCCAACGGCGTGGCCATCCTCACCGACGCGACGACCCTGAAGTCGGCCGGCAGCCTGGCCATCGGCAAGGGGCCCGACACGGCGCTCTATGACCCGGTGCGCCACCGCGCGCTGGTGCCGTGTGGCCGCTCGGGCGACCTCTGGGTGTTCGAGGACAGCGCCAAGGGTGTGAAGCCGCTCGGGGCCGTGCCGACCCAGGTGGGCGCGCGGACCGCGGCCCTGGACCCCAAGAGCGGCCGCGTCTACCTGCCGGCCGCCGACTATGGCCCGCCCGCCACACCCGGCGGCCGTGCGCCGATCAAGCCGGGCAGCGTGGTGATGGTGGTGATGGCTCCATGAGGCGCTGGCTGGCCGCCGTGCTAGGCGCCTTCACCGCGAGCGCGGCCCAGGCGGAGCCTGCGACCGTGCAGGCCTACATGTCCCAGCCGCAGGTGAAGGCGGACGCGCGCATCGCCTATGGACCGGCGCCGGCGCAGGTGGTGGACCTGTTCCTGCCGAAGACGCGCGGGCCGCACCCCGTGGTGATCCTGATCCACGGCGGTTGCTACCTGGCCGAATACCGCGGCCTTGCGGAGAGCAGCGGCGTGGCGGCGGACCTCGCCCGGCGCGGCTACGCGGTCTGGAATGTCGAGTACCGCAAGCTGGGCGAGCCCGGCGCGGGCTATCCCGGCACCTTCCTCGACGTGGCCGAGGCGGTGGACCGTCTGCGCACCGAGGGGCCGAAGTACCAGCTGGACACCCGCCGCGTGCTGGCGCTGGGCCACTCGGCTGGCGGGCACCTGGCGCTATGGGCGGCGTCGCGGGCGCGGCTGCCGCGCTCCAGTCCGCTGTGGCGCGCCGACCCCTTGCCGATCCGCGCCGTGGTCAGCCTGGGCGGCATCGGCGACCTGAAGGGCCAGGCCAGCGTCTTCGGCGGCGCCTGTGGACCCGAGCCGATCCCGCAGGTCATTGGCCTGGCGACCCGGCCCGACGCCTATGCCGACACCTCGCCGGCCGAGCTGCTGCCCAGCGGCGCGCGCGTGGTGATGATCTCGGGCGCCTTCGACCACGTGATGCCGCCGTTCACGGGCTGGGCCTACGTGCAGCGCATGCGCAAGGCCGGCGACTCCGCCGACGTGATCGCCATTCCGGACGCGGGGCACTTCGACGTGATGATCCCGACCACCGCCGCCTGGCAGGTGGTCGCCGGAGTGGTCGGCCGCGAAATGGCCCGGCTGCGCTGAGCATGCGCTATCGGGCGCTGGGCCGCACCGGGCTCTCGGTCTCCGAACTGGGCTTCGGCTGCGCCAGCTGGTGGGGCAAGCCGCGCTTCGACGAGGCCACGGCGCTCAGCCTGGTGCATGAGGCGATCGATGCCGGCGTCACCCTCTTCGACACGGGCGCCAGCTATTCGGCGGGCGAGGCCGAGCCGCGGCTGGGCCGGGCGCTGGCGGGGCGCGACATCTCGCGCCTGGTGATCGCCACCAAGGCCGGGACCTTCCACGCGGGCGGCGGTCGGATCGGGCGAGACATGCGCCCCGCCGCCATCGTGGCCAGCGCCGAGGCCAGCCTGCGCAATCTGGGCCTGGAGGTCCTCAGCCTACTGCAGCTGCACGGACCCGCGGCGTCCGAGCTCACCGACGAGATGCTGGCCGCGCTGGACGGCCTGAAGGCGAGGGGGTTGGTGCGGGCCGTCGGCTTGAACAGCTTCGATCCGGCGGTGGTGGAGCACGCCGTGGGGCTGCCGCAGATCGACGTCGTGATGGTGGACTACAATGTCCTGCGGCCCGAGCGCGAGCCGCTGATCGCGCGCGCCGCGGCGGCGGGCAAGGGCGTCCTGGCCGGCATGCCCCTGGCCATGGGCCACACTCGCCCGCTGCTGGCGCGGCTGAAGGGGCCGCAGGACCTGTGGTACGCCGCCCGCGCCCTGGCCCACCACCGCCAGGAGCTGGCCCGCGGGCGCCGCTTCGGCTTCCTGCACCGCCTGCCGGACATGACAGGCTCGCAAGCCGCCCTGGCCTATGTCCTGGCCAATCCTCACGTGAACGCGGCGGTCTTCGGGGCCACGCGGCCCGAGCACCTGCGCGAGAACCTAGCCGCCTCAAGCCTGCGGTTGGAGCCGGGCGTCCTGGCCCGCATCCACGCCGCGCAGCGCGCCGGTTCGTGACGTCACGGAACGGCTTCCACCGGCCCGCGGCCGGAGTCATGCTCAAGGGAAATGAACAACGATAACCTAGGCAGGAAACCCATGGCTGACGTCCCCGCCGACCTCGAGGCTGTCCTGAAGGATGCGCACCTGCCGGCCCTGATGACGGCCCTGGTGCAGATGACCGGGGACTTGGGCTGGCTGAAGCCGGAATGGACGCCGGTCTACAACCCCCTGTCGCGCGGCGATCCGGGCCTGCCGGAGGAGGAACAGGCCAAGATCCGCAAGCAGGCCGCCGCCGCCATCGCCGAATACCTCGCCGGCAAGCCCCTGCAGATGCCGAACCCGCCGCTGGACGTGCTGCGCAAGCAGATGGACTTCGTGGGCGGCGCGCCGATCCCCGAGCAATATGTCGACTTCCTGGTGGACGAGCTGGTGCTGAAGGGCCGTTCGACCAAGGAGCCCCACTTCGACACGCCGCGGCTGAAGGAGGCCGCCCGCAAGCTGAACGTGCTGGTGATCGGCGCCGGCATGTCGGGCCTCTTGACCGGCATCCGCCTCAGCCAGGCGGGCGTGCCGTTCGAGATCGTCGACAAGAACCCCGACGTGGGCGGCACCTGGTTCGAGAACTCCTATCCCGGCTGCCGGGTCGACAACTCCAACCACATGTACAGCTACTCCTTCGAGCCCAGCCACGAGTGGCCGCAGCACTTCTCGCCGCAACCGGTGCTGCTGGAGTATTTCCGCGGCATCGCCGCCAAGTACGACCTGAAGACGCACATCCGTTTCGAGACCCTGGTCGAGAGCCTGACCTGGGACGAGGCCAAGGGCGTCTGGCGCGCCCAGCTGAAGGGCAAGGACGGCAAGACGGAGACCGTGGAGGCGCGCGCCGTCGTCACCGCCGTGGGCCAGCTGAACCAGCCGCGCATGCCCGACATCGAGGGCCTGGCCAGCTTCGCCGGGCCCGCGTTCCACTCTGCCGAGTGGCGCCACGACGTGGAGCTGGCCGGCAAGCGGGTGGGGGTGATCGGCACCGGCGCCTCGGCCTATCAGTTCGTGCCGGAGATCGCGCCGCAGGTGGCGCACCTGACGGTCTTCCAGCGCAATCCGCCCTGGGGCCTGCCCGTGCCGCACTACCACGAGGACGTGCCGGAGGGGATGAAGTGGACCCTGGAGCACGTGCCGTTCTACGACAAATGGTACCGGTTCTGGCTGTTCTGGATGACCACCGAGGGCTTCCTGCCCATGGTCAAGACCGACCCGACCTGGAACGGCCCGCCCACGGCCGTGGGGCCGGACAACGCCATGCTGCGCGAGATGGCGGTGGCCTCGTACCAGGCCCAGCTCGCCGACCGGCCCGACCTCCTGGACAAGGTGACGCCGCAGTATCCGATCGGCGGCAAGCGGGCGGTGCTGGACAATGGCGTCTGGCTGGGGGCCCTGAAGCGGCCGAACGTGGAGTTGGTCACCGACAAGGTGGCGAAGATCACGCCCAAGGGCGTGGTCACCGCCGACGGCCAGGAGCGCGAGTTCGACGTCCTGATCTACGGCACCGGCTTCCAGGCCTCGAACTTCCTGTCGTTCCTGAAGGTCAAGGGCCGGGGCGGGCGCGACCTGCACGACACCTGGGGCGGCGATGCGCGGGCCTATCTGGGCATGACCCTGCCGGGCTTCCCCAACTTCTTCATGATCTACGGGCCCAACACCAACATCGTGGTCAACGGCTCGATCATCTTCTTCTCGGAGTGCGCGGTGCGCTACATCGTAGGTGCGGTGAAGCTGCTGGCCGAGACCGGCGCGCAGGCGATGGAGCCGAAGCAGGCGGTGTTCGACGACTTCAACCGCCGGGTGGACGAAGCCAACGCCGGCTGGGCCTGGGGGTCGCCCAACGTCTCCAGCTGGTACAAGAACAGCTTCGGCCGCGTCAGCCAGAACTGGCCCTTCGGCCTCATCGACTACTGGCGCGCCACCCTCGCCCCGAACCCCGACGACTTCGTCCTGGAGCGCGAGCGCGAGCCGGTGGCTTAGGGCGGGCGAAAGGCTCGTTGCCCGTACCCCTCATCTCTCTCCCTCGTCATCACCGGGTTTGTCCCGGTGACCCATGAACACCGATGTCCGGTTGGGGAAACGCAGCGTGGCCACCGCTGACCCCCCTGTGTTGCGGGTGCGCATGGGTGGCCGGAACAAGCTCGGCCATGACGAACTTTAAGTGTATCCAAAGAGTTTTGGGATTCTCCTAACCTACCGTCAGCGCCAGGAGGGCGAAGGAGGCCAGCCAGTGCTCGCCCATGTAGTCGCCGGCCACGTGGGGCAGGCTGGCGGCGAGATGCTCACGCGCCGAGCCTTCCGCAACCGCGCGCACGGAGTGGTCTGAAGGCAGCGCAGCGGCGACTTCGCGCCAGCACCAGGCGCGCGAGAGGTTCACGCCGTCCAGGTGGGCCATCTTGCCGTCGCTGCGGTCCGGGGAGACCGCCGGCGTGAAGAGGCTGGCCGGCGTCCGGTCGGCGGCGCGGGGCAGGTAGGCGGCGAACCAGGCTGGGAAGCCCTCAGCGTCGATGCGGGCCATGAGCGCCGCCGTCATCAGCGTCGGCGACAGGAAGTCGTCCAGCGACGGCTCCCAGGCGTTGGCGTCGCGATCCTGGCCGTACCAGGTCAGCGCGCGATCTCGGGCGGCCGCCGCCAGCGCCGCCGAGGGATAGTCGGCGGCCAGGCGCAGCGCGAAGGCGGTCGAGGAGTGGACGCCGGTCCGGATGGGGTAGGTCGCCTTGGGCAGGAATTCCAGGAACCGGCGCTCGAACGCATTCGCGAGGGGCTGCTGCGTCGCCGCCCAAGGTGCGTCATGCCTTAGGAGCTCCGCCTGCAGCTTGAGCAGCCAGGCCCAGCCGTAGGGGCGCTCGAAGCCCCGCGCAGAGGGGCGGGCCAGGTACGTGACCTCCGCCGCCACCTTCTCCGCCGTGAAGGCCGCATCGAACAGGGCGCGGATGGCCGGCGCCTCCGGCGTCCCGGGCTCGAGACGCAGCAGGCTGGCCAGCAGCCAGTAGCCGTGGACGCAGGAGTGCCAGTCGAAGCTGCCGAAGAAGATCGGGTGCAGCTCGCGCGGGCCGCGGGCGTCGGCGGGGCCGTCCAGCACATGGTCCAGCTTGTTGGGGTACTCGCGGGCGACGTGTCCCAAGGCGATGCGGGCGAACTGCGAGGCCAGCTGCGGCGTGAGGCGGTCCGGCGGCTCAATGGGGGAAGGCGAGGACATACATCAGCACCATGTTGGCGATCAGGAGCGGGATCGCGCTGGGGATCTGGGCCTTGATGACCGCGTAGCGGTCCGGCAGGTCCAGCAGCGCCGCCGGCACCAGGTTGAAGTTGGCCGCCAGCGGCGTCGAGAGCGTGCCGCAGAAGCCCGACAGCATGCCGATGGAGGCGACGATGGCGGGGTTGCCGCCAAAGCGGTGCACGAGGATCGGCAGGGCGATGCCTGCGGTCATCACCGGGAAGGCGGCGAAGGCGTTGCCCATGATCAGGGTGAAGGCGGCCATGCCCAGGCAGTAGACGGCGACGGCCACCGGCAGGGCGTCCATCGGGATCCAGGCGGTGACCAGGCGGCCGATCACGTCGCCGACCCCGGCCAGGGCGAAGATCGCGCCGAGGGCGGCCAGGAACTGCGGCAGCAGCGCCGCCCAGCCGACGGTGTCCATCAGCCGCCGGCCTTCCTGCAGCGGGGCGATCCACGGCTGGCGCAGGAGGATGAGGCCGACGGCGGTGGCGATGACGGCCGCCAGGGCCAGGGAGATCAGGGTCGCCTGCTTGGGGTCCAGCAGCGGCCCGCCGTGGACCTGTAGCGGCTTCAGCACCAGCACGCCGAAGGCCACCACCAGCGGCAGGGTCAGGGCCGGGATGAACAGGCGATCGCCGAAGCGCTGGGCCAGAGCCTGCCGCTCTTGCGGCGAGGTGGTGGGCGGGTCGCTGCGCCCGAGGCCGCCCAGCCCGGCGATGAGGGCGAGGCCGAGCACCAGGATCCCGTTGCCCAGGTTGCCCAACCGGTCGCCCGCCAGGAAGCTCAGCGCCACCAGGCCCCAGAAGGCGGTGTTGCCGTAGCGCCTGGGGTTGGCCCGGTCGCCGGCGCTCAGCACTGCGAAGGTGGCGAAGACGACGCCGGCCAGGTCGTAGACGACGGCGAGCTTGATCATGGCCGGGGCCTGCGGCTGGCGCGGTCGAACAGCAGCAGCCGGCCGGCATGGATCAGGAAGGCCACGAGGGCTGTGGGGATGGCCCAGACCGAGAGCTGGATCGGGTCGAGGGTGATGCCGGCCGTGGCCAGGAAGCCCACCATCAGCAGGATGGAGCCGATGGCGATGAAGATGTCCTCGCCGAACAGGAGGCCCATGTTGTCGGTGGCCGCGGCCAGGGCCTTGATGCGCTGGCGCTGGGCCGCGTCCAGGGGCCCGGCGTCGCGCTCCAGCGCCGCCTCGGCCATGGGTGCGATCATGGGGCGGACACTCTGGGTGGGTCCGGCGATGGAGGTCAGCCCGAGGGCGGCGGTGAGCTGGCGGAACACCAGATAGCCGATCAGGAAGCGGCCGGCGGAGAGGCCGCGGAAGCGCGCGATCAGGTCGCGCGCCCGCTCGCGCAGGCCGGCTCGCTCGACCACGCCCACCACGGGGAGGACGAGGTAGACGGCGCTGACGAAGCGGTTGTCGTTGAACGCCTTGCCGAAGGTCTCCAGCACCTCCACCGGCGAGCGGCCCGCGGCCAGGCCGGTGATGAAGGCCGCGCCCACCACCACCAGCAGCGGATTGAGCCGGGCGGCAAAGCCGACGACCACGGCGGCCACGCCCAGGAGTGTCAGCATGCGTGGCCCCGTCCAAACTCGGGCGTATTGGACCTGCTTCGCTAGAGCGCGTCCAGGCTGGCTTGAAGCAAGCCAGCCTGGATGAACGTGCTCGCCTCTAGCGCCGGGCAAGCCAGGCGTCGGCTAGCGCCAGGAAGCCTTCAACGGGGATCACCTCGGCGCGGGCCTGGGGGTCGAGGCCGGCCTCGCGCGCCAGGGCCTCGCCGCCCAGCGCCTTCAGGCTGGCGCGCAGCATCTTGCGGCGCTGGCCGAAGGCGGCGGCGGTGATGGCCTGCAGGGCGTCCAGGCGGCGCGGCTCCGGCCGTTCGGCGCGGGGTTCCAGCCGCACGACGGCCGAATCCACCTTGGGCGGCGGGGTGAAGGCGCGGGCGGGGGCGTCCAGCACCCGCCGGGCCGTGCAGGTGGCCTGGACGATCACCGAGAGCCGGCCATAGGCGTCGTCGCCCGCGGGCGCGGTGATGCGGTCGGCCACCTCGCGCTGGAACATCAGGGTCAGCGACTGCGGCGTCCAAGGGCCGGTCAGCCACTTGATCAGCAGCGGCGTGCCGACATTGTAGGGCAGGTTGGAGATGAGGTGCGCCGGCTGCCCGTCGGTGAGCGCCGCCTCGTCGACCTGGAGCGCGTCGCCGAACACCAGTTCGAGGCGGGGGCAGGCCGCGGCGACCTCATCCAGCAGCGGCCGGAACCGCTCATCCTTCTCCACGGCGATCACCCGCGCGCCGGTCTCCAGCAGGGCCCGCGTCAGGCCGCCCGGACCGGGACCCACCTCGATCACCAGGTCGGCCGCGCCCACCTGGGCCAGCCGGGCGATCTTGCGGGTGACGTTGAGGTCGAGGAGGAAGTGCTGGCCGAACGCCTTCTTGGCCCAGAGGCCATGCGCCTCCAGCGCCTCGCGCAGGGTCGGCAGGGCCGCGGCGAAGCCTTCGTCGCTCATCCCGCCCGCCGCCGGGCGATCTCGTCGGCCAGGCGGATGGCGGCGATCAGGCTGTCGGGCCGCGCCAGGCCTCGTCCGGCGATGTCGAAGGCGGTGCCGTGATCGGGGGAGGTGCGCACGATCGGCAGGCCCAGGGTGACGTTCACCCCGCCCCAGAAGTCGAGCATCTTCACCGGGATCAGCGCCTGGTCGTGGAAGAGGCACACCGCCGCGTCATAGGTGGCGCGCACCTCGGCGGGGAACAGGGTGTCGGCGGGGTAGGGGCCACGGGCGTCGACGCCCAGGTCCTTCAGGGCGCGGACGGCGGGCTGGACCAGCTCCACCTCCTCGCGGCCGATGGCGCCGCTCTCGCCGGCGTGGGGGTTGAGGCCAGCCACCGCGATCCGCGGGGCGGCGATTCCGAAGTCGCGGCGCATGGCCTGGGCGGTGACCAGGCCGGCGTTGACGATGGCCTCGATGCTGAGCTTGGCTGAGACCTGGGCCAGGGGCTCATGCACCGTCACCAGGGTGGCGCGCAGGTCGGCGGCCGTCAGCATCATGATCGGGCCGCGGGCGCCGTCATAGGTGGCCGCGCGGGTCAGCTCGCCCAGGAACTCGGTGTGGCCGGGAAACTTGAAGCCGGCGTCGTAGAGCGGCGCCTTGGCGATGGGCGCGGTGACCACGCCGGCGACGGTGCGCGAAAGCGCCAGGCCCACGGCGGTCTCGATCCATTGGATGATCGAGCCGGCGGCCCCCGGGTTGGGCTGGCCCGCCACCACCGGCGCGCGCAGCGGCAGGTCCAGGACCGGCACGCCGCTCTGGAAAGCCTGGGCGACCCGGTCGGGGGCGGAGATCGGCCGCACCGGCGCACGCCCGAAGCCGGGCGCGGAGGCGATCGCCTGGGCGTCGCCGACGACGAAGAACACCGGCCCCGTTTCGCGCAGGGTCTGCCAGGCCTTGACGACGATTTCCGGCCCGATACCGGCCGGATCTCCCAGCGTGAGCGCGAGCGGGGCGGCGCTCACCGCGTCTCGATGGTGGCCGAGTTGCGCAGGTCTCGCATGTAGCGGCGCGCGATCATGCTGAGCTGCTGGCTGTAGAGGCGCTGCTCGATCTGCTGCTTGTCGGCCTGGCCCTGGCCGCCCGAGCGGCGCGCGCAAACCGCCACCAGGTGCAGGCCGGCGGTGGTGCGGACGGGATCAGAGATCTCGCCCACCTTCAGCTTCTCGGCGGCGTCGCGGAACTGCGGGGCCAGGTCGCCCAGCTCGGCCTCGCCCAGGTCGCCGGCCACCACGCCCTCGGTCTTGCCGGCGATGGCCTCCAGGTTGGTGCAACCCTTCAGCTGCGGCTTCAGCGCCACCAGCTTGGCCTTGGCCGCGGCCTCGTCGTCGGCGCTGGCCGTCTGGGGCAGGGCGATGGCCACCTGCTTCAGGCTGACCATGGTCGAGGCGCCGCCGGCGCGCTTTTCCTTCAGGTACAGGATGTAGACGCCGTCCTTCACCTGGATCGGCTGCGAGAGCTGGCCCGGGCGCATCTGCTCCACCACGGCCTGGACCTCGCGCGGCATGTCGCCCTCGGTCACCCAGCCGGCGTCGCCGCCGTTGGCGGCGGTGGGCAGGGCGGAGAACTGGCGGGCGACGGCCGGGAAGGGCGCGCCCTGCTGCATCTGGGTCACCAGCTGCTGGGCGCCCTTCATGGCCTGGTCCATGCCGCCGACGCGGCTGGCGTCGATCAGGACCTCGCCGATGTTGTACTGCGGCTTGGCGGACTCGGCGGCGAGGCGGGCCTGGGTGGCGGCGATCTGGTCCTCGCCGATGCGCAGGCGCGAGCCGTAGCGGCCGCGGATCCAGCGGGCCCAGCTGATTTGCGCACGCAGCTGCTGCTTCAGGGTTTCGGGACCGATGCCGCGCGAGGCCAGATAGCCGAGGAACTGGTCCCGGCTCATGTTGTTCTGCTGCGCCATGCCGTCGATCTCTTCGTTCACCTCCGAGTCGTCGGCCACGATCTCCATCTTCTGCTCTTTCTCGACGCGGTGCAGTTCCTGGAACTGCAGCCGCTCGTCGACGAGCGAGACGAGGGCCTCGTGCTGGAATTCCGCGAGGTTCTCCTGCGTCGGCTGGATGCCGGAGGTGGCGATCAGCAGGCGCATGCGCTGCGCCAGGTCGTAGGTGGACACGATGTCGTCGTTCACCACCGCCGCCACGGTCTCGGAGAAGCCGTTGGCGCGCGGGCCCGCCGCGACCGGCGCGGAGATCGGCTGGGCGGTTTCCTGGGCCAGCGAGCTCGGCGCGGCGCTCAGGGCGGCGAGCGCGCAGGCCAGGCCCGCCCCCATAGCTGCCATGCCCTTCGGATAACGCGTCATGAACGGAATGCTTCCTTCGGTCGAGCCGTACGCCGGCCCTATCTTATCTGCCACTGGTTGATGCGCCCAATGTGGCAAGCGTTAGGCGCAGTTGGACCGAGTTGCTGGGTAGCAGACGACCCAGGATCGTGTCTTCGCGGCGATAGATCACATCCACCCGGAAACAGTCATCCCGATAGAACACCCCGACGTCGCGCACGACCCAGGCGTTCCGCCGCAGGTCGCGGTTGCCGTAGAGGCTCACCCCATAGTGCGGCCCGAAGTAGGTCTCCCCGCCAATGTCGAGGTTTTCCTGCTTGTTGCCGTTGATGTCGAGGTCGTCGCGCAGGTAGCGCACGAAGCCCGAACCGTACTTGTTGTTGGCGTTGACGCCGGCCTCAAGCCGGTGGACGGCGAAGCTGTCGCTGTCCAGCCGGGCGCGGGCGAAGAGCGAGACGCCGCGCATCGGCTGGGCGTCGCCGGCCACGATCCAGTCGGAGGCCCGGGTGCGCAGGCCCGAGCTCTGGCTGAACACCAGGTTCTGCTCGGTGCGGAAGCTGCGCCCGACCAGCAGGTTGGCGCGGCGCCCGTCGTCCCACAGCACCGTCGCCCGGCCCGCCACGTTCAGGCGCACGCCGTCCTCGTAGAGGTCGTAGCCCGGGAACTTGTTGGTGCGGAACAGGGTGGTCTCGTCGAACTCGAAGGCGACGCTGTCCTCGTTGAGGTACACGGGCTGGCCGGTCGTCGGGTCCGTGCCGATCACCACCTGCTTGGCGTGCGGCGAGGCCGCGACCTGGGCCACCGGCTCCAGGACGATGGTCGCGTCGCTGGTGCGCTTGAAGAACGGATAGGAGATGTCGAAGCCGCCGGTCGCCAGCGCCCGGTTCAGGTTCTCCGAACGGGTCTGGGCGCCGACCCCGGTCAGGATGTCGTCGACCTTGTAGGCGTCGGCGCGGACGTCCAGGAACGGCTCGATCCGGATGCCGCTGGCGCTGGTGAAGGCGCGCCGCCAGTCCACCTCGCCGGTGGCGCGCGCGCTGTCGACGCCGGGCAGCCGCACGGCCAGGTTGGTCGGGGACTGCTCGCGGTCCAGCGCCACGGCGCTGGCGTGCACGCGCAGGCGACCGCCCAGCAGTGTCTCAGGCGCCTCATAGTGGCTCTCGACCAGGGGTGCGATGGTCGGGAAGGTGCGGTCCACGTCGCCCGGGCGCAGGCCCTGGATGGTCATGGCCGCCACCGAGGTGAACGAGCGGTCGTCCTGGCGCACGGCGTAGAGCTGGCTGATCAGCCGGTGGTCGTCGGCGATGTAGGGGCCACGGCTCTCGTAGACCTTGCCGACCTCGTACTTGTCGAAGATCAGGTCGTCCGACGCGCGCTCGGCGGTGAAGCCCCAGCGCCACTTGTCGTTGATCTGGAACCCGCCGCGACCCAGGATGTAGCTGCGGCTGGTGTTCTTGCCGAACTCGTTGCCCTGGCCGTCGAAGTCGCGCTCATGGGTGTAGCCGAACCGCACGTCCACATCGCCGGAATAGAAGCGCTTGCGGAACTCGCCGTTCAGGAACGGGGCCACGTGGGTGTTGAACTGCGGGCTCACCACCAGGTCCATGGAGGGCGAGATCGCCCAGTAGTACGGCTGCTCGTAGGAGAAGCCGCGCCGGTCGGAGACCGAGGCCTTGGGCACCAGGAAGCCGGAGTTGCGCTTCGATTCGGGGTCGGCGTGCCAAAACACCGGCAGGTAGGCGACGGTCACGCCGAACAGCCGGAAGCGGGCGTTGCGGTAGTAGACGATCCGCTTGGCCTTGTTGCGCACCACGCGGTCGGCGGCGATGGACCAGGTGGGCGTCTTGGGCGAGCCGTCCTTCGCGCAGATGTCGCAGGGCGTGTAGATCGCCTTGGTCAGCTCCTCGACGTTCTCGTTGCGCTTGGACGAGGTGGCCGCCGCGATCTTCACGTTCTCCTGCAGGCGGGCGGAGAAGCCGAGGGCGATGCCCGCGGCCATCTTGTCGTCGACGATCAGCTCGTCGGCGAACTCGAAGCTGCCGTCGGAATTGACCGTCACCACGTGGCCGTAGGCGTGGATGATGCCGGTGCGGTCGTCGTAGACCATCTTGTCGGCGCGCAGGGTGCGGTTGTTGTAGCGGACCTCGATGTTGCCCTGGGCGGTGGTGCGGCCGATCTTGTCCTCGCGGATGACCTCGTCGGCCTCCATGTAGAGCTCGTCCGGCTGCATGCCGTCGGCGCCGGCCTTGGTGACCGGGACCGGGGGCGGCGCAGGGCTCAGGGGCGCGGCGGGCGGCTTGGCCGCAGCCGAGCCCGCCCACAGGATCGCGAGGGCCGCGCCGCCGAGGAGCGCACGCTTGCGGGCCGATCGCGACGTACGCCGACGCGGACTCATCAAACTTCTCGATCCCCAGTTGGCGGCGGCGCCGCTGCGCGGCCCAGGTCCGGCGCGGCAATTTTTGTCAGGCCTGCGATGCATAGCCCCGCAGGCCAAGGATTCAACCGTCTTCGGTGTAGCAAAGCAGGGTCACGCCCGCGAGCAGGGCGATGACCGCCGGCGACCAGGCGGCCGCGAACAGCGGCAGGATGTCGGCCTTGGCCAGTGCGCCGGAGAACTGGTTGAAGAAGAACATCACGAAACCCAGGGCCACGCCGGCCCCGGTCAGGCCCGCGAGGCCGCCCAGCCGGGTCAGGCGCAGCGAGAAGGCGGCGGCCAGCACGGCCATGGCCGCATAGAGCAGGGGCGTCGCCAGCAGCTGCTCGAACCGCAGCCGGTAGCCCGAGGCCGAGAAGCCCGCCTGCTCGGTCATCTGGATGGCCTTGGGCAGCTTCCAGAAGGCGATGGCCTCCGGCGAGGCCAGGCGTTCGACCGCCGCCTCGGCGTCCAGGGTGGAGCGGATCGACATGCTGTCCGAGCGGATCGACGAATCGCCCGCCGTGGCCTCGCGGACGTCCTTCAGCTGCCAGAACCCCGGCATCAGCCGGCCTTCGGCGGCCTCCAGCCGGCGCCGGAACTGCGGCACGCCGCGGGCGTCCTTCTCGTAGATGTAGAGCGAGACCCCGCGCAGCACCGCCACGCCGTGGCGCACGTCGCGCTGGCGGGCATGGATCACCACCTGGCTGTGCTCGTCGCCCTGGCGCAGCCAGATCTCCTGCGGCTGGTCGCCCAGGTAGTTCTGCATGATCTGGGCGCGCTCGGTCTCGAAGTCGGCGCTGAGCTGGGCCGCCAGGGGATTGATCGCGCCCACCGCCAGCAGGCCCAGCCCGAAGGCGCCCGCCGCCGACGGCAGGATGAAGCGCCAGGCCGAGACGCCGGCCGCCCGCATCGCCACCAGCTCGCTGCGCCTGTTCAGGCCGACGAACGCGCCCATGCCGCCGAACAGGAAGCAGAACGGCAGCAGGATCTGGATCAGGGACGGCGAGCGCAGCAGGGTCAGGCGGAAGATGTCGTTGGGTCCCACGTCGGCGCGCGTGCCCACCTGGCTGGACAGCTCCACGAACTGGATCAGCAGCACCACCGCCGAGATGATGGCCAGCGCCGTCAGCACGCCCATCACCATGCGCGAGAGGACGTAGCGCTCGATGCGGCCCACCCCGGTCATGCTTGGGCCCCGGTCATGCTTGGGCCCCGGTCATGCGCCAGCTCCGGCGGCCCGGACCTGGCGCGGACGGCGGATGTCGATGCGGCGGCTCACCCTCCCGCGGAACACCTGCGCCAGGGCGATCCACGTGGCGCCCAGGGGCACGACGTACTGCAGGGTGTTGAGCCACACCGAATCGTTGGCGGCGGCCTGGGCCTGGAATCCGATCAGCCGCACCAGGGCCGCCAGCGCCGCGACCGTGGCGATCCGCCGACCATAGCCCAGCCGCGAGAACCCGCCGCCGATGATGGCCGCCAGGGCCATGGCCATGAAGGCGATGTTGTAGAGCGGCGAGGCCAGCCGCGCGTGGCCCTCGGCCAGCAGCTCGCGCCGATTGCGGCGCTCCCAGTCCTGCTGCAGGTCCGGGAAGAACAGCTCGTGCAGGTAGCGGTCCGAGGGCTTGTAGTGGACCAGCTCGTCCGAGTTCGACATCGGGCCGAGGTCGAAGGTGTAGCTGTTGAAGGTCAGGAAATTCAGCACCCCGCTCTTGGACAGCTCCTGGTTCGAGCCGTTCTGCAGGATCAGCACGGGCTTGCCCTGGCTGTGGGCCACGTGGCCGCGCTCGGCGGAATAGGTGCTGTCCGAGCCGTCCGGCTTCACCTGGTGGATGAAGAGGTTCACGAGATCGCCGGACTTGTCGACGCTCTGCGCATAGACCGTCAGGCCCGGGGCCGGTGTCGTGAATTCGCCCTCCCGCACCAGGGTGGCGGCGAGGTCGGTGCGCACCTCGAACAGCTCCTCGCGTAGCGCTCGGAACGCCGCCGGCTGGACGAAGAGGTTCAGCACCAGCGCCATGAAGGCGACCGTGCAGGCCAGCCGCATGGCCGGCGAGATCACCCGCCAACGGCTCATGCCCCCGGCGAAACAGACCACGATCTCCTGCTCGGTGTGCAGGCGGTTCAGCGACACCAGGGCGGCCACGAACACGGCGATCGGCAGCACCAGGTTGATCAGCTGCGGCAGGTAGAGGACCGTGACCTTCAGGAACACCAGCGCGCTCTGGCGCTGGTTCACGATCAGGTCCAGGCCCGCCAGGCTCTGGCTCAGGAGCGCGACCGCCGTCAGCGCCGCCGTGGCCAGGGCCACCGGCCCCATCAGCTGGCGCAGGAGGTATCGATCGATCAGTCGCATGGGCCGAAAAACAGGCTGAAGCCTTTCCGATTCAGGTGAACGCCGGCTGAACCGGGAGACGTGCAGGAAAATCAGGGCGTTGGAGCTGGGCGGTCGGCAAGGCGGGTCTCCTGGTTTCCCCCGACGCGTCGCCGCGGCGGAGAATAAGACGCGCCCCGGCCGCGGAGGTGTTCTAAACCATGCGTCGCCGCGCCAGACAACTCACCGTCGGCGCGCCGGAACGAGCCTCAAGAGAGAGTACGGATGGAAATCGAGTTCGTCGCGGCGGGCGCCGCGCTGCCGGCCAAGAGCGGCCTGGCCCGCATCGTCTTCGAGGGCGAGTCGCAGGGCGGGGCACTGGCCCAGGCGGTCGCCGCCAGCCGGTTCACGGGCGCCAAGGGCCAGACTCTGGACGTGCTGGCGCCCCAGGGCGTGGCCGCCTCGCGCCTCGTGCTGGTGGGTGCGGGCAAGAAGGACGCCTTCGACGCCCTCGCCGCCGAGCATGCGGGCGCCAACGCCTACCACGCGCTGAAGCTTTCGGGCCTGGAGACCCTGCGCATCGAGCTGTCCGGCGGCGCCGAGCTCGCGGCCCGCGCGGCGCTAGGCGTGCGCCTGGCCAGCTACCGGTTCGACAAGTACCGGACCAAGGAGCCGGCCGAGAAGAAGCCCTCGCTGACCAAGGCGCAGATCGCGTCCGACGCGGGCGACGCGGCCCTGGAGGCCTTCCCGCCGCTGGCCGCCCTGGCCGACGCCATCAGCTTCAGCCGCGACCTGGTCTCCGAGCCCGCCAACATCCTCTATCCGGCCGAGTTCGCGCGCCGGGTGAAGGAGCTGGAGAGCCTGGGCCTGGAGGTCGAGATCCTCGGCGAGGCCGAGATGATGAAGCTGGGCATGGGCTCGCTGCTGGGCGTGGGCCAAGGCAGCGTACGCGAGAGCCAGCTGGTGGTGATCAAGTGGATGGGCGCGGCCGACAAGTCGGCCCAGCCGGTCGCCTTCGTGGGCAAGGGCGTCTGCTTCGACACCGGCGGCATCTCCATCAAGCCGGCCGAGAACATGGAGGACATGAAGTGGGACATGGGCGGCGCAGGCGCTGTCGCCGGCCTCATGCACGCCCTGGCCGGCCGCAAGGCCAAGGCCAATGTCATCGGCATCCTGGGCCTCGTGGAGAACATGCCCGACGGCAACGCCCAGCGGCCGGGCGACGTGGTGACCTCCATGTCCGGCCAGACCATCGAGGTGATCAACACCGACGCCGAAGGCCGCCTCGTGCTGGCCGACGCGCTCTGGTACTGCCAGGACCGCTTCAAGCCCAAGTTCATGGTGGACCTCGCCACCCTGACCGGCGCGATCATCATCGCCCTGGGCAACGACTACGCCGGCTGCTTCTCCAACAACGACGAGCTGGCCGGCAACCTGCTGGAGGCCTCGGCGAAGGAGGGCGAGCCCCTGTGGCGGATGCCGCTGGCCGAGTACGGCAAGCAGATCGAATCGGCCATCGCCGACGTGAAGAACACCGGCGGCCGGCCCGGCGGATCGATCACCGCCGCGCTGTTCCTGCAGAAGTTCATCAACGGCCTGCCGTGGGCGCACCTCGACATCGCCTCCACCGCCTGGAAGAAGCCGTCCAGCGTGCCGACCATCCCGGACGGGGCCACCGGCTACGGCGTGCGGCTGCTGAACCGGATGGTGCAGGACAAGTACGAGGCCTGAGGCTCCGCCGCCGCCATGCGGTTCCTGCTGCTGCACAGCCCGCTCCTGGGCCCCTACACCTGGCGCGCCGTGGGCGAGGTCCTGCGGCGCGACGGCCATGACGCCGCCACGCCCGCCTGGCCGCGCCTGTCGACCCTGGGCGAGGACTGCTATGCGGCCCTCGCCAACGGCATGGCCGCCACCATCGACCGCGGCGATCCGGCCTTCGTGGTGGCCCACAGCGGAGCCGGTGCGGTGATCCCGTCGGTGGAGGCCCTCGCCAAGCAGCCGCTGGCCGGCGTGGTGCTGTGCGACGCCATCCTGCCGCACGGCGGCCTCAGCTGGTTCGACACCGCCCCGCCCGACCTCGGCGCCCAGCTGCGCGCCGGCGCCGTGGAGGGCCGCCTGCCGTCGTGGGACCAGTGGTGGCCGCCGGGCGCCCTGGCGCGGCTGGTTCCGGACGACGCCGAGCGCCAGGCGCTGCTGGACGAGCTGGAGCCGATCCCGGTGGGCTATTTCGAGGAACTGGCTCCCGAGATCGAGCTGAAGGCCCCCGCCGCCTACCTCCAGCTCAGCGGCGCCTATGTGGAAGAGGCCCAGATCGCCGGCCGCAAGGGCTGGCCGGTGGTGCGCCTGCCGCTGCATCACCTGGCCATGCTGACCCATGCCGAGGCCGTCGCGCGCGCCCTGGAGGGGCTGGCCGAGCGCCTGGAGGCGGCCCATGGCTGAGGCCGCTGCGCCGCCCTGCGAGGTCTGGTTCTACCACCTGGAGCGCACGGGCCTGGACCAGGCCCTGCCGGAGCTGCTGGAGAAGACCCTGCAGCGGGGCTGGAAGGCCATCGTGCGGACCGCCGCGCCGGATCGGATCGAGCACCTGGACGGCTGGCTGTGGAGCTACCGCGACGAGAGCTTCCTGCCGCACGCACCGGCGGAGGAGCCCGGGGCGGGCCGCCAGCCGATCCTGCTCACCACCGGAGCGGAGAACCCCAACGCTGCGGATGCGCTCTTCCTGGTGGACGGCGCCGAGGCGGGCGAGCTGGCGGGCTACCAGCGCTGTGTGGTGCTGTTCGACGGCGCCGACGAGAGCCAGCTGCAGGCCGCCCGCGGCCAGTTCCGCGCCCTGAAGGCCAAGGGCCATCCGGTGTCGTACTGGAAGCAGATGGCCCGCGGCTGGGAGAAGCAGGCCTAGCTGGCGGGGATCTCCGCCCCGAGCTCGCGCAGCAGGGCGATCCAGGCGGCGCGGCCCTTGGCCCGGTCGAAGCGCCCCACCGCCGTCTCGCGCGCGGCCGCCCGCAGTGCGGCGCTGGCCGCGGGGTCGCGGCAGGCGGCGACCAGGGCCTGGGACAGCGCTGGCACATCGAAGAACGGCAGCAGGCGGCCGTTGACCCCGTCCTCGATGGCGTCGTGCAGGGGCGGCGTGTCGGAGCCGATCACATAGCAGCCCGAGGCCATGGCCTCCGCCAGCGACCAGGAGAGCACGAAGGGATAGGTGTAGTAGACGTGGGCCACGCCCAGGCGCAGGGCCGCCAGCATCCGCCCGTGCGGCACGCGGCCCAGGAAGTGCACCCGGGCCGGATCGTAGTCGACGCCCTCGAAACAGACGTCGCGCCAGGTCTTGCCCTCAGGGGCGCTGCCGCCATAGGCCCGGTCGACGGGCTGGCCGACGATCAACACCTGGGCGTCCGGAACCTCCGCCAGCAGGTGGGGCAGGGCGCGGGCCAGGATGTGCAGCCCCCGAAGCGGCTCCATATTGTTGTTCACATGCGTGATCAGCGGGGTTCCGGGCGCGATGGTCCGGCCGTCGTCCAGGGCGAAGGGCTCCGGCGGGGCCGGCCGGATGGCCTCCACGTCGATCCCCTCGTGGATCACCCGCGCCTGCGCCCGCAGCGCCCGCGGCAGCAGGCTGACCTGGAACGGCGTCGGCGCGACGATGGCGTCGGCCTCGGCATAGGCCATGGCCATCACCGGATTCTTGGCCTCGGCCCGCAGGACGGCCTCCTCGTCGAAGGCCATGAACTCGGTGTCGAAGCCCACGTCGTAGCCGCGGCCGTGGTAGTAGAACTCCGCGAACGCCACCCGCCGCGCCTGCGGGAACACGTCCGCCAGGAAGCTCATCTCGCCCCAGCCGGGATGGCCGACGATGACCGCCGGGTCGCAGCCCTGGGCCTTGAGCGCCTTGGCCGCATCGAAGGCGGCGCGCCCGCGGATCAGGTCCGCCTCCGCCCGCACCGCCAGGGGGAAGATGCCGGGCGCGGTGCCCCGCGGCAGCTGGAACCGCGCCAGTTGCACGCCCGCCACGCCCCCCGCGTGGGCCTGGCCAATGGCGGCGCACGGCACGCCGCGCGCGGCCAGCGTTTGCGCCAGGTCCCGGAACTGGCCCGGGAAGTTGTTGTGCACGAAGAGGACGCCCCTGGGCATGGGGCGTATTTGCCCGCGGCCAGCGACGCTGTCACGTGGAGAGCGCAGCGCCTCTTGACGCCGACGCCCGCGCCCGCGAAGGCAGGGTCTCCCCATGCGGATGTGGCGGAATTGGTAGACGCACTGGATTTAGGTTCCAGCGCCGCAAGGCGTGGAGGTTCGACTCCTCTCATCCGCACCAGCCGGCTTCGCCGGTGGCCGGCCTGGTCAGGTCAGGGTTCTGCGCTCGCCGCCGCCCGCGCGGTAGGCGTCGCGCCGCGGGTCGGCTTTCGACATGAGGTTGGCCACCAGGACCTGTAGCGAATGAAACGGCCGCAGGGCGAAGTGCGCCAGCTGCGCGACGCCGTGGGTCACGCGGTTCGAGCCTGGCGACGCGGCCGCCTCGGGCGGCATGGCCAGCACAGCGGCGGTATTGTCCCTCAGGCCGGTGCGGGCGGACACGGGCAGGGCCGATACGGGCAGGGCGGCCGCGACGGGGGCCGGGCCCGCCTGGGCGAGGCTGAGCGCGTCTCGCGCCAGCTGCGGCTGAAGCGCGTCAGGCCGCAGGAAAGCCGTGGCAGGCCCGGCCTGCAGCGGTCGATCAGCAGCCGCGGAGGCCGTCGGAGCGGGACCTTCTTGGGCGATGGGCTGAAGGTCCGCGGACCCGGTGGCGGCCTCAGCGACCTGAAGGCCCTGGGCCGCAAGCGGCGCGGCGCGGGTCGGGGCGGCCACAGGGCTGATCGGACAGTCGCCCTGGCTGGCCGCGCTGGCGAGCGGCAGGCCGCGGAACGAGATCTGCCGCATTTGGGCGCCGGCCGTGGGGGCGCCGGCCGGAAGGGCGGATCGCGCGGCGACACAAGGCTCGTCGGGATCGCAACGCACCGCCGCAGCAGATTCGAGCACGACGCGGGTCGGGCGCGCCGAGGGGCCGCTGGGGCAGTATTGGGGAAGGCTCCGGCAGGTCTCCGCGTCGATGCCCTCGACGATCTCGACCACGGGCTCCGCCGCGGGCCCCACCACGGGCGCAGCGGCGCGCGCAGCCGGGGCGGGCGCGGCGCGAGCTGTCGCGGATTTCGGCGCAGCATAGGCGCCCGAGGCGACAGCGCACGCCAAGATCAGAACGGCCACGGAGCGGAAGATCGCATTCATCATAGCTATCGCCTGCGGGAAGGCCTCAGTTTCAGGCCTTAAGTCTGAGCCTCTCCCATCAAGATTAAGTAAACCGCAGATCGTGATTGCCGTGGATCCTCCGTCTGCATTGCATGGGTGTCAGGGTACGCTTGTCCCAGTCCTGGAGCCGGCGAGCCGTCATCCCAACGACACCGGCGTATGCCGCACAGCTGCTCTAGGAAGACCCGGGACATTCGGCGGCCCGGCGCGGGACGCCTTCGCGGTCGCGCCGCGGCGGCCTGCGCGCGGGTGGGGCTTGGACCCGCCTCGGCATCGTGACATAAGGGCGCCCTTGCGCCGCCGGGCCCTGTTCGGCGGCCATCCCCGTTTGACGTGAAACGCGGACCCGGGCGCTTTCCCGCCCCCCGTCCAGGAATCTGAAGATGTCGATGCAGATCGTTGAGAAGTCTGGTGAAGGTCTTAGCCGCGTCTATGGCGTCACGGTGCCCATGGGCGACCTGACCCAGAAGCTGGAAGCGCGCATCGCCGAGATCACGCCGACGCTCAACATCAAGGGCTTCCGGCCCGGCAAGGTGCCGCCGGCGCACGTGCGCCGCCTGTACGGCAAGGCGCTGATGAGCGAGGTCGTCCAGCAGACCCTGTCGGAGACCACCCAGAAGGTCCTCGACGACAACAAGCTGCGCCCGGCGGGCGAGCCGGCCCTGACGCCGGAAGGCGACATCGAGGCGGTGATGGATGGCAAGGCCGACCTGGCCTACGAGCTGGCCGTCGACTTGATGCCCGAGTTCGAGCCGGTGGACGCCGCGACCCTGTCGCTGGAAAAGCCCGTCTACGCGCCCACCGAGACCGAGGTGGACGAGGCGGTCGCCGACCTCGCCAAGCAGAACCGCTCGTACGAGACCAAGACCGGCAAGGCCGTGAAGGCCAAGGACGGCGACCAGGTGATCATCGACTTCATCGGCCGCGTCGACGGCGAGGCCTTCGAAGGCGGCACGGCCACCGACGTTCCCCTGGTGCTGGGCTCGGGCCAGTTCATCCCGGGCTTCGAGGAGCAGCTGGTGGGCGCCAAGCCCGACGCCGAGCTGACCGTCAAGGTGACCTTCCCGGCCGACTACCAGGCCGCCAACCTCGCCGGCAAGGAGGCCGAGTTCGAGGTGAAGGTGAAGGAGGTCAAGGCCCCGGCGGAGACCGCGGCCGACGACGAATTCGCCAAGAAGCTGGGCCTCGAGAGCCTCGAGAAGCTCAAGGAATTGGTGAAGGGCAACCTCGAGGAGCAGTACGCCGGCGCCTCGCGCTTCAAGCTGAAGCGGGCCCTGCTGGACGAGCTGGACGCCAAGCACGACTTCCCGCTGCCGCCCAAGATGGTCGAGGCCGAGTTCAGCGCCATCTGGCAGCAGGTGCAGCAGGACAAGGAATCCGGCTCGCTGCCGCCCGAGGACGCCGAGAAGAGCGACGAGCAGCTCCAGAAGGAATACCGCAAGATTGCCGAGCGCCGCGTGCGCCTGGGCCTGGTGCTGGCCGAGATCGGCCGCGCCAACAACGTCCAGGTGACCGACCAGGAGCTGGCCGAGGCCATCCGCCGCGAAGCCATCAAGTACGGCGCCCAGGCCCAGCAGGTGTTCAACCTGCTGCGCGAGAACGCCAACGCCCAGGCGCAGCTGCGCGCCCCGATCTTCGAGGACAAGGTCGTCGACCTGATCGTCTCCAAGGCCAAGGTCGAGGAGAAGCCGGTCAGCAAGGACGAACTGCTGAAGGAAGACGACCTGCCCGCCGGCTACGCGGAGTAGGGCGCCATCCCGCTATCCCTCCCCTTCATGGGGAGGGTGGCGCGCGCCGAAGGCGACGCGACGGGAGGGGAAGGGTCGACCGGGTTCGGCCGTGGGATTCTCGAACCGCAGAGATCGCGGAGATGCGCGGAGGCGCATGCCGCGCTCAGGCGCTCTGCGAATCTCCGCGATCTCTGCGGTTGAATCCCTGAAGCGCGCTCGCGGCGCCGACGTTGGATCGGATCACAAGCCGACGCAGCGCCCGGTCGTGGCTTCCCCACCCTGACCGCTTCGCGGTCTGTCCCTCCCCATGAAGGGGAGGGATATCTTTAGAGCGAGCGCAGGTGGCGCAGGAGTTCGGGGTTTTCCTGTTGGGCCCGGCGCTCGTTGATCGCCCGGTGCAGCTGGTCCATGTCATCCGCCGGCATCGCCAGCTGGGGCTCGAAGGCCTCCAGCATGGGGGATGCAGATTCGGGCACGCGTTCGTTCGGCATGTCCATTTAGGTGCTCTCCCAGGACCCCGCGATGCGGGGCGTCTCCCATCATTAAGCTATCATTTACCCGCCCCGGCCGCCAATCGAGGGAACGCGCGAAACGCCCAGGTGAACGATCACAGTTGGGTGTGGAAGTTCACGGCCGCCCGCCGATGAGCAAGCGAGGTGCGGCGAGCGCCGCGAACACCAGAAATCAGTGAACTTCAATCAGGAATCGGTTGGATTCCGCTCCGTCAGGGACGTAACCTGCGCACACATCGCCGCGTCGGGGCGCGGAGCCATCTCTGCCGTGCGCAGGGTTCGACTTCCAGCCTCGGGAGAAGTGCGTCCCGGGAAGGAAGTGAGTTTTGCAGCGCACGCGTGACTTGGGTCCCGACTACTTCCACAAGGTCGTCGATTGCCAGTGGGCCTGTCCGGCCCACACGCCCGTCCCCGAATACATCCGGCTGATCGCCGAGGGACGGTACTCGGACGCCTACATGATCAACTGGAAGTCCAACGTCTTCCCGGGAATACTCGGGCGGACCTGCGATCGTCCCTGCGAGCCGGCGTGCCGCCGCGGACGGGTCGAGGACGAGCCGGTGGCGATCTGCCGGCTGAAGCGGGTGGCGGCCGACAACAAGAGCGACATTTCGGACCGCCTGCCGCCGCCGGCCGCGGCGCCCAACGGCAAGCGGATCGCCCTGGTGGGCTGCGGGCCCGCCTCGCTTACCGTGGCGCGAGACCTCGCGCCGCTGGGCTATGAGCTGACCATCTTCGACGGCGAGACCAAGTCCGCCGGCATGATCCGCAGCCAGATCCCGCGCTTCCGCCTGCCGGAGGCGGTGATCGACGAGGAGGTGGGCTACATCCAGGCCCTGGGCGGCATCGAGCTGCGCCTGGGCGCGCGGGTGGATAGCCTGAAGGCCCTGCTGGCCGAGGGCTATGACGCGGTGTTCGTGGGCTCAGGCGCCCCGCGCGGCCGCGACCTGGACCTGCCAGGCCGCCAGGAGGCCGCGGCCAACATCCACATCGGCATCGACTGGCTCTCCAGCGTCTCGTTCGGCCACATCGAGCGGATCGGCCGGCGCGTGATCGTGCTGGGCGGCGGCAACACGGCCATGGACTGCTGCCGCACCTCCCGCCGCCTGGGCGGCGAGGACGTCAAGGTCATCGTGCGCTCCGGCTTCGAGGAGATGAAGGCGTCCCCCTGGGAGAAGGAGGACGCGATGCACGAGGACATCCCGATCCTCAACTACCGCGTCCCCAAGGCCTTCACCCACGACGGCGGACGCCTGACCGGCGTGGTCTTCGAGGTGGTGGAGGCCGTGGTGGACGAGAAGGGCCGTCGCAAGCTGGTCCGCACCGGCGAGCCCGACGAGCACTACGCCTGCGACGACGTGCTGGTGGCGGTGGGCCAGGAGAACGCCTTTCCCTGGATCGACGACGACATCGGGCTGGAGTTCGACGAGTGGCACATGCCGCGGGTGGACGCGGTGACCTTCCAGTCGACGGTGCCCAACGTCTTCTTCGGCGGAGACGCCGCGTTCGGGCCGAAGAACATCATCTGGGCGGTGGCGCACGGGCACGAGGCGGCGGTGTCGATCCACCGGTTCTGCCAGGGCGAGGACGTGGCGCTGAGGCCGCCGCCGGGCGCCACCCTGGTCAGCCAGAAGATGGGCATCCACGAGTGGAGCTATGACAACGACATCTCCAACGACCAGCGCTACCGGGTGCCCCTGCGCGAGAAGCGTGAGGCGCTGAAGGACGTGCGGCTGGAGGTGGAGCTGGGCTTCGACCGCGAGCTGGGGCTGAAGGAGGCCCAGCGGTGCCTGAACTGCGACGTCCAGACGGTGTTCGCGGACAAGCTGTGCATCGAATGCGACGCCTGCGTCGACATCTGCCCGATGGACTGCATCACCTTCACCGAGGAGGGGGAGGAGGGCGAGATGCGCGGCCGCCTGAAGGCGCCGGCGCTGAATGTCACCCAGGACCTCTACGTCTCCGGCAAGCTTCCCACGGGCCGGGTGATGGCCAAGGACGAGGATGTCTGCCTGCACTGCGGCCTCTGCGCCGAGCGCTGTCCCACCGGAGCCTGGGACATGCAGAAGTTCTACCTCGAGATGACGCACGCAGGGGCCGATGCCTGAGACCACTAAGCCGCAGCCCAAGGGCGGGGTGGGGCTGAAGCCCCGGATCAACGACTTCGTCGTCAAGTTCGCCAACGTCAACGGCTCGGGCTCGGCCAGCGCCAACGGCATGTTCGCCCGGGCGGTGATGCGGATGGGCGTGCCGGTGGCGGCCCGCAACATCTTCCCGTCCAACATCCAGGGCCTGCCCACCTGGTACGAGGTGCGGGTGACCGAGGCGGGGCACTTGGGACGGCGCGGCGGCGTCGACCTGATGGTGGCCATGAACCCGCAGACCTGGGACCGAGACCTGGCCGAGATCGAGAGCGGGGGGTTCCTGTTCTACGACTCCACCAAGCCGATCCCGCCGTCCCGCTTCCGCGAGGACATCAGCGTCATCGGCGTGCCGCTGACGGCCATGTGCAACGCGGCCTACGAGCTGCCGCGCGAGCGCCAGCTGTTCAAGAACATCATCTATGTCGGGGCCTTGGCGGCGCTTCTTGGCATAGAGCTTGAGGTCGTCGAGAGCCTGATCGCCGACGACTTCGCCGGCAAGGACCGGCTGATCAAGGCCAATGTCGAGGCCCTGCACATGGGCTACGGCTATGTTCGCGACCAGCTGAAGCCGCTGCCCCTGCAGGTGCGCCGGGCCGACGCGGTGGGCGAGCGGATCTATGTGGAGGGCAACCAGGCCGCGGCCCTGGGCGCCGTCTATGGCGGGGCCACGGTCTGCGCCTGGTACCCGATCACGCCCTCGACCTCGCTCGCGGAGGCTTTCACCAGCTATTGCCAGCAGTTGCGGGTGGATCCTGAGACCGGCAAGGCGCGCTACGCCATCCTGCAGGGCGAAGACGAGATCGCCTCCATCGGCATCGTCGTGGGCGCCGGCTGGAACGGCTGCCGCGCCTTCACGGCCACCTCCGGGCCGGGCGTCTCCCTGATGACCGAGTTCATCGGCCTGTCCTACTTCGCCGAGATCCCGGCGGTGATCTTCGACGTCCAACGCGGCGGCCCCTCCACCGGCATGCCCACCCGCACCCAGCAGGCCGACCTCATCGCCGCCGCCTACGCCGGCCACGGCGACACCAAGCACGTCATGCTGCTGCCCGCCGACCCCGGCGAGTGCTTCGAGATGGGCGCGGCGGCCTTCGACCTCGCCGACCGGCTGCAGACCACGGTCTTCGTCATGCTGGACCTGGATATCGGCATGAACGAGTGGCTGACCGAACCCTTCAAGTGGGACGACACGCGCCGGCTGGACCGCGGCAAGGTCATGACCGCCGAGATGCTGGAGGCGGGGGCCGACTTCGGCCGCTACAAGGAGGTGGACGGCGACGGCATCCCCTACCGGACCTATCCCGGAACCCACGAGAGCAAGGGCGGCTATTTCACCCGCGGCACCTCGCGCAATCCCTACGCCCGCTACTCCGAGGAGGGGGCGGTCTACGTCGACAACATGGAGCGGCTGCTCCGCAAGTTCGACACCGCCCGCACCCTGGTCCCGGCGCCGATCGTGCGGCCGGCCAAGGGCAAGACCCGCGATGGGGTGATCTATTTCGGCTCCACCACCCCGGCCATGCACGAGGCGCTGGAGATGCTGGAGGCCCAGGGCCGGCGGCTGGACGCCCTCAGGGTCCGGGGCTTCCCCTTTGCCGACCAGGTCTTCGACTTCATCGCCGCGCACGACCGGGTGTTCGTCGTCGAGCAGAACCGCGACGCCCAGCTGCGGACGCTGGTCATGAACGAGGGCGGGGTGGATCCGGCCAAGCTCATCGCCGTGCTGCACTACGACGGCACGCCCATCACCGCCCGCTTCATCGCCGGCGAGATCGCCCAACGCATGGCCCTGGGCCAGATCGAGGCTGCGGAATGACCTACATCCTCAAGCCCCAGCTGCATCACCCCAAGCTGCCGACCAATGCGCTGGGCTACACCCGGCGCGACTACGAGGGCTCGGTCTCGACCCTGTGCGCCGGCTGCGGCCACGACTCGATCTCCGCGGCGATCATCCAGGCGGCGTTCGAGCTGGAGCTGCCCCCGCACCGGGTGGCCAAGCTCTCCGGGATCGGCTGCTCGTCGAAGACCCCGGACTACTTCCTGGGCAATTCGCACGGCTTCAACACGGTCCACGGGCGCATGCCCTCGGTGCTGACCGGGGCGAACCTGGCCAACCGCGACCTGATCTACCTGGGGGTCTCCGGCGACGGCGATTCGGCCTCCATCGGCCTCGGCCAGTTCGCCCACGCCATCCGGCGCGGCGTGAACATGCTCTACATCGTCGAGAACAACGGGGTGTACGGCCTGACCAAGGGCCAGTTCTCCGCCACCTCGGACCGGGGCTCGAAGTCCAAGCGCGGGGTGGTCAACCACGACGCCGGCATCGATATGGTGAGCCTGGCCCTGCAGATGGGCGCGACCTTCGTGGCCCGCAGCTTCTCCGGCGACAAGGAGCAACTGGTCCCGCTGATCAAGGCCGGCCTGGCGCACAAGGGGGCGGCCTTCATCGACTGCATCAGCCCCTGCGTGCAGTTCAACAACCACACCGGCTCGACCAAGAGCTTCGACTATGTGCGCGAGCACAACGAGGCGGTGAACCGGCTGGACGTGATCACCCCGCGCGACCCGATCCACGTGGCCTACAAGCCCGGCGAGACGGTGCGCGTGCAGCAGCATGATGGCTCGATCCTGTCGCTGCACAAGCTGAACGAGCTCTACAACCCGAGCAGCCGCGCCCAGGCCCTGGGCTATCTGCAGGCCCGCCAGGCACGGGGGCAGATCGTCACCGGCCTGCTATTCGTCGATCCCGAGGCCGGCGACCTGCACGACGCCATTGGCACGGTGGAGACGCCCCTGAACCAGCTGGCCGAGCCTGAGCTGGTGCCCGGCGCGGCGGCGCTGGAGCAGATCAACGCCGCGCTGCGGTGATGTTCCCTTCCTTAATGGGGAGGGACAGGCCGCGCAGCGGCCAGGGTGGGGCAGGGAGGCCCAGGACGTCGGGCGCGGGTGAGGATCTACGCTTCCCCACCCTGCTCGCCTGCGGCGAGCTGTCCCTCCCCATTAAGGGAGGGAAAGCTCCCCCACCACGAAGGCGTCCTCGTCGGCGCGGACCAGGCCCTCCAGCACCTCGGCGACCTCGTCGGGGCCGACGATCAGCATCAGCCCGAGGCCGCAGTTGAAGGTGCGGCGCATCTCGGCTTCGGCGACGCCGCCGGTCTCGGCCAGCCACTGGAACACTGGCGGCATCGCCCAGGCGTTCCAGTCGAAGCGGGCGATCAGGCCGTCGGCGACCGCGCGGGGCGGGTTCTCCACCAGGCCGCCGCCGGTGATGTGGGCCAGGCCCTTGACGCGGCCGGCCTTCAGGTGCGGCAGGACGGTCTTGATGTAGATGCGCGTGGGCTCCAGCAGGGCCTCAGCCAGGCTCTGGCCGTCGCTGAAGGGGGAGGGGGCGTCCCAGGCCAAGCCTGAGCGCTCGACGACGCGGCGGATCAGCGAATAGCCGTTGGAATGCGGACCGGACGAGCCGAGGCCGATCAGGATGTCGCCCGGCTTCTGGTCGCCCAGGCGCGGCAGCACCTTGTCCCGATCGACGGCGCCGACGCAGAAGCCGGCCATGTCGTAGTCGCCCTCGGCATACATGCCCGGCATCTCGGCGGTCTCACCGCCCACCAGGGCGCAGCCGGCCTGGCGGCAGCCCTCGGCGATGCCGGCGACCACGGCGGCGGCGGCCTCCACGTCCAGCTTGCCGGTGGCGTAGTAGTCCAGGAACATCAGCGGCTCGGCGCCCTGGGCCAGCAGGTCGTTGACGCACATCCCGACCAGGTCGATGCCCACCGTTCCGTGCAGGCCGGTCTCGATGGCCACCTTCAGCTTGGTGCCGACGCCGTCGGTGGTGGTCACCAGCAGCGGGTCGTCGTAGCCGGCGGCCTTGAGGTCGAACAGCGCGCCAAAGCCGCCCAGCGAGGCCTCCGCGCCCGCGCGGCGCGTGGATTTCGCCAGCGGCTTGATCCGCTCCACCAGGGCGTTCCCTGCGTCGATATCGACGCCGGCCTGGGCGTAGGTGAGACCGTTCGGTCGCTCGGACATTTACGAAGCCTGACCTGGAGTGCTTAAGAAGCGCGCTTGTGGCCTTGCAGAGTCGGCCGCGCGCGGGGCTATAGCTAATTGATGACGCCGATCACAACCACCGCCGAACTCGAGGCCTTCTGCGAGAAGATCAAGAGCCAGCCGTTCGTGGCCGTGGACACCGAGTTCATGCGCGAGACGACCTACTGGCCCAAGCTGTGCCTGATCCAGGCCGCAGCGCCGTCCGCAGAGGCCTGTATCGATCCTCTCGCCGAGGGCATCGACCTGGAGCCGTTCCTGGCCATCATGCGCGACGAGCGCGTGCTGAAGGTGTTCCACGCCGCCCGGCAGGACGTGGAAATCTTCAACAACCTGCAGGCCATGCCCAAGCCGCTGTTCGACACCCAGGTGGCGGGCATGGCGGCGGGCTTCGGCGAGCAGATCGCCTATGACGCCCTGGTGCGCCAGATGCTGAAGATCGAGCTCGACAAGTCGAGCCGCTTCACCGACTGGGCGCGCCGGCCGCTGTCGGACAACCAGCTCACCTACGCCCTGGCCGACGTGACGCACCTGGCGCACCTCTATCCGATGCTGCGCGAGCGGCTGGAGCGCGAGGGGCGCCTGGCCTGGGTCACCGACGAGATGGCGGACCTGACCGACCCGGCGAACTACGACGTGGAGCCGGAGAACGCCTGGAAGCGGCTGCGGCCGCGCCGGCACACGGCCAAGTACCTGGCCGTCTACCGGGCCGTGGCGGCCTGGCGCGAGCGCACGGCCCAGCTGCGCGACCAGCCGCGCGGCCGCATCCTGAAGGACGAGGCGATCGACGAGATCGCGACCCAGGCGCCCACCGACGCCGACGGCCTGGACCGGCTGCGCTCGGTGCCCAAGGGGTTCTCGGGCTCGCGCTTCGGACCTGACCTGGTGGCGGCGATCCGCGAGGCGCTGCGGGATCCGGAGGCCTATGCGCCGGTGATCGAGAAGAGCCGCCAGCCGGCCTCCCCGGCGGCCGGGGCGGTGGTGGAGCTGCTCAAGGTGCTGCTGAAGGCGCGGGCGGAGGAGGCGGGCGTCGCCTCCAAGCTGATCGCCACCGTCTCCGACCTGGAGCAGATCGCCAACGACGACAACGCCGACATCGCTGCGCTCAAGGGCTGGCGGCGCGAGGCGTTCGGCGAGGACGCCCTGAGGGTCAAGCGCGGGGAGCTGGCCCTGGTGCTGGACGGCGCGCGGGTGCGAGTGGTCGAGGTCCGGCGCGCGCCGCGGCAGGCGGCCGCCGGCTAGGTGCGCACGACGGCCAGGCGGACGCCGAAGGCGATCAACAGGCTGCCGAACACATAGCGCTGAAGCCGCTGGGCCAGCCCGCCGGCCCTGAGCACGCGGCCCAGCCGTTCGCCGCCGGTGGCGAGCAGGAGGTCGTAGCCCAGGCCGATGAGGACCGAGGTCGCCCCCAGGACGCCCAGTTGCTGCCAGGCGGGCCAGCCGTGCGGATTGACGAACTGCGGCAGCAGCACTGAGCAGAAGATCAGCGCCTTCGGATTGAGCAGGTTGGTGAGCACCGCGCGCCGCACGAAGACCGCGTGGCTGCCGGCGGCCGCGTGCGCGCCGCCATGCGCGGTCGAGCCGCGCGACCTGAGGAGCTGGACGCCCAGCCACACGATATAGGCCGCGCCGGCCCAGCGGATGGCGGTGAACGCGACCGGCCAGGCCCGCACCAGCGCCGCCAGCCCCAGCGCCGCCAGGGTCACGTGGGTGCTGCGGGCGATCGCCAGGCCGGCTGCGGTGGCGAACCCGCGGCTGCGCCCGAAGCGGCCGGAACTGTCCAGCACCAGCAGCATATCGGGACCAGGCAGGAGCAGGACGATCAGCAGGGTGGTTGCGAAGAGCCAGAGTTGGCTGGGCATGGCGGGGCTCCGACGGAGAGGATCGGCGGAGGTCTAGCAACGGAGCGCGGCGCAGGTCCTTGCGAACTGCGCCAGTTTCCCGGCCTAGAATGGCGTATTCTGCCACTCGAAGCGCATGTAGGGTGAAGAAGTGCCAAGACTGAAGCTGGACGCGATCGATCGGCGGATCCTGGAGGCCCTCCAGCGGGACGCGCGGCTCACGAACGTGGAACTGGCCGAGGAGGTGGGGCTGTCGCCGTCACCGTGCCTGCGGCGGGTGCGGATCCTGGAGGAGGCGGGGGTCATCCAGGGCTACCGGGCCGTGCTGGACCGCGCGGCCATCGGCCTCGACCTCACCATCTTCGTCGGCGTCCAGGTGGCGCGCCACGACGAGGAGGGCAACCAGGCCTTCCAGGCGGCCGCCCGCCAGGTGCCGGAGGTGGTCTCCTGCCACCTGGTTTCAGGCGAGTCGGACTTCCTCCTGCAGGTGGTGGTTCCGGACCTGTCTAGCTATGAGCACCTGCTGCTGGGCGTGCTCCTGAAGCTGCCGGGCGTTCGCGACATCCGCAGCAACTTCGCCATACAGACCGTCAAGGCGCACGCCGCCTTGCCCCTTGGCCACCTCGCGGGCCCATAGCTGCGGATAAGTCCAAGGTCTTGAGCATGCGGGCGTTTCGGCGACCGCCACCAGCTCGTCCACAGGCGGATAACAGGGTTGGCGAACGCTGGTCCACAGGCCGGTCCGCCGGGCCCGTTGCGCCCGGGCCGGGGTTGCGAGACCCTGAACTTGCCGAGAGGAACTGCGGCGCGGCGAACCGGGCGACCGGATCGCGAAGCGGGCAGGAGGCCCTCCAGGGCGGATGGTTCCAGGGTAACCTGGGGTCCTCAAGCTGGAGGGCGCCGGGGGCAGGCCGAGGCCGAGCTGGGCGACCAGCGGAGTTCGAGGCGGCGCCCGACCTTGAAGGCTCAGATCCCCCAACGGATCTGGTTCAGAGGGCGGTGTTCCGGGAAACCGGGGCGCCGCCCTCTTGCTATCCGGAGCCTTACGGCCGTGCTCGGGTCACCGGCGCCGCCGACGGCGGGTGGCGGAGGGGCCGGCGCTCCGGTCCCTCACATCCGCGACCCCACTCCTCCTCATCCCGCGAACGGCGTGCCGTTGTCGTTGAAGAACGATCGGCTGGTCAGGGCGCCATTGGGATCGAAGAAGTCGACCTCGTAGCCATAGGGCTTGGCGTCGGCGACGTCGAAGATCGCCGCCCAGTGGCTGCCGTCGTCGGCCACCACCTCGCGCGTCAACTGCCGACCCTGGGCGTCGAAGTGGTCGACGATCCGCGACCAGGGCTGGTCGCCCGCCGCGTCGAACCGCCAGAGCACATGGGTGCCGTCGTCGAAATAGGTGGCGTAGATCGAGAGCTGGCCGTTGGCGGCGTAGTCGGCCACCAGGTGGTCCCAGGGCTGCAGGTTCAGCTGGTCGAAGAAGGTGACCGAGGCGGTCTTGTCGGTGAAGTTGACCGTGTAGGTCTGCAGCACGCCGCCCGGATTGTAGTCGGCCTCGGCCTGGACGAAGTTGGTGTGGCCAAAGCCGTAGACGATGTCCGCACGGCTGCCCTGGAGGGCGCCCGCCTGGGCCGGGTCGATCGGGTTGTAGATGCGCAGCACCGCCGGCTCGTAGCCCGACGCGAAATTGGCCGCGGAGAGGTTCGAGACGCCCGGCAGGACGGCAATGGACTGGGCGGGCGCGGGGCCGTTGTCGCCGTCGGGGTCGTAGGTCAGCACCCCGCTGCCGCGCCAGAAGGTCAGGACGCCGGTCGCCGAGTGCAGCGGGTTTCCGCTGGCGTCCACGAGGGCGAGCGTGTCGGCCGCCGGGTCGAAGTCGGCGACCTTGTCGACCGAGCCGTCGGTGGAGAACAGGAAGCGGTCGGCGCCGGCGCCCCCGGTCAGCACGTCGTAGCCGGCCGCGCCGAACAGGGTGTCGTCGCCCGCGCCGCCGGTAAGGTCGTCCGACGAGATCGTGCCGGCGAGGGAATCGGCGCCGCTGGTCCCGACCTGCTCGTTCACGGCTGTGGAGGAGATCAGGTTGAAGTGGCTGTCCAGGACCTCCCGGGTGTGGGTGGGCGAGGGGTTGCCGAGCTGGGTGCGCGGGACGGTGACGATCAGGTTCCCGCCCCCGTCGTAGATGTCGCTCGGCCGCACGTCGTAGACCCGGTCGGCGGTCTGATAGTCCGTCCGCTCCAGGTGCTGCAGGCGATCGCCGCCCGTGACGACGCTGACGACCTCATTGGAGGCGGTGGCGTAGAGGACCGGGTTACCGGTATTCGGGTAGAGGTCGCTGGGCGCCGTCGTGCCCACGAACTGGTTGCCGATGGCGTTGCCCGCCGCGTCGAAGCGATGGATCTCCGCCTGGCTGACGCCCGCGGGCGGGTTCAGCGCCGTGTCGTCGTAGCCCACCGCAAAGCCGCCGCGCGACAATCCCACCACGCTGAAGTTGGTCAGGCTCTCGCTGCGGGGCGGCGAGGTCGAGCCGTCGCTGTTGAAGGCCGTGTCGACCGTGACCGTGCGGATCAGGGCGCCGGAGCGGTCGTAGAGCTGGGCCAGGAGGTAATAGACGCCGTCGCGGGGGAAGCCGGTGGTGGACAGGTCGACCCGCGTGCCGTTCGCCAGGGTGGTCGAGGAAATTGCCGGCATGGACCGAACTCCGAGCACTCGCACTGCGCCACCGTGGATCGTGGCGCCGGCACAGCTGAACCCCACCTGAATACGCTCAGGCGAGCTCCAGGTTCAGCTTGAGGGCCTGGGCAAGGCTCTGGGCGCGGCGCGCCACCTGCTCGCCCATCAGCATGTCTTCCCAGCCGGCCAGGGTGGTCAGCCGCAGCTTGTCGCCCTTGGCGTCCAGGCTGGACTTTTCCAGGAGGCGGATGTTGCGGCCGGAGAGGTCGCAGCCCAGACGGATCGCGGAGCCCAGGGCCCGGGCGCGCTGGCGGCGCTCGCTGCTCAGCATGCGGTTGACGACCTGGGCGTCCGGCGGTTGCGGGGCGGTCGAGTGCCGGGCGAAGGCGACGAAGGCCAGGAAGCAGCGCTCCTCGTGGTTCATGCCCGCGAGCGGCGCGCGCAACACCTGCTCGAACGCGAGGTCCGCCCGGTGGTCGGGGTGCAGGCGGGCGCCCAGGTCTGCGAGGCGGCACGCGGCCGCCAGCAGCACGGGATCGCGGCCGGGGAACATCGGCGGCAGCTTCTCGAACAACGGCGCCACCCAGGCCTCCAGCGCGTGGCCCAGCTCGGGGCTGATACCGTGCTGGGCGGTCAGCGCTTCGCAGCCCTCGATCAGCGGATCCAGCTGACGGACCTCGGGCGCCATGGCGTCCAGTAGCAGGCCCTCGCGCACCCCGTAGGCGGAGACCACAACCTTCTCGACGCCCAGCCGGTCGATCAGGCGGTCCAGCACCAGGGCCGCATAGGGCAGGGTGTCGAAGCGCTTCTTGGAGAGGCCTGGGATGCGCTCCAGGGAGGACCGCGACTGGCGCTGGACGAAGCGCGCCAGGTCCAGGCCGTCGGCGCGGCTGATCTGGTACTGGTGGGCCACGTGCAGGGGGTAGTCGGCCAGCTGCATGTGCAGGAGCGCCAGGTTGCGCCAGGCGCCGCCCACGGCGTGAAATTCCGGGCTGGCGAAGCGGTTGGCCTGGGGCGCGAGGCGCTCGTCGATCACGCGCCGGACGCGTTCGGGGTCCAGGGCCTTCGGCGCGCCCAGGGCGAAGGGGCCCAGCGGCAGGGTGACGCCCTCGATCTGGGTGATGCCGTTCAGGCGCACCAGCTCCAGGCTGGACCCGCCCAGGTCGCCGACCACGCCCTCCGCGTCCGGCTGGCCGCAGCGGACGCCCAGGGCGGCGTAGCGGGCCTCCTCCTCGCCGGAGAGGACCCGCACCTCCAGGCCGGTCTCGTCCATCACCCGCTTGAGGAACGCCTTGCCGTCGGCCGCCTCGCGCACGGCCGCGGTGGCCGCGGCGGTCACCTCGTCGGCGCGCCAACCGTCCAGCACCGCCCGGAAGCGGCGCAAGGCCCCCACGGCGGCCTCGATACCCTCGGGCGACAGCCGGCCGGTCGCGGCCATGTCCCGGCCGAGCCCCGCGACCACTTTCTCGTTGTAGATGGTCCACAGCGCGCGGCCGTCCACCCGGTAGACCACCAGGCGGACCGAGTTGGAGCCGACGTCGATAACCGCCGCCTGCCGGCCCTCCGGGCGCGTGGGGCTATCCCCGAGAGGCCACATTTTCGATCGCGCGCGGCATGTCCTTCACTTTCTGCCCGCGACCGGAAAGGCTCGGATTGGTCATGAAATACTCATGCGCCGAGAAGGCGTTCGGGTGGTCCCAGGCAGGATCCCGCCTATAGCGGCCGTCTGCGTCCAGGGTCCAGCTTTGCGCTTCGTCTTTCAGGTTCGCCACCATGATCTGTTGCAGAACCTGCTGGTGCACCGTCGGGTTCTCGATCGGCGTCAGGACCTCCACCCGGCGGTCGAGGTTGCGCGGCATCCAGTCGGCCGAGGAGATGAACACCCGCGCCTGCTGCGAGGGCATGGCGTGGCCGCAGGCGAAGGCGACGATCCGGCCGTGCTCAAGGTAGCGGCCGACGATGGACTTCACCCGGATGTTCTCCGACAGGCCCTTCACCCCGGGCCGCAGGCAGCAGATACCGCGGATCACCAGGTCGATGGAGACGCCGGCCTGGCTGGCGGCATAGAGCGCATCAATGATTTCCGGATCGACCAGCGAGTTCATCTTGGCCCAGATCCCGGAGGGCTTGCCCGCCCGGGCGGCCTGGGCCTCCGCGCCGATCATCCGCAGCAGGTCGCGCTTCATGGTGATGGGCGAATAGGACAGCCGCTCCAGCTGCGTCGGCACCGCATAGCCGGTGACGTAGTTGAACAGCCGCGCCGCATCGCGGGCGAAGGGCGGCTCGGTCGTGAAGAGGGAGAGGTCGGTGTAGATGCGCGCGGTGACCGGGTGGTAGTTGCCGGTTCCGAAGTGGCAGTAGGTCCGCAGGGACTCGCCCTCGCGCCGCACCACGGTCGAGAGCTTGGCGTGGGTCTTGTACTCGATGAAGCCGTAGACCACGTGGACGCCGGCGCGCTCCAGGTCGCGGGCCCACTTCAGGTTGGCCTCCTCGTCGAAACGGGCCTTGATCTCGATGACCGCGGTGACGTTCTTGCCGTTCTCCGCCGCCTCGATGAGGGCCGCCACGATGGGGCTGTCCTTGGAGGTCCGATAGAGCGTCTGCTTGATCGCCAGGACGTTCGGGTCGCGGGCGGCCTGGCGCAGGAACTGGACCACCACGTCGAAGCTCTCGAACGGGTGGTGGACCAGGATGTCCTTCTCGCGGATGGCGGCGAAGCAGTCGCCGCCGTGGTCGCGGATGCGCTCGGGGAAGCGGGCCTCGAACGGCTTGAACTTCAGCTCCGGCCGGTCCGACGGGATCAGCTGGGCCAGTTCGTCCAGGCCCAGCAGGCCCTCGATCAGGACGATGTCCTCGGGATTCGCGTGCAGGCTCTGCGAGATGAAGGCGCGCAGGTCCTCCGGCATGGCGGACTCGAGCTCGATGCGCACCACGCTCCCGAGGCGGCGCTGCTTGAGCAGGGCCTCGAACTCGCGGACCAGGTCCTCGGCCTCTTCCTCGATCTCCACGTCGCTGTCGCGGATGAGCCGGAACACGCCCTGTTCCTCGACCTCGCAGCCCGGGAACAGGTGGTCCAGGAAGAGGGTCACCATGCTCTCGAGCGAGATCACCCGCCGCGTCGCCTTGCGGCGAGTCGGCTTGGCCTGGGTCACCTCGAAGAACCGCGGCACCTGGGCGGGCAGGGGCGCCAGGGCGTAGAGCTGCCGCCCGTCCGAGATCCGCCGGATCTTCAGCACCAGCGAGAACGCGAGGTTCGGGATGAACGGGAATGGGTGCGCCGGGTCGATGGCCAGGGGGGTCAGGACGGGGAACAGCTGGGAGAGGAACACCTCCTCCAGGCCCTCGCGCTCGGGCTCGGTGACCTCGGCGGCGGTGACATAGCGCAGCCCGGCGGCGGAGAGCTCGGCGCAGAGCTCGCGCCAGCGGGTCTGCTGGTCGGACATCAGGTCGGCGGCGGCCTCGTTGACCCGCGCCAGCTGCTCGGCCGGTGTCAGGCCGTCCTGGCTCAGCACCCGCACGCCCTCCCGCACCTGGGCCTTCAGGCCGGCCACGCGGACCATGTAGAACTCATCGAGGTTGTTGGCGCTGATGGCCAGGAACCGCAGCCGCTCGAGCAGCGGATGGCGCGGGTTCATGCTTTCGGCCAGCACGCGGCGATTGAACGCCAGCCAGGAGAGCTCGCGGTTGAAGAACCGCGCCGGCGAGCCGCTCAGGTCTTCCGAAGGTGGCGCGGGGGAAACGGCCTCGCCGCCCGTGATGGGTCCGGAGACGGCGGGCCCGGAGACGGCGGGTGCGGAGACGATCGACGGGGCGACTTCGGTAGGCATACAGGTCCTCTGACCGCCTCAGACACTGCGCAATCTTGGCGGAGAGACCTTAATGTCGTCGTTGCGACGATCCGGTGACTCCCAGAACCGCGGCGCCTTGCGGAACGCCTTGAAGGCGGCGTTGGCCGCATCCAGCGCCTGGGCCTCGTCGGTCGTCAAGCGTCCGACCTCCAGGCCGGCGGCGAAGGCCACCTCGCGGGAGCGGCCGTCCACCGCGCGCATGGCCACCGTTCGGGCCACGGTCATGTCGTTGATCTCGCCCAGCCGGTCCTGCAGGGTCCGCAGCGCCGCCACGAAGCGCTCGCGCCGCTTGGGATGCTTGGGGAAGGCGCCTCCGAAGAAGGCGGCGGCGTAGCGCAGCTTCTTGGCCTGTTTGCGCAGGTCGTGCCGCGCCTGGGCGTCGATGCCCATGAACTTGCGCGAGCGCTTGCGCAGGCGACGGTCCAGCCTGTCCATCATTGCGCCCGCCAGCGCGCTGACCGGCCCTTCGCGCAGGCGGCGGGGCTCGTCGCCCGCGAGCCGCTTCCAGGCGCCCGCCTCGATCCAGTCGGCCAGGCGCAGCAGGAGCGCCCGGAAGCGGGCCGAGCCCACCGCCGCCAGCGCCTTGTCGTAGGCCTCCGCCTGGGCCAGGCGCAGGGCGCGCAGGAAGGCGGCCCGGCGCGGATCGTCCTCCACCTCATCGGCCCCGCCGGTCCGGTGCAGGAAGACGTCCAGGTCGCGCGCCTCGGAGAGCTCGCCCGCCAGCCACTTGGTCTCGGCCCGGGCGTGGTTCAGGCCCTCGGCGTCCAGCATCTGGCGGAAGGCGGAGAGGGCGGCGCGCAGGCGGCGCAGGCCCACCCGCGCCTGGTGCAGCACCTCGGGGCTGTGGGAGCGCTGCAGCAGCCGCGCATTGCCCGCCACCTGGACCAGGGCCTCGCGGGCGATGAGCTGGAACGCCTCGGCGCCGGTGGTGGCAGGCCCGACCGCGGTCTGCTGGGCCTTGAGCGCGGCCACCCCGTCGTGGCCGGCCAGCCGGTAGCCGCGCGCGGCCTTGCTCTCGAACAGGAGGGTGAGCGCGGCCTTGTCCTGCAGCTGGTGGGCCAGGGCGAACAGGGCCTTGGCCGAGCCGGACACCAGCTCCAGCTCCAGCTCGGCCACCACCTCATGGCGATCGCCGGCGGTGATCACGCCGGCGTCGAGGCTGACCTCGATGCGGGTGCGCCCGTGGGTCCAGACGTGGACGCGCCGTTCCACCTCCACCGTGAAGGCGGGCTCCAGGGCTGCATCGCCGGCTGCGGCCTCGGCGGGCGTGCCCTTCAGCGCGGCCAGGTCCAGCTCGGGACCGGCCACCGGCGTCTCCCATTCCTGGCGCTGGAACAGGCCGCCCCCCTGGTTGTGCTTCAGGGTCTGGACATAGTGGTCGCCGTTGCGGCGCACGCGCAGGCTGAAGCCGCCGTCGCGCATGCGGTGGGTCGGCGTGTCGAAATAGGTCGCGTGCAGCTGGGAGACCTGGGCGGTTCCCGGGGGAAAGAGCTCCCGCTCCAGCGCCTCGCGGGCGCCGGCGCCGAGCTGGAACTTGATCTCCAGCTCCGGTGCGGCCTTGGCCGGGATCCGCGCGAGCATCTGCTGGTCCGGTTGTTCGTGGCCGGCGCGCCACCCGGGCGCACCAGTGAAGGGAAACGAATCGGTTTGTCTATCGTGCCTGGGCAGAAATTTGGGCCGGCCCGACGCGCCGCGCCTTGAGGCTGCTCAAATCCGCGTCAGGCTTCGGGGGAGTCCGCCAGGATCTGGCGCGCCAGGGCGCGGGTCACCGGCCGGAAGCCCTCGTCGCCGGCCTCGTCCAGGCGCCGCACCACGTCCTCGGCATCGGGGATGGAACGACCCATGCGGGCCAGCAGGTAGGGATAGACCGCCTCGGGCGGGCGGATGTTGCGCTCGCGGAAGAAGCGCCGCAGCACGCCCTCCAGCACCTGGTCGTCGGGGGGCTCGATCTCGGCCACGGTCAGGGCGTTCAGGCGCGAGCGCAGGTCGGGCAGGTCGCTGGGCCAGGCTGCCGGGCGCAGCCGGGCGGTGAGCAGCAGGCCACCGCCGTCCCGAGCGGCCAGGTTGATGAGATGGAAAAGGGATTCGGAGGGAACGCCGCGGTCGGCGTCCTCCAGCAGCACGGGCCGGCCGGCCGCAGCAGCGATGTCAGGCTCGGCGGCGGCCAGGGTCTGTGCGCCTGCCCGCCGCGCCCAGGCCTGGGCCAGGTGGCTCTTGCCGGAGCCTTCGGGTCCGATGAGCGCCAGGCAGCCGCCGGGCCATGCAGGCCAGGCCTCTACGGCGGCTGCGGCGTCGGCGTTGGACGGACCGCGCACGAAGTCGTCGAAGGAGGCGAGGTGGCTTCGCCCCAGGCTCAGCCGAAGCTGTCGCGCCATGGGTGCTTCTGGGAAATGGGACGCTGAGACGACGGACTCACGGCCTCATGTTAGGCCCCGGCGCGGCGTGGCGCCAGCAGCCCGTCAGGCGGAACCGGTCTTGAAATCCCGCGCCGAGGCCAGGGTCCAGCCATCCGGCTTCAAGAGTTCGATGGGTTGGAAGCGGACCTTGTAGTCCATCTTCTCCGATCCCCGGACCCAGTAGCCGAGATAGACGTACGGGAGCGCGGTCAGGCAGGCCTGCACCACATGGTCCAGGATCATGTAGGAGCCGAGGCTGCGGCGGCTGACGGACGGGTCGTAGAAGCTGTAGACCAGCGACAGCCCGTCGCTCATCAGGTCCACCAGGGCGCAGGCCAGCAGGTCGCCCGGGCCGCCGTCCTTCGAGCGCACCCGGTACTCGATGATATGGGTGCGGACCGCTGTGTCCTCGACCATGGCCACATAGTCCGGCCAGGTCATCTCGGCCATGCCGCCGTGGGCGTGGCGGGCGGTGAGGTAGCGGCGGAGCAGGTCGAACTGCTCCATGGTGGCCTCGGCCTCCACCAAGTGGCGCTCGATGTCCTCGTTGCGGGCCAGGATCTTCCGCTCGGAGCGGGAGAAGACATAGTCGTTGGCCGGGATGCGCGCCGAGACGCACGCCGCACAAGCCTCGCACGCCGGTCGGTAGGCGATGTTCTGCGAGCGGCGGAAGCCTACCTGGGTCAGGCTGTCGTTGACGGCCGCGCCGTCGGACAGCGGCAGGTGGGCGAACACCTTGCGCTCGAACCGCTCGGGCAAATAGGGGCAGGGCGAGGGCGCCGTCAGGAAAAACCGGAGCTGTCGGCCAGGGAAGTGCTGCGTCACGGACCTGGGGTCGCCTCTGTCACGTCTCCAACGGATTAGGCGTCAGTCCGGCCCGCCGCGCAAGACGGAGTCTAGAGACCCGGGTGCGGCGGAAGGACTGGCGCCTCTCGCAACAACACGATCGCAATGCGACGGTTGCCGGGCAGGGTCGGATCGTCGGGATAAAGCGGCTCGGACGCGGCCTTGCCGGAGACCTGGTAGACGCGGTCCGCGTCGACGCCGACGGACTGGATCACCTTGCGCGAGGCGTCCGCGCGGCCGGCCGACAGCGACCAGTCGCCCTCGGGCTTGGCGCCGCCGGCGCTGGCCGAGGTGTGGCCGTAGATGCTGATCCGGTTCGGCAGCTGGTTGATCACCTTGGAGACGGCGCGCAGCAGCAGCTTGGCGCGGTCGTTGGGCTGGACCTGGCCTTCGTTGAACATCGAGCGGCCTTCCTGGTCGACCAGCTGGATGCGCAGGCCCTCCGGGGTCTCGTCGATGATGATGTTCTTGGAGAGCTCCGCCAGCTCCGGCATCTCCTGCAGCGCCTGGCGCAGGGACTGGGCGGCGGACTGGAAAGCGGCCTCCTCGGTCTTGGCCTTGGCGGCGTTGGCGGCGTCCTGGGCCGAGGCGGCCTTGCCGGCGTCCTTGGAGTCGCCGTTGTTGGGGGTGCGCGACGAGGGGGCCAGCTCCTCGATCACGTCGGACGAGCCCGAGCTCTTGGAGCCGTCCTTGCCCAGGGCCGTGCCCGAGAGGATGCCGCCGGCGCCGGAGGTGGTCTCCGACACGCTTGCGGGCGCGAAATAGTCGGCGATGCCGCGCTTCTGCTCCGGGCTGGTGGTGTTGATCAGCCACATCAGCAGGAAGAAGGCCATCATGGCGGTCACGAAGTCGGCATAGGCCACCTTCCAGGCGCCGCCGTGGTGGCCGCCGCCCGTGACCTTCTTGACCCGCTTGATGATGATCGGCTGGTCGCCGCCCACCGCCATGGTTTGCCTGCCTTAACGCTGTTACGAGGCGCAAAGTGCGCGGCCGCCCGTTAAGATGGCGTTGCATCAGGAGCGGGGGATTCGCGTGGTGGTGCTGGAGACCGACCGACTGGTCTTTCGCGAGGCGATGGCCGCCGACGCGCCGTTCGTGCTCGCGCTGCTGAACTCGCCGGGGTTCCTGGAGCATATCGGCGACCGCGGCGTGCGCACCGAGGCCGAGGCCGAGACCTATATCGTCGAGCGGATGATCGGCAGCTATCGCCAGCACGGCTTCGGCATGTGGGTGGCGAAGGAGCGCAAGAGCGGCCGCCCGGTGGGCCTGGCCGGACTGGTGAGGCGGGACGGGCTCGACATGCCGGACGTGGGCTACGCGTTCATGCCGCAGGCCTGGGGCCAGGGGTATGCGCAGGAGGCCGCCGCGGGCGTGATGCGCCATGCGCGCGAAGTCCTGGGTATCGGGCCGCTGGCGGCGATCACCTCCCCCGACAACTACGCCTCCATGGCCGTGCTGAAGAAGGTGGGCTTCACCTTCCAGGGCATGATCACCCTGCCCGGGGCGGAGCAGGAAAGCACCTACTTCACCGCATGAGCGCCGCGCCGATCACCACCCGCACCGTCGAAGCTGGCGGCTTCCGCTTCGCCGTGGACGAGGCCGGGGCGGGGGACCATCTCGCCCTCTGTCTGCACGGCTTTCCCGAGAGCCGGTTCTCCTGGCGCTACCAGCTGCCGCTGCTGGCCGAGCTGGGCTACCGCGCCTGGGCGCCGGACCTGCGCGGCTATGGCGAGACCGAGCCCAAGCCCCAGGCGGTGTCGGCCTATCTGATCGACCGGCTGCTGGAGGACGTGGCGGCGCTGATCGACGCCAGCGGCGCGCGGACCGTCACCCTGATCGGCCACGACTGGGGCGCGGGCTTGGCCTGGACCTTCGCGGCCAACCAGGTCCGGCCGCTGGAGCGGCTGGTGATCATGAACGTGCCGCACCCGGCCGTGATGATGGACCACCTGCGCCGCGGAAACTGGGCCCAGCTGCGCCGCTCCTGGTACATGTTCTTCTTCCAGCTGCCCGGGCTGCCGGAGCGGATGATGACGCGCAACGGCGCGCAGGCGATCCGCCAGGCCTTCCACGGCATGGCGGTCGACAAGTCCAACTTCACCCCGGACGTGCTGGACCGCTATGCCCGCGACGCCCAGAGGCCGGGGGCGATGACCGCGATGATCAACTGGTACCGCGCCGCCATGCGCCTGGGCGGCAAGCTGCGCGGGCCCTGGCCGGTGATCGAGACGCCGACGCTGATCGTCTGGGGCGAGGAGGACGCGGCGCTGGGGATCGAGCTGCTGGACGGGACGGGGGCCTACGTGCGCGACCTGACCCTCCGCCGGCTGCCCGGGGTTTCGCACTGGGTCCAGCAGGAGGCCCCAGACCCGGTGAACGCGATCCTGAAGGACTGGCTGACCACGCCTCGGCCCGCGGACGCGGGCACGGCAAGGCAAGCTTGACAGGGCCGGCCGCCCGCTCGACGGTTTCCCATCTGGCGAGGATCGGGCAATGCGGGCGACCAACTTCGCGTGGACGGCCCTGCGGCTGGTGACCGGCCTCTACTTTCTCGCGACCGGCCTTCTGATCACCACCTCGCTGGTCTTCCATGTCGGCCGACCCCCGGCTCAGCCCACGCTGCGCGCCACCGTGTTCGACAACGCGCTGCACGCCAGCGGCTTCATGGACCCGCTGCTGGCCCTGAACTTCATCGTCGGCGGCGGCGCCCTGCTGCTGGCGCGCACCGCGCCGTTCGGGCTCGTGATGCTGGCGCCGACCGTGACGGTGATCGTGGCCTTCAACATGGTGCTGGCGGGCCTGGTCCCTTGGGCGCTGTTCGTGGCGGCGGTCTGGCTGGCCCTGGCCTGGCGCTACCGTTCAGGGTTCGCGAGCCTGTTCAACTGGACGCCGCGGCCAGCGCCGGCGGGATGATTGACGGGCCAGGCGCGCTCGACGCATCCCGGATGACAGCGCCGACTACCTCGACGATCATGCGTGCAAGACCTTCCGCAGAAAGGCGCGCGCATGGGACGGGACACACGGCGGCTCACCGGCGGCATCTACTTCGGCGAGGGGCCGCGCTGGCGTAATGGCCGGCTGTGGTTCAGCGACTTCTACGCCCATGCGGTGAAGTCGGTGTCGCTGGCAGGCGACCTGCGCACCGAGTTCGAGCTCGACGACCAGCCGTCGGGGCTGGGCTGGCAGCCCGACGGCAGCCTGCTGGTGGTCTCGATGACCCGCCGCCAGGTGCTGAAGCGGACCGTCGGCGGCCAGCTCTCGGTCCACGCCGACCTCGGCCATATCGCCACCTTCCACTGCAACGACATGGTCGTGGACGCCGCGGGCGGCGCCTATGTGGGCAACTTCGGCTTCGACCTGGACGCGGAGATCGCGGCGCGGGGCGTACCGGGTGTCCTGGCCGACCATCCGACCGCCAAGCTGGCCTACATCTCGCCGGACGGCCAGACCCGCGTCGCCGCCGAGGACATGCACTTCCCGAACGGGCCGGTGATCACGCCGGACGGCAAGACGCTGATTGTCGGCGAGACGCTTGGGGCCGTGCTGACGGCGTTCGACATCGGCGGCGGCGGGGACCTGTCGAACCGCCGGGTCTGGGCGCCGACCAGCCCAGCCGTGCCGGACGGCATCTGCCTGGACGCGGCCGGCGCCATCTGGGTGGCCAACCCGATCGCGCCGCAGTGCGTGCGGATCGCCGAGGGCGGCCAGGTGCTGGAGGTGATCGACACCGGCCAGCCCTGCTACGCCTGCATGCTGGGCGGCGATGACGGCCGCACGCTGTTCATGCTGACGGCCGCCTCGTCGGATCACGGCGCAGCCGCAAGGGCCCGGACCGGGGAGATCCTGGTGGCTGACGTGGACAGCCCGCACTCGGGACGGCCTTAGGGACGAGGGCTCAAACCGCAGAGAGCGCAGAGATGCGCAGAGGGCTGTGCGGGGTGGGAGTCTCTGCGTGTCTCCGCGATCTCTGCGGTTGGTTCTCTTACGCCCCCAGCATCCGCGCCGCGCGCGGGGCGAAGTAGGTGATCACGCCCGCGGCGCCGGCGCGCTTGAAGGCGCCGAGGCTTTCCAAGATGGCGCGTTCCTCGTCCAGCCAGCCGTTCTGGGCGGCGGCCATCAGCATGGCGTACTCGCCCGAGACCTGGAACGCGAAGGTGGGCATGGAAAAGGCGTCGACGACCTGGCGCACGATGTCGAGGTAGGGCATGCCCGGCTTGACCATGACCATGTCGGCGCCCTCGGCGATATCCAGGGCCACTTCGCGCAGGGCCTCGGCGTGGTTGGCCGAGTCCATCTGGTAGGTCTTCTTGTCGCCTGGGTTCTCGACCGAGCCGGTCCCCAGCTTGCCGGAGCCGATGGCCTCCCGGTACGGGCCGTAGAAGGCCGAGGCGTACTTGGCCGCGTAGGACATGATCATCACGTCCTGGAGGCCCTCGGCCTCCAGGGCTTTACGTAGCGCGCCGCAGCGGCCGTCCATCATGTCGCTGGGCGCGAGGATGTCGCAGCCGGCCTTGGCCTGCATCAGGCCCTGGGCCACCAGGGTCTCGATGGTCGGATCGTTGACGATGCGCCCGCCTTCCAAGAGGCCGTCGTGGCCGTGGTCGGTGAAGGGATCCAGCGCCACGTCGCACATGATCCCGACCTCGGGGGCGGCGTCCTTCATGGCCTTCACGGCGCGGGCGACCACGCCGTCCGGATCGTGGGCCAGCTTGCCGGTGGCGTCCTTCTTGGCGCCATCGATGTGCGGGAAGACGGCGATGGCCGGGATGCCCAGCGAGCGAGCCTCGCGCGCCGCGGCCGCGCAGTCCTTCACCGAGAGGCGGCTGATCCCCGGCATCGAGCCCACCGGAACCGTGCCCTCGCCCTCATGCACCACCATCGACCAGATCAGGTCGGCCGGGGTGAGCACCGTCTCGCGCACCAGGCGCCGGATCCAGTCAGCCTGGCGCAGGCGGCGCAGGCGCAGGGCGGGGTAGGCGGCGAGGGGCGCTCGGGTCATGGCGCGCGGATTTGGACCCGCGACGGTTCCGAGGCAAGGCCGATCAGCACGGCGTCGCGGCGGCAGTCCTCGGCGGCGGCGTTGTCGTCGCCGGCTTCGCACGCCGGGCGCCGCACCCTCACCGGCCGAGGCCAGAGGCCGTCGGCGAAGACCGGGCCGAAGAGGTCCACCGCGTCCGCCGCCTCGCCCGTCGCCGCCTGGACCGGAGCGTCGGCGTAGCGCGGGGCGATATCCGTCTCGACCACATGGGGCTGGGTGGAGCGGATTGTGGGAACATGCGCCGCCGGCTGGGCGCGGACGATCCAGGCGGCGGGAACGAGGCTGACCTCGACCGCGGGCGCGTCGACGTGGGCGACGGCCACCGGCATGCGGATCGCCAGTGCGCCAAGCATCGCCACGTGCAGGGCCGCCGACAACAGCACCAGCCCGATCGTCTTGGCGCGGCGCTTGCCCTGAGCCCTGCTTGCGGCGACGCGCATGCCTTGCCTTCTCCGGTAAACGGCAACCAGCCGCTGCAAGCGGCCCCCGGGCTGACGCTGCGCCCTAGATGGGCGCCGCAGCGGGACATTGACAGTCCGCCTGGCGCGCGCGACCCACCCGCGCATGGATTTCAACCTCTCCGAGGACCAGCGCGCGATCGAGGACGCCGCCCGCGCCTTCGCCGCGGCCGAGCTGGCTCCGCATTCGGCCCGCTGGGACGAAGAGAAGACCCTGCCCGTGGAGGTGCTGCGCAAGGCGGCCGAGCTGGGGTTCGCCGGCCTCTATGTGCAGGAGGACGTTGGAGGCTCGGCGCTTAGCCGCCTGGACGCCTCGATCGTCTTCGAGCAGCTGTCGTATGGCGACGTGGCGGTGGCGGCCTTCCTGTCGATCCACAACATGGCCTCGTGGATGATCGACCGCTTCGGCGACGACGACCTGCGCCGCCGCTTCCTGCCGCGCCTGACCACCATGGAGGCGATCGCCTCCTACTGCCTGACCGAGCCGGGCGCAGGCTCGGACGCCGCGGCGCTGAAGACCACCGCCCGGCGGGATGGCGACCACTACGTCCTGAACGGCTCCAAGGCCTTCATCTCCGGCGCGGGGACCTCGGACGTCTATGTCGTCATGTGCCGCACGGGTGAGGCGGGGGCGCGGGGCGTCTCGGCCCTGGTGGTGGAGAAGGGGGCGCCGGGCCTCTCCTTCGGCGCCCAGGAAAAGAAGATGGGCTGGAACGCCCAGCCCACCGCCCAGGTGAACTTCGACGACTGCCGCGTGCCGGTGGAGAACCGCATCGGCCAGGAGGGCGAGGGCTTCAAGATCGCCATGGCCGGCCTGGACGGCGGACGGATCAACATCGCCTCCTGCTCGCTGGGCGGCGCGGGCCTGGCCCTCGACACCACCAAGGCCTACCTGGAGACGCGCAAGCAGTTCGGCCAGGCGCTGAAGGAATTCCAGGGCCTGCAGTGGCGGCTGGCCGACATGGCCACCGAGCTGGACGCCGCCCGCCTGATGGTGCGCCGCGCGGCCCATGCGCTGGACGCCAAGAGCCCCAAGGCCACCCAGTACTGCGCCATGGCCAAGCGCTTCGCCACCGACGCCGGCTTCGAGGTGGCGAACCAGGCGCTGCAGCTGCACGGCGGCTACGGCTACCTGCGCGACTATCCCCTGGAGCGGATCGTGCGCGACCTGCGCGTCCACCAGATCCTGGAAGGCACCAACGAGATCATGCGGGTGATCACCGCGCGGGAGCTGTTCCGGCCATGAGCGAAGAGCCCGAAGTCCTGTGCCGCATCGAGGGGCGGGTAGGGCGGATCACGCTGAACCGCCCGGCGGCGATCCATGCGCTGACCACCAACATGATCGCCCTGATGACTGAGGCGCTGCTGGCGTGGCGTGAGGATCCGGCGGTGGAGCTGGTGCTGATCGACCACTCCGGCGAGCGCGGCTTCTGCGCCGGCGGCGACATCCGCATGCTGGCCGAGAGCGGCGCGGGCGACGGGCGCAAGGCGCGGGAGTTCTTCTTCACCGAGTACCAGCTGAACCATCTGCTGTTCCACTACCCGAAGCCGCGGGTGGCGATCATGGACGGGATCACCATGGGCGGCGGCGTGGGCCTCTCGCGCCCCTGCCGCTACCGGGTGGCCACCGAGCGGACCACCTTCGCCATGCCGGAGACCGGCATCGGCCTATTCCCGGACGTGGGCGGCGGCTGGTACCTCAGCCGCATGCCCGACCACCTGGGCCTGTGGCTGGCGCTCACCGGCGCGCGGATCAAGGCGGCGGACTGCGAGCTGCTGCAACTGGCCACCGATTTCGTGGAGAGCGCCCGCATTCCGGACCTCAAGGCCGCGATCCTGGCCGAGCCCGACCGCACCGAGGCGATCCTCACCGAGTTCGAGGGCGACGCCGGGCGGCCGGCCATCGCCCAGCACCAGGACGAGATCGGGCGGCTATTCGCCGCCGACAGCGTCGAGGCGATCGTCGCCAACCTGGAGGCGGCGGACAGCGAATGGGCCATGGCCCAACTGGCGATCCTGGCCACCAAGTCGCCCCAGACCATGAAGGTGGCCTTCCGCCAGCTGCGCCTGGGCGGCCAGGCCAAGGCCTTCGCCGAGAACATGGCCATGGAATACCGGATCGGCGCGCGGGTGGTGCAGCGCCACGACTTCCTGGAGGGCGTGCGCGCGGTGATCGTGGAAAAGGACAATGCGCCCCGCTGGGATCCGCCCACGCTCGCCGGTGTGGACGAAGCGACCGTTGATAGCATTTTCGCCCCTCTCCCTTCCGACGAGGAGTGGTCGCCTCTACCTTGACCGGAGCGCGGCCTTCCGCCGCAGGGGAGGACATCTCACATGCACCGCAAGTTCCTGTTGACCGCCGTGGCCGCGCTGGCCCTGACCGCCGCCGCCGGCGGGGCGATCGCCAAGCCGACACCCGCCCAGACCGCCGCCGTGGCCGACAAGGCTCGCCCCGAGGCTGACACTGCCCGCGACGCGGCCCGCAAGCCCGCCGAGATGCTGGAGTTCGCCGGCGTGAAGCCGGGCCAGACCGTCGTCGACATGATCCCGGGTGGCGGCTACTTCACCCGCATCTTCTCCAAGGCCGTCGGCCCCAAGGGCGTGGTCTATGCGGTCAGTGGCCCGGTGCGTGACCCGTCCAAGCCGCCGGCCCAGGACACCATCGCGGCCGACGCCAACTACGCCAACGTCAAGTCGATCCACGAGCCCCTGGCCCAGGGCCTGACCGTGCCGACCCCGGCCGACCTGGTCTGGACCTCGCAGAACTACCACGACGTCAAGAACATCAAGGACATCGACATGACGGCCTTCAACAAGGCCGTCTTCAATTCGCTGAAGCCGGGCGGCGTCTATGTGGTGCTGGACCACGTGGCCAAGGCCGGCGCGACCGACGCCACCAACACCGTCCACCGGATCGACCCCGCGGTCGTGAAGACCGAGGTCGAGGCCGCCGGCTTCAAGTTCGAGGGCGAGAGCGACCTGCTGCGCAATCCGGCCGACGACCACACCACCAAGTCGTTCGACGACGGCCCGCTGCGCGGCAAGACCGACCAATTCATCTACAAATTCCGCAAGCCCAAATAGGGCGTTGATCTGAATGAGGTATCCATGACCCGCGTCGCCTTCATCGGTCTCGGCAACATGGGCGGCGGAATGGCCGCCAACCAGGCCAAGGCGGGACGCGAGGTCATGGCCTTCGACCTGTCGGCGGCGGCCCTCGACAAGGCCGCCGCCGCCGGCTGCGGCAAGGCGGGCTCGGTGGCCGAGGCGGTGAAGACCGCCGACGCGGTGATCACCATGCTGCCGGCCGGCCCGCACGTGCGCCAGGTCTACGCCGAGCAGATCCTGCCCAACGCCCCGAAGACGGCGCTGCTGATCGATTGCTCGACTATCGACGTGGAGAGCGCCCGGGCCGTGGCCGCCCAGGCCAAGGCGGCGGGCTTCCGTTTCGCCGACGCCCCGGTTTCCGGCGGCACCGCCGCGGCCGAGGCGGGCACCCTGGCCTTCATGGTCGGCTGCGACGAGGCCGACTTCGGCGCTGTCGAGGAGACCATCGCCCCCATGTCGCGGATCACCATCCGCGCCGGCGACCATGGGGCCGGCCAAGCGGCCAAGATCTGCAACAACATGGTGCTGGGGATCTCGATGATCGGGGTCTGCGAGGCCTTCGCCCTGGCGGAGAAGCTGGGCCTGGACGGCGAGCGATTCTTCGAGATCGCCTCGAAGTCGTCCGGCCAGTGCTGGAGCCTGACCAGCTATTGCCCCTGGCCCGGGCCGGTGCCGACGGCGCCGTCGAATCGCGGCTATGAGGGCGGATTCGCCACGGCCATGATGCTGAAGGACCTCAAGCTGGCCCAGGAAGCGGCGGCCAAGGCCGGCGCCGCGACCCCGCTCGGGGCCACGGCGGAGGGCCTCTACGCCCTGTTCGACCGCCTGGGCGGCGGAGGGCGCGACTTCTCCGCGATCCTGGAGCTCTTGCGGGGCCGGGTTCCGGCTCAGTGATCGCCGTTCACGAATTCTGACTCAGAGTTCACGAAACTTGCCCGCCGTGGGCGAGCGTTCCAGTGGACAACCCAAGGCGACGGCGCCAAAACCCCAGGCGTATTTCAGGGGGCCGGACAGTGCGCGGCCCATGTCGTCCGCGCCGCTGGATTGAAGTGATGGATTACAGACAAGCCTTCGCCGATGCGCTGGGCCGGGTTCGCTCCGAGGGCCGCTACCGCGTCTTCGCGGACCTGAAGCGTCATCGTGGGTCGTTCCCGCGGGCGACGTGGACCAGGGCGGACGGCTCGACGGCCGACGTGACGGTCTGGTGTTCCAACGACTACCTGGGCCAGGGCCAGAACCCGCTGGTGCTGGACGCCATGCACCAGGCGATCGAGGAGGCTGGCGCGGGCTCGGGCGGCACGCGCAACATCTCCGGCACCACCCACTACCATGTGGAGCTGGAGCGGGAGCTGGCGGAGCTGCACGGCAAGGAGGCCGCGTTGCTCTTCACCTCGGGCTATGTGTCCAATGAGGCCTCGCTCTCGACGCTCTACAAGATCCTGCCCGGGCTGATCGTCTTCTCCGACGAGCTGAACCACAATTCGATGATCAGCGGCATCCGCGCCGGCGGGCGCGAACAGCGCCGGGTGTTCCGCCACAACGACCTGG
>JAEKKJ010000053.1 GCA_019510435.1 Caulobacterales bacterium | reverse complement strand
CGCTTCGGTCATGAAGTACTTCTGGTTGACGGGGCGGATCATGAGATTGAGCACCAGGCCGACGACCAGGAAGCCCACCAGGATGTACATCGTCTGGTTGTACACCTGCTCGCGGGGGATGCCCAGGCTCAGCTGGTAGTCGCGCATGTAGTTCACGACGACGGGGCCCAGGATGCCGGCGGTGGACCAGGCGGTCAGCAGGCGGCCGTGGATGGCGCCCACCATCTGGGTGCCGAACAGGTCGGACAGGTAGGCCGGCACCGTGGAGAAGCCGCCGCCGTACATGCTCAGGATGATGCAGACCGCGCCGACGAACAGGCCCTTGTTCAGGCTCGCCGCGCTGCTGGGCAGGCTGGCGTACAGCAGGCCACCCAGCACGAAGAAGACGACGTAGGTCATCTTGCGGCCGATCTTGTCGGAGATGCTGGCCCAGAAGAAGCGGCCGCCGATGTTGAAAAGGCTGATCAGCGCGGCGAAGCCGGCCGCCAGTCCGGCGATCCGGGTCAGGTCGGCCTTGGACAGGTCGGCGAACTTGGTATCGAGGCCGATCAGGTGGCCGCCGAAGATCTCCTGCAGCATCGGGCTGGCCAGGCCGATCACGCCGATGCCGGCCGACACGTTCATGCACAGCACCAGCCACACGAGCCAGAACTGCGGAATGCCCCAGACGCGCTTCACGTGCACGTGGCCGCGCGTGATCATCGTGTTGCCGTCCGCCGCCGGGGGAGTCCAGCCCTCGGGCTTCCAGCCCGCTGCGGGAACCCGGTAGCCGAACGCGCCGCCCATCATGAAGACGAAGTAGATGGCGGCCATGATCAGCAGCGTGGTCTGCACGCCGTTGCTGCCGTCGGTGTTGAAACCGGCCATCAGCTTGGCGGCCAGGGGCGAGCCGATCATCGCGCCGCCGCCGAAGCCCATGATGGCCATGCCGGTGGCCATGCCGCGGCGATCGGGGAACCACTTGATCAGGGTCGACACCGGCGAGATGTAGCCCAGGCCCAGGCCCACGCCGCCCATCACCCCGAGGAACAGGATCACCATCCACAACTGGTGCGTGGCCACGCCGATGGTCGACAGCGCCATGCCGCCTGCCCAGCAGACGGCGGCGACAACGCCCGCCTTGCGCGGGCCGACGTGCTCGAGCCAGCCGCCCCACAGTGCCGCGGCGCAGCCCAGCACCACGAAGAACAGCGTGAAGATCCAGCCCAGGGCCGAGACGTCCCAGTTGCAGGTGGAAAGCGTCATTTCGCCCAGGCCGCCGAACAGCGCCTTGGTCACGACGTAGCGCACGCTGTGGGTGTCGGTGCCGGTCAGCGAGTTGACCAGCTG
>JAEKKJ010000022.1 GCA_019510435.1 Caulobacterales bacterium | reverse complement strand
GCTTGTAAATGGTGTCGTTGGTTATCGACTTGGACCTGGTGTATCCTGAACCGCCATTGACGCCGCCGTCATAGGAGCTCCGCGGATTTGCATGCTGCTTGGCGACTTCCGGCGCGACCTGCGCGTCGAGAATCGGCCCGAGCGCCGGACCAAAAAAGACGCCGAACGGGAAATTCTGGCGTATCAGGTAGGTGCCGGCGAAACGTTCATGCCGCTTGTAATATTCAGCGATCGTTGTGCTTTTTAGTCCCTCGACGGGTTCCACCAGCAGCGAGACACGCACCCCATCTTGATGGATGTTGTCGAAGCCGGGCCCGCCGTCGAATGACCCTGTGCGTGGGTCCTGCCGGCGGATTTGGCCAGCAATGCGCAGCGCAACCTTATCTTCGACGAGCGGAATGTTTACCGCGCCTTGAATCTCGCGATAGTCGAAGCGGCCGTACGTGCCTTCGACATAGCCGCCGAAGTGGTAGTCCGGCGCCTTGGAACTGACGAGCACAGCGCCACCGAGCGTGTTCTTGCCGAACAGCGTGCCCTGCGGCCCCTTCAGCACCTGAATCGAGGCAATGTCGTAGGTCGGAACGTTCGACCCATCGGGCGGCAAGGCCATGTTGTTGACATAGATCACCACCCCGGGCGTGCCCTCGCCCAGTGGGATCTGGCCGATGCCACGCAGCGACAGGGTGGCGTTGCCCCCGCCGCCTTCGTTTGTGAAGGTCAATCCCGGGCTAAGCACACCGATGCTTCGAAGCTCTTGCACGCTGCTGCGTTCGAGGGCCTCCGCAGAAAGCGCGGTCACTGAGACGGGAACATCCTGAAGCCGCTCGTCACGGCGACGGGCCGTGACCACGACCTCGCCGATCACAGCGCTATCGGCCCTCGGCGCCGCCTGGCTGGCTGCCTCTGCGGGTTCTCGAGCTTGCGCGATCGCGGGGCACGCAACAGTCATCGCGCTGCCACATAGCAAAATCGCTCGAATGAAGTTCGTCTTCATATTTTTCCTCCCCCGCCGCTTTTTTATCCTGAAGTTTCTTAATCAACGCTCGCGTTGCCGGCGGGCTGACGCGTCGATCCTGATCCACTCATCAACTGATGATCTCATCCAGGCCGCTGGAGAACCTGCCGTGCGATAGGACTGGTGGCCCCGCCGGCTGCGCAGCGCCTGCTTCCGAGCTAGGCGCCGGGGCGCCGACGACGACAATCCTGTCCGCGCTGTCGCAAATGCTGAGGCGACGGCCCTCCAACGAGGCCGCGATTTTCCGGTCGTCTAATCTGGAAGGCCACTGACTTGAATGGCCAATCGACTGGCGTACTATTTATCGGGCGGGCCAGAAGCAGCGTCTTGGTGTGACTTCGCCAGATCCGCCAATCGCTTGACGCCGCCCAGCATGAACTCCGTGAGGTGTCCAACGACTGCCTGTTTGGTCTGATCGCCGTGCGGACGTGGAGGAAAAGCGCTCTCAAGGGCTTTGTGGTCAGCCATGTGCAACATGATGCTGACTGAAAGATAGGCCACGCAGGCGTCTGTGACGGCCCCGTGATCTTCCGGCAACTCCATGAATTCGGCCAGCAAAGCGCGTACAATGCGGAGTTGTGGGACGAGGTGAGAGTCGCGCAGGGCGTCAAGGTGATCGGAGGTCCGAAGCGCCTCCTGGGTCAGGACCTTCATGGGCCAGCCCGCCGCCCCGGCGTTCTCGAGCGCCGTCTCAACGAGGAACTGGAACAAGCTTATCAGGCGCTGTTCGGCCGCATCGCCGCTGCCGATCAGATCAAGCACCGGCGCCAGTCCGACAACGCGTTCGATCGCCTCCGCGACGACCGCTTCGTGCAGTCCCTCGATGCCCCCGAAATAGTAGTTGATGGCTGCGGAACTGACGCCGGCCCGCTCACAGATGTCCCGGCCGCTCGCGCCCTCGAACCCCACCGCGGCGAACACCTCCCCTGCGGTCTCGAGGAGAAGTTGCGGCGTCGCGCTGGTCTTTACGCGTCGAGCGCGGACGGTTGGCACGCGATGACCCCTCAATACACGCCGGGCGGAATGATGTTCGGGACGATGCCCAGCAGGGAGCGTCCGTAAACCTCGTATCCGAGATGGGGCAAGAAGGCGATGTGCCGCGTGCCGACGCCGATATCGCGCCAGAAGCGCTGCAGGTCGTTCTTGGTCATGAAGGCCGAGCTGCCGGCCAGGTGCATCATCTTCTCGACGGCGGCGCTGATCAACTCGAACGCCACCGCATGCTCGCCCTTCAGCCTCGCCCGCTCGTCCAGGCTGGGAACGCGCCGTTCGAGCGCGGCCGCGTCCAGAAGCGCCGTCGCACCGAGCAGGGTCTGGCGCGCCGCAGAAATCTTCGCCGCCGCCGCGCCAATCTCCAGTTGGATAACCTGCGAACTCGAGGCTGGACTATGGATCGTGGTCACGACGGGTTTGACGGCCACCTGCGCCTTCAGCATCTCCAGCATCGCCTCGGCGGCGCCGACGAACATTCCTGCGGAGGTGGACCGGATCAGCGTCGCGACCGGCCAGTAGTCCGATGGCGCCCCGAAATGGCGGCGGTCGGGATCCCTGGACTCAAACGATTTCTCGACCGGCACCAATCTGTGCTTGGGCACGAACGCGTCTTTCGCCACGGCGGTATCGGATCCGGTGCCCTGGAGGCCCGCCGTATACCAGGTGTTTTCGATCTCGAAGTCGGAGCGCCTGAGATAGACGAAGTTGCCGTGCTGTAGGGTTCCGTCCTCGGATCGAATGGCGACGCCGTACTGCCCCCAGGTGGCCTGCCGGCTGCCGGAGCTGTAGGGCCAGGCGCCGTTCACGATGTAGCCGCCATCGACGGGAACAGCCACGCCCGGCGGGGTCGCCCCGCTCGAAACCCGGGGAATGCCCGCCGCAAAGACCTCCTCCTGGATCTCATCGGATGTAAGGCTGGCGACCCAGCCGGTGCCGTTGAGGATCTGCACCACCCAGGCGGCAGACATGTCCGCTCGGCCGATTTCCCGCGTGATCTCGAACATCGCCGTGGTGGACATCCCCCGGCCGCCCCACCGGCGCGGGATCATGATCCCCCACAGACGGAGCTCGTCAAAGATCGCGATCACCTTCTCCGTCGGCGTGCGGTCCTGCTCCCCAAGCGGGGCCTGCTCGCGAATGAGCGGCGCGGCTTCGCGCAGGCATCGCAGGACTTCCGGCAGTTGGTCATCGCCGAACCCCAGGTCGGGATCTGCGGCCGGTCGCTTCAAGGTCGTAACCATCTAGAGTCGCTCCTGTTCGCGGCGAGGGACCAGCGGCCCTCCAACCGTCTAGCGGTGCAATCGTCGGCAATTCAGAGAACGAGCGCGTTCTTGTAGGCGAGCCACCAGTTCCACTGCGTGTCGTCTTTGGTAAAACCGTCATAGACATGACCAGGACCGGGCCAATCGGCCGGCTTTGTGTGCTCGCCAGTAATCGCCTGGTATTTCATCGTGCCTTGGGCGCCCATGAACCCCTTGGAAGCCTGAGTCATCAGCGACCAGGTTTCGGTGTCATCCTGTTCGATGAGTCCCGACGAGCCGATAGCCTGGACCCCAACGGCGCGCATCCGTTGCTTCATGTCCTCCGGCGCATCTTTTTCAGCAAAGAACCAAGTGTAGAACTCCATCTCTTCCGGGCCGAGCGGCTGGAACAGATGCAAGGCGAGCAGTCCGACGAACTGGCCCGTGACATCCGGCGCATACAGGAAGAGGAAGCTGGCGTTCGGAAACAGGCCGCCTGCCTGCAAGGGAGATCTGGCGAGCAGTTCGATCTGCCCCTTGTCCAGGTGGCGGTGCAGTTCGGGAATCATGCTCGGCGTGACCCCCGGCGGCGGGAGCAAGTTCAACCGCTCTTCCCAGGAATATTTGCCGATATCGCTGCCGATAACCGTCGCGAATATTGTCTCGGGTGGGATACAGCGCCCACCGTGCCCCTGGTCGGTACTGACGTTCTGACCATACATCGACGGAGCACTGTCATAGATCGAATCGCCTGATCCGCCCATTTGACCGACTTCCATGAGCGAGCGGTGAAGCGTCAGGGTATGGAACCCATCGCCTGTGGCCTGCTCCCCCGGCCCCTTCCAGTTGGCTCGGATCCGGAGCCGCTGCGGCGGTCCGAGCACCTCCACCCCGCGGTCGGTTCTGCAGAACAGGGTGTCCAGGTAGTACTTCATGTCTCCGAGAAATTCGTCGAACGGCTCCGGATCTTCGTTCCACGTACCGAAGATCATGCCGCCGTAGATGTGCACCTTGGCTTTCTTCAGACCGAGTTCGGATTTCTCGTAGATTTCACCATGCATCTGCTCGCGTTCGACCGGCGCGCCGAAGAAGCTGCCATCCGGCCTGAACGCCCAACCATGGTAGATGCACCGGTGCATCGGGGCGTTTCCCGAATCGAGGGCGCAGACGCGCATCCCGCGGTGCGGGCAAACATTCAGGGATACGTGCACATCGCCGCCGGAAGCTCGAGCGACAATCACCGGGTCGCCGCCAAGTCTCCGCGTCACGAAATCCCCGACGTTCGGAATTTCGCTTTCATGGCCGAGCAGGATCCATTTCTTCTGGAATATGGTCTCCATCTCGAGGGCATACACGTCCGGGTCGCTCATGACCCGCATCGAAACTTCTCGGGTTTTCTCCCGAACAAGCTCGTCCGCAACCTGTTTGGCCGAACCTGGCGCCTTTTCAAAGATCATCGTATTCATCCTGCGACAGCATTGGGAAGGCGCTTGCCGATAAGCGTCGACCTAATGTCTTTCTTCAATATTTTGCCGTATGCGCTCTTGGGAAGTTCATCCACGACGAAGTATTTCTTCGGCCGCTTGAAACGCGCGATGTTGTCGAGACAAAGCGCGTCCAAATCCTGGGTGTCGATCGTACGTCCCGCACGAGCGACCACAGCCGCGACGGTGATCTCTCCCCACTCCGCGTCCGGCAAGCCGACAACCGAAACCTCGGCGACATCGGGATGCGAAAGGAGCACCTCCTCCACTTCCCGTGGATAGATGTTCAGCCCGCCGCTGATGATGACTTCCTTGGCGCGGTCGACCAGCGACAGCAGCCCGCTGTCGTCGAAGATCCCGATGTCGCCGGTGTGCAGCCATCCGCCCACCAGGGTGCTGGCGGTCGCCTCGGCCATATTCCAATATTCGCTCATCACGACATCGCCGCGCACGGCGACCATCCCCGGCTTCCCAGGGGGAGAGCGTTCCCCGGCCTCGTCCAGAATGGCGAGCTCGACGCCGGACCGCACCCAACCGACGCTTGCCATCAGCCGGCGCAGCTCGTCCCCCGTCGCTGAGCCATAGGCCTGCGCCGGGACGCCACTGATCGTCATCGGAGATTCGCCCTGGCCGTAGATCTGCGCCAGACGCGGCCCGAGCACGGCAAGCGCCCGGCTCAGGTCTTCGACATACATGGGCGCCCCGCCGAAGAAGATCGTCCGGATGCCGGCCGCATCGGCCGGATTGACGGAGGCGACCGCCACAAGCCGATTCAGAAACGTGGGGGCCGAAAACAGGTAGGCGCCGCCCCAATGGCTGGTAAGCGCAAGAACCCCTGCGACGCTGCGATGCTCCGGCTCCGGAATGACCTGAAGCGCGCCGCTGGCCACGAAGGGGATCGCCAGCAATCCGGAGGCGTGGGACAGCGGCGCATGGTGAACAAGGCAAGCTCCCGGCGGCGGCGTGCCGTAGTCGGAGAGTTGCGCCATGGCCATCGCCCGCAGGCTCCCATGGCTCAAGACGGCGCCCTTGGGCCTCCCGGTCGTGCCGCTCGTATAGAATATCCAGGCCGGATTCTCGGACCGCCTCTCCACCGGCGTCTGGTCCGAGATCGGTATTGAGAGGGCCTGGAAGGCCTCGCTTTCAACGTCGATCACCGCTCTGAGGGTTTCCACCTTGCCCGGCAAATGGGCGAGGGCCTCGGCGTGGCCGGAATCCGTGAAGCAGGCGACCGCGCCGCTGTCCGCAAGACAATACTCGATCTCGCGGGTCTGGAGCGCGGCGTTTACCGGCACGATGACGAGCCCGCGATGTAGGGCCGCGAACATCAGCACGAGGTAGTCGGGAAGGTTCTGCATGGCCAGAACGACGCGGTCGCCAGGCGCCGCCATTCGGCCAAGGCCTTCGGAGAGCATCGTCACCCGCCGCCAAAGCCCCGCATAGTCGAGCAACAGGTCCCGGCCCAGCGCCAATGCCGGCGCCGACGGCGTCATTGATGCACTGCGCGAGAGCATCAAGGCGACGTTCATGACGGCGGTCCTTCCAGCACGGTAATGCAGACCGCCGCTTCTTCGACCGAGCGGAAACCGCCTCCATTTTCGGCGATGGCGAGCCTCGCGCCTTCGACCTGCCGCGGGCCGGCCTCGTCGCGGAGCTGCGTCACGAGTTCGAAAATCTGGGCGGCCCCCGTCGCCCCGATCGGATGTCCTTTGGACACCAGGCCGCCCGATGGGTTCACCGGAATCCGGCCGCCGATGCGGGTGGCGCCGCTCTCCGCAAGCGGGCCGCCGTCGCCGAAGCCGCAGAACATGAGATTCTCGGTCTGCAGGATTTCCGCGAACGATGTGGCGTCATGGACTTCGGCGACCGAAATGTCCTTGGGCTCGACGCCGGCCTGTTCGTACGCGGCGACGGCCGCAAGATGGGACACATGCTCGCGATGATCGCCCAGAGGGCGATCGCGCCCGCTGCGAACGATGCTGGAGAGGATTCGTACGGCCCGATTGCGGCCGAGCCGCTGCAGGGCGCGAGGCGAACACACGACCAGCGCCGCGGCGCCGTCACTCACCGGGGAACACATGGGAACCGTCAGCGGCCATGCCACCGGCCTGCCGCCAAGCACCTCCGCGAGGTCGAAGTCCTGGCGGAACTGCGACAGCGGATTGCCGACGGAGTGGCCATGGTTTTTGGAGGCTGCGGCCGCGATCTGCTCAACCGTGGTGCCAAACGTCTCCATGTGGGAGCGCGCGATGCCCGCATAGATCTCCATGAAAACGCTTTGAGCCTTCGGCAAGGACTGGGCGGTTTCTGGGATCAGGTGGCGGCCCACGTCCGACAGCGACGCGCTGTTCTCGGGCGCATGCGCCACATCCCAGCACCCGTCGAAGACCGCGGCGATCCGCTCCCGGTCCGGCACGCACATCTTCTCGGCGCCGACGACGAGCGCCACGTCGACCGCGCCATGCGCCACCTGCGCGTACGCCAAGGACAGCGCCGTGGAGGACGACGCGCAGGCGTTCTCCACGTTGACCACGGGCACGCCCTCGATCCCGGCGGCAGCCAGCGCGATCTGCCCGCGCACGGCATGCTGCCCCTCGATCGCGCCCTGCCCCACGTTGGCGAAAAAGACGATCTCCACGTCAGAGGCGGCAGCGCCCGCGTCGGTGAGCGCTGCGGCCACGGCCTCCGCCGCCAGCGACCGCATCGTCCGATCGGCATGGCGGCCAAACGGCGTCATGCCCACGCCTGCGACATATGCCCGTCCCGTCATTCAGGCCTCGCGTCTCGAACTCGGCATTGTATTTGAACCAAGTGTTTCGAACAGTGGTTTACACCAACCGTTTGGAACGGCAATCTGGCGAGGATGACAGCGTGTCAGTCACGCCTGTCGCGATGGGAGGAAAGAGCGAATGCTCAAGCGAAGCGGGGCCGCAGAGCCCAGGACGGCAACGGGTTCGAACGTCGCGGCCGGGATCCACTCGTTGGACCATTTCGCCTTCGATGTGCCCGACCTCGATGAGGCCGCCCGGTTCTATTCGGATTTCGGGTTGGAGGTGAGGCGCGTCGAGGAGCGCCTCGAATTGTACACCTGGGGCAATCCGCATTGCTGGGCCAGGATCACCACGGGTCCCGCCAAGAAGCTGCGCTATCTGTCCTTTGGCGCCTACGAGCGGGACATGCCGGAATTTGAAAGGCGGGTTGGCGAGGCCGGGACCGAGCGGTGCGCGCCCTTGGCAGACGGTGGCGGCATCTGGTTCCTCTCGCCCGACGGACTCCCCCTCCAGATCAAGGCCTGCGCAAAGTCCTCACCGGACCGCAAGACCGAGTTCAGCGCCACGACGTCACCGCCTGGCAAGGCCGGCGCGATCCGCAGGGCGGAAGCCCCGGTGGCGAAACCTCGTCGCCTCGCCCACATCGCCGTGTTCACAACCAGCATTTCGACGGCGATCGAGTTCTATGGCCAGGTTCTCGGCCTACGCTTGTCCGATCGCTCGCGCGACATCATCGCGTTCATGCACGGCGTCCATGGCTCAGATCATCATCTGATCGCGCTCATCAGCTCCGGCCATGCCGGTCTGCATCACTCAAGCTGGGACATGCCGACCTTCCACGATGTGGGGCTCGCCTCACAGCACATGATCGAAAAGGGTCATGCTGTCGGATGGGGGCTCGGGCGCCATCTGCTCGGAGCGAACTATTTCTACTACGTCCGTGACCCGTGGAAGAGCTTCGCGGAATATTCCGCGGACATCGATTATGTTCCTGCGGGCGAAGAGTGGCCCGCGTCCGATCATGAGCCCGACGACGCCTTCTCTTTCTGGGGGCCGCCACCTCCGGATCAGTTCGCGCACAATTTCGAACCGGCGCCTGGATCGGAGTGAGCCATGTTGGACACAGCCATACGCCATTCCGCGCCCAATTCGGCCGAGCGATCGCTGGAGAGACCCAAGACCCACGCCACGGGCGCATCGAAAAAGGCGCAATGCGGTCAGGCCCTGGAGAGGATCATCGAGGCGTCTCGCCACGAGTTCATGGCGATCGGCCCCGCGGCCGCCAGGATCGATTCCATCGCGGCTCGCGCCAGCTTAACCCGGCAGTCGGTCTACTATTACTACAAGAACAAGGAAGAGATATTCTACGATATTGTCGTGCGAGAAGCCCATATGATGGTAGATCAGTTCGCAAACCTGGACATGAATTCTACCACGCCGGAGGCAACCATAAAGGAATTGCTTCTTGGGCTGCTCGACAATGCCAATCAGGCGCCAATATTGTCGGTATTTGTGAGCGATCAGGTTTGCTTTCCGGGTTCCGACAAGAGGGCCACGGCGATCTTCACGAACCTGATGCAGCAGATCGCCGGGCGGCTGCAAATCCTGCTCGATCGCGGCGCTGAACAAGGCACGTTGCGACCGGGCGTGGATGCGGCGCGCTTCCTGGCCGCCGCGTGCATGATCACCTCGGGCGCGAAGCACAATCGGCATGCCCTTCAGATCACGTGCGGGATCGACGTGGACGACGAGGAAGGGATGGGCAGCTGGCAGGTCTTCGCCGTCGATCTCCTGATGCGGTCGATCAGAGCCGCAGATTAGGAGATCTGCGGATGGGATTGCTGGAAGGCAAGGTCGCCATCGTGTCCGGCGCCGGCTCCGGTGTTGGCCGAGGCATCGCCCGCGCCTTCGCGCGCGAGGGCGCGTCGGTCGTCGTCGCCGACATCGACCGATCTGCCGCCGAAGTCTGCGTCGCAGAAATCAGGGCGGAGCTGCTAGGCCGCGCTCATCCCGTCATTGCCGATGTCTCGGATGAAGCGGCGGTGCAGCGGCTGATGGAGGAGACCGATAACGTCTTCGCGGGCATCGATATCGTCGTCAACAATGCGTTCCGATCGTCGCCGTACGTGCTGTTCGAAGACAAGCAGCTGAAAGATCTGCAGCAGGTGATCGACGTCAATCTCAAAGGAACATGGCTGATGATGCGGGCCGCCCTGCCCTACCTCCGCAACCGCGGTGGGGGCCGGGTCATCAACCTCTATTCGATCGATGCCGATGTCGGCGCGTGGCTACGGTCCGACTATATTGCCAGCAAGGCTGCGATCCGGGCTCTCACCCGGGCCGTCGCGATCGAATGGGCCCGCTATGGGATCCTGGTGAACTGCCTGGCGCCGACCGCCAAGGGCGCCGGTTATCAGCACATGGTCGAACAGATCCCGGGCTTCGAGCAGGCCGCCGCGGACATGAACCCCTGCGGCCGGGTCGGGGACCCTGAGGAGGATATCGCCCCGGTCGCGGTCTTCCTGGCGTCGCACATGGCGAAATACGTCACCGGGGAGACGATCTACGTCGACGGAGGGCTCCACATTACCGGATACCCGTCCAAACCCGCGGTCCTGCCGACCGCGGCGACTGCGTTCAGTCCGGGCGTCGCCTGAGCGGCGCCAGGATGCTCGTGACAAGCCACCAATGCGCGGACGGCGTGACCGTGCACTATTGCGCGCCCTCGGACGCCGGCCAGCGGCGTCGCCGGCCGTGGACCGCCGGCCGCCTCGCTCATGTCATGGCTCGACGCTTACATAGACGCTCGCAGAGCGTGACGGCGGCGGCGCTCGCGGTGTGGGCTTCGGCCACAAAGTTATGCTGCGCCGCGCCTCGCCCTTCGAGACCTAGTCGAGTAGCCCCAGGACTTGGGCCTTGGCTGAACTGGCCACCCAGCGCCCACCTCAAAAGGAGCGGTCGCTCAGCAGGACGCTGTGCGATTTGGCGACCGCCGCGAGGCAGAGGTCTGCGATGGAACTAGCGGTCTCATCGGCGCGCGACTGAATGCCGCCGGTGTCTGCCGCGAGCGAGCCGACCAGCGCTTTCATGAACCCGCGAATAAGGCAGGCGCCGGCAACTTCGACGTCCAGGTCTCTCGCCGCGGGTACTCCGGGCGCTTCGGGGGGTATGGGGTTCGCACGATGGCACGCTGGCCATGACCGCGACCCAGTCCGTCGCCAGAAAGATAGTCGAGCGCGCTCGGGTGTCCGCGGAATAGGCGTGGGATCGGGTGTTGGCTGCCGAGTGTGAACCGAACCGTGGTCGAGCGCCTAGTGGGGAAAGGGGACTCTCGTCCGCCTTGCCGAGCTCCTGGACATTTGCAGGTTCATGTTCGCTCCCACCACGCTGGCATATCGAGAGCAATCGAGGGTTCGACAGGCAAGCGGACCTAGTTGCCGTCCGTGAGGGGTCAGGCTTTCGATTTGCCGCCGAGACCGGGCTTGGCGCCGACTAGCGACCTCCCCAACTTGGCCTTGGCGCCACGAGCAGACCTTGGCTTCGCTTCCGAAACCCGACGTTCGCGGCATTGAGGCGAAGGTCTGCTTGTCGGCCGGGCATCATCGTTTGCCTTTGACCCCCAGCGATCGTTCAAGGCTTGAACCCGTCGCCCGGCGGCTAGTCTGCGGTGACTAGAGCCGGCCTGAGCGATAGTCTGCAAACGCCTGCTGAATCTCAACCTGCGTGTTCATGACGAACGGGCCTCCGAACACCACCGGCTCGCCCAGTGGGCGGCCTGCGAAAAGCAAAACTCGCGCACCGTCGTCGTAGCCGCCGATGACGATATCTGACGCGCCGTCGCCTTCCGCGCGTGTCAGCCACGCAAGCTGGCCGGCTTTGACCCAGTCACCGGAGTGACCAATCCTGGCTGATCCAGCCACAACCAGGATGAACGCGTTGTAGGTCCTTGGAAGGGGCTGGGTGAAGGCCGCCGCCGGCGCGATCCGGCCCTCCAGCATTGTGACCGGGACATAGTTCAGCGTCGGTGAAGCCACCCCGCCCGAGCCGCCGGAAAAGACTCTGATCTCGATGCCCGGCTCGCGCCTGACCGGCATGGCATCGCCGGTCAGATCCTGGTAGCGCGGCTCGGTCATCTTTTGGGCCGCCGGCAAGTTGATCCAGACCTGCAGGGTGTGGGCGGTCGTGCCCGCCGGCGCATCTTCCGCGTGGCGAATGCCGCGCCCGGCTGTCATCCACTGGGCATCGCCGGCCCGGATGACGCCCGCATTTCCGGCGCTGTCCCGGTGTTCGACCGCGCCTTCGATCACATAGGTGACGGTCTCAATGCCGCGATGCGGATGCATAGGGAAGGCCCCGCGGGGCATCCAGTCCTCGGCCATCAGCACGAAGGGATCGGTGAAACCTGGATCTCGCCCATCGATCAGCCGCCGTGCACGGTGGCCGGACACATGTCCGGCCTCCGTCGCAGGATCGTCGATCCGCGCCACCTGGCGGTGGAAAGACTGTTCGCCGACAGGCATCTCAGGATGCCGATTTCAGAGGGAATTCGACCAGGTTGTGCAGAACGAGGGGGCCGGGAATGTGCAAGAGCCGCCCACCCTCGTCGATGCGTCCGACGACGATCGCCGAAAAGCCAAGCCGGCTTGCCAGATCCTTGACCGACGTCGTCGCCGTTTCGTCATTGCCCGCCACGAAGATCACTCGGCGACCTCCATCCTGGGCTGGATCGCGCGCCAGGAGCGCAGCCGGCAGCTGGTTGAAGGTCTTGACCACATTGGCGCCGGATACCGCCTTGGCGACAATGTCCGAGGATAGGCGTCCGGCCATCACCTGCGGCGAGACCCCGTAGGCGTTGGTGGCGTCGATGACGATCTTTCCGGCCCAGTCGGCGCGTGTTTTGGCCAGCTCCTCCACGGCGACGAACGGAATAGCGAGAAGAATGACGTCAGCGTCCAAAGCAGCCTGCAAAGTTGTCGCGGTAACGTGGGCGCCGAGCTCGTCGACAAGGGGCTGAATCGAATCCGGACCCTGGCGATTGGCGATAGCGACGTCGATGCCGGCGCGGGCGAATTGGCGGGCAAGAGCGGTTCCGACATTGCCGGTTCCGATGATGGCGTAGGTCATGTTTATCTCCGTAGGCGCCCTGTGGGCGCGCGGGTTGATCTGGTGGGTATCGGTGGGGGGTCAGGCCGCGGCGGCCAGGGCGACGGCTTCGCCGAATGCGTCGGCCGCCGTTTCCCCGTAGTCGCCGGCGAGCCCGCGGCCGGCGAGGATGATCTCGACATCGGTGATCCCGACGTAGCCGAGCACTTGGCGCAGGTAGCCGCTGGCCAAATTGTAGCCTTCCACCGGCGAACCGGGACTGAAGTCGCCGCCCGTCGCCAGGATGACCGTGGCCTTCTTGCCGGTGAGCAGGCCGACGTTGTCCGTCGAAACCGTAACGTCCTTGCGGACCACGTGGTCGATGTAGGCCTTCAGGACCGCCGGGATGGAGAAGTTGTACATCGGCGTGCCGATCAGGATGTGGTCGGCGGCCTTCAGTTCGGCGACAAGGTCATCGGAAATCCGGATGGCGGCGAGGCTCTCCGCGGATTGCATCTCGGCGGGCATGAACGCGCCGCCGATCCAGGGAAGGTCGACGAAGGGTAGCGCTGTCTTCATCAGGTCGCGGTCGATAACGCGGCCGGCAGGGTGAGCCGCCCTCCAGCTATCCACGAAGAGAGCGCTGAGCTTGCGCGAGGTGGAGCTTTCGTAACGGGGGCTGACGCCGATGGCGAGAAGAGTGGGCATTTGATGTCTCCTGGAATCCGAGGTTGCGGACGCCGCCGCAGTGCGCCGGCCAGTCGGCCGGACGAAGCGGTCCAGGAGGGATGCGAAGCGCAGGTTCATCGGCATGGGACATCCTCTGGGCGACGGCTCGGGATGACCCGTCGCGGCGTGATGTCCGCTAGATAGGCGGCTGCCTCTTGCGAAAAAACCGATGAAGTTTTGACCATATTGATCTAAAGATTAGATGATGGATTCACTGACCCTCGACCAGATTCAGCTGTTCCTCGCGGTCGTCGATCAGGGCAGCTTTTCGAAAGCCGCACGCCAACTGAACCGCGCCCAGTCGGCGGTGACCTATGGCGTCAAGAGGCTGGAGGCCCAGGTCGGCCTCATCCTGTTCGATCGCTCGACCTATCGCCCTGCTCTTACGGAAGCCGGGAAAACGCTGCTGCCACGCGCCCGCCGCATCGTCGAAGAGGCGAACGCCTTTCGAGAAACGTCGAGGAGCCTCGCCAAGGGATTGGAGCCCGAACTGACGATCGTGCTCGATTCGATGTTTCCGATGCCCCCGGTCCTGGACGCCCTTCGGGCCTTGAGCGAACGGTTTCCGACCGTTCCACCGCGGATCTATGTGCAACCGCTCGGGGCGGCGGCCGAACTCATTCTGGACGGGTCGTGCATGATCGGCCTGCTGCCGATAATCTTCAGCCACTACGCCCACTTTAAGCGCGTTCCGCTGCTGACGGTCGACCTGATCCCAGTCGTCGCACCGGATCACCCGTTGGCGGCGATCGAAGGTCCCATCGAGACCCACGTGCTTCACGAATACGTCCAGCTCGTGTTGACCGATCGCTCCGCCCTGACCGCGGGACGGGACTATGGCGTCATATCCGGACGGACTTGGCGGCTGGCCGACCTCGGCGCCAAGCAGTCGATGCTGATCGCGGGCCTGGGATGGGGCAACATGCCCGCTCACATGGTTGCCGACGACATATCAAGGGGACGGTTGAAGGTCATTCAGCCGGTCGAGTTTGACGCCCGTGTCGCACAACTTGTGATGGGCGGGGCGTACCTGTCAGACCGCCGCCTGGGTCCGGCGGGCGCATGGATGGTCGAATACCTGGCGAACCTTGCGCGTGGCTGACGTGTTCGAGCGTGAAGACTACAGTCCGGCTTTGACCAAAGCGGACGATGGAGAGCGCTGAACACAAGGTCCAAGTAGCGTCATTACAGGACTTTGAGATCGGGTCCGGAAGCGGACCCTCAGCGCCAAATGGGCCATTCGCAGGTGTCATACACGGCCACTCGCAGGCTCGGCTGACCCGAGCACTGCGTTTGATGGCCCATGCGTTTGGGCAATCTGGTGAGAAATGCCCATAGGCGAGGGCAAGGCTTGGCCTTCCGGTCCAAGTGTCTCAATGCCGACGTTCCGAGCGGCGGCAAAGAGTCAACACCGGACCTGGGACAAGCGCCCGGAAGCCGACACTCAACCACGAGTCATCTGCTGAGCACGCGCGGCGGCTCTGATCCGCCGAGCGCGGCTTCGGTCGCGATGAGTAGCAGCCTGCTATCGGCCGAGAGGTGAGCGGCGTTGCGGAGGCCGTCGTCGGCGCAGACTCGAACCAGTCCGGCAAGGCCTGCAGCGCCTGACGGCGTGGTTGCCAGGCCAAGCTGCGCCAGCGCCTCGACCGCGGCCCGCGCTTGGTCGTCGTCCACGGCGATGAACAGGCTGGCGAGGCCAAGGAGGGTTTCCCAGGCGATCAGCGAAGGCTCGTAGCACTCAAGTCGGCCCATCGTTGTCCGCGATCTGGCCGGCACGCGGGTCATCGCGCGCCGTTGCACGCTGACCCGCAGGCAGGGCGCCGCCTGCGGTTCGACAACGATCACCTTTGGCGCAGCCGCTCCCCAAACCGCATGGAAGTGGCCCGCCACGGCCGCAGCCAATCCGCCGACGCCGGCCTGAAGGAATACGTGTGTCGGCGGGCTGGCGCACTGTTCGACAATTTCGGCGGCCAGCACCGAGTAGCCCTGCATGACGCGCACGGGCTCTTCGATATTGCCTGCCCAGGAGCTGTCGGACAGGACAATCCAGCCCTCGGTCGCCGACCGTCGGACGCACTCGGCGAGCGCGTCCTCGTAGACGCCGTTCACCTCCACGATCTCAGCACCATACTGCGCGATCGCCGCCACCTGGGCGGCAGGAACACCCCGATAGACAAAGATCATACAGCGGGCGCCGACCAATGACGCGCCTGCCGCCACGGCCCTGCCATGATTGCCGGCCGTGGCCGCGGCGAAGGTCATGCGTCCTGCGCGCTTCTCGGCAATCATCTCCGCGATGCCGGTTCGGCTTGCCAGAGCCTCGAGGCGCGCCGCCGTCATCAAGACCGCATAGGCGCCGCCCAGGGCCTTGAAGCTGGCCAGACCCATGCGCGCGCGCTCGTCCTTTATCTCGACCCGCGCGACGCGCGCTGTTTGCGCGACCTTTGGGAGCATCACGAGTGGCGTTGGCCGATGGACGGGGCACTGGCTCAGCAGGTTGCGGACGGTCTGCGCCGCATTGGCGTCGAAGAGGCTGGCCAGCTGTTCTGCGCGGGTCCGCTCAGCGGCGCGCGGCCGGTTGATATAGACCCCAGTCGCCTTGAGATGGCGGTCCGCGCTCATGTCTGCGCTCCCGTGCGGCGAGCGCTCCCCCAAAGGTCTGCCGGAAGGCGGATGAGCCCATCCTCATAGCGCATGCTGGGCCGAATATCCGCGGCGAGGAACGTTGGGCCGTCCAGGTCGGCGAAATCGCACAGCTGGCCCAGTATGAACGCCGGCGCCATCGCCAGCGATGTCCCGAACATGTTGCCGACCATCACCTGGAGCCCGAGTTCGCGGGCCCTGGCCACCATCAGCAGCGCCTCGGTCAGGCCGCCGCACTTATCGAGCTTGATGTTGACCGCGTCGAAGCGGCCCGGCAGCAGGCTCATGTCGGAAAGTCCCTGCACGCTCTCGTCCGCCGCGATCGGGATCGGCGAGCCGAAGCCCTCGAGGTCCGCTTCACGACCGATTGGCAGGGGCTGTTCGATCAGGACCACGCCGCAGGCGACCAGCGTCGGCATAAGCTCGGCCAGCGTGTTGAGCGTGAAGCCCTGGTTGGCGTCGATCATCAGCAAGCCGTCGGGGCGCGCGGCGCGGACAGCCGAGACGCGTGCCGCGTCGGCGGTCTCTCCAGTCAACTTCAGCTTGAGGAGACGCGCCTCCGGAAGGGCCGCGGCGTGCCTGGCCATGACCTGCGGATGTTCGGCGCCGAGCGTATGGGCGGTGACAAGCGGCTCTGGCGGCGGAAGGCCCGCCAGCGTCCAGACGGCTTCGCCCGCAAGCTGACTCTCAAGATCCCATAGGGCGCAGTCGAGGGCGTTTCGCGCGCCGCCGGCCGGCAAGGCGTCCCGCAGTTGGTGGCGACCTATGCCCGACTCGATTTGCCCACGGATCGCTTCGACACGGCGTGGCAGGTCGGCGGGCAGGTCGCCGCGATACAAGACCCCTGCCGCCTCGCCTCGCCCAGCGACATCGCCCTGCCTCACGACGACCTGACACAGCTCCACGGAGTCGAACACGCGGCCGGTGATCCGAAACGGCGCCCTGAAGGGCCAGTTGGACATCCTGACCTCCAGCGTGCGGTGCGGCTGCAGTCCCACGGCGCCTCCATCGGGCCGCTGACACGCGCCCTAGCTAATTTACTTAGCCTAAAGTTGACAGTCTTGCCCGCGTGACGCAAGGAGCGTCGCCGCCGGGCGCGCGGCCCCGGTGCGGAGGATGAGGATGGCCATGGCGCAGCATGTCAGGCGGGGCGCCGACACGGTGACGCTGCACCATATCCGTCGGGCCGCAGAGCGAACTCGGCCCTACGTGCGCGCCACGCCGTTGGTCGCCCTCGTGTCTTCCGGGCTGCACCTCAAGGCGGAAAGCCTACACCCCACCGGCGCGTTCAAGCTCCGCGGCGCCTTCAACGCGATCCTCAGCCTCTCCGAGGCGGAGCGGGGCCGCGGCGTGGTCGCCCACTCCAGCGGCAACCACGCCATGGCCGTCGCCTATGCCGCAGCGCGCCTCGGCGTGAAGGCGACGATCGTCATGCCGAACGACGCGCCGGCTCTCAAGATCGCGGGCGTGCAACGCTGGGGCGCCGACCTGGTGGTGGTTGGACCGGCCAGCGACGAGCGCGCCGATGTGGCCGACCAGTTGTCGCGACAACACCGCTATCTGCCGATCCCGCCGTATGACGCCCCGCAGATCGTGGCGGCGACCGGCGTCATCGGCTTGGAGATCCTGCGTGACCTACCCGGGGTCGAGACCGTTTTCGCGCCGGTCTCCGGCGGCGGCCTGATCTCCGGTCTGGCCCTGGCGCTGAAGCGGGTGAAACCGTCCGTTCGTGTGGTCGGGGTCGAGCCGGAGGTGGCGGCCGACGCCTTCGAGAGCTTCCGCGCCGGCCGTCTGGTCGCCCTGCCGGCAGAGCAGATGGCCATGACCAGCGCGGACGGCCTGCGGGTCCGGCAGATGGGCGCGCTGAACTGGGCCATCGCCCGCAACCATGTGGACGAAATCATCGTCGTCTCGGAGGCGGCGATCCAGCGCACCATCGCCCTGATAGCGGGCGAAGCGCGGCTCGTGGCGGAGGCCAGCGGCGCCGTCGCAGCCGCTGGCGCCTTGGCAAGTGCGGCGAGACCCCTTGGAACCAGCGTGGCCATCCTCAGCGGGGGCAACATCGACCCGCTCTTGTTTGCCCAGGCCGTCGCCGCCGATGTTCCCGGCCGTCTGATATAGGGGCGTTCTCGGATGCAGCTGATCAGCGAAGCCGAGGCGAAGCGCCTGATCTCGATGCGTCAGGCCATCGAAGCCGTCGAGGCGGCCTTCCTGGCGATGGAGACAGGCGCGGCAGAGATCTTTCCCATCGCCCTGGGACACGGGTCCGAACCCGCGAACCGTTTCGCCGTGAAATCCGGCCTGTTCAGGGATCGCGGCCTTCTCGGCATGAAGATCGGCGCCTATTGGCCCGCCAACTCAGCCCGCCACCTGGAAAGCCATAGCTCCACGACCCTGCTGCTCGACGACGCCACCGGGCGGCCCAGGGCGCTGGTGTCGGCGTCCTACCTCACGGCCATAAGGACCGCGGCGGCCGATGGCGTCGCCTGCCGCCACCTGTCCCGCCTGGACTCCGAGACCCTTGCGGTGGTGGGCGCCGGCCACCAGGCCTGGTTCGAGATCCTCGCCGTGTGCGCCGTGCGCGCCATCAAGACCGTGCTGATCTGGGGCCGCGATGCCGGCAAGGCGGAGGCCCTGGCTCTGCGCGTGCGCAATGAGCTGGACCTCCAGGCGCAAAGCCTCCCGATCGAGGCGGCCGTGAGCCAAGCCGACATTCTGGTCACCGTAACCCCTGCGGCGGAGCCGTTGATCCGGCAAGCGTGGTTGAAACGCGGCGTCCACATCTCCGCCATGGGCGCTGACGCGCCCGGCAAGCAGGAACTGGACATCGACGTGGTGACTGCCGGGCGATTGTTCGCGGACGTCGCCGCGCAGTCACAAACGATCGGGGAGTTCCAAGCCGCTGCGCGAGCCGGCCTCGTCCCGGCCAGCGCCATCACCGCACTCGGAGCGGTCATCCGCACCCCCAGGCTCGGGCGGCGCAACCGTTGGGAGGCGACCGTCTTCGACAGTTCGGGGATCGCGCTGCAGGACCTGGCCATGGCCGATCTCGTGCTGACTGCAGCCAACGCGAAGCATTCGGCTAATTAGATTAGCCAATCGGGAGGAGGACGTGTAGCCTCGCCCCACCTGGGACCTGAGTTGGGATGTCTTCATGCGCAACGTGTGGCCGCTGCTGCTCTGCGTTCTGGCCAGCGCGGGGCTGGTGGTTTGGAGCGGACGCACCCCGAGCCCGGCGGCGGCGAACGCGCCGCCGGCCGTCTTCTCCGCCGGCCGCGCCATGGCCGACGTGCAGGTGATCGCCGGCCAGCCGGACCATGTGATCGGGACGACTAGGATCGAAACGGTCCGGCGCCACATCACCGCCCGCTTGGCCGGCCTGGCCCTGGACGTCTCGCGGCGTCCGGGCGTGGGGATATCGACGGACAGACGCGCACCCGGCTTCGCGGCGGCCGGCGAGGTGCAGAACATCGTGGGCGAGCTGCCCGGGACTCATCCGGAGCTCCCGGCCGTGCTGATCATGGCGCACTACGACACGGTTCCGCACTCGCCCGGCGCCGGCGATGATACGGCCGGCGTCTCCGCGGCCATCGAAATTGCCCGGGCGCTTAAGGCCTCCGGGCCGCACCGGCGAACCGTGCTGTTCCTGTTCACCGATGGTGAGGAGCCGGGTCTGCTGGGGTCGGCGGCCTTTTTCGCTGAGGACCCGCTGCGCAAGCGGGTCGGCGTGGTGCTCAACCTGGAAGCGCGCGGCGACAGGGGTCGCGCCGCGATGTTCGAGGTCAGTCCGGGAACCGGCGACCTCGTGGCGTTCTACGCCGCTCACGCCCCGTCGATCTCCGCAGATTCGCTGGCCACGACGCTCTACCACCTCGCGCCGAACAACACCGACCTGACCAACGCCCTGACGCGGAACTACCCGGGCATGAACTTCGCCTTCACCGGGGATGAGGCGTCCTACCATACGGCTCTGATGACGCCGGCGCGCCTGGACCTGGGCAGCGTCCAGGACATGGGCGACCAGGTCCTGGCGACGGCCCGCGGTCTTGCCGACGTCGCGCGGCTGCCCACGAGAGGGCCCGATCGGGTCTATTCGGATATTCCTGGCGGACGGCTGATCGTCTATCCCGTTTGGCTCAACTGGCTGCTGCTCGTCGCTGCCGGCGCCATGACGATCCTGGTGATCGTGCGCGCGCGGCGCAGGGAGCGCCTGTTCTGGGGCGGCCTTGCGCGAAGCGTGGGGCTGCTGCCCCTGTTTGTGGTGGCCAACGCCCTGGCGCTTCAGCTCGACGGGCGCCTGGTAAAGGTCCTGGCGCGCAACGTCTCGACCGTGCATCCGCTGCTGGAGCGCTTTGACCTTCTGTGGGTTGGCGGCGTGTTGCTGGTTATCGGCGTGAGCGCCCTTCTGTTTGTCGCCCTCGTCCGCGGCGCGAAGTACCGGGTCGCGCTCGTCGCGCTGCTCGCGGCCGTCACCTGCAGTCTGCTGGGGGGCTTCGACCCACTGGCGACGGGTTTGGCGGTGGCCGCGGCGGCGCTGGCCCTGGCCACGCTCTGGAAACCCGCATCCCTTTGGAGTGGCTGGAGCGGCGTGATCACGTTCGGCCTGGCCTTGGCGCTCGCCTTACAGATCCTGATCCCGCTCGGCGCTCACCTGGTGATATGGCCGCTGCTCCTTTCGGCCTCCGCCGCGGCCGTCCTGGCCTGGGTCGATCCTGACAACAGCAGCCTGCGGGCCAGGTTCATCGCCTTGGCCGGCGGCGCCCCTGCCTTGGTCCTGATCGGCTCGCAGGCGAGCGGCTTCTTCACCGCCATGGGACCCGGCCTGCCGTTGGTGATGGCGCCGTTCGCGGGCTTGGCGGCGCTGGCGCTGTTCCCCCTCGCCTGGGCCTGGACCGCGAGCTGGCGGCCGGGGATCCAGGGTAGCGGGGCTTTGGCGCTGGGCCTGACGACGTTGGCTTGGTGCGGAGTCGCGGCGACGCAGGCCACCGCCCAGGCGCCGCAGATGACGGAAGTCTTCTACCTCGCCGACCTGGATTCGAACCGCTTCTACCGCGCCAGCGGGCTGCCGCGCCTGGATGGTTGGGCCGAAAGCGCCCTGGCGGCGGCGGGCGACAGGCCGCGTCAGGTCGATTTGACCCCGCTGTTCGACGAAAGGCTTTGGGTCGCGCGCGCAGCGCCGGCGCCCTTGCGCAAGCCCGAGATCCGCCTGGAGGCATCGCCCCTGGCGGACGGACAGAGACTGACGCTGCATGTGCGCGGTGGGAATGGCGGTCGAGCGGTCTGGATTATGGTCAAGTCCGCCGGGCCCCTGCGGGGCGTCACCGTGCAGGACCGCCCGGCGGGTATCGATATCGCTGCGGCCCAGTGGGGCCAGGTCCGCTACTACGCGCCAGGCCCCCAGGGGGTGACCTTGTCCTTCTCAGGGCCTGCGCACGGGGCGCTTGAGGTCCGGACCCTTGAGGCCCGGGATGGATGGCCTGATGCAGCGCCCGCGCCATCCCCACGCCCGGCCCATGTCCTGGCCTGGCGCAATGCCGACACCACCTGGGCGGCCGATCGGGCGGCGTTCACCTGGTGACCGGGACTAGTAGCGGACGCTGAAGCTCGCCAGGCGGAACGTCAGGATGAACCAGGCAACGTAGAGACCGCCCGCCAGCATCAGGGTCTCGAAAAGCAGCCGGAGCGACGGGTACCGGCGGCGCCATGCCGAGACGAGGTTCAGGGTCATCGGGACCAAGCCGGCCACCGCCGCGAGGCTCGCCGCATAGAGGCCGTACATCCATGGGTCCGCACCGCCCGACATGCGAAGCTGTAGGTCGCCGCCCATCACCTGCATGAGGGCCGGCCAGCCCGCCGCCGCCAGGAGTTGGACCGCGACCGCGGCACGGCTGAGGCTCGCCAGCGCGCGTTCACGCGCCGTGAGCCTCGCCGGCTGGCCGCCCCGCAGGTCGGGGACGACGGGCCCAAGAAGCCCGAGCCCGAGCACCGCCGCCGAAAGCGGAACAAGGGCGTACACTGCCGTCTTGGTCTGCAGGCCGCGCACGCGCTGGAAGAGCTCGATGGGCGTCTCGTCGTCGTTCACGAAGTAGCGGACGCGTCCCTTGGCGTCGGCCACGAACGACAGCTCCGCCTGGCCACCGGACTCGCGATAGGTGAGCGGGCCGACTTCCCGCCATGTCTTGCTGCGACCCTGGCTGTCGCCCCAGATGGGAATCGTAATTCGGCCATCCGGCAGGGCCGTTACCCGGAACTGGTAGAAAACCCGGCGCAGCCCCAAGGTCGTCTGGTTGCGCCGGCTGGTCTCGTACCAGCCCGCCACGCGCCAGGCGTCACGGCCGGCGCTCGCGGGCGTCACGGCCGGCGGCGGCAGATAGGGAAAGTAACGATCCATGAAGGCCCGGAACAGCTCGCGCCTTACGTCCACCCCATTGCCCGCACTGTTCAAGGACACATAGAAGCCCACGTCCTTTGACGGGATCAGATGCAGATCGCTGTGGAACCACAGCGTGTCGCCGTCGTGGCCAAGCACCCGCAGGCCGTTCCGAGTCTGGTCGAAGAAGCCGAGCGTAAACCCCTCGCGACCGGGCGCTGGCGAGGAGGCCCGGGCGTGCATCAACGCCATGGTGGCGGGCCGCAGGATCCGGGCGTCCCCGCCCCTGCCCTCCTGCAGATGGGCGATCATGAAGCGGGCCATGTCATCGGCCGAGGTCGCCATAGCCCCCGCGGGCGCCGGTTCGATCAGCTCGTAGGGCTCGGCCTTGGCGCTCGCCGCCGATGCGTAGCCCTTGGACACTTCCGCCGCGAGGTCCGCCGCCGGCGGTTGACGGAGCGTCGTGTGGGTCATGCCCAGCGGCTGCAAGATGTGACGGCTGACATAGGCGTCGTAAGGCTCTCCCGACACCCGCTGCACGATGTAGCCGGCCAGGGCCGTGCCATAGTTGGAATAGGCCACGATCTCGCCAGGCGGGTAGATGCGCTCGGGGCGCCGGCGCCTCAAATAATCGCCGAGCGGATAGAGCGCGCTTGGCGAGGCCGCGAACAGATCCTTGCTGGTCTCCTCGAACCCTGCCGTGTGCGTCATCAGGCGCCGCAGCGTGATCGGCTGGGCAAAGTCCCGGGGAAGCTGGAAGTCGAGGTAGGTCTGCACATCCGCGTCCAGGTCGAGTTGGCCTTGCTCGACCAGCTGCATCACAGCGGTCCAGGTGAAGAGCTTGGTGATCGAGCCGGGGCGGAACAGGACCTGCGGCGTGACGGGCGCCTTGGCCGCCAGGTCCGCGTACCCATAGCCCTTGGCAAAAACCACGCGGCCGTCTTTCACCACGGTGACCACGCCGCCCGCGATGTCGCCCTTTCGGAGCAGCGCAGGCATGGCGTGGTCGAAGAATGCCTGCAGATCGCTGGGGGTCAGATCGGGCTGTGCCGCGGCCGCGCCCGGGACAGCCAAGGCGAGGGCGAGGAAGGCGGCCAGGGTTCGCGGCGCGTTGAATCGGAAGATGTTCATTTTCCGGGCGCCTCTCGCAAATGGCGGTGTCGGCCCAGCAGCGTTGCTGGGCCGAGCTCGCACGCCAATGCCGGTCAGAAGCGCGCGTCGAGGCTGACGCCAATGGTTCGCGGTTGCAGGATCGTGGTCTCGGCGTGATCGCGTGCGCCGGTCAGCGGATCGGTCAGCAGGCTCGGGCTGAGATAGGCCCGCGTATCCGTGAGGTTTCGGGCGTAGAGGCGCAGACTCCAGCGATCGTTTGAGACCCCCGCGTTGAGATCAAGCGCCGTGTAGGACTTGGCGTGCACGACCAGGGGAGAGCTCTCTGGATCCGAGAACCGGTCGCCCACGTAGCGGAATCCGCCGCCGACGTGCCCCGACCACGCGGCCGCAATGGGAAAGTCATAGTCCGCGGTCAGCGCCCCGTTCCACTTCGGCGCATAGGGAAGACGATCCCCCTTGCGCCAGCCGAGCGGCGGCGAATTGGCGGGCAGGTTCGAGGTGAGGGTCGCGTCGGTGTAGGCGGCGTTGAGGCCGAGCACCAGGCCACGGACCGGCGCGTAGCTGGTGGTGAACTCCACGCCTTTGCTCTGGGCGCTGCTCGCGTTGGCGCTATAGCTGATGCTGGTCGCCGGGTCGGTCACGTTGATCTGGATCCCGCTCCACTCGATGTAGAACACCGACAGGTCCACCACGGCGCGGTGGTCGAGGAGTTCCGACTTCAGCCCGACTTCGTAGTTGACCAGCGTATCCGCCGCGACCTGCGGCGGCACGCCCTTCACGCCCACATTCGGGCCGCCGGGCCGGTAGCCGCTGGCCACCCGAGCGTAGACCATTGTGTCGGGCGTGAGGTGGTAGCGCGGGCTGACCATATAGGTCGTCACGCTCTCGGAGGACTTGCCACGGGAAATCTGAGGCGGCGGGGCCGGAAGGATCAGGAAGCCAAAGGCCCCGTCGACCAATTCGTCGAACTTCTGCGAGTTGTGCGACCATCGCAAGCCGGCGGTGACGTCGAACCTGTCGGTGAATCTGTAGGTGAGATCGCCGAAGGCGGCGTACTCGTCATAGGCGTCATGCTGCTGCACGACCAGGAAGGGGTTGAGGCTCGGAATCGGGGCTCCAGCGAGCGTTTCGGCAGTGCCGTTCTGCTCGATGAACGCCCGCTCGCGCGTATAGAAGACGCCGGCAAGCCATTCGAACTTGCCGCCGCTCGGCGACGCAAGGCGAAGCTCTTGGGTGTACTTCTTGGAAGCGATGGGCTCGTAGAGTTGCGACGCTCCCGGCCCGACCGCCGGGTCCAGCAGGGGCAGATACTGGCCCCAGGCGAACGTCTCGTCGAAGCGGACCTCATGCAGTGACTTCTGATAGCTGCTGGCTGAGGTGAAATTACCCCAGCCGAGGTCCCAGTCGACGGTCGCGGAATAGATCTCGAGCCGCTGATGGAAGGGCTGTCGCCGGGAATATCGGCTGGCGAGGTCTCCGAAGGTCTCCTCCAAAGCCGGCCCGCGCCACACAGCGGTGGTGTCCTTGGTCTTGATGTCCTGGATCACTGCCCCCAGCTTGACGCTCACCTCATCCGAGGGCCGCCAGAGCAGAGTGATCCGCCCGCCCTTCTGGTCCACCGCGTTGACGTCTTTCAGCCCGAGGACCGGATTGTCGATGTACCCGGGCGTGTGCTGATCATAGACGCTCGCCCGCAACGCCAGCTGACCTGAGACGATGGGCAGATTGAGGCTTCCGCGCAGACCCCATCCCGCGTCGCCGGCGCTCTTCACCGCAAGGGTCTCGCCGCCGATCCGACCCTCGAACTTGGTCAGGTCGGGCGCGATGGTGACGTATTTCAGGAGCCCCCCCATGGTGCTTGCGCCGTAGAGCGTTCCTTGCGGACCCCGCAGGACTTCGACGCGCTGGATATCGTAGGGCATCAGGTCGAGCGCCAATTGGCTGCCGCCTGAGTGCTGCGTGCTGGACCCCACGGGGACGTCGTCGAGGTAGCTGCCGACGGCCGAGCCGGAACCGATCGGCGCTATTCCGCGCAGCGTGATCCGCGCTTCTCCGGGATTGCCCAAGGTGTCGACGCTGAGCCCTGGAACGTAGCCGGCATATTGGGTGAGGTTGGTGGCCCCGAGTTGTTCGAGCTGGTCGCCCCCGAGGACGCTTATCGAGGTGGGCACCTCCTGCAGGTTCTCGGATCGCTTCTGCGCGGTGACGACGACCTCTTCCAACTGTCCAGCTGGCGTCGGGGCCTCAGCGAACGCCGGTCCCGCACAAAGCCACGCAAGCAGCGTCAGGGAGCCGCCGTTTGCAAACCGCTTCGACCGGTGCGTGTTCATGTCTCTCCACCCCGCATTTGGCGGCCCGCGCCCAGGGGCGCAGCCAGCCGCCGACGCTTCATTGATTGAAGCTAATTGAATTAGCTAATGGGATCGAGCGGAGGGCGCTGTCAAGTGCGCTGGGGGCCAGATAAGACGGCGCTCCACAAATAGAAGCCGCTTGAACCCCGCGCGCCCTGTGCTAATTGCCGTAGCTGGAGAAGCACCCCATGGCCCCAAAGCCCTCACGACGCAGACATCGGCAAAACGAGCCGCAAGGCACGCGCGAGCTCATCCTCGCCGAAGCCATGCGGCTCATCGCGCGCGACGGCGTTGAGGAGATGAAGGTGAAAGACGTCGCCGACGCCGTCGGCATCCAGACACCGTCCATCTACAAGCACTTCGAAAACCGCGACGCGATCATCGCCGAGCTGTCGAGGAACATGGTCGAAGAGCTGGCTCAGTTCCTCAACCCTGATCCGGACTTGCCGCCGCTGGCCTGGCTGGAAACCTGGGTGAAAGGACTCGTCTGGTTCTACGCCTCGCGGCCGGCCTATGTGCGGATGGTTCTGCGCGACTTGGCGACTCCCGGCGGTTTCGAGCCCATGGTCGCGGCGCTGGGGCCCGTCGAAGAGACGGCGAACATCGATGCGGTCGCGCGCTTCGACGATGCTTTCCGGGCCGCTTACGCCAAAGGCGTGGACGCCGGCGTGTTCCAGCCGATCGATCACTCGACCTTCTACTCGATGTTGTTCGGGGCGGTTCTGGTTTCCCTGGCCTGGCCCTACTCCGCCACCCGCAAGCCCTTCGGCGCAGCCGAATTGGATCGGCTCCAGTCGATCGCCGTCGCAGCCGCGCTTCACCTGGCCAAGAAGATCTGAGCGGTTCGGCGTGCGCCTGGCGTGGGTCTACCTTCTGATCGCGGGCCTTTTGGAAATCGTCTGGGCCTCGGCGCTGAAACAATCGGCGGGCCTCACCCGGCCGCTCCCGACGGCCGTGACGCTCGCCGGCCTCGTCGGCAGCTTCGCCTTGTTGAGCCTGGCCATGAGGACGCTTCCCCTTGGCGTCGCCTACGCCGCCTGGACGGGCGTCGGAGCCGTCGGGACCATTGTCGTGGGGGCCGCGGTTCTCGGTGAACCTTTGAGCCTGTTAAGGTTGGCCAGCCTCTCGGCGATCATCCTTGGCCTGGCGGGGCTGAGGCTATCGAGCCCAGGCTAGGCGCCGGGTCGGCGCGCTCCACAGAGGTCAGTCGTTCTGCGAGATACCGCGAGAACTCGGCGACGGTGCGTTCCAACGGCGATAGCGGTCCCGACGCCGCATCGCGGCTGCCAAGTCCAAGCTGCACGCCGGCGCAGGACGCGCGATCCTCCGAAAGGACCCGCTCAAGGATTTCGCGGTCGCGCGCCAGGCGCGAACCGTCGGCATGCTGGCCCCCTTTCGGGGTCAGCCAGCCGACGCGGATGCGGGTCCGCGTCACGCCGACGGGTGCGAAGGCGAACCAGCTGACGGTGCGGCCGGAGAGCACCAGCACCAGTGCGGGATAGACGCCGATGATCAGCAATTGCGCGCTCTGCGCGGATTGCGCGTCCCCCCCTGTGGCCGGCTCGAAGCTGAAGCCCGCGATGGCGGGCACGACATGCAGGTTGAAGCCGGCCCCCCCGGCTTCGCAGCGTGCGCCGAGCGTTGGGAAGAAGGGTTCAAGGCTGCTGGGGTGGACTCCCATGTGGTGGTAGGTTTCGCAGCTGTTCTCGAAGGCCACTTTCCAGTTGGCCTCCCAGACGTCTTCCAGCACGAACCCTGTCGTCAGCTCAGCGAGGTCGTAGCTGCGAACCCGCTCCGCCACTTGGTCCAAGCGCGGCGCCAGCGGAGCGGCGGCAGGATCTGCACAGAAGAAGATGAAACCCAGCCATACCTCAGTCCGGAAGCTCGGCAGACCGCAGTCTTCGCGCCGGAACCCGGGGTTCTGCTCCAGGGTGGGCGCGCCACGAAGCGTCCCATCGAGTTCGTAGACCCACTTGTGGTAGGGGCATACGAAGAGCTTGGTCGAGCCACCTCCGGATGTGCCGAGCAGTGCGGCGCGGTGGCGGCAAACCCGGCTCAAGACGGCGATCTCGCCGTTCCTCTGGCGAACGGCCATGACCTGGGCGTTGGCAAGCTCGAGGGTGAGGTGGTCGCCGGGTTCGGGAATATCCGAGGCTCGGCCGATGCAGATCCACTCGCGCCCGAACAGTCGCTCCATCTCCAGGGCGAAAAAGGCCTCGTCCGTGTAGCAGCCGGGCGGCAGGGCCTGGGCGCGGTCCAGCGGCGCATGGGCTATTCGGCTGAGGCCTTCAAGCAGTCGCTCCGCCCCCACATTCCTCGTCATAGGCAGCATCAGTTTCTCCAAACGGGTCATCGTCGGCGCACCGGGCGCACTCATCGGCTAGGCTCTGCGGTCCCGGCGCGGCCGGTAGGTCGGGGCGAGCGCCGGTGCGCCGCGATCAGGCTGGCCACCGACAGCGCCGAGGTGACCGCCGCAAGCACGGCCAAGGCCCGGAACGAGCCCTTCGACAGCAGAAGACCGCCGATGAAGGGCGCCACCGCGCCGGCCAGCATCTGTGCGCCCTGCGCCGCCCCCGCCAGCCCGCCGCTGGCGTCGATGCGCACCGCGATCGAAAGAATGAACGGACCAACGAAGACGAAGGCGAAGGACAGGACGCTGAGGGCCGCCGCGTATTGCAGCGGGCCCGTGGCCAGAGCCAGCGTCGCCACCGAACCGCCGAAGACCACAGCGCCGGCCCCGACGACGAGGAAGTCGCGTCCCAGGCGCGCCATGGCTACCGCGACCGCGCCACCGACCACGCCGGCGAGGGATGTGAAGGCGATGGTCGCCGCGACGGCGGCCGGCGTGAGTCCAGCCTGCAGTCCGATCCGCTCGGAGAAATTCCAGATCGCGCCCGCACTGAGGAACATCAGCCCGGCCGCGCCGATGATCGGAATCGCGGCAGGCCAGTTGTAGGCTTTGGGTTCACCGGAGGGATCGGCCGACGTGCGCCGCCCATGCGTCCTCGGAATGAAGAGCGACAGGCCCGCGCCGAGCATTCCTACGGCCGCGAGATAGAAGCAGCCTCGACTATACCCGCCAGCCGCCACGACCAGGCCGGCGCCAAGCGCGAGCATCGTCCCGAAGACCGCCAGCGCCACGGCGACACGGGCGCTGAGACGGGCAGGAGATGGCGCCATGGCCAGGGCCCGCCCACCTGCGGCGAGCGCCACGCCCTCCCCCGCGCCGGCCAAGAGCCGGGCGGCGATCAGAGCGTGTCCCCCGGCGTTTGCGGCCATCAGGCCTCCCACGGCGAAGAGGCAGCACCCGGCCAGGCCAAGGCTTCGCGGCGCGAGGTTCAGCGATGGGCGCGACAGCGCCAGTGCGACGAGCGCGCTGACCAACAATTCGGCGCTGATGAGCAGGCCGGCCTCGGTCGCGCTCATTCCGCGGCCGTCGATCAATCCGCCCGCCAGGAACGGAAAGGTGTTGAGGACAGCGGTGTTGATGAGCCCGACGCCGAATACGCCAAGGCCGAGGGACAGGGCGCCTTGCAGCGCCTGCGGCTTCGCATCGGCGCCGCCGTGACGCGCCGCGATCGGCTCGGCGACCGGGACCGTCATGCGCCGAGGCCGCCCAGCTGCTCGCGAAGGCGCCACGAACGGCTCGTCCACGCCCGGCTAGAGGTTTCAGGGATCAATCCGCTGACCAGGGAAGCCTGCCGCCAGGCCTCGGGCGGGCCCGGAACCTGGGGTCTGCCGACCGCCCTGACCGGCCGCCAATGAGCGCCTTCGCGGCGGAACTCGGCCGCGCCGAACCCGCGGCCCTGTCGCCGCTCGTCGAGCAGAACAATGGCGATGTCGTCGACCTGCACCAACCGCATCGAGGTCGCGCGCTCGCCCGTCGTCTTGCCGTCCAGGACGCGACCCGCCCTTGCCGGCCCGCCCGGTCGGACCCAGGTCTCTTCATAGGCGACGGGCCGACCCCCGACCTGGACTTCACCGCGCTCGATCAGCAAGTCATCCTTCAGATCGAGCCGAGCCCGATCGTCGATCGCGGCTGCGTCGAGGTCCAGATCGCGGTGGAAGACGATCTCGGGCGCCATCCAACACGTACGGCCGGAAAAGGCCGCGCAACGGGACATGCCTTGGGCGCGGCGCGGCGTTCGCAGATCCGCGAAGAGATCGCCCAGCTGCAGCCAGATCACGTCGCTGTCCTCGAGCGGCGCACCTCCGCCGACCGCCAACGAGCGCCGGGTCCAGGCCCCGTTCAGCGCGTGGGGCGTGAAGCCGGACTCGCCCACGCAACTCATCTCCATTAGTCGAATTAGGATAATTCAATTAGCTTCATGATCAACCATCCCGTGACGCTGTCAAGAGGGACTCTCGACTCCCATAGGGGACAGTCGCCACCTGGAGCGGGCTTCTTGCTAATCATCTTAGCCTATGAGATCAAGGCCGCGCCTGGAGACGCGCGGACGCAGAATGAGATCGCTCAAGACAAGCTTCCTGGCGTGCGCCATGATCGCTGCGGCCGGCCCTGTCCGTGCGCAGGCGCCCCAGGTCCCAGGGCGACCCACCCCGACCCTTCCTGCAGGCGTGCGCTCGCCCAAGCTTGCCGTCACTCAGCCACTGCCGGCACAGGATCTCGCCGCGTTCGTGGACGGGGTGATCGCCGAGGCCATGGCGAGCGATCACATCGCCGGGGCGGCGGTGGCCATCGTGCAGGACGGTCGGATCCTGCTCCTGAGGGGCTATGGCGTCTCCCACCTTGACCCGTCTCGGGCGGTAGATCCGCAGCGCACGCTCTTCCAGGTCGGGTCCCTGAGCAAGACCTTCACCTGGATCGCCGTGATGAAGGAGGTCGAGCGCCGGCGCCTTCGGCTCGAAGCGCCGGTGAACGACTACTTGCCTGACGACCTCAAGATTCCCGCGCAGGGTTTCCGCAAGCCCATCCGCGTGATCGATCTGATGAGCCATGCGGCGGGGTTCGAGGACAGCGCGTACGGCCATCTGATCGTCGACAAGCCCGAGCGCATCGTCGATGTCGCCGACTACCTCAAGCGACATCGCCCGCGTCGGGTCCGTGAGCCCGGCCTGGCCTCGAACTACTCGAACTACGGCGCCAATCTGGCAGGCTACATCGTCGCGCGGCTGAACGGGACCAGCTATCAGGCGCTGATCGAACGGGAGATATTGCGGCCCCTGGGCCTCGCCGACACCTCGTTCCGCGAGGCCTACCCCGCCCGCGCCGACCTGCCGTCCCCCATGCCGCCCGCCCTGACGGCCCGACTGTCGACGGGCTTCGAATGGTCGGGCGCGCGGTTCACGCCGGCGGGCCGGGAATACATGACGCAGGGCGCCCCGGCCGGGGCCGCGTCGATGACCGCCGCGGACGCCGCTCGCTACATGCTGATGCAGCTGGGCGACGGAACCTTGGGCGACGTCACGATCTATGGCGCAGCCACCGCCCGCGCCTTCCGCACGCCGATCCTCGACATGCCGGAAGGCTTCAACGGATGGGCGCACGGCTTCGCCGTCACGCGCCTGCCGGGCGGGTTCCGGGGCTACGGCCACAGCGGCGCGACCCAGTTCTTCTTCACCAATCTGGTGGTCGTGCCGCAGCTCAGATTGGGGGTGTTCGTCACCACCAACACCAGCACCGGCCGGTCAATCGGCCAGCGCCTGCCGCGCCTGATCACTGGCCGATACTACGCCGCGCCCAAGGCTATCGAGCGTCCCGGCGATCCCACGCTGGTGAGGAACGCCGCCCGCTATGCCGGAGCCTATCTCACCGCGCGGCGGCCCTATCACGGGTTGGAGAAATTCGTGGAGCTGATGGGCGGAACCGGCAGCGTCGCCGTGACCGGCGATGGTCGGCTGGTGACCAGCTATGGCGTCGTCCAAACCTGGGTTCCCGCCGGCGCGCCGGGCCAGTTCCTGGCTTCAGACGGGGACGACCGCCTGGTCTTCCAGTTGGACAAGACGGGCCGGGCCGTGAGTTTCCCGACGCCGTCCGGCAACCAGACGATGGAACGCGTGTCCCCGATCTGGACCCGGGCCGTCTTCGACCGTGTCGCCGCGCTGGCGATGTTCGCGGCGGCGACGACCTGGATCGTGGCCGCGGCGCGAATCGCACGAGGCCAGCCGGCGACGCGCGCACAGGCGATCGCTGGGGCGGCAAGTCTTGTGGTGTCGACCCTTTGGGTCTCGGCCGCCGTGGCGACTTGGACGTGGCGGCCCGAAGCCGACAGCGTCGGCATCATGTACCGCTTCCCTGGGCCGTGGCTGGCGACCGCTTCTAGCCTGGCTTTGCTCGCAACGGTGGGCGCGGCGGGTCTGACCATCGGCCTTCCCATGACCTGGCGCGGCGGAGGCTGGCCCATTTGGCGCAGAGCCGTCCATTCGGCGTCGACGCTGGTGTTCCTGGCGCTCGGCGTCTTGGTCGGTCTCTGGGGCGGGCTGCTTCCGTGGCGCTAGCCTCGCCCCCCCGCGTCTCCGTGCGAGGCCATCCGGCCGGCCTGGCGGTGCTGATCTCGCTCAAGGTCTGGGAGCTCTTCAGCTACCAGGGCATGCGCGCCTTCCTCGTCTTCTATCTGATCGAGGCCTTCGCCCTTGGCGATGCCCAGGCAGCCATGATGTTCGGCAGCTATGCGGCGCTGGTGCTGGCGACGTCGGTGCTCGGCGGCTATTGCGCCGATCGTTGGCTGGGCCCCAAGGAACCTATGGGCGTGGGCGCCATCCTGATCATGGCCGGTCACTCGACCTTGGCCGCCGAGAACGCCCTCACGGGTCTTCACCTCGTCAACCGGCCGGTTGCATTCCAGATCTTCTGTCTCGCTCTGGCGCTGATCGCCGTTGGGACGGGTCTGCTGAAGCCCAATGTCCTAACCATGATCGGCCGCCTCTATCGGGCCGACGATCCGAAACGCGAATTCGGCTACTACGGCTACTATGTCGGCGTAAACATCGGCAGCTTCCTGGCCCCGATTGTCTGCGGAGGACTGGCCAGCCATTTCGGATGGGGCTGGGGGTTCGGAGCCGCCGCCATTGGGATGGCCCTGGGGCTGATCTCCTTCCTGCTGGGCCGGGGATTGGTCCGCCCGGCCGAGGGGACCCTGATCGCCGCCGGGAAGTCGACGCCGCGCGCGCGCATCTATCTGTTGGTCGCAGCCGCCGTGGCCGTCGCCGCCTGGCTGGTGCAGCACGGCCTGGCCCTCGGCATACTGCTCGCCGCGACCGTGGCGGCCGGATCGGGGATCCTGATCATGCGGGCTCGCTCGAGCGAGGATCCGAACGACCTTCCAAAGGTGATGCGGTTCTTCCTGCTTCTGCCGGTGCCGATCTTCTTCGAACTGCTGTTCGAGCAGCTGTCCATCACGGTGAACCTGTTCTCTGACCGGGCCGTGGAGCGGTCGCTGTTCGGCATACCGGTCACCGCGCCGCAACTGCTCTCCCTGAACAGCCTGTTCGTCCTGGCCTTGCTGCCGCTGCTCGGCGGGCTGTGGGCAAGGCTGGCCCGCTGGGGACGCGAGCCGACGCCCTTCGCCAAGTTCGCGATCGGGTTCGTCTTCGTGGCGCTGGCGTTCGCCATTCTCATCGTCGCCGCGGGCAGCGGGGCTTCGGGCGCGAGGATTCCGCTCCTGTGGATCGTAACCGCGTACCTGGCAATGACGCTGGGTGAGCTCTGCATCGCACCATCGACCTTTGCCATGGTGGGCAAGATGGTGCCCGACCGATACGCCGGCGTTGCGATGGGGCTGACGCTCCTATCCTTCTCAGCCGGCAACTTCCTGGCCTCGGTGCTGGCTGGAACCGTGGTTCTGCCGAAAGCCTTCTCCGTTCAGGATGCCAAACTGTCCTACGGCGCATTCTTCGCCGCGCCGATGGTCATCGCCCTGGTGTTCGCCGCGACCTGCCGTCTCTTCGGCCAACTGGCTCAGGGCAGCCACGGTAGGAGTCTCGGCGCGCGTCGCTAGGGTCATGGGGCTTTCCCCGCCTCTCGACACTGGGAACGGCCGCCGGGCGTGCTCGGTCCTGCCTTGTGCCGTGGCCAGGCGGATAACGTCCGCGGTCGCTTAGCGGTTGAGGTCGCCGGGTTGGCCGACTGAAGGCGGACCAGGAGCCGCCGGCGGCGCTTGCCCAGTCCACCAAGGCCGAATGACCCCTCGCAGGAACCGACGACAGGAACCAACGACGGAACCCAGAAGGCGACATGAGAGCGCCACCACGCCCTCTCGGGACAAATTCCCCTTATCTTACAAAGGGAGAAAATGGTGGGTGCTGGGGGATTCGAACCCACGACCCGCTGATTAAGAGTCAGCTGCTCTACCAACTGAGCTAAGCACCCGTCCCGGCTCCAGCGCCCTAACAGGGCCCCGGCGGCGAGGGCGCGGAACATACGCAAAATATCGGCCTTGGCAAGGCGCGTCTGTCGCGCCTGCTTTGAAGCCGGGCGCGCCGCGCCGGCGTATTCTCCTGATGCGCGCGGGCGCTTGACCGCGGCGCCCCGGAGTGGGCGAATCCCGCGCAAGACTGAGAGGACACGGCATGCGCATCGCCCTTCCACGCAACGCCCTTCCAATCGTCCGGTCCGCCGTCCTGGCGGCCGTCCTGGCCCTGGGCGCGGCTGGCGCGGCGGCCGCCGCCGACTATGTGCTGGTGTCCTCGACCGATCCCGAGCTCAAGCCTGGCCTGGAACTGGACAGCGGCCAGCACCTGGCGCTCGCCGCCGGCAAGACCGCGACCCTGATGGCCGCCGCCGGCGACATCACCACCCTCCACGGGGCCGCCTCCGGGGCGGTCGTCCCCTCGCGCAAGGGCGGGGACCCCGCGCGCCTGGCCGCCCTGAAGGTGCTGGTGGCGCCGCCCACCGGGGGCCGGACGTTCGGCGGCCGCCGCGGCGGCGTCTGCCCGGATGCGGCCAACCTCGCCAACCTGGACGATATCCTGCAGGCCCAGGAGGCCGGCTGCGTCACCGAGGCCCGGCGCGCGTTCGACGACCTGGTGGCCCGCCAGTCGCGCTGAGACGCGCCCGGCCAATCGGCCCTTCCTACTGACCGGTGTAGAGCTCGCCCAGCGCCAGGGCCGCGCGGCCATGAGCCTGGTCCAGCTCGTCGCGCACCGCCGCGGCGGCCGCCGTGGCCTCGCGCTTGCCGTTCATGCGTGAGAGCGCGCCCCGCAGGGCCGTCGGCGGGCCGGCCGTGGCCACCGCCACCACATTGTCCACCCCGAACGGCGGGGCGGCGCGGGTGCGGGTGAGCGAGACGCGGGCGTCCCCGGCCGTCATCTTGCCATCGCCGTCGCCATCCAGCGGATAGAGCACCTGCACCGTGCCGTCGCTGGCGAGGTTGAAGGCCGTGAGATAGGCCGGCTCGCCCCGGTGGGTGACCGCCAGGTCCACGGTCTCGCCCTTCTTGTAGAGCTGGCCCTTGGGCTTGGGCCCCACCTGCACCTGCAGCACCCGCTCGTTGGCCGAGCCGGCCAGGTCGCCGATCGCCTTGCGCTTGCTGATGACGCCCGCCAGGGCCTCGGCGCTGCGCAGGTCCTCGGCCACGCGGTCGCCGTGCGAATCGGTGACCACGCCGTCCTTCGCCGACCAGGTGAGGTCCGGCACGCCGCGGGGGATCGAGGCCCACGGGCCGCGGCCCGACAGGATGTCGGCGGCGGTGTCGTCGGCGGCCTTCACCTCGACCGGGCGCTCGTCGGCCGGCGGCGGCTTCAGCGGCTGGAACACCACGCTGCGCTCGTTGCGGGGCGGCACCACGGTGGAGGCCCATTGCTGGGTGCTGGAGAGCTCGCGGGTGCGGGTCTCCAGGCTGGCGGCCAGCTCGGCCAGCGACAGCTTGCCGTCGTCGTCGAGGTCGGCGGCCAGGTGACCATTGGGCCGGCGCTCCTGCAGCGCGCCCTCCAGGGCGTAGGTGAGCAGGCCCCGCGGCGGCGACTCGCCCAGCGGCAGGGGCCCCTCCAGGGCGAACTGGTTGTCCTGGGCGGCGCCCACATAGACCAGGTTGGGCGGATCGCCGGGCGGGGCCGCGGCGGACGGGTCCTTCGGGCCAGGCGGAAGCTGGATGGCCATGGGGTTCTTCGACGCCGCCCGCGCCTTGAAGTGGTTCGGCCCCACGGCCCGGTTCATCGAGCCCGAGTGGCAGGCGTCGGCGATCTGCAGCACGTTCACGGTCTTGGGGAAGAAGTTGACCAGCCAGCCGTGCAGGTCGTTGTCGACGATGAATTGCTGCGGATCGGGGTGGGACACCGAAAAGCCGCTCAGCACGATGAACTCGTCCAGGCCGTCGGCCTCGGCCGGATCGGTGCTCGGCGCCTGGGCCCCGTGGCCCGCGTAGTAGAAGATCACCCAGTCGCCGGGCTTGGCCCGCTTGCCCAGCGCCTCGAGGGCGCCGCGGATGCTGGCGCGGGTGGCGTCGGCGTCCTTCAGCTCGATGACGTCCTTGGCGCCCTCGTCGCGCAGCACCTTGGTCAGGGCGGCCGCGTCATTGGCGGTGCCGTCCAGCGAGGGGATCGGCGCGGCATAGTGGGACACCGCCACGATCAGGGCGCGGATCTCCGCCTGCGCCGGGACCGCCGAGAGCGCGGCGCCGGCCGCGCCCAGCAGAAGGGCCGTAAGGCCCGTGGCCAGCCTCTTCATGATCTTGCCCCTTCGCCCTCGAACACGCCGCAGTTTAAGGACTCCCCGGCCCGCCGGCACAAGCGGACTTCCTTGCGGAGCCTTTCCGCCTTATACGCGCGGTCCCCGATCTTGGGTGCGGCGCTCCTGCGCTTGCCCTTGGCCGAAGGTCGTCCATGCTAAGGCTGCCCATGCTGAGGCCGGGCGGAATCGGACGGCGCGACGAGACGCGAACCACTGGAAGGCTGCGTTGATCCCTACCTCGAATGCTTCGGGCCCGACGGCTCCGGCCCCGACCGCCCCGGACCGCCCGTTCCGGCTAGGCGGCTTTGCGACCCTGATCGCCGCGCTGGACTTCGCCGCGGCGGGCCCGACCGGCCTCACCCTCTACGGCCTGCGCGGCGAACTGGTCGAGACGCTGAGCTACGCCGAGCTGCGCGAGCGCGCCCGCGCCCTGGCGGGCCGGCTGCTGGCCGCCGGCCTGAAGACGCACGACCGGGTGGGCCTGGTCGCCGAGACCGACGCGGACTTCATCACCGCCTTCTTCGCCTGCCAGTACGCCCGCCTGACCCCGGCGCCCCTGCCGCTGCCCGCCCCGCTGGGCGGGCGCGAGGCCTATGTGGAGCAGATCGGCCGCATGCTGGCCTCGGCCCAGGCCGGGGCGGTGTTCGGGCCCGAGAGCCTGCTGCCGTGGCTGAAGGACGCCGCCGCCGCGGCCGGGACGCCTCTGGCGGCCACGATCGCGGAGCTGCCTGAGGCGCCTGCGAGCGACCTCGCGCCGCCGACGCCGGACGATCCCTGCTACGTGCAGTTCTCCTCGGGCAGCACGCGCACCCCCACCGGCGTGCTCTGCACCCACCGCGCCCTGATGGCCAACACCTTCGCCATCACCGCCCACGGCCTGAACGTCACCGCCGAGGACCGCGCGTTCTCGTGGCTGCCGCTCTATCACGACATGGGGCTGGTCGGGTTCCTGCTGGCGCCGCTGTCGGCGCAGATGACCATCGACCTGATGCCCACCGGCGCCTTCGTGCGGCGGCCGCTGATGTGGCTGGACCTGATCTCCAGGAACCGCGCCACCATCTCGTTCAGCCCCACCTTCGGCTATGAGCTCTGCGCGCGCCGCGGCGACGGCAGCCGCGAGGGCCTGGACCTGTCGCACTGGCGCGCGGCCGGCTGCGGCGGCGACATGGTGCGCCCGGGCCCGCTGATGGACTTCGCCGAGCGCTATGCGCCCGCCGGCTTCAAGGCCACCGCCTTTTCACCCTGCTACGGCATGGCCGAGGCCACCCTGGCCCTGACCATGGGCAGCCCCGGCCGCGAGCTCTCCTTCGACACGGTGGACGTGGACCGGATGGAACGCGACGGGGTGGTGCAGCCGGGCGCCGGCCCGCGCGCGCGGATGTTCGTCCGCTGCGGCTCGGTGCTGCCCGGCCATGAGCTGCAGGTGCGCGACGATGACGGCGCGGTGCTGCCGGAGGGCCGGGTCGGACGCATCTTCGTGCGCGGCCCCAGCCTGATGCGCGAATACTTCGGCGATCCCGAGGCCTCGGCGCGGGTGCTGTCGCCCGACGGCTGGCTGGACACCGGCGACCTCGGCTATGTCTCCGGCGGCGAGATCGTGCCCACCGGGCGCGCCAAGGACCTGATCCTGCTGAACGGCCGCAACGTGTGGCCGCAGGACCTGGAATGGACCGCCGAGTCGGAGATCGAGCGCCTGCGCAGCGGCGACGTAGCCGCCTTCTCCGTCGACCAGGACGCCGCCGAGCAGCTGGTGGTGCTGGTCCAGTCGCGCAGCAGCGACCCGGACGTGCGCCGCACCCTGGTCGAGGATGTGGCCGCTCTGCTCCGCGCCCGTCACGGTGTCGAGGCCCGCGTCGAGCTGGTGGGCGCCCACGCCCTGCCCCAGACCTCGTCCGGCAAGCTCAGCCGCGCCAAGGCCCGCGCCCTGTTCCTGGCCGGCGCCTTCGGCCAGGAGGAGCCGGCCTGACTGCGCGACTCGCGGCGGTCACCGGCGCCACCGGGTTCCTCGGCCGCCAGCTCCTGCGCACCCTTGCCGCCGACGGCTGGCGCCTGCGGGTGCTGGCCCGGCGCGATCCGGGCGATGCGGACTGGCGCGGGCTCGGGCTCGAGGTTGTGCCCGGCGACATGGCCGACACCCAGGCCCTGGCGCGCCTGGCGAGCGGCGCGGACGTGGTGATCCATACCGCCGGCCTGGTGAAGGCCCGCAGCCGCGCGGCCTTCGACGCGGTGAACGTAGAAGGCGCCCGGCGCCTGGCCGAGGCGGCGCGCGACGCCCCGCACGTGGTGATGGTCTCCAGCCTGACCGCCCGCGAGCCGCAGCTGTCGCACTACAGCGCCTCCAAGGCCGCCGGCGAGGTCGCCATGGCCGCGGTTCTGGGCGATCGCCTGACCATCGCCCGCCCCTGCGCCATCTACGGCCCCGGCGACCGCGAGCTCCTGCCGGTGTTCCAGGCCGCGGCCGCCAGCCCCATCCTGCCCCTCCTGGACGCCCGGGCGCGGGTGGCGATGATCCATGTGGAGGACGCAGCCCGGCAGATTGCCGCCCTCGCCACCGAGCCGCCTGCGAGTCGCCGCGTCGCGCTTAGCGACTCACGCCCGGACGGTTACGGCTGGCGCGAGCTGATGCAGGCCGCTGCGCGCGCCTGCGGCCGCAGGCCGGTCTTCGCGCCGGTTCCAGGCGCCCTGGTGCGCGCGATTGGAATCACAAATGATTTCACCATGCTGCTGGGCCGCACGCCGATGCTCTCGTCGGCCAAGGCCCGCGAACTGCTGCATCTGAATTGGGCAGTTGCCCCGGAAGAACGCCCGTGGGATGCGCCGCGGGCATTATGCGATCTCGACACTGGGTTTTCGGCCACCGTGGCGTGGTACCGGGCGGCCGGATGGATGAAACAATAGCTGCGGTTTTGTGACCCGGATTCGAACCAGCGGTGGAAATCCGGGGCGGACATGCTTAGTTACCGCGCTGGCGTAAGCAGTTGAATGAGCCATTGGGGGGCTCGTGAATGGTGGAACTGGCGACGGATCTGACCGTCCGGGAAGTCGCGCGAGCGGCCGAGACGGTCCTGGGCCGAACCGTCCAGGTCACCCATGCGACCGACATCGCGAGAGATCTCGCGGTGGATTCGCTTGCGCTGATGAACATCGTCATGGAGCTTGAGGATCGCTTCGACCTCTCGATTCCCCTGGACCGTCTGGCGACCGTCCAAACGGTTGGCGATCTCTCCGAACTGATCAACAAGCTGCGGGTGAAGGCTTAACGATGGGGCTGCTCGACAAGCACCTGGGCTATCGCGCCCCGTTGGACGGCATCCGTGCGGCGGGCGCCGATCCATTCAACGTGCGATTCGACGCCGTGCTCTCGCCGACCGAGGGCATGCTGGACGGCCGGCAGGTCATCCTGCTGGGCACGAACAACTACCTGGGCCTGACGTTCGACCCGGACTGCATCGAGGCTTCGGCCACGGCCGTCCGCGAATGGGGCACGGGCACCACCGGTTCGCGGTTCGCCAACGGCACCTTCGCCGGGCATGCGGCGCTGGAAACGGCGCTGGCCAGCTTCTACGGCCGCAAGCACGCCATGGTGTTCACCACCGGCTACCAGGCCAACCTGGGCGGCATCTCCGGCCTCGTGGGCCGCGGCGACCACCTGATCCTGGACGCCGACAGCCACGCCTCGATCTATGACGCCGCGCGCCTGTCCCAGGCCGAGGTGATCCGCTTCCGCCACAACGACCCGGAAGACCTCTACAAGCGCCTGCGCCGCCTGGGCGACCAGGCCGCCGGCAGCCTGATCGTCGTCGAGGGCATCTACTCGATGATGGGCGACGTGGCGCCGCTGAAGGAGATCGCCGCGGTCAAGAAGGAGATGGGCGCCTACCTGCTGGTGGACGAGGCCCACTCCATGGGCGTGCTGGGCGAGAAGGGCCGCGGCCTGGCCGAGGCGGCCGGCGTCGAGGCCGACGTCGACTTCATCGTCGGCACCTTCTCCAAGAGCCTGGGCGCCGTGGGCGGCTTCCTGGTCTCCGACGACGACAACTTCGACCTGCTGCGCATCGTCAGCCGGCCGTACATGTTCACCGCCTCGCTGCCGCCGGCGGTGATCGCCTCCACCCTGACCGCCCTGAAGCGCCTGGAAGCGGACTCCTCGCTGCGCCTGCGGCTCGAGGCCAACGCCATGCAGCTGTGGGAAGGCCTGCGCGACATGGGCTATGCCGTGGGGCCGCACGCCAGCCCGATCACGGCGGTGGTGATGCCGGACCAGGCCATGGCCGTGACCATGTGGAACGCCCTGCTGGCCAACGGGGTCTATCTGAACCTCGCCATCCCGCCGGCCACGCCGGATAACCGTCCGCTGCTGCGCTCCAGCGTGAGCGCCGCCCATACGCCCCAGCAAATTGAGACCGTGCTGTCGGTCTTCGAGCAGCTGGGTCAGGAGTTCGGGCTGCTGAAGCGCGCACGCCGCGCCTCGGCCTAGGTTTTCGGAACGGCGCGCCCCGCGCGCCGACGCCGCCGCAGCTCCAGCCACGCGCCCGGCGCCGCCAGGATCGGATGGCGCTCGCGGAAGGGCGTCACCGCCAGCTCCACCCCCGTGTGCCGCGCAACCTTCCAGGCCGCATAGCGGCTCGCGCCCTCGAAGGTGAAGGCGGCCTTGGCCAGCCGGGCGATGTTGAGCGGCTTGCCGGCCAGGTTGCGCAGGGTCCAGCCTGGCAGCCCGCGCTTGTCCGGCGCCACCTCCCCGTCCCGCGCCTCGAACGCCACGCCGCCCTCGCGCCAGGCGATGGGCAGAAGCTCCGCATAGCGCCCCTCCGCGGCCGCCATCACCTGGTCGGGCCGTCCCTGGCTCTCCAGGCGGAACTCGGCCGCATAGGTGTGGCGGAACAGGGCCCGCCAGAACGCCTCGGGCGGGCCGCGGTCCGGGCCGAGCTTGGCCGCATAGCGCGCCGCCGTCACCACGGCCGCCGCGCAGGCTTCCGCCGCTGCCAGCGCCTCGACCGGCCCAGCGCGCCAGACCAGCTGCGTCGGCTGGACGAACCGCGCCCAGATGGTGGTGTCCAGCGTCCGCCCCTCGGCCGCGCGCCGGAACTGCGCCAGCGGCAGGGTGGCCACCTTGGCGCGCAGCACGCGGCCCTCGACGGCGACCTCGTGGTAGCTGACCTCCGGCCACAGCACCCGCTCCACCAGGCCGCGGAGGCCCCGGCGGTGCGGCTCGCGGGTCAGCCGGTAGAAGTCGAGCACGCCCGAGAGGTCGCCGGTCCGCAGGGTCGAGCCGTAGTAGAGGATCGCCGCATCCCGCGCCGGGTCCGCCAGGCGGGCCGCCAGCGCGCGCACCGCGTCCGGCGCCGGGCTCGCCAGCTCCGCCGCCAGCCGCTGGACCAGCGCGCTCACGGGACCACGAACTCCAGCTCAGGCCCCTCGCGCACGGAGAGGTCCCCGCCCTCGAAGATCTCGCCGTCCAGGACGAAGGCGCCGGGCAGGTCGACGGCGAAGGCGGCAAGGTCGTGACGATGGTAGCCCTGCTGGGCCAGCCAGGGCGCGTCCGCGCCGCGCAGGATGATCGGCAGGGCGCTGAGCAGTCGCCGCGGCGGCGCAGTCACCGCCAGCAGCTTCAGGCCCTCGTGCGGCGGCCCGAACGGGCGCAGGCCCAGCGGCAGGCGCTTCAGCGTCGAGGCCATCAGGATGAACCAGGGGCCGTCCGAGGCCTGCGGCGTGCAGAGCCTGGCCGACTCGCCGCGCCGCCAGGGATCGCTCGGGGCGCCCAGCAGGGTGCGCACGGTGGCGCCGGCCAGGGTGACGCCGATCGCGGCGTTGTCGAACAGGCCAAGGCCGTGGTTGCGCTGCGCCAGCTCGGTCGCCCGCACGAAGGCGCCCGTGCCGAACAGGAAGCCGCGCCGCTCGGGCAGCCCCTGGCCGGGCCGCAGGACCTCCAGGCAACGCCGGCGCTTGGTCTTGCCGGCCAGCGCTGCCGCCATCATCCGCTCCAGCGGCGTGCCCAGGGGCACCCCGAGGTCGAGGGCGAGCGCATTGGTCTTGCCGCTGGGCGCCAGGGCGATCGGCGGCAGGGCCCCGCCCCAGGCCTCCGGCAGCCGGGTCAGCACCTCGCGGATGGTGCCGTCCCCGCCGTCGATGGCGATCAGCTCCACGCCCGCGGCCTTGAAGCGGCGCAGCTCGGCGAACAGCTGGCTCTCGTCCTCGGGCACGACGTCGAGGACGCTGTCCGGGAGCGGACTGCGACCGGCCCCGCGGTTGCGGTGGCTGTGCTGGTTCCAGATGAGGCCGGTGCGGATCAACGGTCCGACGTACGACGGCGCAACGCCGATCCGCAAGGCGCAAGAGGGCCCGCCACAGCTCAGCTCCGCCACACTCTCGCCGCCGAAGCCCGGCACCGACGTCCGTGGGCCTTGCGTCGGCGCGCGCGCTGCGCGAGGAGGAGGCTTCCGGGCGCGCCTCGCGCCTGCTTCACCGCGCGCCGGCGGGCCAGGGCCCGACCGCGAACCGGGGGACTGATTGAGTCTCATCGACCGTTACCTGCTGCGACTGGCGCTGTGGCCCATGGTGGCCGCCACCGGGGTGACTCTGGTCGCGCTCCTGCTGGAACGCGTCCTGCGGCTGCTCGACATGCTGTCGAACTCCTCGGGCCGCTTCGGGTTCGTCGCCCAGCTCGCGGTGAACCTGGTGCCCCACTACATGGGCCTGACCCTGCCGGCGGCGTTCTTCGTGGCGCTGGTCATCGTCGTGAACCGCATGAACCAGTCGTCGGAAGTGGACGCCTTCCTGGCCGCGGGCGTCTCGCTGACCCGGCTGACGGCGCCCTACCTGTGGCTGGCGGCGGTGCTGATGGTGGTCAGCATGGCGGTGTTCGGCTTCCTGCAGCCCTACAGCCGCTACGCCTATCGCGCGGTGCTGCATTCGGCGCAGAACGCCGGCTGGAACGGCCTGGTGCCCGCCGAGACCATCCTGTCGCCGTCCAAGGACCTCACGGTCACGACCGACGAGGCCGACCCCGCGGGCCAGAAGCTGTCGCGCATCTTCATCCGCCGGATCACGGCCGGCGGCCGCGAGGAGATCACCACCGCCGGCATGGCCGAGGTGCAGCGCACCACCGACGGACGCAGCGTGCGGCTGATGCTGCAGAACGGCCAGCAGCTGCGGTTCAACGAGAAGGGCCAGCCGGAAGTCCTGAGCTTCAAGGACTTCACCATGCAGTTCCCGATCAGTGGGCCGGCCAAGCTGCTGCGCGCCCGTGGCGGCGACGAGCGGGAGCTGACCCTGATCGAGCTGGCGCAGCAGGCGACGTCACGCCATTCGCTGATCTCGCGCGGGGCCCTGAAGGGCGAGCTCTATGGCCGCCTGGCCCGGGCGCTTTCGCTGCCGCTGCTACCCCTGCTGGCGGTGCCGCTGGGTTTGGCGGCCAAGCGCAGCGGCCGCGCGCCGGGCGTGCTGGTGGGCGGCATCCTGCTGCTCGGCTTCCACCACCTCGTGCAGCTGGGCCAGGGCCTGGCGTCCACCGGCCGCGCGCCGGCGGAGCTGTCGGTGGGCGGGCCCTTCCTGGTCTTCACCGCCATCTGCTGCACGGTGTTCTTCACCAGCCGCAAGCGGCCGGGCGAGACGCCGGTCGGCCGCGCCATGGAGCATATCGGCACGGCCATCGCGCGCCTGCGGGCCAACCGCCGCGCGGCCCAGGCCAGCGCATGACCCTCGCCGCCTACCTCGCCCGCCTGATGGCGGTGCGCATCCTGGCGGCGCTCGCGGTGCTGGTCGGGGTGCTGCAGATCCTGGACCTCCTGGAGGTCACCACCGACATCCTGGACCGCAAGCTCGGCGCGGCGGGCGTGGTCTACTACGCCCTGCTGCGCCTGCCGCGGCTGATCGAGCAGTCGGCGCCGGTGGCGGTGCTGGCCGGCTCGCTGTTCGCCTTCGCCAAGCTCGCCGGCGAGAGCGCGGTGACGGCCATGCGCTCGACCGGCATCTCGGCCTACCGCGTCACCCTGATGGCCGCGCCGGCCGCGGTGGTGATCGCTGTGGTGCAGCTGACCATCGGCATGGTGATCGCGCCCAAGACCGATCACATGCTCACCGAATGGTGGCGGGAGACCACGCCGCGGGACCCCACCAAGGTGGTCGATCCGATCACCTTCCGGGTCGGCTCGGAGATCGTCGTCGCCCTGCCCCGTGATCCCGACGGCCGCGGCCTGGAGAAGGTGACCATCTATCGGCGCGACGCGGGCGGGCGGCTGGTCCAGCGCACCGATGCGCCGGCGGCGGTCTATCAGGACGGCGCCTGGACCCTGATCCAGCCGCACTTCCAGACGGTGGAGGCCGCGGGCCTGGCCGAGGGGCAGGCCAAGCAGATGAGCTGGACCCGCGACCTGAAGCCGTCGGACGTGCGCACCCTGGCCAATGGCCAGACCACCGTCACGCCCGCCGAGGCCCGCCGCGCCCTGGCCGGCGGGCTGTCGGTGAAGCCGCGGGCCTTCTACGACACCCAGCTGCAGCGGGCCTGGGCCGCGCCGATCGCCTGCCTCGTCATGCTGCTCCTGGCCGCGCCCGTGGCCCTGGCGAACTTCCGCGGCGGGGGCGCGACGCTGATGGCCCAGTGCCTGGCGGTGGGCCTCCTGTTCCTCGTCTTCGACGGGGCGATCACCGCCCTGGGCGAGAGCGGCGCCGCGCCCGCCATCCTGGCGGCCTGGGCGGCGCCGGCGATGTTCGCCGCGCTGGGCGCGACCATCCTGCTTTACCTCGAGGGCTGATCATGGCGGGGGCCATCGAGATCCAACCGGTCACCGGCAAGGCGATGCTGGACCGTTTCATCAAGGTCGCCATGCGGCTGGGCGCGTCCGACCCGAACTACATCCCGCCGCTGATCCTGGAGCGACAGGAGAGCCTGACGCCCAAGACCAATCCGTTCTTCCAGCATGCCGACGTGCAGTTCTGGCTGGCGGTGAAGGACGGCCGCGACGTGGGCCGCATCAGCGCCCAGATCGACCACCTCAACCCGCAGACGGCCGAGGGCGTCGGCCACTTCGGCATGATCGCCGCCGAGGACGACCCGGCGATCTTCGCCGGCCTCTTCGCCGCGGCCGAGGCCTGGCTGAAGGCTCACGGGTGCAAGACCGCGCTTGGGCCCGTGAACCTCTCCACCAACGAGGAAGTCGGCCTCCTGGTGGAGGGCGCCGATAGTCCGCCCATGTTCATGATGAGCCACGATGCGCGACACACTGGGCCGCGCATCGAGGAGCAGGGCTACGGCCGGGCCAAGGACATCTACGCCTACATCTGCAGCGTCGCCGACGACCTGCCCGAGCCGATCCTGAAGCGCATCCGCAAGGGCCTGCCGGCGGGCGTGACCCTGCGCATGGTCGACATGAAGTGCTTCAGCCGCGACGTGGGCATCCTCACCGAGATCCTCAACGACGCCTGGTCGGGCAACTGGGGATTCACGCCCACGACCGAGGCCGAGACCCTGGCCCTGGCCAACAACCTGCGCCTGCTGATCGACAAGCGGCTGACCTGGTTCGCGGAGATCGACGGCGAGCCGGCCGGCTTCATGGTGCTGCTGCCCAACATCAACGAGGCGATTCGCGACCTGGGCGGCAAGCTGCTGCCGTTCGGCTGGGCCAAGCTGCTCTGGCGGCTCAAGGTCAAGGGACCCAAGACCGGCCGCGTGCCGTTGATGGGCGTGAAGCGCAAGTTCGCCGCCTCGCGCCGCGGCCAGCTGCTGCCATTCCTGCTGATCGATGCGGTGGCGCAGGCGGCGCGCAAGCTGGGTTACGAGCGCTACGAGCTGTCGTGGGTGCTGGAGGACAACCTCGCCATGCGCCGGATCTGCGATGCGGGCGGGGCCAAGGTCTACAAGACCTACCGGCTCTATGAGAAGGCGCTGGGGTGAGCGGCTTCCAGGCGCTGGTGCTGGCCGGCTCGCGTCCGGGCGCGCCGGAGCCGGTGGCCGAATACGCCCATGCGGCGCACAAGGCGCTGATCCGGCTGGAGGGCCAGACCCTGCTGGCGCGCGTGACGGCCGCGCTGCGGGCCGCCGGCGCCGGGCGCATCTGCGCGGTCACCAGCGACGCCGCGGTCGAGGCGGAGGCGGCGCGGCTGGGGATCGAGACCCTGCCCCAGGCCGCCGGCCCCAGCCTCAGCGTGCGGGCCGGCGCCGAGGCCCTGGGCACGCCGCTGCTGATCACCACCGCCGACCATGCCCTGTTGCGGCCGGAATGGGTGAGCCGCTTCCTGGCCGACGTGCCGCCGGGCGCAGACATCGCAGCCCTGGTGGCGGCGCGGGCCACGGTGGAGGCGGCGGCGCCCTCGACGAAGCGCACCTGGCTGCGGCTGGCCGACGGCGACTGGTCGGCCTGCAACCTGTTCTTCCTGCGCACCGAGCGGGCGCTGCGTGTCGTGGACCTCTGGCGGCGGGTGGAGGCCGAGCGCAAGCGGCCCTGGAAGATGGCCCAGATCCTGGGGCCCGGCATGCTGCTGCGCTACGCCACCGGCCGCCTGGGGCTGAAGGACGGCGCCGAGCGGCTGGGTCGCATGGCGGGGGTTTCCGCCGCCGTGGTGGAGACGCCCTATGGCCTGGCCTCAGTGGACGTGGACAAGCCCGCCGACCTGGACCTGGTGCGCCAGTTGGTGGGCGAAGCGGCGCCGTAAGGCGCCCCACAAATGAAGAAATCTACAAACGAAGAGATCTACAAATGAAGAGACCTCGCAGGGCGAGCGGCCCGCGAGGTCCCAATTCTGAATAGGAAGCCTTCGGGCGCGGCGTCGCGCCCTGCAACGCCTACTTCAGGTGTGCGGCCAGGTGCTTGTTCATCTCGAACATGCTGACCTTGTCCTTGCCGCCGAACACCGGCTTCAGCTTGGCGTCGGCCAGGATCTCGCGCTTGTTCGCGGGATTCTGCAGGTTGTTCTTCTTGATGTAGTCCCAGATCTTCGACACGGTTTCACCGCGCGAGAGTTGACCGGCGCCCACCACAGCGGCCAGTTCGGCGGAGGGCGTCAGCGGCTTCTGCAGGGCGTTCGTGTTCTTACCAGTGGCCATAGGCTCCCCCAGCTAGATGTTGTCGCGAGGTTCCCGCGGGGGTCGCTGGAACCGAGTCGCTTGACGCATCCTAGCGCGGCGCGCGCGACGCGCTACAGAAGAAGCGACCTCACGCGTCATATCGGTCGCCCATCGGTTGAGCCAGGGGCTATTCGCGCCGCGATCGCAGGCGCCGGCGGCGGCCGAAGCGTGCGCGCCAGCAGGTCCAGCAGGCCCGCCCAGTCCGGCTGGTCCTCATAGATCTCCACCTCGAAGTCGGCGCCGGCCAGCGCCAACGCGGTCTCCAGCACCCCGATGCGGGCCGAGGGCCGGCCGATCGGATAGCCCACCCGGATCACCGCGTTCAGCCGCTGGGCCACGTCGGCCGCCGCGGCTGCGCCCAGCCCCTGCCCGCCGAACGCCGCCACCGCCGCGATCCGCTCGGCCCGCCACGCCGCCAGCCGCAGCGCCAGGTCCGCGCCCTCGCCGAACCCCAGCACCGCCACCCGCGCGTCGTCGGTGCGCCGGTCAGCGGCCAGATGGTCGAACCAGGCCTCCGCGTCCTCGCGGCGGTCGAGGGCACGGCGCGCGCACCAGTCGGGGGCCAGCACATAGTAGCCCTGGGCGCTGAGGCGCCGCGCCAGCCGCTGGACCTGGAGCGGAAAACCCGCGGGCGCACCCAGCAGCAGCACCGGGGGCGACGGGCCCGGCCCGTCCGGACAGGCGACGAAGGCCTCCAGGTGCGCCTCGTCGCCGGGGATTTCGATCTGCGCCTCCGCCATGGCCGCGCCTCCTCTGCGATCCCGGGAAGCGTATTCCTACTTATCTGATAGGATTATGCCGAAAGTCTGGGTTGGCTGTGAGAATTGCTGCGCGACAGGCTCTGGCCACGCCGACGCGATTCCGTAGAATGCCATTCTCCACCGCGAGGCATTTCCATGGACGTGGTTCTCGATTCCATCGACCGGCGGATATTGCGGGAGCTGCAGCGCGACGCCACGATCCCCATCGCCGACCTGGCCCTGCGGGTGGGCCTGTCACAGACGCCCTGCTGGAAGCGCATCAAGCGGCTGACCGACGCCGGAGTGGTCACCAAGCGGGTGGCCCTCCTGGACCGCGAGAAGCTGGACCTCGGCCTGGCGGTGTTCGTCTCGGTGCGCACCAACCGCCACGACCAGGAGTGGCTCGACGCCTTCGCCGGCGCGGCGGCTTCCATGCCGGAGGTGGTGGAGTTCTACCGGCTCTCCGGCGACACGGACTACCTGCTGAAGGTGCTGGTCCGAGACATCGCGGCCTACGACGCCTTTTATCGCAAGCTGATCTCCGCCGTGCCGCTCTCCGACGTCTCCTCGGCCTTCGCCATGGAGCAGATCAAGTGCACCACCGCGATCCCGGTTTGACATGACCCTGCGGCAGGCGCCCAACTTGGCGCAAACGACAACAAGCAGTTGGGAGGCGCCTGCGCCATGGCGTGGATGTTTGCGGACGTGTGGGAGGCCATCGCGGCGGCGCAGCCGGACCAGCCGGCGGCGGTGCACGGCGAGCGGGTGGTTACGTGGGCGCAGTTCGACACCCGCGCCGACGCCCTGGCCGCCCACCTCATCGACCGCGGCCTGAGCTACCAGGGCAAGGTCGCCGCGTTCCTCTACAACGGCCCGGAATACCTCGAGACCTACTTCGCCGCCTTCAAGGGCGGCTTCGCCCCGGTGAACACCAACTACCGCTATGGGGCCGAGGAGCTGGTCTACCTGTTCGACAACGCCGACGCCGAGGCGGTGGTCTTCCACGCCGGCTTCAGCGAAGTGGTCGAGGCGATCCGCCCCCGCCTGCCCAAGGTGCGGGCCTGGATCGCGGTGGCCGAGCCCGGCCATCCGGCGCCCAACTGGGCCGACGACTACGACGCCATCGTGGCCCGCGTCCCGGCGGAGCGGCCGGTGAAGGCCGGCTGGGGCCGCTCGGGCGATGACCTGCTGCTGCTCTACACCGGCGGCACCACCGGCATGCCCAAGGGCGTGATGTGGCGCCAGGACGACCTCTTCCAGGTGATCGGCGCGGGCGGCAATGCGGCCCTGGGCATCCCGCCGGCGACGTCGATCCCCGAGCTTATCGGGCGTCACACCCAGCCGGACCATCAGAAGCCCACGGCCCTGGTCGCCTGCCCCCTGATGCACGGCACCGGCCAGTTCTCCTCGTTCATCGCCTACAACGCCGGCGGGACGGTCGCCTTCCTGCCCTCGCGCAAGTTCGACGCAGTGGAGCTGTGGAACGAGGCCGAGCGGCTCTCGGCCACCAATATCGTCATCGTGGGCCTGGCCTTCTCCACGCCCATGCTGGAGGCGCTGGAGGCCAACCCCGGCCGTTGGGACCTCTCCTCGGTGCGGGTGATGAGCTCGTCCGGCTCGATGTGGAGCCAGGAGAACAAGCGCGGGCTCCTGAGCCACGCCACCAACGCCGTGATCATGGACAGCTTCGGCTCGTCGGAGGCCGTCGGCATGGGCATGTCAGCCTCCGCCCCCGGCGCGGAGATGCAGACGGCGGCCTTCATGCTCGGGCCGAACTGCGCGGTCTTCACCGAGGACGGCCGGCGCGTGGAGCCCGGCTCGGCCGAGCGCGGGCAGGTGGCGGTCAGCGGTTTCATACCGGTGGGCTATTACAAGGACCCCGACAAGAGCGCGCAGACCTTCAAGACCATCGAGGGCCAGCGGTGGAGCATCCCCGGCGACTGGGCCGAGGTGAACGCCGACGGGTCGCTGAAGCTGCTGGGCCGCGGCTCGGTCTGCATCAACACCGGCGGCGAGAAGGTCTTCCCAGAAGAGGTGGAGGAGGCCCTGAAGCGCCACGCCAGCGTGCGCGACGCGGTGGTGGTGGGCGTGCCTGACGCCCGCTTCGGCGAGCGCATCTGTGCGGTGGTGGAGCCGGAGACCGGCGCGGCGCCGACGCTCGGCGAGCTGGTCCAGTACGTCCACACCCAGCTGGCGGGCTACAAGGCCCCGCGCGAGCTGGTGGTGGTGGAGAGCATCGGCCGGGCCCCGAACGGCAAGGTCGACTACAAGGCGATCAAGGACCGGGCGCTGAAGGCGCTGGGCGTGGCGGCCTAATCCAGAGCGGCGAACACCGCGTCCGCCAGGCCCTTGCCGCGCGGGTCGCCGACCAGCTCGGGGCCCATGTGGTTCAGCACATAGCCTATGGCCACGCGCGCGTCGGGGTCGGCGCAGCCGAACGAGCCGCCCCAGCCTGAGTGACCGAAGGCGCGCGGGTTGGGGCCGTAGACACCGATCAGGTTGTGCGCCACGCCCATGCCCCACTGCGGATTGAACCCCAGCAGCAGGTCCTCGCGGTCGGCGGCGATCGCGGTCATCTGCGCCAGCGTCTGCGGCCCCAGCACGCGCACGCCGGCCAGGGTCCCGCCCTCGGCCAGGGCGGCGCAGAGGCGGGCGACGCCGCGGGCGCTGGCGTGGCCGTTCAGCGCCGGCAGCTCGGCCGCGCGCCAGGCCCGGGTGTTCACACGCGCCGGATCCTGGGCGGGATTGGAGAGCCCCAGGCGCACCGGGAGCGGCAGCTGGTCCAGCGGCGGTTCGATGGGATGGTCGGCAGCCAGCAGTTCGGCCACGCGGCCATCTTCGCTGGCGGGAAGACCGATGTGGATGTCCGCGCCCAGCGGCCCGGCGATCTCCTCGGCCAGCAGCGCCCCCAGAGTCCTGCCACTGGCCCGGCGCACAATCTCGCCCGCCAGGAAGCCGTAGGTGGAGGCGTGGTAGGAGTTGGCGGTCCCGGGCGCGAACACCGGAGCCTGGGCGGCGAGCCGGTCGGTGACGCGGTCCCAGTCGTAGAAGTCGTCCAGCGTCGTGGGCTCGAGGAATCCAGGCAGGCCCGCCTGGTGCGACATCACCTGGGCGATGGTGATCGCGCCCTTCCCGGCCGCCGCGAACTCAGGCCAGACCTCGGCCACCGGCTGGTCGTAGGCGATGCGCCCGGCGTCCACGAGCCGCGCCACGCAAGCCGCCGTGGCGGTCTTGGTGGTGGACCAGACATTGACCAGGGTGTCGGCCTGCCAGGGCCGCGTGCGGGCCGCATCGGCGAAGCCGCCCCAGAGATCGACCACCACCTCGCCGCGCCGATAGACGCAGAGGGCCGCGCCGAGCTCGGCATAGTCCCCGGTCCGCGCGAAGTTGGCGGCGAAGGCTTCGCGCACCGGCTCGAAGCCGGCGGCGACCGTCCCCTGGATGGTCATCGCGCGCTCAGCCCCCCCGCCAGCAGCCGGACATGTTCGGCCACCACGGCCTTGGGGTCGGCGAGCTCGGGGCGGAACCACTTGTGCAGCCAGCCGAACGCCCCGGCCATCGCCTGGGCCACCGCGGTCAGGTCCACGTCGCGCACCGAGCCGTCGGCCAGGCCCTCGGCGGCCACCTTGGGATAGCCCTGCTCCAGGGCCCGCACCCGGGCCACGATCTCGTGGCGCGCGTCGGCCGGCAGGGCCTCGACGCCAGCCAGCGGCGCCAGCGGGCAGAACGCGTCGTCGAGGTTGGCCTCCACCAGCAGCGCCGTGCCCGCCAGCGTGCGCTGGATCGCCGTGCCGCCGGAGAGCTCCACCGCCTGCAGGATGCGATCGGACATGGCGAAGGCCCGCCGGAAGCAGCGCGCCACCAGGTCCGGCTTGTCGGCCAGGTAGTGGTAGACGACGCCCTTGGTGGCCCCCACCTCCGCGGCGATCTCGTCGATCGAGGTGCTCTCCACGCCCTTGCGGTTGAAGAGCCGCGAGGCGGCGCGCAGCAGCTCCTCCAGTTTCAGGGCGGCGGCGGCGTCGCGGTCGAAGGCGTTGCCCCGCGCCGGGCGCAGGATGGCGATGTCGAGGGGCTGGTAGGCCAGGGCGGCCTGCGGATCGGTCGCCACACCGTGGCGCACCAGGGTGAGCGCCCCGGCCCGGGCGCGGGCCCTGAAGTCGGCCTCCGGCTCGCCGGTCCAGCGCGGGACCAGCGGGATCCACGAGACGACCCCCACCAGCGCCTGGGCCACGATCAGGGGGTCACAGGCGCGGATCGAGCCGTCCGCCATGCCCGCCTCGACCAGGTCGATGAGCTGGGCCAGGTTGCCATGGTGCAGGGCCTCGATGGTCTCGCGCTGCGGCGAGCCGAGCGCCGCCACCTCGGCCAGGACCGCCGGCTCCGGCCGCTCCGCATCGAGCGCCAGGGCGACGAACGCCGCCAGCCGGTCCAGGCCCGATCCCGGCGCCCGGGCCGCGGCATCCAGGTCGCGCGCCATGGCCTCGCAGGCCCGGCGGTAGCACTGGAAGACCAGGTCCTCGCGATCCTCCACATAGTAGTAGAGGGCCGCCCGGGAGACGCCGAGGCCGGCGGCGATCTCCGACAGCGAGGTCTGGGAGACGCCGCGGGCGTTCAGCTGGCGCGCGGCGGCATCCAGCACGGCGTCGCGCTTGGAGCGCCGCCCGCCCTGCCCTGCCCGCGCTTGCCCCGCCCTCGCCACCCGCATCTCCTGACGCTTCGATCAGCGATCATACGCGGATGTCAAATTCATTGACAAGGCATGTTTGACGTGTCGTTCTGACTTCATACTCGAATGTCAAATCGGACGCAGTTCCGCAGATCGAGGGGGAGGATCGGATGACGACCACGACGCAAAGCACCTTGGGGCGGGCGGCGGCCCTGGCCGGGACCAGCCTGCTGGCGCTCTCGATCGCGGCCCCGGCGCACGCCCAGGCGACTCAGATCGAGGAGCTGGTGGTCACCGCCCAGAAGCGCGAGCAGCGCCTGATCGACGTGGGCGCCTCGGTGGCCAGCCTGGATGCGGAGACCCTGCGCACCGCCCGGATCGCCGGCGCCACCGACCTCACGACCCAGGTCCCGAACGTGGACGTGAAGGAGAACATCCCCGGCGCCCAGGCCATCGTCACGGTCCGTGGGGTGGGCCTCAACGATTTCTCGTCCACCAACAACTCGACCGTCGGGCTCTATGTGGACGAGGTGTTCCTGGCCTCCTTCGCCCAGATGGACTTCAACTTCTTCGACCTGGACCGGATCGAGGTGCTGAAGGGGCCGCAAGGCACCCTCTATGGCCGCAACTCCACCGCCGGCGCCATCAACATCCTCTCCGCTGCGCCGTCGCTCTCGGGCACGAGCGGCTACCTGACCGCCACGGCCGCCAACTACAGCCGCTTCGAGGGCGAAGGCGCCGCGAACCTGGCGGTGAACGACACCCTGGCCTTCCGGTTCAGCGGCAAGGCGATCAACCAGGACCAGGGCTACTGGTACTCGCGCACCCTGAAGCACGACCTGGGCGACCAGGACATCCTGCTGGGCCGCGCCCAGATGCTGTGGAAGCCGGACGAGCGCCTCTCGGTGCGGCTGAAGTTCGAGACCGAGCGCAACCGCTCCTCCATCGGGGTCGGCAAGTTCTTCGGCACGATCCCCACCGCCGCCGGAGTGAGCTGCCCGGACTTCTCGAACCCGTCGCACTGCGTGAACTCCCACGGCTACACCGATGTAACCTCTGACAAATTCGCAGGCGACTGGGAGCACGAGGCGCCCTACCGCGTGAACCAGTGGAACGCCACGGGCCGCATCGACGCCGACCTGGGCTTCGCCAAGCTGGCGGCCGTCACCGGCTACATCCGCTTCAAGCGCGAGTTCTACACCGACGCCGACGCCGGCCCCACGGCGGACGCCGAGTTCGACCAGAACGACAAGGTGCGCCAGTTCAGCCAGGAGGTGCGCCTCTCCGGCGAGGCGATGGGCCGGGCCAACTGGATCGTCGGCGCCTACTATTCCTGGGACCGGGTGCAGACCTTCACGCCCGGCACGCTGAAGGACGTCTTCAACACCAACGTCCTGATCACCGCCGACCAGACCACCCGCAGCAAGGCCGCCTTCGCCCAGGTGGACTGGACCCTGGTCCAGCGCCTGACCCTCACCACGGGCGTGCGCTACACCGACGAGGATCGGGACTATACCGGCGGCACCCGCGACCTGAACCCCTTCGGCCTGTCGTTCCTGTGCCTCGCGGTCGGGGCCTGCGCGCCGGGGCCGGGCCAGACCCAGCTGTCGTTCGCCGACGCCTCGATCAGCGACAAGAACTGGTCCTGGCGCGCAGGCCTCAACTACAAGCCCACCGACGACAGCCTGGTCTATGCGGCGATCTCCCGGGGCGTGAAGAGCGGCGGCTTCTTCAACGGCATCACCACCAGCAGCTTCGCCCTTGCGCCCTACAAGCCCGAGCAGCTCACCGACTACGAGGTGGGCGCCAAGGCGCGCCTGTTCGACCGGCGCCTGTCCCTCGACGCCAGCGCCTTCTGGTACGACTACAAGGACCTGCAGACCCAGACCTTCACCAATGTCGGCGCCGTCTCGCTGATCAAGCTCGCCAATGTGGACAAGGCCACCGTGCGCGGCCTGGACGTGCAGGCGGTCTGGCTGCCGGTGACGGGGCTGACGCTGCAGGCGGGCCTGGGCCTGCTGCACACCGAGCTGGGCCGGTTCAACACCGCGGGCGCGGCGGGTGTCATCGCCGTGCCCAAGGGCAACAAGCTGCCGAACGCCCCCGACGTCACCCTGAACCTGCAGGGCCGCTACGAGTGGCAGGTTCGCGAGGGCTGGACCGCGGCGCTGCAGGCGGGCGGCCACTACTCCGACAGCGTCTTCAAGGAGGCGCTCAACACCCCCTACCTCAGCGCCGACAGCTACTGGCTGTTCGACGCCCGCGCCTCGCTGGCCTCGCGCTCGGGCTGGGAGTTGGCGGTGTGGGCCAAGAACCTCGGCGACAAGCGCTACGTGACCCAGGCCACGGACAACGGGATCGGCATGGGCTACCGCGTGTTCAACGCCCCCCGCACCTATGGCGTAACCCTGACCAAGCGGTTCGAGTAGGCCGGGCGCCGCGCGGCGCCCTACGGCCGCGGTTCCTTCGCGAGCCGGCTGATCAGCAGGGCGGCGCGCTTGGCCTGGAGGTCGAGGCTCTTCAGATCGGCCGTCTCGCCCGGGGCGTGGGCGCCCTCCCCGGCCATGCCCAGGCCCACCAGGCCATCGATGAAGGCCACGAAGGAGATGTCGCCGGCGCCGCGGTTGGCGGGATTGCCCTCCGGCATGGCGGGCAGGCCCAGGGTCTCGTTCACGGCGTTCAGCCGGGCCAGCAGCGCGCGGTTGCCCGCCGTCGGCGCCATGGGCGGATAGCCGTCGTCGGAGAAGGCGATCTCGGCCTGTGTCTTGGCCAGGTGGCGGGCCACGATCTCGGCCATCCGGGCGCGCACGCGGGCCTCCTGCGCATTAGAGAGGGTGCGGATGTCGCCGCGCGCCATGGCCTCCGCGGCGATGACATTGGGCTTGCCGGCCGCCTCCCCGCCCGTATCGCCAGGGTTCAGCCTGGCGCTGGAGCCGCCCAGGAGCAGGCCGACGTTGTAGGTCAGGTCCTTCTCCGGCAGCTCGCGGCGGAACTCATCGAGGATGCGCGCCAGCTCGTAGATCGCCCCGCAGCCCACCTCGGCCTTGCAGACACCCGAGGAGTGGCCGGAGCGGGCCTTGGCCGTGATCGTCCAGGAGGTGGAGGAGCGCCGCGCCGTCGAGCCCACGTCCCGGCCGCCTTCGCGGGCCAGGCCTTCGAAGTCGAGGGCGACGTCGCTGGCGTGCCCGGCCGCGATCAGGTCGCGGCGGGCGAGCGACAGCGGCGCGCCGGGCTTTTCCTCATCGCCGGAGAACACCACCGTGATGTCAGCGTCCTTGAGCGTTCCGCCCGCCTGCATGGCGCGCATGGCCTCCAGGATGATGACGTCCCCGCCCTTCATGTCGCCGACGCCGGGCCCTTCGGCGGTGTCGCCGCGGCGCGTCCAGCCCTGGAAGGGACTGTCGAGCTCGAACACGGTGTCGAGGTGGCCGATCAGCAGGATGCGCTTGCCGCGGCCATCGCCCTTGTGGACGCAGATCAGGTGGCCCGCACGGCCTGTTTCCGCCATCGGAATCCAGCGCACCTCGAAACCCAGGGCCTCGAACTGCGGGCGCAGCATGGCGCCGACCTGCTCGACCCCCTGGACGTTCATGGTGCCCGAGTTGACGCGCACCAGCGCTTCCAGCAGCTGAAGGCTGCGCTCATGGTCTGACTCGACCGCGCCGATCATCCGCGTCTCCGCGGGCGTCGGCGGCGCGGCGCGCGCCGAACCGCCGGCGAAGGACGCCGACGTCACGATAATGGCGGCTGCGAGGGCGGCCGTGGAACGTACGAATCTCAGCATGGCGTCAGCCAGGCTGGCGCAGACTCCGCACGAACTCCACCAGCGCCGAGCGCGAGACGCCCCGCGGCAGGTGGGCGTAGGCCTTGAGCAGTTCCAGAGCGCCCGGTTCGGCCAGGAGGGCTGCGACCTCGTCCACCGCACCGCTCGAGGCCGACGCCTCGCCGAACATCTCCGCGACCGGCACGCCAAGGGTCTTGGCGATGCGGGTGATCATGGAGGCGCTGACGCGGTTGGCGCCGCGCTCGTATTTCTGGATCTGCTGGAAGGTGACGCCAGCGGCTTCGGCGAGAGCTTGCTGTGAAAGCCCCCGCACCTTGCGCAGCAACCGGATACGCGCGCCGACGGCGACGTCTACGGGGTCGGCTGCCGCCTCGGGTCTATTTGCCATTGTCCTTTTGGATCTCCTTATGGCGGGACGAGCGCTACCTGGCCCGGTTGGAAGCGTCACCCGCAGGCGGAACTAAGTTCTCTTCTGGGATCGGCTGGTCCGAGATGCAGTAACAAGCCTCGGCGATCGCAATGCCGACGGCCCGCCGCAATGGGCCGAAGGAAGGTGCATCACGTTCGAGTTGGATCAGCTCTTCTTCATAGGGCGCCAATAGCTCAACCAGGTTCTGTGCCAGTCGCCTGGCGTTCTCCGGGTCTTGAATCATCGCGTCCCCTTTTTTTGGAACCTTGACCATCGTTCGGGTGAAAGCAAGCAACCCCAGCGGGCGCTCGGCGTAACAGCGATCATCCGTCGCATGCCAGGACACGTCCCGCCTGTAGCCCCTGAACCAAATAGGCGAGCACGTTCGTCCTGCCTGGGACAGCCTCTAGCGGAACCTGCCCTTTTGCCATGGGTTAGAGCGCTCCGATGGCGCAACCTGACAAGACCGCCGGCCGCGGCCCGATCGCCGCGATCGTGGATTTCGACGAAGCCCTGCTCGACGCCTGCGAACCCCAGGCGCGGGCCGAGCTGCTGATGGAGGCCCAGCTGCTGGCCGGGGTGTTCGCACCGGGCGCCGGCGCGGAGGCCCTGCTGCGCATGGCCGACCAGCTGTCGGCCGGTGAGCGGGACGCCGAAATGGACCGCGCCCACGCGCGCCGGCTGGCGGCGGCCCTGAAACGGCTGGCCAAGGGGATCTGACGCCTATTCAGCGGCCGCGGACGCGCGCTTGCGCGACTTGCGCTCAGGGCGGTCCAGGAGCTTGCGCAGGGTGGAAGCCAGGGCGGCGGTCTCGTAGGGCTTGTCGAGCAGCGGAAACTCGCGGCCCTCGCTCATCCGGTCCTCGCCGACGAAGCCGGAGGTCAGCAGCACCCGCAGGTTCGGCCGCAGCTCCCGCGCCGCCCGCGCCAGGTTCAGCCCGCTGACGCCGCCGGGCATGATCACGTCGGTGAACAGCAGGTCGATCTCCATGTCGGACTGGATCGCCTGCAGCGCCTCGGCGGCGTTGGTGGCGGTGGTGACCTGGTAGCCGAGGCCGGTCAGCACATCGAGGGTCAGCGCCAGGACGGTGGCGTCGTCCTCGACCAGCAGGATCTTCTCGGTGCCACCCACCACGGCGTCGGTGCGCGGGTCGCGCCGCGGCGCCTCGGCGTCCGCCGTGCTCGCCGGGAGCAGCAGGTGGAAGGCGGTGCCCGCCCCAACGGCGCTCTCCAGGCGCACCTCGCCCTCGGACTGCTGGACGAAGCCATATACCTGCGACAGCCCCAGGCCCGAACCCTTGCCCACGTCCTTGGTCGTGAAGAAGGGCTCGAAGACCCGCTCGCGCACCTCCTCGCTCATGCCGACGCCAGTGTCGCGCACCTCGATCGAGACGCGGCCGAGCGGACCCGGGCCCGCCTCGCGGCCGGTGCGGATGGTGAGGGTCCCGCCGTCGGGCATGGCGTCGCGCGCGTTGACCGCCAGGTTGAGCAGCGCCGTCTCCAGCTGGGTGGCGTCCACGTGGGTCTTCAGCGGCTCGGCGGCCAGCTCCAGCTCCAGCGTCACCGCCTCGCCGACCGCCTGGCGCATCAGGGGCGCGAAGTCCCCGATCAGGCGGTTCACGTCGAGGGTGATGGGCGACAGCTGCTGGCGGCGCGAGAAGGCCAGAAGCTGGCCGGTCAGGTCGCGCCCGCGCTCGGCCGCCTGGCGCACGGCGTCGATGCGGCGCATGCGGCGCGCCTCTTCCTCCTGGCGGGTGGCCAGCATGTCGATGTTGCCCAGCACCACGGTCAGCAGGTTGTTGAAGTCGTGGGCCACGCCGCCGGTCAGCTGGCCCACCGCCTCCATCTTCCGCGCCTGGGCCAGCTGTTCTTCCAGGCTCTTGCGGTCGGTGGCGTCCAGGATCACCCCGAAGATCTCGCGCGGCTCGCCCTCCTCGCCGGGCGCCAGCACGCCCTGGTCCTGCAGGATGCGGTACTGGCCGTCCGCACAGAGCCAGCGGAACTCCACGCTGTAGTGGCCGGTGCGCGTCGCCGCCGACACCCGCTCGACCACCAGGGCCAGGTCGTCCGGATGGATGCGGCTGGTGCCGAAGTCCGCCTGCTCGGTGAACCGCTCGGGCGCGAAGCCGGTGATCTGCTCGACGCCGTCGGAGACGAACAGGGTCGCGAACGGCGGCTCCGGCCGGCGGGAGTGGAACACCACCGGCAGGGAGCGCAGGATCGCGTCCTGGCGCGCCTCGGTGCGCCGCAGCGCCTTCTCCGCCCGCGCCTTCTCGGCCTTCACCCGGGCGTGCTCGTCCAGCAGCCACTGCTGGTAGGCCGACTGGCGCTCCACCTCCTTGGTCTTCAGGTAGAGGTCGGTGAAGACCTGCACCTTGGCCTTCAGGATGAACGGGTCGATCGGCTTGAAGACCACGTCCACGGCCCCAGCCGAATAGGCCTGGAAGATGTGCGCCTCGTCGCGGAAGATCGCCGTCAGGAAGACGATCGGCGTGTGCTGGGTGCGCTTGCGCGAGCGGATCAGGGCAGCCGTCTCGTAGCCGTCCATCCCCGGCATGTGCAGGTCGAGGAGGATCAGGGCGAACTCCTCGGCCAGGAGCCGCTTCAGCGCCTCCTCCCCCGACCGCGCCACCACCAGCTCGTGCCCCAGCTCGCTCAGGGCCTCGACGGCGGCGAACGCGTTGCGCTCGTCGTCGTCGACCACCAGGATCCGCGCCTTCAGCGGCGCGTCGAGATTCGGCGGAGCCTTGGGCTCCGCCCGCCAGTTTCGGGGCGGCACGCCGGATCTCGCAGCCTGCATCATCTCAGCCCGCTTGCGGCAGGAGCGAGACCACCGTGTCGCTGGCGAGCTTCATCGCATCGGCCCTCTGCAGCGAGACGCGCAACACCGAGATCAGGTGGTCGATGTCCACCGGTTTGGAGACGTAGTCCGAGGCGCCCGCCTGGATGCATTTCTGCCGATCGCCCTTCATCGCCTTGGCGGTGACCGCGACGATGGGCAGGTCGCCCAGCCCGGGCCGCGCGCGGATCTCCCGGATGGTCTCGTAGCCGTCCATGTCGGGCATCATGATGTCCACCAGCACGACCTCAACCTCCGGATCCGCGTCCAGGGTGTCGAGGCCGGCCCGGCCGCTTTCGGCATAGGCCAGCTCGATCCCGTACTCCTCCAACGCGGAAGCCAGGGAGAAGATGTTGCGGATGTCGTCGTCGATGACCAGCACCTTGCGGCCTGTCAGCACCGCATCGTCGTGCTTGCTCTGGGTGACCTTCGCCTTGGCCGGCGCCGAGAGGGTGTCCAGCGGCGTGTGCAGCAGCAGCGCCGCCTGGTCCACCAGCTGGTCCTGCGTCCGGGCCATGCGCACCAGCCCGCCGAACACCGACAGCCGCAGCCGCCGGTCGTCCTCCGGCTCCAGCTCGACCGGGGCGTAGACCACCACCGGCGTGCAGCGGCCCTCGGCCTGCTTCAGCTGGTCGATCAGCTGGGTCACCGGCAGGGAACCCGCCTCGATCACCACCGCATCGGGCAGCTCGGCCGTCGGCCGGGCGATCACCGCGGCGAAGTCCTCGGCCATCTCCACCTCGCCGAAGCACTGGCGCAGGGTCTCGGCCGCCTCGCCGTCGCCGCCGACCAGCGCGATCCGACGATCGGCCTTGTCGACGAAGCTCTTCACGCCCTGCAGGGTCGAGACCACCACCTCGCGCTCCACCGGCTTGTGGGTGAAGCCCACGGCGCCCATGGAAAGGCCCAGGCCCTTCTGGTCGTCGGCCGAGATCACGTGCACCGGGATGTGCCGCGTCTCCGGGGTGCGCTTCAGGAGGTCCAGCAGGGCCAGGCCGTCCATGTCGGGCAGCCCGATGTCCAGCATGATCGCGTCCGGCCCGAAGCGCCGCGCCAGGGACGGCGCGGCCCCGCCCTCGCCCGTGACCACGCCCTTGAAGCCGGAATCGTGGACGAGGTTGAGCAGGATCGAGGCGAAGCGCGGATCGTCCTCCACGATCAGCACCACCGAGTCGCCGGAGGTGATCAGGTCGCGGTCGTCGGCCACCGCCTCGGCCGGCTCGTCCGAGAAGGAGGAGGCCAGCATCATCGGCCGCGCGCTGGGCATGGCCAGGTTGCGGGTCGCCGGCGCCTGGGCCGGGCTGAAGTTCAGCGGCAGGTAAAGGGTGAAGGTCGAGCCGCGGCCGGGCTTGGACTCCACCCTCAGCTCGCCGCCGAGCAGGCGGGTGATCTCGCGGCTGATCGAGAGCCCCAGGCCCGTGCCGCCGAACTTGCGGCTGATGGAGCCGTCCGCCTGCTGGAAGGACTCGAAGATGATCCGCTGCTTGTCCTCCGGGATGCCGATGCCGGAGTCCTCCACCGAGAAGGCCAGCACCTGGCCGGCGGTGTTGAGGTGGTCGTTGGTGGCGTTCCAGCCGCCGTGCGCGCGGGCCACCTTCAGCTTCACGAAGCCCTTTTCCGTGAACTTGAAGGCGTTGGAGAGCAGGTTCTTGATGATCTGCTGCAGGCGCTTGTCGTCGGTGTACATCGCCCGCGGCAGCGCCGGGTCCAGCTCGACCCGGAAGTCCAGCTTCTTGTCGGCCGCCACCTGGCTGAAGGTGCGGTCGGTCTGGTCGCGCAGGCTGGCGAACGGCATCTCGCTGATGTCCAGCGTGACGGTGCCGCTCTCGATCTTGCTGAGGTCGAGGATGTCGTTGATCAGGCCCAAGAGGTCCGCGCCGGCGGCGTGGATGTTCTGGGCGAACTCCACCTGCTTCTCCGAGAGGTTGCCCTGGGCGTTGTCGGCCAGCAGCTTAGAGAGGATCAGCAGCGAGTTCAGCGGCGTGCGCAGCTCGTGGCTCATGTTGGCCAGGAACTCGGACTTGTACTTCGAGGTCAGGGCCAGCTGTTCGGCCTTGTCCTCCAGGGCCAGCTTCGCCTGCTCCACCTCGCGGTTCTTGGCTTCCACCTGCTGGTTCTGGATCGACAGCAGGTGGGCCTTCTCCTGCAGCTCGGCGTTGGTCTGCTGCAGCTCCTCCTGCTTGGCGCGGAGCAGTTCCTCGGATTGACGCAGCGAGGCGGCCTGCTGCTCCAGCCGGTCGTTGGTCTTCTTCAGCTCCTCCTGCTGGGCCTGCAGCTCGGACGTCAGCAGCTGCGACTGCTTCAGGAGACCCTCGGTCCGCATGTTGGCGGCGATGGTGTTGAGCACGATGCCGATGGATTCCATCAGCTGGTCCAGGAAGGCCATCTGGGTCTCGTTGAAGACCCCGAAGGTGGCCAGCTCGATCACCGCCTTCACCTCGCCCTCGAACAGGGCGGGCAGGACGATGATGTTGGCCGGCGCCGCCTCGCCCAGGCCCGAGGAGATCTGCACATAGTCCTTGGGCACGTTGGACAGCAGGATCCGCGACTTCTCATAGGCGCACTGGCCGATCAGCCCCTCGCGGAGCTTGAACGAATTGGCCAGGTGCTTGCGGTTGTTGAAGGCGTAGGATGAGGCCAGGTTCAGCACCGGCTGGCCGTCCTCGTCGCGGTCGGAGACGTAGAACACGGCGTGCTGGGCGTTGATCAGCGGCGCCAGTTCCGAGAGCACCAGGTTCGACACCGTGGAGAGGTCGCGCTCGCCCTGCAGCATGCGGGTGAACCGCGCCAGGTTGGTCTTCAGCCAGTCCTGCTCGGTGTTCTTCAACGTCTGATCGCGGAGGTTCCGGATCATCTCGTTGATGTTGTTCTTCAGCTCCTCCACCTCGCCCGAGGCCTCGACGGTGATCGAGCGGGTCAGGTCGCCCTTGGTCACCGCGGTGGACACCTCGGCGATTGCGCGCACCTGGGTGGTCAGGTTGGCGGCCAGTTCGTTGACGTTGTCGGTGAGGTCGCGCCACAGGCCGGCGGCGCCCGGCACCCGGGCCTGACCGCCCAGCTGGCCTTCGATGCCCACCTCGCGGGCCACGTTGGTCACCTGGTCGGCGAAGGTGGCCAGGGTCTCGATCATGCCGTTGATGGTGTCGGCCAGGGCGGCGATCTCGCCCTTGGCGTCCAGGGTCAGCTTGCGCTTCAGGTCGCCGTTGGCCACCGAGGTCACCACGTCGGCGATGTTCCGCACCTGGCCGGTCAGGTTGCCGGCCATCATGTTCACGTTGTCGGTCAGGTCCTTCCAGGTGCCGGCCACGCCGGGCACCTGCGCCTGGCCGCCCAGCTTGCCTTCCGTGCCGACCTCGCGCGCCACCCGGGTCACTTCGGACGCGAAGGCGTTCAGCTGGTCCACCATGATGTTGATGGTGTTCTTCAGCTCCAGGATCTCCCCGCGCACGTCCACGGTGATCTTCTTGGAAAGGTCGCCGCGGGCCACGGCGGTGGTCACGTCGGCGATGTTGCGGACCTGGCCGGTCAGGTTGCCCGCCAT
>JAEKKJ010000001.1 GCA_019510435.1 Caulobacterales bacterium | reverse complement strand
AACCCGATCATGGAGAGCGCCCGCTGGGACGACCTCGCGATCCGCCCCGACGACATTGTCATTGCTACCTATCCCAAGTGCGGCACTACCTGGACCCAACGCATCATCGACCTCCTGGTCTTCCAGGACCCGGCGCCGAGGCCAATCATGGACGTCTCGGTCTGGCTCGATGCGCGGATTTTCGGGACGCAGGAGGAAAACCTCGCGACCCTGGACGCCCAGACCCACCGGCGCTTCATCAAAAGTCACCTGCCGCTGGACAGCGTGCCGATCTACGACACTGTGAAATACATCCACGTGGCCCGCGACGGCCGCGACGCCTTCCTCTCGTGGCACAACCACGTTCAGGGCTTCACCCCTGATATCAAGATGAAGGTCGGCATGATCATCATGAGCGACCCGCTGCTGGCGCCGATGATGGCCGGCGGTCCGCCGCCCGCAATACCCGACGACCCGCAGCAATTCTTTCAGACCTGGATCGCCGAAGCCGAAGCCGACGCCCAGGTCGGACCGGGCGCGAACCTTTCCTACTTCGATTTCGAGAACACCTACTGGAGCGAACGGAAGCGCCCGAACATCTTGATGGTCCACTACAATGACCTCAAGGCCGACCTGGCCGGCGAGATGGCCCGGATCTCCGACTTCTTGGACATCGACACCCCGTCCGACCGGCTGCCGGTCCTTGTCCAGGCGGCGGGCTTCGAGGCTATGCAGGCCAATGGCGAGGCCCTGCTGCCGCACATCGGCGAGCACTTCGACCACGGCGCGAAGCGATTTCTCAACAAGGGCGTGAACGGCCGCTGGCGTCACATCCTCACCGAGGCTGATCTCGCCCGCTACGAGGCGGTTTTCCGGCGCAAGGTCTCGCCGGCCTGTGCCGACTGGCTGGAACACGGCCGCCTGGGCGCCGGCGATCCGCGCAAGGCGCCCGACTAGGTCTCCTCGCAACCGAGATGGGTCAATTACCGACATTCGCATTGATGCGAACCCGACCAACGATAAGCCCCGGTTGGTGATGTCCGGTTCCGGGTGCGACGGCCGAGCGTCCAGTGGGCGGGTGAGCCAATAGCCGCAAGCGACCCTTAGCGGCCGCTCAACCCTAGCCTGATAGGGTTCGGCGATGCGCGTCACATCTTGGGCAAGCAAGCGCGAAGGTCTGGCCGCCTTCGCCGTGGTCGCACTTCTTGTTCACGCCGGGTCATCACTCCTACGCGCGATCGAAGGCGTGTGGTTCACCGCCGACCTATGGCTCTTGCGGGATCTCACTCCCAGCGACGACATTCCTATCGCCGCCGGCGCGGTCGGCCCTCCAAGCCTGATGTCGATCACCGCGATGTCGCTGTCCATCGGTGCGACGCTCTATGCTGCGATTGTCCTGGCGTTGTGGGCTCGAGCTGAAAGACCCAAAACGGGGAGGCCCGTCGGCAAGCGGCAGCCATGCTTCATTGCCGTTGCTTGGATCGCGGCCCTCGGCACTAGCATGCTCCCATCCGCGCTCATTCGCGGTGAGGTGCTCGACTCGGCGCTTGCAGCGTTTCGTGTGTCCTATTGGGAAGCCACAACGTCGATCGGGATGCTAGCCGTCGATCTTGGCCTTGCGCTCCTTGTTGCAGCAACCCTCCGCCGCCTGAGAGACCAGTTGGGCGACTAGGCCCGCTTGCCACCCATCTCGGACGTCACCAAAGTCCGCTGACCGACCCCATCGTCCCGATGGGGACCGGGACATAAATCTCACGGTAGATGCGAGCCTCGGGGCCTGGCGATGTCAAGGCCGCGCCCATGGGGCGCCGCGGAGCGGCCGGCCTCTGGCCGGGCCTTGAGATCGCCAGGCCCCGAGGCAGACTGGCCGCCATGAGATTTAAGCTGGGGTGCGCCGCAGTGCGGCTGGCGCTGGCGCGCGGTGGCTCGAGGCGCTCCTACCTCCCCCGCGAAGCGGCGGGAGGGGGACCAGTCGCCGAGCGGAGCGAAGAGCGGCTGGTGGAGGGGGCGAGCCTCAAGCGCCGCGCTCAACGCCACCTGATCGTTCCGCAGAGCTTGGGGCTTGCCCCCTCCACCCCCCGCTCTACGGCCGGCTGGCGCCAGCCTTGGCGGGCGGTTCCCCTCCCGCCGCTTCGCGGGGGAGGTAGGAGCGAGAGACCCACCGTCTCGATGGGTCCGGGGCATAATCTCTCAGTAGATCGCCAGGCCCCGAGGCCGCAGGGCGGCCGGCGCTGGCGCGCTGTGCATGAAGCGCGCTCCCATCTCCCACCCTTCGCGGAAATTCACAGGTTCCGCTCATCCGACCGAGCTCTTGCGGCGCAGCGTCACGCCTCCGGGACCACGTCCACCTCCACCTTCAGGGTCTGAGCGCCGGTCGCCAGGATGATGCCATCGATGGGCGCCACGTCAGCGTAGTCGCGGCCGATGGCCAGCACGATGTGGTCGTTGCCGGCGAGGATGGCGTTGGTGGGGTCGAAGCCGATCCAGCCCGCCTCGTCGCCGCACCAGACCCCGACCCAGGCGTGGGTGGCGTCGGCGCCCTCCAGCCGCGGCTGGCCCGGCGGCGGGATGGTGCGCAGGTAGCCGCTGACATAGGCGGTCGGCAGGCCCAGGCCGCGCATGCCGACGATCATGATCTGGCTGAAGTCCTGGCAGACGCCGTGGCGGGCCGCGAAGGCTTCGGCCACCGGCGTCGAGACCTCGGTGGCGCCGGGGTCGTAGCGGAAGTCGGCGTGGATGCGGGTCATCAGCTCCGCGGCGGCGGCCACGATCGGGCGGCCGGGCGGAAAGCTCCGGCGCGCATAGTCGGTGATCTCGGCGGTCTGCGGCGTGCGATGGGTCGGATAGAGGTGCGCCGCCGGACCCTCGGGCCGCAGGTCGTGGCTCTCCAGCGCCCGGGCGCGGACGGCTTCCCAGGGCAGGCTCTGGTCGGCGGGCGGCGCGGGCGGCACGTGCACGTCGATCCTGGAGCTGGCCTCGATCACCAGGGCCAGGTGCGGCTTGTCCACGGTGACGGTGATGGTCTGGGCCCCGAACGGGCCCGTCTTCTCGACCACCGCCGATGGCTGCGGCGTCACCGCGACCCGGCTCTCCAGCACGGTCTGGGTCGGCGACGACCGCGGCGTCAGCCGCAGCACGCAGCGCGCGAAGGAGACCTGCTCCTGATAGCTGTAGGTCGTGCGGTGCCGCAGGCCGTAGATCACGCTAGGCCCACCAACTTCACGGTGGGCACCGCGTTGGCGCCCTGCAGGAAGAAGCGGTCGGCGACGGCGTTGGAGAAGCGCATCAGGGCCCGCTCGATCGCTAGGGTCCGGTCCGCGCCCAGGGCGCGCGCGTCGGCGGTCTCCAGCTCGGCGGCCAGCGGCAGCAGGATGCGGCTGGGCTCCTCCAGTATGCCGTCCTCCAGCAGGGTCGGCAGCACCGCCAGGTGGCCCTTCAGCGTCTCGATCTGGAAGGCGATGGAGCGGGTGTTGAAGGGGTCCAGCATCACCAGGTCCCGCACCGGCGTCAGGGCCAGGCCCTCCAGGTAGCGGGCGCGGTAGGTGATCTGGCTGTCGTTGAGGTCGAGCAGCAGGTCCAGGTCGTCGACCGTGGCCTGGTCGTGCGCCAGGGTTCGGGCGAACTGGCAGGTGTTCACGCCGCGCTCGATCCGCCGGCCCATGTCCAGGAAGCGCCAGCCGGCGACCCGGTTCATGTTCTCCTGGGCCAGGCCCGAAAGGCCGGCCAGGTGCTGCAGGGCGTTCTCCACCTGCTCCAGGACCTGGCCCTCGGACGCCAGGGCCTCGGCCCCGCCGGCCAGGTCCGCCTCCAGCTCGAGCAGGAGCGCCCAGAAGTCGGCGGACAGGCGCTCGCGCATGCCCGAGGCCGTGCGACGGGCGGCGTGCACCAGGCTGATCGCCGAGCCCCAGGCGCGCTCGTCATGAAGGCTCGCGCGGGCGGCGTCCAGGGCGCGGGCCTCGGGCGTCGCGCCGTCCAGGGCGCCCCAGTCCACGAGCAGGCGGCGCAGGCAGTCGAAGGTCTCGCCGCGGGCGTGGAGCGCCGACTCCGAGGCCATCAGGCTGGTGCAGAGGCTGCGAACCAGCCGCACGGTCGCTTCGGTGCGCTCGATGTAGCGGCCCAGCCAGAACAGGTTGTCGGCGGCCCGGCTGGGCAGGTGGCCCAGGATGCGGCGCACCTTCACCTCGTCGCCCACCGCGATCAGGGTCAGCCGCTCCACCGGCTTGTCGTCGATCACCCAGACGTCGGCGGTGCGGGCCCCCTCGCCCATGAACACCGCCCGCACGTCGGCCCCGTCCGAGGTGCGGCAGAAGCCGCCGGGCATGATCTTCAGGCCGTCCGGCGTGGCCGCCGCGAACACCCGCAGCATGAACGGTGTCGGCTGCAGCCGCCCGTCGCGCAGCACGGGCATGGTGGAGAGCCGCACCACCTCCTGGCCCACGAAGTCGCCCGGCCGGTCGGTCATCTGCGCCTGCAGCGCCGCGCGCTCATCGGGCGTGAGGTCGGCCACCAGCCGCGGGCGGCCCAGGGCCGCGCCCTCGGGCAGGTTGAAGGCCGGGGCGATGGTCAGCTGGTCGAGGTTGGCCTCCACGTGCTCGCGCTCATGCGGCTGGCCGCACCACCAGGTGGCCACGTTGGGCAGCTTCAGCTCCTCGCCCAGCACCCGCCGGCAGAGGCTGGGCAGGAAGGCCAGCAGCGCCCGGCTCTCCATCACCCCGGCGCCCGGCATGTTCAGCACCGCCACGCCGCCGGCCCGGATCGCCTCCAGCATGCCGGGCGTGCCGAGGCGCGAGGCGGCGTTGAGCTCCAGCGGGTCCAGGAAGTCGGCGTCCACCCGGCGCAGGATCACGTCGGCCCGCTTGAGGCCGGCGATGGTGCGCACATAGACCTTGCCGTCCCGGGCCACGAGGTCGTCGCCCTCGACCAGCAGGAAGCCCAGGTAGCGGGCCAGGTGCGCCTGCTCGAAATAGGTCTGGCTGAACGGGCCCGGCGTCAAAAGGCAGATCCGCGGATCCGCGCGACTGGCCGCCCCCGACAGCCCCTTGCGCAGGGCGTCGAAGAACGGCGCCAGGCGGTGGGCGTTGAGGTTGTTGTAGAGGCTGGGATAGGCGCGGCTGACCACCAGCCGGTTCTCCAGCGCATAGCCGGCGCCGGAGGGGGCCTGGGTGCGGTCGTCCATCACCCACCAGCGCCCGTCGGGCCCGCGGCCCAGGTCGGCGGCGTAGAGCTGCAGGAACCGCCCGCCCGGCGGCTTCACCCCCTGCAGGGCGCGCAGGAAGTCCGGACTGCCGGTCACCGCCGCGGCCGGCAGGGCGCCGTCGGCCACCAGCTTTCCGGCGCCATAGAGGTCCTGCAGGATCGCCTCGATCAGGTTCGCCCGCTGGGCGACGCCGGCGGCGATCTGGTCCCATTCGCCCTGGTCCAGGATCAGCGGCAGGGGATCCAGCGGCCAGCTGCGCTCGGTCTCCTCGCCATAGATCCGGTACGAGGCGCCGCTCTTGCGAATGTGCCGCGCCGACATGCCGAAGCGGCTCTCCAGCTCCTGCGGGCTGTAGCCGGCGAACTCGCGCAGAAAGGCCAGCCACCTCTTGCGCGGCTGGCCAGCGGCGTCGAACAGCTCGTCCGGAACCCCAGGCAGCGGGCGGTAGGCCGCCAGCCAGGCCGCCAGCCGGGCCTCCGCCTCGGCGCTCGCCGCCTTGCCCGGTCGCGCCGGCGAGGACGTGTCGGTGACCGCCATGCTTCCCCCAAAGCGCCTGGCGGCTCGCTTTCGCTGAGCTTGACCGCCGCGGCAGCATAGGCACGACTGGCGGCGCGGGTCACGGGGGCTGGTCGAGGATGTCATCGGAGACTTTGGCCGAGATCGTGGCGGCGGTGGCCAAGGAGGTCGAGCCGCACCGGGGCGAGGGCCGGGTGGCCGACTACATCCCGGCCCTGGCGCGGGTGGACGCGCGCCGCTTCGGCCTGGCGGTGATCACTTGCGACGGCGAGGCCGCAGAGGCGGGGGAGGCCTGGGCGCCCTTCTCCATCCAGAGCATCTCCAAGGTTTTCACGCTCACCCTCGCGCTGGAGCGGGTGGGGGAGGGGCTGTGGACGCGGGTCGGACGTGAGCCCTCCGGCTCGCGGTTCAACTCCATCGTCCAGCTGGAGGCCGAGCACGGGGTCCCGCGCAACCCCTTCATCAACGCCGGGGCGATCGTGGTCACCGACGCCCTGATGGACGGCCGCCCGCCCGCCGACGCGATCCCCGAGATCCGCGACGGCCTGCGCCGGCTGGCCGACAACGAGGCCATCGACATCGACGAGGAGGTGGCGCGCTCGGAGGCCGCGACCGGCTTCCGCAACTTCAGCCTCGCCTATTTCATGCGCGGCTTCGACAACCTGAAGAGCCCGGTGGACGAGGTGCTGACCACCTATTTCAACCAGTGCTCGCTGCGGATCAGCTGCCGGCAACTGGCGCGGGCGGGCCTGTTCCTGGCCAACCGCGGGCTGGATCCGCTGAGCGGCGTCCAGGTGACCTCGCCGGAGCGGGCGCGGCGGATCGCGTCGCTGATGATGACCTGCGGCCACTACGACGCCTCCGGCGACTTCGCCTTCCAGGTGGGGCTGCCGGGCAAGAGCGGCGTCGGCGGCGGCATCCTGGTGATCGTGCCGGGCAAGGCGGCGGTGGCCGTCTGGTCCCCCGGCCTCAACGAATACGGCACCTCCCAGGTCGGCGCCCTGGCCCTCGAACGCCTGGTCGCCCGCACCGGCTGGTCGGTGTTCTAGCCGCGAAGCGGCGGCGCCGAGGCCGCGAAGCGGCGCCGTCTTGATTCAACCACGAACCACACGAACCACACGAACGAGAGTCCAGCTGGCCGCCGAGACGCTGGATAGAGCGCCCGTTCGTGTGGTTCGTGTGGTTCGTGGTCCAATACACGGACCCTCCGCTGCCGCGGAGGCTCAAGGGCAACCCTGCTAGCGCCGCGCGCCTACCCCAGACGGTACGCGCGCTTGGGCAGGTTGTAGGCCAGGTCGATGGCGGTCTCGGCGGCCTCGTCCTCGTCCATGCGGTGCTCGGCCACGAGCCGGGCCAGGAAGCCCACGTCCACGCGCCGGGCCACGTCGTGGCGGGCCGGGATCGACAGGAACGCCCGGGTGTCGTCATTGAAGCCCACGGTGTTGTAGAAGCCCGCGGTCTCCGTGGTCTGCTCGCGGAAGCGGCGCATGCCCTCGGGGCTGTCGTGGAACCACCAGGCCGGGCCTAGCCGCAGGGCCGGATAGTGGCCGGCCAGGGGCGCCAGCTCACGGCTGTAGCTGGTCTCGTCCAGGGTGAAGAGGATGATGGTCAGCCCGGGCTCGTTGCCGAACCGGTCCAGCAGCGGCTTCAGCGCGCGGACGTAGTCGGTGCGGGTGGGGATGTCGGCGCCCTTGTCGCGCCCGAAGCCGGCGAAGAGGGCCGCGTTGTGGTTGCGGAAGCTGCCGGGGTGGATCTGCATCACCAGGCCGTCGTCCAGGCTCATCCGCGCCATCTCGGTCAGCATCTGGGCGCGGAACAGCTCGGCGTCGGCGGCGGTGAACCCGCCGCCCACGATGCGGCCGAACAGGGCCTCGGCCTCGGCGGGCGCCAGGTCGGCGGTGGCGGCGGTCGGGTGGCCGTGGTCGGTGGAGGTGGCGCCCATCTGCGCAAAGAACGCGCGGCGCATCCGGTGCGCCTCCAGATAGCCTTGCCAGCTGCGCACATCCTGGCCCGTCAGCTCCCCGAACCGCTGCAGGGCGTCCGGGAACTGCTCGTGCTCGGCGTCGATCACCGGGTCGGGGCGGTAGGCGGTGACCACCCGACCCGTCCACCCGCTCGCGCGGATCGCCGCGTGGTGGGCCAGTTCGTCCACCGGGCTTTCGGTGGTCGCCAAGAGCTCGATGTTGAACCGCTCGAAGAGGGCGCGGGGGCGGAAGGCCGGCGTCGCCAGCGCCTCGCCGATGCGGTCGAAATAGAGATCGGCAGTGGAAGCGTCCAAGGCCACGTCGAAGCCGAACACCTCGCCCCAGACGTGGGCCAGCCATATCGACGACGGCGTGCCGCGGAAGAGGTGCTGGCAGCTGGCGAACAGCCGCCAGGCTTCGCGCGGATCGGCGGGGCTCGGCCCGGTCCGTGACGGCACGCCCAGCGCCTCCAGGCTGAGGCCCTGGCTGTAGAGCATGCGGTAGAGGTAGTGGTCGGGGGCCAGCAGCAGGCTGGTCGCGTCCGTCCAGGCCGCGTCGGTGGCGAACCACTCCGGGTCGGTGTGCCCGTGCGGGCTGATGATCGGCAGGTCCTTCACCGCCCCATAGAGCCGCCGCGCGATGGCCCGCACGCCCGGGTCCGCCGGGAACAGCCGATCCTCGTGCAGGGTGAGCGGTCTGGGCATGGAAACTCCGAACGATAAGGCGCCGCAGCGATCATGGGCGACGGCGGAAAAGACACCGGTTACCATGGGTCCATGGCTCCGTCTCCCGCCTCGATTCAAGACCCCGCCGCGCGCCTCAGCGAAGCGACTCTGGACCAGCTGGGCCCCGAGGTCCTGCGCCCGGCCTACGACCGCGCCGCGACCCGGGTCGGGATCGTCCACTTCGGCCCCGGGGCGTTCCACCGGGCGCACCAGGCCTTCTATGTGGACCGGATGCTGGCGGTCGACCCGGGGCTGGCGATCTGCGGCGTCTCGCTCAACAGCGACACCGTGCGCGAGGCCCTGGAGCCGCAGGAGGGGCTCTACAGCCTGACCGAGCGGGACGCCGAGCCCTCGATCCGGGTCATCGGCGCGATCCGCCAGGTGCTGACCGCGCCGCGCGCGCCGCAGGCGGTGTTCGACCGGCTGACCGCGCCGGACCTGCGGGTGGTGACCAGCACCGTCACCGAGAAGGGCTACCATCTGACGGCCGGCGGCGAGCTGGATCTGACCCACGAGGCGGTGCGCCACGACGTGGCGGGCGAGGGCGCCCCGCGCACCCTGGCCGGCTGGCTGGCCGAGGGCCTGCGCCGTCGCCGCGCGGCCGGCCTGGCGCCGCCGGTGGTGATCAGCTGCGACAACCTCTCGGGCAATGGCGCCAAGCTGGGCCGCAGCGTGCTGCGGCTGGCGCAGGCGCGGGGCGAGACGGATCTGGCGGCCTGGATCGCCGGCGAGGTGAGTTTCCCCGACAGCATGGTCGATTCCATCACCCCCGCCACCGACGACGTCCTGCGGGCCGAGGCGGCAGCGCGGCTGGGCCTGGTCGACGCCTGGCCGATCCAGCGCGAGCGGTTCACCCAGTGGGTGGTGGCCGACGAACTGGGGCCCCTGAGCGGTGTCTTCGCCGGCGCCGGCGTCACCCTCACCGGCGACGTGGCCGGCTTCGAACGGGCCAAGCTGCGCCTGCTGAACGGCTCGCACTCGACGCTGGCCTATGTGGGCCTGGCCCTGGGCTGCGAGAGCGTGTTCGAGGCCATGTCCGCCCCGATCCTCGCCGGCTTCGTCGAGCGGCTGGCGCGGGAGGACCTGGCCGCCAGCCTGGAGCCGACCCCCGGGCTCGACCTCCAGGCCTATGTGGGCGACGTGCTGGGGCGGTTCCGCAATCCCGCCATCGTGCACCGCCTGGCCCAGATCGCGGGCGACGGCTCCCAGAAGCTGCCCATCCGCCTGCTGGCGGCGACCCGTGAGGCGCTCGCAGCGGGGCGTCCGGTGGCGCGGCTGGCGGTGGGCGTGGCGGCCTGGATGCAGTTCGTCCGCCGCCAGGCGCACGTGGGCGCCGCGATCGTCGATCCGCGGGCGGACGAGCTCGCCGACCTGGGCGGCGCCTGCAGCGGCGATCCGGCTGCCGACGTTGGCCGGTTCCTGGGGCTCGCGGGCATGTTCGAGGGCGGACTCGCCACGGCGCCGGCCTATCGCGCGGCCCTGGAAGCGGCCTATGCCGCGCTGGGCGAAGGCCGGCCCGAGGCGGTGCTGGTCTAGGCGGTCAGCGCCAGCGGCGGGCGGGTGCGGTTGTCGATCAGCTGGCGGTAGAGCCGGGTCAGGGCCTCGAAGGTGGTGTCCCAGCCGTGTCGCGTCTCGGCCCGACGGCGCGCGGCGCGGGCGATCTCCGGCACGTCACGGGCGAAGAGGGCCTCGATGGCCGCCGCGAGGCTGGCCGGGTCGACACCGTTCGCCGGCTGGCCGACCGAGAGGTCGATCAGCTCGCCCACGCCGCCGCGGTCGGGCCCGATCACCGGCAGGCCGGCGGCCATGGCCTCCAGCACGAAGAGGCCGAAGATCTCGTTGTCGTTGGCGTGCAGGGCCGCGTCGCACGAGGCGAGGATGGCCGCCAGCCGGGCCGGGTCGCGCTCGAAGTCGAGGCCGATCGCCCGCGGCGAATAGTAGGTGTCGCGGCCGGCGCCCACCAGCAGCAGCCGGTAGGGGTCGCCCAGCTTCTCCACCGCCGCCACCATGGCGTCCAGGTTCTTCTCCCGCGCCGGGCGGCCGGCGAACACCAGCAGGCGGGTGTGCGAGGGCAGGCCCAGCTTGCGCAGCAGCCGCTCACGGTCGCCGCGGGCGGGATTGAACACCTGGGTGTCGACGCCGAGATGCAGGATGGAGACCCGGTGCACGCCGGCGTCGGCCAGCCGCTGGGCCGAGTGCTTGCTGGGCGCGACCACGTGGTCGAAGCGCTGGTAGGCCTGGGCCCAGAAGTTGAAGGTCGGCGCCTCGGCCCATTCGCCGAAGTGCAGCGCCGCCAGCGCCGCCGCGTCGGTGTGGCAGAAGCCAACCACCGGCACGCCCAGGGCGTCGCCGGCATAGAGCGCCGCATGGCCGGGCACGAACACGTCGCCCGCCTCGATCACGTCGGGCTCCAGCACGCGCAGCACCGTCTCCCACTTGGTCAGGCTGGCGGGCATCCGGTAGCCGTTGCCGAACGGCAGGCGCGTGGCGGCCACCGTCACCAGGCCGTCCGCCTCGGACTGGGTCCGCGCGCCCGGCACCACCAGGGTGTGGCGGATGTCCGGCCGCCGGCGCGCCAGCCAGGCCCGCTTGGCGGTGAGGTAGCGTTTCACGCCGCCGGACTTCGGCGCGTACATCATGGTGGTGTCGACGAGGTGGAACGCCTCGGCGGCCTCGGGAACCGGGCCCGGCGCGATCGATTCGAGCCGGATCATGCTGGCGTACTTGGCGGCGGTGGCGTCGTGCACGCGGCCCATCCTCCGTGCGATGATGCTGTCAGCAGCGGCGTTGAACAGCTCGGCCGAAGACTCCGGCCTGCGGATCTTGGCCTTCAGGGCCCGCACGGTCGCGTGGCGGGGCGCTGGTCGTTTCCAAAGCCTGGCCAGTGGTCCCGTCCTTCCCCTGGTGGAAGCGCCCGAGGTGGAGGCGCTCGGGCCCTTGGTGAGGCCGTCCCGCGTGGGACGACCCGCCCATGGACTTGACGCCGACCAGCCGCCGGTCCCGTACCGGACTCGCCAGACGCCTTACTCGTAGCGCGGGCATACTATCGGCCCAAACGCGGATGTCATCGGTCAAGGCGGCGCTTTCAAGGCCTGGCTGTGTCCCTCGTGCAAAAAGCTCGGCGCCATGGACGGTCTCCCCGCGGATGCGAACGGGCTGGCCGATAACCCGCGGGCGCGGCCGCGGTTGCAGCGCCTGGGCCTAGGCTGCGATCGCCTGTCCGTCGACGGTCGCCCGGAGGCGCTTGGGCACCAGCAGCAGCATCGGCAGGATCAGGGCGTAGACGGCGATGGCCAGGTAGAGCGCAGCGTGGAAGCCGCCCTGCTTGTCGTAGAGGTAGGCGCCCAGCAGGTCCCCGAAGCGCAGGGAGACGTAGTACATGGCGATGAACATCATCATCATCGTGCCCTGCAGCCCCGGCGGGCAGGCGCGGATGGCGAGGTCGGTGTAGGCCGCCTGGGCCAGGCCGCCGACCATGCCCATCACCGCCGCCGCCACCAGGGCCTCGGCAGGCGTGCGCGCGAACAGCAGCGGCGTCATCTGGGCCACCGCCAGGACCGTGCCCACCCAGAGCAGGGTGTCCAGCTTCACCCGTCGGCACAGCCACGCATAGGCCAGCACCACCGGGGTGAACGAGCCCATGAAGATGCCGAACCAGGCGCCGACCTGGCTGTCGGTGGCGTGCAGGTCGTTGGCGAGGTGGAACTGCAGCACCGCGCCCGTGGCGGGGGCGAACTGCCACATCAGCTGGATGACCATGATCGGATAGAGCGGCCGATGGCGCAGCAGGCGCCCGACGTCGCCGGCCAGGGTGTGGCTGCGCGCCTGGGCGTGATGGTGGTCCAGGAGCCGGCGCGGGCCCCATGCGCCCAGCACCGCCACCACCAGCATGATCCCCCCGCCCACGGCGAACAGGGTCCGCGCGGCCGCCACCGCGTTGCGCCCCTCGAGATAGTCGCTGAGCGCCCCGCCCAGGAAGTAGGCCACCAGCAGGGGGATCATGACGGCGAGGTTGCCGATCACGCTGACGAGGCCGGTCAGGGCCTCCTGCTGGCCGACCGCCGAGCTCGCGCCACGGCCGGCGCTCCAGACCATCTGGATCGCCACCGTCGCCAGCAGGACCCCGCCCAGCAGCACGCCGTAGGTGGGCTTCAGCGCCACCATCGCGCCGTAGGCCGCCGCCGTCGCCAGGCTGAACATCACCACATGGGCCCGGTCGCCCCGGCCGAAGGGGCTCCAGGTGTCGCGCAGGAAGCCGAACAGGAAGCCGACGAACAGCGGGATCGAGGCGACCAGGTTGAACATTGCCACGCCGTGCGCGGACATGTGCAGCTTGTTCTTCAGGAAGAACACCACCGGCAGCCCGATCAGGCCCTCGTACGGCGCCGCGAACTGCAGCAGGGTCAGCAGCACCCCGCCGTAGACGAACAGCCGCAGCCGCTCGCGACCGGAGAGTTGTCCCGGAGGGCTCAGGACTTCGGCGGCGGGGCCGGCTTCGAGCGCCTCGGCGGGACCGGCCGTCATCGCTGCAGGTCCGGCGCGGGCCGACAGATCGCGGGGGTCGCGCCTACTGGTCGTCGCCGCTCGCGTCGCATGCGCACCCCCGAAGCTGCGAACCCACGTGAAAGCAGCGTCGGTCGCGGCGCAAGGCAACTGTACTATTTTGATCAGTGGCGACCGCGGGTTGCTTGCGCGCCCGCACCAGCCGCGTACGCCTGGGTTCTGGGCGCCTCTTTGGCGCCCGCGTCGGGGGCGGCATGGACGGAACCGACACGGTCGACGGCCTGGCCTGGTGGGCTGGGCCCGGGCAGGACATGGGCGCAGCGTTTGCGCGGGTGCACGGCCATCCGTCGCGCACCCTTGCGGTCCGCGCACTGGCGACGGGCATGCTGGATCTCTTCGCGCGCGACCTCCAGCTGGCGGAGGTGCTGAAGGACGCCGGGCGCTACGTCGCCGCGATGCTGGCCTTCCTGCTGCACGAGACCGGCGAACTCACCCTGCCGCGCCTGAAAGAGGCGTGCGCGAAGTCCGGCCTCCTGAGTCCCGGGCGGGCGCGGGCGGTGCTGCAGTTCCTCGAGCACGTGGGCTATGTGCAGCAGCTGCCGCGGGCGGGCCGACGGACCGCCTACGCCCTTACGCCGGCCTTCCGGACAGCGTGGGCCCTGCAGCTGCGCGCGGCGCTGGAGGCGGCGGCGGCGGTGGAGCCCGGCGTCGCGGCGCTGCTGGCGCGGCCGGGGGCGGTGGAGGCGTTCGGGCGCGTCCACGCCGGCGTCCTGCTCGACGCCACGGTTGGCTGGGGCGAGCCACCACCCTTCCTGCGGGTCTTCCAACACCCCTATGCGGGCACCCAGATCCTCTGGACCCTGATCGCCGCCGGCGACGACCCCGCCGATTTCGCCCTGGCGCGCTACGGGCGGATCTCGATCTCGGCGCTCTCCAAGCGGTTCGACGTCTCGCGCGTCCACATCAAGCGCATCTTCCAGGACGCCGAGCAGCATGGCCTGGGCGGCCTCGCGCCGGATGGCGCGATCTGGTTCAGCGACGCGGGCCGGGACCAGATGCGGATGCTGTTCACGGCCCAGCTGGCGCACATCCTGGCCGCCGCCGGCCAGGCGGCGCTGGCGGCGGGCGGTGGTCCTGATGATCAAATATGTACAGTTGGCCTATCGGGGGTCGCTGACTAGCGTCCATCCAAGGCCGCGCACCGCGGCCACATCGGGGGTTACCGACAATGAAGATCCTTGCAGGCGCGGCTCTGGCCGCGGCGATGGCGCTCGGCTGCGCGGGCGGCGTGGCCCAGGCGCAGACGGCGGAACGCACCTACGACAACGGGCCGGTCTGGACGATCGGCTACGTCGAGACCAAGCCCGGCATGTTCGACGAATACATGGCCTATCTGAACGGGCCCTACCGGGCGCTGCAGGAAGCCGGCAAGAAGCGTGGCGACATCCTGGCCTACCACGTGCTCCAGGTGGACGGGCAGCGCGAACATGAGCCGGACGTGATCCTGCTCATCGAGTTCAAGAACATGGCCGTCTTCGACCGGTCCCTGAACGAGCTCGACAAGGATACGTCCACCGCCTTCGGCTCGGTCGTGAAGAGCAACCAGGCCGCGGTGAAGCGCGAGGAGATCCGCGTCCTGCGTGGCGGGCTCACCGCGCGCGAACTGGTGATGATGGGCAAGTAGCCGGGACCTCGCGTCGATGGTCGACCTGACGATCGATGCGGACCAGGTGGCGGGGCGGGCGCGCATGGCGCCGGCGCCCCGCCATGTCCTGGCGGTGGTCACCGGCAACGGCCTCGCCTTCTACGACTTCCTCGCCTACGCCTATTTCGCCGCCCAGATCGGCCGAACGCTGTTCCCGGCGGGCCAGGCGGGCGCCCAGCTGCTGGCCTCGCTGGCCACCTTCGGCGTCGGCTTCCTGATGCGCCCGGTCGGGGCGCTGGTGATCGGGCGGATCGCCGACCGGCGCGGGCGACGCCCCGCCATGCTGCTCTCCTTCGGCCTGATGGGCCTGGCGATGCTGGGCCTGGCGCTGACGCCGCCCTTTGCCCGGATCGGCATGTTCGCGCCGGCGCTGGCGGTCACGTTCCGGCTGGTGCAGGGCTTTGCGCTCGGCGGCGAGTTGGGCGCCAGCACCGCCTATCTGGTGGAGGCGGCGCCCGCCGCGCGGCGCGGCTTCTACGTCTCCCTGCAGTTCATGAGCCAGGACGCCTCCGGCATGGTCGCGAGCCTGCTGGGCCTGTTCCTCGCCACCCACCTCTCCGAGACGCAGCTGGACGCCTGGGGCTGGCGGCTGGTGTTCGCCGCCGGGATGCTGATCGTGCCGGTGGGCCTGTGGCTGCGCAACAGCCTGCCGGAGACGCTGGAGGCGCCCGCGGCGGTTGGCGCCGTGCCGACGGCCGAGCCCGCGCCCCTGATGCCGCTGCGGCGGCTCTATGTGCTGGGGTTCCTGATCATCGGCTGCGGCGGGCTGATCAGCTACGTCCTGACCTATTTCACGACCTACGCCACCGAGACCCTGCACATGGCCCGCAGCCTGGGCTTTGCGGCGACCACGGTCGTCGGCCTCGCCGGGGTGGTGTTCGACCCGATCGGCGGCTGGCTCTCCGATCGCTACGGCCGCCGCGCCGTGATGATCTGGCCGATGGCGGTGCTGGTGGCGGCGGCCATCCCGGCCTACGTGCTTATCGAACAACATCGCACCGCCGGAGTGCTGCTGGGCCTGGCCGGACTGCTGGCGGCGGCCAACAACCTGGGCAGCGTGGCGGCGCTGGTGGCCGTGACCGAGGCCATGCCTCAGCGGGTGCGCAGCGGCGGCCTGGGCCTGACCTATGCGCTGGGGATGTGCGCCCTGGGCGGCTCGGCCCAGTTCATGGTGGCCTGGCTGACGCAGCTGACCGGCAGCCCGCTCGCGCCGGCCTTTTATCTGGCCGCAGGCGGCGCCATGGTGCTGGCGTCCGTCCTGGCCATGCCGGAGACGGCCCCGACGGCCCGCAGAGGCCGAGCCCATGGGAGGGCCGCATGACCGCAGTCACGGTGGGCCTCGCGCCGCCGCGGGCGAAGCTCAGCAACGCGGTCGTGCCGCTGCTGGCCCTGGCCGTCTTCATCAACTACGTCGACCGCGGCAACCTCGCCACGGCCGGCCCCCTGATCAAGGACGAGCTGCACCTGTCGGCCAGTTCGTTCGGGCTGATCGTCTCGGCCTTCTTCTGGACCTACACGCCGGGCCAGCTCCTGGCCGGCTGGATGGCGGAGCGGTTCAACGCCTACCGCACCCTCGCCGCGGGCCTCGCCGTCTGGTCGCTGGCGACCTTCACCACGGGCCTGGTGACCGGCTTTACGGCCCTGCTGGCGCTGCGCCTGGTGCTGGGGCTGGGCGAGACCGCGGTCTTCCCCTGCTCGTCCAAGCTGATCGGCGCCTACCTGCCGCAGCATCGCATGGGCGCGGCCAACGGGCTTGTCTGCGCCGGCACGGCCCTGGGCCCCGCCTTCGGCACCTTCGTCGGCGGGATGCTGATGGCCCAGGTCGGCTGGCGGCCGGCGTTCCTGCTGTTCGGAGCGGCCTCGCTGCTGTGGCTGGTCCCCTGGCTGATGGTGGCGCGCTCCGCGCCGGTCGGGCGCCCCACGGACCACGCCGAGCCGCCGCCGTACCTGGCCATGCTCCGCCGGCCGGAGATGTGGGGCGCAGGGGCGGGGCATTTCGCCAACAACTACTCGTTCTATTTCGTCGTCACCTGGCTGCCCGTGTACCTGGTGAAGACCCAGGGCTTCTCCATGGGCGAGATGGCGAAGGTGGGGGGCCTGGTCTACCTGGTCTATGCCGCCAGCTGCCTCGGCATGGGCTGGCTGGCCGACCGGATGATCGGCCGCGGCGCGGCGGTGGGCGCGGTGCGCAAGGGCTGGGCGGTCGCCAGCCACGTGATCGTGGCCGCCAGCCTCCTGGTCTGCGTGCTGGGCGGACCGCAGGTGACGGTGGCCGCGCTGTGCGTGGCGGGCCTGGGCCTGGGGTTCTGCGCCGGCAGCCTCTACAGCATCGGCCAAACCCTGGCGGGACCCCACGCCAGCGGCAAGTGGATCGGGCTGCAGAACATGTTCGGCAACATCGCGGGCATCGTCGGGCCGCTGATCACCGGCGTGATCGTCGACCGCACCGGCAGCTTCGACAATGCCTTCGCCGTCTCGGCCGTGGTGGCGCTGGTCGGCGTGCCCTGCTGGCTGCTGCTGATCCCCAAGCTTTCGGCGATCGACTGGGCCGCTCAGCGCGGATCGTAGGCCCGCGCGATCTCCGGCCGGACCGCCACGCTCGGCAGGAACTCCGGCTCGCGACGGGCGTGGGTCGCCTGTTCGAAGGCGAAGCCGAGGCCCAGCAGCCTGGCCTCCGACCAGGCCGGTCCGACGAACGAGAGCGCCACCGGCAGGCCGCTGACATAGCCCGCGGGCACGACCAGGTGCGGATAGCCGGACACCGCCGGCAGGCCGGAGGGGGCGCCGGCGATGCGCGTGCCGTTCACCGGGTCGACGATGCCGGTCGGGCCGCCGCCCGGGGCGACGATGGCGTCCAGCCGGTTCTCGCCGAGGATCTTGTCCAGCGCCGCGCGCGCCATGGACCGAGCCTGGGCCCGCTTGGCCAGGTAGCCGGGGTCGGTGACGGGCGGCTTCTTGGCGGCGTCCTCGAAGATCTCCTGGCCGAACAGGGCCAGCTCCCGCGGCTCGGACTTGTCGAAGGCGATCAGGTCCTCGAGGGTCCGGGCCTTCACGGCCGCGGGCGTCGAGGCCAGGTAGGCGTCGATGGCGGCCTTGAACTCGGTGCGCAGGCAGTCGCCCTCCAGCTCGCCGATCTTGGCCTGGGTCGCCTCGTCTGGCCCCTTGACCTCGACCAGCACTGCGCCCTGGTCGCGCAGCACCTTCAGCGCGGCCTCGAACACCGCGTCCGCGGCCGTCGAGCGGCCCTTGTTGGGGTTGAGGTAGCCCAGGCGCGCGCCCTTCAGCCCCTCGGGGTTCAGGGCGGCGAGGTAGTCCGCCTTGTGCGCGTCGGCCTCCTTGGTCGCGGGGTCCAGCGGGTCCGAGCCGGCGATGGCGCCGAGCAAGGCCGCGGCGTCGGCCACCGTCCGGGTCATCGGCCCGGGCGTGTCCTGCTCGCCCGAGAGCGGCACGACATAGGTCCGCGACACCAGGCCCAGGGTCGGCTTCAGCCCCACCACCCCGTTCAGCGCCGCGGGGCAGGTCACCGAGCCGTCGGTCTCGGTGCCGATGGCCAGGGCCGTGAGCCCGGCCGCCACCGCCGCGCCGGATCCCGCGCTGGAGCCGCAGGCCGACCGGTCCAGGCCATAGGGGTTGCGCACCAGCCCGCCCACCGCGCTCCAGCCGCTGATCGAATGGGTCGAGCGGAAGTTGGCCCATTCCGACAGGTTGGCCTTGCCGAGGATCACCGCGCCGGCGTCCGTCAGCCGCCGCACGATCGTCGCGTCGCGGCCGGTGACATTGGCCGCCAGCGCCAGGGAGCCGGCGGTCGTCGCCGTGCCGTCGGCGGACTCGATGTTGTCCTTCAGCAGCACCGGCACGCCATGCAGCGGGCCGCGGACGCGGCCGGCCTTGCGCTCGGCGTCCAGCTTGCGCGCGTCGGCCAGGGCATGGGGGTTCAGCGCGATGACGGCGTTCAGCTTCGGCCCCGCGCGGTCGATGCGCTCGATCCGCTCCAGGTAGGCGCGCACCAGCTGCTCGGCGGTGACCTTGCCGTCCGCCATGGCGGCCTGCTGCTCGCCGGCCGAGGCGTAGGGGCTGATCGCCTGGGCGTGCGCGCCGGCGACGAGGGCGAGCACCCCGTCTGCAGACGGTCGAGGCCGAGCGTGGCCCAGCGCCCACTCCACCACTTCGCGGTCCCCCTCCCCCGTTGGTACGGGGAGGAACTGCCTGGCTCGACCTCTCCAGTTCCTCCCCCGCTTGCGGGGGAGGGGGACCACGAAGTGGTGGAGGGGGCGCTGGTTTTTCAGAAGCGGTGGCGCGGCCTCTGCCCCTCTACTGCTTCGGCCCCAGCTGCTTCAGCAGCTCCGCCACGGCCGCGTCCAGCTGGCTGTCCTGGCCCGCCAGGCTCTCGCCCAGGCGCCGCTCCACCAGCACGTCCACCGGCCGCGGGTTCATCTCCAGGTCGTCGCCGTGGGCGCCCTGGATGCGGATGAAGGGCGTGCGCACGGTGGAGCCGTCGATCAGCTGGCGGCCGCCGGTGTAGATGATCCACCCGGCGGTGGGCGCGCCCACCACCTTGCCCAGGCCCAGGGTGCGGTAACCCTCGGTGAAGTCCTCGGCGTCGGACAGGGAGGACTCGTTGGTCACCAGCACCGTCGGCAGGCCCAGCGCCCGTTGTCCCAGGCTCTGGCGGCTGGGCAGGGCGAAGAGGCCGCGCGGCGTCATGGTCAGGAAGTTCTTCCGCGCGAACACGTCCAGCACATAGCCGTTCACGAAGCCGCCGTTGTTGTTGCGCACGTCGATGACCACGCCGTCCTTGGCCTGGTTCTGGGCGTCGAGGTCGAGGTAGAGCTGGTTCAGGCTGTCGGAACTCATGTCCAGCAGGTGGACGTAGCCCAGCCGCCCGCCGCTGACCTTCTCCACATAGGCCCGCCGGTCGTTGACCCACTGGCGGTAGTAGAGCCCTTGCTCGACGGTCGGCAGGACCGGGCGCACCACCGCCTCGCGGGTCGCGCCGCCGGTGGAGACGCTCAGCACCGTGCGTCGCCCGGCCCGATCCTGTAGCTGCTGGTCCAGGTTCACGCCCGGGCCGACCGGCTTGCCGTCGACCGCCAGCAGGACATCGCCCGGCTTGATCGTGCCCTCGACGGCGGCCGGCCCGAGGGCCACCACCTCGCGCACCACCAGGCCCTTGCCGGCCTCATAGGCCTCGCGGTCGAAGCGCAGGCCCAGCTCGCCCACTCGCGGCGGCGGGCGTGAGCCGTAGCCCTCGGTCGGCGGGTTGATGCCGGAGTGCGAGGCGTTCAGCTCGCCGATCATCAGGTTGATCACCCGGCGCAGCTCGTCCGGCGTCTGGGCGCCCTGGGCGTAGGGCTCGAACCGCTCGCGCAGGGCGGTCCAGTCCTGGCCGTGGAACTTCGGGTCGAAGAACAATCGGTCCAGGGTCGACCAGGCCTCGTCGAACACGACCTGTTTCTCGGCGTCGAAGCGGATGGCCATGTCGGCCGCCACCTCGATGGCCTTGGGCCGCGGCGTGTCGATGGTGGTCACCGTCACCCGCCCGCCGTCCAGGTAGTAGACCTGTTTGGAATCGGCGGTGACCAGGAAGTCGCGCTTGGGCCGCTTGCCGCCGGTGATCTGCTGCGGCGCCGGCGGCTCCACGGCCAGTTCGTCCAGGCTGTAGCTGAAGAGGTTGGTCTGGCCGGCCAGCTCGGCCCGGTAGACCAGGAACTTGCCGTCCGCGGTGATGACCGGACGGTCCACCGAGGCGCCCAGCGGCAGGAAGCTGGCACGCTCGCGGATGCCTTCGAAGACGATGCGCACCGGCTCGACCTTGGCCTTCGGCTTCGGCGCCTCGTCGGACTTCGGGGCCGTCGCCGCGGCGTCCGCCTCCTCGACCGGCTTGGGATCGTCGCCGGCCGGGCCGGTCTTGGGCTCAGCCTTGGGCTCGGCCTTGTCCTTGACGTCCGGCTTGGCCGGCGGCTGGCCGGGCTGGGCCTTGAAGAGGTCGCGGAAGGCGTCCTCGCGGTACTTGGGCGTGTGCGGCAAGAGGTCGACACGAACGATGTGCGAGTCTTCGCTGCGCTGGGACGTCTCGAACAGCAGGTACTTGCCATCCGGGGACCAGGCGATCTGGTCGGCGGTCTGGCCGTTGGCCAGGAAGCTCACCGGCTTCGCTTCGCCGCCGGCCACCGGGGCCACCCAGACGTTGCGGAACGAGCGGCGGTCGGTGACCGGGAAGGCCAGCCAGCGGCTGTCGGGCGACCAGGCCACCCGCGCGCCCTCGCTGCGATCCAGCGCCCCGCTGTAGAGCACGGTGTCGCGGCCGGCCTTCGTCCCCTCGGCCAGGGTCAGCACGTGCAGCTCCCGCGCGCCGCGCACATAGGCCAGCATCTTGCCGTCCGGCGAATAGACCGGGGCGGCGTCCAGCAGAGCGGCGTCCGCCAGGGGCCGCGAGGTCTGGGTGACGAAGTCGTACTCCATCAGCTGGGTCTGGCGGCCGCGCTCGGAGACGAACGCCAGCTTGCGGCTGTCCGGCGACCAGGCGAGATCGCTCTCCGCCCCGGGGGTGTCGGTGATCCGCTGGGCGGGGCCGCCATCCTTGGCCGGGGCGGCGAACACCTCGCCGTGCGCGATCAGCGCCAGCTTCTTGCCGTCGGGCGAGACCGCCATGTCGCGGAAAGTGGTCTCGGTGACCCGCCGCTCGCCCGCCGCCGACGGGGCCCCGCGCAGCTGGACCGGAACCGGCGCCGCCGTCCCGGTCGCCAGGTCCAGCTTCCAGACCTGGAACTCGCGCTCGAAGACGATCGCGCGGCCGTCGTAGGCGATCGACGGGAAGAGCACCCGGCCTGCGGTGAACTTGGTCACCGGCTGCGGCCTGGCCCCGGGCTCCAGCCCCAGGCGCCAGATGTTCTCCGCCCCGCCGTCGTCGCTCATGAAGTAGAGCGCCTTGCCGTCCGGCCGCCACATCGGCCACAGCCGCTTTGCGGGGCCGGCCAGCAGCTTGCGATAAGGCGCGCCGGCGGCCAGGCCCTTCAGCCACAGCTCGGCCTCGTCGATGTGCGCGTGGCCATTGCGCCACCACTGGGTCGAGGAGATGCCCTTGGCCATCAGGGCCAGGCTCTGGCCGTCGGGGGAGGGGGCGCTGTTGAACTCGTTGAGATAGCGCTCGCGGCTCACCTCCAGCGGGGTCCCGCCCGTGGTCGCCACGCGGAAGACGTCGTTCTGGCGGCCCACGTCATTGGCCGCGGAGGAGAAGTAGAGCCACTTGCCGTCGCGCGACCAGCCGTCGAGCTGTTCGTTGGCGTCGGACCAGGTGATGCGGCGCAGGGCTCCCGTCGCCAGGGTTAGCACATAGATGTTCGCCGAGCCGTTGCGCGTCGACGTGAACGCCAGTTCCTTGCCGTCGGGCGAGTAGAGCGGCCGACCCTCGGTGGCCGGGTCGGTGACCAGCAGGCTCGCGACGCCGCCGGCGGCCGGAACGGTCCAGATGTCGCCGCCGGAGACGAACGCGATCTCCGCGCCGTCGGGCGAGAGCGCGGGCTCCGCGAGCGTCGGGCGCGGCGCGGCCTGCGCCGCCGAAGCGACGAGCAGGAGGGCGGCAAGCGACAGCAGGCGGGCAAGGCCGCGGATCTTGGACATGGGCGCTCCCAAACCGGAGCGTCCAGTGTTTAGGCGCCGGCCCCGCCGCGCGCCAGGGCCACTCGTCTTACCGGCGCAGGGCGCCCGCGCAGGTTGAGGTCGAGCCCTAGTCCTTGGCGCGTTCCTGGTAGGTGCCGTCCTCGGTCAGCACCACGATCTTGGTGCCCACGCCGATGTACGGCGGGATCATCACCCGCACGCCGTTGGAGAGCAGGGCGGGCTTGTAGGACGAAGAGGCCGTCTGGCCCTTCACCGAGGGCTCGGTCTCCACCACCTCGAAGGTGGCCAGGCGCGGCAGCTCGATGGCGATCGCCACGCCGTCGTGGGTGGAGAGCTTCACGGTGCAGCCGTCGGTCAGATAGGGCGCCGCGTCGCCGATGATGTCGGGCGAGGCCACCAGCTGCTCGTACGATTCCGGGTTCATGAAGTGGAACCCTTCGCCGTCCTGGTAGAGGAAGGTGTAGTCGCGGTCGTCGACGATCGCGCGCTCCACGGTCTCGGTGGTGCGGTAGCGCTCGGAGATCTTCACCCCGTCGGAGATGCGCCGCATGTTCAGCTGGGTCACGGGCGTGCCCTTGCCGGGGTGGATGTTTTCGGCGCTGAGCACGACGTAGAGCTTGCCTTCGAGATCGACGACCGCGCCCTTGCGCAGCGAGCTGGCGGAGACTTTCAATGGAACCTCGGTGATGCGGCGGATTCGCGTTGCGCGATTCCGCTGATGAATTCTTTGTGGCGCCCCTATAGCGATTGACGCTGAAATCTCCAGCCCCCCACGCGTCGCAGCCCGTGAGCAGCATAACCGAAACACCCTGGTGGGACCCGCGGCGGCGACCGGACCGCCTGCCGTTCCTGAAAGGCCGCAACCGGATCACCCGGGCGGCGCGCGACTGGTTCGAGACGCAGGGGTTCACCGAGGTGGAGACCGCCGCGCTGCAGGTCTCGCCCGGCAACGAGGCGCATCTGCACGCCTTTTCCACCACCGCCCTCACGACCGACGGCCAGCCGACGGCGATGTACCTGCACACCTCGCCGGAATTCGCCTGCAAGAAGCTGCTGGCCTCGGGCGAGCGGGAGATCTTCTCGCTGGGCAAGGTATGGCGCAACCGCGAGCGCGGGCCGCTGCACCATCCCGAGTTCACGATGCTGGAGTGGTACCGGGCCAACGAGCCCTACCAGGCGATCATGGTGGACTGCGCAGCGCTGCTGGCGACGGCGGCCGAGGCGGCGCAGGCGGCGGTGCTCAGCTTCCACGGGCGCGAGGCCGATCCGTTCCTCGAGCCCGAGCGGCTGACGGTGGCCGAGGCCTTCGACCGCTACGCCGACATCGGCCTCCTCAGCGTGCTGGACGACCGCGAGGCCCTGGCCGCAAGCGCCCGAAGCGCCGGCGTGCGGGTCGCCGCCGACGACGGCTGGTCCGACATCTTCAGCCGGGTGATCGTCGAGAAGGTCGAGCCGAACCTGGGCCACGGCCGACCCACGATCCTCTGCGAATACCCGGCCTCGGAAGCGGCCCTGGCGCGGCCGAAGCCGGGCGACCGCCGGGTGGCCGAACGCTTCGAGCTCTATGCCTGCGGCGTGGAGCTGGCCAATTGCTTCGGCGAGCTCACCGATCCCGATGAACAGCGCCGCCGCTTCGAGCTCGAGATGGCCGAGAAGGCGCGGGTCTACGGCGAGCGCTATCCGATCGACGAGGACTTCCTGGCGGCGTTGGCCCAGATGCCGCCGGCCAGCGGCGGCGCCCTGGGCTTCGACCGCCTGGTGATGCTGGCCACCGGCGCAGCGCGGATCGAACAGGTGCTCTGGACGCCCGTCGCCTGAGACTCCGCAGCGCCCGCTCCACGCCCGGCCCTGAGATTGCGCGGCCGGTCGTTCCGGCCCATATGCGCCGCCTGATGAGCGCCGCCCGCACCCTTCGCAGTCCCGCCGAGCTGGTGGCGGCCGGCCTCGCGCCTGCCGAGCGCCTGGCCGAGCTGGAGGCCGTGGCCGCGCGCTACGCCGTGGCGATCACGCCGGCCATGGCGGAGCTGGTCCAGCATAGCGAGCCGGTCGCCCGACAGTTCCTGCCCACCGCCGCGGAGCTGGTCCAGGCGCCGGAGGAGCGCGCGGACCCCATCGGCGACGACGCCTTCAGCCCGGTCGAGGGCATCGTCCACCGCTATCGCGACCGGGTGCTGCTGAAGGCCAACCACGCCTGCGCCGTCTACTGCCGCTTCTGCTTCCGCCGCGAGATGGTGGGGCCCGACGGCGTGCGACCCCTGTCGGGGGCCCAGCTGGACGCGGCCATGGGCTATGTGGCGGCCCATCCGGAGATCTGGGAGGTGATCGTCACCGGCGGCGACCCCTTGATCCTCTCGCCGCGGCGGCTGGCCGACATCACGGCCCGCCTGTCGGCGATCGCCCACGTGAAGATCATCCGCTTCCACAGCCGCGTGCCGGTGGTGGATCCTGGCCGCATCACCCCGCAGCTGGTCCAGGCCCTGAAGGTCCCGGGCAAGACCACCTGGCTCGCCCTGCACGCCAACCACGCCGACGAGCTGGCGCCGGCAGCCGTCGAGGCCTGCGCCCGCATCATCGACGCCGGCATCCCCATGGTCGGCCAGACGGTGCTGCTGAAGGGGATCAACGACGAGGCGGCCGTGCTGGAGGCGCTGTTCCGCCGGTTCGTGGAGCTGCGTATCAAGCCCTACTACCTGCACCAGGCGGACCTCGCGCCCGGCACCGGTCATGTTCGCACCAGCCTCGCCGAGGGCCAGGCGCTGATGCGCGAGCTGCGGGGGGCCGTCTCGGGCCTCTGCCAGCCGACCTATGTGCTCGATATTCCTGGCGGCCACGGCAAGGCGCCCGTCGGCCCCTGCTATGTGGCGGATGGCGAGGTCGAGGATCCCAACGGCGTTCGCCATGCCTACCCGCCGGCGGGCGGTTGAGCGCCGTCAATGTGATCTGGCGGTTACGCCCGCAGCCTCATCAAATGTTGCGCGTTGGCCACTGTAGGTCGAACCGTGGGGTTCTGCGTTCATCCGCGGTCGTGCGGCGCGCGTAGCAATGTCGCAGGGTCCGGCGCCGCCGGCCCTGGAGTGGAGAGTAGGTTGATGGATCGCGCGGGCCGGGACGGCGGACAATGGCGGCGCCTGCTGCTGGTCGCGGCCGCCTTGGCGTCGGCGCCGCTGGCCGCCCTGGCGATGGCCCAGCCCCCGGCTTCGCCCGCCGCCGCGCCGCAGACCATTACGCCCCAAACCGCGACCCCCCAGACCATCACGCCGCCGCCACCCGCGGCTGCGGTCCAGATCCCCGCCTTCTCACCGGCCGAGGCCCTGGCCGCGGTCGGGGTCCTGCGCGCGGCGGACCAGCAAGGTCTGCAGCCCAAGGCCTACCTGCCCGAGACCCTGCCGGCCGACGGCCAGCTGAGCGGGGCGCAGCAGGCGGCGCTGGCGGACGGCGTCCTGCGCTACGCCCACGACGTGCGCGTGGGCCGCCTGGAGCCCGGGGACTTTCCGGAGCTCTGGGCCCTCCGCCCCGCGCCCTACGACCCGCGCCCCGAACTGGCCGCGGCGCTCACCGAGAACCGTCTGCAGCCGTGGCTGGACAGCCTGCCGCCGCGCTACGCCGGCTATGTGGCGCTGAAGCGGGGCCTCGCCCGCTACCGCGAGATCGCCGCCGGCGGCGGCTGGAAGGCCATCCCCGACGGCAAGCCCATGGCCCTGGGCTCGCACGATCCGCGGGTGAACGCCCTGCGCGCCCGGCTCGCCGCCGAGGATCCGCAGGTGGTGGCCGTGGGCCCGGCCGTCTTCGACGCCGCCCTGCAGGCCGCGGTGCAGCGCGCTCAGGTCCGCTTCGGCCTCAAGCCCGACGGCGTGGTCGCCAAGAGCACCCTGGACGCCCTCAACCAGCCGGTGGGCGAGCGGGTGCTGCAGATCATCGCCAACATGGAGCGCTGGCGCTGGCTGCCCCAGGCCATGCCCGCCACCCGCGTCCAGGTGAACTCCGGCGCGGCCATCGTCACCCTGTTCCGCGATGGCAAGCCGCTGCTCTCGATGAAGGCGGTCTCGGGCAAGGTGGGCGATGAGACCCCGATGCTGGCCTCGGCCATCCACTCCATCGTCATCAACCCGCCGTGGAACGTGCCGGCCGGGATCGCCGAGAAGGAGCTCTGGCCCAAGGAGCGGGCCAAGCCCGGATACCTGGCCGCCCACGGCTATCGGGTGATCAAGGTGGAAGGCTCTGCGCCGCGCCTGCAGCAGGCCTCGGGCGACGACAGCTCGCTGGGTCGCTTCAAGTTCGACTTCGACAATCCGTTCGCGGTCTACCTGCACGACACGCCGGCCAAGCACGGCTTCGACCTCTTCGCCCGCCAGGCCAGCCACGGCTGCGTGCGCCTGGAGAAGCCGCGGGCCCTGGCCGAGGCGCTGCTGGAGGGCGACACCAAGTGGACCCCCGACGCCATCGACACCCAGCTGGAGGGCGACAAGACCGTGCGCGTCCCCCTGCCGGAGAAGGTGCCCGTCTTCATCATGTACTGGACGGCGTTCGGCGGCGGGGACGGCCAGATGCACTTCCGCTCCGACCCCTACGGCTGGGATCGCGACCTCCTGAAGCTGGCGGGCGTGCTAAGCTCCGCGGCCAAGGCGTAGGAGGGGCCCGCCATGCTGAAGACCGTGCTCTGGATCGCGGCGGCCTGCGCCGCGGTGCTGGTGGCCCTGGCCGTCAGCCGGACCCTGCACTTCGACTCGACGCCGGCGCCGAAGGGCGAGGTCAGCGTCGCGGTCGCCCGGCCCGCGCCGGCGCCTCCGGCCGTCCACGCTCCGCCCGCGCCGACTGCGCCGCCGGCCGCCAAGCCGCCGCCCACGCCGAGCGAACTGCAGGTGCAGGAAGACGCCGCCGCCACGGGCATGACCACCGAGCCCGACGCGCCGAAGGAGTCGCCGCCGACCTGATCGGGCTGGCTGACGAAGGCCCTGCGCGCCGCAGGCGCTGTAATTTGGTCCACGAACCACACGAAAAGCACGAACGGGGCAAACGTCCTCGCGCCGTGGAGGGGCGGCCCGCCTGTTCGTGCTTTTCGTGTGGTTCGTGGACCGAATCTAACGGCGCTGACGCGCCACAGCCGGCGGGACCCGGCCTACGACCCCTGCCACTGCCGCACGCGGCCGGTGTCCACGTGGACGAAGTTTGAGGTCGGGTAGTAGCCGACGCCGCCGGCGCCCACGGCCAGGGCGGCCCGGTGCAGCTGGCGCAGGTCCACGCCTTCGACGCGGATGTCGATGGCCTTGCCCAGCATGTGCTGGCTGCCCGAGGCCACCTGGTGGCTGCGCTGGTGCAGCATGGCGTTGGTCTGGGGCGAGCGGTAGCCGGAGATGATCTGGAACGGGCTGCGCGTCTCCAGCTTGCCGTTGATGGCGTGCAGGGCGTCGAACAGCTGCGGGTCGATGAAATGCTCCTGGCCGTTGCGCCAGTCGCGCATCACGCGCGTGGCCTCGGCCATGGCGTCGGGCAGATAGCGGCCGTTCGCGAAATAGACCTCGTTGAAGGTGTCGCCGGTGTGGAGGTTGTTCAGCACCGCGCGCCGCGGACCTTGCAGGTCCAGGCCCTGGGCCCAGGCGGGGGTGGCGATAGGGGCGGCGATGGCGGCGACGCCGGCCGCGGCGCCCATGCGGAAGAGGTCTCTGCGGCGGACGAGATTGGCCAAATTCTAGCTCCGGACCGTCGGGGGACGCCGGAGATTGGCCGTGGAGCGGTTAACGTCAACCCAAGCGGCCGCGCCTGCGACCAGCGGCCGCTTGGCTGTAGCGCGGGCGGCAGAACCTGGTCAGTCCGGGGCGCCGCCTGAGCCGCGGCGCCCTTCGCGGACCGTCTGGGTCAGTGCTTGAGCACGTCGCGGGCGGCGTCCTTCAGGGAGCCGACGCCCTTCTGCACCTTGCCTTCGACGCGCTCGGCGGCGCCTTCGGAGGCCATGCGATCATCGCCCATCGCCTTGCCGAGGCCTTCCTTGGCCGAGCCCTTGATGTCCTTGGCCGCGCCCTTGGCTTGGTCCTTGTGCATCTCGTCATCCTTCGCGTGTCGCCACGAGGCTCGCGGCTTCAGGCGAGAACTACGCAAAAGATAGCCTGCGGTTCCTAAGCCGGCGGTTCCTGGGCCGGCGGTTCCTGAGCCGGGGGGCGCATCGTGCGATCCAGCAGCGACTGGAAGGCGGCCTGAGCCGCGCGGTGCGTGTCGGCGTCGCCCATCATCCGCCGGGCGTCAGACTGGCCCAGCAGGAAGCTCTTCATCTGGAAATAGGCGGCCTGGGCCTCGGCCTCGGAGAGCGGGGGGTTGCGCAGGGCCTGGAATTCCTTGACCAGCCGGCGGCGCATCTCCCGCAGCCGGCCCTGCAGCAGGTCCTTCAGCGGCCCCGGCTGGTCGTCGAGCTCGACGCTCAGCGCCATGATCGGGCAGCCGGTCTCCTCCCACTCGGTCTCGGCCCAGTGAAGCCAGCGATCGAAGATGCCCTCAAGCCGCGAACGGCCCGGCGGCTGGATCTCCGCGCCGTCCAGGATCCAGTTCACGAAGCGCTCGACCACCATCTGCACCACGGCCTCGTGCATCGCCTCCTTGGAGTCGAAATGCTTGAAGAGCCCGCTCTTCGAGAGGCCGACCGCCTCGGCCACGTCGCCCAGGCTGACGGCCATCAGGCCGCGCGCCGCCGCCAGCCGGGTGGCCGCGTCGATGATCCGCGCCCGCGTTGCGTCGCCCTTGCGCAGGGGCCCAGACGCCGAGGGTTCGGACGCCGGTGATTCAGACGGCGATAGCCCTGAAGACAATGGCCAAGCCTCCCTCGCTTGACAATAAGTGACCGATCGTGCTCTTTTGAGTTTAGCGACCGGTCGTGCTCTTTTCTACCCAAAGGATCACGAAAATGCAAAGTTTCAGATTGCTGTGCGCGATCGCCGCAGGCGCGGTTTTCGTGGCGGGCGGCGCTGTCGCCCAGACGGCGCAATTCAAGGGCGAGGCCAAGCTGGTCACGCCGGTCGCGGCGCCGAAAAGCGCCGACATCGCCGGCGTCGCCTGGCGCTGCGACGGCGCGGCCTGCACAGGCGCGGCGGCCAGCAAGACCAACCTCGATGGCCTGGTGCGCGAGTGCCGCAAGGTGGTGGCGGTGATCGGTCCGGTCGCCAGCTACCGTTCGGACGGGCGCGAGCTCACCGACGGCCAGCTGCGCGCCTGCAACCACGGGGCCGTCCAGGTCCAGACCGCCCGCAACTGAGTTCCTGTTCCTCCCCTCGGCGTGGCCTCGGCCAAGCTCAGGGACACCTTGCGGGAGGGCGCGCCTCCGCCGCCGGCAGTCGCGCCCCCGGGTTGCGGCCTATCCCGGCCGGCGCCGGACGCGCGTCCCTCCCGCGTTTTCTTCCAAAGCTTTCCGCTGACCCTGCGCCGCCGCGTTGCGCCCAGCGCGCGCCACGGCTATCTCCCCGGCTCGAATTCCCCCCACGTTCCTGCGAAGCGAGCCGCACGCCCCATGGCGCAGCAATACATTTACCAGATGCAGGGCCTGACCAAGGCCTTCCCCGGCGCCCCGAAGAAGCTCTTCGAGAACATCTGGCTGTCGTTCTACCCGGATGCCAAGATCGGCGTGGTCGGGGTGAACGGCTCGGGCAAGTCCACCCTGCTGAAGATCATGGCGGGGATCGACAAGGACTACTCCGGCGAGGCCTTCGCCGCCGACGGCGTCAAGCGCGGCTACCTCGAGCAGGAGCCGCAGCTGGACGAGAAGCTGGACGTCTGGGGCAACGTCATCGCCTGGTGCGAAGAGAAGCAGATCTTCGACGCCTACAACGCCGTCGCCGCCAAGCTGGGCGAGGACTACACCGACGAGCTGATGGAGGAGATGACCGCGCTCCAGGAGAAGCTGGACGCCGGCGACCTCTGGGACATCGACAGCCGCATCGAGATGGCGATGGACGCCCTGCGCTGCCCGCCCAACGACTGGCCGGTGGACAAGCTGTCGGGCGGCGAGCGCCGCCGCGTGGCCCTGGCGCGCCTGCTGCTCTCCAAGCCCGACATGATGCTGCTGGACGAGCCCACCAACCACCTGGATGCCGAGAGCGTGGCCTGGCTGCAGCACCATCTGGAGAGCTTCCCGGGCTGCGTGATCCTGATCACCCACGACCGCTACTTCCTGGACCAGGTCACCAAGTGGACGCTGGAAATCGACCGCGGCAAGGGCCTGCCCTACGAGGGCAACTACTCGTCCTGGCTGGAGCAGAAGACCAAGCGGATCGCGCAGGAAGAGCGCGAGGAGGCGGGCAAGAAGCGGGCGATCGAGCGCGAGCTGGCCTGGGTGCGCTCCTCGCCCTCGGCGCGGCGCAGCAAGTCCAAGGCGCGCCTGGCGGCCTTCGAGGACCTGCAGAACGAGGCCGACCGCGCCAAGCAGACCTTCGCCCAGATCCAGATTCCCCCGGGCCCGCGTCTCGGCCAGGTGGTCATCGAGGTGGACAAGCTGGAGAAGGAGTACGGCGACAAGCTGCTGTTCCGCGACCTGTCGTTCAAGCTTCCTCCCGGCGGCATCGTCGGCGTGATCGGGCCCAACGGCGCCGGCAAGTCGACGCTCTTCAAGATCATCACCGGCCAGGAGACAGCGGACCAGGGCGCCGTGAAGCTGGGCGACACGGTGAAGCTCGCCTACGTCGACCAGAGCCGCGACAGCCTCGATCCCAACAAGAACGTCTGGGAGGAGATCTCCGGCGGCCTTGACGTGATGAAGGTGGGGACCCGCGAAGTGCCCAGCCGCGCCTATGTGGGCTCGTTCAATTTCAAGGGCGGCGACCAGCAGAAGAAGGTGGGTTTGCTTTCCGGCGGCGAACGCAACCGCGTGCACCTGGCCAAGACCCTCGCCAGCGGCGGCAACGTCCTGATGCTCGACGAACCCACCAACGACCTCGACGTCGAGACCCTGGGCGCCCTGGAAAGCGCGCTCGAGGACTATCCCGGCTGCGCCGTGGT
>JAEKKJ010000052.1 GCA_019510435.1 Caulobacterales bacterium | reverse complement strand
AGCCCGCGGAGGGTGATGAGATGGACGAAGCCAAGTTGAACGAATTCATGGGCAAGCTGGTCGTCGACATGGGCGGCGCGGCGATCCTGGCCAACGTGATCCTCGGCGAGGAGCTGGGCCTGTACCGGGCCATGGCCGACGGCCAAGCCGTGACGCCCGAGCAGCTCGCGGAGCGCACCGGCTGCAACGCCCGCCTGGTACGCGAATGGCTCAGCGGCCAGGCAGCCAGCGGCTACGTCGAGCATGACCACGGGCGCTTCCGCCTGCCCGAGGAGCAGGCCATGGCGCTGGCGATCGAGGACTCGCCGGTCTACGTGGCGGGCGGTGCCTCCGTGCTGTCCAGCATGTACCTGGACAAGGACAAGCTGGTGGCCGCGATGCGCGGCGACGGCGCCTTGTCATGGGGCGACCACCACCCGTGCCTGTTCTCCGGCACCGAGCGCTTCTTCCGCCCGGGCTATCGCGCCCATCTGGTCAGCGAGTGGCTTCCCGCGCTCGACGGCGTGGTCGAAAAGCTGGAACGCGGCGCCAAGGTCGCGGACATTGGCTGCGGCCACGGCGCGTCGTCCGTGATCATGGCTCAGGCGTTCCCGAAGTCGACCTTCCTCGGCTTCGATTTCCACGAGCCCTCGATCGCCCAGGCCCGCAAGCGGGCCGAGGAAGCCGGGGTGGCCGAGCGGGTGAGCTTCGCCAAGTCCACCGCGCGCGAATTCCCCGGCGGCGACTTCGACCTGGTGTGCTTCTTCGACTGCCTGCACGACATGGGCGACCCGGTAGGCGCAGCGCATCGCGCGCACGAGGCCCTGAAGCCGGGCGGCACCGTGCTGCTGGTCGAACCCTTCGCCAACGACAACCTGGACGACAACATCAACCCGGTCGGGCGGATGTTCTACGCGGCGTCGACCTGCATCTGCACGCCCAACTCGTTGTCGCAGGAGGTCAAGCTGGGCCTCGGGGCGCAGGCAGGCGAACGGCGCCTGGCCCACGTCTTCGCCGAGGCCGGCTTCAAGCGCTTCCGCCGCGCCACCGAGACGCCGTTCAACCTGGTGCTCGAGGCGCGCAAGTAGGCCGCGGCTTCGTGCGGCGCGCTCGGCGGCAAGCAGCCGTCGAGCGCGAAAACCTCGGTTTCCAAGCGGAAGAACGCCCGGCATCCACGGTGGCCGGCGCCTAAAATCGCGAAATCCGATCGGCACGTCGCCGCCCCGCCTCATCCAGGCCTGGCCACGGCGTCCCTCCCCCTGCCCGGCCCGACACCCGCCGCCGCGGCGCCGCCAACCGCGAAAGACTTCCATGGACACCCGCACCTCCCCCGCCCGCGCCCGCATCGCCCGACTGCGCGAGGCGATGCATAGCCGGGGCATCGATGCCGTGCTGGTGCCGTCGAGCGATCCGCACC